>CAYJPV010000081.1:0-1147 GCA_964372095.1 uncultured Vicinamibacterales bacterium | reverse complement strand
CGTCGGCGGCCGTCTCCGGGGTGGTGAAGCGGGACGAGCAGGCGGTCGCGGGTGACCGCCTGCTCGCACCGGGCCCCCCTGGGAGAGGCAGTGCGGGTCGCGCTGGTCAGGCGCGACCCCGTCGGGTGTCAGCGCGTGTCGCCGGAGATGATGTAGATGAAGTCGTCGCCGGCGCGGTCCACGCCGCCCATGCCGTTGCCGCCGAACGCCGTCTCGTAGCGCGCGTTGGGCCCGGCCGAGATGCAGAACGTGTCACGCGACCAGCCGCCGCTCCGCTTGCCTTCCAGCGTCCCGGGGTGGGCATCGGTGGCCACCGACAGGAACACCGCGTTCACCAGGTAGCGGCTGCCCCACGGGTCCGGACCGATCGGCGAGGCCAGATACGCACCGCGCCAGCCGAGGCCGAACTGCGGGCCCACCGTCGTGAAGGTGTTCAGCGACGCCGGCGTCCCGTACATCGGCCCGTTGGTCACGAACTGGTCTTCCATCCGGTCGCCGCGGTAGTCGTCTTTCCACCAGTTCAAGTGCATCGCCACGTTGTCCGCGCTGTCGAACATCCACGTCGCGTCCCCGTCCATGTCGTCTTCCGTCACGTCCGGGCCGTCGCTGTAGAGCACGTCCACCCGATTCTCTTTCGTGCACTTCTGCGCGCCGTTGAACTTCAGGCAGGGCCCCACGTCGCGGGTCAGCCGCGCCACCGACAGGCCGATCGCTTCGCAGTCTTCCTTGACCTTCACCCACTTCGCGTCGTTCACGAAGTCGAAGATCGACGGTGCGAGCACGCCCGTCAACAGCATGAGCACCAGCAGCATGATCGTCACTTCCACCAGCGACAACCCACGTTCGTTCTTCAGGTTCTTCGTCATTGTTCTGCCCTCCAGCACTGCCTTGTGACCGTTTCCAGGTTGACCCCGCGTCGTCATAACGCGTTCGTCTCCCTTTAGAGCAAGGCGCGTGCCCCTGCCGCAAACCGCACAAATGTGCCCGTCTTTACGGGGGATTTCCGCATTCTGCGCACCCGCGCGCCACGATGCACGCACCGGCACGCCTCACTTTGGCGAGAAGCGGGCCTGGGGACCCTCCAAATCGCGAGGGGCAGAATGGCGGGCCATCGCCCGCCGCTGTGCGATTGCGAGGCAACACAAAA
>CAYJPV010000080.1:0-1219 GCA_964372095.1 uncultured Vicinamibacterales bacterium | reverse complement strand
TCTTCCGCACCGAGGAGACCGGGTACTTCGACGGCGAGCCGCCGCCCGGCTCGGCCTAGGGCAGCGCGGCCGCCCCGGCTACGATTTCGCCCGTGAGAGAGGAGGGAGTCGCCCATGTCGGGGCATAGCAAGTGGTCGAGCATCAAGCACAAGAAGGGTGCGGCCGACGCGAAGCGCGGGCAGCTGTTCTCGAAGCTCGCGCGCGCGCTCATCGTCGCCGCGAAGGAGGGGGGTCCGGACCCTGACGGCAACCTGGCGCTTGCGAACGCGATCGAGAAGGCCCGAGAGGCCTCCATGCCGAAGGACAACATCGAGCGCGCGATCGCCCGCGGCGCCGGTGCCGGGGAGGGCGGGGAGGCCTTCGAGCACGTGACGTACGAGGGCTACGGCCCGGCCGGGGTGGCGGTGCTCGTGGAGGCGCTCACCGACAACCGCAACCGTACCGCCTCGGACGTGCGGCACATCTTCGCGAAGAACGACGGTAACCTCGGCACGTCCGGCGCGGTCGCGTGGCTGTTCGAGCGCAAGGGCGTGATCATCGTCGACGCGGATCGCACGGACGAGGACGACCTGACGCTTGCGGCGGCCGACGCCGGCGCGGAGGACGTCGTCCCCGACGGCTCGGCATTCCAGGTGACGACCGCCGCGGAGGATCTCGCCGCTGTTCGTTCGGCGCTCGATGCGGCCGGGATCGCGTTCGACTCGGCGACGCTGACAATGGTGCCGAAGACGACCGTCGAGGTTGCGGACGAGGCGGCAGCCCGCAAGCTCGTGCGCCTGATGGACGCGCTCGAGGACAACGACGACGTCCAGGGCGTGTACGCGAACTTCGACATTCCGGAGAGCGTCCTCGAGGCCGTCGCCGGGTAGGGGCGGGTCCTGACCCGCCCGGCGGGCGGGACTGTCAGGCGGGCCGCGGGACGCGCACGGGCTGGCCCCACCGCTCGACGTTGGCGGCGGCGTCGGTGAGGGTGACGCGCACGCGGGCCTTCCCGCCGGCGATGTCGTAGCGGATCCGCATCGTCACGTTCCGCATCCCGATGCGGAACGTGACCCACTTCACCTGGAGGACGCGGCCCCGGCGGATCAGCTCGATCTTCACGTCGAGCGTCTCGTCCGTGCGGACCTCGACGTCCAGGAAGCGCTTGCCGGCCGCCTTGCGGGTGGAGGCGCCGAGCACCTCCGCGTCGACCGCGTCGTCGGCGAAGACGGCGGTCAC
>CAYJPV010000079.1:0-1319 GCA_964372095.1 uncultured Vicinamibacterales bacterium | reverse complement strand
CAGTAGTGTCCGGTTAACGCTGTCGCCTGAGACAGCAAGTCGTTGTTTGCACGGGGGTTAGATCCGAGTTTCGGATTTTTCGATTTGAAGTCGCGGCCGGTGTTCGGTTCAGCTGTTCCAAGAGAAAGGCAGCTGGATGCATACCGGTCGTTCCCTCTTCGCTCAGTTGATTCGGTTCCTGTCGCGCTACGAGTTTCAGAAGTGCGTGGCGCGGTACAACGGCGATCATCGCGTCCGGAGCTTCTCGTGTTGGGACCAACTGCTCTGTCTGATCTTCGCCCAGCTGACGTGTCGCGAGAGTTTGCGGGACATCGTCGCGTGTCTGCGCGCGGTGGACGGCCGCTTGTATCACATGGGCATCCGGGGCACGGTGTCGCGCAGCACGCTGGCCGATGCCAACGAAGCCCGCGATTGGCGGATCTACGCGGACTTCGCGCAGGTCCTCATTCGCGAGGCGCGGAGCCTGTATGCGGGCGAGGCCTTCGGCGTCGATCTGGCGCATACGGTCTATGCGTTCGACTCCACGACGATCGACCTGTGCATGGCCCTGTTCCCGTGGGCCCGCTACAAGCGCACGCAGCACGCGATGAAGCTGCATACGTTGCTGGACCTCCGCGGCAACATCCCCACGTTTATCCGCATTACGCCGGCCCGCCTCCACGATGTGAACGTCCTCGACGATCTGCTGCCGGAGGCGGGCGCCTTCTACGTCATGGACCGCGGGTATCTGGACTTCGAACGCCTGTACCGCTGGACGCAGGCCGGCGCCTTCTTTCTGACACGCGCCCGCAAGAACTTCCGCTTCGACCGCGTGTCGTCCCTCGCGGTCGACAAGCAGACCGGGGTCCAATGCGACCAGACGATCCGCCTCGTCTGGTTCTACTCGTCGCGCGGGTACCCCGCCGACCTGCGGCGGATCCGGTATCGGGATCCGCAGACCGGCAAGCGCCTGGTGTTCTTGACCAACAACTTTTCGCAGCCGGCCGCCGTGATCACCGAGTTGTACCGCTGTCGCTGGCAGGTCGAATTGTTCTTCAAGTGGATCAAACAACACCTGCGCATCAAGGCGTTCTACGGCACCTCGCAGAACGCGGTCAAGACGCAGGTGTGGACGGCGGTCTGCAGTTACCTGCTGGTGGCGATTGCCCGTCAACGACTCCGGTTGCACCTGAATCCGTACACGATTCTCCAGATCTTGAGCGTCTCGCTCTTCGAGAAAATGCCCATAGAGCAGGCCTTTCTGCTTGCCGACGCTACGAATCGAACCGACGACACCCATAACCAATTGAGCCTGTTAGACTTTTAACCGGACACTACTG
>CAYJPV010000078.1:0-1475 GCA_964372095.1 uncultured Vicinamibacterales bacterium | reverse complement strand
GATGGTGACCCGGTAGCCGAGGGCCTCAAGTTGACGAACGTGGCGACGGGTCACGCGCTCGCGATGCCGACGGTCGAAGTAGTCGGCACCGAGTTCGTGGTACGTGACGCCGTCGCGCATGATGTAGTACGCGATCTCCAGGATTTGATGCCCGACGGCCACCACCGCTTTCTTGTGACCGCGGTGACGTTTGACCCGGTAGTAACGGGCTTGGAGCGCGGTGCCGTTGGCGCGGCTCGCAGCCAACGCGCTCTCCACGAGGCCGGTCCTGAGGAACCGGCTGCCGTTCCGGGTCTTGCCAGACCGCCGCTTGCCGGCACTCTCGTTCTGCCCCGGACACAGGCCGCCCCAGCTGCACAGGTGCCGGGCCGTGGGGAAGTGGCGCATGTCGCCCGTCGTTTCGGCGAGGATCGTGGTGGCGCCGATGCGATTAACCCCCGGAATGGTGTCCAGCCGTTCCAGGGTGGATTCGAAAGGGGCCAGCAACTCGTCGATCTGCTGGGTGAGCGTCTCGATCAGCTGCTCCAAGAAGTCGATCTTGCTGAGCACCTGCGTGACCAAGAAGGCGTGGTGTGCGCGAAAGCGCCCGCGCAGCGCTTCCCGCAGGGCCGGCAGTTTCTGGCGCAACCGGCCCCGCGCCAACTCGGCCAGGAGCGCCGGGTCGGTCGTGCCCTCCAACAACGCCGTCAGCATCGCGCGTCCCGACACGCCCATGACGTCGGTCACCACGGTCGAGAGCTTGAGGTTGGCGTCCTCCAGGATGCGGTGCAGCCGGTTGACTTCCGTCCCGCGGTCCCGAATCTGCTTCTTCCGATAGCGCGTCAGATCCCGCAGGTCGCGCATGGGTTGCGGCGGCACCAGGCTGGCTCGAAGCAGGCCGCATTCGAGCAGGTGGGCGATCCATTCGCTGTCGCGCACGTCCGACTTCCGGCCGGGCACATGCTTCAAGTGCTGCATGTTGATCAGCAGCAACGTGAAGGCGTCCTCCAAGACGTAGTACACCGGCTTCCAGTAGACGCCTGTGCTTTCGAGCGCCACCTGCGTCACCCCGCACGCCTGCAGCCATTCTCGCAGCACCAACAAGTCGGTGGTGGTCGTCGCAAATGTCTGGGTCGTCACCGTGCGAGCGCCGCCATCACCCGGTGTCCGCACCGTGGCCACGACCGTCGCCTGATGGACATCGAGCCCCGCGCACCGTTCCAAGATCTCGTTCATGGCGTCTCCTCGGGGCGGTCCGGAGGAGCTCGGGTTGGCAGAGTCTGCTCGGCGTGCTCGAAGCAACAATTCGGGGTTCCTCAAGCTCCCGCGTCACACTGTGACCGGACTCGAAGGTACCAGTCTCTTGACGACGTCTCCGGACCGTCCGCGCGGCCACGATACACCGATTTTCATGGTTCGGGGTGAGCGCAGTTCATGGCCACTGTGAATCAATTCGCGCGCAGTGGCAAGCAGCCCGGTAGGCCCGGGACTTCAGT
>CAYJPV010000077.1:0-1476 GCA_964372095.1 uncultured Vicinamibacterales bacterium | reverse complement strand
GTGGCGGACGAGTTATGTCCCTGTTCGTTGTCCGCCACGGGCTTGGCTCGGTTCTCGATACATTCGAGCAGATCGCGCATGTGGCCGCGAATTCCGGAGGCCACGTGGACTTCCAGGTCTTTTTCCGTCGCATCTTCCGGGTACTTGTCCCGTTCGTCCACCCACTGGCCGCTGATTTTTTCGCCATCGTGTCCGGTGAACTCGTACCGCATGACGTTGGCCTTCAGCGTCCCTTTTTCGCCATACAGAATCGCACCCCACTGGTCATCGGGATTCGGCGGCGTGCCCCAGGTGCGATGCTGCCAGTTGATCTGTAATTCGTCGTAGGCAAACGTGGCCGTCTGCGTGTCCGAGATGTTGGCCCGGCTCTTTTTGTCCATCCAGATCCCGCCTGTCGACGAGATCGACTGGGGCCACCCCAAATCGAGCAACCAGCGCACCATGTCGAACATGTGAATGCACATATCCCCCACGATTCCGTTGCTGTACTCCATGAACGAGCGCCAGCCGCGCGGATGCGCCACTCGGTTGAAGCCTCGCAGCGGTGCGGGACCAGTCCACATTTCCCAGTCCAGATAGTCGGGCGGAGCCACATCGGGCGACGCGTCGCGGGACCGCATGTGGTAATAGCAGAAAATCTCCACCAGCCCGACCTTTCCGAGCTTTCCGGACTGCACAACTCGTTCCCGCGCTTCGATCAAATGCGGCGTGCCGCGGCGTTGCGTGCCGACTTGCACCACCCGCTGATGACGCCGCGCGGCGGCCACCATCGCCTGTCCCTCCACCACATCGACACTGATGGGCTTTTGCACATAGACATCCGCCCCCGCCTCGACGGCGGCGATCATCGGCAGCGCATGCCAATGGTCGGGCGTCGCCACCAGCACGATGTCCAGGTCTTTTTCGGCCAGCATCTGCCGATAGTCGGTATAGGTGCGAGGCTGTTTCTTGGAGGCCTGCCGAGTGGCGACGATTTCGGCCGCACCGGCCAGCATCTTCTTATCGACGTCACACAACGACACCACTTCGATCGGTGTCACCTGGATCAGTCGCAACAGATCACACTTGCCATACCAACCGCTGCCGATCAGTCCGACCCGTTTGGCCGGCTGGTCCCAGCGAGCAGCGGCAACCTGTGAACGCGTGGCGGCCCACGCCAGGCCGCCCGCAGTGAGTTGAAGAAACGTCCGGCGATCCATGGGGCAAAGTTCCTTAGTTACAGAGTCTCGAGGTAGTGTTTACTTCTTGCTGAGGTCTTTAATCTTGATGTTCTTCCAGCGCACCTGGTACGGACCTGTGCCGTGCGCGATCCCATGCACCTGCAGTCCGATGAATCCTGAGTCCATCTTCGAACGTTCGTCTTCGAACTTGGCCGTGCGAACACCGTTGACCCACGTCTCTGGCATTCAACGCTCCCCGATTTTACGCGATGGCAAGACAGGAAAACATGACCGCCCGAGGCGGACGGGCCCCGGC
>CAYJPV010000076.1:0-1507 GCA_964372095.1 uncultured Vicinamibacterales bacterium | reverse complement strand
CTGCCTACTGCCTACTGCCTACTGACTACTGACTACTGACTACTGACTACTGACTGGCAGCTACGTATGTCCGAACCGATGACGACGCACGCAAGTGACGCGCATGGCCACCAGACGAAGTACCTGGCGCCGGGGCACACGTTCGCGACGATCACTGACAAGATCAGTTCGATCGTCCTGACGCAGAAGACCTCGACCGGGTGGGTGCTGGCGCTGGCCGCGAGCGCCGCGCTGGCGTCGCTGCTCCTCGTCGCGGTCGGCTACCTGTTCACCACGGGCGTCGGGATCTGGGGCAACAACTCGCCCGTCGGCTGGGCCTTCGACATCACGAACTTCGTGTGGTGGATCGGCATCGGCCACGCGGGCACCCTGATTTCGGCCATCCTGCTGCTGCTGCGTCAGCAGTGGCGGACGTCGATCAACCGGTTCGCGGAAGCGATGACGTTGTTCGCCGTGGCGTGCGCGGGCATGTTCCCGCTCATCCACGTCGGCCGGCCGTGGCTGGCGTACTGGCTGATGCCCATCCCCAACACGATGTCGATGTGGCCTCAGTTCCGCAGCCCCCTCATCTGGGACGTGTTTGCGGTCTCGACCTACGCCACGGTCTCGCTGCTCTTCTGGTACGTCGGGTTGATTCCCGACCTGGCCACGCTGCGCGATCGGACGACGTCCAAGATCGGGCGTGTGGTGTACGGCATCTTCGCTCTGGGCTGGCGCGGCTCGGCCATGCACTGGCACCGGTACGAGACGGCCTACCTGCTGCTCGCCGGCCTGGCCACGCCGCTCGTGGTGTCCGTGCACACGGTCGTGAGTTTCGACTTCGCCGTGTCGCTGATTCCGGGCTGGCACACGACGGTCTTCCCGCCGTACTTCGTCGCAGGCGCCATCTACTCGGGCTTCGCGATGGTGCTGACGCTCGCCATTCCGCTGCGGGCTGTGTACGGGCTGCAGGATTTCATCACGGCCAAGCACCTCGACGTGATGTCCAAGGTCATGCTGGCGACGGGCCTCATCGTGGCCTACGGATACGCGATGGAAGCGTTCATCGCCTGGTACAGCGCCAACCACTTCGAGCGGTACCTGATGTGGAACCGGATGACCGGCCCGTACTGGTGGTCCTACTGGGGCCTCATTCTCACGAACGTGGCGATTCCGCAGTTGTTGTGGTCGTCGAAGATCCGGGCGAACGTCGTGGCCCTGTGGCTGCTGTCGATCGTGATCAACGTGGGGATGTGGCTCGAACGGTTCGTCATCATCGTCACGAGCCTGCACCGGGACTTCCTGCCGTCGTCATGGGGCATGTACTCCCCGACGATCTGGGACTGGGCGACCTACATCGGCACGATCGGTTTGTTCATGACCCTGTTGCTCCTGTTCATCAGGTTCCTGCCCATGATCGCCATCTTCGAGATGCGCACCATGGTGCCCGGGGCGAGGGTGGAGGAGCACGAGTAGAGGCTAGAGGCTAGAGGCTAGAGGCTAGAGGCTAGAGGCTAGAGGCTAGAGG
>CAYJPV010000075.1:0-1796 GCA_964372095.1 uncultured Vicinamibacterales bacterium | reverse complement strand
TCGAGCACGATGGGCGCAGCCAGGATGCTGTCGCGGCACAGGAAGTTGATCTTGAGCTGCATCTTGTAGCCGAGCCAGCCCACGAGATCGATGTTGTCCCAACCTTCCTTGTTGTCACCGCGCGGCGGATAGTAGTTGATCCGGACGACGTGGCACAGGTCCTTGTACAGGTCCGGGTACAGGTCCGGCTGCAGGATGTAGTCGAGGACCGACTTCTTGCTCTCTTCCTTCGTCTTGAACGACTCGGGATCGTCGAGCACCTCGCCGTCGCGGTTGCCGAGGATGTTGGTCGAGTACCACCCCTCGACGCCGAGCAGGCGGGCCTTGAGTCCGGGTGCGATGACGGTCTTGATGAGCGTCTGCCCGGTCTTGAAGTCCTTGCCGCAGATCGGCACCTGGTTCTGCTGCGCCAGCTTCATCAGCGCCGGCACGTCGGCCGTCAGGTTCGGCGCGCCGTTTGCGTACGGGATGCCTTCTTTCAGGGCCGCGTACGCATAGACCATCGACGACGGAATCGCCCTGTCGCTGGCTTCCAGCGCCCGCTCGAACGACTCGATGGACTCGTGAGCCGGCGCTTCGGTCATGAAGATCTCGGTGCTGCCGCACCAGATCATCACAAGGCGATCCAGTTTGTGGTCCTGCTTGAAGGTGCGGATGTCCTGGATGACCTGCTCCGCGAGGTCGCGCTTGTTCTTGCCCTTCTTGACGTTCGGACCGTCCAGGCGCTTGACGTACTGCCGATCGAAGACGGCCGTCCAGGGCTTGATGGCCTCGAGCTCCGGGCGGATCTGCTCGAGCAGCCGGTCGTCGAGCACGCCGGCGTTCTTGGCCGATTCGTAGACGTTGTCTTCGAAGATGTCCCAGCCACCGAACACGATGTCGTTCAGGTCGGCCAGGGGCACGAAATCCTTGACGAGCGGGGACAGACCGTCGGTGCGCTTACCGAGACGAATCGTTCCCATCTGGGTCATCGATCCGATCGGTTTCGCGATGCCTTTGCGAACCGCGATGACGCCGGCAATGAAGGTGGTGGCGACGGCACCGAGACCGACGAGGAGAATGCCCAGTTTGCCCTGGGCCGGGGCTATTTCGACAGGTTGTTTCACGATGGCACTATATCACGGGCTTCCGTACGTGGCCGGAAGGCTTCGACGAACGTCTGGCCTTCACGATCGGCCAGGAACCGCACGGGGCCGAAACCCGCGCGTTCCAGAACTGCGGTCAGGTGCCGCGCCACGCCATCGCCGGTCTTGCCGGTCTCGAAACCGAGGCGCCCCGCCCACCCTCGCGGACGGCGGGCGATCGCCAGCACCCGCCCTCCGCCGCGCACGGCCCGCAGGACATCGGCACACAGGGCCGCCTGCGCGGACGGATCGGCAGCCAGCAGGGCGTTCCCGTCGATAACGGCGATGTCGAACGTCTCCGGAGACACGGGCCACGAACCGGCCGGCGCCACGGCGACCTCGACGAGCACCCCTTCCTGAACGGCGGCGGCGTCCAGGACGGCAGCATCCGACGGCTCCGACACGATCGCGGTGGCCTGGCCGGTCAGCCCCACCTTGCCCGCCGCGGCGGCGAAGAGCGCCGGGTCGCCAAGGCCCACCTGCAGCAGGCGTTCACCCAGCCTGACGCCCAGCATCCCCAGCGCAAGATCCACCGGGCCCCTCGAACGACGGAAGCGGAACAGCGACAACATGGCTGCCAGAGGGTACTAGGGACAAGGGACAAGGGGCAAGGGACAAGGGGCAAGGGGCTTCCGCCTCCGCCCATCGGGGCTGCGGCGGACAGGTGGGGCG
>CAYJPV010000074.1:0-1871 GCA_964372095.1 uncultured Vicinamibacterales bacterium | reverse complement strand
CGTACCTGAAAGAGCCGTAGGGAGTCAAGGGGTAATTGGGCATTTTTTTGGGGGCTGAGGGCGTACGGGGTCTGGGTCCGCTGTCGTGGAGGTTCGTTGAAGCGTTGAGCATGGGGTTCGGCCGGCTTGGTCCTGAGGTTGTGCCAGTTGGGCCGAGTTCCATTGACGTGGGTTTGAGGCCGGCTGCGGGTTTATGCTCACGTTCTTTTCCGCCGGGCGAGCCGGTCGCCGTGAGCACCCTACACATACCTTCGTGTTGCCCTCGCCGCAGTTGGCGGCGAGCGGGAAGCATTGCTTCCCCACGGATGCTTGAGTGCGGCCAATCCCCGAGCCTGGTGACAACCAATCAGCGAGACGTTCTGTACCTGCGTGGGCAGGTGGAATCGACGCGTCCCCACGTGTTCACCGGACTCGAGGGGCGTGATCTGAAGCGCGAAGCTGAAGATCCGCCGTGTTCACGTCGTTGTCTGTTCTGGCCTCTGGAACCTGCTTGCTGCAGGCCTTGCCATGCTCCTTTGTCAAGTACCGTTTTGGGGGCCTTGTCCCCGACGCCTGTTTTGGGGCCTGTCGTGGCCGGGCAGTCAACGGCGTACTCGCCGCTGGGTTCGATTCCCGGGGGTCCTGTACTCGGGGGCCGGGAATCGAACTTGACGGCCCGGTTCGACAGGCCAGGGTCTGGGCGTTCGGGGCAAGGCGGTCCTTGCTGTTGGTGACGCTCCTCGTGTCAGGCCGCCATCGGCCGATACGCTTCCTGTCGGGTTAACATGTGCCAGAGAGCCTCGCACAGTCGGCGCATGACGGCCACGCGGGCGATCTTGCTTCCGCGGCGTCGTTTTATCTTGCGGTACCATTCGCGAAGGCCGGGGTCTGCCCGCAAGGCGTGAACGACGAACTGGGCGAGCAGGAATCGGACGAGCGGATGGCCGGCCTTGGTGATGCTGCCGGGTCGCGAGTTCTCGCCGCTGTTGCGGCAACCGGGGGTGATGCCGAAGTAGTTGGCCATGCTCTTGGGCGAAGGGAACCGGGCGATCGGACCGATGTGGGCCCACAATGCCAAAGCGGTGTATTTGCCCAGCCTGGGCAGGGTGCGGATCACGACGAGCTCCGAGTTCTGGTCGGCGGCCTGGACGATGAGTTGATCGAGTTTTTTGATCTGGCGGCTGTAAGCGCGATAGTGCTCCAGGAGAGTGTCCAGTTCGAGTCGATCGATGGGCTGCAATGACAGCTGGTCCATCCAGTCCAGGGATCGACCGGTGAAGAGTCCCTTGGTCGGGCACTCCTGGGCAAGGTTGTGGCGCAGAATGACGTGGCTGATCTGATTGGCGATACGCGTGCGATCTCGGCCGAGTCGCCACCGCAAGTGAGTGAGTTGGCGAGCGTGCTCCTCGGCCGGCGTTGGCTGATAGACCAGCCGCATGTCGTTGAGCCGCGTGCCGGCGACGAGTCGGTGACGATTGATCCACAGCAGCTCGCTGAGCTTGGCCGCATCGCGGCGGTCGGTCTTGTTGCGGGACGGGGGCGAGGCGGCGATCACGCACGTTCGTGAACAGCCGGCCTGGTCCAAACGCTTCACCAACCAATCGTGGAATCCGCAGACTTCCAGCACCGCAATGTAGCCCCCCTCGGGGGCGGAACGCTCTCGGACGAGGGTGAGAAACCGGTCGACTTCCAGCCAGTTGGTGGAAACCTGCCTTCGCAGGACAATGTCCCCTTGCTCGCTGCGGACACAGACGGTTAGACTCTTCTTGTGCAGGTCAATTCCAACGTACAGCATGGGTGGTTCTCCATGTGAGTAATGTTTTGGCGGTCCGTCCTCGGATACGCCGTTCAACGACGCATTCTCCGGGAGAACCACTCTTTCATGAAATCAG
>CAYJPV010000073.1:0-2442 GCA_964372095.1 uncultured Vicinamibacterales bacterium | reverse complement strand
GGCTAGAGGCTAGAGGCTAGGGGCTAGAGGCTAGGGGCTAGAGGCTAGGGGCTAGGGGCTAGGGGCTTCTTGCTTCTTGCTCCTACTGACTACTAACTACTAACTACTGACTCCTGACTCCTGACTCCTGACTCCTGCCCCCGCGCGCAGACCGCGACGTCGAGCCCAGCCCGCGAGAGAATGTGGACCGCGCGGGCAACCGCCGTGCCGGTCGGCGGCGCGCCCGGTTGCCCGGTCACGGGCCGGCTGATGGCGAGCAGCGGATCCAGAACAGGCCTGCGGTAGGGAATCACGTCGATCCGCCCCAGCCCGAGCGATGCCACATACGCGGCCACCCGGGCGAGGTGTCCGTCGTCATCGTTGAGGCCAGGAAGGAGCGGCATGCGTACCACAACCGGCGTGTGACGCCCCGCCAGGGCGGCGAGATTGTCGAGCGGGAGTCTGTTCGAGTAGCCCGTCATCTCCCGGTGTACCGCGTGGTCGACGTGCTTCAGGTCGTAGAGGATGAGGTCGGCCCTGTCGGCCACCTGCGCCACGATCTCGGACGGCGCGTACCCGCTCGTGTCGATGGCGGTGTGAATCTCCCGTTCCCGGCACGCGTCGAGCAGTCGTATCAGAAATTCCGGCTGCGTGAGGGGCTCGCCCCCCGAGAACGTGACCCCGCCCCCCGATGCGCGACAGGTTTCCGCATCCAGTTCAACCGCCTCGAGGACGCGTGACTCGGTCATCACGGAGCCTGCCTGCGTCCGGGCCTCCGTGGGGCAATGGTCCGCGCAGTCGCCGCACCAGCGGCAGGCGTGGATGTCGACGACCGGCAGGCCGTCGCGATGGCTGATGGCGTGCGCCCCGCAGTCATCGACGCACGACAGGCACTGGATACACGCGTCGGGACGGTAGATCAGCTCCGGATCGCGACTCCAGGTTTCCGGGCTGTCACACCAGCTGCAGCGAAGGGGGCACCCCTTCAACACGACCGTGGTGCGAATCCCCGGCCCGTCGTGCCGCTGGAACCGATCGATGCGGTAGACGTACCCTGTCACGCAAGCAGAGTATCATGCAGTGGCTTGAGGCTTGGGGCCTGGGGCCTGGGGCTCCCGCCTTCGCCTGTCGGGCTACGGCGGGCAGGCGGGGCTCGGGGCTTGCCCCGTGTCCCATGCCCCACGTCCCGTGCCCCATGTCCCGCTGGAGGATCCAATGAAGAATGTGTGCTGGACGCTCATTGTGCTGGCCGCTTTGGCGTTCGTCATGGGCACCTATCTGGCGTTCATGAAGACCGTGTACCTGCTCGAACCCTATGGTTACTGGCGCGGTGCGATGGGATTGCTGGCGTTTGCCATCGCTCTCCGGCTGATGGACGACCGGAAGCTCTGACGGCCTTGGCAGCACCGTCGGCACGTCGTTCCATGGGTGACCGGCTGACGGCGTGGTACGAACGCCTCGTGTGCGCGCCGGCCCGTCCCGCCACGGCGCTGCCGGCCGACCGCCGGGCCTTCTGCCCTGGCGTGCCGTTCGTCAGCGGGGTGAATCTACCGTGGCTACACTACGGCTGCGACATCGGCGCCAGTCGGTGGCGC
Source organism: uncultured Vicinamibacterales bacterium (assembly GCA_964372095.1). Taxonomy (GTDB): domain Bacteria; phylum Acidobacteriota; class Vicinamibacteria; order Vicinamibacterales; family JAKQTR01; genus CAYJPV01. The sequence continues at coordinate 868 of CAYJPV010000073.1, read as the reverse complement.
CCCGACGGCGGGGTCGCGGCTCCCGCCACCCGTGCGATCCTGGACGAGCACCTCGCCAGGATCGCCGCCGCCGGCCACCGGATCATCCGGTGGTTCCTCCTGTGTGATGGCCGCTCGGGCATCAGGACGGACGGGGACGGCGGTCCGGTGGGACTGGACGACCGGGCGAGATACGATCTCGATGCCGCAGCCGACGCGCTGGCGCGCCACGGTCTCGAAGCGATCTTCGTGCTCGTCGATTACCTGCTCTGCGCATCGCCTCGCATCGCTGCCGGCGTCCAGGCGGGCGGGCGACGGCGATGGCTCGCCCGCGGGGCGTTCCGGACACGCCTCATCGAACGTGTGCTGGCCCCCCTCGTAGCGCACCTGGGCTCAGACGCTCCCGTCGCCGCGTGGGACGTGATCAATGAGCCTGAGTGGGTCACGCGCGGCTTCGGTGGCGGGACCGCCACAGGCGCCGTATCCCGGCGTGCCATGCGCCACTTCCTGGAAGACGCCGTGGCTGCCATTCACGAGGCCACGGCCGTTCCCGTCACGGTGGGGCTGGCGTCAGCCTGCGGGTTCGAGTTGGTGCGCGATCTCGCCCTCGACCTGTACCAGGTCCATTGGTACGACCGCCACAGCAGTCTGGCGCCGCTTGACACAGCGGTCGCAGACTGGCGCCTGGACGCGCCGCTCCTGCTGGGAGAGTATCCGACGCGGGGATCCCGCCTGACTCCATCGGACATCGTCGCCACGGCCAGGCGCTGCGGGTACGTCGGCGCGCTGGCCTGGTCCGCGCTGTCGCACGACGAGTCGTCGTGGGGGGGGGGGGGGGGGGAGGGGAGGGGGGGGTGGGGGGGGGGGGGGGGGGGGTGGGGGGGGGGGG
>CAYJPV010000072.1:0-2500 GCA_964372095.1 uncultured Vicinamibacterales bacterium | reverse complement strand
CCCCCCCCCCCCCCCCCCCCCCCCCCCCCCCCCCCCCCCCCCCCCCCCCGCGACCGGCCGGAGCAGGGTCACCAGTAGCCGCGCCGGGCAGAACCGTTTATGATCGTCAGCACTCATGCTGCGAGCCCGCTCACGCCCGCTCATCGCCGTCGTCATCGTTATCGCCGCCCTGGCTCTCTCGTGTGGCGGTGGTGGCGACATTGACGAACTCTCCGTGACCGAGGCCGAAGCGGGCCTGCGGTCATCACCCAACTTCACGTCGCGCCCCGGCTCTCCGGTCGGGCGTCAGCTCGTGGAGATCATCGCCATCCGCCGCATCGGCCGCTCGTCCACGGAGGTTGAGTTCACGTGGCGGGACACCGTGCCCCCGGCCGGCCAGGCCCAGGCGCCCCTCAGAACGTCCATGGCGTTGTTCCGCATCCGCGACGAGGGTGTCTGGGCATTGAGTTCGTTGTACAAGGTGAACTGAACATCGCGCGTGGCTCCGTACGCCGCGCCGTTTCGTGTGGAACCCCGGGCACACCCGGCGCAGGACCCACGCAGTGAATGTGGAGGACGGTATGCAGGGACAGGCAAGCATCGACGTTCAGCAGTTCCGCGGGCTCATCAACGACATCCCGTTCGCCATGTTCACAACGCGGCTGACGGACGGAACGCTCCGCAGCCGCCCCATGGTGGCCAGCGCCAGCGCCTATGATGGCGCGCTCTGGTTCTTCACGCGCACGACATCAACCGTGGCGCAGGAAGTGGCGTTGGACGCGCACGTCAACGTGACGTACGTGTCGGCCCCCGAAGATCGTTTCGTCTCGGTTTCGGGCCGGGCCACCATCGTCCGGGACGAGGCCCATGCGGTACAGATGTGGCTGCCGTCCTATCAGGCGTGGTTCGCCGGCGGGCCCGCGGACCCCGAATTGTCGCTGATCCGGATTGACCTGACGCGCGTCGAGTACTGGGACCGCAAGGCCGGCCGGATGCAGCAGGTCTGATCCCAGGCAGCTCGAATCCAGGGGACTGGTCCCCTACTCGTAACGCAGGGATTCAACCGGATCGAGGCTGGCGGCGCGGCGCGCGGGCAGGTAGCCGGCAATCACGCCTGTCGTGACGGCCGACAGCAGGCCGCCGAAAACGGCCCATGCCGGCGGAACCGACGGAAACGCCGGCGCCGCCAGGCTCAGCAGGAATCCCAGCGCCCACGACACCATCACGCCCACGGCCCCCCCGACGAACGACAGCATGGCGGCCTCGAGCAGGAACTGCCACAACACGTCGCGGCGCTTGGCCCCGATCGCGATGCGCACACCGATTTCGCGTGTCCGCTCGGTCACGCTGATGATCATCACGTTCGCGATGCCAATGCCGCCAATGATGAGGCTGACGGCGGCCAGCGCGAACGTGGCCAGGCCGATACGCGCGCTGATCTGGTCGAAACTCGAGATGATCTGCTCGGCGGTGGACGTGTTGAAGTCGTCGGGCGCACCCGGCTGCAGCTGACGGAGCCGCCGCAGGAGGAACTCGGTCTCGCTGCGCGCCGCGCTCAACTGGTTCGGTTTCGCGCGAACGTAGAGGATGGTCTGCTTCGCATCGGGAAACCGCCGCGCGACCGTGCCCTCAGGAATCGCTACCACGTTGTCCTGGCGGTTCTCGCCGAAGAAGCCCCCCTTGCGCTCCGCGGCTTCGCCCACGACATAGTAGGTGTCGCCGGCCAGCGTGATCGCCTTGCCGATCGCGCTGCCGGCGCCGAACAGCGCCTTCGCCACGTTGGCGCCCAGCACGACCACCCGCGCGCCAGAGCGGTTCTCGACATCGGTAAACGGACGCCCGGCCCGGAACTCGGTACCGGTGATCTCGAAGAAGCCCGGGGACGCCCCTTCGACCAGCACCGTGTCGGATTCGTTGATACCGGCGCGGGCCACGATCGGACGGCCGTCGACGAAGGGCGGCACGATAATCTGTGCGGCTGCGCCCGCCACCGCCGTGCCGTGACGGGCGATGTACGCGGCAAACGCCGGGTCGAGCGGCTTGCGCTGCGCGTCCTTGTCAGAGGACGGATTGTAGGGATCCCCATCCCGGTGGAACGCGAAGATGTTCTCAGTCCCCAGTTCCCGGAACAGTCCGGCAATCCCGTTGCGCACGCCGACCAGCACCGTTGCCACCAGCACCACCGTGACGATGCCGATCACGACGCCGGCGATCGCCAGCGACGACCGCAGTTTCTGGCTGCGCAAGGCGTCGAACGCCAGCGTCCACGCCTCGCCGGCTTCGAGCAACCAGCGCTGCATCCGATCTCGCGCATCCGCACGCGCCGTGGTTTCGTCGTTCGGCATTCGGCTATCGGCTTTCGGCTATATCGGCTATCGGCTATCGGCTATCGGCTATCGGCTATCGACCTTCGGCTTTCGGCTTTCGGCTTTCGACGATCGGTCCCCACCCTGACTACTGACTACTGACTACTGACTACTGACTACTGACTACTGACTACTGACCAGTAGTGTCCGGTTAA
>CAYJPV010000071.1:0-2597 GCA_964372095.1 uncultured Vicinamibacterales bacterium | reverse complement strand
ACGCTGCCCCTTGCCCCTTGCCCCTTGCCCCTGTTGGTATACTGCCCCCATGGCCGTCCCGGTCGATATCGACGCCGCCGTGCTGAGCAACACCAGGTTGTCTCCCGACTACAACGTGCTCGCGCTGGCCGCTCCACCCATCGCGGCTGTCGCGCTGCCCGGCCAGTTCGTCATGGTGCGCACGGCGGCAGGCACGGATCCCCTGCTGAGGCGTCCGTTCTCGGTCTTTGAGATCCTGCGCGATGGAACCGGCACTCCGTACGCCTTGACCCTGCTGATCAAGCGCGTCGGTCCGGGCACCGAGCGTCTGTACCACGCACGGTCCGGGGATCGTTTCAGCTGCCTGGGTCCGCTCGGATCGGGGTTCACGCTGCCCCCCGCGCCTGCAGAGGCGTGGATGGTCGCGGGCGGTGTGGGCCTGGCGCCGTTTGCAGTCCTGGCGGAAACCCTGCAGGCTGCCGCAACGCCCGCCGTGCTCTACTACGGCGGGCGCACGGACCGCGACCTCTTCTATCTCGACTGGTTCTCGCAGCGCAAGGTCCGTCTCGTGCTGGCCACCGAAGACGGCAGCCGCGGCACGCACGGTCGCGTGACCGTCCCGCTCGAGCAGGATCTCGCCGCAGCGGCTCCCGATCGCCGCATCACGCTGTACGCCTGCGGACCCGAGCCGATGCTGAAGGCGGTGGCGCGTCTGGCCGCCGCGCACGGACGGCCCTCGCAGGTGTCCACGGAGCAGATCATGGGCTGTGGCCTGGGCGGCTGCTACAGTTGCGTCGTCCGGGTGCGCGACGGATCCAGCCAGGGGCACTTCGTGCGGTCATGCGTCAGCGGCCCGGTGTTCGGCGGCGACGCCATCATCTGGGAGTAGGTGTCAGCGTGGACCTCAGCGTACGTATCGGCTCGCTCCACCTCCGGAACCCGTTCATCGCGGCCAGCGGCTGCTTCGGGTACGGCGTCGAGTACGCCGGGATTGTCGACCTCTCGGGTCTGGGTGGCATCGCCGTCAAGGGTCTCTACCTGAACCCGCGGGAGGGACATCCGCCGCCGCGCATCGTCGAGACGCCGTCCGGCATGCTGAACGCCATCGGCCTGCAGGGCATCGGGGTTCACCCGTTCATCGCCGAGAAGATGCCCGAACTGCGCCGTCTTGGCGCCACGGTCATCGTCAACATCTGCGGCAGCTCGCTGGACGAGTACGTGGAACTGGCGCGAATCCTGTCCGACGTGGAAGGGGTGGCCGCCCTGGAGCTGAATATCTCCTGCCCGAACATCAAGGAGGGCGGCATACAGTTCGGCTGCAACCTGAACAGCACGTTCGACGTCGTGAGCGGCGTCCGCAAGGCGACGACGCTGCCGATCATCCCGAAACTCACGCCGAACGTCACCAGCGTCTCATCGTTCGCCAAGGCAGCCGAAGACGCGGGGGCGGACGCCGTGTCGCTGGTCAACACGTTTCTGGCCATGGTCATCGACGTGGAGACGCGGCGGCCGAAACTCTCGAATGTGATGGGCGGGCTGAGCGGGCCGGCCATCCGCCCGATCGCGGTCCGCATGGTCTACGAGTGCGCACGCCTGGTGCAAATCCCGGTGATCGGCATGGGCGGGATCGCGGACGCCCGCGACGCCATCGAGTTCCTGATCGCCGGCGCATCGGCGGTGCAGGTGGGCACGGCCAACTTCGCCGACCCGTTCATCTGGCCCAAGCTGGTCAGTGGACTCTCCGACTACATGGATCGCCACCGGATCACCCGCGTGGCGGACCTGGTGGGAACGCTGGACACCCGCCCGCGCGGGTAACGACACCGGCGTCCCGTTCGCGTGGATCATCTCCGGAACCTGCACACATGTCCGACACCAATCCCATCATCGTGGCCCTCGACGTCGACAACGCCACGCGCGCCATCGAACTGGCCGACGAACTGCGCGGAGTCGTCGGCGCCGTCAAGGTCGGCAGCCAGCTGTTCACGGCGGCCGGGCCCGACATCGTGGCCCGGCTGTCCGCGCGCGGCCACCGGGTATTCCTGGACCTGAAGTACCACGACATTCCCAACACCGTGGCGGGCGCGGCGGCGGAAGCGGCGCGGCTCGGCGTGTGGCTGTTCGACGTGCACGCCAGCGGCGGCGCGGCCATGATGCGCGCGGCCAGGGACGCCGCCCACGACGCGGCGGCGAAAGCCGGCATCACGCCGCCGCTCGTGATCGCCATCACCGTGCTGACCAGTTTCGACCAGACCACGCTCGGCACGATCGGCGTCGGCCGGCCGGTCATCGATCAGGTGGAAGCCCTCGCGCGGCTGAGCCAGCAGGCCGGACTGGACGGCGTCGTGGCGTCGCCGCAGGAGATACACCGCGTGCGCGCGGCCTGCGGCTCCGGTTTCGTGCTGGTCACCCCCGGGATCAGACCCGCCGCCGCTGACGGATCCAGGCCCAAGGACGACCAGGCGCGGACCATGAGTGCCGGCGAGGCCGTCGCAGCCGGTGCCAGCTTCATCGTCGTGGGTCGCCCGATTGTCGCCGCAGCCAACCCTCGCGCGGCCGCGGAAGCACTGGCGCTGGAGGCCAGGGGGTAGGGGCTTGGGGCTTGGGGCTTGGGGCTT
>CAYJPV010000070.1:0-3767 GCA_964372095.1 uncultured Vicinamibacterales bacterium | reverse complement strand
GCCCCACGCCCCACGTCCCACGCCCCACGCCCCACGTCCCACGCCCCACGCCCCACGCCCCAGTCCCCAGTTGCACCCTGCGGCGTCGTTCACTAGAGTTACCCGCATGCCAAACCGCCATGCCTTCGGGGCCAAGCCGGCCGTGCTGCGCTGTTCACGGTGCGGCCGGTTCGTGGACTGGGAAGATTCGCGCCTCCAGGTCGTGTGTGAATGCCGGCCTCGGCTGGAATTGCCGCCGGTGCTGGTGCGCGAGGCGGCGGATGGCGACCGCAGTGCCGTGCTCGATCTGTTCCATCGGGACTTCGGGCGGACGCAGATCGTGGCGTTCGGCGACATGATGCGCCTGGACGACGCGCCGGCGCTCGTGGCCGAGATGCAGGGAGAACTGGCCGGGGCCCTTGCGTACCGCTTGCGCGGCGACGCGCTGCAGATTGCGGCGCTCGCAACGGACCCGGCCTGGCAACGCTCGGGTGTTGGCGGTTATCTCGTAGCCGAAGCCGAACTGCTGGCCCGGCGCCTGTCGCTGCAGAAGATGGTGTTTTCGACCACCAATGACAACCTCCCGTCGTTGTACTTCTATCAGCGGCGCGGTTACGTGATCTCCGACGTCGTGGTGGGCGCTCTCGCCGACCTCAACCCGCCGCCGGACAACAAGGGGTTCGGCGGCATTGCGGTCAGGGACGAAATTCGCCTCGAGAAACGGCTCGACTAGTCGGGCCTCCAGGCCGGGTCAGTCCGTTTTCAGCTTCTCGAGCACTTCCCGCATCTCCGCGTCCGTCTTCAGTTCGCTCCTCACCGAAAACGCGCTGGACGACGACGCCAGCGAGCGGGCCAGCATCCGTTCGACGTTGCTGCCGACGACACCCGTCAGCCGCACGTGTCCATGCTCCACGACGATGTGGATCGGAGGATTGGCCATGGCGGCGTACTGCCAGAACGACGAGTTGCCGTAGATGGCCCGGGCGATGACGTACCGCAGCTCTTCGTCGAAATGCGAAACCGGCAGGACGGCGATGCGGTTCACGACCGTGTGGACACCCTCGACCTTCGCGACACGTTTCTCGATGTCGATTCGCTTGTACGGCATCGTGACCTTGCCCACCAGGATGACGGTGCCATCGGAGACGTCGGCGGCGACGTCGTCGAAGATCGTGAACGTGGGGAAGTTGAGGACGGCCTTCGAGACGTCGTTGAAGACCTGCAGGTTCTTGCGTTCGGACTGAGCGGCTGCCGGCGCTGCGGCAACGAAGAGGGCCAGCAACCCAATGGCGATGGGGGTTCGCAACATGATGGGACTCCTTCCAAAGGTCGTTTCCTGCCCGGGAAGGATCAATCTCCGTGCCAGCCGGGATCGGCCGGAACGCGCGGAAAACGCTCGTATGCGGGCCGAGCGTGCCGGTGAGTGCCCTCTTCCGGCGACACCAGCGAGGACAGGGCCGGGCTCAGGACACTGACCGTGTCCTTAGAGCATGAGCGCGGTGGCGATCCCCGCGCCGACCGCGAGAATCTGGCGGAGCGAGCTGCGTTCGAACGGCCCGCGGTGCAGGCTCGGGATGAGATCCGACATGGCCACGTAGAGAAAACTGGCTGCGGCGACCGGGAGGAAGTACGGGAGCACCCGCGGCACGTGTTCGATCGCGACGCCCGCCAGCAGGACGCCGGCGACAGCGGACAGGCCGGACAGCACGTTCAGCCACAGCGCGCGCAGCCGCGAATAACCCGCGCCGAGCAGGATGGCGAAGTCGCCAACCTCCTGCGGGATTTCGTGGGTGGCCACCGCGATGGCCGTGGTGACGCCGAGCGGGACGGACACGGCGGTGGCGGCGGCGATGACCGCGCCGTCGATGAAGTTATGGACGGCATCGCCGACCAGGATGAGCGGCGCCGCCGCGGTGTGCATCTCGCAGTGGTCGGCGTGGCAGTGGCGCCACAACACCAGCTTCTCGAAGATGAAAAACGCAAGGATGCCCGCGAGCAGCGTGCCGAAGACCGTCGCCGGCGGCAGCGCCTCGAGTGATTCGGGCAGCAGGTCCATCAGGGCCACGCCGAGCAGCGTGCCGACGGCGTAGCTGACGAGCCACGGGATCAGCTTCAGCCGGATGTGCGACTTGAACAGCAACAGGGTCGAGGCAACGAGCAGGCCGCCGAGGCTGCCCAGGAGCGACAGCCCGATGGCAACGGGAAGTACGGACATGACGGAGGATGGTAACAGAGGCTACAGGCCACAGGCTACAGGCCACAGGCCACGAAAGACCCGGGGCTCCACGATTGGGGACATCCCCTGCCTTTCCCTAATCCCTGATCCCCAATCCCTAGTCCCCAATCCCCAATCCCCAGTCAGTAGATATACCCGCGCCTCGCGCGGACGTGGTACGAGGGATGACGAACGTCCACGCGAATCGAGTGCCATCGACCGTCGCGGTGGGGAGATGCGGGCGTATACGCGATGTAGTACTGGCGGCTCAGTTCATTGGCGATGGCAGCCGTGGACGGCTTGAGATCCACGGCCGTGCGAATCAGTTCCGTCCGGCCGCCGCTGTCGTCTGTCAACGAGCGCAAGGTCGCGGCATTCACCCGGTCGTCACGTGGCGCGGCACGGCCACCCTCGGCGACAGGCGGCCAGGGCAGGGGAGTGGTCGGAGGAGGCGGCGGCACCGGGCGGGGGAATCGGCGGCCGCCGCCGGGTATGGGGATGGGGAAAGGCGTGCGTCCAGGTGCCCGGCGCCGCGGAGCCGGCGGGAGCAGGCGCGGGCCTTCCTGCTCGCCGTCGATACCGACGGCGTACACGAGCACTTCGGTTTCGCGAATACGCCGCTGCACCTCATCAACCTTGACGACGCTGTTCGTGTCGTTGCCATCCGAGATGAGGACCAGCGCCTTCTTGCGATGCTGGCCCGCCTGCGCCAGCGCGACACCCTCGGCGACGGCATCGTAGAGGGCCGTGCCGCCGTTCGGGCGTATCGTGGCGATGCGTTCGCGCAGCAGGACACGATCACGAGTCCAGCCCTGTACGAGTTCCGGGGTCTCGTTGAATCTGAGCACGAACACCTCATCGTCCGGGCCCAGGAGGTCATCGACGAACCGGCGCAGCGCTTCACGCGCCGCGTCCATCTTGTCGCCGGCCATGCTGCCCGACGCGTCAATGACGAGACCCAGACTCACGGGGACGCGTTCGGTGATGAAGTGCGCGATTGGCTGCGGGCGGCCGTCTTCGTACACGATGAAATCGTCGCGAGAGAGGTTCGGGACGAACCGGCCGTCGCGGTCGGTGACGGTCACGGTGACGTTGACCAGCGCCACATCGGTACGGAACCGGGCCGACGGTTGTTGCGGCTCTGGCACGTGCTGGGTGGACCCCGCGGCCGTGACGATCACGGCCGTCACCACAGCCATCAGCACGCCGGCGGCAGTGCGGCGAGGCCAGGGTGCCCGGGCGCCGCGACTGACTGATGCCGCCACCGAGGGTGGACGTTGCCAGAGCATAACGATACCGCTGACGCAAAGCCGGTGCCGACGCCGAAGCACGGTGGATGCAGGCGATTTCGTCACCTGCCGCGCCAGTCCGGCGTCGATTGTGCACGTCTGGTGACGGTCAGTGTTCTCACCGGGGGACTCTGCTCTCTGCTTCTTGACCCCTTGTAGTAAGTAGTCAGTAGTAAGCATTCAGTAGGGGAGCACCCTGCCTTCCCAAGCCCCAAGCCCCAAGCCCCAAGCCCCAAGCCCCAAGCCCCAGGCCCCCCCTGTGCGCCGCAGCCCCCCTGGGCGGG
>CAYJPV010000069.1:0-4140 GCA_964372095.1 uncultured Vicinamibacterales bacterium | reverse complement strand
GCGCTGCCCATGGGTTTCGCGCAGCAGGCGGTTGACCAGCGTGGTCTTACCGCTGCCGAGGAAGCCGGTGACGATGGTCACCGGGGTTGTCAATCGCACCGCCATCGCAAGCGCTCCTTCAATCCACGCGCAGCACCAGCGCCGCACCTGTATCACCTGCAGCGCAGCCGGTGAACAAGCCTATGCCACCACCTACCTCCCGCAACGCGTGAGCCAGTTCGGCGATGCCGCGCAAGCCCGTAGGGCCCTGCGGATGGCCGTAAATCAAGCTGCAACCGTAAGCATTCATGCGCTCAAGTGCGAAGCCGGTCTGCTGCGAAAACCAAAGGTCGTTGACCGCGAACGGGTTGTGCGTAGTGACGAGCTTCAGATCAGCGATCGTCAGTCCGGCGCTATCAAGCGCGCGCAAAGCCGCCACGGTCGCGGCTTTGGGCATTTGCGCCTTGCCGGCGCGAGCGAAGCCGGCTGCCAGCAACCGCACTACACCATCGCCGTTGGACATCTCCTTTGCCCGCTCGGCACTACAAATGAGTGCACCGGCACAGCCGTCCGCCGGGTGAGTTTGTGTTCCATAGGTCACTACACCACCCGCTTGTACCGATTTCAGCGTACGCAGACTGTCGGCGGTATAAGGGTGAACCCCCTCGTCACCCTCGACACGCAACGCCTTCCTGCCGTGAGCGATAGAGATGGGCTGCATGTACTGACGCTGAAAGCGGCGGTCGTCAGCCAGCGCGCGCTGGTATTGCTGCCAACGCAGCAGCGTCAACTCGTCCAGTGCCTCCCGCGTCATTCTGCCGTCCAACGCGACGTTCTCGGCTGTCGCAACCATTGCCTGCCCCGTGGCCGGATCGGCAGCAAAACTGTCCAACACCCAGTGTTCAGTCGCCGGGCTGCCGCCTATGCCCTGGGTTCGTGGATAGACCAGCAACGGCCCATTGCTGGTACGGTCGGTCGTCGCCACCAAGGAGTTCGCTTGCGCGTCGGACTCCACCGCAGCCGCCGCAGCCACGAGGCAAGCGACCGAGGTAGCGCAGGCTTGCGCGATAAGCGGGCCGCTCACATCTTCGAGGCCCAGTTGGGTCGCAACCCAAGGGGCAGCGTAGAAACTCGAGGGTTGCGGAATCGTGCAGCCGAAAACGATTTGATCGATGGCTGCGCGGTCAATCTCACGCTGTGTCAACGCGTCGCCGGTCACCGCAACCGCCAAGTCGAGACTGGAGACATCGGCCAAGCTACCCTGCCAGCGTACGAAAGGCGAGGACCATACATGCGAAAGACTGAAAGCGGAACGCTCGAACTTCATGCTTCTCCTTTGTCTTGGTCGGATAAACGGGCAATTGGCATTACATGCTGCCGCGCACGGCCAGCAACGAGTTCTTGTAGGCACTCTTTGGCAAGCTGCCCGCGGGCAACACTGTGACGACGATCCGCACCTGCAGTTGTGCACGTACCTCGCTCTCGATTGCCTGCGCGAGGCTATGGACCTGGTCCATGTCGAGGCCGGGGGTGGCTTCAACATCGACCGCGATCGGATCGTCAAAGCGCACCTGGTCGGCGCGCTCCTTCCACACTCGCAACATGGGCTCGATCCGGCCGGCAAATTTTTGCGAAATCAGATCGCGGATCGCCGTCGGAAAAACGTTCATACCCTTGTAGATCAGCATGTCATCGGTCCGCCCGATACAGCGGATGCGCGGACTGGTGCGGCCGCAGGCACAATCGACGCCGACGACCAGCGCGTGGTCACGCGAACGATAGCGTACCAGCGGCGTAGCATCGCGCGCAAAGGCTGTGTAGACAATCTCGCCGGTGGCACCTTCCTGCCATGGAAGCCTGTCACCGCTTGCCGGATCAATCAGCTCGATGGCGACATATTTCTGGGCGTTGAAGTGCATGCCATCACGTTCTTCACACTCGCTCCACATCGCCGAGATCACGTCCCCGAGTCCCATCACCTCACGCAGATGGTCGATGGCGAGGCCTCGCGTGATGCGTTCGCGAATCTCGGGTTGGTTCAGGCCTGGCTCGCCACCGCACAGCACCTTGGTCAGCGCCGAGGGCACGCCGGTTTCACGTCCGACAGCATCCCAATGCTGCGCAAGGTACAGCCCGAACGAGGTGGTTGCCAGCAGCGCCGTCGTCCGCAGTCGCCGCATCTCTCGCAGGATGCGGTCGGTTGGGAAGCCACCGAGCCAGCACAGCGTCGCGCCTATACGCCGGAAGCCATCGGCATACGGCAGACCGCCCGCCACCATCGGCAGGCCTACCAGGTGCGCGACCACATCGTGCTTGCGCAGTCCGGCCGTGAACCAGGTATTGGCGATCGCGTCAGTGAACATTTCGATGTCATGCTGAGTCAGCGCGTAGTACAGCGGCTGACCAGTGGTGCCGGAAGAGCTGATACCCTGGACAATTTTTTCAAGAGGCATGGCCTGATTGGCGCCAAACGGCATGGCGGCAGTGGCTTGGTCCTGAGCACTGCGAATGTGGTCCTTCATCGTGAAGGGAAGTATCTGCAAGTCGGCCAGGTCGCCCAGGGTCAAGGTCCCGGGCAGGTCAGCATGCAGCTCGGCATACATGGCCGAACGCTGACGCAGCGCGGGCAGCATGGAGGTGATCTGCTGGACTTGCCAGCGCTCGACCTCAGCCCAAGGCCGAGTTTCGAGAGATTCATTCCAGTATGCGCGAGAGGGCGTATCGGCACGCGGGGCGGCGGTCAGGGTAGCGGTGGACATGATGTTCTCACGGTCAGGTAGTGCGCACGCGCTCGGCGTGAGATCTCAGGGTGGCAATATCAACGGTCGCCGGAACCGCGGCCTCGGTCGTGACCAGGCGCTCGCTCGCTGTTTCGCCAGGCAGTGAGGGCCAACCGGCCGGATCAGTAACCCAGGCACGCCCGTGAGCGCGCGGCATGGCACCAGGATACTGGATGGCGGTCGGGCATGCCACCGCTTGTACCGGCCACGTTGCTGCGCCCTCGCTGCCAACGACCAGGAGCGGCGGAATCCGGTGAAAACGCGCCACGTTACCGGCCGTTCCCAGCGCGCCCTTCCACCAGTCCAGATCAGCCTCATCCGGCAGCGCGGTCTCGTGCCACTGCAGCACATGGGTGCCGGCCTCCGCATACAACCGAGCCAGAGTCGCGAGCAAGCGGCCCACGTAGTCGTAGCCAGTCTCGCCGTCCACTTCGATACCCGCGGCGCGCAGTTGCGCGAGCACGGTTGCCGGGCCGGTCAGGGCCGCAACCAGCACCGGCTCGCTGGTGTCGGCCGCGGCCAGTTGTCGCGTTGCGTCCAGCGACGCGGCAATCCGGGGGCTCGCGGCAATGGCATCCGTATCCAGCTCGCCCAGGCGGCCGCTCAGCGTGCCGACCATGCGGGGCGGCCATTCTTCGGAAACCGCCACCCCCACCGCTTCCACTTCCATCGCCGATGGCACGGCGCAGGCCACGGCTTGCAGGCCGAGGATGCGCCGCAGCTCGGTAATGTTCTTGCGCAGACGTGTTGCATCCCGAACCATTTGTCCGACCGGAATTGCCTCGATCTGCGCCGCCACCCCCAGGACCATCGGCGCGAACAGCGGCGCATGCGGGCGGCCGACATTGCGCGACAGGTCCTGCATGCGCTTGCGCCACACTGCACCCGTCACCGCTTGTGTCTCGCTCACGACCTGCTCCTCAAGCGCGCATCAGCGGCGTCACGATCTTGGCGTCGGGCCAGGAGCCGTAGTACGTCAGGATCTCGTCGCGCGGCTTCTGCTTCAGCCACTCGGGCTCGAAGTCCGCGTAGCGCTTGCCGCGTTTCTTGCGGGCAGCCAGTTCCTCTGCCCGCAGCTTCGTCGTCGCGTCGAGGTCGACGCGGCGTGCTGCTGGGTCCCACACCACTTTGTAGACATACCGGGCCGCCTCCTCCGACAGGACGCCCTTGACCAAGTCAACCTCCACGGCCTTGGCATCGCGGTCCAGTACGTCGCCATAGCCGGTGCCACCGCAGGAGAATGCGAAGGTTGCGACATCGCCATTGTTGTAGGGGCGCACCGAGCGACCCTGGAATTCGATCTCGTAGTCGCCTTCGATCGGGCGATCCGTCAGCAACTTCTGGATGTCCAGGTTCAGATTCTCGTCGCCCTTGGCCATGA
>CAYJPV010000068.1:0-4950 GCA_964372095.1 uncultured Vicinamibacterales bacterium | reverse complement strand
CCTCTATCCACGGCAAATCCAGCGATTCCGTCCCGGCCGCCAGTCGGCCACGCCCTGGCGTTCACCTCTTCGGAATATTGGAAGCAAAGGCTGTCGCCTACGACTTTTCCCTCGACGGAAACCTCTTTCGGTCCAGCCACAGTGTCTCGCGTCGGCCGTGGGTTGCCCAAGCGGCGGTGGGTGTCAGCGCGCAAGGCATTCTGGCAGGGCATGGCGTCAGATTAGCCGTGATGCGCGTTTACCGCACGCGCGAGTTCGAAGAGCAGAGCACGAATCAAGCTTACGGTTCCATCGCCCTGAGCATCGAGTTCTAGTGGGGCGCAGGGAGCGTTACACGCACTGAATATTCCCTCAAGAAACACTGACCAACTATTTCAAGGAGATTTCCATGCAACACCGACATCGGTTCAAAGCTTATTTCACAGCCACAGTCATCGGCACGCTCCTGGCGAGCACCTGCTCGCAGGCCTGGGCCGATGACGCCGACAAGGCCAAGCCGCTGGCGCTACGCAAGATCATGCAAGACTTGGGCAAGAACATGCAGGTCATTGCGGATGGCATTTCCCGCGAGGACTGGGAAATGGTGGCAAAAGTGGCGCCCTTGATTGCCGAGCACCCTCAGCCGCCGCTGGCTGAGAAGATGCGCATCCTGAGTTTTGTCGGCTCCGATGCGGGCAAGTTCAAGAGTCATGACGAAAAAACGCACCAGGCGGCGCAGGTGCTGGAGCAGGCTGCCGTGCGCAGCAACGGGCAATCCGTGATCTCATCCTTCGCGACGCTGCAAAACAGCTGCCTGGCCTGCCATCAGAGTTTTCGTAAACCATTCGTGGAGCATTTCTATGGGCAACGCTGAAGTGACGCGTGGTCTCGGCGTTGATCGCACGAAGACCGACCACAACCCCGTTCGTGCACTCGCGGCATTGATCCTTGCCGGATTGCTGGCCGGCTGTGCCGCCGGACCAGATTTCAAACGGCCGGCGGTCCCAGATGTACCCGGCTACACAGCGGCGCCTTTGCCGGCGCAAACGGCATCCGCACCCACGACCTTGGGAGATGCGCAGCACTTCAACGTCGGTGTGAGCGTGAGTGCGCAGTGGTGGCAGGATCTGGGTTCATCCAAACTTGATGCGCTGATCGAGCAGGCTTTTCAGGCCAGTCCAACGCTGGCTTCCGCCAAGGCCACCTTGCGGCAGGCGCAGGAAATCTATTCAGCGCAGGCGGGATCGACACTTTATCCGCAGGTTGATGCCGGTATCGGCGCCCAGCGCCAACGCCTGAATCCCAGCACCCTGGGGCAGACCGGCGATGCGCGGGAATTCAGTCTGTACAACGCCAGTATCGGCGTGCATTACCAACTCGACTTGGCCGGTGGCAACCGGCGCGCACTGGAAGCACTGGCCGCCCGCGCCGAGTATCGGCGCTACGAATTGGAAGGTGCGCGGCTGACCTTGGCGGCGAACATCGTTACCACCGCCATCACCCAAGCCAGGCTCGCTGGGCAAATCCAGGCCACGGAGGCCATCCTCCGCGCCCAGGACGAACAATTGCACCTCACCCGAGAGCGGGTTCGCCTCGGTCAGGCTGCGCCGGACGATGTACTGGCCTTGCAAACCCAGGTGGAACAGACCCGCGCTGGACTTCCCTTGCTGCGCAAACAACTCCAGCAGAACGAACATCTGCTGGCGGTGCTCGCTGGCCGGGCGCCGGGCGCGGGAGGCTTACCCACCTTCACCCTGGAGGAGTTCACCCTTCCGTCTGACCTGCCGCTGGTCTTGCCGTCCGAATTGGTGCGCCGCCGCCCCGACATTCAGGCCGCAGAAGCCCTATTGCATGCCGCCAACGCGGAATACGGCGTCGCGGTCGCCAAGTTGTACCCGCAACTCAACATCAGTGCCAGCCTCGGTTCGCAGGCATTGAGCACCGGCGCATTGTTCGGCGGCGGCTCGGCGGTATGGAGTCTCATCGGGCAGTTGACCCAGCCGCTTTTCAATCCCGGCTTGCCCGCCGAAAAGCGGGCGTCGTTGGCCGCATTCGATGCGGCGGCAGCAAATTACCAAAGCGTCGTGCTCGAAGCACTACGCAATGTGGCCGACGTACTGCGCGCACTGGACAACGATGCACAAACACTGGCTGCACTGGCAACCGCCGATATCGCAGCGCAGGGCTCTCTGGAATCCATGCAAAGGCAATATGCACTGGGCGCCGCCAGTTACGTCCAACTGCTTACTGCACAACAGCAGGCGCAACAGAATCGAATCAACCTGATCGCGGCTCAGTCACAACGCCTCGTTGATAGCGCCGCTTTGTACCAAGCATTGGGTGGGGGCTGGGTCGCGTCGGTTGAAAGCTTGCTCTAAGGATGGCCTTGCTTGCACGTCCAGCGGGCCTGATTACGAACGAGCGACTTACCCCATTGATATCCCACGTTGCCGTTCAAGCACCCATGACACGTTACTCCCTCGAATGACAGCCGTCATCGTTTTCCCAAGCCGCTGCTCAATCACCGGCTTCCACGGCACCAGGCTGAACCCTATGCCGTCATCGAGCATCGCGAAGCGGCCGCTGGCGAGTTGAACGCTGCGTCGGTAGACGCCGGTGATGGGCTCGCCATCGGTCACGGCACGGTGCGCCAGGCCGGTTTCGGCCGCGATGCGCCCGCCCGCAGCGTCCACCTCCCGACCGCGTAGTGTCGCCAGAAGGTTGCGCGCCAGGATCACGCGTTGCCCGCGCCGTTCGGCCAGCCCCCGGTCGATCAGGAAATCCGAGCGCTGCTGGAGTGCTTCGCGTACCTCGCTGCCAAAGCCCATCTCACCCAAGCCCTTGCCGCCACCGATCAATTGCTGATCCAGCCAGGTCGCACCGATCACCCGCATCTGCCGCTCGATAGGCAGGTGCGAACGCAGTTCTACCGCCACGCCGCCCAGGCGCTGCGCGTCGTACTGCCGGCCCTGCTCGGGCAAGTCGGCTGGCACCTTCCAGACGCCCCCCGCCATGCGCTCAACAATGCCAGCCCGACGTAGCGTCTCCAGCCGCCGAACATGGGCATTGACCACTTCGTGCGGATCGCGTTCGGCTGTAGACGGGGATTGGGCCTGCGCCTTGGCAATGGCGAGGTGTTGATCGGTACGGTAGAGGCCATCAACCGCCAGCGCGACGATGTTCTTGTCAGCCGCCCGGAATTCGACTGAACCGCGTGCTTCGACCACGGCACCGACCGGGTACTGCGCCAGCTCCGTTTTGGCAGGCAACGCCACATAGTGCGCCTTGCCGTCGATTCCATCGACCACCAGATAGCCCTTGTCGTACAGCTCGTCCGCAAGCCCTTTACCGGCGACGCGGCCGATAACGGAATGGCTATCTTCGCCTGGCTGAAACACGGCCAGGTCGCGCTGCGCACCACCCATGGCCCGCTGCATGGTACGGATGATGTCGCCGCGTTCGCCCATCGCCCGCAAGACGGATTCGGCATCGGCGTGAACCACCCAGACGCTGGGCTGCTGCTCGCTCGCCAACCCCATGCGTTGCAGCCGCTGCAAACGGCCCACCAGCAACACACGCTGCTGCCGCAGCTTCGGGTCGCTGGCCGGTTGATCCATATGGTTCAGCCCATCCTGCGCTTCGCGTTGCAGCGTCCGATCCAGGCTGGTCCAACGCTCCTGATCGACCTCGCGCAACAAGGTGCGCTGGATCTCCAGTTCGGTGCGCGGCCCCAGCCATTCGGTGGACAGTTCCGCAGCGCGCTCGCGCATGCCTCGGGTGATGTACGCCTGCGAGATGATGAGGTCTTTGCCCATATCGTCCTTGCCGCGCAAGACGATGTGCGTGTGCGGGTTGTCGGTGTTCCAGTGGTTCACCGCCACCCAGTCCAGCTTGCTGCCCAGATCGGCTTCCATGCGCCCCATCAGGTGACGCGTGTAGGTACGCAGGTCGTCGAGTTGCTCGGCCTCCTCGGGCGAAACGATCAAGCGGAACTGGTGCCGATCCTCCCGACCACGTTCTTCGAAGGCCGGCAAGTCGGCTTCATCCGTCATCGGCCCGTAGGCCTTCCCAGTGTCTTGCTCACGACCAACGCCTTCGCGCTCGATGTAGCGCAGGTGTGTGATGGTCGAACGCACACCGGCCTGCTTGAGGTAGACCAGCCGCACCTTGACGGTGGCACGCCGGGAGGTCGCAGATAGCGACTGCCCAGTGAAGCGCGCCGCCACATGGCCACGCCCCAGGCGCGATCCGGGTGTCTTTCCCGGCTTGCGACCTGTCGAGTTGGCCCCCTTGCTGGCCTGCCGCAGCACCTGCGAAACAAAGGCCTGTCCGCGCTGCTTCGGTGCGCCGGGCCGGACCCGGAAATTGTCTTCACTGTCCGAGTTGCCGCGCCGGCTCATGCGGATACTCCAGCGAAGACCATCCGACCAGAGCGCGCCATGCACGCGGTTTCGCCAATGCCCACAAGGCTTTGGCGAACTTCGCGGCACGGTGCCGTCCAATAGCGCGTGCCGCGCCAACCCCACGTGCAGACTCGCTTATGGGCCGGCAGCGTGCCGGACCCTTCAATCTTGCCCTGCACCTTCCCCCTGCCTGACGGCACGGGTCTGCGGTGCCCCGGCGGCGCTGCGTCCCGCGCAGCCTGCCGGCCGACGAGCGCCAACCATGCCTGCGGCATGGCGTGCTCGGGGCAAGCCATCTGCACGTTGGGGCGCACGCAAACGTGCGCGAAAGCGTGCGAAGAACTGTTCCTCAAACGCAGCAACGGATGCAGGGCAAAGCGCGATACAAATGCATTCAAGCTGCACGCACAATGAGGTTGTGCCAATATCGGCAACGACAAGTTCGATAGCACGTCAACGCAAAAACGAAACCGTAAAGACTCCCGGTCAGTCTGCATGCAGTCGGCCGATTTCATGGTCGCTTCTCCAGGTAAATCGGCTGGGCCGTACCGATCACGGTGGATGCAGC
>CAYJPV010000067.1:0-6070 GCA_964372095.1 uncultured Vicinamibacterales bacterium | reverse complement strand
ACCAATTGAGCCTGTTAGACTTTTAACCGGACACTACTGACTACTGACTACTGACCACTGAGCAGTGCATCTGCAACCTTCGAACCGATACTGACGTCCCGTCGTATGTAGCACATAGACATGAGCGAGTCACCGCCTGCCACCGTCGTCGATATCCGAAACCTCACCGTCGTGTATGGAAAACAGCAGGTGCTGCGGGACGTGTCCGCGGCGTTTCCTACGGGCGCGGTCGGCTTGCTGGGCCCGAACGGCGCCGGCAAGAGCACGATGCTCAAGTCCCTGCTCGGCTTCGTCGTGCCGGACCGCGGCACGATGAGCGTGCTGGGACTGAATGTGGCCGACAAGCCGTTCGAGATTCGGGCCAAACTGGGCTACATGCCCGAGATGGACGCCCACATTCCCGGCATGAACGCGGTGTCCTTTGTCGCGTACTGCGGCGAACTGGCCGGACTGCCGCCCGTGGACGCCATGCAGCGGGCCCACGAAGTGCTCTACTACGTCGGGCTCGGGGAGGCGCGGTACCGGAACGTCGAAACCTATTCGACGGGCATGAAGCAGCGTATCAAGCTTGCCCAGGCGCTCGTGCACGACCCCGACCTGCTCTTCCTCGACGAGCCCACGAACGGGATGGATCCCAAGGGCCGGGAAGAGATGCTCGAACTCATCCGGGACCTGGCGACCAACAAGGGGATGAACCTGATCCTGTCGTCGCACCTGCTGCCCGACGTGGAGTTCACCTGCGAGCATGTCGTCGTGCTGCACCAGGGCGCCGTGGTGGAGTCCGGGCCCATCAAGGAGCTCAAGACCCCGCGCGGCAGTCTCTTCGAACTGCGCGTCAAGGGCGATCGCGAGGTGTTTGCCACCGTGCTGCGGCGCGAGGGCATGACGTGTCACACGACCGACGAAGATCTGATGCGCGTCTTCGTTCCCGATGAGGGCGGTTCGCGCGCCGTGTTCGTCGTGGCGGCACGCGAAGGCGTGCAGGTCAGGCACCTGCGCCCCAGCGTGCCGACGCTGGAAGATGTGTTCGCCCATGCGGTGGGAGAGGAGTAGACGTGCCCATCCATGACCAGAGTTATCGCCGCTACACGGGCGAGCGCCTGCCACAGGGGCGGGCCTGGACCGTCATCGCCAGGGCCGGCATCAAGACCATGATCGGCAAGCGGAAGTTCCTGGCGCTGCTGGTCCTCGCCTGGCTGCCGTTCGTCGTGCGGGCGGTGCAGTTCTACGTGGCGGTGAACTTCCCGCAGGCATCCATGATTGCGCCGACCGCCGAGACGTTCCGCGCGTTCGTCGAGCAGCAGGGCGCGTTCGGGTTCTTCGTCACGATCTTCACCGGCGCCGGCCTCATTGCGAATGACCTGCGGGCGAACGCGTTGCAGATCTACCTGTCGAAGCCCATGGGGCGCGCGGAATACATCGCCGGCAAGTTCGCCGTGCTCGCCTTCTTCCTGCTGCTGGTGAGCTTCCTGCCGGCGATGCTGCTGCTGGCCGTGCAGATCGTCCTGGCCGGCAGCCTCAAGTTCATGGCGGAGAACGTGTTCCTGATCCCGGCGATCACGGTCTATACGCTCGTCGAGACACTGATCTACGCCCTCATCATGCTGGCCCTCTCGTCGGTGACGAAGAGTTCGCGCTTCGTGGGGATCATGTTCGCCGGGATGTACTTCTTCACCCTGGCCATCTTCCAGGCCATCCGCGGCGTGACCCAGACGACGAGTTTCTCGTGGATCTCTCCGACCGCGAGCCTCGAACAGCTCGGGGACGTGATCTTCAGGCAGCCGCCCCGGTACGAAACCCCGGTGCTCGTCACGGTGTTTGCGCTGGTCACCATCGCCGCTCTAGCCGGATTCGTCCTGGAGCGCCGCGTGCGGGGCGTGGAGGTGGTGACATGACCTTCCCCGACGCGCAGCGTGCCCCGGCAATCGTCGCTACCGAGAAGCTGTCGAAGTGGTACGGCCAGGTCATCGGGCTCAACGACGTGACGATGGGCGTGCCGGCCGGCATCACGGGCCTGCTCGGCCCCAATGGGGCCGGCAAGTCGACGCTGATGAAACTGCTGACCGGCCAGCTCAAGCCCAGCAAGGGCCGCATCCATGTGCTCGGCGAGCCGGTGTGGGGCAACCCGTCCCTGTACTTCCGCGTGGGCTTCTGCCCCGAACAGGACACCTTCTACGATCGGATGACCGGGATCGAATGGGTGGCCGGGCTGGTGAGGCTGAACGGCCTGAACGAGCAGGAGTCCATCGACGCGGCGACGGTCGCCCTGGGGCGAGTCGACCTGCTGGACGCAGCAAAGAAGAAGATCGGCAGTTACAGCAAAGGCATGCGGCAGCGTGTGAAGCTGGCGCAGGCGTTGGTCCACGATCCCGAACTGCTGATCCTGGACGAACCGCTGTCCGGGATGGATCCCATCGCCCGGCGGAGGACCATCCGCCTGATCAAGGACTGGGCGCGCAGCGGCAAGAGCGTCATCGTCTCGAGTCATATCCTGCACGAAATCGAGGCGATGACCTCCAACATCCTGCTGATCAACAACGGCCGGATCCTCGCGGAAGGGGATGTGCATCACATCCGCGAACTGATCGACGAACACCCCCACACCGTTCACGTGCGGGCCGCCGAGCCCCGCGTGCTGGCCCGGGAGTTCCTGACGCGCGACGACGTGCTGAGCCTCAAGCTCGAGCAGGACGCCATCGTCGTGGAAACGTCGAAGCCAGACGGGTTCTACCGCTACCTGACCGAACTGGCGGCGTCCGGGCATGCCGGAGCGATCGCCGAAGTCACGTCGCCTGACGATAACCTGCAGGCCGTTTTCAAGTACCTGGTCAAATGAGCGCGACCGTATCCGACCCCACCGTGTTGCCCACTCCGCCGTTGCCGCGTCGCGGTCCGTCGTTTATGACCGCCGCCTTCCGGGTATTTGACCTGTCGCTCGGGCAGATGCTCTGGTCCCGGCGGACGGTCTTCCTGGCGCTCGTCGTCGGGTCGCCGATCGCCCTGGGCGTCCTGTTCCGGGTACTCGAGGCGTTCGGGATTGGCCCGCGGATGGGGCAGAACCTGGTCTCGGGGGCAACGGTCTTCGGCGGCATGATGTGGCTGCTCTACCTGCGGTTCATCGTGCCGGTGCTCGGCGTGTTCTACGGAACGGCCCTCGTCGCGGACGAGGTCGAAGACAAGACGATTACCTATCTCTTCGTCCGGCCCGTGCCGCGGGCCGCCATCCTGGTGGGGAAGTACCTGGCGTATCTGGCCACCACCGTCTGCGTCGTGCTGCCGTCGGTCGTGGTGCTGTATTTCCTGGTTGTGCCGATGGGCAGCAGTTCGCTGGCGGCGGCATTCCCCGACCTGCTCGTGGACCTGGGGCTCCTGGCGCTGGGCCTGGCGGCCTACGGCGCCGTGTTCGCGTTCATCGGCGCCTGGCTGAAGTACCCGCTGGTCACCGGCCTGTTCTTTGCGTTTGGATGGGAGCAAATCGCCCTCATCCTGCCGGGATACCTCCGCCGGTTCACCGTGGCGTATTACCTCCAGGCCCTGGTGCCGCATTCCATGCCGGCCGAAGGCCTCAGCAGCGTGGTGCAGGCGCTCTTCCGGGAGGTGCCGTCCCCGGTCACCAGCATCACCTGGCTGCTCGTCCTGACCGTGGTCTTCGTGTTCCTCGCCGGCCGGATCATCAGCCGGCGGGAGTATGTGCTGGAACAGTAGGGGCTAGGGACTAGGGGCTAGGGGCTAGGGAAAGACAGGGGATGTCCCCAACCCCCAACCCCCAATCCCTAACCCCCAGCGACAGTGGAACTTCCCGGCACCCCCGCCGTATATTGGATCGAGGGACGAACGATGACCGCAAAAACCCGCTACTTCTTTGTTGGTTCTGCCCTGGTTCTGTTGCTGGGCCTGGGAATCGGCACCGTGGCCTACTACGGTGGCGTGCCTGGCGGCCTCTTCGCCGCCAGTCCCGGGGATGACGAACTCCGGTACGTCCCGGAAGACGCCGTGATTGTGGCGTACGCGAACGTGCGGGACGTGATGCAGTCGGAGCTTCGGCAGCGGCTGGTCAAGCTCGACGAATCCTCCGAGGAGCGCGGGCGTGACGAGTTTCTGAAGGAGACCGGTATCGACATCGAGCGCGACATCACCCATGTCGTGGCGTTCATGACCGCCAAGGGCGGATCCGGCCACGAGCCCAACGGCGTGATTCTGGCCCGGGGCCGGTTCAACCCCGCGCGTCTCGAAGCCCTGGCGGTGGAGCACGGCGGGCACGTCGAGTCCTACAAGGGCAAGAAGCTGTTCACGGGCATGGGCGGCAAGTCCCACTCCGGCGAGTCTCACGAGTCCAGGATGGCCCTGAGCTTCGTCGAGGACGGCCTGGCGGTCATGGGCCATGCCGATCTGGTGCGGCAGGCGATCGACCGCGGTGGCAGCGGCCGGAGCGTCAAGGACAACCCGGACTTCAAGTCCCGTCTCGGAGGCATGGCTGGCGGCAGTGTCTGGGCCGTGGGACGATTCGATTCCATCGCGTCTCGCGCCAACCTGCCCAGCGAAGTGAGCGACCGGATTCCCCCGATTACCTGGTTCTCGGCCAATGGCCACATCAACGGCGGGATGCAGGCCCAGCTCACGGCTGAGGTCCAGACCGAAGAGGCGGCCAACAACCTGCGCGATATCATTCGCGGGTTTACGGCGCTGGCCAAGATGTCCGCGGGGAACCGCCCCGAGATGCAGGCCCTGTGGCCGGACGTCGAACTCGGCGGAACTGGTACCTCGGTCAGCGTATCGTTCAACGTGTCGTCGGCGCTGCTTGACGCCGTGACGAAAGCCGGCCAGACGCGCCGGAAGGTCATCGAGAAGACCGAGGCGATCGAACGGTAACGACGCGGCCGGACGCGGCCGGACGGCCTCTGGACGGCCAGGAGATCTCCTCCTGGCCGTCGTGCTGTACACGCGTGTTGGACGTGCCTTGACTCCCTCGTGCGTCTCCCCTACACTGACGGCATATCACAGCCTGTCTGCACTCGTCGTGTCCCGTCGCGGGATGGGCGAGGGGCTTGCCCCGACAGCAATCCACATCGACGTCTGGAGTCGTACCCTGCGGTGAATAACAAGGTGTTCTTCTACGGCACCCTGATGGGTGGGTTCGACCGCCGTCGGCGCGCGGGCATCGATACGCGCATGCGTTTTGTCGAACGCGGGTGGATCGAGGCGGCGCTTTTCGATCTCGGCATCTTCCCGGCGGCCGTTCCCGCTCCGGGAAGCCGGGTCTGGGGAGAGGTCTACGAAGTTGACGAGGACCCGGACGTGCTCGTGCGGCTCGACGAGATTGAGGGATACCGCCTGTCCGAACCGGATACGAGCCTCTACACGCGTGTGATGGTACCCGCCGTGTACGCAGACGGCCGCACCGACAACGTGTGGGTGTATTTCTACAACGCCCCGTTGGGGCGCGCGGAGCGCATTTCCAGCGGCGACTACCTCGAGCACCTTCGGGGCCGCTGAACCCGGCCGCGGGCCGCGGACTTCCCCGGACCTGACCGCCTCCGCCAAGGCTCCGGCGGTCCGCCGAAGCGTTCCACACCGATCCACCTGGCCCAGTCAGCGCGCAGCCCCAGCTGCGCCCCCCTCGCCGACCAGACTCACGACGGGTTCCGCATCTGCTTCAGGTGTTCGAGGTGGTCGGCGATCGCCTGGGCGACGTGCGGCGCCACTTCGATGAACTCAATCCCAGCCCGATACAAGGCGACATCCGAGCCGATGTCCGCCACGCGGCAGTGCGCCACGCGCCCCCGGACTACCAGGCTGTCTCCGCCCAGGTGCAGCCGGAGTTCGTGGATGGAGTTCAACAGCAGGGGAAACGACGATTCCACCTGCGCGCCCTGCGGGCCGAGGTCCCGGATGGCGACGGGGGCGAGTACCGTGATCTCTCCGGGAACGTACCCCAGGATCTCGAGACGAGGCGAGAGCCGGTTGTCGGTCGACATGGGGGGACTATAGCAGGGGCTGGAGGCTGGAGGCTAGAGGCTAGAGGCTAGGGGCAAGGGGCAAGGGGCAAGGGACAAGGGACAAGGGACAAGGG
>CAYJPV010000066.1:0-6559 GCA_964372095.1 uncultured Vicinamibacterales bacterium | reverse complement strand
GGGGATGGGTAGGGACAAGGGACAAGGGGCAAGGGGCAAGGGGCAAGGGGCAGGGGGCTAGGGACAGGGGGCAAGGGGCAAGGCTGTCAGCGGACAATGCGGTAAACGTCCGTTTCGGACCGGCTCGGAGGAAACGACCGGACCAGCCGGACGTCCGGCCGTTCAGCCAGCCGGTTCGTCATGTCGTGATAACGAGCCTCGCCGAGCAGGCGCCGGTGCACGAACACATGGGTCACACCGCGGCCCCGCAGGAAGGCCACGGCCTCGTCGGTCGGGAACGCCTGTGCCATCCGGCCCAGGTCGCCGTACCACGGGGGAAAAAATCCGCTCTGCCCGTTGACGATCGGCTGCCAGTGAAACGTCGAGTAGTACATGTAGCTGAAGTCGTACCCTTCCTCCACCGGCAGTTCCAGGACAGCAGTGCGAGGTTGTGCCGCCAGCCATTGGTACACCTCCGGCGTCCGCCGCCCGATCGAGTCAAGCTCCAGGGGGAACGTCCGGCTCTCGACGAGGATGGCGGCCGACAACACACCCACGAGCAGATAGCGGAGGTACGGCGTCCGGATCCGCTGGCACAACCGGCTGACGCCCCACCCGGCAAGAACAGCCAGGGCAAGCGCGGTCAGCACCCCGAAGCGTGCCGGAACACGAAAGCCGCCAACGGCGGGCACGTAGTCCCACAACAACGCGTAGACAACCCCGTGGAGGCCCCTCGACGCATCGAACGCGATGACCGCTCCCAGCAGGTACGCGGCACGCACGCGGGCCGACAGCGGCCAGAGCCCGATCACGGCCAGGCCCATGATGACGAATCCAGGAAACAGGCGCCGCTCCCCTTCGCCGCCCCACTGAGCAAGCGACGCGTAGGTACGGTTCGCAGCATTCGGGCGCAGGTAGTCTGATGCCCGCGCGCTGTAGTGGAGAACATCCGCACGCTGGCGTTGCCCCACCTGCGTGCGAGCCGACACGTGGGCCATGACAACCGGCGCGGCCAGGGCTGCAGCCAACACCGCGCCGGCAGCCAGTACCCCGGCGGTTCTCAACGGGCGCCTGGCAGCGGTCAGCAGCAGCAACGCGACCGGCAACAGGATGACAGCGAAAAACACGCCATAGTACATGCTCGACAGCAGTTGCAGGCCGATACACAGCCCCGCCAGCAATCCGTCACGCCATCGTCCATCGTCCACACTGCGATGCAGTGCCCACAGGGCCAGCGGCATCCACATCGTGAGCTGCAGTTCAAGGTGCGGGTAGTGGTTGAAACGATACGGCAGGAAGGCAAACGCAAGCCCGGCTGCCCACGCGGCCCCTCCGCTGCCCGTGAGCCGCCGGACGAGGACGAACATGGTGAAGCCGGATACGACGAATCCGGACGCCAGCAGGACGTTGAAGATCAGGGCCGGCGGCGCCCCCATCCAGATGAACGGTGCACCCAGGAATGAGGGCGCCAGCATCGTGTCGCTGTACGCCAGCGTCAGACGCTCCGGGTAGAAGACGTTGCCGTCCAGGAGGCGTGCGGGGTGCTGAGCCAGGGCATGGGCCACCCAGGCCAGTTGCCAGATCTTCCCCAGAGGATCGCCAAGGTCGCCCACCTGCCGCCAGGACAGAACCTGCGGATAGGTCATGAGCGCCCACGCGGCCGCGTAGCCCGCCAGGGCCCACACAAACACGCGCCATCGGGCAGATGGGCGATCGGTTGCCAGCATGTGCCGCAATTATTCCACACAGGCGCGTCAGCCGAGTGGCAGGCCCCCTGGCTCCGCCTGCCCGCCGTAGCCCGACGGGCGAAGGCGGGAGCCTCTAGCCTCTAGCCTCTAGTAGAAGTCGTGCGACTCGATCTCGATGGGCACGCCCGCGATGCCTTCGCATCGTTCGGCACGCACCGACGTCACCCCCTCCTGGTTTTGCAGCAGTCCCTCCACCAGCAGGAACGGCTCTTCCAGTATCGCCAGGCGCGAGCGGGCAAACAGGTCCGGACGCACGATCACATTCGCGATCCCGCTCTCGTCTTCCAGCGTCAGGAAGACGAATCCCTTGGCGGTGCCCGGGCGTTGCCGCGTAATCACCGTGCCGGCCACGCGGATACGGCGTCCGTTGCGCTCGCGCGGCAGGTCGATGGCCCGCAACACGCCGCGCAACGACAACTCCCGCCGCCGCAGGCTCATGGGATGCGGGCCGATCGTCAGCTTCGTGCCCGCATAGTCGGCCACCATCCGTTCGGTCTCGGTCATGGGCGGAAGGGGGCACTCACTGGGGGTTGGGGGTTTGGGGGGGGGGGGTGGGGGGGGGGGCCGCCCCCCCCGCCCCCCCCGGGGGGGGGGGGGGGGGGTTGTGGGGTTTGGGGCAAACACCCCCAAACCCCAAAACCCCAATCCCCAACCCCCTCTTCAAAGAGTTCCCCCGCCGGCCGGATCACGCGCTCGATCTGCCACAACGCTTCGCGCCGATGATGCCCGAAGGCATTGAGCGCGCCGATCTCGGCCAGCGTCGCCAGCTCTTCCTTGTTCACGCCCGCGCGCTTCACGAAATCCTCCAGCGAGCGGAACCGCACGCGCGGCGGCTCGACCCGCCAGTCGCACGAACAGGTATTGCAGAACCACGACACGCGGGCACCCGTCTCCACGCGCTCGATCATGGACGGATCGTCACAGCCGCACTTGGGACAGCGGGCTGGGGATTGGGGGTTGGGGATTGGGCAATCATCAGGGGCAAGGGGCAAGGGGCAAGGGGCAGCGTGTTCGATCCGCACCCCCACTTCCCGCCGCAACTCCGCCACGCACGACAATCCCAGCCGCACGGCCCCGTCGTCATCGATGTCGCACACCCACGACGAATGCTGCACGTCCACCGGCGAGAACCGCACGCCGTGCCGCTGGGCGTCTTTCACCAGCGTGGCGGGATGGTAGAACCCCATCGGCTGGTTGTTGAGCAGCGCCATGCAGAACACCGCCGGGTAGTGCGCCTTCAGGTACACGCTCGCGTACACGAGCAGCGCGAAACTTGCGGCGTGTGATTCGGGAAACCCGTACAACGCGAACGACGCAATCGATCGGACGATGTCGTCGGCGGCCTGACCGGTGATGCCCTGCTTCGCCATGCCCTCGCGCAGCTGCCCTTCGATCTGCTTCATCCGTTTCTCCGAACGCTTAAAACCCATGGCCCGGCGCAGTTCTTCGGCCTGTCCGCCGCTGAACCCCGCCACGGTCATCGCCATGCGCAGCAACTGTTCCTGGAAGAGCGGTACGCCCAGCGTCCGTTTCAGGATGGGCTCGAGCGCCGGATGCGGATACACCACCTCGGCGCGGCCGGCGCGGCGATCGAGGTACGGGTGCACCATCTGCCCGACGATGGGGCCGGGGCGGATGAGCGCGACCTCGACGACCAGGTCGTAGAACGTGGCTGGTTTGAGACGCGGCAACGTGGCCATCTGCGCACGCGACTCCACCTGAAACACCCCCACCGTGTCGGCCCGCTGCAGCATGTCGTACACGGCCGGATCGTCCGGCGGGATGGTCCAGAGTTCGAGGCGCGGCGACCCCGCCGGGCGGCGCTGGCCAATCGTCTCGAGGGCATCCTGCAGCGCGGCCATCATGCCCAGGCCGAGCAGGTCGATCTTGACGATCCCCATGTCGGTGCAGTCGTCCTTGTCCCACTGCACGACCACCCGCCCCGGCATGCTCGCGTTCTCCAGCGGCACCACATCGTCCAGGCGGCCCCGGCAGAGCACCATGCCGCCCGAGTGCTGACCGAGGTGCCGCGGCAGGTCCTGGATACGCCGCCACAGATCGGCAAACAGGGTGACGCGCGGCTGATCCGGGTCGAGGCCCACCATCCGCAGGTCGCGCGCCAGGGACGCGTCGGGGTCCGTCCATTCGAACCGGCCCATGACGTGCGACAGCCGATCGATATGCGCCGGATCGAATCCCAGCACCTTCCCCACCTCGCGCGAGGCACTGCGGTCGCGGTACGTGATGACGTTGGCCGTCATGGCGGCGCCGTGCGCGCCGTACTTCGCGTAGACGTGCTGGATGACCCGTTCGCGCCGATCACCGCTCGGCAGATCGAGATCGATATCCGGCCATTCGCCGCGTTCTTCCGACAGAAAGCGCTCGAAGAGCAGTTCCATGCCCACCGGGTCGACCGCCGTGATGCCCAGGCTGTAACAGACGGCGCTGTTGGCGGCAGACCCGCGCCCCTGCACCAGGATGCGCTGCTCGCGGCAGAAATTGACGATGTCCCAGACGATCAGGAAATAGCCGGCCAGGCCGAGTTTCTCGATGAGGTCGAGTTCGCGGGCGATCTGCGCGCGGGCTTTGTCGTGGAAGGGCCGGTACCGTTCGCGGGCACCCACGAGCGTGATGGCCCGCAGGAACGACGCGGCCGTCTCGCCGGGCGGCACGGGGTAATCGGGAAACTGATAGCCGAGATCGTCCATGGAATAGTGCAGACGATCCGCAAGGTCCCGGGCTGTCTGGAGGGCCTCGGGCATGTCCCGGAACAACGCCGCCATGTCGTGGGGCGACTTCAGGTACCGTTCAGCATTCCGGTCCAGGCGGCGCCCCGCCCGGTCGATCGTCGTCCGATGGCGCAGGCACGTCAGCACATCGAACAGCGGCCGGTCGTCGACGGACGCGAACCTGACGCCGTTGGTGGCCACCACCGGAATGTGAAACGCCGCCGCCAGGTCGCGCAGCATGCCGTTGTCGAGTTCTTCGTCACGCAGGTAATGGCGCTGGACTTCCACGCACACCCGGTCGCGGCCGAACGTGCCGACCAGCCGATCCACCAGGCCGCCGATACCATGACGGCTGGCCACCAGCGCTTCGCGGCCGATGACGGCCAGCAGGCCGGCGGTCTGGCCGTCCAGATCGTCCAGCGTCAGCGCGCCTTCGCCTTTGGGCGCCCGCAACCGCATACGCGTGATGAGGCGGCAGAGATTACGATAACCCTGAGGCGTTTCGACCAGGACGGGCAGGCGCCACAGGCTGGGGGACGTGGGCAGGGACAAGGGACAAGGGACAGGGGACAAGGGCGCTTGCGCGTTCTTACGAAGATCGAGGCACTCGTTGGACTTGCCCCTTGCCCCTTGCCCCTTGCCCCCAATCGTGAACTCGCACCCGATGAGGGCCTTGAGGCCGGCGGCGCGGGCGGCTTTGTGAAACCGCGGCGCGCCGTACACGCCGTCCCGATCGAGGAGGGCCAGCGCCGGGTACCCGAGCGCCGCCGCCCGCTCGACGAGCGCTTCAGGCGTTGACGCGCCATCGAGGAAGCTGAAGGCGGATGCGGCGTGGAGTTCGATATACATGGGGCATGGGGCTTGGGGCTTGGGACATGGGTAGGGACAAGGGACAAGTCGCAAGGGACAAGGGCGCTCGCGCGTTCTCACAGGGTTTGAGTGCTTGGGTCCAACCTGCCCCTTGTCCCCTGCCCCTTGCCCCTGATGAGTCCTCCAGCCCCTAGTCCACCATCCCCTCCACGAACCATCGTCCGCTGTCGCGATCTTCGAAGATGCGGTAGATACCACCGTCGTTCAGCGCCACGTCCCATTCGTCACGGTTCCATCCCGCCCGCCCGCGCAGTTTGTCCAGCTCGGACGGCGGCGTCCCGGACGTCTTCCACCATCCTCCCGACGTCCGCCAGGGCCCGGCGCACATCCGCACCGGCCCGCCCTGCAGGTTCTGGCGCTCGGTTCGCACACTCGCGGGCAGGCCGTGCTCCACCACGACACGCGCCGAAATCGGCAGGCGGAACCGGCGCAGGGACACGCTGGGGGGTGGGGGCTGGGGATTGGGGATTGGGGGTTGGGGGTTGGGGAAGACAGGAGAAGTCCCCACGTCCCGCTTGTCCGCCGTAGCCTGAAGGGCGAAGGCGGAAGCCCCGAGCCCCGAGTCCCGAGTCCCGAGTCCCGAGTTCATGCTGAATGCCTGCATGGCGAACATGCCCGGAAGATGCGAGTCCACGAGGGCCGGCGACCCACATCGCCGCTCCCCCATCAACGCCCCGAGGCGGGCCATCAGCGTCGCCACGTGTTCGGGCGGCGGCAGCGCCCGGGTCAGCAACGATTCCTGCACGACACGGCCCGGAGTTGGATCGACGGCAATGGTGACCACGTCGATGCCGGCCGGCGCAGGGTTCGCGTCGAGCGCAAGCATGATCAACGTGCGCAATACCTCCGGATCGCGCAGCGGTGCCGGCAACTGCAGGCTGCGGGTGTGCACGTCGCGCGTCACCAGGCGCAGCCGCAGGTGCAGCACGGCGGCCGCGCGATCCCGGCGTGCCAGGCGCTCGCACAGCGGCGCCAGCACGCGCGCGATCACATGCGACAGGGTCTCGGTGTTCTCGATCGGCCACTCCGGCTCGAACGTCGCGTCGAAGATTTCATCGTCGAGCGTCGGCACGAGCGGTTCGAGATCTTCGCCGCGCGCCCAGCGTTGCCACGTCACTCCGTCCTGCCCGAGCCGCTCGGATAGTTCGACGGCAGGCAGCGCCGCCAGTTGCCCGAGCGTACGAATGCCCCAGCGGGACAAACTGGGGATTGGGGATTGGGGGTTGGGGATTG
>CAYJPV010000065.1:0-6990 GCA_964372095.1 uncultured Vicinamibacterales bacterium | reverse complement strand
GGGGCCACCCACCCCCCACCGCGGGGCTTGTGCCCCGGGTCCTAGGGGGGGTTGGGGGGGGGGGGTGGGGGGGTTGGGGAAAGACAGGGGATGTCCCCCAGCCCCCAGCCCGCAACGCCCAGGAAGGGCTGTTCCCGGGCTGTCCCGGGGCTGTCCCCGGGCTGTTCCCCAATCCCCAACCCCCAACCCCCAATCCCCAGTCTATAATTCCCCCCGTGCAAGAAATCGTGTTCGCCGCCGTCGCGCGGGCGCTTGAAACAGGCGAAGACGCCGCGCTCGTCACCATCGTGTCCACCCGTGGGTCCACGCCGCAGCGTGTCGGCGCCAAGGTGCTGGTCTACGCCGATGGACGGACCGTCGGCACAATTGGCGGCGGGTGTTACGAAAACGATGCGGCGGGCAAGGCACGCGAAGCCCTGCGAACCCGCGCGGCGAAACTCGTCACCTACGACCTGACCGACGAGATGGCGCAGGAGAACGGACTGATCTGCGGGGGAAGCATGCAGGTGTTCATCGAGCCCCTCGACACGTCTCCCCATCTCTGGGTCGTCGGGGCCGGCCACGTCAGCCAGCACCTGGCGCGCCTGGCCCAGGGAGTCGGGTTCCGCGTGCACGTCGTTGACGACCGCGAGAAGTTCGCCAATGCCGATCGGTTCCCGGAGGCCACGTCCGTCACGGTGGAGACCATCGAAACGCATCTGGCCGGGACGCCGATGCCGGAGTCGGCCTTCGTGGTCGTCGTGACCCGCGGACACGTGCACGATCTCGATGCGCTCCGCGCTATCGCGGGCCGTCCGCTGCGGTACGTGGGCATGATCGGCAGCCGGGCCAAGGTGCAGAAGATCACGGATGCCTTGCTCGACGCTGGCGCCCCGGCCGAGTGGGTGCGGTCCCTGCATGCACCGATCGGGCTGCGCATCGGCGCCGTGACGCCCGAAGAGATTGCCGTGAGCATCGTGGCGGAACTGATCGCCGTGCGCCGAGGGGCAGAGACCGACCCCGCGACCGCAGGGCTCGCCATGGCCTCAGCACCGGCAGGACGCTGAACATGTCTTCCCTCCTGATTCGCGGCGGCACGATTCTCACCATGAACGACCGCCTGGACGTGCTGACAGGCGACGTCGTGGTCCGCGACGGGCGCCTCGTGTCGGTCGGGGGCCAGGCGGACACGGCCTGCGACCGCACCATCGACGCGGGGGGCTCGCTCGTTCTGCCAGGTTTCATCCAGACACACGTGCACTTGTGCCAGACCCTGTTCCGCGGCTTTGCCGACGACTTGCGCCTCATGGAATGGCTGCGCCAACGGGTCTGGCCGATGGAAGCCGCCCACACGCCGTCGTCCCTGCGCGCCGCCGCGTTGCTGGCATCGTGCGAGTTGCTGTCCACGGGCACGACGACCGTTCTGACGATGGAGACCGTCCACGACACGGATGCGGTGTTCGAGGCGGTCGCGGAGGTGGGACTGCGGGCCATCATCGGCAAGTGTCTGATGGACGGCGATGCCCAGGCCCCGAAACGTCTGTTCGAACCCACCCGTCGGGCCATCGACGAGAGCCTGGGCCTGCAGAAACGCTGGCACGGGGCCGCCAACGGCCGGCTGCAGGCGGCATTTGCCCCGAGGTTCGCCCTGTCGTGTTCACGTGAATTGCTGGAGGAACTGGGACGTCTTTCCCGGGCGCAGCACACCATCGTGCATACCCACGCCTCGGAACAGCAGGCCGAAATCGCGTTGGTCGAACGGGCGACGGGCCGGCGCAACCTGCACTACTTCGCCGACACGGGACTGGTCTCCCCTCGCCTGTGCGTCGCGCACTGCGTGTGGGTCGATGAGGCCGAGCAGGCCGTGATGGCCGAGCACGACGTGAAGGTGCTGCACTGCCCCGGCTCGAACCTGAAACTCGGCAGCGGAATCGCGCCGGTTCCCGAACTCCGGCGACGGGGCATCAGCGTCTCGCTGGGTGCGGACGGGGCGGCGTGTAACAACCGCCTGGACATGTTCGACGAGATGCGTCTGGCTGCCACCCTCCAGGCCGTGCGCCTGGAGCCCGGCGTCCTGCCCGCCCGCGATGTGGTCTGGATGGCTACGCGCGAAGGTGCGCGCGCACTGGGCCTGGAAGCCGAAAT
The DNA here is from genome assembly GCA_964372095.1 of uncultured Vicinamibacterales bacterium. Lineage (GTDB taxonomy): Bacteria > Acidobacteriota > Vicinamibacteria > Vicinamibacterales > JAKQTR01 > CAYJPV01. Next base: position 4,866 of record CAYJPV010000065.1, on the reverse strand, counting down.
CGGATCGCTCGAACCCGGCAAACGTGCCGATCTGATTGTGATCGGCCTCGACCGGCCGCACCTGGCGACCGGCCCCGATCCGTATTCGATGCTGGTCTACGCCGCCCGCGGGACCGACGTCCGGACAACCGTGGTTGACGGCGAGGTCCTGGTCGATCGTGGCAGCATGGAACGGGTGGATGTCTCCGCTGTCGTCAGCACCGCCCGCCAGGAGGCCTTGGCTCTCGCCCGCCGCGCCGGACTCTAGGGGTCGGGACATGGCACCGGGAAACCTTTGCTATAATAGGTTTCAGGACATTTCCTAGCACTCTCGAACTGTGACTGCCAAAGACCAGCCTAGCCTCAGCGAACGCTCCCGGCGCATCCTCGCGGCGCTCGTGCGGGAGTACGTCGAAACGGGCGAACCCGTGGCCTCGCAGGTCATCGTGAACCGTGGGGGCTTCGGACTCTCGTCCGCCACCATTCGGAACGTGCTCGCCCAGCTCGAAGAACTGGGCTACGTCCAGCAGCCCCACACGTCGGCCGGGCGAGTCCCCACGGATCTCGGCTACCGCTGTTTCGTCGACATGCTGCTCCAGCGGCCGCGGGCGCTGAAGAGCGCCACGTCGGTTGGTGACCAGCTCCGGCAGCAACTGGCGGGCGTGTCGGGACTCGAACCCGTCCTGGCGACGGTTCCGCACCTGCTCGCCGAGGCGTCGCACCACGTGGCGTTCGCCCTTGCACCGGTTCGCGAGCGGTCATCCTTCGATCGTATCGACTTCATGGCTCTTGGCGGACGGCGTGTCCTGATCGTGGTCGTGGCCAGCGACGGCGAAGAGCACCACAAGGTTGTGGAAGTCGAAGAAGAGGTCACGACCGCGGATCTCGAGAAAGCGGCCAACTACCTGAATGCCGAGTTCTCGGGGATGCCGCTGGCCGACGTCCGGGCGGCAATCGTGAATCGTCTGGGCCAGGATCAGGTCCTGTACGACCGCCTGATTGGGCGGGCGCTGCGCATGGCGCAGTCCAGCATCGACCAACTGGGCGATCGGGGCCCGCTGTTTGTCGAAGGGGCCTTCTCGCTGCTCGAAGAGGCCGCCACGCCGCACAGCGGGATCACGCTGAGCGCGCTGAGCCGGCTGGTCCGGATGATCGAGGAAAAACACCGGCTGGTCGGCCTGCTCACGCAGTATATCGAAGGCCCGGGACTGATGGTGGTGATTGGCACGGAGCACGTCGATCCGAGCCTCAGCCAGTTCAGTCTCGTGGCCTCCACGTATTCCAACGGACGAGGCACCGGCACCGTCGGGTTGATCGGCCCCATGCGCATGCACTATTCACGCGCCATCTCGATGGTGGATGGGGTGGCGCGGGCCGTCTCCGACGTGCTTGCCCGAACAGGCCGAACCGACCAGGACGCGGGCTCCTGATCCGTCCGTGGCCACACACACATCATGAACGACGACACCAAAGACATGGGACAGCAGCACGTGCCCGAACCTGACGGCGCCGGGAGCGCAGACGGGACGGAGGCCGGGCCGACGCTCGCCGCCGCCGAAGCCGAGCGCGACCGGTTCTACGACCTCCTGCTGCGCAAGACGGCCGAGTTCGACAACTACCGGAAACGCGTCGAGCGTGAACGGCAGAGCTGGACAGAAGGCGCGGTCGGCGACGTCATCACCGACCTGCTGCCGATCATCGACGACCTCGAGCGCGCGTTGAACATCGACGCGTCTGCTGAACAGGCCGACGCCTATCGCAAAGGCGTCGAACTGATTCACAAACGGCTGTTCGACACGCTGAAACGCCGGGGCGTGACCCCGGTTGCGTCGATCGGCCAGCCGTTCGATCCCCACCGGCACCAGGCGGTCACCTACGAACCCGCTGACGGCAAGGCGGATGGCGAAATCATCGAGGAGTACGCCCGCGGGTACCTGCTCGGAGACCGGTTGCTGCGACCGGCCATGGTGAAGGTGGCGAAAGCGTGAGCAAACGGGACTACTACGACGTGCTGGGCGTGGCGCGGGGAGCCAACGACCAGGAGATCAAGAGCGCCTACCGGAAGCAGGCGCTCAAGTTTCATCCCGATCGGAATCCGGGCAACAAAGAGGCCGAAGACAAGTTCAAAGAGGCGGCCGAAGCGTACGCCGTCCTGTCGGACGGCGACAAGCGGGCGGCCTACGATCGGTACGGGCACGCGGGCGTCAGCGGGGCCGGCGGGGCCGGCTTCGACCCCTCGACGTTCACCGGGTTCGAAGACATCTTCAGCAACCTGGGCGACATGTTCGGGTTCGGCGACGTGTTTGGCGGAGGCCGCCGCCGCGGCGGCCCGCAGCGGGGCGCCGATCTGCGATACGACCTCGAAATCGGTTTCGAAGAGTCGGCCCGCGGCGTCGACACCACGATTCAGATTCCCCGCCAGGAGCCTTGTGAACCGTGCAACGGATCGGGTGCGGCGCCGGGCACGTCGGCGACGCGCTGTCCCCAGTGCCAGGGGCGCGGCCAGGTCCGGTACCAGCAGGGGTTCTTCGTGGTGGCCCGCACGTGCGGCCAGTGCGGCGGCACCGGCAACGTGATCAGCGATCCCTGCAAGTCGTGCCGAGGCACGGGGCAGGTGACCCGCGACCGGAAGCTCACCGTCAAGATCCCGGCCGGTATCGCGTCGGGCCAGCGCCTCCGCCTGTACGGCGAAGGCGAACTCGGTGTCATGGGGGGACCGCCTGGCGACCTGTACGTGGTGGTGGGCGTCAAGGAACACGACGTCTTCCGGCGCGACGGCGACGACCTGTATTGCGAAGTCTCGGTCAACTTCCCGACGCTCGTGCTGGGCGGCGACATCATGGTACCCACGCTGGATGCCGACGAACGCCTGAAGATCCCGGAATCCACCGTGACCGGCACCGTCTTCCGCATGCGCGGCAAGGGCATGCCCAACGTCAACGGCCGCGGCCGCGGCGACCTGCACGTCCGGGTTCAGGCCCGCACGCCGAAGAAACTCACCAAAGAGCAGCGCGCGGCATTCGAGAAACTGGCCAAGCTGCTGCCGGCGGACAAGTCCGAGGTGCACCGGCACGGTCAGGCGGACGACGACGACCGCGGCGTGTTCGACCGCGTGAAAGATCTGTTCAGCTGATGAAGGACTGGCCGTCGCTGACGTTGCGTTTCCCTGCCGCGGGCGCGGCGGCCCTGGCGGACCTGGTGTCGGCCACCTTCGACGCCGACACGCTGGCCGCCATCGAAGAACGCTCGGAGACGGAGTGGCTGGTCTCGTTCAGAGACGTCGCAGCGAGAGACGCGGCGCTCGCCGACATTCGCGATCGGTGGAGTCCTGACGGCGTCGAAGCGGACTCGGTCGAGGTATCGGACGACGACTGGGCCCGGCGCAGCCAGGCAGGCCTGGGCGCTGTCCGGGTGGGCCGTTTCCTGGTGGCGCCGCCCTGGCTCGCGGCCTCTGAGCCTGACCCGCCAGGCACCGTGCGCCTCGTCATCGAACCCTCGATGGGGTTCGGCTCTGGGCACCACGCCACGACGCGGCTGTGCCTCGCGGCCCTCCAGGCCATCCCCGTCACCGGCACGCGCGTCCTCGACATCGGCACGGGATCGGGCATCCTGGCCATTGCCGCGGCGCGACTCGGCGCGGCCAGCGTGCTCGGCCTCGACAACGATCCTGACGCCCTCGAGTCGGCCCGCGCCGACGCCGCCATGAACGGCATCACGACGGGCCTGACCTTCGCGGAAGCCGACTTCCGCGCGGGTTCGATCGAGCCCGCCGATATCGTGCTCGCCAACCTCACGGGTTCGATGCTGGCGGCGCACGCCGGCGCGGTCATCCGCTGCGCGGTCCCGGGCGGCCTGTTCATCCTGAGCGGCATCACGACCGCCGAAGCCGGCACGGTGCTGGACGCCTGGACGCCCGCCTGCCGCGTGGTGAGCCGGAACGACGAGGACGGCTGGGTCGGGCTCGTGCTCGAGGCAGGCCCGCAAGCCTAGCCTCGCCGAAGCGTTTCGCGCGGAGGCGGGACACCTGGGGCTACGTACTAAGGTCGCCTGCCAGGTGCAGCAGCACGGCCAGCGCCACGAGCGGCGTGGCGTCCGCTCTCAGCACCCGCTGCCCCACCGCCACGAGGTGGCAACCGGCGGCGGCCGCCTGGTCGACTTCACGCGGCGACCAGCCGCCTTCAGGACCGACCAGCACGAGCGCCGACTGCGCCTGGCCGACAAGGGTCCGATCGAGCGCCCGGACCGATGATCCTTCGGCGGCCGAGTACGAAGGCTCCACCAGCATGATGCGGAGGTCTGCGCTATCGGCCGCCAGGCAGCCAGACACGTCGGTCGCCGACAAGACGTCGGGGACGCACGCGCGGCCGCACTGTTTGACGGACGAGACCACCACGCGGCGCCACCGCTCCAGGCGGCTTCCGTCGCGCCAGGCCGCCGCAGGCACGTCAATCCGCTCCGACGCCAGCGGCCGCACGGCCGCCACGCCCAGCATGACCGCGTCGCGCACCACGTCGTCGAACTTGTCGGCCTTCAGCAGCGCCTGCGCCAGGGTGACGCGGAGCCGCGGTTCCGGTGCCGCCTGGACCACGGCTCCCAACGCCAGCTCAACGGCGGACTTCGTGGCACGCGCGACCGTCGCCACCCGCTCGAGCCCGCGGCCGTCGAACACGCGGACTTCGGCGCCAGGCCCGAGTCGCAACACGCGCGCGAGGTGCGTCACCTCGTCCTCGGGAAGTGAGACGGTCGCCGAATCGGCCTGCATCGCCGGCGCATAGAAACGCGGAGCCACGCGAGCATTATAGGCTTGCGGCTCGCGGCTTGCGGCTATCGGCTGTACGTAGCCCCGGGGCTTCAGCCCCGGGGCCCCGGGGCTACGTACACGCTATG
>CAYJPV010000064.1:0-7248 GCA_964372095.1 uncultured Vicinamibacterales bacterium | reverse complement strand
ATTGGGGAAGGCAGGGGATGTCCCCAACCCCCAATCCCCAACCCCCAATCCCCAGGTGGAGGCATCATGATGCGGTATTCAAAAAGTGTGGCGTGGCTGTTGATTGCGGTGGTGGTTCTGCAGTGGAGCCAGGTGCTGGATGCCTGCACCATTCTGGGCGTCGGAAAGAAGGCGACGGTCGACGGGTCGGCCGTTATCACCCACAACGACGACTCGAGCGTGGCGGACTACCCCCTGCGCATCGTGCCCGCGGCGGACTGGCCCGAAGGCGCCAAACGCAAGATCATCGCGAACGCCCACACGCGGGAAGGCGGCAACGTCCTGGGCGAGATGCCCCAGGTGCGCCACACCTACCGCTACTTCATGTCGCGGTATTCGTTCATGAACGAGAAAGGCGTGGCCATCGCGGAGTCGACCTTCGGCATCGATACGTCCACGGACCTCGGCAAGAAGGTCAAGGACGTCATGTACACGAAGGGTGACGGCCTGATCGACTGCTGGATGGCCCAGGACGTGGCGCTGGAACGGGCGGCCACGGCCCGCGACGCGGTCAGGATCATGGGCGCGCTCGTCGAAGAGTTCGGGTTCCTGACCGAGACGGGCGGCGGCGGCGAAACGATGACGATTACCGACGGCACCGAGACGTGGGTGGCCGAGTTCTACGGGCGCGACATCTGGGCCGCCGTGCGGATTCCGGACGACCACGTGTTTGTGGGGGCGAACCGGGCGCGTATCGCGGAGATCAACCTGAAAGACACAGCCAACGTGATGGCGTCGCCCAAGATCGTATCGTTCGCGGTGGAGCAGGGCTGGTTCGATCCGAAGGCCGGCAAGCCGTTTCTCGTGAACAAGATGTATGCCCCGGACGTGCCGGTGACCTCCTCGCGGCGCGAATGGCGCACGTTCGATCTGATTGCGCCGTCGCTCAAGCTGCCAGCCAACCTCGAGGACTATCCGTTCTCGGTCAAACCCGACAAACCGCTGACGCTCGAGGACATCCGGAAGATCCAGGCCGACTACTATGAAGGCACGCCCTACGACATGACCAAAGGCCCTGCGGCCGGCCCGTGGGGCAATCCCATCCGGTACGTGAACCGTGGCGGCAAAGGTTCCTTCGAGCGCAGCATCAACGTGCAGCGCACCTACTACCTGCACATTGGCCAGGTCAACGCCGCATTGCCCGAAGCCCTGCGCGGCACGAGCTGGTTCGGCTACGGCGCGCCCGACACGTCGTACCTCACGCCGCTCTGGGCCGTGATGGAGGAACTGCCTGCCCACCTCGGCCGCGGGGATCGATACGGGGCCTTCGACCGCGAGTCGGGTTTCTGGACCAACATCTACGTCCAGCAGATGGCCGAACTGCACTACAACGAGGCCATCAAGCACGTCCGCGCCGCCCGGGAGCCCCGGCTGCGCATGCTCTACACGGTGACGCCCACGGTGCTCGAACTGGCGTCGCAGCTGTACGCGAAGGACCCGAAGGCCGCGATCAACGTGCTCACGCAGTACGGATCGGCGAATGCCGTCGCCTGGCAGCAGGACTGGCTGAAGCTGGGCGACACGCTGCTGGGCAAGTACGCGATGGGCATGGTGGACGGCCACCCCACCGGATATCCCCAGTGGTGGAATGATCTGATCGGCTTCAAGCCGCTGGTGCGGTAACACGGCCACGCGCGATGGCACGCGCATGAACGTCCTGTTCGTCAACGCCACACGCACGTGGGGCGGCGTCAAGACGTGGATGGTGGAACTGGCATCGTTCCTGGCCGGCCGGGGCCACGGTGTCGCCGTGGCCTGCCGGCCGGGCAACCTGCTGCAGGCGGCGTGCGCCGAGCGCGGCCTCGCGTGTCACGCGGTGCGTTTTGGCAGCGACTACTCGCCGGTGACGATCGCGCGATTCGCGCGGCTGATGCACCGGCAGCGCGCCGACGTCATCGTGACCAATGTGTCGAAAGACATCCGGACGGCGGGCGTCGCGGCCCGCCTGTGCGGCGTGGCCCACGTCAACCGTCTGGGCGGGTTCCACGACATCGACGGCAGCGTCCGGACCCGGCTGGTCTACCACGCGCTCGTCGATCGTGTCATCGTGCCCTCGAACGGCCTGCTCGACCACTACGGCCGGTTCCCGTTCCTGCAGGGGAAGCTGCGCCGGTTTCCCAACGCTGTGGTGCCGCAGACCCGGCCCGAACGGCGGCCGGGCCCGGTGCGGATCGCCGTGCTGGCCAGGTTGAGCCGGCGGAAGCGGGCCGATGTCGTGCTTCGCGCCTGCGCCAGCCTCCGGGAACTCCGCTGGGAACTGCACGTGGGCGGTTCAGGCCCGGAATTGGCCTCGCTGGTCAGGCTGGCCAGCGACCTCGGTATCTCCGATCGCGTGTCCTTCGCGTGCGACGCGGGCGCGGGTTTCACGAAGGTCGACGGGCCATCGTTCCTGCGTGACAAGGACATCGGCATCCTCGTCTCGGACAGCGAGCCGTTCGCGTGGGCGATTCTGGAGTACATGGCGTCGTCGTGCGCCGTGGTCGCATCGGCCGTGGATGGCCCGCTCGAGATGATCCGCGACGGCGTGAACGGGTTGCTCGTGGCACCCGGTGATCACGCCGCCCTTGCCGCAGCCGTGCGGTCGCTCCTCGAGTGCCCGGATCGCCGCGAGTCCCTGGCGAAAGGCGGCTTCGAGACGGTCTGCCGTGAGTACCACCAGGACCTGGTGTTTCCCCGGGTGGAGGCCGATCTGCTCGAGGTGGTGTCCACGCGCCGGCGAGGCCGCTCGCGAGGCGCCACGCAGGCTGCCTCGTGAGGGGAGCTGCTAGACCCGCAGTGCGTCGAGCAGCCGGTCGATGTCGTCCCCGGTGTTGTAGAGGCCCGGGCTGACGCGAATGCGGCCGCCGCGCAGAGACACGGCCACCTGCCGCCGGGTCAGCCGCCCGATGAAGGCCTGGTTGGCCTCGGTCGATCCGGCGGTGAACGAGACGATCGCCGAGCGTTCGTCCGCGCAGTCGGCCGGCGTGACGACCGTCAGGCCCGCTTCGCGAAGCCCCTCGATGAGCCGCCAGGTCAGCGTCAGAACACGGGCATGGATGGCGTCCACGCCCGCGTCAAGAATCAGTTCGAGCCCGGCAGTCCAGGCGTGAAAGAGCGCGTAGGCCAGGGAGCCTGTTTCGTACCGCTGGGCGGTGGGAAGCCAGCGCAGTTCGCGCAGATCGTCTTCCGCCGCGAACATCCCCGGCATGGCGGGCCGGATTCGATCCCAGGCACCCTTCCTGACGTACAGGTAGCCCGTGCCATGCATCCCGAGCAGCCACTTGAATCCCGCCCCGGCCAGGACGTCAATCCCGTCGTCGTCCACGTGCAGGGGCACGACGCCGGCGGCCTGGACGCCGTCGACGACGAACAGCGCGCCACGTTCGTGGGCCATCGCGCTGAGGGCTTTCAGGTCGGCGCGAAACCCCGTCAGGTGCCGCACGGCCGCGACCGCGACGACGCGCGTGCGGCCATCCAGATGTTCCGCCACGCGACCGGGATCCACCCGCTGATCGGGCCCGACCGGCACGAGCCGCACGTCGACGCCGCGGTCCCGCAGGGCCAGCCACGGAAACGTGTTGTTCCAGTGTTCGTCCTCCGGCACCACGACGTTGTCGCCGGCCTGCCAGGGGAAGCCGGCCGCAACCAGGCCGATGCCCGCACCGGTGCTGGTCACGAGCGCGTACTCGTCGGGTTGGCCGCCAAGCAGCCGGGCCAGCAGGGGACGCAGCGGGTGCCTGGCGGATGGACGGGTGTCGGGCGTACGGGACGCCGCGTCCAGATACGTCTCGAGTCGTTCCCGGACGGGCAGGCAGAGTGGACTCTCCGCCGCGTTGTTCAGAAACGTCAGGTGTTCCGTAACCGGGAAGTGCCGGCGCAGGTCGATGAGGTGTGTCACGAGACGGCTCCCTGGCGCTCGTCCAGCGCCTCGCGGACGCGCCGGGTGAGGTCGCGCGGAGAGAAGGGTTTCTGGAGGAACCGGATGCCCGCGTCGAGCACGCCGCGGTGAGCCACGACGTCTGCCGTGTACCCGGACATGAATACCGTCCGGACGCCGGGCACCAGGGCCTCGATGCGCGCCTGCAGCTGCTTGCCGTTCATGTCGGGCATCACGACGTCGCTCAGCAGCAGATGAATCGGTCCCACGTGCTGCTCGGCGAGCACGACCGCCGAGATCGGGCTCGCAGCCGCCAGCACGCGGTAACCCGCGGACTCGAGGACCCGCTGGCACATTCTGAGGATCTGCGCTTCATCCTCGACCACGAGCACCGTCTCGGAACCCGTGACGAGGTGGTGCTCGGGTTCGTGCACGTCGGCCGATTCGCCGTCGTGACGCGGCAGGTAGACGGTAATCGTCGTCCCCCGTCCGGGCTCGCTGTCCACGTTGATGAACCCGCCGTTCTGCTTGACGATGCCGTAGATGGTGGCGAGGCCCAGGCCTGTGCCCTTGCCAGCCTCCTTCGTCGTGAAGAACGGCTCGAAGATGCGGTCCAGGGTTTCCCGGTCCATGCCGCAGCCCGTGTCGCTGAGGGACAACTGGACGAAGTCGCCGACCTCTGCGCCCGGGTGACCCGCGCAATACGCGGCGTCCAGGCGGGCGTTCTCCGTGGTGATGACGATCTGACCGACGCCGCCGATCGCGTCACGGCTGTTGACCGAGAGGTTGGCGAGGATCTGGTCGAGTTGCGACGGGTCGATGCTGACGCTCCAGAGATCGGCACCGGGCACGACGGAGAAGGCGATTTCTTCGCCGATGAGCCGGCGCAGCATCTTGGCCCGTTCGCCGATGACGACGTTCAGGTCCAGCACCTTGGGCGCGACGGTCTGCCGGCGCGCAAAAGCCAGGAGCTGACCCGTCAGGTCCGCCGACCGCGTGGCGGCATGGCGAATCTCCCGCAGGTCCTCCAGCGTCGGGTCGTCGGCAGGCAGCCGTTCCATCAGCATGTCGCTGTAGCCGATGATGACGTTCAGCATGTTGTTGAAGTCGTGCGCCACGCCGCCGGCCAGTCGTCCGACGGCGTCCATCTTCTGCGCCTGCTGCAGTTGCGCTTCCAGGCGCTGCCGGTCTTCATCGGCCCGCTTGCGCTCCGAGATGTCGCGGATGGTGCCTACCATCGCGCGCACGGATCCGTCGGCGTTCCTCAGGGAGGACGTCGTCACGAGCACGTCGACCAGGGCGCCCGACGTGCGGCGGATGGTGACCGGGTAATCCTGTACGTATCCCTGCGCCTGAATCAGCCGCATCAACTGGTCGCGCTCGGCGGGCAAGGCGTAGAGGTCCCGGACCTGCTGCCGCGCGAACTCTTCCCGGCTCCAGAATCCGAATAGCGTCAGCGCGGCGTCGTTGAAATCAACGAACTGGCCGCCCGGCGTCGTGATGAAGACGCAATCGCGCGACGTCATGAAGAACTCGCGGAACTTCTCCTCGCTCTGCTGCAGCGCGACTTGGGCCTCCTTCCAGCTGGTGACGTCCTCTTTGACCGCCACGAAATGCGTGATCGTGCCCCTGGCGTCGAGGATGGGCGAGATTGAGGCGTATTCCCAGTACAGCTCGCCATTCTTCTTCCGGTTGTGGAACTCGCCCTGCCACGTGCCCCCGGAGTTGATGGTGTGCCAGAGGCGACGGTACGCGTCGGCCGACATGTCGCCCGACTTCAGGATCGCCGGCGTCTGTCCGATCACCTCTGCGCGGGTGTACCCGGTGACCCGGGTGAACGTGGGGTTGACGTACTCGATGCGCCCCTGGCGATCAGTGATGATCACCGACGCGGGGCTGTGCTCGACGGCCTGGGAGAGCTGACGGATTTCGCGCTCGGCGGCCACCCGCGCGGTGACGTCATGCGCGAGCACCACCCGCCCGGGCCGCCCTGCGAAGGGCAGCGAATGGGACGTGATCTCGACGAGGAGTTCACGCCCGTCTTTCGCGCGGTGACGCCACGGGCCCGAGATCTGGGACGTGGCCGAGTCGCGCTCGATGTTGTCGAGCAGGGCCGGCAGATCTTCCGCAGGGCGGATGTCCTTCAGCGTGAGGCGCAGGAACTCGTCCTTGGTGTAGCCGTACTTCTCGACCGCGGCGTCGTTGACGGCGAGGAAGGCCAGCGTCCCGGTGTCGTACACCCACATGGGATGCGGGTTGGCGTCGAATAGTTCCCGGTAGCGTTGTTCACCCTCGCGCAGCGCCTGTTCAGCCTCTTTGCGTTCGGTGATGTCCGTATGGGTACCGAGCATGCGCAGCGGTGCGCCGGAGGCATCGCGTTCCACCACGCTGCCGAGTGACAGGACCCATTTCCAGCGGTTGTCGGCCGTGCGTTGTCGGAACTCGACCCGGTACTCGGGCAGTTCGCCGGCAATGTATGCCCGGTACACGCCGGCCACCCGCTCGACATCGTCCGGGTGGAGCCGTGCGACCCATTTGTCGTTGGTCTCGTCGAAGCCCACCGGGTCGTACCCCATCATGGTGGCGTACTCCGGGCTGACGATGGCCGCGCCCGTCTGGACGTTGAGGTCGTAGAGTCCCTGCTGTGCGCTGGAGAGGGCGAGGCGCAGGCGTTCTTCATTCTCCCGCAGGTCGTGCTCGAGCCGCTTGCTGGTGCTGAGGCGCTCGATGGCCCGGCGTCGCGAGCGGTAAAGGCTCTCGCTGATGACGCTCAGGAACAGCCCTGTCGCCAGCAGCAAGGACCACTGAAAGGCGTCAACGGGGCTGGCGATGGCCAGGCTGCCGGCTGGTGGAATGAGGATGACTGCGCCCGCGCCCGCCAGGACAGTGGCCAGCAGTCCCGGTCCCAGGCCGCCCCACAGGGCGCTGACGGCGATGGGCAGGACAAAGATGATCACCATGGGGCGCTGGCTGATGGCGTCTGCCATCAGTGCGCGCAGGACGAAGACGCCGGCGGTCAGCACGGCGGCAAGGACGTACCCGGCCCAGCCTGCCCAACGGCCTGAGGCGGCCGGCGCGGCACGGGCCGGTTCTTCGGCTGCGTCCGATTCAGGCACGGCCCGCAGAGCGGAGTAGAGCGCGGCCGTCGTGATCAGGACGAACACCATTCCCTTGGTCGTCGAATACCAGGTGGCAGCCGAGAGGTCAGTGAAGACGGCAATCAGGCGGTCCGTCACGAAGATCCACAGGGCGGCGAACAGGCCGTATCCCAGGGTGGCGAGCGTGACGAACCGGGAACGGGCCAACCATGCCATAGGGCATTGTAGCTGGGGATTGGGGATTGGGGGTTGGGG
>CAYJPV010000063.1:0-7774 GCA_964372095.1 uncultured Vicinamibacterales bacterium | reverse complement strand
CTGTCTCAGGCGACAGCGTTAACCGGACACTACTGACTACTGACTACTGACTACTGACTTGTGCCCCGCTCTTCCACCGCCCCACCAGCCGCGTCTTGAGCAGCGAAGCGCCGAAGATCAGCGTGGTGAACACCGTGAAGGCCAACAGGGAACCTTCGATCGTCAGCCGTCGGTGGAGCGGATACGAGAAGATGCCGTACGCCAGCTCGACGTGAATCCAGTACACGAAGAGTGACGACCGCCCGAACTCCAGCATCGGGCTCCACGCGGGATTGCGCGGCTCGGCCGACCACGGGCGCTGTACGTAGACATAGGCGGCGCCCATGATCATCAGCATGATGCCGATCTTCATGAAGTAATACGTCGGTGACGTCGTCCAGAAGTTCGACCAGCCGTCCGGATACACCGACGGCAGGAACGACGCGCCGTAGCCCCCGAGCAGCAACGCGAGGCCCAGGCCGAAGAACCAGCGGGTCATCCGCCATTCGGCGCGGACGTCTGCTGCGGTATTGAGCAGTTCCCCGAAAAACGCGCCGGCGAAAACGTAGCCCACCCACGGGAAGATGGTGAAGACACTCATCCTCGGGACAGGCCGGATGTACCATTCGATCGGATCGGGCAACCATGCGATCCAGGCGGCTTGGCGAACCAGCGGCGTCACGTACGTGAACACACAGGCCAGGGCGCCGAAGGTGATCAGCCGCCACCGCAACGACACGATGCGGCCCCACAGCCAGGCGGCGAGGGCAATGGCCGGCCCCATGATATTGAGGATGTCGGCCTTGAAGATGCCCTTCACCGTCGAGCCGGGGCTCAGGATGAACGACTGGAGCCGGAAGAGGAACGCCAGTCCGAAGATCTCCCAGCCGCGTTTCTGCACGGACCACGCCGCCGCGCGGCGGTCGCCTGTCCTCCGCGCCCTGGCGGCGCCGGCCATGGACACCGAAACGCCAGCCAGGAACAGGAAGATCGGTGCAGCCAGGCCGCCGATGAAGTTGATCCAGAAGTAGGCCGGCCGGCCGCGCTGGGCCAGCAGGGTCCACGCGTCGAAGGTGTGCGCTTCGATCATGAACAACACGCTGAGGCCCCGCATCCAGTCGATGTAGGCCCGCCGGTTGGACGCGGGCTTCACGCCAGGAGCCTGATCTCCACACCGGTGTGGAACTCGATGTCCTGCCGCATGGAGTGCCACACCGAGCAGTACTTCTCGTGCGACAGCTCGATCGCCCGCTCCACCGCCTCCTGCGGCGCGTTGGTCTGCACGGTAAACAGCAGGTCAATCCGCGTGAAGCGCTTCGGGTCGGTATCGGCGCGGACGCCGGAGAATTCGGTGTCAAGGGCCGTCACCTTGTGCCGCCCCTTCGTCAGAATGTGCACGATGTCGATGGCCATGCACCCGGCCACCGCCGACGCCAGGAGGATCACCGGCGATGGGCCCGCTTCGTTCCGCCCGTCGAGCGTCCAGCTCTGCCCGCGGTGCGTCGCGGTGAATCGCAGTCCTTCTTCCCATGCCAGGTTGACAACGGTCTTGGGTGCAGTCTCGGACATCGGGTGAACCTCGTTGACGTGATCAGGTGCGACGGGGCGCAGCGTAACGGATTGTGGATTGTAACGTGGACTGACGCCCTGCCGTATACGTTTGCCGGGCCGGCCGCAACCTGAGGTACGATGGGGGCTCCAACACACATGCGGGTACGGTTTCTTTCCGGAAGGACCATTCCATGGACAGGCGTCTCCTCGTCGCGGTCGCAGGTCTGGCAGCAGCGGTGACGGTCATGGCTACGGTGGCAGCATCAGTCGGCGGCACGGACGACCTGCTCGAACGGGCGAAGGCCCTGCACCGGCAGGTCCCGGTGTTCGACGGACACAACGACTATCCCTGGGAGGTCCGCCAGAACGCGGGCAAGGACGTCGCGCGCCTCGACATCCGGGGCCCCCAGCCCGCGACGATGACCGACATCCCGCGGCTGAAGCAGGGAGGCGTCGGCGCGCAGTTCTGGTCTGTGTACGTCCCCGCCAGCCTGGCCGGCCAGACAGCCGTCACCGCCACCCTCGAACAGATCGACATCGTCCATCGGATGATTGCCCGGTACCCGGAGACCCTCGAACTCGCGCTGACGGCCGCGGACGTCGAGCGCATCTTCAAAGACGGAAAGATTGCCTCGCTCATCGGCATGGAAGGCGGGCACTCCATCGACTCGTCCCTCGGGGCGCTGCGGATGTTCTTCAGGCTGGGCGCCCGGTACATGACGCTGACACACGGCAAGAACGTGGCCTGGGCCGATTCCGCCACCGATACGCCGGCCCTCAACGGCTTGTCGCCGTTCGGGGAGGACGTCATCCGCGAGATGAACCGGCTCGGCATGATTGCCGACCTGAGTCACGTCTCGCCGGACGTCATGCGCCACGTGCTGCGGATCTCGAAAGCCCCGGTGATCTTCTCGCACTCCTCCGCCCGGGCCTTGTGCAACCATCCGCGTAACGTGCCCGACGCCATCCTGCGCGCGCTCAAGACGAACGGCGGCGTGGTCATGGTGTCGTTCGTGCCCGGCTTCACCACCCCCGCGGCCATGGCGTGGGACGCGGCGCACGACGCCGAGCAGACCCGGATCGGGGTCGTGTCGCCCGGTGACGAGGGCGCCCTGAAGCGAGGGATGGACCAGTGGAAAGCCGCGCACCCGAGGCCGGCTGTGACAATCGCGGATGTGGCCAATCACATCGACCACATCCGCAAAGTCGCCGGCATCGATCACGTGGCCTACGGCAGCGACTTCGACGGGATCACCTCGACGCCTGTCGGGCTCGAGGATGTCTCGACGTTCCCGGCCCTGACCGCCGAACTGCTGCGCCGCGGGTATCCGGACGCCGAGGTGAAGAAGGTGCTTGGCCTCAACCTGCTGCGCGTGATGCGGGCGGTCGAGACGGTTGCGGGGGGCAGGAAGTAGTCGGTAGGAAGTAGTCAGTAGGGAGTAGAAGCCGGGGGAGCCGCCCCCCGGGGCTACTGTCTACTTCCTACTGTCTACTTCCTACTGTCTACTTCCTACCTCTTGCCCTGAGTCCCTAAAACTCCACCCGGTACACCAGCTTGAAGGTGCGGCCCATTTCGGGGACGACGTCCTTCACGTACGACAGGTGGTTGCGGTAGAGCTGGTTGGTGACGTTTTCGGCCCTGGCCGTGACCGTACTGGTCACGCCGCCGGCGTTGAACGAGTACGAGGCGTGCAGCTTGAGCACCGCGTATCCGTCGGTGGTGGTTTCCGCGCCGAACACCCGATCCTGCATCGCCACAGCCGTGACGTCACCGCCGAGATTCAGGGCATTGACCTGATAGCGGAGGCCAACCCGCCCGCGCAGGGGCGGGATCCGCGGGAGGGCTTCGCCGGTGTCCTTGAGTTCGCCGTGCACGTAGTCGACGCCGAAGTCCGCATACCACCGCGATCCGAGGTGCAGGTCGCCGTGCCACTCGACACCCTGCAGCACGCTGTCGCGTCCGACGTACTGAATCACTGGAAAGTCGTCGTGGTGGTGGCCGTCGTGTTCGTGATCGACATCGTCGGGCAGCTCATCGAGCGGATTCCGGAAGATGTAGTTGGCGATGTCGTTCCGGAAGTAGGTCAGTTCCGTCGAGAACCGCGGCGATCGCCACCGGAACGACGCATCGAACCCGAGGGCCTGTTCCGCTTCGAGATCGGCGTTGCCGATCTCGAAGGCAAAGTTCCCCGGATGCGGCCCGTTGAAGTACAGCTCCTCGAGTGCCGGGTACCGTGCCGCACGGGCGAGGCTGACGGCGAACGTCGCCCGGTGGTCGGCAAACGGCGGGTTGACGAGCACGCCCACGGACCCCGAGAACTCGGTGAACTCGCGCCCGGGCAGCACGCCACCGGCCGGCGTGTAGCGGGCGTTGTCCACGCGGCCGCCGAACTGCACCGTGACGTGGTGCAGCGACAGTTCTTCGTACAGGTATGCCGCGAAGCCCCGCTGGTCGATCGGCGGTGACAACGCTTCGTCGCCTTCAGCCGAGAACGACCGGTCGAGGACCCATCCGCCCAGCGTGCCGCTCATCAGCCCGATGGCTTTGTGCGTGGCCGTGACTTCCAGTTCGTTGGTATCGTTGGCGAATCGGGTCCCGACCTCGCCGGCCACGATCTCTTCGTGCTTGTACCGGCGCGCCGCGAACGACCCTTTCACGCCGGAGATCAAGCCTGGCAGGCTGCGCGCTTCGCCCCGGATGTTCACCATGTGACGCCGCGGCGTCAATTCAACGAGACCGTCCTCAACGAACGGAATGCCGTAGCGGGTGTCTTCATAACCGTAGCTGCCTCCCAGGTACCCCCGGGCACCTGTCCAGGCAAGCCCCACCGAACCGAACCCGTTTCGTGACTGCGTATTGCCCACCGTCCCGTCGGGCGTTTCGTAGTCACCGGATCGGTTCCCGCCGCCGCCCGCGTGCATCGCCCACGAGGCGTTGCCCCACCACACATCGGCCGCGCCGGATGCCCGGCCCGCGTTGGAACCCAGGTCGGCGGTGGCCGCCCCGCGCACGCCTTCGACCGGCGACGTCGGAACGGCATTCGCGATCACGTTGACCAGGCCGCCGACGGCATTCGACCCGTAGAGCAGCATGGCCGGGCCGCGAACGACTTCGATCTTCGACGCGCCCGCGGGGTTGATCGTAATCCCGTGGTCGCCGGACTGGCTCGACAGATCGCCCGTGCGCTGACCGTCTTCGAGAATGAGGACGCGGTCGCCGTCGAGCCCGCGAATCACCGGCCTGGCCGGCGCGGCACCGAAGGAACGCAGGGCCATGCCTGGCTGACCCAGCAGGGTGGCGCCAACGGTCGTCTCGAGATCGCGCGTCAGATCCTGTCCGGTCAGCACCGAGGTCGGCTGGTAGGTCGTGAACTGGTCGCGGGGCTCGGCACTGACGGACACCACTTCCGAGAAGTGCAGTTCCGGCTCCACCATGAAATCGTTCACGGTTTGAGGTTCCTTGACGGCCACCTCGATGTGTTTCGAGCTGAACCCCTGCGCGATGACCACCACATGGTAGCGGCCGGGTTTCAGCCCCGGGAACGTAAACGTGCCGTCTTTGCCGACGGCTGCCTGCTGCCGGGTCTCCTGCAACACGACAGTCGCGTCAGTCAGCGGCTCTCCGGTCATGGAATGGAGGAGCCGGCCCTTCAGGGTCGCGCCGGACGCAAGAGCCGCCGACGCGGCGGCCAGGACAAGCAACAGGGCCATCACCGCAACGCGGCTGACCAGGGGACGAACGACTGTGGACATGAACCAGCACTCCCGCGAGCATACCGCTCGCCTCTAGAACGATCCCGCACGCCACGCCCGAGGGCGGTGGCACCTACGAAAGGCCGGGCGTCTTGGCGGACGGAGGGGCCCGCGCCGGGAGTGAGTGGCGGGCAACGGATCGGGTTGCCTCGGCGGCGACCGGGAGGATCTCGCACACACCGTCGGCCTGCAGCACGGTCACGCCGGACGACAGCAGCGTGGACCGGAAACTCTGCAGCCAGTGGCACGTGAAGCAGTGCTGGTGCGGATCGAAGGACGAAGACGCGTGTAACGCGGGCGCGCCGGTATCACGGCCGGCCGGCGGCGGATAGGGCTGGCGTTCGCACACGTCCGGCACGAGATCGAGATGGGCCATCCCGACCGGCGTCAGCAGGACGCCCAACACGAGGCCGAAGGCAACCGCTGACAGCAGCGGATACCAACGTGTTCTCATTGATGGCATGCGTAGATCATCACGATAACCAACCCGGGTCGACCCGGTCAACGGTGGTGTTATGACGCGTCTGGCACGCAGCAGGTTTCCGCCCTGTCGGGCGGACAGCGGCGCCGGTCGGCGTCATCGCCCGGTGACAGCGCAGCGAGGAAGTTCCGCCGACGGGCGCATTCGGCGCGGTGTTCGCGTGTTGTGCGGGAGGCACGAGGCTTGCTAGGCTCAACACATGCGACCAGTGTCTCCCGCCGCCCTCGTGTGCCTGGCTGCCGTTGCCCTCGCGACGCAGCGCCCGTCGGTGATCGCCGCTGCTCCGGCATCCGGCCAGGGCCAGGGCGCGGTCTTCAAGTCCGGAACCAAGCTGGTCCCGATCTATGCAACCGTGACCGATGCGCAGGACCGGCTCGTCCCGGACCTCACGATCGACGACTTCGAGATTTACGACAACGACAAGTTGCAGCCAATCGCACTCTTCGAGAACCAGAGCCAGCCGTTCACCGCGGTGCTCATGCTCGACACGAGCGGCAGCATGACCGATTCCCTGAAGCTGGTCTATTCCGCGGCCGAGCAGTTCCTGACGAGACTGCAACCGCAGGATCGGGCCCAGGTCGGCGCGTTCAACGACAAGATCGAGTTCAGCGGTGTCTTCACGTCCGATCGGGACGAACTCGCCGCTGCCTTGCGGAACCTGGACTTCGGGTACCCGACCCGGCTGAACGACGCGATCGACCAGTCCATCAACCAGCTGGCCGGACTGGAAGGTCGGCGGGTCATCGTGCTGCTCACCGACGGCGAGGACACCGCGAGCAAGGTTGGCCAGGGCACGGTGCTCGAGCGGGCCAGGGCCGACGAAGTCATGATTTACGGGATCGGACTCGAGTCGACCTACTTCAACGGGATGCGGCGGGTACGCACGTCGCCCGACAAAGTGCTCCGGCGGCTGGCGGAAGAAACCGGAGGCGGTTATTACCTCCTGTCGGGCACCCGGGATCTGGCAACCACCTTCACCCGCATCGCGCAGGAACTGCGCAGCCAGTACGTCCTGGGCTTCAGCCCCGCCGCACTCGACGGGAAAGTGCACCGGCTGATGGTGAAAGTGAAACGCCCGGGCACGAAAGCCCGGGCGAGGAAGACGTACGTCGCGGTGGCGGACAGTCCGGCCCGTCAGCCGCGGTAGGTGGCGCTCGCAGCCGTGCCGCTACGCGAACGCGGCAGCGGCGACGGTCAAGACCAGCAGCAAGGCCACCATCCAGTCGGCGTTGCTCGAGAAATTCCATCCGCGCATGACATCCCTCCTGAGGCGATGGGCTCGGCACAGAGAGCTCACGCAGGGATTCCACATACGGGAACCTGTGAGCTGCGACCGGCGGATTGTGACGGTCGGTGGCGAGCCTGCTTACTGTCTTAGACGGAACAGCGGGGTCAATGGTTTATGTCCGGCTTCCCGGCGCGTGCGGATTATCGAGCACCAGGTCCGGGCGTTGCCGTCTGAAGCCTTCGGCGACGTGGCAGTCCCAGCACACCGGGTCGTGGCTGGCCAGCACGCTCCACAGGTTCTCGGGCGCGATGTCACGCCACTCCACCGTCAGCCCTTCGGGTGATCGGACCGCGGGTTTGTGAACCGTCCAGTCCAGATCGCCAAGGGCTTTGCCGCACAGCACGCACGACTTGTCCGCGTACCAGCGGTCGATCTGCGTCCTGACCAGGCAATCTTCCGGCTGGTCTTCGATCTGCCGCAGACACTCCTGCCCGCAGCCCGCCTTCTCGGGCCACCGCGTGCATGACTCGAGGCGGAGATGGCTGGACGCGCTCTTCGGCGTGACAGCCGCGTGCATGGCGTCTACCCGGACGGCCACGTCCTGTCCGTTGTCGGGGCAACTGACGAGGCGATCACCTCGCGCGTCCAGGTACTTCCTGACGGGCACGCGAATCGCGAAATACAGCACGGCCACGACGATCAGAGTTCCGAGGGCGTAGAACACAGGGGTCATGGGCCACCTTCCTTGGGCATATCCTAGCACTGGGGATTGGGGATTGGGG
>CAYJPV010000062.1:0-8771 GCA_964372095.1 uncultured Vicinamibacterales bacterium | reverse complement strand
GGGGCAGAATGGCGGGCCATCGCCCGCCGCTGTGCGATTGCGAGGCAACACAAAAAGGAGGCGGTGCGCCAGAGGACGCACCGCCTTGGGAGGAGGAGGAGGAGGAGGAGAAACCGAACGGCGACGGACGGGAGCTACAGGAGCTTGGCCTTCAGCGTCTGGACGCGCGCACGGACTTCAGCGCCCAGGCTGGCGTTCTCGGCGGTATTCACCGAGAGGAACGTCTCGTAGTGCTGAATGGCGCGCATCAGGTCGCCACTCTCTTCATAGACCAGCGCGAGATTGTAGTGTGCCGGTGCGTACCGTGCATTCGTCGTGATGGCGCGCTGCAGGACCTCGCGGGACTCTTCGAGGCGGCTGCCGGCCTTCAACGCCAGCGCCAGATTCGTCAGGGCCTCGAGATTGCGCGCATCCTGTGCCACGATCCAGCGGAACTCGGAGACGGCGGCATCGACATTGCCCGACTTCAGCAGCGCGATGCCGAGGTTGTTGTGCGCTTTGAAGTACTTCGGGTCGATGAACGTGGCGCGCCGGAACGCCTGGGTGGCCTCGTCGTACAGGTGCTTGTCGAGATAGAGCAGGCCCAGATTGTTCTGTGCCTCGGCATTGAGTTCGTTGGTCTCGAGCACCGCGCGGTACTGAACCAGGGCATTCTCGAAGTCGCCGTTACGATGGTAATACAGCGCCAGCTTCCAGTGATCGACCTCACCGGTCTCGGTGCGGTAGATGGCCGGAACTTTCGACGCACCGCGGGGCATCAGGCCGGCCCCAGCCGGCGCCGGAAGGGGTGTCGTGCGCGACGCGGCCACGGGCACGGGCGCCACGGGGACCGGGGCCTGTGCGACGGGAGCGGGTTTCGGGCGGGGCGTTCGCGAACGCGCCGCCGACGAACGGTTCGCAGGCGTCTGCGGCACGGATGCCGGTGCGTTCGTGCGAGGTGCCACCACAGGAGCCGGCTTGATCGGCGGCGGCGCGGGCGGCTCCACGGGCGTCGCGGCCACCGTCGCAGGAGCCGCGGTCTCGGGGTCCGCCGCCGGGGGCGGCGCCGTCTCGCGAACCGGCGCCGGCCTCTGGAGCGGCGGCGCGGACGTGACGGCCGCCGGGGCCGTCGACGTGCCGAACAGGCTGTTGAACACGCCCTTGGGCACGAGGCCGTTCATCGCGGCGACCTGCCAGAGGACCGCGGCAACCACCACGATCACGGCGATCGCCAGCAGGATCCGGAACACCGGCGACGAGTCCGACCTGGGGCTCATCTGGGCAGGGTAACCCAGCGAGGCCAGCACGTTCTCTTCGGTGCTGTTCCGGCGCTGGACGCCATCGGGTCCCAGCGACGTTCCATTGTTTTGACGCAGCGCGTCGAGCATCCGGCTCACGGCTTCACCTATAGGCGACAGAGGACGACTGGGTGCCAGCCAGGACGGGCTGACGCCGACGCAGCCACGAGAACCGGGAGCGCTCGACCGGCTGCAGGTCGAGGGTGCTGGCCGCGCGTTCCACCAGTTCGGGCGTCACGCGGTTCGACCGGGCGGAATAGGCCCCGAGCAAGCTCCGGTCGCAGATCAGATTGATCAGACGGGGGATACCCCCCGAATACTGGTGGACGGCGTGCACGGCCTTGGGCGCGAACGCCACCGCCGAGGCGCCGCCGGCCACGTGGAGCCGATGCGCGATGTACGCCGACACCTCTTCGCGGGTCAGCGGCTTGAGTTCGTACCGGATGGACACGCGCTGGTCGAGCTGGCGCAACTCCGGCGACCGCAACAGCGGCTGGAGGTTCAGCTGGCCGACCATGATGATCTGCAGCAGTTTCTCCTTGTCCGTCTCGAGGTTCGACAGGATCCGCAACTGCTCGAGCACCTGCAGCGGCAGGTTCTGGGCTTCGTCGATGATCAGCACGGCGCTGGCCTGGAGCGGCAGCAGGCCGAGCAGGAAGTCGTAGAGCGTGTCGATGAGTTCCTGCTTGCTGACGCCGGCCAGGCGTCCGGCCTTCACCTCGTCGCGCGAGATCACGCCGAAGTCCTGGAGGATCAGTTTCAGCAGGTCGTCCTCGGAGAGGAACGGGTTCAACACGAGAGCCGTGAAGGTCCGCCGGTCGATCTGCTCGAGCAACGCGCGGCACAGTGTCGTCTTACCGGTCCCGATGTCACCCGTCACCACCACGAACCCTTCGCGGCGACGGATGGAGTACTGGAGCAGTTCGAACGCATTCGCGTGCGACTCGCTCTTGTACAAATACTTCGGGTCTGGCGTCAGACTGAATGGCTTCTCGATGAAACCAAAAAATTCCTCGTACATCGCTGGCCCCTTGCTGTGGTGTCACTGGTGCCCGAACACCTACTTGCGAACTGGCGCCTTCTGCTGTTCATACAACCGCTGCATATCCGACGCGGCGGTGGCGGCGATCTCTCCAGGCGTCATCACCGTCGGCGTCAGGAGGATCACCAGGTCGGTCTTACGCTTGGTCTGCTCCTTGCGCTGGAAGAGCCCCCCGACCACGGGGATGTCCCCGAGTACCGGCACTTTTGTTGTTTCGGTCAAAGCCCGTTCCTGCATCAGACCCGCGATGACAATCGTTTCACCCTCGTGAACCCGTACCATCGTGTCGGTCTCGCGGACCGCGACGATGGGCACCTGGTCGCCGAGGCGCGAGGTGGCCGTGCCGGTGCGTTCGGTGATGGACGGGGTGATGCTCAGGTGGATGATCCCGTCGGCCCCGATCTGCGGCGTCACGCTCAGGACGACGCCTTCGGTAATCGACTGGGGCGTCACCGTCGTCTGCAGCACCTGGCCCGTGGTCGCGTCCACCTGGGACGTCGTCACGAAGAACACGTCCTGTGTGCCGACGCGCATGACCGCCGGTTCGTTGTTCATCGCCATGACGCGCGGGCTGGCCATCACGTTGACACGGCCCTGGTTCGCAAAGGCGTCGAGCAGCCCCTTGAAGTCGCGGATGTCCACGCCGACCGTGAATGCGCTGCTGCCGCGCGTGGGCGACAGGCGCTGGGTCACGTTGATCGCGTTGCCCGCGCTCCGGAACACCGTGGACCAGTCGATGCCAGCCGAATATTCGTCCCGCAGTTCGACTTCGATGACCTTCGCCTGGATCTGCACCTGGCGCTGCACGCGGGTCTCGACCGCTTCGAGGTACTGGGAGATGAGGTCGAGGCGATCGCGGTAGTCGGTCACTTGCAGCAACCCCGCCTTGCGGTCCATGTTGTGCTTGCCTTCACCCGACATCAGCGTGCGCAGGCCCTGGGCGAGTTCGTCGAAGACGTCGCCGTAGTCAGTACTGGACACCGACGCCTGGCTGCCGCCGAAGCCGCCGTTGCCCATCCCGCTGCTGCCGCCGCCGAAGCCGCCCGTGCTGCCGCTGAAGCCGCCGCCCTGGCCGCCGGCGGCGAAGTTGCCGCCCTGCCCGCCGGCCGCGAAGCCGCCGGACCCGCTCCCGCGCGAGCCGGAGCGCCGGCTGGCAACGTAGTTGAGGTGGAAAATCTGCGTTTCCATCTGGCGCCGCGACACCCGCAGCACGTTCTCCGAGAACTGGTATTCGAGTTCCAGCGGGTCCAGGATCAGGTCGAGCGCCTGCCGCAGCGTCACGTTCTTCAGCTCGCCGCTGAACTGACCTTCGACGGCCGGATCAGGAACCAGGCTGAGATTCGTATCGCGCACCAGCAGCAGGAGCAGTTCGCGAACCGAAATCGGTTCGGCGAAGCTCAACGAGATCGTCTGGTCCATCGCGTCGTTGCGCCGCCCCTCCTCGAGCTGGCTCACCGCGAGCGGCGACAAGCCGGGAATCTGCGGCCCCAACCCCAGGCGCGTCGGCGGCATCGGGTCCTGACCGCCTGCGGCCGATGGAACCGGCACGCTCCCCCGTGCGGACTGTGCGCTCTGCGCGGAATACGACCCGGTCGTCATCAGGATGACGACGGTCACGGTCGCGAGCAGGCTCTGACGTGATGTGCGTTTCATGTGTCCTTCCCCAATTCGATACGGAGGATGAGCACGAGGCTCCGTCTCCTGGGCAGTATGTCGGTGTAAACCCTTGCAAACCTTAGGGGTAGGGACGAAATGCGCGGGGATTCACAGAGGTGCTCACGTGGTGGACAAGGAAGTAGTCAGTAGGAAGTAGTCAGTAGGAAGTAGTCAGTAGGAAGTAGTCAGTAGCCTGGAGCCCGTACGTGCGACGAGCTCGCCCGGGTGTGATCCCTCGCGAGCCCGTTGCACGACCGCCGACCTGCTTCTTGCTTCTTGCTTCTGCTGTCTACTGTCTACTGTCTACTTCCTACTTCCTACTTCCTACTTCCTGCTCCGAACAAACTGCACCAGTCCCGCTATCAGCGGCAGCAGGGGCAGGACACCCAGGTTGACCACGTACATGATGGTCTTCGTCTGCTCGGTCAGCGAGGTCCGGCGGTTCTGGCGGTCGCTCAGGCTGACAATCCTGGCCTCCCGCTCGCCCGCGAGCCAGGCCACGACACGCAGCCCAAAGTCGCGGTTGCCCTGGCGGTTGATGAAGGCATTCGTCAGGAAGTCGGAATCGCCGAACACCACCATGCGCCCTTCCTGCACGGTCTTGTCGTCTCTCAGCCCGCGCGGGAACCGTGTGGCGATCGCCAGCAGGAAGGGCCCGGGCCGGTCCCGGCCCTCCCGGAATTCGGCACCCAGGACCGTGAGGTCGACACGTTCGAAGGCCCGGTCGCCCGTGCCCGCCAGCGGCTCTGGCAGACCGATCTGTGCCTGCCGCTGCAACCCGAGTGGCACCACCCGGTGGTAGATCGTCGCCAGTTCGAAGCCGGCGGCAATCGGGTGGTTGAAGTACTTGAGCGCCAGCGGGCTTTCGGGCCCCACGCCAACCTGCTTGGCAGCCGGGTTGGTTTCGATGATATACCCGTCTCCCGCGGTGATGCCCCTGGGCTGCAGCCAGGCCTTCAGGTTGGGATCGACCGGCGGGTCCGCCAGCAGGGCGATGCGCCCGCCGTTGGCCAGGTACGCCTCGATGTAGCTCAACGCCTCGGGCGACAATCCGGCCGAGGGCCCGGGCACGGCGAGCACTTCGCACGACGCCGGCACGGGCGCCTGCAGCGGGGCGCGCTCGGCCTTGTACCCGGCGGCCGCCAGGGCCGTGACGAACAACGACAGTCCTCCAGCCCCCTGGTCATCGACGCCGTGTTCCCCTTCGCCGGTGGCGAAACACACCACCGGCTCCCGGTCCACCGTCACCTGGGCAATGGCCTGGAACAACGCCGGCTCGGTGGCCTTCTCGACTTTGCGCCACTTGCCGCCGCCCGACACGACGACGGTCCCGTCACGCATCACGCCGTAGGTGCGCGCCTCCTGCGGCGCGAGTTCCGGGTCCGAGTACCCCACGCGTACCCGCCGTGATTCGTTCGCAAACGCCGCCAGCAGCTGATCGACAGCGGAATCGCGCACCCGGCCGAACTGCTTCAGTTCGACGTCCTGCTGGAGGCGGTCCAGGCCCGTGCGCGTGTCGTCGGTCAGCGTATTGCGCCCGGCCGCCGTCATGTCCAACTGCGTTGCCCGCAGGCTCGCGATGGCATTGACGAGGCCCAGCACGGCCACGAGCAGGATGGTCGTGAGGATACTGTTGAGGACGAAGACCCCGCGCGGGTCGCGGAACCAGTCGCTCACGCTCTGCCAGTTGGCGGCCACGGCCACCACCAGGGCCAGCAGTCCGCCGGCGGCCAGCACGATCGCCGTCGTGTCCCATCGCAACGTCATGGCCGCCCACACGAGGGCCGCCACAATCATCAACCCGCCAGGAAGGAAGAGATATTTCTTCATGTGCGCTTGTACCTGATGGCTTCGATCGTCCGCTGCGTCAGAAACAGCCCCAGCACGACGAGCGACAGGAAGAACGCGACGTCATCCAGCGAGATCAACCCGCGCGTCAGATTGATGTGGCGCATGTAGAGCGAGAAGTACGCCAGGAATTCGGCCCACATGGATCGGGTCGCCGAGGCCGTCGTATCGATGAACTGCAGGGTCATCAGCAGCCCATAGGTGCCGATGGCTGACACCAGGACGTTTTCGCACAACGACGAGATGAACAGACCCATCGCGATCTGGGCGCCGCCCAGCAGGAGCAGCCCGAGCACGCCGCTCATGACGACACCGGGTTCCCATTCGCCGCCCTGGGCCAGAAAGTAGAACATGGGCACGATCGGCAGCACCATCGCGACGAGAAAGCCGAACGCCCCGAGGAACTTGCCGACGACCAGCTCCGTCGCCCGCAGCGGCGACGTCAGCAGCAGTTCGAGCGTACCCTTGCGCCGTTCGTCGGTGATCAGCCCCATGGTCAGCAGGGGCAGCGCGAACATGAGCAGGAACGCCTCGTTCTGGAAGAACTGCTGCAGGATCACGGTCGGCACGTCCAGCTGGAACTCGGAACGCCCGAGGCGCTCGATCTGCGAGTCGGCGATGACGGCCTGACGGACGTAGTACACCACCATGTTCGAGAAGAACAGGCCCGACACGAAGGTGAAGATCGTCAGCACCGAGTAGGCAATCGGCGAGACGAAGTACGACTCGAGTTCACGTCGGGCAATGGTCAGACTGTGGCGCATCACCCCTGCTCCTTGGTCGCGGCATCGCCGGTCAGGGCGAGGAAAATTTCTTCAAGCGACAACGACTCGCCCGCCAGGGACAGCAGCTTCCAGCGCCGCCCCACGACCAGTTCGGCCACCGCGCTGCGCAGGTCGACGCCGACTGGCGTCTCCACCTGCACGAGCATGGTGCCCGATGACGTCTCGGCGGCCTCCACGCGGGCGACTCCGGGCAGGCCCGCCAGAGCCCCCTGGATGACCTCACGCGGCGTCCCGCCCGCGTCGCCCGGCAGGACGACCTCCAGGCGAATGATCTCGCGCGCCCGCAGTCGGTCGCCCAGGTGCTCGGGCGTGTCGACCGCCATCACCTTGCCACGGTCGATGATGAACACCCGATCGGCGACTTCGCTGACTTCGGGCAGGATGTGGGTCGACAACAGCACCGTGTGACTGCCCTTCAGCTCGGCAATCAACTCGCGCACTTCGGTGCGCTGCTTCGGGTCGAGACTGGACGTCGGCTCGTCGAGGATCAGCACCGGCGGTTCGTGCACCAGGGCCTGCGCCAGCCCGACACGCTGCTTGAACCCCTTCGACAGCTTCGCGATCCGTTTGTCGGCCACTTCGCCGAGCCGCGTGCGCTCGATCGCACGGTCAACGGCCGCGCGCATCTTGCCCGCCGGTACGTCCTTGAGCGCCCCGACAAACCGCAAGTACCGCCGCACGGTCATCTCGGGGTACAAGGGCGGGTTTTCGGGCAGATACCCGATCAGGCGCTTGGCTTCGACCGGCCGATCGTAGAGGTCGTTGCCGCCGATCTTCACGCGACCGTGACTGGGGGGCAAGTACCCGGTGATCATCCGCATCGTCGTGGTCTTGCCGGCTCCGTTGGGACCCAGGAAGCCCAGAACTTCCCCGGCCTGCACCTCGAAGGACAGGTTGTCCACGGCAACGAAACGACCGTATTTTTTTGAGAGACTGGTAACAGAGATCACAACGTGATGTTATCGGAGTCTTGCCGCCCGGGGAATAGATTCCACTGGGCGGTCCCGGCGTGTCCAGCTTTGAGACACTTCGCCAACCCTGCGAACCTTCAGATACCCCTGATACGGGCAGTATTCCTACATTCTGTGTGGCTGTCTCGCGCGGACCACCCAGTCAGGCGGTGGTATCCGGGGGCGAACGCACCCGCCAAAAGAACGTTAAAGCACTGTTGTTACAAGGGATAGCGTCTAGTCACAACCCAGAACCACGCATCACTACACAATTTGTGGCGCCTGAGACGTCCGGCCTGCCTTGGCGAGAGGGCCAGGGGTCAGACTTCGTAGGGGGGGTGTCCGGAGATGTCGGCGGGCGGCGCGGGTTTCTTCTTGAAAAAGACCGAACCAAGCAGTCCGCCAACCGTCGCGAAGATGCCCCCGACGAGCAGCATGGTGACGAAGCCCATGAGCAGGCCGAGGGCAGCCATCTCGGTCGAGCCCACGGTGCCAACGGCATCGCGGACTTCCGGGGGCAGGTTGGGAATCTGCTCGGCCAGACGCGACATCGCCCGGCGCTGCATCGGTCCCAGCATGATGTTCAGGGGCAACGAGACGATGGCGTAGACGAAGGCGCCCGCGATGCCGGCGAGCAGGCCGACAACGGCTCCGTCCCCGGCGGTGATGGGATCCGGCGTGTTGGCCTGGAGGACGTACGCCGACAGCATCCCGCCCGTGACCACCCACATGCAGCAGCACAGGTTGAACGCCCCGACAAACGGCAGGGCCGAGAGGATGCCGATGGCAAGTCCGCCCCACAGCGCCGGCATCAGCATCGGACGTCCCTGCATGTCAGGCTCCTCTGGGGGTTGGGGATTGGGGATTGGGGGTTGGGGATTGGGGATTGGGGGTTGGGGACTGGGGACTGGGGTGTCTTTCCCTAGTCCCTAGTCCCTAGTCCCTAGCCCCTAGTCGTAGTACTCCGCCCCCAGGTGCGTGATGAGCTCTTCGCCCTTGAGGTAACGCAACGTGTTCTTCAGCTTCATCGACTGGATGAACAAGTCGTGCTCGGGGTACAGGCCCTTGGCGTGCTGCGGGCTCTTGAAGAAGAACGACAGCCATTCCTGGATGCCGCTCCACCCGGCGCGTTTCGCCAGGTCGAGGAAGAGCACGAGGTCGAGCACGATGGGCGCAGCCAGGATGCTGTCGCGGCACAGGAAGTTGATCTTGA
>CAYJPV010000061.1:0-11027 GCA_964372095.1 uncultured Vicinamibacterales bacterium | reverse complement strand
ACTGACTACTGACTACTGACTACTGACTACCCCATACCCCATGCCCCATGCCCCATGCCCCTAGTGATAAACTGTTCCCCTGCCATGCCTTCCATCAAACGACACAAGTTCAAGCTGAGCAACGAACAGTTGCTCGAGATGTTGTACTGGCTGAAGCTGATCCGCGCCTTCGACGAGCGCCTGGGCATCCTGGTCCGCCAGGGTCGCGTGCGCAGCGGCGTCTACTCCAGCATCGGCCAGGAAGCCATCGTCGTCGGCACCTGTTTCGGGCTGCGGCCGGAAGACTACATCTGCCCGCTGCACCGCGATATGGGCACGTTCCTGCTGAAGGGCGTGAGCCCGGGCGTGATGATGGCGCAGATGTACGCCAAGGCGACCGGCTTGTCGAAAGGCCGCGATTCGGCCCTGCACAGCGGCGTGCCCGATCTGGGGATTTTCGGCAATACGAGCATGCTGGGCGCGAATACCCCCGTGGCCGCGGGCCTTGCCCTGACCTACAAGCTGGAAGGACGCGACAACGTGGTGATCGCGTACTTCGGCGAAGGCGCCGCCAATACCGGGGACGTGCACGAAGCCATGAACTTTGCCGCCGTGCACAAACTGCCGGTGGTGTTCGTGTGCGAGAACAACATCTACTCGTACTCGGTGCCGATCGAGAAGTCGATGGCCATCGAAGACGTGGCGGTCCGGGCAGAAGCCTACGGGTTTGACGGCGTGGCCATCAACGGCAACGACGTGCTGGCGGTGTACCAGGTGACGCAGGGCGCCATCGCCCGCGCGCGCGCCGGGGAAGGCCCGACGCTGATCGAGTGCAAGACGTACCGGTGGCGCGGGCACTCGGAACACGATCCGGCGTTCTACCGGACCGACGAAGAGCTGGCCATGTGGAAAAGCCGCGATCCGCTGACGACGTTCACCACGTACCTGCGGCATCGCGGCCTCCTGACGGACGAACAACTGGCCGATGTCGAAAGCCGCGTCAAGGCCGAGGTCGACGAAGCCGTGGCGTTTGCGGAAAACAGTCCGGATCCCGAGCCGCACGAAGCGGCCACGGACATGTACGCCTAGGGCTGGGGGTTGGGGATTGGGGGTTGGGGGTTGGGGAACAACCCTTGTCTTTCCCAAGCCTCAAGCCTCTAGCCTCAGGCCTCAGGCCTCTTGAGCGAGCGAAGCGAGCCGACCATGCGCGAAATCACCTACCTGGATGCGATTCGAGAGGCGCTCTTCGAAGAGATGCGGCGCGACCCCAGTGTGTTCGTCCTCGGCGAAGACGTCGGGGCGTACGGGGGCGCGTTCGGCATCACGAAAGGGCTGCAGGAAGAGTTCGGCGAATACCGCTGTCTCGACACGCCGATCTCGGAGTCGTGCATCATCGGCGTCAGCGTCGGCGCGTCGCTGCGCGGGTACCGGCCGGTGGCCGAGATGCAGTTCGGGGATTTCATCACCTGCGGGTTCGACCAGATCGTCAACCAGGCGGCCACGCTGCGGTATCGTTACGGCGGGCGCGTGGCGTGCCCGATTGTGGTCCGGGCGCCCGTCGGCGGGAACGTGGCGGGGGGGTTGTACCACTCGCAGAATCCCGAGTCGTGGTTCGTGCACCGCCCGGGCCTGAGGGTGGTGGCCCCGTCCACCGCCTGGGATGCGAAAGGCCTGCTCAAGGCGGCGATCCGGGATGACAACCCCGTGATCTACCTCGAGCACAAGTACTTGTACCGGCGGGCCAAGGGACCCGTTCCCGAAGGCGACGAGATCGTGCCGATCGGTCAGGCGGCGATTCGCCGCGCAGGATCGGGCATCACGCTCCTCACGTACGGGGCGATGGTGATGCACGCCCTCGACGCAGCCGAACGCGCGGCCGCGGAAGGCCTCGACGTGGAGGTGATCGACCTGCGGACGTTGTCGCCGCTCGACACGGCCACCATCTTTGCGTCGGTGGAGAAAACCAGCCGCGTGCTCGTCGTCCACGAAGACGTGAAGACGCTCGGCCTGGGCGCGGAGCTGTCGGCGCTCATCACCGAAGAACGATTCGACGTGCTCGACGCGCCCGTGATGCGGGTCACGTACCCCGATTCCCACTGCCCGTTCTCGGCCGTGCTCGAGCAGCAGAACCTGCCGAATGCGGACAAGATACTGGACGGGATCCGGAAACTGGCGGCGTACTAGGGGCAAGAGAGGCCAGATCAGGTAGGAAGTAGTCAGTAGACAGTAGGGGATTCCACGGCTTCCGGCTTTCTACTTACTACTTCCTACTGACTACTTCCTACTGACTACTTCCTACTGACTACTTCCTACTGACGAGCCCCGAGCAAGTCTTCCAGCGCCTCTTCCAGCGTGGGGAAGGCGAACGTGAACCCGCTGCCCTGAGCCACGGCCGGTACGACCCGCTGGCTGGAGAGGAGCAACGGGCCGGCCATCTCGCCCAGCACCATCTTCAGGACGACCCCGGGGACTGGCGCAATGGCCGGACGGTGGAGCACGCGCCCGAGGGCCCTTGCGAAGCCGGCGTTGGTCACGGCGCCAGGGGCGACGGCATTGACCGGGCCCGAGACGTCCGGCGTGGCGAGACACCACCGGACGAGCGACACCCAGTCGTCCCGGTGAATCCACGACATGTACTGGCGGCCGGATCCAAACGGCCCGCCAACGAAGAAGCGGAACGGCGGCAACATCTTGGCCAGCGCGCCGTCGCGGGGATCCAGCACGATCCCGGTACGCACCAGGACGACCCGCGTGGCGGCGCTGGCCACCGCGCGAGCTTCCGCTTCCCAGGCCACCCCAAGGCCGGCGAGGAAGTCGCTGCCCGGGCCGGCTGCTTCATCGAGCACCTCGTCGCCGCGATCGCCGTAGTAACCAATCGCAGAACTGCTGACGAACACCGACGGCCTCGGCGACGCCTGCGCGATGAACCCGGCCAGCGAACGTGTGGACTGCAGACGGCTGTCCACCAGCGCGCGTTTGCGTGCCTCGGACCACCGCCGCGTGGCGATGGACTCGCCAGCCAGGTTGACGACGGCGTCGACGCGACCGCAGGCGTCGGCCCAGGGCCCGACGGTGCCATCGGGAGACCAGGACACAGACACGGGCATAGGCTCCAGGCTTCCGGCTCCCGTTCGACTTCGCTCACGGCCTTCGGCAGGCTCCGGGCCCCCGGCTCCGGGTTCCGGGCTGCCTGCTTCTTGCTGCCTGCTTCTTGCTTCTGGCTTCTTGCGACTTACCCCAAGCCCCAAGCCCCAAGCCCCAAGCCCCAAGCCCCGGGTAAGCACCACCACCTCGTGCCCGTCCTGCAGGAGCCGTCGCGACAGTTCGCGGCCGAGGAACCCCGATCCGCCGGCAATCATGATGCGCATGGGGGGCATTGTAGCTGGGGATTGGGGGTTGGGGATTGGGGGTTGGGGAAAGGCAGGGACAGGGGACATTCGCCGTCGCCCTTCGGGCTACGGCAGTCATACCTACTTCCTACTTCCTACTGACTACTTCCTACTGACTACTTCCTACTTGACAGGCATCAATCGTCATGTTACTAACTATTTAGTTAGACCA
Organism: uncultured Vicinamibacterales bacterium; assembly: GCA_964372095.1. Classification (GTDB taxonomy): domain Bacteria; phylum Acidobacteriota; class Vicinamibacteria; order Vicinamibacterales; family JAKQTR01; genus CAYJPV01. The sequence continues at coordinate 7,487 of CAYJPV010000061.1, read as the reverse complement.
AACGGTTAGTCCTTATGCGACGAACAACCCCGGCACCCGCCCCCGCCCCCGCCCGCGCGCCCCGCAAACTCCGCACGACCCGCTCGCCGCGCACGACCCGCGCCACGCCGCCCGCCGCCCCGCTGGGATCCCACGACCGTATCCTGGCCGCCGCCCTCGCCGAATTCGCCGGCCGCGGGTTCGCCGGCGCCCGCGTAGACCGGATTGCCGACGCCGCCCGCCTCAACAAGGCGATGCTCTACTACCATTTCGGCAGCAAACAGCGCCTCTACCGCGCCACCCTCCAGCACCTCTTCGGCAAACTCGCCGGCGAACTCGAGGCCGTCGCCGCCAGCCCGGCCCCCGCCGCCGACAGACTGGCGGCCTTCATCGAGACCTTCATCCGTCTCGGTCTTTCTGAACCCCGGGTCGCGCCGGTCATGCTGCGCGAGGTCGCCGAAGGCGCGTCGCACCTCGACCGCGACACGGTCGCCCTCGTGGTCCGCATCGCCCGGTCGATGACGCTCATCGTCTCGGACGGCCAGCGGACCGGCGACTTCAGGCCGATCAACCCGCTCATGGTCTACCTGACCACCGTCTGGCCCATCATGGTCTACCTCGCGTCGGGCCCGATTCGCGACACGATCCGACGCCACGCCACGCTCGACATCTCAGGCTTCGAGCCCGAGGCGTTCATTCACCATATGCAGGACGTCTGCTACCGGACCCTTGCCGTCGATCCGGAACGCCGGCCCCTCCGCCCGGCCCGATGACACTCTACGGAGCCCGCACCATGAAGCGTTACCTGAACACTGCCGCCGCCCTCGTGATGGTTGTTTCCGCCACGGCTGCGTGCCGCGACTCGGAACCGGTGAATCGCATCCGCGTTTCGGGATACGTCGAAGCCACGGAAGTCCAGGTGTCCGCGGAAGTCGGCGGGCGGATCCTCGAGCTGCCCGTTGCCGAAGGTGATCGGCTCGACGCCGGCGCCCTCCTGGCACGCCTCGATCCCACCGACATCGAACTCACCCTGCAGCGCGTCCGGGCCGAACGCCAGATGGCTGACGCCCAGCTGCGCCTGCTGCTCGCCGGCGCGAGGACCGAAGACATCAGGCAGGCCGACGCGCAACGCGGCAGCGCCGAAGCCGACCTGGCGGCGGCCCGCCGCGACCTGGCCGCCGCAGACCGCGACCTGGAACGGTTCGACGCGCTCATGGCCGCCAACTCGGGCATCCAGAAACAGCGTGACGACGCGGCCACGAGACGGGATGTGGCGAAGGAACGAGTCAAGGGCGCCGATGAACGTGTCCGGGCTGCGGCCGAAGGCCTGGCACGCCTCAGGTCAGGCGCCCGCCGCGAAGAACTCGACATGGCCCGCGCACGGATCGCCGCCGTGGATGCCCAGATCGCGACGCTCGAGAAGAACCTCAAAGACACGACCGTGATCGCGCCGGTCGGCGGCACGATCACCCAGAAACTGGTGGACCGGGGTGAACTGATCGGGCCCCGCACGCCCGTCGTCATCATCTCGGATCTCGACCATGTGTGGGCCAACGTGTTCGTGGACGAACCGTACATCCCCCGGGTGGCGCTCGGCCAGACCGTCACGCTCCACACAGATGCCGGCGGGCCGGCCGTCGAGGGCACGGTGACCTTCATCTCGCCCAAGGCCGAGTTCACGCCCAAGAACGTCCAGACCGCCGACGAACGTTCGAAACTGGTCTTTCGCCTGAAGGTGACGGTCAACAACGCCGGGGGCACGCTGAAACAGGGCATGCCCGTGGAAGCGGAAATCACGTTGAAATAGCGACGGGCTACAGACTACAGGCTACGGGCTACCGTTCGACTTCGCTCACGGCCTTCGGCAGGCGACGAGAGGGATACAGGGTGTCAACACCGGCCGTCCTCATGGAGCGCGTGCACAAACAGTTCGGCAGCACGAAGGCGGTCGACGACCTGTCGTTGACCGTCGAGCCGGGCGAGATGTTCGGCCTGATCGGACCGGACGGCGCCGGCAAGACCACGACAATCCGCCTGCTCTGCGGCCTGCTGAACGCCACAGCCGGGACGATCCGCATCCTGGGGTCGGATCCGATCCGCCACCACCGGGCACTCACGAAACACGTCGGCTACTTCTCCCAGCGGTTCAGTCTCTACGGCGACCTCACCATCGACGAGAACGTCGCCTTCTTCGCCGAAATTCACGGGGTCTCCGACTACACGGCCCGCCGGAACCGCCTGCTCGACATGATGCAGCTCACGCCGTTCCGCGACAGGCTGGCCGATCGGCTGTCGGGAGGGATGAAGCAGAAGCTGGCCCTGGCCTGCACGCTGGTCCACGAACCGCGGCTCATCCTGCTCGACGAACCCACGACGGGCGTCGACCCGGTGTCGCGCCGTGAGTTCTGGCGCCTGCTCTCCGAATTCCTCTCCGAGGGCATCACCATCTTCATGGCGACGCCGTACCTCGATGAAGCCGAACGGTGCGGCCGCGTGGCGCTTGTCAGCCACGGACGGATGGTCGCCGTCGACACGCCGCAGCGCCTGCGCGAATCGTATCCAGGCGACCTGGTTGAGGTGCTCGCCCACCCCCAGGACATCGCCATCCGCCTGGTTCGCCAGGATCCCGCGGTCACCGGCATCGAAGAGTTCGGCGAACGCCTGCACGCCAGCACACACAAAGGGCAGGGCGCAGCCGCCACCGAACGCCTCCAGCAACAACTGTCAGCCGCGGGACTCGCGGTGGCCAGCGTCCGCCCGATCCCGGCGTCTCTCGAAGACGTCTTCATCGCCCGTGTCGGCGAAACCGGCACGCCAACCGAGGTGTCATCGTGAAAGCCGCATTCGCCGCCACATTGCTGCTGTCATGCCTCCCGGGCATCGCCGTCGCGCAGACCGCCGACAGGAACCCCGGGGCTGAAGCCCCGGGCCTTCAGGCCCGGGGTCCCTCACAGCCGGCCCACGGAAGCCCCGTTGTCCGGCTGACGACGGACTCGGCCGTCGCGATGGCGCTGGCGGCCAGCCATCGGGTGGCCGAGGGGGATGCGCGCATCGATGCCGCCCGCGCCGTGGTTGACGGCCGATCGGCCGCCGACAACCCGACGCTCAGCCTCCTGGCCGGCTACACCCGCACGAACCACGTGGACGAATACGGCATCCAGATTCCGGGCATGCCGCCCCGGGTGATCTATCCGGACGTGCCCGACAACTGGCGCGCCCGCGTGGACGTCCAGTGGCCGGTCTACACGGCGGGCCGGGTCGCTGCCCTCGAACGTGCCGCCACCGCCGACCTCACCGCCACCGACCGCGACGTCCGCGCGGTGCGGGCCGACATCAAGCTGGACGCGACGCGCGCATTCTGGATGTTGTCCACCGCCCGCGAATCGGCCCGCGCCGTTGCCGAATCGCTCACGCGCGTCGAAGCCCACCTGAAGGACGTCGAAGCCATGAAAGCCGTGGGCCTGGTCGCCCCGAACGACGTCCTCACGGTGGAAGCCAGGCGGTCCCGCGAACGAGTCCTGCTCATCGAAGCGCAGAACGCTCGCGACGTCGCCGAAGCCGACCTGCGGCGCGCAGCCGGCCTGGCGCCCGGCACGCGCATCGAACTCGACCTGCCGCCCGACCCGGCCTCCAGCGGGCCGGCCGACGTCACCATGCTCGTTGAGACGGCCCGGCAGAACAGGCCTGAACGCCAGGCGCTGGAACTCCGCGTACAGGCCGTCGACGAACGGCGGACGATTGCGGCGTCGGCCAAGAAACCCACGGTGGCGCTCGTCGCCGGCGCCGACTACGCCAGGCCCAACCAGCGGATCTTCCCGCGGGCGGCCGAGTGGAACCCGTCGTTCGACGTCGGTATCAACGTCGCCTGGACGGCATGGGACGGCGGGCGTGCGAAGGCGGATCTCGCGGAAGTCGACGCCACACGCCGCGCCGCCGCCCTGCGCCTGGCCGAACTCGACCGGATGATCGAGTTCGAAGTGACGCAGCGGACGTTCGACCTGGCGTCGGCGCGCGCGTCCGTCGGTGCGGCGCGTGACGGCGAACGGGCGGCTGCCGAAGCGCACCGCGTCGTCTCGGATCGGTTCAAGGCCGGACTGGTCGGGAACAGCGACGTGCTCGATGCCCAGGTGGCGCTCCTGATGGCCCAGCTCGACGTGACCCGGGCGCAGACTGCCGTGCGCCTGGCCCAGGCCCGGCTCGACCGCACGCTCGGACGGTAGATCAACGAGGAGCGCCATGCCCGCCGTATCCGTTCATGACCTGACGCGCCGTTTCGGGCCGTTTCTCGCCGTAGACCACGTGTCCTTCGACGTCGAGCCGGGCGAGATCTTCGGGTTCCTCGGCAGCAACGGCGCCGGCAAGTCGACGACCATCCGCATGCTGTGCGGCCTGCTGCGACCGACATCGGGCAACGCCACCGTGGGCGGCGTTGACGTCGTCCGCGACCCGGAAGGCGTCAAGCGCCGGATCGGTTACATGTCCCAGAAATTCTCGTTGTACGAACTGCTCACGGTGGACGAGAACCTGACGTTCTTCGGTGGCTTGTACGGCCTGGACGAGGGGCGGCTGAAGCAGCGCAAGGCGTTCGCCGTCGAGATGGCCGGCCTCACGGGCCGCGAACGGACGCTGACACGCGATCTCGCCGGCGGATGGCGGCAACGGCTGGCCCTCGGCTGCTCCATCCTGCACGAGCCGCCTATCCTCTTTCTCGACGAGCCGACCGGCGGCGTCGACCCGGTGTCACGCCGCCAGTTCTGGGCCCTGATCAACCAGTTGTCCGACGCGGGCGTCACCGTCTTCGTGACGACCCACTACCTGGACGAAGCCGAACACTGCCACCGCCTCGCGCTGATGCACGCGGGCCGGATCGCGCTCATGGGAACGGTCCACGAGATGAAACGGACCTTCGCCGATCGCGCCCTGGTGGAGGTGCGCACGGGAACGCCCATGGAAACCCTGCGGGCCCTGGACGACCTGCCCATGGTGGAAAAGACCAGCCTGTTCGGCACCGCCCTGCACGTCCTCTTGAAGCCGGGCCACCGTGACACGTCGGTGCTCGAAACCCGCCTCGCCGAGCGTCACCTCCGTGTGGATGCACTCGCGTTCGTGCAGCCTTCCCTCGAAGACGTGTTCATGGACGTCGTCGAACGCGAGTCCGGCCAGACCGCGGCCCAGACAGGAGGCGCGTCGTGAACAAGGCCCTCGCGGTTGCCCGGAAAGAGCTGCGCCAGATCGTCCGCGATGCGCGAACGCTGGTCATCCTGCTGTTCGTTCCGGCGTTCTTCCTGCTGCTCTACGGTTACGCCCTCAACTGGGACATCCGGCACATCCGCCTGGCGGTCATCGACCGCGACCACTCTGCCGACAGCCGCACGCTCATCTCGTCGTTTACGAACTCGACCTTCTTCGACATCGTGGCCGACCCCACCTCGATGGCCGACGCCGAGCACATGATCGACCGCGGAGACATCCGGGCGGTGCTCGTCATCCCGGAAGGCCTCAGCCGGGACCTTCGCACGGGCCGGACGGTTGACGTGCAGGTCATCGTGAACGGCGACAACGCCACAACCGCCACCACCGTGGTGGGCTACGCCCAGGCCATCATCCGCGGCGTCTCGGCCAGCATCAGGCTCGACATCGCAGGTGGCCGCGGCGCGGCGCCGCCGCTCACAGTCGAGCCCCGCATCTGGTTCAACCCGGAACTCAAGAGCACCCTGTTCCTCGTCCCCGGCCTCATCGGCTTCATCGTCATGATCAGCTGCGTGATCTCGACGTCCCTGTCGATCGTCCGCGAGAAAGAACGCGGCACCTGGGAACAGGTCCGGATGGCGCCTATCGACACGGTCTCCTACGTGGTGGGCAAGACCATCCCGTATTTCGTGATCTCGTACGCGTCGGCGTTGTTCATCATCTTCGCGGCCATGTGGCTCTTCGACATGCCCATGCGCGGGTCGTGGCCGGCGTTGCTCGCCGCCCTGTCGCTCTACGTCGTCGGCGCGCTGGGCACCGGTCTGCTGGTGTCGACAGTGGTCGACTCGCAGGCCCTGGCGTTTCTCGTCAGCCTGATTCTGTCGCTGCTGCCGACCATGATCCTGTCGGGGTTCATCTTCCCGATCGCGAGCATGCCGGTACCCATTCAGGTGATCAGCCACGTCGTGCCGGCGCGATACTTCCTGGTGATCCTGCGGGGCATCGTGCTGAAGGGCACCGAGATCCAGGTATTCGGGGCGCAGTTCGCGGCGCTGGCGCTGTACGGCGTGGTCGTCCTCGGCCTGGCGTCGTTGCGCCTGGCGAAGGAGCGGGGCTGACATGAGGCGACTGTTCTTCCTGATTCGCAAAGAGTTCCAGGAACTGCGGCGGAACCCGCGGATGTTCCCCGTGCTCTTCGTTGCGCCCGTGCTGCAACTGTTCATCCTGGGCTATGCGGCGACGACCGACGTGCAGAACGTGCCGATGGTCTTCGCGGACGGCGATCGCAGCGTCGAGAGCCGCAACCTGATCGGACGGTTCGAAGCGTCCCCGTATTTCGTGGTGACCGATGTCGTGACGACCGTGCAGGGCGTGGACGAGTACCTCACAGCCGGGCGCGCATGGCTCGTCGTGGCCATTCCAGCCGGGTACGGGCGGGATATCCAGGAGCGGCGTCCCGTCAGCGTCCAGGTGCTGGCCGATGGCAGCGACTCGAACTCGACCAACGTCGCCCTGGCCTACGCATCATCGCTGATTGCCGAACGGGCGGCGGAACTGGCCGTGGCACAACGCCCCGCCGGCGCGCCGCCGATCGGCGGCATCGAGTCGCGCATCCGCGTCTGGTTCAATCCCCAGTTGAGCAGCCGGCTGTTCATGGTGCCCGGCGTCCTGGCGCTGCTCCTGATGGTCATCACCGCGATGCTGGGCGCCATGGCCATCGTTCGCGAAAAGGAACTGGGCACCCTGGAACAGCTGAACGTGACGCCGCTCAAGCGCTGGGAGCTGACCGTCGGCAAGCTGTTGCCCTTCGGGATCGTCGGCGTGATCGACGTGTTCCTGGTGGTTGGCGTGGCCGTGCTGTGGTTCGAAATACCTCTGCGGGGCAGTTTCCTGCTGCTGCTCGGCCTGTCGCTCGTCTACCTGCTCTGCACTCTGGGCCTGGGTCTCTTCGTGTCCACGGTGTCACAGACGCAGCAGCAGGCGATGATGACGACGGTGTTCTTCTTCATGCTGCCCATGCTCTATCTCTCGGGCTTCATCTTCCCGATCGAGAACATGCCCGCGATCATCCAGCCGGTCACCTACCTCATCCCCCTCCGCTACTACCTCGTCATCGTCCGGGGGATCTTCCTCAAGGGTGTCGGCCTCGAAGCGTTCTGGCTGGATGCCGTCCTGATGCTGTTGTGGGGCGTGACGGTGTTGTGGCTGGCGACGATGAGGTCGCGCAAGACGCTGGCGTAGGCGGACTCGGGGCTACCGCCTTAGTAGTCAGTAGGAAGTAGTCAGTAGGAAGTAGTCAGTAGGAAGTAGTCAGTAGG
>CAYJPV010000060.1:0-12450 GCA_964372095.1 uncultured Vicinamibacterales bacterium | reverse complement strand
GCTCGGGGCTCGGGGCTCGGGGCTCGGGGCTCGGGGCTCGGGGCTCGGGGCTCGGGGCTCGGAGCAGGGATTCTGATTTCGGTTATTAGTTTCGGAGGGTCAGGAGCGCGGAGGGGCGATCATGTCGACAATTGTCTCCTACAGGGATCTCGATGGATGGCGTAAGGCAATGGATCTTGCTGAGGGCTGTTACCGACTGACAGACAGCTTCCCGAGAACCGAGCAGTTCGGGCTTACGATTCAGATCCGGCGTGCCGTCGTATCGATCGCTTCCAACATTGCAGAAGGACACAACAGACGAACGAGACAGGCCTATGCGAACTTCGTGAGCATTGCGCTTGGTTCACAGGCTGAACTGGAGACCCAGTTGGAGTTGGCCATCAGGCTCGGATACATCAGCAGAACCGAATCTGAGCCCATGCTCTTACTGGCGTCCGATGTTGGCCGCATTCTCCACGGGCTCAGTCGAGCCCTGCAGAAGGAGCGGAAGCAATGACACGGCCGAGCCCCGAGCCCCGAGCCCCAAGCCCCGAACTGCGCGCGGCGCTAGTTGGTGCGGCGGCGGTGTTGCTGATGTGTGTTCCCCCCGCCGCGCGGGCCCAAGACGCGCGGGACATCATGAGCCAGGTCCAGCGACGTGCCGAAGCGCAGTCGCAGCACTACGAGGGCCTGCTGCAGGTGATCAACGCGCAGGGCAAGGTCAGCGACAAGCGGTGGACGTTCGACCGGCTCGGGTCGGCGGGGCGCAGCAAGTCCATCCTGCGGTTCACGGCGCCGGCGGACGTGAAGGGAGTGGCCCTCCTGATCCTGAACTACCCGGAGCGGGCTTCGGACCAGTGGATGTGGACGCCGGCGCTGCAGCGGGACCGGCGCATCGCGTTTCAGGACCGATCCACCCGGTTCTTCGGGACGGACTTCAGCTACGAAGATCTCGAAGAACGGGACGTGGACCAGTTCGACTACTCGCTGGAGGGCGACGACACCATCGACGGCGTCGCCTGCTGGAAGATCGAGTCGAAGCCGCGCAAGACGAAGTCGTCCCAGTACACGTCGTCACTCGTGTGGGTGCGGAAAGACCGCTGCGTCTACCAGCGGATCGAGAACTACATCAAAGGCAACGCGGTCCGGCGCCTGAACTACTCGACGTTCGAGCAGGTGCAGGGGATCTGGACCGCGCGCCTGCTCGAGATGCACGATCTGCGGAGGAACAGCCGGACGCTGCTCACCATCGACAAGCTGCAGTACAACGTCCCGCTGAAGGACGAGACGTTTACGCTGCAGCGGTTCTGGAGGGAGTAGGGGGCGGTCTGTCAATGGACAGTAGGCAGTAGGAAGTAGGCAGTAGGAAGTAGACAGTAGGGTACACACGGAGCCGTCACTTGAGGGTGAGATCAGGTACTGTCACCGGGAAGAGTGCGCACATGACACTCAGGGCTGGAACGATCCGGTGCATGGCGTCATACGTGCGAGGCGGGGCCGAAGTCATCGTCCTATCTACTGCCTACTGTCTACTGTCTACCCTGGCGTGCCCCGCGTCCGCGCAGTCTCTCTCCCAGAAGGGCTTTGTCGAGCTGCGGGGAACGGGGTATGCCCAGGAGGCGCCGGCCGACACGTCTCGGGCTGTGGCCGAGGTGCTGGTTCGGCACGAATCGTCGTTCCGCCCGGCCTCCTGGCTGACGGTCAGCGGGTCCATCGACCTCCGAGGTGACACGCACGAACAGACGTCGGACGACTGGAGTCCGGACTGGGAAGACCGGGGCGTCCAGCGGCCGAGACTCAGCATCAGACGGCTTGGCGCGACGTTCACCCGTGGGCCGGTCACCCTGGACGTGGGCAAGCAGTTCATCCGATGGGGCAAGGCGGACGTCCTCAACCCCACCGATCGGTTCGCCCCGCGCGATTACCTCAACGTGACGGACTCGGAGTTCCTGGCCGTGACCGGCGCCCGCGCCGTGGTCGGCCTGCAGTCCGACTCGCTGGACGTGGTGTTCGTACCGCGCTTCACGCCCAGCCGGGCACCGCTCGCCACGCAGCGCTGGGCGCCGGGGGGCGACGTGCCGGCGAACGTGACAGTCATTGACGCGGGGCGTGTCTTCCCTGACGGCGCGCAGGTCGGCGCGCGATGGAATCACGTGGGCCAGGGGCTTGAATTCTCGCTGTCTGGGTATCGGGGATTCAATCACACACCGTCGATCGAGTCGCTGGCCACCATCCAGATCTTCCCGCCGGTGATAGCCTTCGCACAGTTCTACCCGCGTATCTGGATGGCTGGCGGCGATGCCGCGTTGCCGCTGAGGCATGTCACCCTCAAAGGCGAAGCGGCCTACTTCGGGACCGATGACGCGCGGGTGGACGAATACTGGATCTATGTCATCCAGATTGAACGCCAGGCTGGTGAGTGGTTCTTCGTGGGCGGGTACGCCGGCGAAGTCGTGACCAGCGCCCGGCAGGCGCGGGCGTTTTCCCCGGAACGCGGCCTGACCAAGGCGTTCCTCGGGCGCGCTGGCTACACGATCGACACGAACCGCAGCATCGCGTTCGAAGGGGCTGTCCGGCAGAATCTGGAGGGCAGCTGGCTCCGCGCCGAGTTCTCTCAGGCTTCGGGCCAGCACCTGCGGTTCACGGTGCAGGGCAGCTGGCTGCGCGGCAACGCCGATGACTTCCTGGGACGTTACCGCCGCAACTCGCACGTGACGGCGTCGGTGAGGTACAGCTATTAGCGGCTATCGGCTATCGGCGATCGGCGATCGGCTTTCGGCCCCCTACTGCCTACTGCCTACTGACTACTGACTACTGCCTACTGAGTAGTGAAGCGACTGATACAGGGATGACCGTATCACCCGATTCTCCCGGTGCTGCTGCCACTCAGGCCCGGACAGCCGTCTGGACCGGGCTTGTCGTGTTCGTCGTCCTGCTTGCAGCCACGCTGAACAACACGGTGCCGTACCACGGCGATGAGACGTACTACACGGCGTCGGCCATCCACATGGTGCAACGCGGCGACTACGATGTGCCGGTGTTCTTTGGGCACGTCCGCTTTCAGAAACCTATCCTGCCGTACTGGGTCACGGCCCTTGGGTACCGCCTCTTCGGCATCAGCCTGTGGAGCGGGAGGCTTGCGTTTGTGGCGATGGCCCTGGGGATGCTGTGGGTGACTTACCGGTTCGCCCTGCGAGTACAGGCGGACGGCTGGTACGCGATGACGGCCGTGGTGCTGCTGGCCTCGTCGACGCTGTTCGTCGAGGCGTCCCGCATCGCCATGACCGACCTGCCCCTGGCGTTCTTTTCGCTGATTGCCTTGTACCACTTCAACGAGGCCCAGGCTGACCCCGCCAGGGTGAGGCGCCACCATCTGGCCGCGTTCGCCGCGATGGGCCTGGCCACCGCGTCCAAGGGCCCGCTCGGGCTTCTGCCGCTGGCCGCCGTCATCCTGTCTGCAGCGGTGACCGGACAGGCTGAGTCCCTGCGGCGTCTCAGGCAACTGGCTCATCCCCTGTGCTGGCTGACATGGGCGCTGCCAGGCCTTGCGTGGTACGCCTACGTTGCCGTGTTTCACCAGGACGAGTTCTTCCGGCAACTGAGCGTCGAGTCGTCGGCGAACCTGCCGGAAGGCCCCGGCGCGATCATGGTGAATGTCCTGTTCTACCCGGCCGCGGCCGTGCTGTACTTCCCGCTGGCCGCGGCGGCCGGCTGGCGGGCGGCCCGCGATCGCACGGCCCTTCCGCAGGGCTTCCGGTTGATCGCGTGTTACGCGGTCGTCACCGGTCTCCTGCCCATCGTGGCCTTGCACGGCCACCGGCCGCGTTACCTGCTGCCGGCATTCCCGGCGATCGCGTTGCTGGCCGGCTGGGTCCTTGCCCGCGGGCGATGGCGGTACGTCGCGCCCCGCAGCGCGATCGCGTGGGCGTGTCTGCAGGCACTGTTCCTGATCGCCGTGCCGGCCATTCGAGGCGAGCCGCTCAAACCATTGATCCGGCACTGGGATCAGTCTCTCCAGCCGAGCGGCACGCTGACCAGTTATTCGTTGCCGACACGCGAACTGAGCTGGGCGCAGGCCCTGTCGCACGGCAGGATCCGGCCGTACGACGAGGAGAGCCCGTACGTGATTCTCCGCGAGTCGGATCTCGGCATGTTCCCGCACCATACGGTTATCAGGAGAGCCCATATCCTGGACGCGCTTCGATTCGACGACAACAGGCTGGTGGCGGCCACGCGCGCGTTCGTACTCATCGATCGGCGGCGCGAACACTGACGCGGCGGCCTGCAGGCACCGGGTATAATCGCCAACGCCAGCCTGAGCGGTGCGGTCCCGGCATGTCGAGTCCGAGCGACGGGCGACCACTGTCTCGGCCGGAATCCTCGGAGGGCCCCATGAGTCTGTTCAGGAGAGTCTTGATCGGCACGGGCGTCGTGCTCGTGTTGCTTGCGGTGGTCGGGCTCTTCCTCCCGCGCCAGGTTCACGTCGAGCGCGTCATCACGATCGATGCGGCCAGCGCGTCGCTGTTCACCACCCTGAACGGCTTCACACAGTTCAACAAGTGGTCGCCGTGGGCCTCACTCGACCCGGGCGCGCACTACACGTACGAAGGACCCAGTGAAGGAAGAGGGGCCCGCGTGCGGTGGGTCGGCGATCCGGCCACGCTGGGCAGCGGGAGCATGGAAGTGATCACGAGCGAGGCGCCGGGCCGGGTGCAGGTGAAGCTTGATTTCGGCCCCCAGGGCGACGCCGTGATCACGTACACCCTGACGCCCGACGGGAAGGGCACGCAGGTGATGATGGCCTTCGACGGCGACATGGGGTTCAACCCCGTGAGCCGCTACTTCGGACTGATGTTCGACAAGATGATTGGCGCAGACTTCGAGCGGGGACTTGCCGGGCTGAAGGTGTACGCGGAGGGACTGCGCGCGAAGTGAACCGCCCCGCGTGGACCCTCACCGTCGCTCCGGCGTGGGCCGCCGCCGTCGGCGACACCGGGCAGGTGCGCACGTTGCTGCAGCATCCAGGCGCGCTCGTGCAGGAGAACGCCCGCGGCTTCGTGTATACGACCCGCGTCGCAGGCGCGCTGCTCATCCTCAAGCGATCCAAAATCCAGGAACGCCGCCGCTGGATTCAGCTGACGAGCATCTACCGGGGCGGAGAAGGCGCGCGGGCGTTCAGCAATCTCGTCCGCCTGCGCGAAGCCGGGCTGCCGGTCCCAGAGCCTGTGTTCGCCATCGAGCAGGCGCGCGCCGGTTTCGTGGTTGCGTCCTGGCACGCCTACCGGTACGTGGACGGGGAGCCCTGTTCGTGCGCGGATGCCGAGGCCATCGCGATAGCGTTGAAAGTGGTGCACGACCGTGGATGGGTGCACCGGGACCCGCACGTCCGGAACTTCCTGAAGGACGGCAGCCGCCTCAGCATTATCGACTGGGCGAGGGCCAGGCCGTGGCGCTTCGCCTACGCGCAGCGCTACGATGTCGTGCTGCTGGACAAATGCTGCCCGGGCGCGCGCCTGCGATATCCGGGCTTGCCGGTTTCTGATCCGCTGTACCGGCTGGCGCAGCGTCACAACGCCTGGGTTGTGGGATGGCGACGGGTGAAACGGCGCGTGCGGGCGGCAGCGGGAATACGCCGCGTGATCGACCGGGACTGATGGCCGGCCTGGCCGGCCGGCCGGGCGACTGGAGGATGGGCGTGTCGACAGAGCCTGGCGCCGGACCACCACTGCCGCTCTCCGCAGTGATCATCACCCTGAACGAAGAAGCCAACCTGCCGCGGTGCCTGGCCAGCCTGCGCGGTCTCGTGGCCGAGGTCGTCGTCGTCGACTCGGGCAGCACCGATCGGACGCAGGAGCTGGCCGAGGCCTCAGGCGCGCGGTTCGAGGTCCGGCCGTGGCCGGGCTACGCCGCGCAGAAGAACGCGGCGATGGGGTGCGCGACGTTGGCCTGGGTGTTGTCGCTGGATGCCGACGAAGCCGTGTCGCCCGAACTGGCGCGCTCCATCCGGGAACGGTTCGACCAGGGCGAACCCGGCGTGGACGGGTTCCTGGCATGCCGCCTCAACTTCTACCTCGGTGACTGGATCCGTCATGCCTGGTACCCGGAATGGCGGCTGCGCCTGGTGCGCCGCGACCGCGCGGCCTGGACGGGCGCGGGCCTGCACGAACGGCTCGAGACGACCGGAACCACCGCGCGCCTCTCCGGGCACCTGCTCCACTATTCGTATCGCGACTTGCGCGATCACCTCGAACGTACGGTCCGGTACGCGCACCTCACAGCAGACGCCTACGCCGCCGCGGGGCGAAAGGCCCGGTGGTATCACCTGGCGTGTTCGCCGTGGCTGGCCTTCGCCAAGTCACTGATTCTCAAACAAGGCTGGCGCGACGGCTGGCGCGGCTGGGTCATCGCGTTCTCGACGCTGGTCAAGGTGTTTGCCAAGTACGCGCTCCTCTACGAACGTCAGCAATCACCGGCGGAACGGCAGGGCTCCTGATGAGCCGGGACAGCCGGCAGTCGTCCCTGCTGATCCTGACGCACCATCGGGTTGGCTGGCCGCCGCCGGAGGCCCGATACGGGCGGATGTTCGTGACGCCGGGGTTGCTGGCCTTCCAGGTGCGTGTGTTGCGGCTGGCCGGGTACCGGTTCGGCACGCTGCGCGACGCTGTGCTCCAACCCGGCCGGCGGGCTGTCGTGACGTTCGATGACGGCTACCTCGACAACCTGCAGCGGGGGCTGCCAGTCCTCGAGCGTCTGGGCGTGCCGGCGACGGTGTTCGTGGTGTCGTCGGATGTCGGAGGCCGGTCCGTACGCTGGACCGAGTCGGGCGAGTCGCTGGCAGCGGACCTGATGGGGTGGGATGACCTGCGCCGCCTCCAGGAAAGCGGGTGGGAGATCGGCAGCCACGGGCACTGGCACGTGCATCTCGACAGGCATGCGCCGCAGGCGCAGCGCGAGAATGTGTTCCTCGGGCGCAGTGCCGTCGAGCGGGAACTTGGTTCGGCGCCCGTGTCGTTCGCCTATCCGTACGGGTTCGTGACGGACGCGGCTGTTGAAGCACTGCGTGACGCCGGGTTCGTGTGTGCGGTCACGACGGCACGAGGATCCAACAGCGGCACCACCGACCTCTACCGCCTGCGGAGGATTGAGGCCGGAGGGCGGCGGGTGCGCCACTACCTTCAGGCCCTGAGACGGCTCTGGGCTTCCTGACCGGGGTTTCCCATCACGGACGCGTAGACCGCGAGCGTCCCGCCCAGCGTTCGTTCAAAGGCAAAACGCTCGCGCGCCGACGCGCTCGCGGCGCGAGTCACGGCCTCGCGCCTGGCGTGGTCGGTCAGGGCCTCCGTCAGCGCTCGAACCGCGCCTGCGACATCGTCAGCTCCGACGATCCAACCGTGGCCTCCGAGCGACTCGACCGTGCCCGCTGCGTCCGCCGCGACCACCGGAACCCCGAGCGCCATGGCCTGGCGAACGGTTCCCGGCGCCCCTTCACGCGTGGACGGAAAGAACAGCAGATCGCAGCTCTTGAGCAGGCGACTCGCGTCGGCGCGGAATCCGAGAAAGTGCACCCGTTCGGCGACACCCAGGTCGCGAGCCATTGTTTCCAGAGTGTGCCGATCGGGACCGTCTCCGATCAGGAGCCACGTGATGTCGATGCCCGTGCCTTGCATGGCGCGGGCGGCCCGGATCAGCAGGGGCCAGTTCTTCTTGGGCGCGAGTTTGCCGATGCCGGCCACCACGTACCGGCCGGAGCACGTTCGCCGGAAGACCTCGTCCGGGGCCAGTTGGTCCAGTTCGGTCAGGTCGAGCCCGCTCGGCACGACAAAGACGCGGTCGCGTGGGAAGCCGTCGCGGCAGAACACGTCGCGGACGGTCTCGGACACCGCAACGACGGCTGCGACATGGCGTGGTGAGTACTTGGCCCGGGAGAGTGGATTCGAGCGGAGCGGCGACGCGATGCGGCGGCTCAGCACGAGGGGGACCCCAAGCCGGCGCCGCACCCGAATGCCCACGCCGAGCGCGCGCGAATCGTGGCAATGGAGCAGTTTCACACCGGCGCTGGCGAGCTGTCGGGACAATTCGAACTCGCCCAACGGAAGGCGCCACAAGCCAGAGAGTGTCCGGACCGGCAAACCTTCGGCGAACAAGCGCGACGCCAGCAGTCCCCCGCGCCTTGCCCATAACGTGGCCGGCACGCCGGCGTGCGCCATCGCGCGGAGCAACTGCGCAACCTGATGCTCGCCGCCGCCCCAGTCACGACCGGTATGCAGGTGCACGATCATGCAGCGCCTCCAGTCAGACGCTACCATAGTCGGCTCTGGCCGGCCTGGGTTGTGGACCGGTTGTATGATGTGGCGAACGGGTCGTTGCCCGACCTGCGTACCGCCACCAACCATGCCACGTGAACCCGCCAGCCGTCTCGGTCGCGTTGCCCTCCGCGCGCGGTACCTCGCCGAAGCCGGTGTCTTCGACGTTCTGTCCGTTGTGGCCCGGCATGCGTCGCCGCGCGTCCGCCGCGGAATGGGCTCGGGGCTTGGCACGCTGATGTGGGCGGTCGATGTCCGCCATCGCCGCGTGGCACTCGCCAACCTCCGCCACGCCTGCGGTCCACAGTTGCCACCGCGCGAGGCACGCCGGATTGCCCTGGCCTCGATGCGTCACTTCGCGCATCTGGCGGTCGAGACGCTGGCCTTCGAACGATATCTGGCCGAGGCCGTCGAGTCGCGTGTCCGTGTCGAAGGGTTCGGCCACCTCAGAAACGCACACGCCCGGGGAACGGGTGTCGTCGGATTCACTGGCCACCTGGGACATTGGGAGTTGCTCGCGTTCATGTTCGGGCGCCTGGGCATGCCCGCAACGGGGATTGCCCGCCCCCTCGACAACCCTTACCTCGAGCAACGCCTGATGCGCCTGCGGACGCTCTCGGGCAACCGCGTGATCAACAAGCGGGGCGCGTTCAACGAGGCGCTGGGCATCCTGCGGGGCGGCGGCTTCGTTGGCATCTGGATCGACCAGCGCCCGAAACGCGGAGGCATCGTCGTGCCCTTCTTCGGTGTGGACGCCTACACGACGGACGGACCGGCCAGACTGGTGCTGACCTCGGGCGCGGCCCTCATTCCTGCGTTCGTTGTCCGCGAGAGCGACGGGTCGTTCCGCATGACGATCGAACCGGAGGTTCCCGTCGTGCGGACCGGCGACCGGGAGGCAGACGCCCGCCGGATCACCGCGGACTGCACGGCCGTCATCGAGCGCTGGGTTCGCCGGTATCCCGAGCAGTGGCTGTGGACGCACCGGCGATGGGCGGTGCCGAAGCAGGCCGCCGAGCGGCGGACAGTGGCGGGAGTGGCCGGTGCCCCGTAGGGCCGCGCCCGCCGGCGCGCTGACGCGGATCCGCTGGCATGCGGAGGCCGCGTTGTTCGACATCGCGGCCGGGGCGGTGGGCCGGCTCTCGCTTCGGTCGCGCCTGGCTGTCGGCTCTGCGCTCGGCACGGTGTTCTGGGCCGTGGACGCCCGCCATCGTCGGGCGGCCCTTTCGAACATCCGCCTGGCGTACGGTGACGAACTGTCGGATCGCCAGGGCCGGCAGCTGGCCCTCGCGTCGATGCGGCACTTCACGCGCGTGATGGTGGAGACCGCGGCCGTGCATCGCTTCGCGGCCGACGAAGACGCTGGTCGGATCCGGGTCGAAGGTGTCGAACACCTGCGCACCGCCCAGGCTCGGGGGCTAGGCCTGCTTGCGTTCACGGGTCACTTCGGCAATTGGGAGTTGCTGCGCCTCGCTGCGGCTCACCATGGCATGGCTTCGCTGACCATTGCGCGCCCGCTCGACAACCCGGTGCTCGACGCGCGCCTGACCCGCCTGAGGGGCCTGAGGGGCAACCGGGTCACCCCGAAACGCGGCGCGGTGCTGGCAGCCCTCAGCCACCTTCGGGAAGGCGGTTCCGTGTCGATGATGATCGACCAGCGGTCGGAGCGGTCAGGACTGGCGGTGCCGTTCTTCGGCCGTCAGGCCTTTGCCGCGGCCACGCTCGCGGTGCTCGCCATCCGGACCGGCGCGCCGATTGTCCCGTGTTGTGCCGTGCTCGAGCCGGACGGGTCGTGGCACGTCGTCTACGAACCAGAAGTCGAAGTCGCTCGCACGGGCGAGCTGCAGGAGGACAGCCTCAGGATCATGACGACGTGCACGGCCATTCTCGAACGCTGGATTCGCCAGTATCCCGAGCAGTGGCTCTGGACTCATGCGAGACTGAAAGCATGAACAGGCGTCGGACCATCCTGGTCGCGCTGGCGCTGGCCGTGCTGGCCGCGATCGTGTACTCCCAGTACTGGGTGCTCACTGGCCGCGCCGCCACCGTGGAGCGCGGACGGTTGTACCGCAGTGCCGGGATGTCAGCCGCGCGGCTGATCGAGTACTGCCGGCGGAATGCCATCACCACCGTGGTCGACTTCCGGAAGACGTCACCCGAGACAAGCGTGGAGGCCCGGGAACTGGCGCGCGCCGGCATCGCTTACGTGGCACTGCCGACCGGACAGGTGCCGTCGGCAGAGACCGTGGCCGGTTTCCTGAACCTGATGGACACGAAGCGGCACGAACCGGTGCTGATTCACTGCACGCACGGCGTCGGCCGGACTGGCGTGTTCAGCGCCATCTACCGGATGGAGTACCAGGGCTGGTCGAACCGCGCAGCCCTCCTCGAGGCGGTCGTGATGTCGGGGTTCGGCAGCTTCGGCCCTGGCAATTCGAAAGCGGCCTTCCTGTCGGCATACCGCCCGCGCGGAAGGTGAGGTTCTCTGTACGTAGCCCCGGGGCTTCAGCCCCGGGGACCCCGGACCTGACCGCCTCCGCCAAGGCTATGGCGGTCCGCCGAAGCGTTTCGCGAAGGCGGAAGGTCCGGGGCTACGTACGATCCGTTCCCGCAGGTCGCCCTTGATGACCTTCCCGTACGCGGTGCGAGGAAGGGCATCCATGAATACCCACCGGCGCGGGATCTTGTACTTCGCGAGCGATCGGGCCAGAAACGAGGCCAGGTCTTCTTCCGAGGCCGAGAGGCCCTGTCGCAGGACGACGAACACGGCGCCCACTTCGCCCCACGTGTCGTCGGGGATGCCAACCACCGCGGCGTCCTGCACCGCCGGGTGCAGGAGCAGTTCGCCTTCGATTTCGGCAGGGTAGATGTTCACGCCGCCCGAGATGAGCATGTCTTTCTTGCGGCCGGCAATGTAGAAGAACCCGTCGTCATCGCATCGCGCCAGGTCGCCGGTGTGGAACCAGCCGTCGCCGTCCAGCGCGGCTGCGGTGGCTTCGGGGTTGTTCCAATACCCCTTGCTGACGTGCGGGCCGCGCAACCAGAGTTCTCCCACCTCACCGGGCGGCACCTCCCCGCCGTTGTCGGCGGTCACCTTCGCCTGCGCGAACATCAGGGGCTTGCCAATCGACCCTTTCTTACGAATCGATTCTTCCACCGTCATGGCGAAACAATTGACGCCGGCTTCTGTCAGGCCGTATCCCTGCTTGAACACCACGCCGCGGCGCTGGTAAGCCTCGATGATGTAGAGCGGCAGCGGCGCGCCACCGCTGATGAACCACCTGACGTGCGACAGGTCGGCCGTCTCGAACTGCGGCGCTTCCATGAGCAGCTTGTAGATCGTCGGCACCCCCAGGACCACCGTGCACGTCTCCTGCTCGATCGTCCGCCAGATCTCGGCGACGTCGAATCCCGCGTGAAGCACGATGGTGCCGCCGATGGCGATGATGGGCGTGAGGAACGCGCCCAGCGCGCCCGCGTGGTAGAGGGGCGTGAAGATCGGGCTCACGTCGTCTTCGCGCAGTTGCCACCCGAGCGCCGTGCTGCAGCCGTTCCAGCCCACCATCCTGTGGGGCACCACCACGCCCTTGGGTTTGCCCGTGGTCCCGCTGGTGTAGAGCAGGCAGCATGTGTCTTCGGGCGCCGGCCGCGGCAGCGGACCGGCGGAGGACGGGAGGAGATCGGCGAGGTGGTCCAGCGCGATCCACCGTTCGACCTCCACCAGGGCCTGCAGTTCGGCTACGGTGGCCTCGAACGCCGCGTCGTACACGAACGCGCGGACACCAGCGTCCGCGACGATGAACGCGATCTCGCGGGGGGTGAGCCTGGTGCCCAGGGGCACCAGGATGATGCCCGACTTGGCGGCGGCGAAGAAGAGGTCCAGGAACTCGATGCGGTTGTGGGCGAGCAGGGCGACGCGATCGCCCGGAACGAATCCGCACGTGTGCAGCCACATCGAGGCCACGCGCGCCGCACGGGCGTTGAGGTCCGCATACGTGTGACGGCTGCCCTGCGGGACACAGATGAGGGCGGTCTTGTCGGGTGTCAGCCGCGCGCGCTCACCGAGGAGGTCGGCGTTGATCATGGTGCACTCCTGCTGGGGGTTGGGGGTTGGGGATTGGGGAAGACAGGGGATGTCCCCCACCCCCCCCCCCCCCCCCCCCCCCCC
>CAYJPV010000059.1:0-15186 GCA_964372095.1 uncultured Vicinamibacterales bacterium | reverse complement strand
TCACCCGCGACCGCCTGCTCGTCCCGCTTCACCACCCCGGAGACGGCCGCCGACGCAAGGAACGACGACGAGCAGTCGTCGAACCGGATGAACCGATCATGAACCCGCCGCATTCATCCTTCACCCGGAGACGCGCTATGATGAGCACACACGCGTGGCCCTCATGTGGTGCGGTGGTGTCGGATGGCAGCCAGACCCGGTCGATGCCGGACCGGTTGGATGCGCGAGGCGCGACAATGACTGCTCGACGAGCAGGCTGGACATCGGAGCGCGGCTTGTCGCTGGTGGAAGTCACGATCATGCTCGTGATTCTCCTGATCCTGGCGGGCACGTTGGTGCCGGTGATGAGCGACTCGGTCAACAGCGCCCGCGGCGTGCGCGCGCGTAACGACCTCTCGCAGCTGGCCGTGGCGCTGGTGAACTTCCAGCGCGATGTCGGCCCGATCGTTTTCGAGGGCAGCCGGCTGCGCCAGGTGCAGACGACCCTCAGTGCGGCGAGTGCCCTCAGCCCGGTGGTCCTGCTGGTGTCGGATGGCGAGCGGCCCGAGTTGGCCGACCGCGTGCCGGTCGAATCGGCGCCCCACCTGCTGGCGACGCCGGGGCAGCGCCTCGATGCGTCCACCCTCGTGCCCTGGAGCGCGACGGCGGGCGCCGATGTGCTGGACTATCACCTGCGGGTGAATGGCCGCGGCTACGCGGACGGCGACGGGGGCCCGGGTACCGGCTGGAATGGCCCGTACCTGACCAAAGAGGTGCCCGGCGATCCATGGGGCCGCGCGTACCTGATCAACACGGCGTATCTGCGCGGCTTGCCGCCCAGTCAGGTCCGCTGCGCGCGGTGCGCGGTGTTCGTGCTCTCGGCCGGCCCCAACGGTTTGATTGAAACGCCCTTCGAGCAACCCATCGCCAACGCTCACGTGTTTGGCGACGACCTGGCGGTGCGTATTCAATAGCGGCTATCGGCTATCGGCATTCGGCTATCGGCTCTCGGCTCTCGGCCCTACTTCCTACTTCCTACTTCCTACTTCCTACTTCCTACTTCCTACCTGCTTCCCGCTTCCCGCTTCCCGCTTCCTGCTTCCTGCTTCTTGCTTCTATCTTGTGCCCCTTGCCCCTTGCCCCCTGCCCCTACTCGAGCTCCAGGTCCCAGGTCCCAGGTCCCACGCCCCCCGTGTAGGGTGTCAGGAATCCAGACAACCGATAACGTTGCCCGCCATAGTCATTTCAGCGTAATCCTCTCAATCGACTGTAAATAAAAGACTTGTGTGGCGTCGAGTTGCTGCCGCTGACACGCGGTTCCACCGGAATCCGGCCTGGCTGACAGGAACCTGCCCACAGGCTTGGTAGGGATCGTCTGTGGGCCGGGAAACGGTCATGTGTGGCGATTGGCGATTTCAGGCCTGAATTCGCGGATCTGCCCGATTGTGCGCACTCGGCACACGCGTTGCTGAAGGGAGTCCGTCACTTCCTGGCTTGGGGAGCGCCCGCAGCAGGCGGTCAGGTCTGCTGCGGCAGGAAGAGTGCCGATGCCGACGACTCGGCGGCGGCTGTCAACGACCCCGTATCAGTGGAGGCCACTATGAACCGTTTGAAGGGGCAGCGAGGTCTGTCTCTCGTCGAAGTGACGATCATGCTCCTGGTCTTGATGCTCTTGACCAGCGTGCTTGCGCCGTCGATCTTCGACTTCGTCAATGATGCCAAGTGGGTCAAGGTCAAAGAGGACTGCGAAGCCATCGGCATCACCGTCGCCCGGATGAACCGCGACATCGGCTCCTGCCTGAAGTTCACGGGCACGGCCGCATGCGACGAGGCGAACCGCGTCGACATCCTGTACAGCGATGGTCCCGACACGCTCCCGACCGACCTGCAGGGTACGGCCGTGACGGACTACGCCAGCACCAACATCACCCCGTCCAACATCAACTGGGACAACGACTCGGACGCGTTCGTCGGCGACTACATGGAAGATCAGTTCGCGACGAACGCCCCGCTCTACAACACCCCGACCCAGAACTTCCCGGCGCCCGCCTTCCCGGTGGGTCCGCTCTTCGGGATCGGCTGGCGCGGTGGTTACCTGGCGCCGCCCATCGGCCCGGATCCGTGGGGAAAACGGTACCTGGTGAACAGCGTGTTCCTGGGTGTCGCGACCGATTCGACCGACCTCGCCGCCGAGGGTCACCGGACCCGTTGGTGGGAGCGTGACGTGTTCTGCATTTCGCCGGGCCCGAACGGTCTCTACGAGACGTTCTTCGGCGGCTGCACGACCGACCACGGCACCTGCCGTGAAGGCGACGACTTCGTCTACATCGTGGCCGGCAGCGGCCGGTAGCGCACACGGAGCAGACTCGTCAGCGGTTCATTGGCGCGCCGGGATTTCACAGGGACGCGCTCCCCGCCAAGTCCCGGCGCGTTCCCGCCTGACGAGTCCTCCAGCTCGGGCTCCCTACGGAGAAACCCCGATTCGATGTAGGGGTGGCATGTGCCGCCCTACAAATAGTGTGGCATCGACGTCCGGCGACCGATATGTCGCGCTAACGTGTTATCTTCTCAGCGGTTTAGGGGACACATCATAAGCTGGTGTGCACGGGTCAGGGGCACGTTGGGCGAGGTTTTGTGGCATCACGATATGTAGGGCCGCGACCCATTCCCCTGCACGTGACTGCGCCAGGCTACGCTCAAGTGCCCGAAAACAGGACACTTGAGCTGAAGAACCTCCCTGCTGTCTCCGGGGGCACGGTCGTTGCAGCCTGACTTCAGTCCGGCACGGCCCAGGGTCAGGGGCAGTGCTGGATGTGAAACCGGTGCTGCGACCAGCGCCGACCCCCAACAACCGTAGTGGAGGCCACACAATGCGCAAACTCAGAGGACAGAAGGGTCTGTCGCTGGTAGAAGTCACGATCATGCTTTTGGTCCTGATGCTTCTCACCAGCGTTCTGGCGCCATCGATTTTCGACTTCGTCAATGACGCCAGGTGGGTGAAGGTCAAGGAAGATTGCGAGGCGATCGGCATCACGGTCGCCCGGATGGTCCGCGACGTGGGACCGTGCCTCAAGTTCAACGGCGTCGCCGTCTGCGACGAGGCGAACAGAGTTGATATTCTCTACAGCGACGGTCCGGATGTGACGCCCGCTGATGTCACCCCGATCGACTACGCGAGCAACAACATCACGCCAGCGTCGATCAACTGGGACAACGACTCCGACGCCCTCGTGGGCGATTGGATGGAAGACCAGTTCGCGACGAACGCGCCGCTGTACAACACGCCGTTGCAGAACTACCCGGCTCCGGCATTCCCGGTGGGTCCGCTCTTCGGGACGGGCTGGCGCGGTGGGTATCTGGCGCCGCCGATCGGGCCGGATCCGTGGGGAAAGCGCTACCTGGTGAACTCGGTGTTCCTGGGCGTGGCGACCGACTCCGCCTCGCTGGCTGACGAAGGCGCGGTCACCCGTTGGTGGGAGCGTGACGTGTTCTGCATTTCGCCGGGCCCGAACGGTCTCTATGAGACGTTCTTCGGCGGCTGCACGACCGACCACGGCACCTGCCGGGCGAGTGACGACTGGGTTTACATCATCCAGGGCAGCGGCCGCTAAGGTCTAGCCATGGATCGCGCCGGACGCCGGCGCACGTTCGGGGGGCAGTCGACTCGGGCGACTTGTCACGCGGGTCGCCTGCCCCCCCCTCTCTTTTCTGCAGCAGGGGCAGGGCTATGCACGGTCCGAGCTTTCGTGCGACCCGCCGACAGGCACACCGCGGCTTCACGTTGATTGAACTCACCGTGGTGCTCGCGGTCATCGTGACCCTGGCCCTGATCCTCACACCTTCGATTGCCAACTTCATCAGCGATTCGCGGAAGGCCCGCGCCCAGACCGACATCCAGATGATCGGCGCGGCCGTGGTCCAGTTCTACCGCGACACCGGCTTCTTCCCCCAGTGGGCGACCTCCGTCACGGGCGGCCCTGGTCTGCCGCAGGCGGGGTTCCAGGTCCTGATGAGCGGCGGGAATGCGCCGCTCGAGGAGCAGCCCTCCCTGTGGACGACAGGGGTGTCCGGCATGTTGTCCGACCAGTTGCTCGTCAATGCGCCGGGTTACGCCGTCCGGACCGCGACCTCCCAGTTTGGATGGAACGGGCCGTACCTGTCCTCGGAACTGCGCTCGGATCCCTGGGGGAACCGATACCTGGTCAACATCGGTCTGATTGACACGTCGGCCGGCGTGCAGACCCTGGCGGGCCGCCCCAAGGCAGCTGTCTGGGTGCTCTCGGCCGGCCCAAACGGGACCGTGGAAACGCCGTTCGCCCAGCCGGTCACGACCGCCTTTACAGGTGGCGACGACCTCGCCTTCCGCATCCAGTAGCGCCAATCGGCTGACGCTCTTCCGGGCTGCGCTGGTAGACGGCAGGCTGCGGAACGAGATGAGACGCGTGTCCACCGCACTCTGGCGTGCGATACTGCCTGAATCTGCACAAGATCTGGCGTCGGTGTGCCTATGGTTCCGGCGCCGTTGTGCCGAAAACCTTAGTGACATATGGCGAACCGTATTGGTCTCGAACTGCTTCCGGATACCTGCCGCGTCGTCGAGGTTCAGCCCTCGACCGGCTGGTTTGGCCGCAAACGCGCCGGGGATGGACCGTCTCGTGTGAAGGCGTTCTACGAGATCCCCTACTCCCCCGATCACCCTGGAGCGTGCGCCGCCGAACTCCGGCGCCTGCTGGGGTCACGGGGCCGCGACCTGCGTCTGGCGATGTGGGGGCTTCGCAGCACCCACCAGGTGTTCAACCTGCCCCAGGCGAGCGTGGCGGATCTGGAGATGATGGCCCGGCGCGAGGCCCGGGCCCGGAGTTCCGGATCCGCGCCGGCCGCCGCCGCTCCAACCGCCGACGGCGTGATGGCGGGTGAGCACGTCGACGGGGGACGCCGCGAGGTCGGCTACGTTTCGGTGTCGCCGGCGGAACTGCAGGGGCGTGTGCAGGCGTTCGAGAGCGCCGGTCTCGGCATCACGAGCGTGACGACGCCCGCCGTCGCCCACATGAAGCTGGTGCGCCAGCGCTGGGGCCAGTTCGGCGATGCCGCCACCGCCGTGCTGTCGGTCAATGCCCGGGCGACAGCCATGACGGTCGTGCGGGGCGGCGTGGTGCTCTTCAGCCGCGAGATGCCGTGGGGCCATCAGACCGAGCGCACTGCAGGCTTCGACCCTGCCGCCTTCGCCGGACAACTGGCGTCCGAGTTGCGCCGCTCGCTCGTCTTTCTGAAACAGCAGACCAAGGTCGATGTCGGCCACGTGCTGGTGTGCGGGGACCTCCCCGACCTGCGTGCGCTGACCGGCCCGTTGATGCACGAACTGAACGTCGAGGTCGAGACGCTCGACTCCCTCGAGGGCTTCGATGTCGCGCATCTGCCCGAGCCGGCGGACGAGTTCCGCGCCCGGATCGGCGCGCTGCGTACAGCGTGGATCCTCGCGGCCGAGGCGTCACCGGCCCTGAATCTCCAACCGCGTGAGGCCAGAACCGTGCGCGTGACACCTTCGTTCGATCCGCAGGCTCGGACCCGCCTGATCGCGGCGGCGCTGGCCGGCGTTGTGATTGCCGGCATTGCCTGGGGCGGTGCCGAGTACCTGGTTCGCAGTTCCCGGACACGGGTCCAGGAACTCCAGCGGCAGGTCAACACGCTCGGACCTGAAGTGCAGCGGCAAGAGGCCAACCGTCAGACCATGGCCCTTATCGGGGCCCGCTCGGCGGCGCTCGAGGCCTTTGCGACGCAGGGCCCACGCCTGGCGGCCGTGCTGGCGGCCTTCGCCAGCGGCGCGCCGGGTGAAGTGGTCATCAACACCATGAGCGTGGCGTCCGGCGTCGGCACCTGGAAGATCACCGTCAACGGCCAGGCGCTCGCGGATACGCCGGCCCTGGCCCAGGCCGTGTTCAACCAGTTCCTGCGCGGTGCCACCTCGTCTCCGCTGATTGGCGCTCCCGTACGCCCCCCGACGATCAACGTCGAAACCCACGAACCGGTGGCGGTCCAGGCAGACGCCGGCACCGGTGCGGGCGGCGGCGCAGCCCTGATGACCCCCCGCGACGAAGTTGCGGCGCTGGAGCGCCCGCGCAACGTCATCCTGTCGGAATCCTGGGAGGCGCTGACGCCGCAGGAGCGTCAGACGGCCGAGTTGCTGGGCCGCCGGCCGCAGCGCGTGATGGTCGAGCCGCACTGGCACCTCCATCCCGGCGGCGTGCCGAAGGCCATCTCGGAAGGGATCGCGGCGTACAACGCCGAACAGAGCTCCTGGGAGCAGCTGGTCCTGAAGGGCACGGGCCGCTCGCTCGTGGCGACCGCTGCTCCGCGCACGGCGCCCAGCATGCTGGACTTCTCCGTCGAATTCGAGGTGCGAAAGTGAGCGCTGTCAACCGGACCACCGAAACCATCGAGCGCGTGCTGCCCGTGATCGTCGTCGCCGCGATCGTCGCTCTCGGCTACTTTCTGTTCGTGCAGCCGCGGGTGGCCGAATACCTCAGGGCCCGCACCGAAATCACCACCCTCGAAGAACGCGTGCGCACACTGCAGGACACGGTGAGCCGGGGGAAGACCGCGCCGTCGGCGAACGAGGCGGCCGCGCTCAGGCTGTTCGAGGAGCGGATGTCCACCGACGACCGCGTGGCGGACGTGGTGGAGTTGCTCGCGCAGATCGCTGCCGACAGTGCGCCCAAGGGCACGATCAAGGGACTGCAGATCGGGACCGGCGCGTCGGCGCAGTGGCCGGCCAGCGCGGGGCAGGCCCCAACCCGCTCCGGCGGCGGCGAAGCCGCGGACGAACCGGATCCCCGATTCGGGCTGTTCCCGGTGACGCTCACCTACACGCCCGTCACGGTGACCTTCCAGGGCAGCTACGACGCGATTCAACGATTTGTGTGGCGCCTGCGGGACATGCCGACGATGATCGAGATCCGATCGATGGAACTGGCGCGCGGGCTTCCCCTCATGCAGGTGGTGGTGCGCCTGTTCGTCTACCAGCGCGGTGCCGTCGCAGTGTCTCCCGGGCTGATTCCGCCGGGGCCCGCGGGTTCACCGCAGGCGCCTCGCGTGGCGCGGTTGTCCGTGGCGGAGGGGTGGTAGGTCATGAAAGTCCAGCGCAGTCATCTTCGTATCGCCCTTGTCGTCCTGGTGCTTGCCGTCGCGTACAACGTGTGGGTGTTCGTCAAGCCGGCTCCCCGCACGGCCGCCCTCACGAACCGTCAGCAGCCGTTGCTCGGTTCGGAGGCCCCGGCGCCGGGCACGGGCGGTGCCCAGGCCGTGGATCCGCTGTCCATCCCGGCTCCGCCCGCCATCGACGTGTCGACGGCCCCCACCAGCGGGCGCGACCCGTTCCTCTTCGGGGACGAACGGCGTGACGGCCAGGTCAAGGCGGAAGCGAACCGTGTCCCTGATCCCGCCGTGCGGTCGATTCTCTTCTCGGCCACGCGCCGGACGGCGATCGTCGAGAACCGGATGCTCGGGATCGGCGACTCCATCGGTCCGCTGAAAGTGGTGGACATCGAGCGTGATGCGGTCGTGTTCGTCTCGTCGGACGGGGAACGGCGGCGTGTGGCGCTGCATCGTGCGGCACCGGCCGGGATCAGGCGATGACCTGGTGGACTGGAGCCAGGCCGCCAGGCCCGGCTCCCGCGCGGAGGCCCTCGCCGACGCGCCTGCAGTTGATGGTGCTGCTGCCGCTCACCATGGGACTGCTGGTGGCGGCGACGGGTTTCTTTGCGGCGAGCATGTCCCGGCGCATCCATGTGATCCATGGCCTCTTCAGTCCCGAGACGGAGCGCCAGCTGGGAACGCTCGACATCCAGCTGGCCCTGATCGCCATGATCGCCGCGGTCCTGGCGTTTGCCATCGCGTTCGGCGTGGCGACGCCGCTGCGGATGGTTCGGACGCGCCTGGAGGCCGTGACCTCGGGCGACCTCGGCTCGCCGATTGACGTCCAGGCCACGCCGGAAGTCGAGAAGCTGGCCGGCGCGTTTAACGAAGCGCTCGAGTCGGTCAACCGCTACCTGCTGCGCGGGATGACGGGCGCCGTCATCACGCTGAGCGTGGACGGGACGGTCATCGGATCGAGTCCGGCCGCGGAGATGATCCTCGGCTACCGGGAGGACGAGATCGTCGGCCGGCGTTTCAGCGACGTCTTTGCGCCGGCGGGCAGCGGCCGCGCCCAGCTGACGGCCCTCGAGACAGCCATCTCACGGCGTCAGCCGGTGACGATTGATGAGGCGTATATCGCCACGAAAGACGGCCGCCCGGTGCGCATCGGTGTGTCGGTCTCGTACCTGCGCCGTCCCGAGCGGACGCCGAACGGCTCCGGGACGCCCGGGCACGACGAGGTCGTGGGCGTGACGATCGGGTTCAAGGATCTGACCGAGATCCGGCGGATGCGCGACCAGTTGCGCAAGGCCGACCAGCTCGTGGCGCTGGGCACGCTGACGACCGGTGTCGCGCACGAACTGCGCAACCCGCTGGCGTCGATGCGCGGCCTCGCGGAACTGCTCGGGCGGGACTTCGAGGCGCACGACCCCCGGCGGCGGTACGTCACGACGATGATGGACGCCATTGACAGGCTGAACGTGATGGTCGAGAACCTTCTGCTGCTGTCGTCCGACGCGCCGCCCGGGCGGGATGCCGTGGGCGTCGTTGATCTCGTACGGGAAGTGGTGAGCTTCGTCCGCATGGGACTCGGCGAGCGCCGGCTGACCCTCGCCGTCGACGTCGAGGCGGGCGCCGAACACATCCAGACGCGCGCCAGCCGGAACCGCCTGGTGCAGGCGTTGTCCAACATCCTGCTCAATGCCGTGCAGGCCACGCCGGACGGAGGCACCATCACCGTGGCCGTCTCGAAGACCGAGGCGCTGGCCGTGATGCGGGTGCACAATACCGGGTCCCACATCCCGCCCGACGTCATGAAGCAGCTCTTCGTGCCGTTTTACACGACCAAACCCAGCGGCACCGGCCTTGGCCTGGCCATCGCCCGCCAGATCGTGACGGCCAGCGGCGGCCGCATCGACGTCGAGAGCGATCTGGCCGCAGGGACGGCGTTCACCATCGAGTTGCCTGTCTCGGACCCGGCGGAATCCGCCGCCAGGCCCGGCTCCTCCGAACCGCCGACGTTGACGCCGACGTCACATTGGGCTTGACTGTACGACTATGTTCCACGTCCTGGTTATCGACGACGACGAGCAAATGCAGTTCTTCCTCAATGAGGCGCTGCACCGGCACGGGTACGCAGTCACGCTGCGGAAGACCGCCGAAGAGGGGCTGCAGGTCGTGAAAGCCGAGACGCCCGACCTGGTGCTGCTCGACATCCGGCTGCCCGGGATGAGCGGGCTCGACGCGGTGGGGGAGGTCCTGAAGATCGATCCCGGCGTGCCCATCATCATCATGACCGCCCACGGCACGCGCGACAATGCGATCGAGGCGATCCGCCGGGGTGCGTACGACTACTTCACGAAGCCGTTCCGCCTCGAGGAGATGGAAGTCGTCATCCGGCGGGCTCTCGAAAAACGGCGCCTGCACTTCGAGATCGAACGCCTCCGGGAAGAACTGGCGACGACACCGGGACACGGGTGGGCCACGTCCGCCAGCCGTGCCATGTCCGAAGTCATGCACCTGATCGAGCGGGCCGCGCCCACCGATTCGACGGTCCTGATCATGGGCGAGAGCGGCGTCGGCAAAGAGCTGGTGGCCGAGGCCATCCACACCAGGTCGTCCAGGAAACACCGGCCCTTCGTCCGCCTCAATTGCGCGGCCATTCCCGAGACGCTGCTCGAATCCGAGTTGTTCGGGTACGAGCGCGGCGCCTTCACCGGCGCCCAGAACCGGAAACCCGGCAAGTTCGAACTGGCGGACGGCGGCACCCTGCTGCTGGACGAAATCGGCGACATGACGCTGGCGACACAGGCGAAGATCCTGCGCGTGCTGCAGAGCCGCGAGGTCGAACGCGTGGGCGGCACGACGCCGATTCACGTCGACGTCCGGATCATTGCCTCCACCAACAAAGATCTGCTGCGCAGCGTGCGGGAAGGCACGTTCAGGGACGACCTGTACTTCCGCCTCAACGTGATCACGATTCAGGTGCCTCCGCTGCGCGAACGGCGCGAGGAGATTCCGGCGCTCGTGGACTTCTTCCTGGCCGAAGCCAACCAGCGTCTGGGCCGCACCATCAAACGCGCGTCGTCGGACGCCCTCGCCGCGCTCATGGCCTACGACTGGCCGGGCAACATCCGGGAACTGAAGAATGCCATCGAGCGGGCTGCCGTCGTGACCGACGGCGAGATCGTCACCTTGTCCGGCCTGCCGCAGCCCATCCGGCCGGCCGGCGTCGGCCTGGTGGCCGGTGTGGCCTCCCAGCAGTGGGAGGCGCCCGGTGCCATGTCGCTCGACGAGAAGATGACACAGCTGGAGCGGGCCTTCGTCATTGAAGCCCTGTCCCGGACGGGCGGTGTGCAGGCCCAGGCGGCCCGCATGCTGGGCATCACCGAGCGGTCAATCTGGCACCTGGTCAAGAAACACCGCATTGAGGTCGAAAAGATCAAGGAGCGGGCGCAATAAGAGCGCCCCCGAGGCGGACACCGATGATTGGGCAACTACTTGTCGCCAACCGAGCCATCACGCAGGACCAGCTGGATCAGGCCCTCCGGGAACAGAACCGGACGGGCGCCCTGCTGGGCGACGTGCTGGTGTCGCTGAAGTACCTCTCCGAAGACGGCCTGGCCAAGGCCCTGGCCCAGGAAGCCAGAGTGCCCTTCGTCAGCCTGGAGGGGGCCGTGGCCGACACGACCGCCGCCAACCTGGTGCCCGAGTCCATCGCGCGCCGCCACCAGATCGCGCCCGTCTCGCGAACGCCCGGCCGCGTACGGGTGGCCCAGGCGAACCCGTTCGATGTCGTGGCGATCGACGAACTGCAGCGGGAGGTCGAGTTGCCCGTCGAGGTCGTCTGCTCGCCGCGCTCGGCCATCGCGCGCCTGATCAACCGGTCGTACGGACCTGGCGGCGGTGGACGCCTGCAGGGGCTCATCGACGAAGGCCTGGCGGCCGCAGCGCAGCCGCAGCTCGAGATTGCTCCGGAAGACTCCCCGGTGGTGAAGTTGATCGAGGAGCTCATCGGCGATGCCGTCCGGGCGGGCGCCAGCGACCTCCATCTCGAGCCTGAGGAGCGGGTCATCCGCGTTCGCCACCGGGTGGACGGCGTGTTGACCCACACGGACACGATCCCCCGGGAACTCCAGCCGCCGGTCGTCAGCCGCCTGAAGGTCATGGCAGGCCTCGATATCGCCGAGCAGCGTCTCCCGCAGGAAGGGCGGATCACCCAGACCGTCGCCGGACGCGAAGTGGACTTCCGCGTCTCGACCTTCCCGACGGTGTTTGGCGAGAAAGTTGCAATACGTATCCTCGAGAAGGACAAGCTGGTCCGCGGACTCGAGGACCTTGGCCTGAACCGGCGGAACCTCGCCCTCTTCACGGACCTGCTCAATCGCTCCCGTGGCATCGTCCTGGTCACGGGGCCGACGGGCGCCGGCAAGACGACGACGCTCTACTCGGCCCTGAACGTCCTGGGCGGGCGCGAGAAGAACATCATGACGGTCGAGGACCCGGTCGAATACGAGTTCCCGACCATCCGGCAGACGCAGGTGCGGCCCCGGGCCGGCCTGACGTTCGCGTCGGCGATCCGGTCGTTGCTGCGCCAGGATCCGGACATCATCATGATTGGTGAGATCCGGGATCCCGAAACGGCACAGTTGGCTGTGCGCGCCGCGCTCTCCGGTGTGCTCGTGTTCAGCACACTGCACACGCAGGACTCGCCCGGGGCCATGCCCCGGTTGATGGACATGGGAGTGGAGCCGTACCTGATCGCCTCGGCCATGGCCGGGGTGGTGAACCAGCGCCTGGTCCGGGTGATCTGCCCCGAGTGCAAGGCGCCGGTGACCTACCCGCCGGAGGTGCTGGCAAAGGTCAGCCTGACGCCCGGTGACGGCGTGACGTTCTACAAGGGCAAGGGGTGCGACCACTGCGGGCAGACGGGGTATCACGGCCGCACGGGGGTCTACGAGATTCTCACGGTCGATACGGCCGTCCATGACCTGATTCGCGCACGTGCCGATTCGCGCCAGATCAAGGAAGCCGCCCAGCGCGGCGGGTTCAAGTCGCTGCTGGACGATGCCCTGTCGAAGGCCGTGATTGGCCAGACCACGCTGGACGACGTCCTGCGCGTGTCGTACGAGTAACGAGCCACTGCCATGCCGGAATTCGCTTACGTCGCAGTCGGGGCCAATGGCCAGCGGATCCAGGGGACGGCCGTGGCTGCCAGCGAGGACGCCCTCGCCGCGCTGCTCAAGTCCCAGGACCAGTACCTCGTCCAGGTCAACCCGGCCGACGCCGACACGATCGACCTGAGCGAGATCCGCTTCTTCGAAAGCGTGACCCGCCGGGACGTGATCTTTTTCACGAGCCAGCTCGCCACGATCGTCGGCACGGGTGTCAACATCGTCGACGGCCTGACCGGCATCGAATCCCAGACCACCAAGGCCGGGATGCGGAAGATCATCGGCGATATCAAGCGCGGCGTCGAAAGCGGCCAGAGCCTGTCCCAGGCCCTCGAGCGCCATCCCGATGCCTTCGACGAACTCTACGTGAACATCGTGCGATCGGGCGAGGCGACCGGCCGCGTCGATCGCGCGCTGGACGACCTGTCCCAGCAACTGGAATGGCAGGATCGCCTGGCCGCGCGCGTGCGTGAAGCGGCGACCTACCCGCTGCTCGTGGTCGGCCTGCTGACCGTCCTGCTGTTCGTCCTCATCGGATTCACGATTCCCCGTTTCGCCCAGGTGTACCAGCGCGTCAACCCGAACCTGGAGATGCCGCTGCCCACCAGGCTGGTGCAGGCCACCGGTCTGTTCGTGGCCAACAACTGGCTGGTTGTCCTGGCCGCGATGGCCGTGTTGTTCATCCTCTTCCGCCTGCGCGTGCAGACGCCGGAGGGGTCGGTGTGGTGGTCCCGCTTCCTGCTGCGCGTGCCGGTGCTGGGTGACGTCATGCGCAAGGTCGCCCTGTCGCGCTTTGCCCACTACTTCGGCACGCTTCACGAGTCCGGACTCGAGGTGGTGCCGTCGCTCTCGCTGATGGAGCGCGTCCTGGGCAACCCGTACCTGGCGCAGCGGTTCCGCATTGCCGTCCAGCGGGTGCTGGCCGGGGAGTCGTTGTCCCGGGCCCTTGCGAGCGTCGGCGAGTTCTCGCCCATCGTCATCCAGATGGTCTCGCTGGGCGAGACCACGGGGCAGATGTCGAAGGCGCTGCAGCAGGTGAAGCAGTACTACGATCGTGAAGTGGACGCGACCGTCAACCGCGCGCTGACATTGTTCGGACCGATTGCCCTGATCGGCTTGGCCAGTGTTTTCGTGCTGATTGCCGTGGCGTTCTACCTGCCGCTGTTCAATCTGGCCAGGGCCATCCAATGAAGACACAACGCCGACTTGCCGACGCCGGTTTTACGCTGATCGAGGTCGTCATCATCATCGCGGTGCTGACGATTCTCGCCACCGCCATCACCCCGGCCATCCTGCAGCAGGTGATGGACGCCAAGCTCGAAACCACCCGCAAGGAGGCGAAGGCCCTGTATGAGGCCATCGCGGGCCGGCAGGACGCGACCGGATCGTTCGGGTTCGTTGGCGACATGGGCCGTCTGCCCGTCAACTTCGAAGAGTTGATCCGGCCCCTGCCCGATGCCACACCCTACACGACGGCCACCTTCCGGAACGTGGGGATGGGCTGGAAGGGCCCCTACATCAACGCCGGCGACTCGAAGGAAGACGTCCTCACGGATGCCTTCAACCGCCCCTACGCGGGTGCGAACACGGGACAGGTACGCAGCGCCGGCCCCGACGGCGTGCTCGGCAACGAAGACGATATCGTCTACCCGCCGAACGTGCCCAGCGTCCGCGGGCGCGTCATCGTCACCGTCAAGCGGATGGCGGCCGAAGACATCGGTTACACGCTGGATCCGCCCGGGTACGAAGTACGGTTGTTCTACTCGGACAACGGGCAGGAGCGGTTTCTGGCGGACAACCTGGCCCCGTTCGTCTTCGAGAACATCCCGCAGGGCATCCACGCCATCCAGGTCGTCCGTCTGAAGAACAGCCAGATCGTGGTCCAGGACACGATTCAATCGTTCGGCGGGGGCGCCTCGAAGCTGGTCGAGCTGATTTTCCGGCTGTGACGGGACTGCGCGGAGTATTCTGGGAACCGGCCGGCTTGAACAGCCGTCTCTTGATCTACGAGGCGAAACCAGCAGGGCCGTTCCCACCTGCGCAGTCCGGATACAGCGTATGCCACTCATCGAAACACAGGACCTGTGGAAGACCTACGTGATGGGCACGGAGGAGATTCACGCACTCCGCGGCGTCACGGTCAGCATCGACCGCGGCGAGTACGTGGCCATCATGGGGCCGTCGGGGTCCGGGAAATCGACCCTGATGAACCTCATCGGATGCCTCGATACCCCGTCGAAGGGCAGCTACCTGCTCAATCACAAGCAGGTCGGCCAGATGAACGACGATGAGTTGGCCAGGATCCGGAACGAAGAAATCGGGTTCGTCTTCCAGACGTTCAACCTGCTGCCGCGCGCGACGGCGCTGCACAACGTCGAACTGCCGCTCGTGTACGCGGGCGTTCCCGCCAAGGACCGGCAGGCCCGCGCCAAGGCTTCCCTCGAGAAGGTCGAACTCGCCGACCGTATGCTGCACCGGCCGAACCAGCTCTCCGGAGGCCAGCGCCAGCGTGTCGCCATCGCCCGGGCCCTCGTCAACAATCCGTCCATCATCCTGGCGGACGAACCGACGGGCAATCTGGACTCCAAGACCGGCGCCGAGATTATGTCTCTGTTCAACAAGCTCCACGCCGCTGGCAACACGATCATCCTGGTCACCCACGAAGCCGACGTCGCTGCGCATGCCCGCCGAGTGATTCACATCCGCGACGGTCAGGTGTCGGACGACGTGCAACAGGCCGCGTAGGGGCGAGAAGCAAGTAGTAGCCCCGGGGCTTCAGCCCCGGGGTCGCCGAAGTCGCACGGCTCAAGCCTCCCCCGGACCTGAAGGTCCGGGGCTACGTACTCCCTAGCCTCTAGCCTCTAGCCTCTAGCCTCTAGCCCCTAGCCTCTAGCCCCTAGCC
>CAYJPV010000058.1:0-15213 GCA_964372095.1 uncultured Vicinamibacterales bacterium | reverse complement strand
GTCCCTACCCTTGTCCCCCCTTGTCCCTTGCCCCTTGCCCCTTGCCCCTGTGCCTATGAGCACCTCCAGCGAACGAAGCGGCAGCGGTGCGAGAGCCGCGGCGTGTTCCCCGTCGTCGATCACCGTGATCCCCGGCCGCATGGAGGCCAGCAGGATCGCCGCCGTCTGCGTGGCGGCCACGGCAACGTGGACCAGGGGATACCCACCGTCGCCGGCAGTCCGGCGCAGTTGTTCCGCGACAGCCCGGTCATGACCGAACAGCCGCGTCAGTCCGTCGATGTCCAGCGTGACGACGTGTTCGGCACGCTGGGACACACGGGGCGAACAGGTTCGCGCGAGATCCACGAGGCGCTGCGCCACTGGCGGCGCGCCTTCACGAACGGGTACATACAGACACGCATACATGGGGAACCTCGCTCAGACCTGCGGCTTGCGGCCTGCGGCCTGCGGCCCGTTGGGGATTGGGGACATCCTCTGTCTTTCCCTAGCCCCTAGCCCCTAGTCCCTAGTCCCTACGCAACGGCCGTCATCCGCACCGGTCTGTCTTCTGCGCCGGGCACCTGCTGCACCCGCAAGACCCGCATCTCGGTGTCGAGTCCCTGGAACACATGGCTCGGCATCGACAAGGCCCACTGGCCCGGCACCCGGGTTGCCGTCGCTGCCGGCTGCAACACGAGGCTGACGCCGCCCGCGCTGCGGCTCATCGGCATGTTGCCCACCACCACGCCAACCGTCTGCTGCCCGTCGAGCACGCGCTGCAGGCGTTTCCAGGTGGTGAACGGGATACGCCGCAGCGCCGTGGCCGGAGCGTCGGCCAGGTCCAGCACCACCACACCAAACCCTCCAGCCTGCAGGACAAGATTGGCGGCTTTCAGCGCACGATCGATCGCACGCTCCGTCCCGCTCTGCCGGCTGCCCAGGAACGGAAACGCCGGAGTGCTGCCATCCCCCCGCACCCAGAGCATGCGTTTCAGATCCACGCCAGCCGCAGCCGCCGACTCGGGATCGAAGGTATCGAAGGCGTCGATGAGGGCAACCCGATCGTCGCGTAGCGTGGCCGTGGCCAGCATCGACATCAGCAGGCTGGTCCGGCCCGACGAGCGTGGCCCGACAATTTCGGAGAACTGCCCGACGGGCAGCCCGCCGCCCAGATGGCGATCAACGGCCACCACGCCACACGGCGCGGTTTCCGGAACGCTCCGGTTCATCCGGCCCCCGACGGGCACGAGTGTCCGGTCGAGTTTGCGGGACTGCAGCAGCGCTTCGAGATCCGCACGGCATGTCATGGGGACTCCTGTCGGCTATCGGCTTTCGGCTTTCGGCTTTCGGCTATCGGCTATCGGCTATCGGCTGTCGGCTATCGGCCACGGGCTCCAGGCTACTGACTACTGACTACTACTTGCTTTCGTTTTATTTTCGCTACGCAGAGTATAGACAGCCAGGCCGTGTGAGGCAAGACAATTTTCGCTATATATTCGCCTAACAAGACAGTAGGCAGCGGGAAGTAGACAGCAGGAAGGGAGCCCCAGCCAGCCTGCTGCCTACTTACTACTGCCTACACGGATCCAGGGAACTAGCGGAAGTTCACCCCCAGCACGAACTTCACCTCCGGGCTGTCGATCAGCCCCAGTTTGACCTCGGTGAAGAATCCGCGGGCATGGGCGAGTCCGACGAGCAGGTTGAACCCCGGCCCAACATCGGACCGTCCGTCGCGCGCCCCCCCACCGTCGCGGGTGAACATGACCAGCGCAGGCCCGCCGCCGAGGTAGGCCTGCCAGGGCCGGGGCCGCCTGTGAAAGACATACGCGAACTCGACGTTCACGGCGACGGTCGTCACATCACCGCCCAGGCCTGCCTCCACGTTGGGCCTGAAGTTGAGGTTCTCGGCCAACGGTCCAAAGTCGAGATGACCTCCGAAGAAGAACTGGTCCGGATTGGCGCTGACGCCTGCCCGGATGCCTCCGCCCTGCGCGGAAGCCGACGCCGGCGCCAGCACCGCCGCCAGGAACGCCACCACAAGCAGCCGCAGCACGAACCACGTTGGAGTGTGTGTAGCCATGGGATTCCCGAAAGCAGCACGCGTGCCAGCGCCATCAGGCTGCAAACATCTGCAGCATCATGAGTTCCGATCGGCCTTCCGTGTGTCCCTGTCGTTTCTACACAACGAGGCAGGGTGTAGAATCCCCGCGATCACCGTCGCGAACAGCCGCCCCGCCTGGAGAAGCGTATGTGGTGTCGTGTCGGGTTCGTCGTACTCGTTGCCTTTGCCGTCGCCACGGCAGGCAGGCCTGCTATCTCGGCAGCGCCATCCGCGCCCCACGCACAGGCCGGCGCCCAGTTGAGGCCTGGTCCAGGAATTCTCCTCGAGAATCTCACGTGGCCCGACGCCGAAAAGGTGCTGACGCCCGAGACGATCGTCGTGATCCCGATCGGCGCGGCCGCCAAGGAACACGGTCCGCACCTCCGGCTCAAGAACGACTTCGTGCTGGCCGAGTACTTCACGCGCCGCCTTGTCGAACGCGCCCACGTCGTGGTCGCGCCGACGGTGAACTACCACTTCTACCCGGCGTTCGTTGAATACCCCGGCTCGACCTCGCTCCGGCGTGAGACGGCCCGCGACCTGCTCGTGGACATCTGCCGCAGCCTCGCGCGTTTCGGCCCGCGGCGTTTCTACGCCCTCAACACGGGGGTCTCCACGATCCGAGCCCTGCAGCCGGCCGCCGACATCCTCGCGGCCGAGGGCATCCTGTTCCGCTTCACCGATATTCTGAAAGTCGGCGCAGCCGCCGAAGCCTCGGTGCGGCGGCAGGAGGGCGGCACCCACGCCGACGAGATCGAAACGTCGATGATGCTGTACATGGATCCGTCCCTGGTGGACATGTCCAGGGCCGCCAAGGACTACCACCCGGCTGGCACCGGAGGCCTGACGCGGGATCCGAAAGGCCCGGGCACGTACTCGCCAACCGGCATCTGGGGCGATGCCACGCTGGCCACCCGCGAGAAAGGCCGCATCGTGGTGGAAGCCATGGTCGAGGGGATGGTGGGCGAAGTGACAGCACTCGCGGCGTCCAAGCCGCCCGCGCCGGCAGCCCCCCCTGACGGGGCATCCGGATACGTGCCTGTGGGCGGCGCCCGGATCTTCTACCAGATCCGTGGCGCGGGTCCCTGGCTGCTGCTGCTCCACGGAGGCTTGAGTTCGAGCGCCGAGTTCGACGCGATCATCCCCGAACTGGCGCGACAGTACCGCGTGCTGGCCATCGACCGCCGGGGACACGGGCGTTCGAGCGACAGCGCTGCCCCGTTTGCCTACGCGACGATGGCCGCCGATGTGAAGGCCGTGGCCGACGCGCTCGGCGTACAGTCCGCGGCCGTGCTCGGATTCAGCGACGGTGGCGTCGTGGCGTTACACCTGGCAGGCGCGCACCCCGCGTTCGTGACACGGCTCGTCGCGGTTGGCGCCCACGCCAGCCTCGACGGACTGACGCCCGAGGCGCAGGCCATCATGAAGGACGAGATGACGCCGGAGGCCCTCGCGAAGGCAGCGCCCGCGGTTGAACAGGGGTACCGGGCGCGCAGCCCCCACCCCGACAGGTTCGCAACGTTTCTGGCCAAGGCGCGGGCGATGTGGCTGCACGATCCGCACGTGGCCTTCGCGGACCTGGCGCGCATCCAGGCCCCTACACTCGTGCTGGCCGGCGAGCGCGATTCTGTGCGGCTGGACCACGTCATGGACATCCGGCGCCAGCTGAAGAACGGCCGCCTCTGCGTCCTGCCCGGCGCCACGCACACGGCGCTCTTCGAGCAGCCGCACGTGGTCCTGCCGATCATCCTGGAGTTCCTGAAGTAGGCCTCGGGACCAGACCCGAGTACGATGGAGCGGTGCCGTCGCCGTTCGTCCGCCGCATCGCCGCCGCGCTCACCTACCGCGACTTCCGCGTGCTGTGGGCAGGCGCGTTTACGTCGAGCATCGGCACCTGGATGCAGAAGGTCGCCCAGGCCTGGCTGGTCCTCAAGCTCACCGACTCCCCGTTCTACCTCGGACTCGACACCTTCCTGGGCGAAGCGCCGATCCTGCTGCTGACGCTGCTGGGCGGCGTCGTCGCCGACCGGCGCGATCGCCGCCAGGTGCTCCTGATTTCCCAGTACATCCAGATGAGCACGGCCCTCGCGCTGGCGGTCCTCGTCTATCTCGACGTCATCCGCGTGTGGCACATCCTCGCGCTGTCGTGCGTCACGGGCACCGCCCAGGCGTTTGGCGGCCCGGCGTACCAGTCGCTGATGCCGACACTCGTCAAGAAAGACGAGATGCCCAACGCGATCGCGTTGAACTCGATCCAGTTCAATCTGGCGCGTATCATCGGCCCGCTTGCCGCCGGCATCGCCCTCGCCGCCTGGGGGTCGGCCGCCTGCTTCGCGCTCAACGCCCTGTCGTTC
The DNA here is from genome assembly GCA_964372095.1 of uncultured Vicinamibacterales bacterium. Taxonomy (GTDB): domain Bacteria; phylum Acidobacteriota; class Vicinamibacteria; order Vicinamibacterales; family JAKQTR01; genus CAYJPV01. The sequence goes on along the minus strand of CAYJPV010000058.1, from coordinate 10,779 downwards.
CTCGTGGTCATCGCGTCGCTGCTGTCGTTGCACGTCGCGCACGTGCCGTCCACGCGCACCCAATCCGTCCTCGAAGAACTGCGGGGCGGCCTGGCCTACGTGCGCCGCGATCAGGCCATCCGGTCGTTCATGTTCCTGGCGTTCTGCACGGCCCTGCTCGGCTCGCCGGTGCTCACCCTGCTGCCGGTCATGGTGCAGAAGGTCTTCCACCAGGACGCGGCGGGATTCAGCGTCATGATGGCGTTCTCGGGCGCGGGTTCGGTGCTGGGCGCGCTGATGGTCGCCTGGCTCGGCAAGTTCCGGCAGATGGCCCGGACCGCGCTGACGCTGCAAGCCGTACTCGGTCTCCTTCTCACCGGGTTCGCCGCGTCGAGCATCCTGCCGCTGAGCTACGTCCTGCTGTTCCTGGGCAGCCTGGCGATGATGATGGTCTTCGCGCTGTTGACGTCGCTCGTGCAGCTGGCCGCGCCCAACGAGATGCGGGGACGCGTGGTGAGTATCTATATGATGGCGTTCCGGGGCGGCATGCCACTCGGCGCCATCGCCGCAGGCAGCCTGGCCACCCGCACCTCGGCGCCGGCCGCCCTGATCGTCACGGGCGGCCTGCTGACCGTCATCGTCGGGATGTTCATCTGGCGGGTGGGCTGGCTGAAGGCGGCGGACCGGACGGAGCAGGCGGGTTGAGGCGGTTACCGCTCCGTTACTCCCCTGATATAGGCTGGTGACACAGCGGGCACGCCTATGAGCCACATTCTCATCGTCGAAGACGACGTCGACATCGCCCAACTGGTGCAGCGATACCTGACCCGCGCCGGCCACACCACTGACGTGGTCGGCGCCGGCGACCAGGCGCTGATCGCCGTGCGCGAACGCCTTCCCAGCCTCATCATCCTGGACCTGATGCTGCCCGGCCTGGACGGCCTGGAGGTGTGCCGCAGCCTGCGTCGCAACGAGACGACGCGGACGGTCCCCGTCATCATGCTCACCGCCCGGTCCGAGGAGTCCGACCGGATCGCGGGGCTGCAGATTGGCGCCGACGACTATGTGACGAAGCCGTTCAGCGCCAACGAACTGGTCGCCCGGGTTGGGGCGCTGCTGCGCCGCGCGGATCGGTGGGCCGAATCGGGCCAGGATACGCTGACCTACGGGCCGATCTCGCTGGATCGCGAACGCCATCTCGTCGTCGACGCTGGCCGGGACATCCGGCTGACGGCGAAGGAATTCCTGCTGCTGGAGTATTTCCTCCAGCACCGGGGCCGCGTGCTCTCGCGCGACCTGCTGCTGACGGATGTCTGGGGGTACCGGTACACGGGCGGGACGCGGACGGTGGACGTCCATATCCGGCGCCTGCGGGAGAAACTCCCGATGCTGGCCGAGGCGATCGAGACGGTGAAACAGTTCGGCTACCGCATGATCGAAGAAGGCGCGTCAGCCTCGGCGCCGGCCGGGGATCGCGGACATCAGCCGTAACGTCCCTCGATGTAGTCCGCCGTGCGCGGGTCTTTCGGCGTCAGGAACAGGGTTTCCGTCCTGGCGTGTTCCACGATTTCCCCGAGCAGCATGAACGCGCACTCGTGGCTCACGCGCCGCGCCTGCGCCATGTTGTGCGTGACAATGAGGATCGTGTAACGGCCGGCGAGTTGCAGCATGAGGTCTTCGATGCTGAGCGTCGCTTCGGTGTCCAGGGCCGAACACGGCTCGTCCATCAGGATGATCTCGGGCTTCAGCGGGAGCAGGCGCGCGATACACAGTTTCTGCTGCTGTTCGAGTTGCAGGGTGGTGGCGCGGACACGGAGACGGTCCTTCAGGTCGTCCCACAGCGAGACGTCCCGCAGCGCCTGCTCGACGGCCTCGTCGAGCGCCCGCCGCCGGAGTTGCGCGAAACCGTTGTGGATGCGCAAGCCGAACACGACGTTCTCGTAGACCGAGATGGGCAGGGGGTTCGGCCGCTGGAAGACCATCCCCACGGCACGGCGCAACTCCACCAGCGACACCCCGGGTGCGTAGATGTTCTGTCCGAGGATGGAGATCTCGCCCGTCGTCCGGACGTAGCCGTACCGCTCGTTGATCCGGTTGAAGCAGCGCAGCAGGGTCGTCTTGCCACAGCCGGACGGACCGATGAGGGCCGCAATCTGGCCGTGCCTGATCCGCAGGTTGACGGACTTCAGCGCCTGAAACTCGCCGTACCAGAGATCGAGGTTCTTCGTTTCGATGCTGAGCCCAGGTGAAGGATCGGTGCTCATCCGAAGTTTCCGTTCACGTAATCAAACGTCAGCTGGCTCCCCGGGCGATCCGAGAAGACGACCTGGGTCCGGTCGAGTTCGACGACGGTGCCATTCAGCAGGAACGCCGTGCGGTCCGCCAGTCGGCGGGCCTGCTGTACGAGGTTCGTCACCAGCACAATGGTCATTCGGGACGCCAGTTCCCGCAACACATCTTCGATGCGCATCGTCGTGACGGGATCGATGGCAATCGAGAACTCGTCCAGGCACAGGACTTCGGGATCGTGCGACAGGGCACGAGCGATGGTCAGGCGCTGCTGCTGCCCGCCCGACAGCTTCGTCCCCAGGCTGTCGAGGCGGTCCTTGACTTCATCCCAGAGCGCCGCCTGACGCAGACAGCGCTCGACCCGCGCCTCGAGTTCGTGACGATCACGCAATCCGGCCATTCGCGGAGCGAATGCGACGTTGTCGAAGATCGACATGGGGAGGCCCACCGGCAGGGGCGCAACCATGCCGATCCGCCGCCGCAGTCCGTACAGATCGTGGCGCCGGACGTCCACGCCGTCGAACGCCACCGTGCCCGATATCGCGACACCAGGCACGTCCTCGATCGTCCGGGTCAGGGAGCGCAGCAGCGTCGTCTTGCCAGACTGAGCCGGCCCGATGATGCCGAGGATCTCGTGACGGCGGATGTCGAGCGTCACGCCCTTGAGCGCCTCGCGCGTCCCGTAGCGGACGCGCAGGTCCGAGACGGCGATCCGGACGTCCGGGGCTACCATCGCTTGCGCATCCGGAGATAGACGCGCAGGGCGATCGCCAGCGCGTTGACCATCAGCACGGTGCTCAGCAGCACGACCGCTGTGCCGTAAGGCAATGCCGCCGGGACGTCGGGCACCTGGGTCGAAATCGTGAAGAGGTGCATGGACAGCGCCATGCCCTGGTCGAACAGGCCGTAGGCGAAGATGGTCCCCGGCTTGATGGCCTTGTAGAACACGGCTCCCGTAAACATGATCGGTGCCGTCTCGCCGGCCGCCCTCGACACCTGGAGGATGATACCGGTGAGGATGCCGCTGATGGAGTTGGGGAGCACCACGTGGCGGATCGTCTGCCAGCGGGTTGCGCCGACGTTCCAGCAGGCTTCGCGGAACGCGAGCGGCACCGCGGCCAGCGCCTCCTTGGTGCTGGCGATGATCACCGGTAACGTCATGATCGCCAGGGTCAGCGAGGCCGCCATGATGGACTTGCCCATACCGGCGAACAGGACGAACGCGCCCAGCCCGAACAGCGCGTGCACGATGCTCGGCACGCCGGCCAGATTGACCACGGCCAGGTTCACGATCCGGGTGAACCAGTTGTCCCGCGCGTACTCGTTGAGGAACACCGCCGCCAGCACGCCGATGGGCGTCGCGATGACCAGCGACAGCACGACGAGGTACACCGTCCCGAGCAGGGGCGACCAGATGCCGCCAGCCCGCATGCCCTGCCGGGGCACGGTCAGCAGGAAGTCGAGCGAGAGGATCGGCCAGGCCTGGTAGACGAGGTACCCCACGATCAACACGAGGGGCACCACCATCGACACGGTCATCAGCATGAACACCGATGCCGCGACCTGTTCAGCCACGTGCTTGCGCCGGGTGAAGGGCGTGGCCTGGAACATCCCGGCGGGCATCGAAGTGTGCGAGGTCATGGATGCTGGCGCCCCCTCCCACGCACGATGAGATCGGCTGCCAGGTTGACGACGAACGTGATCGAGAACAGCAGGATGCCGATAATGAACAGGACTTGATAGTGATCGGACCCGACCGGGGCTTCGCCCAGCTCGGCCGCGATCGTGGCCGTCAGGGTTCGCACCGAGTCCATGACGCTGGTGGGCAGCACCACCGCGTGGCCTGTCGCCATGAGCACGGCCATGGTCTCGCCGACCGCGCGCCCCACCCCCAGCAGGACGGCCGCCAGCAGCCCGTTCCGGGCGGCCGGCAGGAGCACCCGGTAGACCAGCTGCCACCGGGTCACGCCCAGAGCCAGGGCGGCTTCCCGGTACGAGTCCGGGACCGCCTTCAGGGCGTCTTCACCGATCGACACGATGATCGGGACGCTCATCAGGGCCAGGATGATGCCGCCGTTCAACACGTTGAGGCCGATTGGGACGCCGAAGGTGTGCATGATCAGCGGGTTCATGACCGTGAGCCCGATGAACCCCCAGACGACGGATGGGATCGCCGCCAGCAACTCGATGACGATCTTCAGCGTCTCCTTCAACCGAGGGCCGGAGAATTCGGAGACAAACACCGCCGCGCCCAGTCCGAACGGCACGGCGATCGCCATGGCGAGCAGCGTCACGGCCGCCGTGCCAGCAATGAGCGCCAGCACGCCGTATCGCACGTGGCTCTGCGACGTCGGATACCACGCGGGGCTCGTGAAGAACTCGCGCAGATCGAGGCCCGAAAACAGGAAACCGGCCCCCTCACGGAACACGAAGAAGAAGATACCGAAGACAAAGACGATCGCGCTGACGCCGCACAGACGGATCAAGGCCTCTATGGCCCTTTCGGCGACCAGCTCCCACCGTCGTCGACCCTGGGTCACCATACGCGCGTACCCGCTCGCGGCTACTTGGCCGTGGACTCGGCGTTCAACGGCACGTAGCCGCTCTGCCGCACGATGAGCTGGCCGGCCGGGGAGAGGATCCAGTCGAGGTACGCCTTGACCGCTCCCTCGGGCGCACCAAGGGTGTACATCAGGAGCGGTCGCGCGACGGGATAGGTGTGGTTCAGGGTGTTCTCCACCGTCGGCGCGTAGGCCTGGTCGGTAGCGGTCCTCGCCACCTTCAGCATCTTCACGCCGGGCGCCGCGTAGCCCATACCGCTGTACCCGATGGCGGTGGGTGTCTTCGACACCAGTTCGACCACGTCCTTCGAACCGTGCAAGTCGCGCGAGCCGAGCTTGAAGTCGTGTCCCTTGCCGAGCACCGCTTCGCGGAAGTAGGCGTAGGTGCCCGAGTTCGACTGGCGGCTCACACGGATGATGTCGTCGGCGCCGCCGGGCAGCGTCACGCCCAGCTGCGACCAGCGCACCGTCGTGCCGCCCTCGCCGTAGATCTGCCCCAGTTGCTCCAGCGTGATCGACTCCAGCGGGTTGGTCTCGTGGACGTACACCGCGAGGGCATCGAAGCCGACGGTCAGTTCGATTGGCTCCTTGCCGGTATTCTTCTTCGCGATAGCCACCTCATCCGGCTCGATGTGTCGGCTGGCGTTGGCAATGTCCACCGTCCCGTTCTCGAGGGCAGCGATGCCTGTGCCGGACCCGCCGCCGGACACCTCGATCGAGACACCGGTGTTGACTTTGGCGTATTCCTCGGCCCAAGCCTGGGCCACGTTGACCATCGTGTCCGAGCCGGTATTCTGAATGACCGTCTTCTCGGCCTCGGCAGGAGCGGACCCTCCGCAGCCGAAGGCCGTCAAAACACACATCGCGATCGTCACGGCGCCAATGACGGGCCGGGCGTTGTCCCTACGACGAAGATGAGCGGGTATCACCATGACTGTGATCTGCGTCCTTTCCGAGAATCGCCTGTACCAGGTCGCGCACGTGCGCGGTCAGCGCCTCCCAGGCCCGGTCGTAGGCCTGTACTACTTCCGCCGGGGTCCCACGGGTGAGCGACGGGTCCGGGAGCACCCAGTCCAGCCCGACGGTCTTCTTCGCCGGCCGTTGCGGGATGACCCGCAGGTCGCGCCCCAGACTGACCACGACCTGCACCTGATCGAACTGCGGCACCTGGTCCACACCGCGTGACGGCTGCACCGAGACATCGACGCCCCGGTCGGCCAGCACCCGAATAGTCTGCGGATCCACCGGTGCGGGGTGGACGCCGGCGCTGCAGAAGGAGAACCGCTTGGCTGCCATCCCGGTGCCGATCGCCTCCGCCATTCGGCTCAGGCAGCCGTGGGTGGCGTCCACGAACAGCACCCTGAATCCTTCACGCGGCAGGTGCCGCAGATACTCGCCGGTGGCGAAGTAGAGGGCTTCCTCACAGATGTTCGTCGCCTGATCCGACACCCGTTCGAGCCGGCGGGCGATATTGATGAGCGGAGGCAGCGCTTCGAGCGGGAGCCGGCCCTGCTCGCGCCACGTCACCAGCTCGGCGGTTAACGTATCACGAACCTGGTTGACTCTCGGCTCACACGCCATGGTCGCCCGTGCCAGGTCCGGGTTCTTCTCGACGAACGCACGGACGGCGTTGTGCACCATCGGAACCGACAGGCTGGCCATCTCGCTGAAGCCGTTCAGCGGCGCCTCGAAATCCAGCCCGCTCAGCGACAGCGTCTGGCGGGCGATGCTCTCGGCGTAGTCGCCGATCCGTTCCAGTTCGCTGACGATCTTGCTTGCGGAGTACACGAACCGCAGATGGGCCGCCGCGGGCTGGTGGCGGACGATGAACTCGAGACAGAGCCGGTCGAGTTCCGTCTCGAGGGCGTCGACATCCTGGTCGCACAGAATGACCGAATAGGCCAGCTGCCGATCGCGCTCCAGGAAACTCTGGAACGAACGCTGCAGCGCCACCTCGTCGAGTTGCGCCATCTCAAGGACCTTGGTGCGAATCTGGTCGCTGTCCCGTTGCAGCGCGGCCTCGAAGTGGGGGGTGTTGGATGTGGTCACGGTAGGTGCCCTTCACGATAGACCGTCGGTCGCAGGCTGGCAAGCGAGAGCGGCCGCTATTGTACCAGATGTTACACGGTCGTCACACCGTCCTTACACGCGGCACCGGAGGCACCGTCGTGGGCTGGCGTTACGCTCCCGTTGCACGGCCCGAGTAGGCTGATTACACTGCGTTCGGAGGGTGCGGGCCGGCCGGCCGCGGGCCGTACCAGGAACCGACCCGCCTGCTGACTGGCGGCGCCCCGCCCGGAGAATCATGTCGTGGAGCTGACCGGCTTTCGAGGGCGTACATTCGTGGCCGTGACGGTGGTCTCGGCCGTGGCGCTCGGCGTCGCGGCCGCCCTCACGCTGGTGTCCTTGCGGACCCAGCTGCTGAGAGCGATTGAGCGGACGCTCACCGCGGAAACGCGCCTGTCGGCCGCGTTACTCGTCGAGCGGCTCTCGGCGCCCACCGCGGTGGACCTCGATCGCGAGGCTGACCGCATCGGGACCTTGACGCACGCACGGGTGACGCTGATCGGACCCGACGGCCGGGTGGTCGGCGACTCGACCGAAAGCCCACAGGCGCTCCAGACCATGGACAACCACGCCTCGAGGCCGGAGGTCGTCGAGGCCACCCGCACGGGCGTCGGGGTCGCCCGGCGCCGCAGTGGGACGCTCGGCACCGACCTCATGTACGCCGCAGTCGCCATCAGCGACCCTCGCGTCAGGGTTGTCAGGCTGTCTCTCCCCTTGACCGACGTGGACGAACAGGTGGCCGCCCTCCGCCGCAGCATGCTGTGGGCGCTGGGGGTGGCACTCGTCTGTGCCGTGGCCCTCGCGTGGCTGTCCTCCCTGCTGCTGTCCCGCCGGGTCAATGCGATCGCAGCCGTCGCCCGGCGTTATGCAGCAGGCGACTTCTCGGACCGCGTCCCCGAACACGGCAGCGACGAACTGGGAACCGTCGCCCGGTCTCTGGACGAAACCGCCCGGGAGTTGGGCCGGCGCATGGTGGAACTGACTGATGATCGGGCTCGGATGGAAGCGATTCTCGCGGGCATGAGCGAAGGCGTGCTCGTCTGCAACGCCCAGGGCCGGATCATGCTCGCCAACGACGCGGTACGCCGGCTCCTGCGCGCCGACGATCTCGCCGTAGGGCAGCACCACCTGGAGGTCCTGCGCCACCCGGATGTCGGCGAGTTACTGGCCGCCGCCATAGCGGGACGCAGGCCCGATGGCCTGGAGTTCTCCCCGCCGCGCGATCCCAACCGGACCATCGTCGCCCGTGCCGCCCCGGTCGCCGCGGCAGGAGCGCAGGGCGTCGTGCTCGTCCTCCACGACATCTCGGACCTGCGCCACGCGGACCGCGTGCGCCGCGATTTCGTGGCCAATGTCTCGCACGAACTCCGCACACCGCTCACCGCCATTCAGGGCTACGTCGAAGCCCTGCTCGACGACGATCCGCCAGACGCGGCAGAAGCGCGCCGGTTCCTGGCGATCATCGACCGCCAAGCCAGCCGGATGGAGCGGCTCGTGCGCGATCTGCTGCGGCTCGCACGCCTCGAAACCGGACAGGAACTCGTCGAACGAGTCCCGTTCCAGACCGATACCATCTTCGCCGGCGTCATCACGGAACTGGAGAATGCCATCAAGGCGCGCAGACAGCACGTCGTGTGTTCGCTGGAAGCCGAGGCCGCCAGCCTGGTCTCCGATCCCGGCAAGGTGCACGATGCGGTGAAGAACCTGCTGGAGAATGCGGTAAGCTACGCGCCCCAAGGCACCCGCATCGACCTGGCGGCCAGGCGGAATGGCGACGAAGTGGTCATTAGCGTCAGCGACCAGGGCCCGGGCATCCCTGAGCGTGACCTGGCGCGAATCTTCGAGCGCTTCTACCGGGTGGACAAGGCGCGATCGCGCGAGTCGGGCGGCACCGGGCTCGGCCTCTCGATCGTGAAACACCTCGTCAGCCTGCTCGGCGGCCGCGTGACGGCCGTCAACAGACCTCAAGGCGGCGCGGAATTTTCGATCCACCTGCCAGCGGCCTGACACGGGATCCCCGGACCTGACCGCCTACGCCACAGGCTTCGGCGAGTCCGCCGTCGTCTCGACGAAGGCGGAAGGTCCGGGGCTACGTACGAAAGCCCTCACTCGAGTGAGGCGGCGGGGACTTCTCTCCAGCCCTCGGCAGCCGGCACGGCTTGATCGAACCGCTGACGGGCCCGCTCGACCCGGTGCCAGTCGGCGTAGTGGGCCTGCTGAATGATCTGGGCGTCGTATTCCACTGAGACGTCCCATCCCAGCGCGGAATCGTGACGCACCAGCAAACGGCGAACGTGGTGGTCGTTGGTGTAGCTCTTGACGATCATCATGGGTATGGCCTGTCGCCCCGATCTTGCCAAATCCGGGACGCGCCGGCGGTAAACTCGGCGTAAACACCGCGCGTTTCTTGCTTGCCCGCCCCTCCCGCCATCGCCTACCCTAGTGCGCATGCGTGACGTCCTTGCCATCATTCTCGGAGGTGGTCGCGGCAACCGGTTGTATCCGCTGACCCTCATGCGCTCCAAGCCCGCCGTCCCCATCGGCGGCAAGTACCGGCTGATCGACATTCCGCTCAGCAACTGCCTCCACGCAGGACTGCGGCGGATCTTCGTGTTGACGCAGTTCAACTCGGCGTCGCTCAACCGCCACATCTCGCAGACATACCGGATGGATACCTTCTCGGGAGGGTTCGTCGACATCCTGGCCGCCGAGCAGACACCGGACAACCCGAACTGGTTCCAGGGCACGGCCGACGCCGTCCGGCAGGCGGCCCGCCACTTCGCCGGCTACCAGGCCGACTACTACCTCATTCTCGCGGGCGATCACCTGTACCGTATGGACTACGGCGAGATGGTCGATTCGCACATCGACCGCGGCGCCGACATCACCATCGCCGCCCAGCCGATGGACGTCGACACCGCGACCGAGATGGGCATCTTCCTCTTCGATCGCGACGGCCAGATTGTCGGCTTCGAGGAGAAACCAACCCGTGATCGCCTGAACACGCTCGGCCGCAGCATTCCGGCCGGCGCCACCTTTTCGGGGCACTCAGCCGAAAAGCCGTTCGTCGCGTCGATGGGCATTTACGTCTTCTCGCGGGACGTGCTGCTCGACATCCTCGCGGACAGTGACGCCCACGACTTCGGCCGGGAGATCATCCCGGCCGCGCTCAGCCGCCACCACGTCAACGCCTACCTGCACCGCGGGTACTGGGCCGATGTGGGCACCATCGACTCGTTCTATGCGGCCAACATGACGCTGACCCAGGACCATCCGCCCTTCAGCTTCTACGATCCGCGCAAACCCATCTTCACGCGGCCGCGGTTCCTGGCGGCGTCGCGCTTCATTGACGCACGAATCGATCACTCACTGGTCGCGGAGGGTTCGTACGTCAACCGCTGTGCGATCGAAGCGTCTATTGTCGGCATCCGGACGCGGATTGACGAGCGGGCGGTCATCAAGCGGTCCGTGCTGCTCGGCGCGGACTTCTACGAGGCCGATGAAGAAGCGAGCGGCGATTCGTCGGTGCCGCTCGGGATCGGCCAGGACTCGGTCCTCGATCGCGTGATCGTGGACAAAAACGCACGGATCGGCCGTGGCGTCAGGCTCGTCAACGCCGGCAACATCGCGGAGGCCGACGGGCCCAACTACTACATCCGCAACGGGATCATCGTCGTCCCCAAGGGCGCCGTCATCCCCGACGGCACGGTGGTATAGACGCTGGCGATCGGCGGTCGGCCATCGGCTTTCGGCTTTCGGCTTTCGGCTTTCGGCTTTCGGCTTTCGGCTTCCTGTCCGTAGCCCCGGACCTTGAGGTCCGGGGCTACTGCTTTTACTTCCTACTTCCTACTTCCTACTTCCTACTTCCTACTTCCTACTTCTG
>CAYJPV010000057.1:0-15318 GCA_964372095.1 uncultured Vicinamibacterales bacterium | reverse complement strand
GGAGTCCGTTTCCGCCGGTTGGCCTCCTGCCCTCCTTTCCTCCTCCATCGCGGGGGCGATTCACCGCTTCCATGCGGGATACTTCAAGACGCGCCCGTTAGGGGCGCCATGCCGTATAACGCCCGCGACGGCAGAAAGGTTAACGGGCCGACCGGGCGGCTCTTATCGGGGTTTTCCCTCGTATTTCCGCGCGCGTCGGCTGGACGCCCTGAATTTGTTTCGTAATTCTTCCTTCCGCCGTACGGACCAAGCAGGCCCTGGATCCGGCAACCCTGAATCTGTTTCGACTCGACTGGCGTACATCCGTTCTGAACATAAACATCGGCGGAGGAGTGGCGGCGCTCGCAGAGCGCTGCGAGCCGATCGATGTCGAAGGGGTGCCGACGTTGCGCCTGGTCGACCGGCGTTCGGGGCGGCGGTGGGACGTGAAGTCGCTTGCGGAGCACGAGCCCCGCGAGCGGCGGCGGCTGCTGGAGCTCGGCTGTCTCTCGGCGCTCGATCAGGTGGTGAACACCAGGTGCAGGCCGCCAACGTCTCCGGGAACCACTGCCAGTTCGGCTGAGAGACGTTGCCGCGGGGCCGCAGATGTTCGACGACCGGGCGCAACCGAACCCGGACCACCGGTGAGTGTGCGGTCCGTGCCCGAGGGGGTCGTTGCGGCCGGGCGCTTACGGAATCAGCAAGAGGGCGTCTTGCGACGCCCTCTTGTGGTTTCTTACCCGGTGTTTCGGTTACGACCGCTTGCGGCTGAACGCCAACCGCGTGCCGCCCAGCATTGCGCCGGCAGCGGCCAGGACAAGCGCTGGCCACCAGCTCAGCCGGCCGGCACCCGCCGCGTCGATTTCGCCGCCTGTGTTCGGCGGGCTGATCGTACCCGTCGAGGTTCCGCCACTACCTGTGCCCGGCGCGCCACCCGGCGGCGTGCCGCCCGGCGCCACCGCGCCGCTGCACCGGATCAGGATCGACTGCGTGAGGTCAGGCTGGACTTCGCCGCCAACCTTCACCGACACCGTCACTGGCAGCCCTCGGGCAACCCCAGAGACCGGCGTGATCACGGTTGTCGCAACGCCCTCTCCGTTCGTCACAGCATCGATCGGGTTTGCGGTGCCGAGCACCTGCAGGTCGAAGTGCACCTTCGTCCCTGCGATCGCCACCGCGCCTGCCGCGTCGGTCAGCGTCGCCGCGAGAGTCGTCGTCGCCGTACCATCGCACGGGACCTCCGCAGGCGTCGCCGCGAGCGTCATCTTCGATGGCGCCGCATGCACATCGAAGTCTACTTCGCCGTATATCAGATCTCCGGCAACCCCTGGATCGGCGCCGGGATCGGCCGTAAATCCGAGGACGCTCCTCGACACGGTTGCCCGGACGGTCACCTTGCCGGCGGCAGCGCCAGCCGGGGCGCAAAGAATGTTCGGCGCGCCGTATCCGAAGCCACCCAGGTTCAGCGTCGGGGTGGCTGTCTGCGACAGGATGCCCTGTCCATCGAAGTTGGTTGGTGAATTGCCGTCAGCGGCGAACGCAGCAGGATTCGTGGGCGTTCCCCCGTTGTCCACGGTCCAGTTGATCCACGCGCCTGAAATGGGCGTGTCGGCGATGTCAAGCGCACGCGCCACGACCACGGTCTTTTCCGCTTCACCCAGCGCCTTCGTGATGAACGGCAGGCTGGCCGAGAACGGGCACGCCGTCGCGACGGGGGTACAGCCGGGCAACTCACAGGGCGGGATACTGGTCGCCGAACGGTGACTCAGTTCGCCCGACACCGGCACGCCGGCCTGTATCGCCGTTTCGAGCGTGAAGAACTTCACGCTGCGCGCCTCGCCAACGATGGTGAACTTGTAGGGGTAGACAACGCCGCTCTGCTCCACCGTCAACTCGTGCTCACCCAGTTCCGGGCAGGTCGCGAGCGTGCAGGACAGATATGCGACCACGACGCGGTCGGGGCCGAGCCGGTACTCCGGTTGCCCGCCGCCCGCCGGCTGAATCGTCGTGTCCGTCGAGTTGGGACCGCCGCAGTCCGAGTCGGGGTTGAGCGCCGCGGTGCCGTCGCAGGTCCAGATTGCCGAGCCGCTCTCGGTCCATACGCCCGCGGTCGTGTGGAACGTCACGGGTGCGACGCTCTTCACGAACGCGATCACGGCGAAGTTGGTGAGCGAGGTCGCGAAGGCGGCGTCGTTCTGGTGGATTTGACCGCCCGTGAACGTATTGGCGTCCACGAAGTCCGACTCTTCGATCTTGTCGTTGTTGTTGCCCAGCGTGTTGGACAGCACAACCATCGCCTGGTCGCCCGGCAGAGCCGCGCCGAAGCGCATGCCGCTCGCGGGCTGCACCGTACAGGCGCTGGTGATGACCGGGTTGGTCAACGCCGTACAAATGCTGGAATTGATGATCATGATGTTGGCCGGGTCCGCCTGAGCGGCCGGGGGCGACATCGGTATGCCGAAGGCCACGGCGGCGATGGTCAGCAGGGCGAAGGCGCCCGCCGCCCTGACAAATATCTGTTTCACTGCTCCTCCTTGCGCTGCCGCTCTGCCCGGCATGCCGCACCCCGAAAGCCGCCCCGAAGAGGGCGCGCCCATCAATACCAGCCCTGACTGTGCCCGCGCCTCGCGCTGACCAATCCCTTAGGCCTCATGCCGTCGACGCAGCCAGAACGCGTAGCCGGCACCGCTGCCCGCGAGCACAAGCGCTACGGCGACGCCCAGCAGTCCGAGCTGCGCCGATGCGCGTTCTCCGCCCCCACCGGTGTCCGGCAGGCGAATCGTACCCGTCGGGCCGGAGCCGGTGCCGCCCGGGGCGCCACCGGGGCCTGGACCGCCGCCCGGCGCCTGCGTCGGCGCCTGCGTGGGCGGCCCGCCCGCGGCCGTTGTTGCCGTCTCCGACGGCGTAGCTGACGGCGTGATCGTCCGGAGGCCACCGATCGGCGACGCCGTCGCAAGCGGCGTATTGGTCGGTGTCTGCGTCGGACCCGGCGTGTTGGTGGGCACGATCGGCGTGTTCGTCGGGGTGAAGGTGGACGTCGGCAACGCACCCGGCGTGCACGGCCCCTGGCCAAGTTCGTTGATCGTTGCGTTCACGATGCCCTGGGTCAGCTGCGGCGTCGCGAAGTCGTCGCTGATCGTGTACGAGCCCGTGGTCGTGTCGCCGGTGAAGGGACTGACGGTGATTGCCGAACAGCCCGGTGACACCACCGTCAGCTGCACCCGCGTCATTGTCCCCAGCGTCGTGTACGTCCCGCTCAGCGACACGCACCCCATGTTCACGCCGCTGCCGGCGGGGGACTCGAACGTCGTCGAATCAGCTCCAGGGCAGAGCGCCGAGCCGGCGTTCGGCAGCTGCATCAGCGGTGCGGCGCTGTACGTGAAGAACGTCGGATTCCACTTGATCTCGAGGTTCCAGCCGGCCTGCGGGTCCGCTGCCACCGCGCCTGCCACGGTGTCGACATCGAACTGGACGTGCGTGGCGTCCACGGCCTGCAGATTGGTGACGTGGATCTCGGGCCCGGTGCCGTTCGTCACGACCACCGCGTGCGCGGGCTGGCTCGACCCCGGCCAGAGCAACATCATGGACACAAGAAGCGCCGCAACGAGCCCTCCCGTGCCGAATAGCATCAGTCTTTTCAATGGAGCCTCCAGAGTGATCGAATCGGCACGCGTGCGCCATGCGCTATCGACGCCGGGATCGATCCCGACGTTGGACCCTTGTACCCCAGTACATCCCTACAGTCAATAGAGCCGACCAATCCGCGCGCGCAACGGCGCCGTATACGGTTGACATCGCCCCGGGGGCTGGCCGCGCTGGACGCGGCTCAGCAAGTCTGACGGTAGCCGGCAGCGACCGAAGCGAGATCGATGATGTTGATCCGGCCATCCCCGTTGATGTCGTACGCCGCGACGTAGGTCGGGGGTCCGAGGGGATTGCTGCTCGTCGCGTTGTAATGCGCCGCTACTATCGACAGGTCCAGGATGTTGACGATGCCGTTGCCGTCTATATCGTGGCACTCGGAAAGCGTCACGCTCCCCGACACGGCGGTCGTCACCGGCACCACGGTTGCGCCGTAGAAGTTGGTGGTCTGGACCTCGATCAACCCCAGGCCGGTCGATGCCGCCCCCGTTGCGATGGGCCGGAACGTGAACGTGCCGATCACACCGTTTGCGACGGGCGTCGCCTGGCTCAATGAAGCGCACGCCACCTTGATGTAGCCGGCGGGCGTGGGCGTGAGCGAAGGGGTGGGCGTGATGGTACGCGTGTTCGTCGGCGTGCCCGCGCCCGGCGTGTTGGTGTTCGTCGGCGTGTAGGTCGGCACAAAGCCGGTCGGCCACGGGGTCGGCGTGCTCGCCGAGAACATGACCTGCGAACAGGGAAGGATCGCCGGCGGCACCGGCGTGCCGGGGCCGACGTTCGGCCCGGAAACCCACTGCACGACGGCCGGATTCCACGTGAGGGCGTACTGGTAGCCCGAAATGGGGGTCTGTCCAGCGCCACTGAAGTTCGATGAATTAATTGTGATCGTGATCGGCGTCGGCTTGTACCACAACCTCGATGTCGAGGCCGGATCGACGCTGATCGAGGAATTGGTGGCGGCGCTTAGTCCCCGGATGCCCATGACGGCGCCGACTGCCATCGCTATCGTGAGGAACACCGCAACGAGGACTTGCGCGCGCGCGCGCCGGGGTGCGGCTTCATGCCGCGGTGCCATGCCTGGGTGATCTTCCCGATCCATGGTTGTTTCCTTCGTTATGCCTAGTCCCCCAAGACGTTGCCTGTATGTCGCGCACCATCGTGCGCTTTCCTAGATACGACCCCGAACCCTTCGGGACGCGGCCAGCAGGCCCAGCCCCATCAGCGCCGCAGCGAACGCCGCGACGCGCGCTTCGTGTTCGCGGCTGTGGTCCGCCGGCTGCGGGCCGTAGCCGAACTTGCCGACGCCCGTGCCGGCCAAGGACCCGCTCCCGGCCGATCCGGCTGGCCCACTCGATGCGCCGGCCGTCGTCCCCGTCGGGCCCGAACCGGTTGCCCCGCTCGATGTGCCCGTCACGGCTGTGCCGCTGCCGTCCGCAACTGCCGGGCTGGACGGCACGCCGGTCGAAATTGCCGTCGGCGACGTATCGATCGCCAACGGGGTGGATGTTGCCGAGACGCCCTGCTGCTTCGCGGGATCGCCGCCGGTCACCGTCACCGATCCGGCCTGCGCAGGACAGGTGTTGAGGTAGTCGTCGGGGGCGGGCGCCGCGTTCGGGTTGGCGACGCAGAGCGGATTCCCCTCTGTTGTGCTGATGGTGTCTTTCTCAATATGGATGGCTGTTTCGGCGCCGCCGGCGAGGTCGAAGGTGACCACCGCGAGGACGGTCGTGCCGGACGCACTCGCGGCGCCCTGCGTGCCGATCGTCGCGCACCCGAACTTCAAGGTTCCCGGACCGTTGCCGTCGATGATCGGTTCCGGGCACTGGACCTGCCGCCCTGTCGAGCCGAGGAACTCCGCGGCGACGGCGCTATGCGGCGTGAGGACGCCGGGGTCGTAGCGAAGCACGAACTGGAAAGAACCCACATTCTGGGGGCTCTGGACGGCGACCTGGACGTCCAGGGTGCCCGTCGAAAGCGCGACCGTCTGGTTCTGCGGCGACAAACTGAAGCCCGGGCCCGCCTGCGCGGCGTCCGTCCGAGAGAACGCGGCAATCGCTATGGGCACAGCGATTGCAGCGGCGAGCGTCATCAGTTTGCGCCGGGTTCGTGCTGGCATTTCACCTCTTCGGCTAACTGCGCCGGGTCCGACGCGAAGTGCGCCGGTTACCCATATCTAGCAAACGTCCGCCCGGAGCCTTCATTTCGGCCCCGGCCGTAGGAACGAGGAGGAGCGCAGCCGAATCTATCGACTGCGCTCCCCCCCAAATGACCGATGTCAATCTACGACATCATACCCGATCGAGCGTTTCCGCTACGGAAGCGCCTGCGCCGGCTGCGCCGGAATCGGAACCGCGCACGTGCTGCCGAAGCGGCCGTACACGAACTGGATGTCGTTGATGTCGATCTCGCCATCGCCGTGCTGGAGCGGTGAGTTGACATCGTAGAACAAGTTGTAGAGCAGGTTGCCCACGCTCATGCCGAACTTGCTCGCCTCGAGCTGCATGTCAGCCAGGCTGACGGAGCAGTCCTTGGTGATGTCGCCCTCAAGGCGGCGAATGGTGGCCGTGACCATCGAGTCGGTGAGCGCACCGCCGGGGCCGACGCCCTGAAGCGGAAGGCCCTGGCACTCGGGCTGGCCGGGGACCGGCTGGATCGTGCCATCGTTGAGCGGCTGGCCACAGGTGTTGGTCACGACAACGTTCGTGTCCTTGACCGGTGTGACAATACCGTTCTCCTTGTTCGGGCGGACCTGCTCCGTAACGATCTCCAGCGGAGTCATCGTCACGTTAGCCATGACCTGCGCACCGACCCACATCGGGCCCTGACCGAACGTACCGGTGCTGACGCACGCTTCGTGCACAAGACCGATCGCGACGATGCTGGGCGTGCAGATGAGGACGCGCGAGCGCGCCGGGACCGCCGGCGAACCACCGGCGAGGAAGAGCGCGATCGCCGGGCTCATGTCAATGGTCGGCTGGGCGAAGATCGTCGGGTCGTAGTGGATGTCGAACGAGAAACCACCGAGACCGTTCGGGTCGCCCTGGTTCGTCATGATTTCCTGGAACGTGAACGCCCCATTGCCGGAGGCAATGAAGTCGTTGAAGACCGTCGGGTCCTTACTCCAAGCCACCGCCGGCGGGATGATCTGGACCACGACGCACGACGTTACCGGCGTGCTGTCCGGGGAAACGAGACCCTGGACGTCCGATGCCGTCGCACAGTTGCTCGGGCTGCTGCCGCCCGCGTTCGGGTCGGTCGCCGAAACGGCCAGGACGAAGGAGACGCTGGTGCCGGGAGCGATCGAAGCGGCCGTGCAGGTGACGACCTGCAGGAGGTTCGTGCAGCCCGCGGGCAGCGTAACGTTAGCGACCGGAATCTCGGCCGGCAGCGTGTCAACAACGGACACGCTCGTCGCCGGAACGAGGGACAATGCCGAGTTACCGACGGTCAGCGTGTAGTTGAACGCCTGGCCACCGGCAACGACCGAAACCGCGTCAGCGGTCTTGCTCATCGTGAGCGTCGGAGCCGGCATTTGGATGATCAGGACGTTGTCGGCCGCGGTCGAGCCGGAGACCGGCAGAGGACCACAAGCGCCGGTGCCGGTCGGCGGACCGCTGGTCGGCACGCTGCCGCACAGGTAGTTGCTGAGCTGGGGCGCGCTTGCACCAGCGTCAATCGTGTACGTGCCGAAGGAGCCGAAGAGCGTGTCGTTGCCGAAGTCGACGAACGTCGTCTTGTGCAGCGCGGTCACGCCCGGGGCAACACCCGTGAAGTTGACGTTGGCCAGCGGGCCAACGGCCGAGGTGCCACCGACGAGCGAGGTGACGGCGTACGTGACGGCCATCTGCGGCGCCGTAAGCAAGCCACCGAAGTTGTCGGTGAGGTTCGGCGGCGCCGGAATCAGCGTCGACGCCCAGAGGGTGCCCGTGCTGAGGTCCGTGACGCCGTTCGCCGTCAGCGACGTGTTCCCGTAGACCATGCCGATGGCATAGCCCGCGTACGGGTTCGGGGTCGTGCCGGTCGTCTCAACGAGCACGTTGAACGGAACGCCGACGATCGGCGTGAACGGTGCGGTCGAACTGATGTCTGGGCCGACGATGCCGGGTGCGGCCTGTGCTGAGTTGCCATTGTAGGAAATGGCTCCCAGTACGAGCGCAACCGCCAACGCAAGTGCCCCAAGCAATCGCGTGCGATTCATTATGAAGAGATTGACCTCCACTAGCGGCGGGGACATGTCTTGTGCCGCCCGGACGGGGGTCAGGCGGAGCGTCCGAACGCGGACGCTGCTTGGACTATTCACTCCAAGATTTCGTGGGTCACTTGTCTCTCTCGCTCACCTCCTTCGCCCTCATTTTTCAGACAGGACCGGGGGGCGGGCGTTCCGCCCCCCGGTCTGGAATCTGCGTGGCCGTCTAGCAGGCCGGAACCGACTTCAGGTAGACGGAGGGGTTGGCCATCTGAGACAGGTCCAGGATGTTGATCACCCCGTTCATGTTCTGGTCCATCTCCCATCGCCTGTCGCCGGAGTCGAGGCCGTAGTTCGACGCGAGGTACGTTCCAGGCGCAGCCACTGCCGACAGGTCAAGAATGTTCACGATGCCGTTAGCGTTGACGTCGGCCTTCGCGATCTTGTAGCCCGTCGCCACCGCGCCCGCGCCGTTCTTGTTGCGGCCGAGGCAGGCGCTAATCTGGGTGTTCGTGCCGAGTGAGCCACTCGACGGATACGGGTTTTTGAAACCGAGCGGGTCCGCCGGAGCCGCCGGGTACAAAGTCGGGCAGAGCGCGCCAAGGCTCGCCGGCGTGCCCTGGTCAGAGTCGCTGTACCCGTCGAAGTTCGAGTCCTGCTTGTGGTCCTGCAGGCAGTGGCGGGTGATAGTGCCCGGAGTCGTGTACTCCTGCAGGAAGTCGGGCTGCGCATTGGCGTTGGAGTCGACGAACGGAATCGCCATCGTCGCTGTCACGCAGTACGCGGCGAGCGCGCCCGCGCCACCGATGGCCTGCTCCTGGTTACAGAAGTCCTGTGCCACGGTCTCCGTCGGGTAACCGACGCCGGTGCCGGGCACGCCTTCGGGACTGGTCACACCATTGGTCGGTGGGAGGGTCAGGAACGCCATCGCCGGGCGGCAAGCATCGCCGATGCCGTCCTTGAGGGAGGAGACCTGATCCGCGTTCAAGGTCAAGGGGCAGTTGTCAATCGAGTTGAGCACGCCGTCCTGGTCCGCGTCCTGGCACTTCGCGAAGACGTAGGCAGGACCGCCGCCAACGAAGGAGACCGCGGTGTGATCAGCGTCGGAGCCGTCGCACGTGAAGCCGGCGTTCGTCGTGGCGCCGGCGGTGAGGTTCGTCCACACGGCGCCGCCGCCCTTGCAGGCGGTGCCGATGCCGTTGCTGTTGGGGTCAGCCTGCGTCGAGTTGGCGTCAACCGTGCAGTTGTCCCATGCGTTCCAGAGGGCCGCACCGCTCGGAGCGGCGTCGCCGTCCAGGTTCAGGCCGGTCGAGATCGCGATCTCGTAGTCGTAGGTGGCCGCGATGGCAGACGTCTTCAGTTCATCCGCCATGCCCGTGCCCGCCAGCGTCCCGGCGCACCCGGCAACCGGAGCGCCGAAGTAGTCAGACGAGCAGTCCCAGAGGTTGGTCGAGCCATTGCCCTGGGTGTGAACGACGGACTGGAAGGGCGGGCAGGTAGAGACCGCCTGGCCTCGCGCGCTGAACTCCGCGATCGGGTTGCCCAGCACCGTCACCTGCTTGTTGCCCGTGCTGAGGCTGAGGTTCAGGAACGAGACGGTTGTCTGGGTCTGCGGCGTGACCTTGGCAATGGCGTAGCCGCGAGAAACGACGATGGAGTCCGGAGCGCCGAGCTGCAGGAGCAGGTTCGGGTACCAGTCGAGCTGCTGCGTGACGCCCAGCGGCACGCCGCCGGCCGCCAGGTCTTCTTCCTGGTCAAACGTGTATGGACTCCGGGCCGGGTTCGGAGCGCTCGAGACCGTCGTGGCCGCGGCACTCTTGTTCGCCGCGAAGATCGGAGTCGTGACCGCCGTGATGCTCACGTGATCCGTCCCCGCTTCGCCGCAGCGCGGCGGCTGGCCGGTGGTCAAGTTGATGTTGTTGCTCGCGAGGAGCGTGGCGTTGTTGCTGGTCTGGATGTCAAATTCGATGCTGCCGATCTGCGAACCGTAGTTCACCGGTAGCAGCGTGGCGGCGACGATTCCCGTGTAGCTCGTCGTCGCCTCGTTGAAGAACGCCGTCGGGAACGGCGACGTCGGCGCGGTGCTCTTGCCGAGCGCCAGCGTGACGTCGACGTTGGTCGCCGTGTCCGTGGCGTAGGACGACAGAGCAACGGACCACGAGTGGTCGCCCGCGCAGGCGGCGGGCGTTCCGGGCGCCGGACATGCCGCCAGGGCCGTGCCGGAACCGAAGGTCCCTCCAAAGATCGCGACTGCCGCGAACAACGCGACCGCCGCAAGAATTCTTGTCTTCATGAAGTGTTGAGCTCCTCCCTGATGAACGTCAGAGATATCCACATGTTTCTTCGGATTGCTGCCGCTCGTCCACCTCCTTCACCAGCAAATTAGCGCGGCGGGCGCGCCGATACGAAAGCGATACGGCGGACGCGCTCAGAGGGCGCGACGCGTTCTCTCGATGCTAGTTAGATACAAACCTAAGGCGGGGGAACCTTGGCGGTGTTCGTTACGCGCGTATTACGCCACATCCCGTACAAGATGTCAACCCCCGAAATTGACCCGTCGATGCGTCGCG
Organism: uncultured Vicinamibacterales bacterium; assembly: GCA_964372095.1. Taxonomy (GTDB): domain Bacteria; phylum Acidobacteriota; class Vicinamibacteria; order Vicinamibacterales; family JAKQTR01; genus CAYJPV01. Next base: position 4,941 of record CAYJPV010000057.1, on the reverse strand, counting down.
GGCGTTGCGAACGGGGGTCGAACCATCACAGAAATGTGAAGGAACCGACCGTTCCATCGAATACGGGCCGGAGCTGCTCAATGTCCGTGCCCGGGAAGGTATTGAGCTGGATCTTCCAGGCGCAGCCCTTCCCTTCGAAATAGACAGTCACGTGCTCGATCGCCGTGCCCGCGAGGTTGCTGGCCCAGTCCACCACCTGGGCGGGAACGCCGGCGACCTGCGTCGGCTTCGCCTTCGTCATGTCCGGCCAGCCGGTACCGATGTTCTGTCCGATGTTCTTGTCCTGCTGGACGAGCTCGGCGACGGAGATGCCGGGCCCGCAGGACACCGCAAGGGTGGCCGAGACGTCGGCCGCCGGCTGGGTGGCCTGCACCGCGTTCTGCAGCTCCTGGAGCCTCCAGCCCTGCGGCAGCTTCGCCGTGAACCGATTGTTCGGGTCGGTGTACGGAACCAGCGGCACCTGCCCGCCCGCGGCCACCACGGTCTGGTCGGCGGGACCGAGTTGCACCGGGGTGTTCGTGGGCGCTGCCGGTACGGCGCTACCCGACCCGGCCGTGCCGGCCGTGCCGGCCGTGCCGGTCGCCGCCGGTTTCTCGCCGCCGTTGCTGCAGCCGAGTGCCAGCGCCGGGATCAGGATCACAGCGCACAGGGCAGCCAGGGGTAGTTTCCGGCCCATTCAGCGGTCTCCTTGTTCGTGGTGCGCCCTTCTCGCGCGGGTCGCCGTCACGGGGCTTCGAGCGGCCGGAACGAATCGAGCATGCGCTGGAAGATGGCTTGCATATCGTCGACGTTGGCGTTCGGGAACGTGGTCAGGACGAGGCGCCAGGCGGCCCCGTGGGACTCGAAGTAGATGAACCAGTGCTGGTGAACGGCACCGTCGTTGAAGCCCTGCCAGGCGATCTCCTTCGCGGTGATACCGGCGACCTGCACCTCGCCCGTGGCATCGAGCGGCATGTCGCCCTCGCCGATCTGGAGCTGCAGTGACTTATCGGCCCGCATGAGCCGGTCGACCGTGCTGCCCGCAATGTAGAACACGCCGATCTGGGCGGTGGCAGGCGCGCCGGCGAGCGCGGCGCTGACGCCGGTCGTGCTCTTGGAGATCGACCATCCATCCGGCAGGCCGACGACGTAGCGGCCGTTCGGATCCTTGTACTCGGAGAACGTCACCGCCCTGCCGAGCGCGACGGCCGTCTTCTGGGCATCGCTAATAGGAGTCACCGGCAGGGCGGTTCCCTGAACGGTGATGGTGGCATACGCGGCCGGCGGCGTCGCTGCGGCGGCGCTCTGCGTCGACTGCGGCGATCCAGTCGGGTTTGGGGTCGCGGTCTTCGACGACCCGGAGCCGCCGCACGCCGCCACCGTCAACATCGCGGCGCAGGCGGCCGCCCATGTGAGAGCCCTCATCGCACCACGTCCCCTTCTCATCCGGCCCGCAAGCTCCACGCCGCGTGCCCGAGATGGTAGCATAGCGTCGCGCCGCCGCGATCGCGAGGCGGGCCGTCTGCGGCCGGACGCCGGGCGCAGAACGCGCGACGCCGGTTATGATGTCGCGGTGCCGTCATCATCGCAGCCATGCACAGCCCCTGGAGTTTGACATCGTGATCCTTCGCGTCCTGCTCACACTGTCCCTCGCCGCGATTCCGGCAGCCGCGCTGGCATGCTCGGGCGGGTCGAAGAAGCCGGCCGAGACGCCGACGGTCACCGGCGTGGCCACCGCCGAACGAGAGCCCACCGTCACCGGCACGCCCCAGGCGCTGCAGGACGGACTGACGTATATCGATACGAAGGCCGGTACCGGCGCGGCGCTCGTAGCGGGCCAGAGCGTGAGCGTCTACTACTCGATCTACGCGCGGGAAGTGAAGGCCGGCGGGACGAAGGATGCGCCGTTCACGTTCAAGCTCGGCGCAGGCCAGGTCATCGCAGGCATGGACAAAGGCATCGCGACGATGCGCATCGGCGGCTCGCGGCGGCTGTTTGTGGCGGCGGAACTCGCCTTCGGGAGCGCGGGGTTCGGCGGCGCGTCGGGCCTCTACCAACTCGTGCCGCCGAATACGCCAGTCGTCGTCGACGTCACGGTGCTGTCGGCGGAGTAGCGGCCCTCGGCGCGCAGAGACGCCGCGCACGCCGTCACGCATCGATTTGCCGGGACATCCACCTGTCTCAACGGCTCTCCAGGCTGGCGCAGACGGCGCGCTCAGTCGCGCCACGCGTCGACGCGCCGCCGTCAGTCGTCCTCGCGAATCAGCGCCTGTCGCGCGAGAACAACGAGCAGGCTGACGATCACGATGCTCATCGCCGTGATGATCCACCCCTCAGGGTTTGAACCGAACGGGCTGCGCTCTCCGGTGCTGGGGAGGCCATTGGGCAAGTTTCTCCGCGTGCTGCCGAGGACCGTGCTGACCGCGGTCGGCGACCGGCTCTCCGGACTATCGGTGGACTCGCAGTCGTCGTCGTGCTCGTGGCTGGCGAGGCTCGCGGCCGCCCAGAGCATGCCCTGGCCGCGGTAGCCGGAGGGGGCCTGGTGCTGCGGCGCCTTGCCGCCTGCCTCCGCGAGCAGAGTGTCGCCGAGGGCGACAACGTCGGCGGGCGCTCCTGTGCGTCCAGCCGCCTCGTTGAGCTTGGCGGCGATGAGTTCCTGGGCGAGCGCGATGCTGGGATCACCAGACGCGTCGGCCCTGAGCAACGCCAGCAGCTCGCTCTTGCTGTAGTCGTCGTCGCCGATGTGGAGGTGGTCGGTGGGCCACTCGTCCGGGTGATCGCGCCAGTGGTCGTGATCGTAGGCGCAGGGACCGGGTGTCTTTGTCGCCGTGGGCGGCGTCGACGTGACGGCCGGCGTCGAGGTGCCCGGCGTACCCGTGGATGTCGGCGTGCCCGGCGTACGTGTGGATGTCGGCGTGACGGGCGTGCGTGTCGACGTCGGCGTCGCCGGCGTGCCGGTGGACGTCGGCGTGACGGGCGTGTTCGTCGGGGTCAGCGGCAAGGGAGTGTTCGTCGCGGTAGCGGTCGGCGTTGCCGTCGCGGTGTGCGTCCCCGTGGGCGTTGGGGTGGCGGGCGGACGAACGATGGTGATATCGCTGTGCCCCGGCTCCAGGACAGTGCCGCTCGCGCCCAGGCCTGGCAACAGGTTGCCCTGGCATTCGATCTGGCCTGGCACTGGTTGGTACGTGCCATCGTTGAGCGGCTGGCCGCATGTATTTGTGAGGCGTACGCTGTCGTACACCGTCGTCAGAATGCCCCCGTCGGGCCCACTCTGAATCGTATTGAACACGCCCGGCTGGAGTTTCAGCGTGACATACGCGACCACCATTGGTCCTGACCAGGTCGCGCCGACGCCGAACGGGCCGGTCGAGGTGCACACAATGCCGACGTTTCCGGGGGCAACGAACTGCGGCGCGCACGACGTTGTGCGGACCCCGCCGGCGTCGATCGCTCCCGCATCGACGATCTGCGCGTCTTGAAAGACGAACGGATCGTAGATGACGTGGAGTTGGTACCCGCCGAAGCCGTGCGGGTCGCCCTGGTTGTTCATGATCTCCGTCAGGACGATGCCGCCCTCCCACACACCGCCGCCGAGGTCCACAGGCTGGTCGGGGCAGTCAGGCGACGCCGGATCGCAGGCGATGACCTGCGCGACCGCCGGGCTCTTCTCCCATGTTACGGTGCTGTCGGCCGCGGCCGATCTCGGGAAGTAGCCGACGACGGAAAATGCGAGTGCGAGCGCGCACAATGGAGCGAGCATCGTGAAACGGCGCACCCGCGCCGACGGCGTGCGCCTGGTGTCATCGGCCGAGTCGCACGATTCAAGGCGACGCCACAGTCGAGCGAGGAACCGGAGCCTCATCGTCATGCGACCCTTCCGGTCGAGCCGTCCGCAGAGGCGATTGCCGTTCGAAAGACCGAGGAACACTTCATAAGACCGTCCAGGCAAGGGATCCGTACCTGAGCACTCACTGGCATTTGTACCTGGACATAAGCACAGCCCAGAGTACGTTGCGGGCACTCTTCAAACCAGCATAGGGCCGTACTCACGCCTGATCCGCGATGATTCCGTCAAGAAATTGTCAACCAACTGCGCGGACACTGGGCCGAACCGGCGCAACAGTATCCCGCCGACGGCATGCCCAGGCGATACTTCGAATTGTCGCGTTGTCATGCCATTCCCTAAGTGGTACGGCCGCCCGGATGCCTTGTGCGAGGCGTGGCGCTACAGGCCAGCGTGCATTCAGAGCTTCCCGAACTACAACGTGAGCCGTTTGGGGCCATTACACGTCGACATGGGGCGCCGGCGGCGGCGCTAACGTTCAGGAGCTGGCATTGTCCAACCAGCGGGCGAAGACGGGCGCCTTCGCCGGAAGCCCGAACCTCGAGCAACGTCTGTCGGACAGCAGTTAGCGAGCTTAAGTCAAGATACCCGGGACGGTGAACTCGATTGCGCCGGCCTTCGCGCTCTCCGGGAAGAGCTTGGATGGCCACCGAGACAGTCGGCTGCCGGGTGCGTAGCGCTTGCCTGCACGCGGACTCCGCCCGCGCGTCACGGGCAGACCGACACGAACTGGTTGTACCAGAGCGCCGTCATCGACAGGTCGAGGATGTTGATCGTCCCGTTGCTGTTCTGGTCGTAGCGCGGCGGCGCCACCGGCACCAGCTTGTTGTAGTACAGCGCTTCGTTCGACAGGTCGAGGATGTTCACCCTCCCGTCGCCGTTGACGTCGGCGCGCATCGTGGCGCAGTAGACGGCGGAGTTCTCGCCGAGCGACGTCTCGAGTCCATTAGGGTAGCCGTCGCCGTCGGTGTCGGTGCAGCCGGCGAGCGGGGCTGCGGCGACGGTGTCGATACGGCCGGAGCCGAACGTATTGTCCGGGCCGCCCGCGCCGAGATCGATCGACGAGTTGAGCAGCGCATCGTGCAGCGTGGTGCGGTTGGAGGCGGGCGTGCCGGATC
>CAYJPV010000056.1:9464-16412 GCA_964372095.1 uncultured Vicinamibacterales bacterium | reverse complement strand
TTCCTACTTCCTACTTCCTACTTCCTACTTCCTACTTCTTGCTTCTTGCTTCTTGTCTGGGCCCCCACTGAACGTTACGATGTGTGATTCGCACATGGCGGCCCGATGCGGATTCAGTCTGCGTGACACATGACAACTGACCGAGAGGCACGGTGGCGAGCGTGGCGGCCTCACGTCTGGCTGTTCGTGCCCTACTACGACAAGAACGGCGTACTCGAGAGCCCCGAGTACGACGTGCCGGCGTTCCGGATGGAAGTGCAGGGCTGGTTCGAAACGATCGGTCTTACGTGGCAGTGGGTGCCCGTCACCCTGCCCAACGCCGGGTCGACCATCGAGGCCTTCCGGGCGGCCCATCGGGACTCGCCCGGTGTCGTGTTCAACCTGTGCGACGGGAACGAACTGGACGGCTCGCCTGGCGTCTCGGTCGTGCGGGCACTCGAAGACGCGCGGGTGCCGTTCACGGGCAGCGCGTCGGTCTTCTACGATCTGACCACCTACAAGACGCCAATGAAGGCCCGCCTCGTCGAGCGTGGTGTGGCGACGGCTCCGTTCATGCGGCTCGCTGAACTGCCCGCAGACCTCGCATTTATCGAGCGCGAGGTGGGGTTCCCCGCGTTTATCAAGCCTGAGGTCTCGGCGGGCTCCGGCGGCATCGCGCTGACCTCACGCATCACGAGTCGGGACGAAGCGGAAGCCAGAATCGCCTGCCTCATGAGCGGCGAAGACGCGCCGTTCTACAGGCGATCCGGGCTGTTCGTGGAGCGGTTCATCGAGGGCCCTGAGTTCACGGTGCTTGTTGTGGCCGACCGGTCGGCGCCACGGGGCGTGCGGGCGTATCCGCCGGCGGAACGGGTCTTCCATTCCGATCTGCCTCCGCATGAACGGTTCCTGAGCTACGACCGGTACTGGTCGTTGTACACCGAGGAGTCGCGCCTGTCTCCGTCCGAGCCGTTCTATCGGTACAGCCTGGCTCCGCCGGCGTACGGACCCGCCCTGGCGGACCTGGCGGAACGGGCGTTCGTCGCGGTGGAAGGCACGGGTTACGGCCGTGTCGACATCCGGCTGGACTCGCATGTGGGCGAGTTGCGCGTGCTCGAGGTGAACTCGAACTGCGGACTCTCGGGCGACCGCGAGACGTCGGTCGGTGAACTGCTCTTCCTTGCCCGCGTGCCCGTGCACGATCTGCTCACCCAGATTCTGCGCGACGCGTTCGACCGTCACGTCGATTCCTCGTCGGTGGAGGCCGCATACTCCGTGGAGGCCGGCTTCAGCCGGCCGCAGTCTGCCGCCTCACCGTCCGGACCCACAGTATGAAGATCTGCGTCCTCCAGCCGTCCTACGACGGGTCGGCCTGCGACTACCAGCACTACGATCCGCCGCGCAATCTCGCCGCGCTGCTCCCCGGGCACGAGTTCCATCACGAGTTCGTCAGGAAGGTCTCGACGTTCTCGCAGATTCAGGCGCTGGTCCGGCAGGGCTTCGACGTCTTCGTCAACCTGTGTGAGGGCTATCGCGATTCGGACGTTCCGTCGATCGACGTGATCCACGCGCTCGAGTACTTCAGTGTCCCGTTCACGGGGCCGACGAGCGCGCTGTACGACCCGCCGAAGGACCTCATGAAAGTGGCAGCCCGGTCGAGCGGCGTGACCGGTCCGGCCGGCGTGGTGGCGGTCGACGGGCGGGGTGTGCAGGAGGCGATCGCGGCGCTGCGGTTTCCGATGTTCGTGAAGCCGGCGGCCTACGGTGACAGTATCGGAATCGACGAGGGTTCGCTGTGCCTGAACGAAACCGACCTGGCGCGACAGGTGGCCCTCGTGACGCAGGAGTACGGGCGGGTGCTCATCGAGGAGTACGTCGAGGGGCGTGAATTCACCGTGCTGGTGTGCGCGCGGCCGGACCCGGCGGCTGGACCATCCGTGTTCACGCCGCTCGAGTTCGTCTTCCCTGCCGGGCAGGGCTTCAAGACCTACGCCCTCAAGGTCACGCAGTTCCACCCCGAGTGCAACGTGCCCTGCACCGACGCCGGCCTGGCCTCGCGCCTCATGGATGCGGCCGCGACCGTCTTCAGGTCGTTCGCGGGAGAGGGCTATGCGCGCCTGGACTTCCGGGTGGATGCTTCCGGGCGCATCTACTTCCTCGAGGTGAACTTCGCCTGTTCCGTCTTCTATCCCCAGGGGTACCAGGGTTCGGCCGACTACATCCTGGAGTACGAGGGCATCGGCCAGCCAGGTTTCCTCCGTGCCATCATCGATGAAGGCATCGCCCGCCACGCCCGCCGACAGGCACCCTACACGGTCAAGGCCCTGAATGGCGGCTACGGGATGGTCGCCACGCGCCCCTTGCGCGCCGACGACATCGTCTTCCGCGGCGAAGAACGCCCCCAACGTATCGTCACGCGGTCGCACGTGGAACGGACCTGGAGCGAGGCAGACCGCGAGACGTTCTACCGCTACGCGTACCCCGTCGGACCCGAGGTCTACGTGTTGTGGGATCTCGACCCGGCGTCGTGGGCCCCCCAGAACCACTCCTGCTCGCCCAACACCGCCTTCCGGGGCCTCAACGTGGTGGCGCTGCGCACCGTCGACGCGGGCGAAGAACTGACGCTCGACTACGGTGCGTGTTACGACGATCGGATGATTCCGTTCGACTGCTCCTGCGGCAGCCCGCAGTGCCGGGGCCGGATTACCGGGGGACGGGGGCTCTTCGGCTAGGGATTAGGGGTTAGGGATTGGGGGTTGGCGCAAGACAGAGGATGTCCCAAGCTCGGTATCATTGTCCGACCCCACAACGACCACGGGCCCGACTGGTGCTCACCAGTCGGGCCCGCCAGTCCAGGTCTTGGTCTGTCCGCCAATCCCCAATCCCCAACCCCCAATCCCCAGCTAGAACGGCGTGGCCGGGATCCCCACGACACCCAGCGTCCGCGCCGACAGTTCGGCAATCTCGAAGAGGGGCCTGGGGTAGACGCCGATGAGGATGGTGCCGACGATCGCCACGGTCAGCGCGGCGGCGAGGGCCGGGGACATGACGGGCTCGGATCCGGTGGCCTCGTTCTTCATGAACATGAAGACCACGACGCGCAGGTAGTAATACAGGGACACGGCGCTGTTCAGCACGCCGATGACGGCCAGCCACACGTAGTTCGATTCGATGGCAGCGCTGAAGATCCACAGCTTGCCCATGAAGCCCGCGGTCGGCGGGATGCCGCCCAGCGAGAGCATGAACAGCAGCATCGCTACGGCGGCGACGGGGGCGCGCCGGAACAGGCCGCTCAGGTCCTTGAGTTCGTCGCCGATGGCGTCGGCCCGTCGCATCAGCACCACGACGGTGAAGGCGCCGATCTGCATGAACGTGTAAATCAGCAGGTAGATGAGCGCCGCGGCAATACCCCGGGACGTCCCGGCGATGACCCCGATGAGCACGTAACCGGCCTGGGCGATGGACGAATACGCAAGCATCCGCTTGATGTTGGTCTGCGAGATCGCGGTCACGTTGCCGAGCGTCATTGTCAGCACGGCCAGCACATAGAACAACATCGTCCAGTCGGCGGCCATCGACGGCAGGCCCTCGAAGAAGATCCGGAACAGCATCGCGAACGACGCGGCCTTGGACCCGACCGACAGGAACGCCGTGATGGGCGTGGGAGCCCCTTCGTACACGTCAGGCGCCCACATATGGAACGGCACGGCGGCGATCTTGAAGCCCACGCCGGCGACGACCATGATCACCGCCAGCACCAGCCACGGGTCCCGGCCGTGGTCGGCCACGGCGATGGCGATGCTGCGGAGATTTGTCGTCCCCGACAGCCCGTACATCAGGGACATGCCGTAGAGCAGCAAGGCCAGCGAGAACGTGCCGAGGAGGAAGTACTTGACCGCGGCCTCGTTCGACCGCCGGTTCGGCTTGAGCAGGCCTACCAGGACGTAGAAGGCGATGGCCATCGTCTCGAGGCCGATGAACAGCACGATCAGGTCGGTCCCGCTCGCCATGAACATCATGCCGAGGGTCGAGGCGAGCACCAGGAATACGTATTCCCCGTGCCGGGAGTGTTCGATCTCCAGGTACCGCACCGAGATCAGCAGCGTCAGGCCGGCCGACAGCAGGAAGATGATCTTGAAGAAGAACGAAAACGCGTCGACGGCCACGAGGCCTTTCGACACGCTGATCGGCGGCGCGCCGGCCAGGGGGATCATCGCGAGCGCCGTGGCGCCGAGCACGGCCACGCCCAGCCAGGACAGCATCCACTGGTTGCGGCGCGGCGTCAGGACGTTCACGATCAGCAGCAGCAGCGATCCGGCCGTGAGCACAAGCTCAGGCAGGATGTAGTAGAGGTCGTTGACGGAGAACCAGGCTGGCATCACCGCGCTCCTGATGGGCTCGTCTCGCTCGGCGCACCGTCCTTGGGAGCCACCTGGTGCGTCGGGGCGGCGTGGCCGGCTGGTTCACCGGGCGCGGGCGCGGACGTCTTTTTCGGTTCGGCGGCCGCGGCGGCCGCATCACCGCACGGGGGCAGCGTGAACGCCGTCGTGGCCTTGTTGTCACCACAGTCCGGCGCAGGCACCGCCACGGCGTTGTACGCGGGGTTGACGCGGGCCATGACGTTTTTCACGGTGGGTTCGAGGAACCGCAGGAACGGCGACGGGTAGATACCGATCCAGAGCGCCAGAATGATCAGCGGCACGAACGTCGCGACTTCCCGCAGGTTCATGTCGCGCAACCCCTCGTTCTTGGGGTTGTCGACCTTGCCGAACATCGTCCGCTGGTAGAGCCACAGCATGTAAGCCGCGCCCAGGACGATGCCGCTCCCCGCGATCACGGCCCACCACAGGTTGACGACGAAGATGCCCTGCAGAATCAGCAACTCGCCCACGAACCCGTTCAGCATCGGCAGGCCGATCGACGACATGGTCATCACCATGAAGATCGCGGCGTAGATGGGCATGACTTTCGAAATGCCCCCGTACTCCGAAATCTCGCGCGTATGGCGGCGTTCGTAGACGACGCCCACGAGCAGGAAGAGGCCGCCGGTCGAGATGCCGTGGTTGATCTGCTGGATGATGCTGCCCGTCAGCCCGACCGGGTTGAGGGCGAACATGCCCAGCATGACCATGCCCATGTGGCTCACGCTCGAGTAGGCCACCAGGCGTTTCCAGTCCTTCTGGGCCATCGCCACCAGCGCGCCGTATACGATGCCGATCAGCGAGAGGCCCACCACCCACCAGACGCCGGCCCGCGTGGCGTCGGGCAGGATGGGCAGGCTGAACCGGATAAAGCCGTACGTGCCCATCTTCAGGAGCACGGCCGCCAGGATGACCGATCCGGCCGTCGGCGCGTCCGTGTGGGCGTCGGGCAGCCAGGTGTGGAACGGGAACATCGGCACTTTGATCGAGAAGCCGAGGAAGAACGCCAGGAACACCCACCACTGCAGATCGTACGGCACGTTCATCTGCTGGTACAGGGTGATGTCGAACGAGTAGACCCCCGTCACCGAGTGGTAGTGGAAGTACAGCGCCAGGATGCCGAGCAGCATCACCACGCTACCGACCAGTGTGTAGAGGAAGAACTTGATGGCCGAGTAGAGCCGCCGGTCGCTGCCCCAGATCCCGATCAGGAAATACATCGGCACGAGCATGACTTCCCAGAACAGGAAGAACAGCAGGAAGTCGAGGGACATGAAGGCGCCGAGCATGCCCGACTGCAGGACGAGCAGGAAGACGTAGTACTCCTTCACCCGCTCGGTGATCGCCGTCCATGACGACAGCACGGCGATGCAGCCCATGAGCGTGGTCAGCAGGATCATGAGCGTGGAGAACCCGTCGACCCCCAGGAAGTACTGGGCGCCGACCGACGGAATCCACGGGATCCGCTCGACCATCTGGTACTGCGGGTTCGAGGGGTCGTAGTAGAACCACAGCGGCACGGAGACCAGGAAGCCGGCGAACGCGAACAGGTTCGCGATCCACCGGATCAGGTTCTCCTGGCGCCGGCTGATGAAGAGCAGCAGCACGGCACCCACGGCCGGGGTGAACAGTACGAGGGACAGGATCGGGAAGTTGGCGGCGTTGCTCACTGCTACAGTCCTGGAGTTAGAGTCATTGCTGATCGACTCGTCTACCGCACGAACAGGTAGATACTCACGAATGCGAAGACACCGACGAGCATCACGAGCGCGTAGTTCTGAATCAGCCCGGTCTGGGCGCGCCGGAACAGGAAGCTGCCTTCCTCGAACACGGCGCCGACGAAGTTCACCAGCCCGTCGACGAGGTATTTGTCGATGAGGTGGGAGAACCACGAGGAGAAGATCGTCAGCCAGCCCGTGCCGTTGACGGCGCCGTCCACGACTTTGGCGTCGAACACCCACAGGCCGGCGGCGCTGGCCATCGTGCCTTTGATGACGGTGGCGTCGTACAACTCGTCCACGTAGTACTTGTTCGAGAGCACCCGGTGCGCGCCCGCCCAGCGGGCGGCGAGGCGTTCGGAAATCTCCGGCACGCGCACGTAGAAGCGCCATGCCGTCGCGATCCCGATCACCGCCAGCAGGACCGAGAAGGCCATCAGGCCGATCTCGCCCCACCACGAGAGGTGGCCGCCTTCGCCGGCAGCATGTCCGCCGGCCTCGGCGCTCTCGTGGGTGCCCTTCGACTCGCTGACTGCGGGGAGCTCGCTCAGGGCTGATGCCTCGTGCGCCGCTGGAGCGGACGCATGACTGGCCACGACGGCGTTCTCGTGGGTGCCGGCTTCAGCCGGCACCGTCGCGTGAGCCACGTGCGCGGCGGACGCGGTGAAACTCGGCTCCAGGAAGTGCTCGATGGCGTTGTTACCCCACAGCGCCTGGGGCACGCCCACGAACCCCGCAATGATGGCGCCGGCGGCCAGTGTCATCAGCGGAATGGTCATCGACTTCGGCGCTTCATGCGGGCCATGCCATCCGCCTCCGCCGTGACCACC
>CAYJPV010000056.1:2455-9364 GCA_964372095.1 uncultured Vicinamibacterales bacterium | reverse complement strand
ATGACCGGCTCCGGCGGGACTGAGTCCGCCTCCGCCGTGACCACCATGACCGGCTCCGGCGGGACTGAGTCCGCCTCCGCCGTGACCACCATGACCGGCTACGGCCTGACCGTGCCCCGCGTCGTGTGCCGCGGCATGGCCGTGCCCGCCCCCGTGTTCCCATGCCGGCCCGCGATACGTGCCGAAGAACGTCATCGACATGAGGCGGTACATGTAGAACGCGGTCATCAACGCCGTGGCCGCCGCCGCGGCCCAGAGCACCTTGTTCTGCAGGAACGTCTTGTAGAGGATCTCGTCCTTGCTGAAGAACCCGGAAAGCGGCGGGATGCCGGCAATCGCCAGGGTGCCAATCATCATCGTGAGGAAGGTCACCGGCAGGTACTTGCGCAGTCCGCCCATGTGGCGCATGTCCTGCTGTCCGGCCATCCCGTGGATGACGGCGCCGGAGCACAGGAAGAGCAGGGCCTTGAAGAAGGCGTGCGTCATGAGGTGGAACGACCCGGCCGCGAACGCGCCGACGCCCATCGCGAGGAACATGTATCCCAGCTGCGAGACGGTCGAATACGCGAGCACGCGTTTGATGTCGTTCTGCACCAGGCCGATGGTCGCCGCCAGGAACGCCGTCGTGACACCGACGATGGCCACCACTTCCATGACCATCGGGGCGTGCGTGAACAGCACGGCGTTGCGGCCGACCATGTACACGCCCGCGGTCACCATGGTCGCGGCGTGGATCAGCGCCGAGACGGGCGTGGGCCCCTCCATGGCATCGGGCAGCCAGACGTACAGCGGAATCTGGGCCGACTTTCCGGTGGCGCCGATGAACAGGAGGATCGTGATGAGCGACACCGTCCCGAAGACGGCCGTCTCGACGGGCAGGCTGGCTGCCGCGTTGGCCACCTCGCGGAAGTCGAGGGTGCCGAACGTCGCGTAGACCAGGAACATCCCGAGGATGAACCCCCAGTCCCCGATGCGGTTGGTGATGAACGCCTTCTTGCCGGCGTCCGACGCGCTCTTCTTCTCGTAGTAGTACCCGATCAGCAGGTAGGAGCAGAAGCCGACGCCTTCCCAGCCGACGAACATCACGAGGAAGTTGTCGCCGAGCACGAGCATCAGCATGAAGAAGGCGAACATGTTCATGTACGCGAAGAACCGCGCGTACGCGCCGCGGGACTCGTCGTGCATGTACCCCGTGGAGTACACGTGGATGAGGAACCCGACCCCCGCCACCACGAGGATCATCATCCCGGAGAGGGGATCGAGGCGGAACCCCCACGGGATGGAGAACGACCCCACCGTGCCGTTCGTCAACTGCAGCGGGATGTTCGAGATCCACGAGGCCACGCGGACCGTGTGTTCGCGCTGGTCGGCCGGCAGGCCGAGCAGTTCGAAAAACGCGAACAGGGCCAGGGCCAGGGCGCCGGCCATGGCGGTGCAGGCCACCAGCCCCGACGTGCGCTTGCTGAAGTAGCGCACGCCAAAGAGGCCGTTGATGGCAGCCCCGAGGCCGGGCAGAATCGGAATCAGCCAGATCAGGTCCATACGACTCACCACCGCATCAAGCTCATGTCGTCGATATTGACGGTTTCCTTGTTGCGGTAGAACGCGAGGATGATGCCAAGCCCGACGGCCGCCTCGGCCGCCGCGACACAGATCACGAACACCGCGAACACCTGGCCCACGACGTTCTGGATCTGGTACGAGAACACGACGAAGTTGATGTTCACCGCGTTCAGCATGAGTTCAATCGACATCAGGATCACGATGATGTTCCGGCGCGTGAGCACGCCGATCGCACCGATCATGAAGAGTGCCGACGAGAGCACGAGGTAGTGGGTCGTGGTAATCATCGGGCTCAGAGCTCCCGCTTCGCCAGCACGATGGCGCCGATCATCGCGACCAGCAGCAGCATCGACGCCACTTCGAACGGAATGAGATAGTCGGTGTAGAGCGCCCAGCCAAGCTGCTCGACGTTGTTCGCCTGGAGCGACCCGGTCGTCTCGGGTTTCGACCAGCCGTAGGCGGCAATGGCGACGAGTTCGGCCAGCACGGCCACCGACAGGACCACGCCCAGGCGCCCGAGGCGCCGGGGGTCGCTGTGTGCTTCCGCCGTGTGCTTGAGGTTCACGAGCATCACGACGAACAGGTAGAGGACCACGATGCCGCCGGCGTAGACCAGCACCTGGATGACCGCCAGGAACTGGGCGCTCAGCAGGACGTAGAGCCCCGCCACGCTCAGGAAGTTGAGCACCAGGAACATCACGCTGTGCACGGTGCTGCGTGCGGTGATCACCAGCACGGCAAACCCGAGAATCAGCGCTGCGGCGACGTAGAACGCAACGGCTTCGCCCATAGCTGTCCGGTACGCCTCCCTACACCAAGACCTTGAGGAAGCCGGTCACCACCACGTTCAGGATGGCCAGCGGGATCAGCCACTTCCAGCCCAGGCGCATCAGCTGGTCGTAGCGGTAACGCGGCAACGTCGCGCGCACCCAGAGGAAGAAATAGAGCACGAGGAACGTCTTGAGCATGAACCACGCCCACCCCGGGACGAGGTCCAGGAACGACAGGAACCCCACGTTCGGGAACGGGGCGAGCCACCCGCCAAAGAACACGGTGGTCGCCACGGAGGAAATCACGATCATGTTCGCGTACTCGGCCAGGAAGAAGAACGCGAAGCGCATCCCCGAGTACTCGGTGTGGAAGCCGCCCACCAGCTCCTGCTCGGCTTCGGGCATGTCGAACGGCGCGCGGTTGGTCTCGGCCAGCCCGCCCACGAAGAAGATGAAGAAGGCCACGGGCTGCATGAACGCGTACCACCAGCCCGCTTCCATCTGGGCGTTCACGATGCCCACCATGCTGAGGGTGCCCGACAGCATGATCACGGTGACCAGCGTCATCGTGACGGCAATCTCGTAGCTGATGAGCTGGGCCGACGACCGCAGGCTCGCCAGGAGGGGGTATTTGCTGTTCGACGACCACCCGCCGAGGATGATGCCGTAAATCCCGATCGACCCGACCGCCACGATGTAGAGCAGGCCGACGTTGATGTCGGCGATGTGCCCGGTCATCGGCACGCCGAACAGCGTCAGGTCCGCCGCGAACGGGATGACCGCGAAGGCAATCAGCGCCGGTATCAGGGCGATGAGTGGCGCCGCGGTGAACACCCACTTGTCGGCGCGGGCGGGCGTGATGTCTTCCTTGATGAAGAGCTTCAGCACGTCGGCCAGCGGCTGCAGGATGCCGTGGTACCCCACGCGCATCGGGCCGAGGCGCACCTGCACCCAGGCCTGCACCTTGCGCTCGAGCAGCACGATGTACATGACCGTCACGAGGACCGCGACGATCACCATCACGATCTTGATGAGCGGGACGATGATGGTTTCAACCATGAACCGAACCCTGACGACGCTCTAACGATCGACTTCGCCGAGCACGATGTCGATGGTGCCGATAATCGCAACCACGTCGGCCACCAGATGCCCGCGAACCAGCATCGGCAACGCCTGGAGGTTACAGAACGACGGCGGCCGCACCCGGAACCGGTACGGGCTCACGGACTTGCCGTCGCTGGCGATGAAGTACCCCAGCTCGCCTTTCGGGGCCTCAATCGCATGGTACGTCTCACCCGCCGGCGGCTTGATCAGGCGGGGCACCTTGCCCATGATCGGCCCTTCGGGCATACCCTCGATGGCCTGCCGGATAATCCGGACCGACTGCCGGATTTCTTCGAGGCGCACGAGGTACCGCTCGTAGGTGTCGCCCTTCGTCCCGACGGCGATGTCGAACTGCATCTCGTCGTAGGCGGCATACGGCTCGTCCTTGCGGACGTCGCGCGCCACGCCGGACGCCCGGAGGGGCGGCCCACAGAGCCCGATCGACGTCGCCGCGGCCCCGGAGATCACCCCGACGCCTTTCGTCCGCTCAATCCAGATGCGGTTGTTCGTCAGCAACTGCTCGTACTCGGGCAGTTTCTGGAGCTGGAGATCGCAGAACTGCAGGACCTTCTTGTCCCAGCCCGGCGGCAGGTCGACCGGCATGCCGCCGACCCGCATCGAGTTGTAGGTGAGGCGGGCGCCGCAGTACTCCTCGAAGAGATCGAGTACGAGTTCCCGCTCGCGCAGGCAGTAGAGGAACACCGTCACCGCGCCGATGTCCATCGCGTGCGTGCCGAGCCACACGAGATGGGACGCCACCCGCTGCAACTCGGACAGGGCCGTGCGGATGTACTTCGCCCGCCGCGGCACCTCGAGGGCGTACAGCTTCTCGACGGTCTCGACGTACCCGAGGTTGTTCGTGGCCGCGGCCACGTAGTCTATACGGTCCGTCAGGAGGATGATCTGCGTGTAGTCGCGGCTCTCGCACAGCTTCTCGATGCCGCGGTGCAGGTAACCAATCACCACGTCGGCGTCGACGACCTTTTCGCCATCCAGGCGCAGCACCAGGCGCAGCACGCCGTGCGTGCTGGGATGCTGTGGTCCCATATTGATGACCAGCTCGTCGGTGTCGAACATCTGATGGGGCGCTTCTGTCTGCATGGTCTCGCCGTACTCGAACGCGGCCCGCCTGGCGGGCCGCCGTGGTTCACTCGATGTCCGCCTCGACAGCGGTCTGCCGCGCCTTCAGCCAGTCCTGGGGGTTTTCCATCAGCAGTTCGCCGGGCCCCTCGAGCGGGTAGTCCTTGCGCTGGGGATGCCCCTGCCAGTCCGCCGGCATGAGAATCCGGCGCAGATCCGGGTGTCCCGTGAACGTGATGCCGAACATGTCGAACACTTCGCGTTCCAGCCAGTTCGCCGCCGTCCAGACCCCGGTCACCGACGGCACGGCCTGGCCGTCGGCCGCCCGGACCTTCACGCGCACCCGTTGCCGCGCCTGCGTCGAATACAGGCAGTAGATGACGTCGAAGCGGCGATCCGCGCGCGCGGGCCAGTCGGCAGCCGTCAGATCCGACAGGTAGTCAAACCGCCCCTCGGGTGCGTCCCGGAGGAAGGTCACCGCCTCGACCAGGCGGTCCGCCGGCACGATGACCGACCAGTCCCCCACCCAGTACGTCACCTGCTCAACGGCGCCAGGCAGCCGCTCCTGCAGGGCCGTGACGTACGCCGGGACCGCCAGGTCGGCCGGCGGGGCGGGGTCAGTCGGCACGAGGGGCGCGGGAGGCGCCGCCGGCTTCGCTGCGGGTTTGGCCGCAGCCGCTTTCGGAGGCTCGGGCGCAGCCGGGGCTGGCGGCTGCGGTGACTCGGGTTTGTTGTCGTCGGACATCACCACACCTACGCCCAGTCGAGCGCGCCCTCACGCCAGGCGTAGAAATACCCGACGACGAGGATGAAGAGGAACACGAGGATCTCGATCAATCCGAACCAGGCCAGCTCGTCCAGAATCACCGCCCACGGATACATGAAGACGGTTTCAACGTCGAAGATCACGAACAGCATCGCCACCAGGTAGTACTTGATGCTGTACCGGTCGCGGGCGTCGGTCTTCGGCTCGATCCCGCATTCGTACGGGGCCAGCTTGACCTTGCTGAAACGTTGAGGCGCAATCAGCCTGGCCAACATCAGTGTCACGACGCCAAACGCGATCGCAACCAGGATGAAGATCAGTATCGGAACGTATGCATCGACCATCGGGGATACCTGATGCGTGTCGTACGAACCTGTTCCACCGCTGTGTGCACCGTTGATTGCAGGACCTGAGGAGACGGGCTGCCGCGGGGCACACGTGGAGGACACCCCCCTCGTGGCAGCCCCCGGTTTATAGCATGCGGCCCGAAGCAGGGTCAAGGCAGCCAAGTGCCACACTGACAAGCGTTTCGCGGAAACGATGTATACTCCAGTCAGGCCTGCCAGAACCAAGGAAGACGACATGACACGCGCACCACGCCGACAGAACCGCGGAGTGTGGTGGCTGGCCCTGATAGTGGTTTGCGCGGCCGTCGCGACGATCACGCTGCCAGCCCAGACCGCACGCACCCAGGAACGGGATCTTTTCGTCAGCGTCCTCGACGCAGCCGGAAATCCGGTGACGAACCTCGCCCCCGGCGACTTCATCGTCCGCGAGGACCGGCTGGCCCGGGAAGTGCTTCGAGCGCGCCGGGCCACCGACCCGATTGACCTGGCCATCCTGGTGGATAACAGCCAGGCCTCCACCAACGACATCCACGACCTGCGCCGGGCGCTCGAGGTGTTCGTCAAGAAGATGGCTGACGCGGGACCCGTGTCCCTGACGACAGTCGCGGACAGGCCGACACTGGTGCAGGACTACACCCGTGACGCTGACGCCCTCCAGATAGCCGTCGGGCGGCTCTTCCCCGTGGCCGGGTCCGGCGCCACCGTACTCGAAGCCATCTCGGAGGTCCTCAAGGGACTCAAGACCCGCCAGACCGAACGCGCCGCCGTGCTAGCCATCTGGCTGGGCGGCCCGGAGTTCAGCGGGCTGGCCCATCTCAGGGTGCTCGAGAACCTGCGGGATGAAGGCGCGGCCCTGCACGTCATCACGGTCGGATCGGGCGTGCCGCCGGATACCGCCACCGAAGAAGGGCGCCAGCGCGAAATCGTGTTCGACCAGGGGGCGCGCGAGACCGGCGGGCGACGCAAGAACGTCCTGTCATCGATGGGACTCGGCGATGCCCTCGATCAACTGGCCGCGGAACTGACCAGCCAGTACCGCATCACGTACGCCCGGCCCGACTCGCTGATTCCCGCCAGCAAACTCGAGGTGGCGGTCCGGCCTGCCGGCCTCTCGGCTCGCGGGACACGGGTCCGGGTCCCCAAGAAAGGGCCTGCGCTGCCGTGACTCGTCGCCGCGCTTTCGCCGCCCCGGGCGCCCATGCGGCCGCCGCGCGGGGGGGGTTGTGGGTGGGGCCCCCGGGACGGGGGGGCGGCTGCCCCGCCGGGGGCAGCCGGCGCC
>CAYJPV010000056.1:0-2445 GCA_964372095.1 uncultured Vicinamibacterales bacterium | reverse complement strand
GGGGGGCCCCATCCTGCGGGGGGCCCCGGCCCCCGGCGGCTCCCCCCGCCCCGCCACGAGGGGAACCAGGCCCCCGCTGCGCAGCCGCCCGCGTTCCGAAGCGGTGTCGACCTCGTCTCCCTGACCGTGACAGCCACCGACGGTTCCGGACGCTACGTGCGCGACCTCGGCGAAGGGGACTTCGAGATCTATGAAGACGGCGCCCGACAGGACATGTCGTTCTTCACGCGGACCAACCTGCCGCTGGCCGTCTCGCTGCTGCTCGATACCAGCGCGAGCATGGAAGACAAGATGGCAACGGTCCAGACCGCGGCCACGGGTTTTCTCCGCCAGTTGCGTCCCGAGGACCAGGCCCAGATCATCGATTTCGACAATCGCGTGACCGTGACCGTCCCCTTCTCGGGCAACCAGGCGACGCTCGAACAGGGCATCCGATCGACCGTCGCGGGCGGCTCGACGGCGCTCTACAACGCCATCTACATTGCCTTGAAAGAACTCAAGAAGGTCCAGACCCGCGCCGCCGCAGACCTTCGCCGCCAGGCGATTGTCGTGTTGTCGGACGGCGAGGACACGTCGAGTCTGGTGTCGTTCGAAGAGGTCCTGGAGCAGGCCAAACGTTCGGAGACCGCCATCTACGCCATCGCCTTGAAGTCGAAGGACTACCTGACCTCGAAGGGCTACAACGAAGCCGACTACGTCCTCCGCCAGCTCACCACGCAGACCGGTGGCCGCGTGTTCTTCCCCACGGTGGTCGACGAACTGCCGGACATCTATCGCCAGATCTCCGAAGAACTGTCCAGCCAGTACGCGCTGGGCTATTCGTCGCGCAACGCGAAACGCGACGGCCGCTGGCGGCGGATTGTGGTGCGCATCACGCGCCCGGGCGTGCTGGCCCGCACCAAGCAGGGGTATTACGGGCCGACGATCTGATATGGAACGACCTGTCAAACTGAGACGCGTGTGTTCGTGGTTCGTTCTTCGTATTCCTCAGTGATCACGCAGAGCCGGTGGCGGTCGAGGCGGCAATCGCGACGGTTGATCACTCTGATATTCGCGGGTCGAGCCGCATAATCGTGATCCGTCGGGAGCTGCCTCGGACTAGGAACGCGAGTCCGGCCCGCAGGCCTGTCGCATAGATCGGTCGAGGATGCTCCTCTCCGTGGCCCCCTCGACCGCCGCCGCCTCTGCGTGTCGTCGTCTGCCCGCATACGATCCCGTTCAGGCGGCGCGCCGTCCTGCGTGCGTCGCGGCTGCCGCGAGGCCGATGGCCCAGATGAAGCCGAGGAGTTCGCGCCCGATCGCGGTCACCACCTGTTGCTTGCATTTCCCGCGGGCGGTGAGGGTGCGGTAGCGCGCGCTGAGCCGGTGTTGGGCCTTCCACGCGATCGCCGTGACCTCGGCGCTGACCCCCTCCTGGCGTTTCCGTAACCCGGGACCGACCGCGGGCCGACAGCGGTAGGCCCACGCCGCTTCGACAATGATGCGTCGGAGGTGGGCGTTGCCCGTCTTGGTGATCGCCCCGCGTCGCGTGCGGGTGCCGCTCGAATCCTCACGCGGGACGGCCCCGCTGTAGCCCATCAACTGCCGGGCTGTGGCGAACCGGGTGAGGGGGCCGACTTCGACCACAATGGTCACGGCCGAGATCTCGGCGACCCCGCGCAACGCCTGCAAGGCATCGATCACGGCTCGCATCGCCGGCGGTGCCGCCTGCGCCGCGTCGTGGATCGCCCGCTCGAGCCGCGCGATTCGTTCGGCCATGTGCTCGACCTCGTGGAGGTAATCCAAGCGGGTCGCCTCCTGCGCCGGCGGCGTGAAGTGCACGTCTTGGCGCACCCACGTCAGATACCGATCGCTCCACGGCCGCACGCCCGTCGGCGGTCGCCGGCCCTGGCGAAGCAGGAACTTGCCGAGTCGGTGCCGCGCCCGTAGTTGATCTTTCTTGGCGGCCTCTCGTGCACGCACCAGATCGCGCAGCGCCTCATGCGCGGCGTCCGGCACCCAGACCGCCGTCAAGTCGCCGGCCCGGTAGCAGCGCGCGAGCTTCACCGCATCCCGTCGGTCCGTCTTGACCCGATCCCCAGACTTGACCGGCACCAGCGTGGGAGCGACCACCTCGCAGGCCACCCCGAGGCTCGTCAACTGCCAATGGACCACGTACCCGGTCGGCCCCGCCTCATAGCACGCCCGCAAATGCTCGACGGACCCCAACTTCTTCACCAACCGTCGGATCGAGTCCGGCTGATTCGGAATCACCCCGAGAGACCGAACCTCTCCGTCCGGCTCCGCGATGGCCACGGCGATCGTCTCGGCGTGGACATCCAAGCCCATCCAGCGTACCTTGCTCATGACCGGCTCCCTTCGCATGTGGCTCTGCGTGGTGGATCTGCAAGCTCACAGCGTAATCCACGTCTTGCGACGTGGGGCCGGTCGTTCCATTGTGACTAG
>CAYJPV010000055.1:0-17891 GCA_964372095.1 uncultured Vicinamibacterales bacterium | reverse complement strand
CTCACAGCGTAATCCACGTCTTGCGACGTGGGGCCGGTCGTTCCATTGTGACTAGGGATTGGGGATTGGGGATTGGGGATTGGCGAAAGACAGGGGATGTCCCCCAATCCCCAACCCCCAACCCCCAACCCCCAGCCCAGTGGTATGCTCGTCGTGCCCACAACCGGGCAGGTCCGCATGCCAAACCGTCCCATCGTGCATTTCATCGGCGCAGGCCCGGGAGACCCCGGCCTGCTGACCGCACGCGGCGCCCGCTGCCTGGCGCACGCCGACGTCGTGGTCTACGACGAACTCGTCCACGCGGCACTGGTCCGGCACGCGCGGGTCGATGCCGAACGGATCAGCGTCGGGCGCGCGTCACCGCACAAGAACGACCGCGATGCCATCGCCTACCTGCTCCTCGAGAAATACCGCGACGGCAAACGGGTCGCCCGCCTCAAGTGGGGCGATCCGTTCGTCTTCGACGACGGCGGCGAAGAAGCGCTGTTCCTGCACGAACACGGCGTCCCGTTCGAAATCGTCCCGGGCGTGCCGGCGGCCGTCGGTGTGCCGCCCTATGCCGGCGTGCCGATCACCTACCGGGGCGGCGGTGACACGCTGACCCTGGTCCGCGGCCACGAGGGCGAAAACGACGCGCCCCCCGACGTCGATTGGGCCAGCCTGGCCAAGCTCGACGGAACGGTGGTGTGTTACGCAGGCCCGAAACAGCTGCCGGGGATACTGCGCGCCCTCCTGTCGCACGGCCGGCCCGGCAACGAACCGGTCGCGCTCATCGTCGACGGCACGCTGGCCAGCCAGCGCACGATCACGGGAACCCTCGCGGAGCTGTGCGACGGACAATTGCCGGTTCACTCCAGCCCGGCCATCCTCGTGGTGGGACGCGTCGCGGCGCTGCGCGAGCACCTGCGGTGGTTTGACGTCCGGCCGCTGTTCGGGCGTCGTGTGGTCGTCACCCGGCCCCGTGAACAGTCGCGGGAACTGGTCGAACTGCTGGAAGATCAGGGCGCCCAGGTCATTCAGGCGCCGACGGTCCGAATGGCGCCGGCCACGGACCTGAAGCCGCTCGAGTTGGCCTGCCGCGAGATCGGCACGTTCAACTGGCTCGTCCTGCCGACCCTGATGGGCACGGACGTCTTCCTCCGGCGATTGGTGGCCGGTGTGAGGGACGTGCGGGAGTTGAAGGGCGTGGGCATCTGCGCGGTCGGGCAGTCAGCCGTCGAGCGGTTTAATGCCCTCGGCATCCGCGTGGATGTCGCCCCGGCCGAATACCGCCCCGAGACAATCGTTGAAGCCATCGCCGGCGGGACAGGGCTGGAGGGACAACGAATTCTGCTGCCGCTGGCGGAAGGCTCGCGGGATGTCCTCGCCGCCGAGTTGAGGAAGGCCGGAGCCATCGTCACCGAGGTCCCCGCATACCGAACCGTACGGATCTTCCCGGGAGAAGGCGGCGAGCCGGACCTGCACAAGATGCTGCTCGAACAGCAGGTCGATGTGGTCACGTTCGGCAATCCGTCCACCGTGCGGGAATTCGTGGAGCTCTACGGAGCCGACGTCGTCGTGGATCTGCTCAAGGGGACCGTCGTGGCCTGCGTCGGCCCGGTGACCGCCCAGGCCGCGCGCGGCTACGGAATCGCGACCGACGTGGTATCCGGGGATCACACGAACGCGGGGCTGGTGGCTGCGGTCGTGGGACACGGGCTAGGGGCTAGGGGCTAGGGGCTAGGGGCTAGGGGCTAGGAGGAACTAATCCCCAATCCCCAATCCCCAATCCCCAATCCCCAGCTAGTGCGGGAGTATTTTCTCGAAGAACGGCAGGCGCGCCAGGTCGTTGTAGATGACCGTGACCATGAGCAGCATGAGTACGGCGAAGCCGGCCATCATCATGCGCTCCTTGACCTTCATGCTGAAGTCGCGGCGCACGAGGCCCTCGACCGACATGATGAAGAGGTGGCCGCCGTCGAGCACGGGGATCGGCAACAGATTCAGCAACCCCAGGTTCAGGCTCAGCGTCGCCATGAACGTCGCCAGGGCGATCCAGCCGGCCGCCGCGTAGTCTCCCGACAACTGGGCGATCGCCACGGGCCCCATCAACTGCTTCGGTGAGGTCTCGCGCGTGAAGAGACCGCCCAACGTGCGGACGATCAGGCCGGCAAACTCGACGTTACGTTCCAGGCTCAGCTTGACGGCGCCCACGAGACCGGGCTTGATGGTCCGGACCTCGTCACCGATCTGGACACCGATCAGCCCAATCTCGCCCTGCCGCCTTGGCGTGACGACGATGTCGATCGCCTGCCCGTTCCGATCGAGGGCCAGGGTGATGGGTTTTTCGGGATGCTTCCGGATCGCCGCGGACAACTGGCCCGAGAAGATCATGGTCTCGCCGTTCAGGGCCTTCACGATATCCCCAGCCAGGACACCTGCCTTCGAGGCCGGACCGTTCTCTTCGACCGAACGGATCGTGGGATGCACGGCGGGCAGGATCCCGATGTCCCCCACTTCCATCCGGCTCTGGGAATCAGGGACGACTTTCAGCACCTGTTCGCGGCCATCCCTCACGAGCGTGATGTCGGTGTCGCGCCCTGCGCGCCCGCCAATGATGATGAAGAACCGCTCCCAGTCGTTGACTGCCTGTGTCCCGACCTTGGTGATGCGGTCGCCGGGTTTGATCCCCGCCTTGTCGGCGGCCGCGCCCTTCGTCACCGCGCCGACCACCACAGGATCGTCCTCGAACGCGGGCACCTGAGCGCCATTCAGGAACACGGCGATCATCAGGACGACGGAGAACACGATGTTCATCGCGGGCCCCATGATCAGGATGCGGAACCGGTCCCACTTCGGCCGGGACAGGAACTCGTCCGCAGCCCCGGACCGGGAATCTTCGGGATCCTCGCCGGCCATCTTGACGTAGCCGCCCAGGGGCAGGATGCCAATCACATAGTCGGTGTCGCCCCGGCGGAACTTGGCGATCTTCGGACCGAACCCAATCGCGAACGTCAGAACCCGCACGCCGAGCCAGCGGGCCATCAGGAAGTGGCCCAGCTCGTGCACGAAGACAAGAACGCCCAGAACGAAAACAAACGCCAGAATCGTTGTCACAGGGGGAAATCCTCGATCAATTGTAACCTCGGACCCGTTCCTGCGCGAACTCGTGGGCCCACCGGTCCACGGCGCGCACCTGTGCGAGCGTGGCGACGGGGCCGGGCACGTGGGCGTCCATGGCCTGCTCGATCACGTCGGGAATCGCCAGGAAACCCAGGCGGCCGGCCAGGAACGCCGCCACCGCCACCTCGTTGGCGGCGTTCAGCACGACGGGCAGGCCCTGGCCGTCCCGCAGGGCACGGTACGCCAGGTCGAGGCAGGGGAACCGCTTGCGATCAGGCTTCAGGAAGTCCAGCTGCGCCGCCTTGACGAGGTCGAGGCGCGGCAGCGTTCCGGCCCACCGTTCCGGATACGAGAAGGCGTACTGAATCGGCAGCCGCATGTCGGTCACGCCCAGCTGCGCGAGGATCGACCCGTCGCAGAACTCCACCATTGAATGCACGACCGACTGGGGGTGAATCACGACGTCGATCTGGTCGGCCCCGACGCCGAACAGCCAGCGGGCCTCGATGACTTCCAAGCCCTTGTTCATCAACGTCGCCGAGTCGATCGTGATCTTCCGGCCCATGCGCCACGTCGGATGCTGCAGGGCGTCGTCAGGCCCGACGTTCTTCAGGTCGGCCGCCGAATGGCCGCGGAACGGTCCTCCGGATGCTGTCAGGATCAGGCGCAACACCTCGTCCGGGTTCCGCCCGTGCAGGCACTGATGGATCGCGTTGTGCTCGCTATCGACGGGCAGAATCGGCACCTGCTTGCGGGCCGCGGCCGCCGTGACGATGGCGCCGGCCATCACGAGGACTTCTTTGTTGGCGAGGGCGATCCGCTTGCCGGCTTCGATCGCCGCGAGCACCGCCTCGAGGGCAGCCGTTCCGGACGAGGCGCAGAGGACCGTGTCGACGTCGGGATGCGTGGCAACGGCGATCAGACCGTCCGACCCCGAACCCAGGAGTGCCGGCCGGTGGGGCGCGAACGTCTGGCGCGCCTGGTCGAGCGCGTGGGACGTGGCCATCGCCACGACCTGCGGGCGGTGGTGCTGCACCTGCGTCGCGAGGAGCGCCGAGTTGGCGCCCGCGGCGAGGCCGACGACCGCCAGCCGATCAGGATACGCATCGACGACCGCCAGGGCGCTGCGGCCAATGGACCCTGTCGAACCGAGGATAGCAAGGCGTGTTCGCACGGGTCGCCTAGTTCAGGAAACGCAGAAACAGGTAGTAGCCCGGCACGACCAGGAGCAGGGCGTCGATCCGGTCGAGGATGCCGCCGTGGCCGGGAATCAGGTTCGAGCTGTCCTTGATGCCGGCACTCCGTTTGAGCAGCGACTCGAACAGGTCGCCGGCGATGCCGAGGCCGGCCAGCACGAGCCCGATCCCGAGCAGCCAGACCGGGCCGGCCTGGGGCCAGGCCACGTGCCCGAACCCAAGACTCACCGCCGCGCTGGCCACCAGACCGCCGAGTGCGCCTTCGACAGACTTCTTGGGGCTGACCGCAGGGGCGAGCCGGTGTTTCCCGAGCCAGCTGCCGACGAAGAACTGGGCGGTGTCCGACGCGACCACAGCCAGGATGACGAACAGCAGGGCCTGGGCTCCGTATTCCGAGCGCACGGCCGCGATGAGTCCCATCGGCACACCGAGGTAGAACGCCGGGAACAGGGTTGCCGCCGCCGAACCGGGCACGTGTGGCGCCGGCGTGCTGCCGCCGAGGGCCACGGCGCAGATGGCCACCACAACCGCCGCCAGCACCGGCGTCATCGGCACGCCCGGCCACGCAACCGCCCCGCCGACCACCAGGGCCGCCGTCGCGCCGGCAACACGGGGCAGGACCAGTCCGGTCTTCGCCACCAGATCCGCATACTCGATGAAGCCGAGCACGAGGAAGACGCCGACCACGGCCAGGAACAGCCATGCGGGGGCGTAGAGGACCGCCGCAAGGACCAGGCCGATCAGTACGACACCGCTGACAATTCGAGTCACGACACCACGCGGGCGCGATCGGCGGGCTTGACGCCCCCGTATCGCCGGTCACGTTTCTGGAAATCGACGATGGCCTCGAGGAGGTGGCGGCGCCTGAAGTCGGGCCACAGCACCTCGGTGACCCAGATTTCGGCGTACGCGATCTGCCAGAGCAGGAAGTTGCTGACGCGCATCTCGCCACTGGTGCGAATCAGGAGGTCCGGATCGGGTTGTCCGGCGGTGTAGAGGTGTTGGGCGAACGCCGCTTCATCGAGCGTGGCCGGATCGGCCCCGGCCTCGATCAGGCGTCTGGCGGCGTCGACGATTTCGGCCCGGCCGCCGTAGTTCAGCGCGATGTTGAACTGCAGCCCGGTGTTGGACGCCGTGGCGTCAACGCCCCGCTGCAGTTCCTTCTGCACGTCGCCGGCCAGGCCGTCGATCCGGCCGATGACCTGGAACCGGATGTTGTTCTTGACGAGCGTTTTCAGCTCGAGCCGCAGGTAACGCTTCAGCAGGGCCATCAGCGTGGCGATCTCGAGGCGTGGCCGTTTCCAGTTCTCGACGGAGAAGGCGTAGAGCGTGAGGACCTCGATGCCCAGGCGGGCGCTGGTTTCGACGGCGTCGCGCACCGCCGACACACCGGCCTGATGCCCCTGGACGCGGGGCAGATGCCGCCTGGCGGCCCAGCGGCCGTTGCCGTCCATGATGATGGCGATGTGGACGGGGAGCCGTGTGAAATCTACCGCCCGGGCCAGCGCCTCATCAGGCGATCCGGCCGGGATCGACGCGAGGAGTTCGTCACGCGACATGCCGGGGTCCTGGAACACGCAAGGTCGTATGATAACGGGTTCCCAGACGGGGCGCCACAGGGCTGGGGGTTGGGGGCGGGGGGTTAGGGATTGGGAACATCCCCTGTCTTACCCCAATCCCCAACCCCCAATCCCCAATCCCCATACGTGACCCCCACCATGACAAGGCCGTGCGCGGGGGCGGTGGCGCCGGCCTGGCTGCGCGACGCCCCGTCGAGCAGGGTCCGCATTGATTCAACCGGGCGGCGGCCGTCACCAATCTCGACGAGGGTACCCGTCAACGCCCGGACCATGTGGCGCAGGAACCCGTCCGCTTCCACGTCGAAGACCACGAACCGGCCCTCGGCGGGCATCAGGCGCGCGGCGAGGGCATGGCCCGGTGTCGCGGAGGCCGCGTCGAGCGTCCAGACACTGGCGCGGATAATGCTGCGCACGGTGGTGTGGACGTCGTTGCCCGTGGACCGGAAGGCAGCGCAATCGTGGCGCCCCTCCAGGAGGCGGGCGGCGGCGTTCATGGCATCGGCATCGATTCGTCGAGGAATGTGCCAGCACCAGGAACGCAACGTCGGCGGCAAGACCCGCGCTTCCCAGATCCAATACTGGTAACGTTTCGACCGGGCGTCAAACCGCGGATGGAACGTCGGGGGGACGTCGTCGACGCGGACAATCCGGATGTCGGCGGGCAGCGTCGCATTCAGCGCCCGCTGCACGACGGCCGGTTCGTGCCCGGCGGTAAGGACCGCGCGGGCGACCTGACCGAGGGCGTGCACGCCCGCGTCCGTGCGCCCGGCACCCACGACACTCACCGGTCGCCCGTCGACCCGCGCCAGCGCGTCTTCCAGCAGCCCCTGGATGGACACGCCGGTGGCCTGACGTTGCCACCCGACGTAGCTGGTCCCGTCGTAGGCGATGATCAGCTTATAGGTCCGCATGTCGGGCTGGGTTTCAGTCAGTAGGAAGTAGTCAGTAGGAAGTAGGAAGTAGGAAGTAGCTTGGGCGGTCGGGTCTACTGTCTACTGTCTACTGTCTACTGCCTACTGCCTGCTTCCTGCTTCCTACCGTGCCGCCCGCGACCCGGGCTTCACGACCGGAATGCCCTGGGCACACAAGGGACAGGCGTCAGGCTGGTAGGTCGGCGGCGTGATCGCGGCGAGGGACGCGAACGCCACGTCCACGGGATTGTCCTTGCCGCTGCGGTTGACGACGGCTGCGGCGCCCACGACCGACGCACCGAGCGACGTCGCCACGTCCATGGTTTCTCGCGTCGACCCGCCGGTCGTCACGACGTCTTCGACCACGAGCACGCGGTCGGCCGCGGACAGGTCGAAGCCCCGCCGCAGCGTCAGGACACCGTCGACACGTTCGGCGAAGATCGCCCGGACGCCCAGGGCGCGGGCGACCTCGTGCCCGATGATCAAGCCGCCCAGCGCCGGCGACAGGACGACGGTCGGGCGCGTGTGGGCGATGCGTGCGGCGAGGTCACGACCGAGCAACTCGGCCTCCGCCGGGTGCTGGAGCACCAGGGCGCACTGCAGGTAGGCCGAGCTGTGCAGCCCGGACGACAGTTTGAAATGGCCATCGAGGAGGGCCCCGAGGTGGCGAAAACGGTCGAGCACGTCGTGGTGCATGATTGGAACTCCGTAACGGCTTCGCCGGCAGGCCGTAGTGGCCGGGGGTGTTAGTATAAGCCCGTGCGGATTCCCTGAACCCGTTTCCCGGCCCGCTCGTCTATTCTTTCGGGGCTGCGCCCCTTTTCTCCGGCTGGCCGGCGACCCCTTCGGACCAGGCCAGGACTTCCGACCGTCATCAGTGGAGCAGATGGCAATGCGTCAACAGCGTTTTCGTACCGCGTGCAGCAGCGTGATCGCGGTGTTCGTCCTTGGACTCGCCGTGTCCGCTTCCGCGCAGGGGCCGAGTTCCATCCAGGCCAGCGCGGCCGCGCAGGCCGTTCCGGCCGGGGCGGTGAAACAACTGACCCTGGATCAGGCCGTCCAGCTTGCGCTGGAAAACAACCTGGGTCTGCAGGTGCAGCGCCTGACGCCGCAGGTTCAGGACGTGAACATCACGTTGTCCAAGACCGCGTGGGTCCCGATTCTGGGTGGGTCCGTCACCGCCTCGAAGCGGAACAGCCCGGTGAACAGCTTCCTGGCCGGCGCCGACGACAAGGTGATCAACGACACGCTCAGCTCGGAGGTGAACGCGACGCAGCTCCTGCCCTGGGGCGGCGGCAATTACCGCGTGTCGTGGGATACGAACCGCCAGGAGAGCAACAGCGTCTACAGCAGCCCGAACCCGTCGCTGGGCGCAAATATCCGGCTCAATTTCACGCAGCCGCTCCTGAAAGACTTCAGAATCGACTCGGCCCGTCAGCAACTGATCGTCTCGAAGGCCAACCGCGAGATCTCGGACTTCGACCTGCGGCAGACCGTGCTGTCGACGGTCCGCAGCGTGAAGTACGCCTACTGGGACCTGAAAGCCGCCCAGTCGGCCCTGCGCGTGGCGCAGCAGTCGCTCGACCTGGCGCGTGAGTCACTCCGCAACAACCGGACCCGCGTCGAGGTCGGCACGATGGCGCCCATCGACGTCGTCGAGGCCGAAGCTGAAGTGGCCCGCCGCGAAGAATCGGTCATCGTCGCGGACGGCACGCTGGGGCGCACGGCCGATCGCCTGCGCACGCTCATCTTCCCGCAGGACATGACGGATTACTGGAGCGTCAGGCTCGAGCCGGTCGATCAGGCCGTGCTCGAACGCCGCCCGGTTGACGCCGAAGCCGCTGTCAATACTGCGCTCGAGAAGCGGACGGACCTCAAGGCCGCCCGGAAGAACATCGAAGTGACGGATACGACCCTGACGTTCTACAAGAACCAGTCTCTTCCCGACCTCGCCGCTGTCCTGAGTTACGGGCAGACCGGTCAGGGCGGCACCCTGAAGAACTTCAGTGGCGGGTTCCCGCCGGACATCCTCGACGAAGTCAAAGAAGGGTACGGCACGGTGCTGAGCCGGATGTTCCAGCCCGACTACAACAACTGGTCGGTGGCGCTGCAGGTGTCCTACCCAATCGGCACCAGCAATGCGGAGGCGAACGCCACGCGGACCCGCCTGACGAAGAGCCAGCAACTGCTGCAACTGAAGGAACTCGAACTGTCGGTGGTGACGTCGGTGCGCGACGTCGCGCGCCAGGTGGACACGAACTGGAAACGCCTTGAAGCCACATCAGCCACGCGCCGCCTCATGGAACGCCGGCTGGAATCGGAGCAGAAGAAGTTCACTGCCGGACTGTCGACGAACTACCTGGTGTTCCAGGCCCAGCGCGATCTGGCCGACGCCCAGTATGCGGAACTTGTTGCGTCGCTCGACTACAACAAGTCGCTGATCGACTTCGAAACCGTTCAGGAATCGCCGACGGCGGGCAGCGCGGGCGTCACGATTCGCTAGGCACTGGGGATTGGGGATTGGGGATTGGCGAAAGCCAGGTGATGTCCCCAGTCCCCTTTTCTTTAGGTACCCCAGCCTAATCCCTAATCCCCAATCCCCAACCCCCAGAATGTTATAGTTCCCCCGTGCCGGGGCTTACCGTTACCCTCATCACGCTGAACGAGTCGTCGAACATCGCGGCAGCCCTCGAATCGGTGGCCTTCGCCGACGAAATCGTCGTCGTCGACTCGCACAGCACCGACGAGACGGTGGCCATCGCGAAGCGCTACACCGATCGGGTCATCGTCCGTGACTGGCCGGGGTACATCGCACAGAAGAACTTCGCCGCCGCGGAAGCCAGGCATGACTGGATTCTGTCGCTGGATGCCGACGAACGGGTGACACCCGAGTTGGGCGCGGAGATCAGGACGCTGCTGGCGTCGGGGCCCGCCTGCGCCGGTTACCGCGTCCCGAGACTCAGCCGGTACCTTGGCGCCTGGGTTCGATCGACCGACTGGTACCCGGACTACCAGTTGCGCCTGTACGATCGGCGCCGCGGACAATGGGAAGGCCGGTACGTCCACGAATCGGTGCGCGTCCGCGGCGACGTCGGCCGGCTCAGCGCCGATCTGCTCCACTACACGTACCGCGACGTGTCCCACCACCTCCAGACGATCGACCGGTATACGACGCTCGCCGCCCGGCAGATGTTCGAGGACGGCCGGCGTGCCGGTGTGCGACACTTGGTGCTGAACCCCGCGGCCGCGTTCCTGCGCAACTACGTGGCGCGCGCCGGATTC
Organism: uncultured Vicinamibacterales bacterium; assembly: GCA_964372095.1. GTDB lineage: Bacteria > Acidobacteriota > Vicinamibacteria > Vicinamibacterales > JAKQTR01 > CAYJPV01. The sequence continues at coordinate 7,820 of CAYJPV010000055.1, read as the reverse complement.
AGGGACGGACGCGTCGGCCTCATCGTCTCGCTGCTGAACGCGTACTACGTGCTGCTGAAGTTCGTGAAGCTGTGGGAACTGCAGCGGGGACACACTAGGGACTAGGGGCTAGGGGCTAGGGGCTAGGGAAACACAGACGCACTCCCCACCTCCCCTGCCCCTATGCCCCTTGCCCCTGACTACTGACTACTGACTACTGACTACTGACTACTGACTACGTATCCTGTCAGCAACGAAACCATCATCGACCATGTTCACCCTTCACGTCGACACCGCCCGCACATGGCGCGGCGGACAGAACCAGGCGCTGATGACCGTGCTTGGCCTGCGTGCGCGTGGACATCGCACCGTGCTGGTGGCGCACCCTGACGGGGCGCTGGCGACGCGCGCCGCCGAGGGCCACGACCTGATTCGCCTGGCGCCGGCCAACGAGGTCGACTTCGCCGCCGGCTTCCGGTTCTCGCGTATCCTTCGCGAGCTCAAGCCCGACATCGTGCACGCCCACGACCCCCACGGCGTCTCGATGGCGGCCATGGCCCTGTCGACGATGAAGGCCGCCACGCGGCCGCTGCTGGTCGCCGCCCGGCGCGTGGATTTTCACCTGAAGCGAAACGCCTTCTCACGCTGGAAGTACAAGCAGGTCGATCTGATGATCTGCTCGTCGGACGCGATCCGGTACATGGCCCTGCACGACGGCGTCCCGGCCGATCGGGCCGTCACGGTCCACGAGGGCATCGACGTCGAACGGGTCGCCGCGATGCCGGCAGCCGACGTGCACAAGGCACTGTGGCTGCCCACGGGCACACTGGTCGTGGGCAACGTCGCAGCGCTCGTCCCGCACAAGGGCCAGCGGTACCTCATCGAAGCCGCACCACGGGTCGTGCGGGCGTGGCCCGACACGGTGTTCCTGATTTTCGGCGAAGGTCCGCTGAAGTCGGCCCTGCAGGCACAGATTCACCACCTGGGCCTGGACCAGCGTGTCCGGCTGGTCGGGTTCCGCCACGACGTACTGGCGTTGCTGAAGAGCCTCGACGTGTTCGTGCTGTGCTCGGTCACCGAGGGCCTGGGCACCTCCATCCTCGACGCGATGGCGGCCTCACGCCCCGTCGTGGGCACGGCGGCTGGCGGCATCCCGGAGGCCGTCGAGCACGACGTCACGGGACTCGTGGTCCCGCCGCAACACCCGGCCGAACTGGGAGACGCCATCCTGGCGCTGCTGAAAGACCCGGCGCGGCGGGCACGAATGGGCGAAGCGGGGCTCGCACGCGCCCGCGCACACTTCACCGCCGACCGGATGGTGGAGGAGACGCTCGCCGCCTACGCAGACCTGGCCGGCAAGCCCCGCGCAGCGGGCAACGGGAATTCCCAGCCGCCTGCCTGAACCCGCAGAGACCCAGCATCCCGACGTGGCACAGGGCGAAGTCGTACCGGACCGGGTCGTCCGGGTCGAGGGCCCGCAACGCGCGTGTGATCTCGGCGGCCATGGGCCACCCGGGCGACGTGCGGCGGGTCAGCCCGAGGCACCGCCCGACACGCACCACGTGCACGTCGAGCGGCATGACGAGGCGCGCGCGCGACACACGCGGCCAGACTCCCAGATCGATCGCATCGTGCCGAACCATCCAGCGGAGGAAGAGGTTCAGGCGCTTGCACGCGCTGCCCGACGACGGGCGGGCGAACAGGCCGTGGGCGCCCGGCGACGCGGGGACCGCCCCGTCGATCGGCGAGAGGTCGACCGCACGCGCACGGGCGCAGAACGACTCGAGGCCGGGCCCGATGTCTTCGGCGCGGCTGTCGTCACCATCCAGGAAGAACTGCTCGAGCGAGCCGGACGTCTCGAGCATGTGGCGCAGGATCCACAGGACGCCCGCCACGTCCCGCCCGTTCGTCCACCGGTGCACGAACGTGTCGAAGCGTGGCGCGTCCCTGCCGGGATCGAAGCGGCGGACGAACGCCGCCGGCGAGGGCCCCATCGGCGCCAGCACGGCCTCGATGGACGCCATGATGCTGGCCACGCGGCCGAACGCCAGCCCTGCCGCGAGGAACCCTGCGATCTCGCGATCGGCCGGGTCCCGGTACGGGCGGACGCGCTCGACGGGATCGCTGATTCGCGCACCGCGATCGAAGTCGAGGTAGAGGCGATCCAGGGCGGCTTTGAGGTCTACTCGTTCGCGCAAGCCTGGGTCCTCGGGATCTGCCGCATGCGGCTTTCGGCGTTCGGCGTTCGGCTCCTACTGTCTACTGCCTACTGCCTACTGCCTACTGCCTACTGCCTATGGGTCCCCGCCAGCCCTCAGAAGGTTGTCACGGCCATGCCCGCCCGGCAGAGCGGGCAGTCCGCCGCCGGGTAGTTCTCCGGCGCCCGGTACCCGGCCAGGGCAATGTTCGGTACCCAAAGGTCCACCATCGACTCGAGCCGGTCGTAGATCTCCACCGTGCCCACCACCGTGCCACCGGCCTCCGCCACGAGAGCGGCGCAGCGCTGGAACGTCTGCCCGGTGTTGCGCACGTCGTCGGCCAGCAGCACCCGCTTGCCGCGCATCTGGCCGCGGTAGAACGACCGCAGGGCGTGGCCGTGTTCGGGATCCGGCGCGAACGGCGCAAACAGGCACGCAGGCGCCCCGAGGGCGCGCCGCGAATCCAGAAGCCCGGCAATCGTGTGTGCGAGCAGCGCGCCGCCCGTGACCGGGCCCGCCACCAGGTCCGTCTGCTCGATCAGCGTGGCGGGCATGACGTCGATCAGATCCTGGGCGAACCGCCAGATCGTCGACGGGTAGCGGAACAACTGATGGGGATTCAGGTAGACCGGCCCGTGATAGCCGTTGCCGTAGTCGAAGTGCCCGTCGATCATGAGCACCTCGAATCGCTGGAGGTCGGCCAGCGCCTTTTCGCGAATCTCGTCCTGTCTGCCCACGTCAGCTCCTCGCCAGGCCGGCCACGGCCGTGACCGCAGGGTTGACGAACAGGACGCGGCCTCCCACGATCGTGGCCGCCACGCCGCCTCGAAGGGCCCAGCCGTCGAAGGGCGTGTTGCGCGACTTCGACACGAACGCGCCGGCGTCCACGGTCACGGCCAGGTCCGGCGCCAGAATGGTGAGGTCAGCCGGATCGCCGGCCGCCAGGCGCCCCCCGGGGACACCGAGGATGCGAGCGGGGTTGGTGGACATCAGCTCGACGAACCGGGACAGGCTCACGACGCCGGCGTGCACGAGTCTGTCGAGCCCCAGCGACACCGCCGTCTCCAGACCGACGATGCCGAAGGGCGCCCGGTCGAACTCGACGCTCTTCTCGTCTTCGTGATGCGGGGCATGGTCGGTCGCGATGGCGTCGATGCTGCCGTCGCGGAGCCCTTCGATGAGGGCGTCGCGGTCGTGCCCTTCGCGCAGCGGCGGGTTCATCTTCAGGCGTGTGTCGTAGGCGACGGGTGCTTCAAGGTTCGCGTCGATCAGGGTGAAGTGGTGCGGTGTCACTTCGCAGGTCACCCGGGTGCCCCGGGCCTTGCCTTCCCGGACGGAACGCAACGCCCCGGTCGTGCTCAGGTGCGCGATGTGGACGGCCGACCCGGTCATCGCGGCCAGCACGATGTCGCGGTCCACCATCACGTCTTCGGCGGCCGAGGGAATGCCGCGCAAGCCGAGCTGGCCGGTGACGTAACTCTCGTGCGCCACGCCTTCCCCCGCCAGTGACCGGTCTTCACAGTGGTCGATGACGGGCATGCCGAACATGCCCGCGTACTCCAGCGCCCGCCGCATGATCAGGGCGGTGGCCACGGGTTTGCCGTCGTCCGAGATCGCCACGCAGCCGGCGTCGCGCAGGTCGGCAATCTCCGCGAGGTGTTCGCCTTTCGAGTCGATCGTGACGGCGCCAATCGGATAGACACGGGCCAGGTTGGCCGCCTCGGCCTGCTTCAGGATGAAGCGGGTCACGCTCGCGCTGTCGTTCACCGGCCTGGTGTTCGGCATGCACGCCACAGCGGTGAACCCGCCGGCGATGGCAGCGGCGCTGCCGGTCGCGACGGTCTCTTTGTGCTCGTACCCGGGCTCCCGCAGGTGGACGTGCATGTCGACGAACCCCGGGCACACGACCGTCCCCGGCCCCAGTTCAACGACCACGGCATCCGCGCACGCCGACAGCGGAATCTGGGTATCCACCCGCGCGATGCGCTCGCCGTCAATCAGGATGTCCCGCACGCCGTCGATGCCGGACGCCGGATCGACCAGGCGCGCCCCTTTAAGCAACCGTTTCATGTTCGCCTCCTCCCGCCAACAGGTACAACACGGCCATGCGCACGGCCACGCCGTTCGCGACCTGCTCGAGGATCACCGACGAAGGGCCGTCGGCCACGTCGGACGCGATCTCGACGCCCCGGTTCATCGGTCCGGGGTGCATCACAATCGCGTCGGGTTTGGCCAGCGCGGCCCGCTCCCGGGTCATGCCGAAGACATTGAAGTACTCGCGCAGCGACGGGAAGAACCCGCCCTGCATCCGTTCGAGCTGGACGCGCAGCATCATCACGACGTCCGCCTCGCGCACGGCTTCTGACACGTCCGTCGTGGTCCGCACGCCGAGCCGGTCGAGGCCGGGGGGCGTCAGCGTCGGCGGTCCGCACGCCCACACCTCGGCGCCCATCTTCGTCAGGAGCAGGGCGTTCGACCGGAAGACGCGGCTGTGCAGCAGGTCGCCGAGGATGGCCACCTTCAACCCGGCGAGCCGCCCCTTGTGGCGGCGCATGGTAAACGCGTCGAGCAGGGCCTGGGTCGGGTGTTCGTGCATGCCGTCGCCGGCGTTGACAATCCCCGCCTTGCACACCCGCGACAGCAGATGGCAGGCCCCGGAGGACGAGTGCCGCATGACAATGACGTCCGGCGACATCGCTTCGAGGTTCATCGCCGTGTCGATCAGCGTCTCGCCTTTCACGACGCTTGACTGGGCCACGGCCAGGTTGAGCGTGTCGGCACTGAGCCGCTTCTCGGCGACCTCGAACGACGTGCGCGTCCGGGTGGACGGCTCGTAGAACAGGTTGATGACGGTCTTGCCCCGCAGCGCGGGAACCTTCTTGATGGAACGTGACCCGATCTCGAGCATGGCCTCGGCCGTATCCAGGATCAGACTGATCTCCGAGGCGTTCAGATCGGCGATGCCCAGCAGGTCCTTCGTACGCAGGCGGGTCGGTCGGTCGGTCATGACTGCCCTCCTTCGGACACCTGTTCGATGGCCACTTCGTCGGCCCCATCCGTTTCTTTGAGCTTTACCTGCACCGTCTCGCGGCGGGACGTCGGCACGTTCTTCCCGACGTAGTCGGCCTTGATCGGCAGCTCGCGATGGCCACGGTCCACCATGACCACGAGCTGGATGGTCTGGGGCCGGCCGAAGTCGATGAGCGCGTCCAGCGCCGCCCGGATGGTCCGGCCGGTATAGAGCACGTCGTCCACCAGGATGATGTGACGGTCGTCAATGGTAAACGGGATGTCCGTGCTGCGGACGATGGGCTGGGGCCCGACCGCATGGCGCATCAGGTCGTCCCGGTAGAGCGTAATGTCGAGGGCCCCGCACGGCACCTCCTGCCCCGTGATTTCGTGCAGGCTCGCAGCAATCCGCTTCGCCAGCGGGACACCGCGGGTCCGGACGCCGACCAGGGCGATGTCGCCTACGCCGCGGTTCCGCTCGATGATCTCGTGCGCGATCCGCGTGAGCGACCGGCCCACTCGTTCCGCGTCCATGACAACTGGCATGTGCACCTCCAGAGTCTCGGCACCCGCACCCGCGGCCTGCCCTCAACCGCGAGAGAAGGGTCGGAAACCGATTGTGGAAAGAGGGAGGAGATGGAAGCCCGTGCGGGAACTGCCGGCACGATACGCGAAGCGCGGAGGATGATCACGGGTTCCTCTTCGCGACCTCACAGGGCCGCGGTTAAAGAGCGTGGCCAGTATAACAGGATCCACCCGCAGGGGTCATCGTTCGTAGCTGGGAATCAGCGTGATCGGGCGCGCGGCGGTCAAGGCTGGCGCGAACAGGTCCGTCCGCGCGTACCCGTCCATGTCGCGGCCCACGGGGAGGCCCAGGTAGTACAGCACGGTCGGAGCCAGATCGACGACCGACGCCCGGGGGTAATGGCCTGGCCGCACGTCCGACCCGAATGCCATCATGAAACCGTACGGAGCCCGCTCGTGCGACCCGTTGAGGTCCGGGTTGCCGAAGGCCCGCTCCAGGAGCCGTTTGCCGGGGTCGATGGGATCCATCCCGAATCCCGACACGACGAGCAGCAGGTCGCCGGGCTGCAACGCGTCGATCTCGCGCCCGACGAGGGCGTCGGCCACCCCGTACTGGGCCGTCAGCACGCCGCCGAACCGATGCAACTCGTCTTCCGTCACATCGCCGAACGCTGCCGGCACGGCGTACCGGAGGTAGTAGTGTCCGGCCGCATCCAGGCACTCGAAGCGGATGGCGCGGAACCGGGCCGGCGTCTGGGCGTCGAGGTCCGCCGCAATCCGGTCGAACGTGCGGTCGGCTTCACACGGCGTCAGCAACCGCCCTCCCGCTTCTCCATCCGGGACCGGCGGCATGCCCTCGGTTGTGCCCTGCCGTTGCGCGGCGGCCACCGCGGCTGTCACCGCCTCCCGGGGCCAGATCGCTTCGGACCCGATGAGCTCGATGGACGACTCGCGCCAGTTCTTGAAACGGTCGGACACGAGGTATCCCAGCACGCGCCGCGCCGGATACGTCACGGGCCAGTTCAGCACGCCGACGCTGACACCCTGGCTGGACAGGATGCTCCACAACGGCAGCGCCGCCAGATCGCCGCTCGCATGCACCTGCTGCCGCAGGAAGCCGTACTTGACCAGCGCGTGGGAGAAGCAGAAGTCGGGCAATACCTCCAGACCCTGCCGGCTCGCGAACGGATAGTAGGTGGCGGCCGAACGGATCCCGTTCTTCTCCGGCAGCTTTCCGGTGGCAGCCGCGGTCCAGACCGTGCCTGGCTGGGTCGGCTTCAGCGTGGCCAGGTGCATCGACGCGCCCGAGTCCAGCAGACGGGCAAAGTGCGGCAGCCGGCCCTGCGCCGCCGCCGGCACGATGATGTCGAGTGACGCGCCCTCGAAGGCAAAAACCGTGACACGGGGCCCCGACGCCGCGGCGACGTCGGCCGCCGGCGGCGGGACGCGGGCGGGCCGGACCCGCGGCGCGCCGGGTCCACGCAGCATCAAGGGCAGGGCCAGGGACAGCATGACCGTCACGCCCAGGGTGACGGCACCGGCCCGCGTGCTCCGGCGGCCCGACCAGCGGTGGATGATCACGAGGATGATGCAGATCGCGGCGCACAGCGACAGCGCGGCCGCGCCCCCGGTCATCCGGCGCACCGTTGACGGGTCCAGCACGCCACGAAACCCGCGCAGGTTCGCCCACATCAGGACGGCGCCTGCCGACGTGGCGAGCGCGGACAGCCAGACCAGGAAGCGGAAGCTGATCCAGCCGGGCGACAACAACTCGGTGGACAACAACTGCCGGACGACGATCAGCCCGTAAAAGCCGGCAGCCACGTTGAGGCCGTACGAGACGGCGAGGGTCGCCGCCAGGCCGGGGAGCCCGGCCAGACCCACCCGCGGGTTGAGCTGCAGGATGAGGATGGTCAGATACGCGGCCAGCAGAAGCCCGCCAATCACCGCGTTCGTCAGCATCCTCGCATAGCGCACAGCGTCGGTCCCTCTCAGGCGCTACTCTACCGCACAACGGGGCTTGGCTATCGGCTATCGGCCATCGGCCATCGACCTTCGGCTATCGGCTATCGGCTATCGGCTATCGGCTATCGGCTATCGGCTATCGGC
>CAYJPV010000054.1:0-20889 GCA_964372095.1 uncultured Vicinamibacterales bacterium | reverse complement strand
GCGACAGCGTTAACCGGACACTACTGGTCAGTAGTCAGTAGTCAGTAGTCAGTAGGGTCCGGGGTCCGGGGTCCGGGCTCCGGGCTCTGCCTCTAGCCTCTAGCCTCTAGCCTCTAGCCTCTAGAGTGTCCCCCGCAGACCCAGTTCATCCGCCTTGATCCGCAGGAACGCGATGACGTTGCCCACATGCTCGTCGAGCGGCAGGCCGATCTCGTCCGCGCCCCGCCGCAGGTCATCACGGCTGACCGCCCGGGCGAACGCCTTCTCTTTCATCCGCTTCACGACGGACTTCGCTTCGAGATCGAGCAGGCTCTTCGATGGGCGCACCAGCGCGGCGGCGGTCACGAATCCGGCCATCTCATCGCAGGCGAACAGGACGTGCTCGAGGCGCGTCTCGCGCGGCGTCCCGGTGTGGTCCGCGTGGGACAACACCGCCCGAATCACGTCCTCGGGCCATCCCCGGTCCTTCAGGGTTTCTGCGCCGCGGAACGGGTGGTCCGCCAGGTCGGGATACCGCTCGTAGTCGAAGTCGTGAATGAGCGCCGCGACGCCCCACCGATCTTCATCTTCGCCGTACAGGCGCGCATACCCGCGGACCGCCGCCTCGACGGCCAGGGCGTGTTTCAGCAGGTTCTCGTTCTGTGTGAACTCGGTCAGCAGCGCCCACGCCGCCTCTCTCGTGACTGTCATGGTACGGCTCCAGGTGGAACAGGCCGGGGTCCTGGCTAATGCACGAAGTTGATGTACGCCGAGATGATCAGCGCGTTGGTGAAGTCGATGAAAAACGCCCCAACCATCGGCAGGACCAGAAATGCCCGCGGCGCGGCACCAAACCGTTCGACGAGCGCCTCCATGTTCGCCACGGCGTTGGGCGTGGCGCCGAGACCGAACCCACAATGCCCTCCCGCCATGATGGCGGCATCATAGTCGCGCCCCATCACGCGGAAGGTCACGAAATAGGCGAAGAGCCCCATCATGGTCACCTGCGCGCACAGGATGACGAGCATGGGGATCGCCAGGTCCAGCAGTTCCCACAGTTTCAGCGACATGAGCGCCATCGACAGGAACAACGACAGCGCGATCGTACCCAGGTCGTCGACCACGCGCTGCTCCAGCTTCAGAACGCCCGCATACTCGTCCACGTTGCGCAGCAGCGCCGCGATAATCATGGCCCAGATGTAGGCGGGCAGCGTGACGTACTGGCCCAGCCAGCGGCTCAGCAGCGACCCGGCCCACATCGCCACGAGGATGACGGTGATCGTCTTGAGCAGGCGGTAGGCATTCGGCGCCTCACCGGCCATCTCGGTGTCGATCTCCGAATCGAGCCCCATCGCCTCCACGTCCGCCGGGCGGGCCACCACGGCAGCCCCCGCACTCTTGAGCCCGAACCGACGAATCAACCGCGTACCGATCGGCCCCCCGATGAGCCCGCCGCTCACCAGGCCGAAGGTGGCGGCCGCCATCGCGAGTGTCAGCGCGCCGGTGACCTGGTACTGCTCCTCCATCAGCTTCCCAAAGGCTGCGCCCGTGCCGTGGCCGCCGGTCATCGTAATCGACCCGGCGATGAGGCCGAGGAAGGGGCTGACGTCCAGCAGTTTCGCCAACCCGAGCCCCACCGCATTCTGGCTTGCAGCCAGCACACTCGCGAGCACCCAGAACAGGATCACCTGCGGGCCGCCCACCTTCAACAACGACAGGCTCGCTCCGAGGCCGATGGTGGTGAAAAACGCGATCATCAGCGGTGTCTGCAGCGTCGTGTCGAATTCGAACGCGACCCAGCCCTGCAGGCGGGCGACCAGGGCCAGCCCGGCGAACAGGAACCCTCCGACGACCGGCGCCGGGATGTTGTAGCGGTCGAGCACGCCAATCCGCCGCCGGATCCCGTACCCGGCAAACAGGATGACCGACGCCAGCGCGAGAGTCTGGATCAGATCGAGCTTCAACACGAGTGGTTGCATAAGGTCCCGTTCACGGTTCGCTGCATGATATATTCGACCCCCAACAAACACCAACGCCTGCCGGCGGGCGCCCCAAGGGTCCTCGCGCGGGCGGCCGGGTTTCTGCGAACCAACGACCGGGGCACACGAGGGAGCTGCACGTGATTGCTGCGCTGTTTATCGCACTCGGGATTCTGTCGCTGGCCTACATCGTGCTCTGGATCAGGGAGGTTCGCACGGCAACAGACATGCCCGACCCCGGCGCCCCCGACGCCGAGCGCATCGCCGTCGGCTTCTTCGCCAACTTCTTCGACGCGCTGGGCATCGGCAGCTTCGCCACGTCCACCACCTACTTCCGCCTGCGCAAGATGGTCCGGGACGAATTACTCCCGGGCTCGCTCAACGTCGGCTACGCGCTCCCCACGATCACCCAGGCGTTTATCGGCATCACGCTGATTGCGGTCGAACCCTGGACGCTCGTCCTCATGATCGCCACTGCCGTCCTCGGGTCCTGGTTCGGCGCCGGCGTGGTGTCCCGGATGCCTCGGCGAGCCATCCAGGTGGGCATGGGCATGGCGCTCCTGGTCGCCGCGGGCTTCATGCTCGCCAAGGTCCTGCACGTCATGCCGGCCGACGCCGTCGCGGTGGGCGCCGAACGCGCGGTGCTACGGTTGTCCGCGTCGGCTGACGCCTCTCCTGTCGCCACACTGGAGCCGGGCACGCCGCTCGATCTGGTCGAGCCCGGCGCCAACTGGAGTGAAGTTCAGGTCCCGGCCACGGGCGCGGTCGGGTTCATCGAGACGTCGGCGGCCAGCGGCATTGTCCTCGGCGTCAGCGGCGCCAAGCTGGCGCTGGCGCTGGCCGGCAGCTTCCTGCTCGGATCCATCATGCCCCTGGGTATCGGGTACTACGCGCCCTGCATGGTGCTGGTGGCGTTGCTCGGGATGAACCTGCGGGTGGCGTTTCCCATCATGATGGGCGCCTGCGCGTTCCTCATGCCCATCTCGAGCATGAAGTTCATCCGGGCCCGCCGCTTCTCCCTGAGAACCACCGTCGGCATGACGATCGGCGGCGTCTTCGGGTCCGCCATCGCCCTTATGGTCGTCAAGAGCCTGCCGCTGTACTACGTCATGTGGCTGGTGACGTTCGTCATCATCTACACCGGCATCTCGCTGCTCAGGACTGCGGCCCGCGAGCAGGAGACGGCGTCAGCGCCCGCTCGATGACTTCGAGGGTCTTGGCCGCCAGCTGAAAGCGTCCGAGGTCGGCAGGGTCGGCCACCACGGCCTCGGACACGTCACTGCCCGCCTGCAGCACGCCGCCTGTGGGCCAGCACACGAAGTCCACCAGCACGTAGTGGAACCGCACGCGTCCCTGGTCGTCGCGGGTGATGCGGTCGAACACATCCACAACTGGTCCCACCTCGACCGACAACCCGGTCTCCTCCCGGAGTTCCCGGGCCAGGCCTTCCTGTAACGTCTCGCCGACCTCCAGCCCGCCGCCCGGCAGGCTCCAGCACCCGGCCAGCGGCTCGAAACGCCGCCTGATCAGCACCACGCCGAACGCCGGGGCATCGGCTTGCTCCCCCGACGTGGCGTCCGGCTCCCCCAACGTGGCGTCCGGCTTTAGCCGGACGAGGATCACGCCCCCGACACCGACAATGGGGCGCGCGGGATACTGACGGCCTGCCGTCTGCGCGGGTGGCTCGGCCGGCCCCGTCATCACGATGCCTCACCCATCACCTTGACGACCACCCGCTTGCGCCGCTGTCCGTCGAATTCGGCGTAGAACACCTGCTCCCACGGCCCGAGGTCCAGCGCGCCCGCGGTGATCGGCAGCATCACCTGGTGCCCCATGATTGTCCGCTTGAGGTGGGCGTCCGCGTTGTCTTCGCCCGTCCGATGGTGGCGATAGTCCAGGCCGGCAGGTGCCAGCTTCTCCAGCCAGTCCTGAATATCGTGGATGAGGCCGCTTTCCCAGTCGTTCACATACACGGACGCCGTGATGTGCATGGCCGACACCAGCACCATACCTTCCTTGACCTGGCTCCTCGCCACGATGGCCGCCACCTCATCGGTGATGCGGGTGATCTCCCGGCGCTGCCTGGTCGTGAACCACAGGTATTCAGTGTGAACGGTCATGGCTCATTGTAGCTGGGGCTTGGGGCTCGGGACATGGGGAAGGGGCAAGGGGCAAGGGACAGGGGGCATGGGGCAAGGCCTGGAGCCTGAAGCCCGGAGCCTGAAGCCTGCTAGAGTCGCAGCGCAGGATCGGCGTTGAGATCGGCTCCCGCCCGCACGCCTTCGTGGTACCGCCGGAGGCCGGCGGCGGCGATCATGGCGGCGTTATCGGTCGACAGGCTGATGGCCGGCACGAACACCGGAATGCCGAACCGTTCGCCGGCCGCTGCCGCATCGGCGCGCAATCGGCTGTTCGCCGACACGCCGCCGGCAATCCCCACACTGCGGGCGCCATACCAGCGTGCCGCCGCGAACGTCTTGTCGAGCAGGGCGCCGACCACCGCCCGTTGGAAACTTGCGCAGAGGTCCGCGATCTCCGCCTCACCGGGAGTCCACCCCTCGCCTCGCCCCTTCACGTACCGCAGGACGGAAGTCTTCAGCCCGCTGAAGCTGAAGTCCCATTGTCCCTTCTGAAGCGGCGCGTTCCGGTCCGGATGCGTCATGCGGGCCACGGGAAAGGTCACGGCACGGTCGTCGCCTGCGTGCGCACGCCTGTCGATCACGGGTCCCCCGGGATAACCCAGCGCGAGCAGTTTGGCGACCTTGTCGTACGCTTCGCCAGCCGCGTCGTCTCTCGTCCGCCCAATCGCGTGGTAGTGCCCGGGCCGCCGCACTTCGTACAAGCTGGTATGCCCGCCCGACACCACGAGGACGATGGCCGGCAGAGGCAGGGGGCCGTGCTGGAGAAACAGGGACTCGATGTGGCCGGCGAGATGATGCACCGGCACGAGCGGCAGGTTCCACGCCGCGGCCAGCGACTTCGCGAAAGACAGCCCGACGAGCAGCGACCCCACCAGGCCAGGGCCCTGGGTGATGGCGATCGCATCGAGGTCGGGTGGGGCGATGCGGGCATCTGACAGGGCCCGTTCGACCACGCCGCAGATGTCCCGCACGTGCTGCCGCGACGCGAGCTCCGGCACCACGCCGCCCCACTCGCGATGGATGTCGACCTGCGAGGCCACCACGTTCGACAGCACGGTCCACGGACGGATGGCGTCGGCGGTCTCCTCGACCACCGCCGCCGACGTTTCGTCACACGACGATTCAATGCCCAGCATCCGCATCACGCGCCCCGGCAGCCCGCCTGGTCCACAACGGCCCTGAGCGAGTCGACGTACGGGGCGCGGCAGATGCCGCGCTCGGTCACGATGGCCGTCACCAGGACAGCCGGCGTCACGTCAAACGCAGGATTCCTGACCTTCGCGCCGTCCGGCGTCAGCCGCGTCCCGCCGACGTGGGTCACTTCGCGAGCCGGGCGTTCTTCGATGGGAATTCCGCGTCCGTCCGGTGTCGCGAGATCGACCGTCGCGACGGGCGCGGCTACGTAGAACGGAATGCCGTGCTCCCTGGCGAGTACGGCCACGGAGTAGGTGCCGATCTTATTCGCCACATCGCCGTTGGCGGCAATCCGATCGGCCCCTACGACCACGAGGTCGATGAGGCCCTGACGCATCAAGGCTCCCGCCATGTTGTCCGTGATGACCGTCGTCTCGATGCCGTCGCGGACGAGTTCCCATGCCGTCAGCCGCGCCCCCTGCAGGAAGGGGCGCGTCTCGTCGGCCAGCACCGACACCCGCTTGCCGGCCTCGGCCGCGGCCCGGATAACGCCCAGCGCCGTCCCGTACCCTGCGGTGGCCAGCGCCCCGGCGTTGCAGTGCGTCAAGATACGCGCGTGGTCCGGCACCAGCGTGGCCCCGTGCCCCCCCATCTCGCGGCAACTCCGTACGTCCTCCGCCTCGATGGCCCGCGCCTCGCGCTCGAGCACGGCTTGAATCTCGGCCACGGACGCCCCGGCCTGGACGGCATCACCGAACGTCCGCTTCATGCGGTCGATGGCCCAGAACAGGTTGACGGCGGTCGGCCGCGTCCCCGCGAGCAGATCGCAGGTCTTCTGGAACTCGGCCGCGAACTTCGCCGTCCCCGTGGCGGTGCTCCGCTTCATGCCAAGGGCGACACCCATCGCCGCCGCCACGCCGATGGCCGGCGCGCCACGAATCACCATGGTCTTGATCGCCTTGGCGACCTCGGCCGCCGTCCGGCACCGCACCCAGACCTCGGAGGCCGGGAGTTTCCGCTGATCGATCATGACGACCGCACCGTCCTGCCAGTCAATCGTGGGAAGCATCGGTCAATGATACCTGACTGGGGGCATGGGGCATGGGGCATGGGGCATGGGACAGGGGCAAGGGGCAAGGGGGAGGGGCACTGGGCCAAGGGCAGTGGCCCCGGACCTGAAGGTCCGGGGCTACGTACGGAAGCGGAAGGTCCGGGGCTACGTACCTCAGCGCAGCGCTACCCCAGCAGCCGGGCGTCGAACGGCAGCGGCAACAACTCGCGCAGCCTGTACGTGCCCTTCTCATCCGTGAGGTTGGCCAGCACGACCTCGATATCTCCGCAGAATTCCCAGAGGATCTGGCGACACGGGCCGCACGGCGGCGTGGGGTCCTGCGTATCGGCGACGACCGCCACTCGCGTAAACGCGCGGTGCCCCTCCGACACAGCCTTGAAGACGGCCACACGTTCGGCGCAGATCGTCAGGCCGTAGGTCGAGTTCTCGATGTTGCAGCCGGTCACGATCGTCCCGTCCGCAGTTTCGATCGCCGCACCCACCTTGAACCGCGAATACGGCGCCACGGCCAGTTCTCGCGCCTTGCGGGCAGCCGCCACGAGGTCACCGACGGTGATGGCAGACACCGTTACGCCTCCCCCACGATTTCTTCGAGCAGGCTGATGAACGCATGGCGGACGCGGCGGGCCGTCTCCATCACGTCCGCGTGATCGAGCGGTTGCGGAAGAACCCCCGCGGCCATGTTCGTGATGCACGAGATCCCCAGCACCTCGAGCCCCCTGTGCCGCGCCGCGATCGCCTCGGGCACCGTGGACATCCCCACTGCATCGGCGCCAATGGCCCGGAGGTAGCGGATCTCGGCCGGGGTCTCGTAACTGGGACCGAGCAGCGCCGCGTAGACGCCGTGCTCGAGCGTCAGGCCCACCCGGGCAGCCGCCGCGTCGGCCACGGCCCGCATCCGCCTCGAGTACACCTCGGTCATGTCGGGAAACCGCGGACCGAACCGCTCATCGTTCGGCCCGACCAGGGGGTTGTCGCCCAGCAGGTTGATGTGGTCGTCGATGACCATCAGCGCCCCTTGCGCGAAGGACGTCTTCACGCCGCCGGCCGCGTTGGTCAGAATCAGGGTCTTCACGCCCAATGAGGCCATGACGCGCGTCGCGAAGACGACAGTCGCCAGGCTGTGGCCCTCATACACGTGGACACGCCCTGCCAGCACGGCCACGACCTGGCCCCGCACGGCCCCGACGACGAGTTTGCCGGCGTGCCCGACGATGGACGGTGCCGGCCATCCCGGAATCGACTCGTATGGCATCACGGTGGCATCCGCGACCGTGTTCGCGAAGTCTCCCAGTCCCGAGCCCAGTACGACAGCCATCGTGGGCATGTGCGGCAACCGGGCCCGCAGCCAGTCCGCCGCAACCGTCACATCTTCGAACGTTGGCCCCTTACGGTGCATGTCCTGCCTCACTTCCTGGAACGGTCTGTTCCCGGATCCACCGCTCACAGCAGAATGGACGCCAGCGACGCGTTGATCAGCGTCGCAAGGAATCCGGCCAGCAGCGCGCGTCCCCCGAGCCTGGCGATGTCGCCGCGCCGCGCCGGGGCCATCCCGCCCACCCCGCCGAGGAGGATACCGATCGACGAGAAGTTGGCGAAACCGGTCAGCGCAAACGTCGCCACGCTGTACGACCGGGGGTCGAGCCCGTCTTTGTACTGACTCGTCAGCTTCACGAACGCCACGAACTCGTTCGCCACGAGCTTCGTCCCCAGCAGGTCGGCCATGGCCGGCACGTCGGCCGGCAGGACGCCCATCAGGACCGCGACAGGCGAGAACACCCAGGCGAACACCGTCGCCAGCGACAGCCCCTCGTGCACCACCGACAGCAGGAAGTCGAAGAACGCGATGAAGGCCAGGAAGGCGATCAGCATCGCCGCCACGTTGATAGCCAGCTGGGTCCCGTCCGATGCGCCGGCCGATGCCGCGTCGATGACGTTCGCGTGCGTCCGCTCCACCACCATCCGCACGTCCCCCCGCGTCAGGGGCTCTTCCACCTCTGGCAGGAGGATCTTGGACAGGTACAATCCGCATGGCGCGGCCATGACGCTCGTCGTCAGAATGGCCACCGGATCCGCACCGAGCTGAATGTAGACGGCCATCACGCCGCCCGAAATCGTCGCGAGCCCGCCGACCATCAACGACAACAGCTCGGATTGCGTCATCGTCGGCACGTACGGCTTGACGATGATGGGCGCCTCGGTCTGCCCCATGAAGACGTTCGCGGCCGCGGACAACGTCTCGGCCCCGCTCGTCTGCATCAGCGCCATCATGGCCTTCGCCATGATCCGCACGATGAACTGGAGCACGCCGAAGTAGTACAGCACCGTGAAGAACGACGACACGAAGATGATCGTCGGCAGGGCCGTGAACGCGAAGACGAACCCGCCCGGGAAGATCTTCGACATCGCGGTCTGGTCCGCCAGGCCGCCGAAGACGAACTGGGAGCCGGCGTTGGTGAACTCGAGGAACCGCTTGACGCCCGCGCCGATCACGGTGAAGAACTCGTAGCCCGGCCGCACGCCACCCACTTCGAACTTCAGGATAAACAGGGCCAGAGCCAGCTGGATGGCCATGCCCCAGCCGACGGTACGCCAGTTGACCGTGCGCAGGTCGGGCGACGCCGCGGCGATCACCGCCACGAAGAACACCACCCCGCAGACGGCCTGCCCCCGGGACCCAATCGCACCCTGAAGCAGGTACGCCGCCGCCAGCGCACCGATGGCCACGCCTATCGCCATCAGCCGCAGCCGTCGCGCTCCCGAGTCGGTCACCACCGGGTCACCCGCACGTGTTCGTTTCATCGTTCCCTCACTGCTTCCACGGAAGGAGTAGGCAGTAGACAGTAGACAGTAGACAGTAGGCAGTAGGCAGTGGCGAGTGCCCTCCTACTTCCTACTTCCTACTTCCTACTTCCTACTTCCTACTTCCTACTTCATTCCTGCCCCGTTCCGAACGCCGTGACTTCGCCGACCAGCAACGGCACCGGCGCGGGAGGCGCGCCCCCGAGTTCGATCGCCAGCAGCGCCAGGTCGCTTGCCTCGCGAAGCCCTGTTCCGTCGCGGTGCACCAGTTCGAGCACCGGCTCTCCCCCGCGTACGAGCGCGCCAAGCGAGACGAGCACGCGTACACCGACCCCGTGGTCGACGGCGTCTTCGGCCGTCGCCCGTCCTGCGCCCAGGGCCGCCGCCGCACGCCCGATCGCCATCGCGTCGAGCCCCGTCACGTACCCCGCACGGGGCGCACGAACGAGTTCGCGGCCCGCCGCGAGCGGCAACCGTGCCGGCTCATCCACGACGCCGGGATCGCCGCCCTGCCGGGCCACCATCCGGCGGAACCGATCGAGGCCGGCTCCGCTCTCCAGCGCTGCCCGCACCTGCCGCTCCGCGTCCGCGTGATCAGGTGCAAGCCCCGCCGCGTGCACCATGCGCGCGGCCAGCAGTACCGAGAGCAGCGTCAGATCGCGGGGACCCTGGCCGCGCAGGGTCTCGATCGCTTCGATCACCTCGATGGCGTTTCCCACCGCGCGGCCCAGCGGCGCGTCCATCCGCGTCAGCAAGGCCTCGGTCCGCACGCCAGCGAGGTGGCCGGCCTGCACCATCGCCCGCGCGAGTTGCCTCGCCTCGTCCTCCGACTTCATGAAGGCACCGCGTCCCACCTTGACGTCCAGGATGAGGGCGTCGGTCCCCTCGGCGAGTTTCTTGCTCATGATGGACGCGGTGATGAGCGGAATGCTCTCCACCGTGGCCGTCACGTCGCGAAGCCGGTAGAGCCGCCGGTCGGCCGGCGCCACGTCCCGCGTCTGCCCCACGATGACGCACCCGACATCGGCAAGCGCCTTGACGATGTCGGTCGCCGAAAAATCGACGCGGAACCCCGGGATCGCCTCGAGTTTGTCGAGCGTGCCGCCCGTGTGGCCCAGCCCCCGCCCCGACATCATCGGGACGATCACGCCGCAGGCGGCTGCCAGGGGGGCGAGAATCAGGGACGTCTTGTCGCCCACGCCGCCGGTGCTGTGTTTGTCGACCTTCGCGCCGTGAAGCGCCGACAGGTCGAAGCGGGATCCCGACCTGGCCATAGCCTCGGTCAGCCACGCCGTCTCTTCATCGCTCATCCCTCGGAGGACGATAGCCATGAGCAGGGCCGTAATCTGGTAGTCGGGCCAGGAGCCGTCGGTCGTACCAGCCACGAAACCGTCAATCTCTTGACGATCCAGGGCTTTTCCGTCGCGCTTCTTGCGAATGACGTCTACGGCACGCATGAACTGAGAAGTATAGCCAAAGTCCTGGCCCGGACTGCCGATATTACTGGGAGGGGTGCGAGCACCCGCCACCTGACGTATGCCTGTCCTCCAGCCGTCGCCATCGCCCGTCAGCGCCACCGTCGTCCGCGACGTGACCGCATTCGCCCGCGCGCTGGTCGTGGCCGTCCGCACCCAGCAGATGTACTCGGGCCAGCACCCCAACGCAGTCTCCGCGGTCGAACGGTGCCGGGGAACCCTGAAGGCTGTCGCCGCCCACGACGGCCTGGTCATTGGCGCAACGCCCGAGGCCCTTCTGGCGAACAACGAACCTCTGCCGTTGGACCCGCGCGTGCGGGAAGCCTGCGGCTTGCTCAACGACCACGACATCCTGCGGCTGCGCGTCGTCACGCAGCCGACGGCCCTTGCGCTGTCGAACTTCCTGATGCTGCTGTCGTTCGATCCGGACGCGACCCGCCAACGCGGGGGACCGGCCCGGATCTGGGAACAGTACGGCCACCATTGGCTGGTCATCGATCAGATTGACTACGAGGCCCTCCTGGCCACCGCGGCAGCCGGAACCGTGGAAACGTCGGGCAAGAACAAGCCGCGTGACTCGGGAAAGAAGTCGGTGCTCGAGCGCGATCAGACGTGGCGGTCGCTCGTGCGCGTGATGGCCGATGGCCGGGCTGCGATCGACGTCAGCGCCGAGCGCCGGTTGCTTGAAATCTCCCAGTCGCCTGATGCCATTCATGCGCTGGCCATGGATGCCGCCGACGCCCAGGAGGGAGCGGGCGCGGCCAAGGAGGCCGCCCAGGCTGCCGCCGTCCTGATGACGTTTCAGCGCCTGGCGTCGTTCGTCGAGCTGCAGTCGCCCAAGGACCTCGAGACCGTCCTGTCCAACATCGCCAAGGCCGCGGCACAGGCCGAATCAACCCTGCTGATGCGGGCCATCGGCGATGCGGCGGAATCGGGGCTCGGCCTGGACGTCGTCAAAGCGATCGGCGCACGATTCGACGACCAGCAGGTCGCCGACCTGCTGGCGGCGGCCCTGGCCTCCGAAGGCAAGGCGTCGGCCCGAATCGCGTCGGCCCTCCACACGCTGACGCCGGGCGATGACCGGCGGGGCCGGGTTCTGAGGCTGGCCCGGCATCAGAACACCGAACCCGCCGGCCATCTGGGGGGCGACGTGTCGTCGGTCTGGTCGACGCTGGAGCGGTTCCTCGAAGGGCCGGCCGACTCGGCGTATGTCTCGCGCCTGTACGGCGAGAGCATCGAACAGGCCGAGGCACGATCGAACCGGGTGCGCCTCGATGCCCCTGCGAAACTCGACGAATGGGTGCGCTCCGTCGCCCCGGAGTCGATCCGCACGCTGTCGGCCACTGTTCTGCTGGACCTGTTCTCGCTCGAACGGAACCCCGCGGCCGTGCTCGAGACAGCCAAGGACCTGGGCGTGCTGACCGACGACCTGCTCGTCGCTGGTGACGCCCTGGAGGCGGTCCGGGTCGTCGAGGCGCTCGATCTGGCGGCGAAGAGCACGGATACCGAACGGTCGGCTGCGGCTGCGGCTGGTCTGACCGACATCCAGCGCTGCCCGGGCCTGCGCGAAATTGCGCAGAACGTCGGCGAACTGGACGACCAGCACTTCGAGGCCCTCGGCCGCATCTACCGCATCCTCGGGCCGGCCACGGCCACGCTGCTGGTCGCGACGCTGGCGACACAGCCGGCTGGCACCGGACGTTCGCGCCTGATCACGCTGCTGGTGGTGTTCGGCGAACACACCCTCGATGCCATCATCGAGGCCGCCGCCTTCGCCGACGCCGACCAGGCACGCACCTTCGTGCACGTGCTCGTCCGCATGGGCGGGCACCGCGCCATCACGCTGCTGAACGCGTGGGCACGCAGCCCCCGCCCGGAGCTGATGCGGGAGGCCGTCTACGGGCTGGTCAGCAGCACGGACCCGGCGGCAGCGCAGGCCTTGAACTCACTGATCCGCTCGGGGTCACTGAGTGCGCGCGCCGCGACCGTCGACGCGGTGGCGGCCAGTCGTCACCCCAGTTCGGCGACCCTGCTGGCCGGCGCGCTGCGCGACATGAATCCGTTCGGCCACGAACACGGCCTCAGCCTGCAGACGCTGTCGGCCCTGCGACTGATTGGCTCTGCCGACGCCGTCCCGGCCATCGCTGAGTGCATGCGGGCGCGGTCGTGGCTGGCCTGGCGCAGAACCGGCGCCCTCAAACGCGCGGCCATCGCGACACTGGCCGGCATACAGTCGCCCGAGGCGCGGCAGGCGATCGCCGACGCTGCGGCGCACGGGGATTTCAGGCTGAAGCGCGCCGCCCGGACGGTCTTGCGGCCAGGAGCGTGACATGGAACAACCCATTGAGGCCGAAACGTTCGTCAGGCGTATGGCTGCGGCCGTCCGGAGCAGCGCCATCTACGGAACGGAACACCCCATCGCCCTGCGCGGGATCGCCGGGCTCACGGCGGCCCTCGATACGCACCTGCGTCACACCCACCAGGTCACCATCGGGTTCCTGGGCGATGACGTCCTGATCGAACGCACCCGTCTCCGGGCCTCCGCCAACCTCCAGGGCCTCGTTCGCCAGTTCCGTGATCTGAAGGTCGAGAAGATCTCGCTCTCGAAGGGCATGCGCCCCGACGACATGCGCCATCTCGTGGAGCTTATCGCCGAGCGGAGCGACCAGCCGTTCGGCGAACGGCTCCTGGCGTCCGGGATCCAGGGTGTCGGGGTGGGTCTGATCGAACCCGAAGAGCCTGACGCCGAGACCCTCGGGGTGGCGGCAGCGCGCCACGTGTATACGGCAGCCGTCTCCGCCGCCGAGCACGTGTGGAACTCGGCGGTCGCCGGCGAAGAGCCCGACCCCGACTCGGCCCGGCAAATCATCAACACGCTGGCCACCGCGGTCACCCAGGATCGCACGTCCATGATGGCACTCACGTCCATCAAGAGTCACGACCCCTACACGTTCACGCACATGATCAACGTGTCGCTCCTGACCATGGCGCAGGCCCGATCGCTCGGCCTGAACGTCGAACTGGTCAAGGAGTTCGGCCTCGCGGGCCTGATGCATGACGTCGGCAAGGCCCGCATTCCGGCCGAGATCCTCACCAAACCCGTCAGCCTCACGAACGAAGAACGTCTCATCATGCAGCGGCACGTCGTCGACGGGGCACAGATTCTCCGCAAGACACCCGGCATGCCCGCGCTGGCGCCGGTCGTGGCGTTCGAACACCACCTCCGGCAGGATCTCAGCGGGTACCCGGAGAACATCGGCACCCGCAAGCTCAACCTCTGCACCATGATCGTGAGCATTGCCGACGTGTTCGACGCGCTGCGCAGCAACCGCGCCTACCGCGACGGATTGCCCACCGATCGGGTCCGCGTCATGATGAACGAACAGTTCGGATGCGCGTTCGAGCCAACGCTGCTGCGCCGCTTCACGTCCATGATGGGTCTCTTCCCGGTCGGCACAGTGGTCCGGCTCACGGACGGTGGAGCGGGTGTGGTGGTTCAGGCGCACCCGACCGATGTCTACCACCCGGTCGTCCGCCTGGTCCTGGACGGGACGGGTGCCCGATTGGCCGCGCCGCGGCTGGTCGACACCTCCGTCAAGGGAACCGACGGCGAGCCGCTCCTGGATGTCCTCGAGGCGCTCGATCCCGGGCACGTCGGCATCGATCCGCTTGCGGTCATGACGGCATGAGCACTGCGGCTGACGCCACCACCGGTACCATCCCCCTCGACGGCGAGACGACCGCCCGGTTGCTCGCCTTCGCGCGGGCGTGCCGTGCCGCCGCCCGCGCCGTGGCGTTGTACCCTGCAGAACACCCGACCGTCACGGCGACGCTGGCGCATGTCGCCACCGTGGCGAACCAGGCCGCCGCCGGCGGCGAACTCAAGCTGGGGATCTTTCCCGACACCCTCACCGTGGGCGGCCGCAAGCCCCCCAGATCCGATCTGGCGGTGACGGAGCTCGCGGCCCTCCTGCACACACGCCAGGTCGGCCTGCTGACGATCCAGCCGCAGAGCACGGCCGACGAGTGGCGTCGGTTTCTGGGTCTCGCCGCACTCCCCCCCGAACAGGCGCGGCGCCGCGGCGGACTCAGCCGGCTCTGGGCCAGCGAAGGCCAGACCCGGATCCAGGCCCGGCAGATCGACTACAGCCTGCTCTTCCTCGACCGGACCCGGGGTGAGCGCGCCACCTGGGACACCATCGTCGCGCAGTGCCTCGAAGGCGATGCGGGTGTCTGCGACGACGCGGTCGTCAATCTGGTCATGGAGCTGCTCGACCGCCCGGAAGACGCCGGCCGCCTGCTCACGGCGGTGGCCGAGCGCACCGAAGCGGCCGGCGGGAACACCGCCGTCGTGATCGCGGGCGTGCTGCACGCGCTGGCCGAGTTCGTGCGCCGCACGAACCCCGCGCACCTCGAGCCCCTGCTGATCGCGATCGCCGACACCGCATCACGATTGCCCACGGACACCCTGGCGGCCATTTCGGCACGCGGGCGGACGAGGCCGGGGCAGGACGCCGAGAGTTTCGTCGCCAGCCTGGCCCGCCGGATGACGGACGAATCGCTGGCCGATCACATCGTCGCGAGCGTCCGCGCCGGACAGGGCGAGTCAGTGGTCCTCAACGACTTCGTCGCCGGGTTCGTCCCGGACGTCGATCGCCGTTCGTCAGTGCTCGCCCTGGCGCGGCACATGCTGACACACGCCGACGGGTCCCAGCCGGCCACCGCCCTCCAGGCGCAGATCGAGCGGCTCGTCAACAGTCACGACGACCGGCCATTCATCTCTGACGCCTACACGACGGAGTTGCAGCAGGCCGCGGTGCGGGCCGTCGACCTGGAACGGGACGTCACCGACTCGTCCGCGGCCATTGCGGCCTGGCGCCAGACGGTGTCGGACGACCGGGTGCGTGCCCTGGATGGCCAGCTGCTCGTGGACCTCATGCACCTGAAGCGCGGCCCGGCCGAGTGGCAGGCCGCCGCCGGACTGGTGCGCGCGCGGATTGCCGCGTTGGTGGCCCTGGGCGACTTCAACGGCGCCGCGTTCCTCGTTGAGGCCCTGCGACTGCAGCACGAAGGCCACCCGAATTCCGAGGTCCGGTCAGCCGCGAGCCAGTTGATCGAGGGCCTGCTACACGACGAACTGATCAAACACGTCGCCACTCATCTGGACACCGCCGACGCCGCCGTCTCAGCCGCTGCCACGCGGCTCTGCCACGCCCTCGGCCCCGACGTCGTGCCCTCGCTTGCGGAGGTGCTGTCGCGGGAAGACCGCGCGCGTGCCCGGCATCACCTGGTCACGATCCTGAACAGTTTCGGCGCGGCGGGGCGGAAGGCCGTCGAACAGCTGATGCAGTCGTCGAGCGCGGCGGTCCGCCGGACGGCCGTGCTCCTGCTGCGCGAGTTCGGAGGCGAAGACGCCCTGCCAAAGCTGGAGTCGATGCTGCACGACAGCGAACCACGCGTGCAGCGCGAGGCCACGCGCGCCGTGGTCGTCCTGGGGGTGGAAGCTGCTCACGCCTCGCTGGCGCGCGTTCTCGTCGCGGGCGATGCGGCCTCCAGAGCCGCCATCACGAGCGTGCTCTGGTCGCTGCCACTCGAAGACACGGCGCCGACACTGGCGTATCTGGTCGCCCGGGCCCCGCAGGACGGCGACATGCGGGCCATCCAGGAACGCGCACTGCAGCGCCTCGGCGGGGCGTCCGGCGATCATGTCGTGCACGCCCTCGGGGCGGCGCTGGTACGAGGCAGCCGCTGGGCACCGTTCCGAACCAGCGCCTTGCGGCACCGGGCGGCCGCATCGCTCGCCCGCATCGGCTCGGCCACCGCTCTCGACCTGTTGCGGAGCGCCGCTATCGGTGGCTCGTGGGGCGTCAGACGAGCCGCCCGTTTCGCCCTGGTTGCCGGCACCGCGGGGCACGCCACGGAGAACGACGCATGACCGACGAACGTCATCACGAAGCCGCCGAGAGCCTGTTTCGCCGCCTGTCGGCCGCCGTAAAGGCCGTGCACCTCTATTCGGCCGATCATCCGATCGTCGGCCGCACGGCAGCCCAGCTGGCCGAGATCGTCGAACAGATGCTGGCCGAACGTCCCGAGGTGGTGTTGGGCATCGTCGACGGGCAGCTCATCGTCGACGGTGAAGCCGGATTCGGCGGCTCAGCCGCTGCCGACGCGCTGGATCGCTTGACCGCGACAGGTATCGAGCGGCTCGTCATCAGCCGCGGTGTCACCGCTCAGGAACTCGGCGAATTCGTGCGCCGGCTGCCGGCCGCCGCCACGCCGCGTCCATCCGGCGACAAACCGCCAGCCCTGGAAGGCACGGCGCACATCCGGGTTGCCCGTCTGCTGGCACCGCGGCAAGCCGATGCCAGATCCAGCGACGTACGTGCCGTTCGTCAGGCGTACGCGAACGCCGTCGTCCAGGTCGAAGAGCTCTGGCACGCCGCCGGCGACGAGGGCCAGCCCGATCCCGCATTGGCCGCCGATGTGGTGGAGGGTCTGGCGGAGCTGGTCGGGCAGAACCAGCGCGCGGCGGTGGCCCTGACCGCACTCTGCCATTACGACAACTACACGTTTACCCACATGGTGAACGTCGGTGTGCTGACGATGGCACAGGCCAGGTGCCTGGGAATCGAGGGCGAAGCGCTGCGGCATTTCGGACTGGCCGGACTGATGCACGACATCGGCAAGATCCGCACGCCTCCCGAGATTCTGACCAAACCGGGCAAGCTGACGGACGACGAATTCGTCATCATGAAGAAACACCCGGTTGACGGCGGCGATATTCTGCGCCGGCAGATTGAGATGCCCCCGCTGGCGGCCATCGTCGCCTTCGAGCATCATCTGCGCGTCGACGGGACCGGCTATCCCGAGGGCGTCCGTCGCCCGACCTTGAACATCGCCACCCAGCTGTGTGCCATCGCCGACGTCTATGATGCGATGCGATCGCAGCGCGCCTACCAGCAGGCCTTCCCCACCGACCGGATCCTCGGCGTGCTGGCCCAGAATGACGGCACGCGGTTCGACCAGCGTCTCGTGCGCCGGTTCAGCCAGTTGATGGGCATCTATCCGCCCGGCAACGTCGTGCGCCTCGACGATGGGTCGCTCGCCGTCGTGTTGCGCACGCACGCGCCCGAGCCGGCCAGGCCGGCGATTCGCGTGGTTACGGCACCGGACGGCTCCCGTCTGCCGGTGCCCCTGGATCTGGCGTTGTGGGATCAGCCTGAGGGACCCGACGTGCGCCGGATCGTGACGCCAGTCGATCCCGCGACCGTGGGCATCGATCCGCTGCCCTTCCTCGACAGCGCTGCGGCCTGACCCCGCGGCTCGACTCGACACACGCGCGTCGCCGGCTGCCCTTTCTTGACACCCCTGGATCGGTCGCCTAGGCTGGGAGCATCGCCTGCCTGGGAGGGACTATGCGAGTCTTCAAGGATGTGAGCCGATCAGCAGCGGCCGTCGCACTGGTCGTGCTGGCGTTGGCGTCCGCGCCGGACGCACGCGCCGGCAACCGGACGACGTTGGTCGCTGTGGGCACCACCGACGGCCCGGGCAGCCTCACCGAGATCCGCGGTTGGGACGCCCGGATTGTGTCGATGCAGCGCGCCGGTGCCCTGCGGGTGGTTGCAATTGCGTCGGACACCCTGCTGCCGGGACGGCAGCACGAGCGGCTCGCGCAGTATCACGGCGGCGTGCCGGTGTTCGGCGGCGGGCTGGTGCGTCAGCTCGACAACGGGATCACCGTCTCCGTCTTTGGGACCGTGTTCGAAGACATCACGATCCCCGCGGACCCTGTCCTGGCCGAGCCCGACGCCGTACGTGCGGTCGCCGCTCTCACGGGCGTCACCCTGACTGCCGCGCACGCACCCGCGTTGATGGTCCTGCCGCGCGACGACGGCGGCTACGCACTGACGTACCGGGCCCGCGTCGTGGTTGGCGGCGACGTCCGCGTGTACTTTCTCGATGCCGCGACCGGGAAGCTGGTGTTCTCCTACAGCGACCTGCGAACCACCATCGGCACCGGGACGGGCGTGCACGGCGACACGAAGAAGATCAGCACCGCCGATCGTTCGGGCACATTCAGGGCCTGGGACCAGTTGCGGCCCGCAACGGTTTATACGTTTGACATGAAAGGCGACCTCGCCCGGACCACCCGGTTCCTCAACAACCAAGTCACGCTGACCGACGAGGACATGGCCGCCGACTCCGACAACGTCTGGGAAGACGCCGCCACCGTGGACGGCCACGTCTACGCCGGCTGGACCTACGACTACTTCTACAAGCGCTTCGGCCGGAAAGGCCTCGACGGGCGAGACATGCGGATGGTGAGCCTGGTGCACCCGGTCCGGCGCGAGGACCTGTCCAGCCACCCCTCCGACATCATCAACACCTTCTACCTGAACGCCTTCTATTACGGCGATGGCGTCATGGTCTACGGAGAAGGCCTGCCCTCCAACGTGACGGCCGGCGGCTACCGGTGGAACTACTTCGCCGGCGCGCTCGACGTCGTGGCCCACGAACTCACCCACGGCGTGACCGAGTACACTTCGGACCTCATCTATCGGAACGAGTCCGGCGCCCTCAACGAGGCGTTTTCCGACATCATGGGCGTCAGCGTCGAGTTCTTCTTCCAGGAGGCCGGGAACGGGTATATGAAGGCGGATTACGTGATCGGCGAAGACCTGACGTCTCCGCTCGGCGGATTCCGCTCCATGTCGAACCCCCAGGCCTACGGCGACCCGGATCACTACTCGCGACGTTACCTGGGCACGGCCGACAACGGCGGCGTGCACAGCAACTCCGGGATCGCGAATCACGCGTTCTACCTGGCAGTCGAGGGCGGCACCAACCGCACGTCGGGGATCGCCGTGCAGGGTGTGGGCGGCGCGAACCGCGCCAAGATCGAAGCGGTGTTCTACCGCGCCTTCACGCAGATGCTGGCCCCGTCAGCGACGTTCTCGGTGGCCCGGGCGGCCACGATACAGGCCGCCCGCGACCTTCACGGGGCCGGCAGCGACGTGGAACGGGCCGTCACCGATGCGTGGACGGCCTGCGGAGTCCAGTAGTGGGACGCCTGGCATTCGAGGAACCCATCGTGATGAGCAACCGAATCGTAATGCTGTCGTGCGCCGTACTGCTGGGCCTGGGCGTGACGTCCGTGCGGGCGCAGGGTGCGCTCACGCCCGCCAGCCCGGCCGTGGGCATCCAGCGGGCGTTCGTTTCTCTGGAGGGAGGGGCCCAGGTCACGCCGACCAGTTCCGATTCCAGCGTGACCTACAAGTTGTATGGCGAAGACGCCGTCGTCAGCGCCGGGTACGAGACCAAGGCCGTCCCGGTCATCGGGGCCCGGGCGGGCACGCGGGTCTGGCGACGGCTCGTCGTTGGTGCCGGGGCCTCGCTGTTCACCAGCGACGGGTCCGCCGCGGTCACAGGCAGGCTGCCCCATCCGTTTTTCTTCCAGCGGCCGCGCACCGTCGAGGGTCACGCCAGCAACATCACACGCAACGAGGCCGTATTCTACGGCGAACTCGGCTGGCTCGCACCGATCACCCGGCGCATCGACGTCCTGCTGTTTGCGGGCCCGGCGTTCTTCAACGCGACCCAGGAAGCGGCCACGAAACTGAGCGTCAGCGAGCAGTACCCCTTCGACGCGGCGACGTTCGGCAGCGTCGAGGTTGCCTCGAAGAAGGTCACGGCAACCGGGTTCACTGCGGGCGCCGACGTGTCGTATCGACTCGGGAAGGCGCTGCGGGTCGGCATCCTCCTCCGCTACTCCCGGGCCACCACCGACATCGAGCCGGTAGCGGGACAGCCCTTCGAGATCACGCTGGGCGGCCTCCAGACTACCGCCGGCGTTCGTATCCGGTTTTGACCGCGACACCGTTCGTCACACGGGTCATCAACGCGGTCAGGCGGATTCCGCCCGGCCGCGTTGCAACGTACGGCGACGTGGCGGCGATGGCCGGCCGCCCCCGGGCGTGCCGGGCCGTCGGCAATATCATGGCGCAGGCTGGTGCGTCAGATGCTCCCTGCCACCGGGTAGTTGGCGCCGGCGGCCGGCTCGGTGGGTTCGGTGGACACACCGAGCTGAAACGGACTCTTCTCCGCGCCGAAGGCGTGATTGCCATCGGGGATCGAGTCCGGCAGTTCGCCCGGATCCGCTGGTGCGGTGCCCGCAGCACAGCCCGTCGCCGCGAGACCACCCGGTGATCCCGGGGGCGCCTACCGCCTACTGCCTACTGCCTACTGCCTACTGCCTACTGACTACTGACTACTGACTACTGACTACTGACTACTGACTACTGACTACT
>CAYJPV010000053.1:3546-23961 GCA_964372095.1 uncultured Vicinamibacterales bacterium | reverse complement strand
CTTCTAAGCCGCTATCTCGACCCGTCCCTGTGCGGGGGCCGGCTTACGCGGGCCCCCACGCCTTGGGACGCACGTCAGCGTGTCTGGAGTCTCGCGTGGCGTCCGGCTTCAGCCGGACGCTCGTCAGCGGCTACAATACGCGGCACGGAGGACCGTCCCATGGCTCATCGGTGCTGGAAGAGCTGCGCGTGCGTACTGCTCGTCGCCGTGCTGTGCGCCCCGCTCGGCGCGCAGAAGTCTCAGCTGGGTTATTACCGTCAGCCGGCCATCTGGAACGACACCCTGCTCTTCGTCGCCGAAGGCGACCTCTGGCGCGTGCCGCTCTCCGGCGGCGTGGCCCAGCGCCTGACCTCCCACCCCGAAGAAGAAAGCCGCCCGGCGATTTCACCCGACGGCCGTACCGTGGCGTTCGCGGCCACCTACGAGGGCCCCGGCGAGGTCTACACGCTGCCGCTCGAC
This sequence comes from uncultured Vicinamibacterales bacterium, assembly GCA_964372095.1. Taxonomy (GTDB): domain Bacteria; phylum Acidobacteriota; class Vicinamibacteria; order Vicinamibacterales; family JAKQTR01; genus CAYJPV01. Next base: position 23,502 of record CAYJPV010000053.1, on the reverse strand, counting down.
GGCGGGACGCCAACGAGGCTGACGTGGGACGCCAGCCGGCCGTCGTGGATTTCGTGGACGGCACAAGGCGACGTCCTCTACGCGACCCGCAAGCACTCGACGCTCCCCAACACACAACTGGTCCGGATCGACCCACGCACCGCCACTCGCACGATCGTGCCCCTGGCCCAGGCCTCCGACGGCGCCTTCGACGCCGCCGGCAAGGTCCTCGTGTTCACCCGCCTGCCGTTCCAGGGCAGCCACACCCGCCGCTACAAGGGCGGCACGGCCCAGAACCTGTGGCGCTTCGCCGGCCCGGGCACCGAGGCTGCGCCCCTCACGGCCGACTACCCGGGCACCAGCAAGACGCCGATGCTCTGGAAGGGCCGCATCTACTTCGCCAGCGACCGCGACGGCGTGATGAACCTCTGGTCGATGGACGAACGGGGCGGCACGCTGACGCAGCACACGGCCCATAAGCACTACGAGGTCCAGTCCCCGTCGTTGTCGAACGGACGTATCGCGTACCAGCTCGGCGCCGACATCCGCGTCTTCGACATCGCGGCCGCTACGGATACGGTGGTGCCGATCGCGCTGGTCTCGGACTTCGATCAGCTTCGCGAACGCTGGGTGAAAAGCGCCATCGACTGGGTGACGTCCGCTCACCTGTCTCCCTCGGGTGACAAGGTCGTGCTGACGGCCCGCGGGCAGGTGTTCGTCGCCCCGGCCCTCCAGGGCCGCATGGTCGAGGCGACAGCCAACAACGCCGTCCGCCATCGCAACGCGCGTTTTATGCCCGATGGCAAGACGGTGCTGTCGTTGTCGGACGAAAGCGGCGAAGTGGAGTTCTGGCAACTGCCGGCCAACGGGATTGGTGCGCCCACACAACTGAGCAGCGACGGCAAGGTCCTGCGCTGGGACGGCGTGCCGTCGCCGGACGGCACGGCCATCGCCCACCGCGACAAAGATCGCCAACTCTGGGTGTACGACATCGCGCGCAAGGCCCAGAAGAAGGTCGCCGACTCGGCCGCGGGCGACTTCAACGATCTGGCATGGTCGCCGGACAGCAAGTGGCTCGCGTACACCGCGCCGACGCCGAACCTGCTGACGCGCATCTATCTGTACGAAGTCGCCACGGCCCGTATCGTCCCCGCGACGTCCGACCGGTACGACAGCCACAGTCCCGCCTGGAGCCCTGACGGCAAGTGGCTCTATTTCCTGTCCGACCGCAATTTCGAATCACTGGTCGGCGCGCCCTGGGGCTCGCGGCAGCCCGAACCCTACTGGGATCGGCAGACGAAGATCTACCACCTGTCCCTCGCCCGGGGCGCACGATCGCCGTTCCAGGCAGACGACGAAGTCTACGCCGCCGGGAACGCCGAGAAGGCGGCAGCCAGGCCGGCTGACACCCCGGCAACGGCCGCCGCCCCTGCCTCTCCGGCGCCCGCTCCGGCGCCGACGGCCAAAGCACCCGCCAAGCCCGCGACGGCCGTCGTGACGGTCGACGCCGACGGCCTCGAGCGCCGCATCCTCGAGGTGCCGGTGCCGGCAGGCAACTACTCCGTCCTCTCAGCGGACGCGAAGCGCCTCTACTTCATCTCGAGGCCCACCGGCCGCGACGGTAAGGTCGCGCTGAAGACACTGGCCATCGACAACAAGAAGGCGGAGCCCGACACCTTCATCGAAGAGCCGCAGAGCTACGAACTGTCGCTCGACGGCAAGAAACTCCTGCTCCGCAAAGGCCGCGAGTTCTACGTCGTGGACGCCGGCGCCAAAGCGCCGCCCGACCTCTCGAAACTTGCCGTCCCGCTACGCGACTGGACCTTCCGCCTCGACCCGCGGACCGAGTGGCGGCAGATGTTCACCGAGGCGTGGCGCCTCGAGCGCGACTACTTCTACGACCGCGGCATGCACGGCGTGGACTGGCCGGCCATGAAGGCCAAGTACCAGCCCCTCGTGGACCGCGTGACCGACCGCGCCGAACTCAGCGACATCCTGGCCCAGATGGTGGCCGAACTCTCGGCGCTGCACATCTTCGTCCGGGGCGGCGACCTGCGCGAGGCCACGGACGATGCCTGGCCGGCGTCGCTGGGAGGCCTCTACACGCGGGACGAGAACGCCGGCGGCTACCGTGTTGAACGGGTCATCACCACCGATCCCGACCGGCCGGAGCGGCGCGTGCCGCTGGCGCAGCCGGGGGTGGATATCGGCACCGGCGACGTCATCGAACGCGTCAACGGCGCAGCCACCCTGTCGGTGCCCGACCTGTCTGCGCTGCTGCGCGGACAGGCCGGCAAACAGGTGCTGCTGCGCGTGAAGCCACAGGGCGGCGGCGCATCGCGCGAGGTCGTCGTGGTGCCCGCCTCGGCGCAGGCCGAAGACGACCTGCGGTACGACGAGTGGGAGTACACGCGACGGCTGGCCGTCGAGAAGGCCGGCAGCGGGCAGATCGGCTACGTCCACCTGCGGGCGATGGGCGGCGGCAACATGGCCGAGTGGATGCGCGAGTATTACCCCGTCTTCAATCGCGCCGGCCTCGTGGTGGACGTGCGCCACAACAACGGCGGCAACATCGACCCGTGGATCCTGAGCCGGCTGCTCCGCAAAGCCTGGTTCTACTGGCAACCCCGGGTGGGCCAGCCCTACTGGAACATGCAGTATGCCTTCCGCGGGCACATGGTCGTCCTGGTGAATGAACGCACGGCGTCGGACGGCGAAGCGTTCGCCGAAGGCTTCCGCCGGCTTGGTATGGGCAAGGTACTCGGCACTCGCACGTGGGGCGGCGAGATCTGGCTGAGCTCCAGCAATTTCCTCGTCGATCGGGGCATTGCCACGGCGGCCGAGACGGGGGTCTACGGCCCGGAGGGCCAGTGGCTGATCGAAGGCCATGGCGTCGATCCGGACATCGTGGTGGATAATCGTCCTCACGAGACGTTCGGCGGCAAGGACGCACAACTGGATGCGGCCATCCAGCACCTCCAGGAACTCATCACGACCAAGCCGATGCCGGTGCCGCCGCCGCCACCGTACCCGATCAAGAAGTGAGACGGAGCATGTCGATGGATCTCGGACCGTTCGAACGCACACTGGCCGGCACCACGCTCGCGCCGTACATCGTCAAGGCGATGGCCATGATTGGCCGGCCGCGCAAGGCCGGCAGCAACATGTTCCGGCATCAGATGAGCACGATGACGATCCTGCTCGACTACAAGAACGACGACCCCGTGCTGCTCAAGGCCGCCGTCATTCACGACCTCTTCGAGGAACTGGGCCACGAATCGTGGGTCACACGCGAGAGTATCGCCAACCTCGACGCAGACGGTTCCGCCGTGTACGACCTCGTCATGGAAGTGACTATTCGTCACACGGGTGACGTCCGCGAGCCGAAAAGCGAGTACCTCAGGCGCATCATGCTGACGGGCAGCGCGCGCGCCAAGAAGCTGAAGCTGGCCGACCGGATCAGCAACCTGATCACGCTGGGCTTCGTGACGGACCGCGCGTTCGTCGAGCGGTACACCAACGAGACACGGGACTGCATTCTGCCGCATTCCGAGGCGATCGACGTGAACATGCACCGCGAGCTGAGCGATCTCGTCAAGAACCGCACCGAACAACTCGCGCGGCTGATCGAGCCCTCAGCCTAGCCGGCTGCCGTTTCTTTCCGGCGCGACCGTCGTTGTTCTTCTCGCGCGGACCGGGCGACGCCCGCGCGGTCGAGGACGCGCTGGTCGCCCGCCGCCAGCGCGTCCGGGTTCAGGCACAGCGAGTGCTCCGTCGTGGCCAGAGGCACGACGTGCCCGCCGGTATAGATGGCGTGCCGGCCTTGCCGGTCGTACCACTCCGCCAGCGTCGCCGTCTGGTGCTGCTTCTCGATGATCTGGCGCCACCCGACGCCCGTGTTGTAGGCGCAAAAGGAGATCTCGCCGGCTTCCGTCCCGTACGGGATCACGCACTGCTGCGTGCGCCGAAAGTCGTACGTCCAGAGATCCTGGAACCACATGCCCGCGATGAAGATGAACAGCCACCGGTCCGACCGCCGCTTCTCGATGTCGGCGCGGGTCCGCTCCTTGCCGACCCGGCCGTAGTCGCGCCCGGTCGCCCCGAACGCCTTGTCGAACCGCTGCAGCAGGTCCATGATCCGCAGGGGCGCCGGCGCCGCAAACGGGCGGTAGTTGCGCAGGAGCGCCACCGCCAGGCCGAGCACCGACAGGAACTTCCCGCGCCCGGCATCGGTCACGACCGTGACGTCCGTGAAGATCTGTTCGTCCAGGAACGACATCACCGGCGCACGTTGCCCCGTCACCTTATCGACCATGACGGCCATGCCCGACCCGCAGTCGGGATGGCACCCGCAGCTGAGGTTGCCGAACGGCGCCGACGGTCCTTTGATGAGGTCAGCCCAGTCGGTGAACGCCGTGACCCGCGAAATGGGAAACCAGTCCCGCATCGGGTCACCGACGCCGGTCTGCCGGGCGATGTCATAGGCCAGGTCAGCCGTCGTGTACCGCTGGGCCGCGCGGCGGTCGTCGCTGATCTCTTCGTCGCGCCCGGTGAACGACACGGGCTGGAAGGCGACGAACGTCATCGTCTTCGGGTTGTCGAGGGCGAACTCGACAATGCGGCCCACCTGTTCGTTGTTGACACCGTTGATGATCGTGCTCACGAGCACGATGTCCACGCCGGCGTCGTGCAGGTTCTCGATGGCCCGCATCTTCACGTCGAAGAGATTCGGCACGTGACGGTGGGCGTGGGCCGCGTTGCCGATCCCGTCGAACTGCAGGTACGCGTAGCGCAGTCCCGCGTCGGCCGCCTGGCGGCAGAACTCCGGACTCCGGGCGAAGTCGACGCCGTTGGTGGCCGCCTGCACACTGTTGAAGCCGAGTTCCTTGGCATAGGCGATGGCACGGAGGAAGTGCGGCGACAACGTCGGCTCGCCTCCCGTGAACTGCACGGACAGCTGCCGGCGGGGTCTGGGCTCGACGGCCCGATCGAGGATGTCCTTGATCGTCGCCCAGTCGAGCTCGTGCACGAAGCCGATCTGGTTGGCGTTCGTGAAACACGGGTCGCACATCATGTTGCAGCGGTTCGTCAGGTCGACGTTCAGCACCGCGCCCCGGCCGAACCGGACGCTGCTCGCCCCGTGGTCGTGGACACCCGCGTCGTGGTGGGCGGGGATGTCGGATCCGGGAAACAACGTCTCCATCCGCCGGAAGAAGGCCGGGGCCGTCGACAGGACATCTTCGAAGTGCCCGTGGACCGGGCAGTCCTTGACGATCAGGATCCGGCCATCGCGCTCGACGATCCGGGCGGGAATCTCCGCGGCGTGTTCCGTCACGAAGACGTCCGGCGTCGCCTGTCCGTCAACGATGCGCTGACGGGCCTCGCGGGTGCACGCCGGGCACAACGACGTGGTGTCTCGCGGCACACCCAGCGGCGGCTTGAACTTCTCGTGTGACTTCAGGAGCGGCGTGTCGGTCCAGGGGGGCGTGAAGGAGGGGCTCGGGCTCAGGCGGTAGAGTGGCAGTAGCGCGCACCAGAGGCCGTTGGCAACCCAGGTGAGCGCCTGCTCGACGAACTTGAACGGCGCGTGCATGGTTCCTCCAGACCAGCACCGGGAATGCTCGAGGCCTGTGGGCGCGGCCCGGTCTCCGCCGGAACGACTGGAGGCAGAGTGCGGAGGGGGCCGAGTCAGGTCGCCGAAACGCCGGGCGTGGAATCCCGGCGGCAGCGCCGCATGCCCGGCACTCGATGATTGTGAAAACCATTGGGCTAGGTTGTCAAGCCCGGCGGGCAGGCCCTGCCGTGTGCGCCCAGCCGTGTTGCGCCCCAGCCGTTGACGCCGCCGCCGCCCTCCGCCATACTCCCTGCTGTTTCGCCCCTGATGAGGAGCCTGTGTGATGCGATCCCTGCTGCGAGCCCTGGGCCTGGCGTGCGTGCCCCTGATGATGGTTGCCGTGCTGGCAAGTCCGGCAGCGGCCGGAGAGATTCCCCACATCCTCACCCTGCGCGAACAGGCGGCGGTGTACGACGCATCGCTGAAGGTCCGGCTGGAGCAGATCGTGCCCGCGATCATGCGCGAGGAGGGCATCGACTTCTGGCTGGTCATCTGCCGCGAGAACAACGAAGACCCGGTCTACTCGTCGCTCGTGCCGTTCACGGCCCTGTACGCCAGCCGGCTGCAGATGCTCGTCTTCCACGACCGCGGGGCGGCGGGGTTCGACCGGTTCTCGGTGAACTTCCGGCAGATGGGCGAGTGGTACAAGAGCGCCTGGGACCCGTCGAAGATGGACCAGTGGGCGCGCCTCGCCGAGATCATCCGCGAGCGGAACCCGAAGGTGATCGGCATCAACGAGTCCCTCGTGGACAACTACGGCGACGGCCTGACCGCCTCGTTGAAGGCCAGGTTCCTGGAGGCCATCGGCCCGGAGTACGCGAAGCGCGTGACGTCCGCCGCGCGCGTGGCTGTTCGGGTGCTTGAGCGAAGAACGCCGGCCGAGCTCGCCCTCTACCCGCAGATCATGGGAATCGCCCACGCGATCATCGCGGAAGCGTTCTCGAACCAGGTCATCACGCCGGGCGTGACCACGACCGACGACGTGGTGTGGTGGATGCGCGAGCGGACGCGACGCCTCGGCTTCACCAGCTGGTTCCAGCCGTCGGTATCAATCCAGCGGCCCAAGGACAGTCCCTTCAAGAACAGTCCCGTGATTCAGCGCGGTGACCTTCTGCATTGCGACTTCGGCATCGTCTACCTGAATCTCTGCACCGACACGCAGCAGCACGCCTACGTGCTGAACGAAGGCGAGACGGAGGCGCCGGCCGGGCTGCAGCGCGCCCTCGCGCTCGGGAACCGGCTGCAGGACATCCATGTAGAAGAGATGCGGCCGGGCCGCACGGGCAACCAGGTGCTGGCGTCCGCGCTGAAACGGGCGAGAGACGAAGGCCTGCGGCCCAGCATCTATTCCCACCCGCTGGGCGTACACGGCCACGCGGCCGGCTCGCCGGTGGGCATGACCGACAAGCAGGGCGGCGTGCCGGGCGAAGGCGACTACCCCCTCTTCGCCGACACGGTGCATTCGATCGAGCTGAACAACCGGGCGGACGTCCCCGAGTGGGGCAACCAGGAGGTGCGCATCGCCCTCGAGCAGGACGCGGTGCTGGCGAAGACCCGCATGTACTTCCTCGATCGGCGCCAGACGACGTTTCACCTGATCCGGTGAGGCCGGTCGCTCACCGTTCGATCCGCCGTTGACTACCGTCTCCAGAACGGCGGGGTCAGGATGACGACGAGGGTATAGAACTCGAGCCGTCCGGCGATCATGGCGGTGGCCAGCGTCCACTTCGCCACGTCCGGAAGGTGGCCGTAATGTTCGGCCGGCCCGACCAGGCCGAGGCCCGGGCCGATGTTGAACATACACGCGATCACGGCCGTGATGGACGTCAGCACATCCACGCCGGAGGCGGCCAGTACCACCATGCCGACCGCGTTGACCAGGAGGGCCAGGTACACAAGGTTCAGCAGGCTCTGGATCACGGGTTCGGGCACCGCGCGCCCGCCCAGTCGCACGGCAAACACCCCCCGCCGTTCGACCATGCGTTTGAACTCGCGGGCCACCACCCGCGCCAGCAGCACGACACGGGCCACCTTGAGCCCGCCGGCGGTCGATCCCGTGCACCCGCCGATGAACATCAGCAGCAGCAGGATGACGTGCGGCAGCGGCGCCCACAGTTCGTAATCTTCGCTGGCGAACCCGGTGGTCGTGCCGATGGAGGCCACCTGAAATGCTGCCGCGCGCACGGCGTGTTCGACCCCGTAGCCGGTCGTCCACATCAGGGATGCGGCAATCACGATGGTCGAGACGACGATCACCAGCAGGAACGACCGGATTTCAAAGTCCGACAGGACGGAGCGGACACGCCGTTCCCGGAAAAGGCGGTAGTGCTGGATGAAGCTGATCCCCGCCAGCAGCATGAACACCGTGATGATCCACTCGATGAGCGGGCTCTGGAACGCCCCGATGCTGGCGGTCTTCGTGGAGAAGCCTCCGGTGCCGAGCGTGCCGAAGACGTGGCAGATCGCGTCGAACCCACGCATCCCGGCCAGCATCAGCGCAACGAACTGCGCAACGCTCAGCGCCAGATAGATCTTCCAGAGCGCCAGCGCGGTCTCCTTGATGCGCGGCTTCAGCCGGTCCGACTTCGCGCCGGAGAACTCGGCGCGATAGAGCTGCATGCCGCCGTGGCCGACGACAGGCAGGATGGCAATCACGAGCAGGACGATGCCCATGCCGCCGATCCAATGCGTGAAACACCGCCAGAACTGGATCGGCTCGCTCAGCACCTCGACGTCCGACAGGACGGTCGCTCCGGTGGTCGTGAACCCCGACGCGGCCTCGAAAAACGTGTCGGTGAAGGAGGTGAAATGGGGCGTCAGGAAAAACGGCAGCCCGCCGAACGTGCCTGCGGCAAACCACACCAGGACGACTAGCAACAGGGCTTCGCGCTGGGCCAGGTCGCGCGGGGCGTTCCGGCCGGCCAGCACCATCAAGCCGCCGGCCGCCGCCGTGATGGCGGCGCTGGCCGCGAGCGGGAACCACCCTCCCGTACGCCAGATCACGCCCCACGCCGTGGGGACGAGCATGGCCGCCGCCAGCACCAGCAGGAACAGACCCAGCGCCCGTGCGATCGGCAGCAGCCGGATCATCACCGTCCCCGTGACGCGGGTGCCGCGAACGCCGCCTCGAGGGCCGGAATGACCCGCTCCAGCGCGAAGACGATGAGCCGGTCACCCGACTGCACGACCGTGTCGCCCCGGGGCACAATGACCTCGCCCGAGGCTCGCACCAGAGCTCCGACGACGGCGCCATGCGGGAAGTTCGCGTGCTTGAGCGGCTTTCCAACGTACTTGCTGTCAGGCATCGCCAGCAGTTCGATGGCTTCCGCCTCTTCGTCACGGAACGTCGTGACGGCCAGCACCCGACCGCTCCGGACGAACTGCAGGATCCGGTCGGCCACCACAATACGCGGGCTGATGGTCGTATTGATGCCGAGACGCTGGACCATCGACAGGTAGTTCAGCCGGTTGATGAGCGCCACCACCTTCTGGACCCCAAGCCGGCGGGCCAGGAGCGACGCAATGATGTTGTCCTCGTCGTCTTTCGTGAGCGCCAGGAAGGCGTGCGTGTCGGCGATGCCCGATTCCTCGAGGGTGGCCTGATCGGTTCCGTCGGCCGCGATCACGGTCGTCTCTTCCAGGATGCGCGACACCCGATCGGCGCGCGCCGCATCCCGCTCGAACAGCTTCACCTGGACGTTCTGCGCCTCCAGCAATTGCGCGACGCGGATCGCCAGCTGTCCCCCGCCCAGGATGAACACCCGCCTCAGCGGAGGAGGCGCCGGCAGCCCCATGAACCGGAGCGTCTTGTCGAGACTCGCCCGGCTGGACAGGACGTACACCCGGTCGCCTTCCCGGAGCACTTCCGATCCCCGGGGAATGATCACCTGCTGGCCCCGGAAGATCATCACGACCAGCGCGTCGTCCGGCGGACCATCTTTCCTCAGCCGCTCGAGGCTGCGGCCGACGACCGGGCTCTTCGACTCCAGGCTCAGCCCGACGAGCTTCACGGCCCCCCCGGCGAACTCGTGCATGTCCGAGACACCGGGCAGACGGATCACCCGCATGATGCTGTCACCGAGCTCGGTTTCGGGGTGGATGATCAGGTCGACATGAATCCCCGACTGCTCGAGCACGTGCTGCCAGTGTTCCACTTCGTAGGTCCGCAGCCGCAGCACCTTCACGCGGGCTTTGGACTCGACCTGGGCTATCTGGCAGACGAGCAGATTGACCTCGTCCTGGTCCGACACGGCAATGACCATCTCCGCGTCGGCGATGCCTGCCGAACGCAGGACGAGCACACGGGCCGCGTTCCCGGTGACGACGCGGGCGTCGAGCTGCGAATCGAGCTCGGCGCACCGCTCCGGATTCGGGTCGACGATGGTGACGTCGTTGCCCTCGCGAATGAGACGTCGCGCGATGAGCGCCCCGACCTGTCCGCCGCCGGCAATGATGACCCGCATCGTCCCTACAGCTTCGCGAGAGCGTCCTTGATCGACGCCATCTCCTGCATCAGGTCGTGGTACCGGTCCCACGCGTCTTTGCCGGGCTTCTGGTCCGCCTGGCCGATCATCCGCGCGATGCTCGAGAACTGGTCGATCAACATCGGCTGCGGATAGACGATGGGGGCCGTCACCACACGGTCGAGCAGCGCCTGGACCGCCTTCAGTTTCGCCGGGTCTGCCTTGAACCGGTCACGAGCCTGTCCCAGCGCGCCCGCCAGGGCCCGGGCCTCGGCCTGCGCGTCCCGGACCTTGAGCGACAGGTCGAGCTGCTCTTCGAGGTCGGCCTGTGTCACGTTGTCGGCCGCCACACGCGGGTCGATTCTGACCTCAATCGTACGCGACTGGCTCCACTCGCCCATCGTCAGGCGCACCTGGTAGGTGCCGGGGACGACCAGCGGCCCGCCGGCGCCGTGGCGCAGGTCCCAGCGGAACCGCGAGTGCCAGGCTTTCTTCGACAACGTCGTGGCCCCCCCCCCCCCCCCCCCCGCCGACATCCGAGGCGCGGCCCCCGCCGCCCGGGCCGCCGGGCCCCCCGGGATGGTGGGGACCTCGGTTCCCGTCGCGTCCCGAATCTCCAGCGCGATCGGCTCGGTCGGCTCACCAGCCAGGTAGTAGTCGAAGTCGGCGCCTGGCGGCGGGAATTCCGGCTCACCCGGGTTGCCCGCGTTCGCGGCGTACCGCATCCGGTATGCGGCGCGCGGCTCGAACAGATACGCCGGCGTCCGGACAATGGACTCGTGACGCCCGGCGAGCTGGTGCAGGGGCGTGATGTTGTCCATGATCCAGAAACTCCGCCCCATCGTCGCCACCACGAGATCGTGGCGATGGACGCGAATGTCCGTAACAGGCGTGCCGGGCAGGTTCTGCTGGAAACGCTGCCAGTGCGCGCCGTTGTCGAACGACAGGAACATCCCGAATTCCGTGCCGGCGTACAGCAGGCCCTCTCGGGCCGGGTCTTCACGCACCACGCGCGTCGGATAGTCGGCAGGGATGCCGTTGGTGCCCGTGGTGAGTTTCGTCCAGGTGGCGCCGTAGTCGTCCGTGCGGTAGATGTAGGGGCGCAGATCGTGCTCGCGGAGGAAGCGGTACACCGCGATGTAGGCTGAGCCCTTCCGGTGGGGCGAGTCTTCGATGTTCTGGACGCGGCCGCCCGCCGGCAGGTCCTTCGGCGTCACGTTCGTCCAGGTCTTGCCGTTGTCGCGTGAGACGTGGACCGGCCCGTCGTTGGCACCGGCCCAGAGCACGCCTCGTTCGAGACGCGATTCCAGTGCCGCGTAGATGTTGCTGTAGACCTCTTCGCCGGTGATGTCGCGTGTGATCGGCGTGCCCGGCAGCACCTGCTTGTCGGGCTCGAAGGCCGTCAGGTCAGGGCTGATGGTCTGCCAGGTCCTGCCTTCGTCCGTCGAGCGATGCAGCACGTGCGATGCCTGGTAGATCGTCCTGGGATCGTGCGGCGACAGGAACACGACCGTCTGGCGGGGAAAACGGTACTTGATGTCTTTCGGGTTGTGGCCGTAGCGGTTTTGCGGATAGACCCAGTAATGCTGTTCCTGGCCTGTGTCGATGTTGTAGCGGCCGACTTCGCCCTTGCACGCCCCCCAGATCACCTTGCCGTCGGGGCGTGGCCAGATGCCGCCGGTTTCGCAGCCCGAGGCCTGGAAGAAGAGCTGCGACGGATGGTCGAAGCCCCAGGACATCGGCGGCAGGCTGTAAGTGACCAGGGTGGAGTTGTCCTGCTGAGGCGCGTAGAGCCGGTAGGGGAACTGCTCGTCCACCGCCACCATGTAGTACTCGCCCGTGGCCTGGTTCAGGATGCTCGACCAGCTGCGGCCGCCGTCGATGGTGACGTTCGCGCCGCCGTCGTTGCACTGGATGGCGATGCTGTGATTGTCGGCGTTGAACCAGATGCCGTGGTTGTCGCCGTGCGGCGTCGGGACGGTCGTGAACGTCTTGCCGCCGTCCGTGGACTTGTGCAGGCCCAGTTCGTTCACCCAGACTTCGTTCTCGTCCGTCGGGTTGACGTCGACGTAGTGGAAGTAGAACGGCCGCGCGCGGAGCCGCTGGCTGTTGTTGACCAGCTTCCACGACGCGCCGCTGTCGTCCGTCCGGTAGAGGCCGCCTTCCGCTCCCGGCGCTTCGATCATCGCGTAGACCACCTTGGGGTTGCTGCGCGAGACGTCGATGTCGATCTTGCCGATCAGCTTCTGGGGCAGGCCGAACTCGAGTTTCGTCCACGACTGGCCGCCGTCGTACGAACGGTAGATGCCGCCTTCGGTGGCCGGGCCGCCGCTGATGATGTCCCAGCCTTTGCGGAACCCGCGGTACATGCCCGCGTAGACCTCGTCCGGATTGGACCAGTTGATGGCCACCACCCGCGCCCCGGTTTCGCGATTCACGAACAGGGTGCGCGTCCAGGTCTTCCCGCCGTCCGTCGTCTTGTAGATGCCGCGTTCGTCGGTCGGGCCGAAAGGCGAGCCGAGGGCCGCCACCCAGACGATGTCGGGGTTCTTCGGATGGATGACCACCGCGCCCAGTTGTCCGGCGTCGCGCAGGCCGACGAGCGACCAGGTCTTGCCCGCGTCCACCGACTTGTAGAGACCGCGGCCGATGATGATGTTGCTGCGGATCGCCGCGCTGCCCGTGCCGACGTAGATGATGTTCGGGTTGGAGTCGGAGACGTCGATCGAGCCGATCGACCCGGTTTCGATCTGGCCGTCGCTGATCGGCGTCCAGCGGATGCCGCAATCCGTCGTTTTCCAGACGCCGCCGCCGGTGGCGCCCTGGTAGAACGTGCAGGGCTGCGTGCGTACGCCGGCGATGGCCGTGACGCGGCCGCCGCGGTGCGGTCCGACCGACCGGTACTTGAGGTCGGCGAACATCACCGGGTTGACGATCACGTTGGGATCGCCCTGAGCCAGCACCGTGGCCGTGCCGGCGAGCGGGTTCAGCAGCGGCGCGTCGTCCGGTGCGCCCGGCAGGGCCGCGAAGGCAGCCACGAGCACGAGGACGAACGAGAGGCGAATCAACGCGGAGCGCAGAGCGGTCGGCACCATGGGCGACATCCTCATGTAGCGGAGTTCGTGCCGGCGGCGGCAGACGCCGTCGGCGTAGTCGAGAGTATAGCCGGGGTCAGACCTTGAATTGCCAGTTCGTGATCGCCCCGGCGTTGCAGAACTGGCAATTCAAGGTCTGACCCCGGCGTTGACTTTTCTGCAACCTCTTCGGCGAGCCCCCAAATTCACCCTGCAAACGCGCGAAGCTGGACGGCCGGTCGCCTGGCAGCGTTCTTGAATTACGTCCTCTTCATGGCCCGCCGACTTAGGATCCAAGCCCCGGGGATCATCTACCACGTCGTTTCGCGAGGAAACGGCCGTCAAACTGTCTTCCTCGACGATGTTGACCGGTGGCGCTTTCTTGCGTTGCTCGGCCGCACCTGTTCCCGCCACGGACTCCCCTGCCTCGCGTACTGCCTCATGGAGAATCACTACCACGCGTTGCTTCGGACCACCGACAGCAACCTTTCTGCCGCAGTGCATTTCCTGAATGCCTGCTATGCACAGTGGTGGAATCGTCGACACCGTTCGGTGGGGCATGTCTGGCAGGGACGTTTCTATTCGCAACTGGTTCAAGACACCCACTACTTCCACGCGGCAGTGGCTTACGTCCTGCGTAATCCAATTCGTGCTGGCATCTGTCGCTCACCCGCCGAATGGAGATGGAGCAGCTTCCGAGCGTCAATAGGAGTGGCTCAGCCGCCAGAGTATCTGGCCTGCGACCTGCTCTGGCAGTTGCTGGGGACCGTCAGCCCCATGGCTGGACAAGAGAGAGTCAAGGCACTCGTGGAGCTCGACCAGGATCCGCTCGAGCCCGAAGAACGGGCACGCGCACGGACGGTATTCGCGGGGGATTGCGAGTTTGCGAACCGAGCCAGGAGTTTCGCCAGTGCCACCGATCTGCAGGACGTGCCGACACGGGATCGAGTGGCCGGCAGACCGTCGATCGACAGCCTGTTTCAGGCGGTTACGTCGCGGTGTGAACGGGACGATCAGATACGTCGTGCGCGGACGGAGTGGTGCTACTCACTCCGCGATATCGGTAATCACCTCGGCCTGCACTACTCCACTGTCAGCAAGATCTGCAGTGCCGAGTCGGGGTTAGACCTTGAATCGGCAGTACACCGAACGACGACTGCCGACGGGATTCACGATTCAAGGTCTGACCCCAACCTCACTGCAGGCGGGACAGGGTGACGTCCAGGTAACGCACGCCGCCCTGGGCCTGATGCCACTGCACCAGGATGGGGCTCTGGTACGTGCCCTGCACGATCGTGCCCTGGCCCGGGGTCTTCGCGTCCGACACGAGCAGGTTCACGGACCGCTTCATGCGCAGCAGGCGTTCGGCGGGCACGGACATCGCCTTGGCGATGGCGCGCTCCAGGATGGATTCGTGCAGCCCGAGGGCGTCCACGATCTTGTTCAGGACGCGCACCAGGTCGTACTTGGCGTAGTCGCGGGTTTTCGCGGGGATCGCCCGCGGGTCGTCCAGGGCGTGCCGGCCCTTCTCGGCCATGAACCGCAGCGGATTGCGCAGCACGTCCACCAGGTCGTGGCGCATGAGCAACGTCTCGTACTCGTTGATCGTGATGCCGGCCTGGCGCTCGCCCGCGGACAGATCGAGGCGTAACCGGCCTTTCTCCACGTCGTACCGCTGAATCAGATCGTGGAGCTGCTCGTAGACGCCCAGCCCCGGCTCGCGCAGGTTGATCGAATCGATCGGATGCGACGACACCGGAATGGCAATCCGCGTACGCGCCACGGTTATCTCTTCGTTGTAGCCGACGATGCTGGTGAACCGGCGGCGGGGCGTTCCGCCGTTGACGCCGTCGAGATCGACGAAATAGGCCGGGACGTGCGGGTTGTTGTACGACACGCAGGCCCGCAGGCCCGCCGCCATGAAGGTCAGGTGCGAGTCCGCATTGCGGGGCTCGACGGCCCGCTGCTCGTCGGACAGTTCGGTGCGTGCGTCGAGCTGGTCGTGGCGGTATCCCGCGCCTTCCGGAAACACCTGGCGGAACGCGTCGACGTACGTGGTGATGCCGTTGTCGCGCTGCGTCAGCCGGGCCGCAAGGCCCTGTTCGAGGTAACCTGCGGTCGTGTGGTGCGACGCAAACAAGGTCCGGTGGAACGACGACAGCACATCGCCGTACAGCGCGGCGATGCGCGCACGTACGTCGATCGCATCAAACCTCGCTCGGGGCTGAAGCTCGATCGTCAGTTCGAGTGGTGACATCTTGGTTCTCTTGGAACGCGTCATTCGGGCACCAAGGGGCGCAACTATTGATCATACAACGGGGGCGCGTTGCAGAGAAGTAGACAGTAGGAAGTAGTCAGTAGACAGTAGGGAGTAGAGCAGGAAGCAGGAATTGGCCCGTAGCCTGCAGCCCGTAGCCCGTAGCCCGTGGCCCGTAGCCTATGTTCATCGCAGACCAGCGCAACCCGTTCGACGCGTTTGACGCGGTGTGGAAGCGGGTCCACGCCACCGCTCCCGAGGGGTTCGACCCGTCGACGATCGTGCTGGCGACGGCGGACCAGGCTGGCCGTCCGTCGGCGCGGATGGTGCTGTTGCGGGGGATGGACTCCGGGGGGTTCCTCTTCTACACCAACTACGGCAGCCGCAAAGCCGGCGATCTGGACGCCAATCCCCAGGCCGCGTTGTGCGGATTCTGGTTCTGGCTGAAGCAGCAGGTCCGGATCGAAGGGCGCGTGGTGCGGGCCACCGACGCCGAGTCTGACGCGTATTTCGCCTCGCGGCCCCGTGGCAGCCAGCTCGGGGCCTGGGCTTCCCGGCAGAGTGCGCCGATCGGGTCCCGGGCGGATCTCGAAGAGCGGCTGCGCCGGACCACGGCCCGGTTCGAGGGCACGGACGTGCCTCGGCCGCCGTTCTGGGGGGGATACCGCCTCGTGCCGGACCGGTTCGAGTTCTGGGAGGAAGGCGCGTCGCGTCTGCACGACCGGATCGTCTTCGAACAGGTGTCGGGGGCATGGACACGCGGGCGCCTGGCCCCCTGACTCGCTTCTTGAGCAGTCCGCTGTATCCTGCGTGTTTTCTGATACTTAGAAGCCGCGGCTGAGGCGGCACCTCCAGGTCGGGTTGATGGCGACCGGCTTGCAGTGTCAGAATGCCGGCGGCAGGTTTTGGGAATCGGTCGTCGTCCGCTCCGACAGTCCAGCGCCCCCATCTGCGCCGCCGTGCGCGTCCCTGACCGGGACAAGGAGGATAACGTGCAGATCCGGTACTACATGATCTGTTCACGATTCGAAGCGCTGGTCGCCTCGCATCTCGAACCGGAAGCTTTCGGCACCTACATGGCCGTCGGCACCAAGAAACTGGCCAGCGGCCACGTGGTGTTCTTCGAGATCG
Organism: uncultured Vicinamibacterales bacterium; assembly: GCA_964372095.1. GTDB lineage: Bacteria > Acidobacteriota > Vicinamibacteria > Vicinamibacterales > JAKQTR01 > CAYJPV01. Next base: position 6,984 of record CAYJPV010000053.1, on the reverse strand, counting down.
ACCCGGCCTTTGCCACACAGACGGACTATTTCCGCGTCGCCGACATCGAGCAACGCTGCGTGCCGCACGCCGACGGCACGCCGAAACGCAGCAAGTACATCAGTGTCTATCGGGTCATGGAGTACCTGCCCCTGTCGGTCTTCGGGGCGCTGTACCTCACGACGCCCGACGGTCGCGTGCTGCGACTCGACGAAGCGCCGTATCACGAACCCGACAACGACGCCGGCACGAGCCTCTACCAGGAACTCTGCCCGCTGATCCCCATGGTCGTCTCGGGCCTGCCGCCGTCACGGTTTGCCAAGGCCATCACCGACCCCGCGAACCTCGTGTCGGTCCCGCGGCAGTTTTTCGCCGACCTCCGCCTCGACCGCGACGCGCAGGGCCGCCTCGCACGCTGGCTCCCCTACACCGACCTCCTGCACATCGAGGACTGCGTCCGCGAGATCGAACAGGGCATTGCCACGAAGGCCACGAAGACGGTGTCGCGTACGCCGCGCACCCGCGGGTTCTTCAGGACGATTCGCCGCGGATTTTTCGTCGGCGATCAGGGCGGCCTCAAGTTCTATCCGTTCCCCACGCGCGATTACCTCGAGATCCATCACGCGAAATGGTGGCACTCGGCTTCGGCGCAATAACGCACGTCTTGCCTCTGGTGTCTAGGACCCCGGACCTGGAGGTCCGGGGCTACGAAAGAACCGCTTCAGCCCCCGGAAGGTAGTTGTGCCGTGAGTCGCAGCCGTCATTGTCTCGTCCAACTCGGCCGGGCGGCCTTGCCCGCCGTCATGGCGACGGCCGCCGCCGTCGTGCTGTTCTTCGAGCCCGTCCGGGCGCGCGTGGCATCCGCCGTCCAGGAGGCCACGCACGGGCCCCAGTCGTTCGTGTTCTTCTCGCCGTTCTCGGATCCGAGTTTCAGCGCCATCGAACTGGGCGCCCTGATCGCGGTCCTGGGCGTCGCCATCGCGAGCCTGTTCTACGCCTGGGGGCTGGCCCGGCAGGTGGAACGCGCGGGTCAGGGCACGCCTCGCATGCAGGATGTCGCCGCGGCCGTGCGCGAAGGGGCGAATTCGTACCTGGCCGCCCAGTTCCGCCGCATCGCGCCGCTCATCGTCCTGATCACGGTGCTGCTGGCCATCACGTACACCGGCGCGGAGTCGGCGTTCCGCTGGGGTCGCGCGGGCGCGTTCCTCGTCGGCGCGCTCTTCTCGTGGACGGTCGGATTTGTCGGCATGCGTCTGGCGACGACCGGCAACCTGCGCGTGGCCGCCGCCGCCGTCAACAGCTACGGGGAGGCCATGCAGCTCGGGTACCGGACCGGCACGGTGACGGGCATGCTCACCGACGGCCTCGGCCTGCTGGGCGGCACGGTGATCTTCCTGATCTACGGTGTGCACGCGTACGAAGCCCTGCTCGGCTTCGGCTTCGGCGGCACGCTGCTGGCCCTGTTCATGCGCGTGGGCGGCGGCATCTACACCAAGGCCGCCGACGTCGGCGCCGACCTGGTCGGCAAGATCGAGAAGGACATTCCGGAAGACGACCCGCGCAATGCCGCGACCATCGCCGACAACGTCGGCGACAACGTGGGCGACTGCGCCGGGATGGCGGCCGACATCTTTGAAAGTTACGAGGTCACCATCGTCGCCGCCATGATCCTGGGGATGGCCAGCTTCGGCCATAAGGGCGTGATCTTCCCGCTCCTGGTGCGCGGCATCGGCGTGCTCGGATCGATCATCAGCACCTACAGCGTGAAGGCCGGCGCCAACGACACGTCCGATTCAGCCCTGAGGACGGTGCACCGCGGCTTCTGGATCGGCTCGGTTATCAGCATCGTCGGGTTCTTCGCCGTGGCGTTCTTCTACCTGCGGTTCGACGCGCCCTACCTCGCCGATAATCCCATGGCGCTCGCCGGGTTCCCGGGCGGCGATCCGGCCCTGCTGCCTTTCTGGGCGAACGCGGGCATCGCAGGCCTCGACCTGCGTCCCGCGCTGACGTGCCTGGTCGGCGTGTTCCTGGCGGTGGCCCTGAATAAGGTGACGAGTTACTACACGCATACGACGCACGCCCCCGTGCGGTCGCTGACGAAAGCGTGTACCACCGGCCACGCCACCAACATCATCGAGGGCATCGCCCTCGGGTACGAGAGCACGGTGGCCGCCATCGTCGTGATCGGCTCGGCCATTCTGCTGTCGGTGATGTGCTACGCCGGCACGCCACCCATGTTCATCGCCTACGGCGTGGCGATGGCCGGCATCGGGATGCTCACGCTGACGGGCAATACGATTTCCATGGACGTGTTCGGGCCGGTGGCCGACAACGCGAACGGTATCGGCGAGATGGGCTATGACCCGGAGGCCATGGAAGCGGCGAAGCCCGGCAGCTACCGGCGCGCGCGCCAGATCCTGGCCGACCTGGATGCCGTGGGCAACACCACCAAGGCCGAAACCAAGGGCATTGCCATCGGGTCGGCCGTCATCGCGGCGGTGTCGCTCTTCTCGAGTTTCATCGCGGTGATCGCCGTCGGCAGCGAAGACCGCATCGGCGAGATGACGGTGGAACAGTTCGCGACGGAAGCTGGCCGCATGACGGTGGCCGAGCCCATCGTGTTCGTCGGCTTCCTGATCGGTGGCGCCGTCCCGTTCCTGTTCTCCAGCATGCTGCTGCGGGCCGTCAGCCGCGCGGCTTTCTACATTGTCAAAGAATGTCGCGCGCAGTTCCGCGACATGGAGATCTGGCAGGGCACCAAGAAGCCCGACTACGGGCGCGTGGTCGACATCTGCACGGCGACGGCACAGAAGGAGCTGATCGGCCCGGGATTCCTGGCGATCGGCACGCCGATTCTCGTCGGATTCCTGCTGGGTCCGTACGCCCTCGGCGGATTCCTGGCCGGTACGATCCTCGTGGGACAACTGCTGGCGGTCTTCATGTCGAATGCGGGCGGCGCCTGGGACAACGCCAAGAAGCTCATCGAAGACGGTCTGTACGGGGGCAAGGGCTCGGACGCTCACAAAGCCGCTGTCACCGGCGACACCGTTGGCGATCCGCTGAAGGACACCGCGGGACCTGCGGTCAACCCGCTGATCAAGGTCATGAACATGGTGTCACTGCTGACGCTCGGCCTCGTGCTGCAGTACAACCTCGCATCGCCCCAGGCCACGGGCGGCAGCGCGACGACCGCACGCCTGATCGGGGCCGTCGTGGTGATTGTCTGCGCAGCCGCGATCGGCTGGGCCGTGTGGATGAGCAAGCAGGAAGCCGGGGAACTCGGCGAGGACGCGGACGGGGCGTAGGGGCCAGGGGGCTGGGGATTGGGGATTAAGGATTGGGGATTGGGGCTCGGAGGGGGACATCCATTGCCTTTCCCCAAACCCCCCCCCCCCCCCCCCCCCCCCCCCGCCCCCAAGAGCCAAAACCCCCCCCCGGAGGGGGACCCGGCCCGCCGCC
>CAYJPV010000053.1:0-3536 GCA_964372095.1 uncultured Vicinamibacterales bacterium | reverse complement strand
CCCAACCCCCAACCCCCAACCCCCAACCCCTAGACGATATAGCCCATCACGGCCACGTAGTGGCAGACGCTGCCCGTCAGCACGAACAGGTGCCAGATGGCGTGGCTGTAGCGCAGACGCTCCCAGGCAAAGAACACCACGCCGCCGGTGTACGCAATCCCGCCTGCAAACAACCATGCAATCGCGGGGCCCGGCACGTGGCGGAACAGCGGCCCCACCGCCACAATCACCAGCCATCCCATCAGGATGTACACGGTCGTCGAAATGGCCGGCCACCTCGGGCCGAGCACCGTCTTCGCGACGATACCGATGACGGCGAGGCCCCAGGACACACCAAAGAGAGACCAGCCCCATGGCCCCCGCAGGGAGACCAGGACGAACGGAGTGTAGGTGCCGGCAATGAGCAGGTAGATCGCCGAGTGGTCGATCCGGCGCAGCACCTCGCGGGCGCGCGTCTGGGCCAGGGCGTGGTAGAGGGTCGACGACAGGTAGAGGAGCACGAGCGTGGTGCCGTACACCACGCTCGCCGCCGTGACCCAGACATCGCCGCGGGTCAGCGCCGCTACTACCATCGCCGCGAACCCGACGATGGCTGCCACCAGACCAGCGCCGTGTGTCACGCTGTTGGCGATTTCTTCACCGATTGTCTGACTTCGATGGCTCATTGATTCGCAGGCTCCACGCCCTATTGTGAGGGTTTTGGGATCGTCGGTCCAGTCGATTCCGCGGAGCGGAAATTGCGTCAGTCAAATAACAATAATATTAACTACATTAATGCTTAATGTCTTGATATTTAGTGTTAATATCCGCTGTCTTATGTAATTTGGCCTATTCAAGGAGCACTGCAGATGGAACACACGCCGCTTCGTGACTTCCTGGAGATTCCGTACGACCGGCTGGAGGAACTCAACCTCCGGGCCAAGTCCCAGCGGCTGGATCGGGTACCGATCGACCAGATCCGCGACGAGCGGCAGAAGTATCTCAACGACGAGAAGCGGATCAAGGCAGTGACCGTGTGTTTCACCGACCTCGAAGGCCGGATGCACATGCTGGACTACGACAAGAAGTTCCTGCTGAAGTCGGCGGACAACCTGACGTTCGACGGCTCGTCGATCCGGGGGTTTTCGCAGCAGGCGGAATCCGATCTGCGGCTGGGGGTGGACTGGTCGGCATTCTACTGGCTGCCGGCCGACGTCTTCGGACCCGGCAAGGTGCTCGTGTTCGGCGAGGTGGAAGAACGTGACGGCACGCCGTACCACGCGGACATGCGAAGCCGGCTGAAGGCGTTCGGCGATGCGCTGTACGCCAGGGACGGCACGATTGCGCACGCGTCGAACGAGATCGAGGGGTTCCTGTTCAAGGGACGCGACGTGGAGCGGCAGTATCCGGAGACGGGCCGGTTCGAGTTCATCTCGACGGGCGGCTACTACCATTCGTTGCCGGGCGACGCGCTGCGGCGGTTCATCGATGCCGCCGCCGAGACGCAGCGCGCGTTAGGGTTCGCCAACGAGAAGGACCATCCCGAAGTGGCGCCGTCGCAGTTCGAGATGAACTACTCGTATACCGAAGCGTGTGTCGCGGCAGACCAGGTGCAGCTCTACAAGCTGATCTGCCGGCAGGTGGCCGCCCAGCTCGACATGACGGCGTCGTTCCTCCCGAAGCCGGTGACGGGCGTCAACGGCAGCGGCATGCACACCAATCTGTCGCTGACCCGCGACGGCAAGAACCTGTTCTGGGACGCGGAGGGCAAGGATCAGATTTCGGCAACGGGCTGGAGCTTCATCAACCGTATCCTGGGCAGCGCCAACGACATCTGCCTGATCCTCAATTCCAGCGTGAACGCCTACCGGCGGCTCGACCCGCACTTCGAGGCGCCCAACCAGATCAAGGTGTCGGCCATCGATCGGGGGTCCATGGTCCGCATCCCGCTCGGCAACGAGACGTCCGCGCGCATCGAGGTGCGCTCGATCGCGCCCGACGCCAATCCGTACCTGGCGATCTACTCGTTGCTGCGGACGGGCATCGAAGGCCCCATACCGGAAGAAACCGAGAGCGACGGACGCCGGCCGCGAACCAAGTTCCTCCCGGACAACATCTACGATGCGATCCGCCACTTCAAGGGCAGCGAGTTCGTGGGTCTGATGCTCGGCGAGGCGGTGCAGGCCAAGTACGCCGAAGTGAAGCAGTTGTCGGCCGACCGGTGCCCCAAGGCCCTCGGCGCGCAGATCAAGACGTCGGAGGTGCAGTTCCACCACGAGGTCACGAATCAGTATCTGTGGAGCAAATTCTAGGGACTAGGGGCTAGGGACTAGGGGCTAGGGAACAGCCAACAACCGCGGCAGTCCCCCTAGCCTCTAGCCTCTAGCCTCTGGCCCTTTACTCCAGCCCCCCTGCGACGTAGCATCCGTAGCATGCCCACACGCCGCGATGTGATCCGTGCTTCGACGTTCGCGCTCCTCGGTTCCTTTGTCAGCAGCACTTCGTCCCCCGGCGCATCGCGCGCCGGAGACCAGCGCACGCCGTCGGCGCCGTTCGTGAAACCTCCCCGGCTGAAGGAAGGCGACACGGTCGGACTGGTCATCCCGTCGAGCGCGCAGTGGGATCCGATGGCCTTCGACATCCTGCTCGAGTCGCTCCAGGCCCTCGGTCTGAAAGGCAAGCTGGGCAGACATGTCTACGATCGGCGCGGCTACCTGGCCGGGCGGGACGAAGACCGTGCGGCCGATCTGAACGCCATGTTCGCCGACCCGGAGGTGCAGGCCATCCACTGCATCCGCGGCGGATGGGGCGCCGCCCGCCTCCTGCCGCTGCTGGACTGGGCCATGATCGCGAAACACCCGAAGATCCTCGTCGGCTACAGTGACATCACGGCGTTGCTGCTGTCGCTGCACGCGAAGACGGGACTGGTGACGTTCCACGGACCCAACGGATCGTCGGCGTGGAACACCTTCAACCTCGACTGGATGAAACGGGTGCTCTGGAACGGTGAGGCGGCGGTGTTCGCCAACCTGAAGGAGACCGACGATACGCTCGTGCCGGTGAAGAATCGCACGCGCACCATCACGCCCGGCAAAGCCCGCGGCAAGCTGCTGGGGGGCAATCTGACCGTCTTCACCACCATCATCGGGTCCGGCTACCTGCCCGACTTCCGCGACAGCATCCTCTTCATCGAAGACGTCGAAGAAGCGCCGTACCGCCTCGACCGGATGTTCACCCAGTTGAAGCTGGCGGGGATCCTGGATCAGGTGAAAGGCGTGGTGTGGGGCACGTGTGAAGGGTGTTCGCCGGGCGAAGGATTCGGCTCGCTGACCATTCCCGACGTACTCGGCGACCACGTCAAGCCGCTGGGCGTACCGGCGTTCTCGGGCGCCATGATCGGCCACGTCAGCCGGCAGTTCACGTTGCCGGTCGGCCTGCCCGTCGAACTCGACGCCGACGCCGGCTCCATCACGATGCTCGAAAGCGCCGTGGGGTAGGGGGCTGGGGATTGGGGATTGGGGAAGGCAGGGGATGTGGCCCCCCCCCCCCCCCCCCCC
>CAYJPV010000052.1:0-24697 GCA_964372095.1 uncultured Vicinamibacterales bacterium | reverse complement strand
GGGGCCTGGGGTTGGGCTTTTCCGCGGACCCCCTCCCGCGGGGGGGGGGGGGGGCCCTGTGGGGGGGGGGGTTGGGGGTTTGGGGCACTGGGGAAAGACAGAGACATCCCCAACCCCCAACCCCCAACCCCCAATCCCCATCCCCTAGTTCCCCGCGTGGCTGTTGAGCGCTTCCCACTGGTTCATCAGGTCGCCCACTTCCCACATCAACTGCTGGTGACGGTCGATGACCGGCTTGGATCCGTCGCGATCGTCGTAGAAGCCCGGCGCCGACATCACGGCTTCGATGTCCTTGATGGCCGCCTCACGTTCGGCAATCCGGGTTTCGAGGTCGGCGATTCGAGCTACCAGGGCCTTGCGGGATTTCTCTTTCTTCCGCTGTTCGGCTTCCACGCGTTTACGCGCTTCGTAGTCGGCGACGCGGTCTTCTTTGGGCGCCGGCCTAGGTGCCGCGGGCCCGGCCGACGTGTTCGCGGCCAGCGGACGAGCCGCTGCGGCCTTCGGCGTGCTGGCGTGGCCGCCCAGAAACGAGTCGGGCAGGACGGGCACTTCGCCGGCGTGCGTGCGGCTCCAGTGGAACTCCTCGTACGTGCCCGGGTAGAGCACGGCCCGGCCGGCGCCGATCTCGACGATCTTCGTGGCGAGTTTGTCGATGAAGTACCGGTCGTGCGAGACGACGATCAGGGTGCCGCCGTAATCCACCAGCGCGTCCAGCAGCACGTCCTTGGAGTCGATGTCCAGGTGATTGGTCGGCTCGTCCAGCAGCAGCGTGTTGGACGGCCGCAGGAGCATGCGGGCCACCGCCAGCCGCGTCCGCTCGCCGCCGGACAACACGCCTACACGTTTGTAGACGTCGTCACCCGAGAACAGGAACCCGCCGAGGATGTCGCGGATCATCGGGACCATTCGCGTCGGGGACCCGGAGGCCAGCGTCTCGTAGATGGTGAGGTCCGGGTCGAGACGCGTGGCTTCGTCCTGCGCGAAATACTGCGTGACGACCTGGTGGCCCGTTTCCCGCGTGCCCCGATCCGGTGCTTCCACGCCGGAGAGCAGGCGCATGAGCGTCGACTTGCCTGATCCATTCGGGCCGACGAGCGCAATCCGATCGCCGCGTTCGATCAGGAGATCGATCCCGTCAAAGACGCGCGTCGGGCCGTACGCCTTGTGGGCGCCCCGGATCTCGAGCACCTTGCGTCCGCTCTTCTCGCAGGCGGGAAACGAGAAGTGCACCCGCTTGCGTTCGGGAGGCACTTCGATCGGCACGACCTTGTCAAGTTGCTTGATGCGGCTCTGGACCTGGGCGGCTTTCGTGGCCTGGTACCGGAACCGGTCGATGAACATCTTGACGCGCGCGACTTCTTCGTCCTGGCGGCGCTTGGCGTCGCGCAGGCGTTCGATTCGCTCGTCCCGCTCGACCAAGTACTTCGAGTAGTTGCAGTGGTAGTCCACCAGGGTACGAAGGTGGATATCCGCGATCCGGTCGACCACGGCGTCCAGAAAGAAGCGGTCGTGCGACACGAGAATGACCGTGTGGGGATAGTCGAGCAGGTATTCTTCGAGCCAGTTCCGCGCGTCGAGATCGAGATGGTTCGTCGGCTCGTCGAGCAGAAGCAAGTCGGGTTTCGCCAGCAGCAGCTTCGCCAGCGCCAGGCGCATCTGCCAGCCGCCCGAGAATGTCTCAGTCGGGCGATCGTAGTCGGATGGCCGGAACCCCAGTCCGCGCAGGACCGTGTCGATCTTGAGGTCGATCGCGTACCCGTCGTGCAGGCGGAACCGGTCCTGCAGGTCGCTGTAGCGGTGCAGGATGTCGGCGTGATCCGATTCGGGCACCGACGCATCCCCCAGCTGTTCTTCGAGGCGTTCCATCTCGGTCTTGCTGTCGAGCAGCCACTGGAAGGCGGTGCCCGCCTCTTCGTGGACCGTGCGCCCGGCGTGGGAGAGTCCGTCCTGCGGCAGATACCCCGTGCGCGTGCCGGCGGGCTTGATGACGCCGCCTTCGTCGGCGTCGTCGAGGCCGGCCAGGATCCTGAGCAACGTGGTCTTGCCGGCGCCGTTCGGGCCGCACAGTCCGACACGCTCGCGATCGGAGACCTGCCAGGTGACCCGGTCGAGCAGCAGCCGTGGGCCGAATGTCTTGGTGATGTTCGAGAGCTGAATCATGCGCGGCTTTCCACTGTACTACAGCAGGCCGGGGCTGCCCGTGGTACGCGGCCCCAGGGGCCGTCGTTCGGCAGGTGCACGATGACGTCCGGCCTCTGCCGGCCTATAATCACTCCGCATGTCCCGGTTGACGATGGTGATCGGTGTGGTGATGGGGGTGGCGGTGGCTGCGGCCACCGTCGGGGCCGCATCGCGGTCCAGCACGGCAACGGCCACAGTCACGGTTGCGGCGGTGGCAAGACTGTCCCTGTCGAGCACGACCCTGTCGTTTCCCGATGCGAATCCGGACCTGGTGCCCGCCATTCCGTCAACGGGCGGGCCGATCACGATCACAACCAAAGTGCGTGCGACGCCGGGCAGCACGGTCACGCTCTCGGTGCAGTCGTCAGATGACCTGCGATTCGGCACGGCGACGATCCCGGCGTCGGCCGTGCGCTGGACGGCCACCGGGACGGGATTCCAGCATGGAACCATGAACCGCACGGTCGCCCAGAACGTGGGCACGTGGGTGGGCTCGGGACACCGCGTCGGCACGCAGGTCTTCACGCTGACGAACTCCTGGAACTACGCCACAGGGTCGTATTCGACGACGTTCGTCTACACGTTGAGTGCCCCATGAACGTCGTGCCTGCACCTGCCCGCCCGTTTGTCCGCGCGGTGGTGTGTGCCGCGGTCGGCCTCTGTGGTCTGGCGGTTCCGGCATCGGCACAGCGGGTGGACCTGTCATTGTCCTCGACGTCTATCTCGTTCCCGTCGGCGGATCCCGACACCACGCCGTCTATCGCCGCGCCCGTGATGCAGGTGACCTACCGGGTTCGGCAGAACGCGTCCGACGCGGATTGGCAGCTCACGGTGTTGGCCTCCGGAGATTTGTCGAGCGGCTTCGCGACGATTCCCGTGTCCAACGTGACCTGGACGGCCACGCCCGCGCCGCCGTTCCAGTCGGGCACGATGAGCGCGACCCTCGCCCAGCGAATGGCCAGCGGAGTCGGCAACGTCAACCCGTCCCAAACAGCGTACGTGTCGTTCTTCCTCGTCAATTCCTGGTCCTACGACGTGGGTACCTACTCCGCCACCTTCACCTTCACCTTGACCGCCCCGTAGTTCCGGTTCCGCGCCCGCGACCGGCGGCGTGACTCCGTCCGCAGGCTGCGTGGCCCGGCGTGTGGGCGGGCCGTGCGGATTGGCACAGGCACGACGCACGAACCGTGCACAATTCCCTACACGCCGGCACACAGTGTCCCGAAACGAGACACCCTTTTTTGTAGGAGAGGGCCATGGGCGTGTGGCAGACCGTGCCCTCGCCCTGTTATGCGTGTCACTTCGTGTCTTCTGGTGTCGTATTTGAGCCTGTCGCTGGTGACCTTGTGACGCCGTTGGCTCGGCCCTAGCATCTGGGCACACCATGACCGGTTGTGTTCAGCGAGCGGCGGGCATCGGGCTGCTGTGTGTGGGGACGGCGCTCAGCGCTGGCCCGGCGGCTGCCCAGCAGGCCGCGCAGAGCCTGGTCATCGGGGCGACCGTCGCGAACGCCTCGTCGTTGCGCCTGTCGTCGTCGGCCCTGCACGTCGGATCCGTGGACGGCGGCAGCGTCGTGGTCGTCGGGACGATCGTGTTCGACGCCAGCGCCCGCACACGCACAACAGGCGAAGTCATCCTGACGGTTGAGGCACTCCGGGACCCCGAGACGCTGACCGGCGGCCCGTCTCGCGATGATGTCGTGGTGGAGTACGGCGGGTCGTCTGACGGTGTCGTGCCCGGCGTGCTGTCGACTGGTCCCCAGGTGGCCGGCCGGTGGACCGGCAGCGGCGTACGGCACGGGCAGCTCGTGTTCACCCTCCGCAGCCAGGCGCCCACGGCGGGCGGCACGATTCCTCTGCGTTTCGTGCTCGCGACTCCGTAGCCTCCGGTCTACTTCCTACTTCCTACTTCCTACTTCCTACTTCCTGCTTCCTGCTTCTTACTTCTTACTTCTTCTTGTTCGCGGGCGGGAAGGTCTTCCTGACTTCCGGGCGTTTTTCGGGGCGAACCAGGAACACGACGTCGCCCGTCCTGGCATCGCGACTCAAGACGACGGTCCGTTGCGACTCTCCGGCGATCTGGGCCCCTTCCTCCAGGGACTCGAGGTCCACCGCGACGACGTGTGAGCCCAGGCGGACGTTATCGAAACGAAACCGGCCGTCCCGGACCAGTTCGGACCGGACGCCGTCGTCGATCGTGACGATGGCGTCGTCGCGTGGCCGGTCGCCCTCGCTCACCGCGCCGTCGTTGTCCGAATCGTCGAACACCGCGCCCGTGATCGTGCCGACGGGAAGGAGGCCGAAGTCCACCGCGGTGCGTTTGCCTTTCGTGACCTCCACCGTGCGGGCCGCCTCGCCGGGCAGGTCGTACTCCGCCGGGACGGTCGCCAGGTCCAGCGACACGACACGTTCCCCGGTGGGGACTCGCGAGAAGACGGCGTGTCCATCATCGCCGGCGGCCGCCATGCCCACGTGCACGACCGTGACCGCTACGCCCGGCGCGGGTTCTTCGTCTGCGTCGCGGCGGCCGTTCTGGTTCCAATCCACGAACACCGACCCCACGACCGATCCCATCGGACCCGTGAGGGGCAGCGCACCCGGTCCCGCCGGCGCGATCGCGGTGCCGTAGGTCATGGTGCGCGTGACGCGGACCATGGACCGCGTGTACCACGGCCGGCTCCCTGGCACGCCCAGTGGCGCATGGTGCAGCACGACGTCGGCCGAGAGGAACAACTGCTTGGCGACCGCACCAGACAGACCGCCAACGATCATCTGCCGGTTCGAGGCGACCGGCGTTTCCCAGTCATCAGTGCGCCCCACGGTGCCTTCAAGGCGGAACTGCAGGCCCGAGAGCGGAACCTGCAGCCCGGCGCCCGCGTACCAGTCGGTCTCGCCGCCTCCGGCGCGGTTGGCTCGGCGGATCAAGTGACCCTGGACGAACAGCTCGCGCCCCTTGGCGAAACGCAGGAACACCTGACTGGACACTTCGTGCTGCCGGAAGCTGCTGGGCGCGTAGTTGGCGTCGACGTTGGTGCGCCGTTCGTACCGGGTGAAGACCGTCGTGCGCGGCAGATTGCCCTGCCACTCGGCGGTGATGGCGCCGGTGTCGCTTTCAAAACCCGGTGAGAGGCGTGACGCCCGGATGTCGCGGCCGCCGCCTTCGGCGCGCAGGGTGAAGGTCGAGTGCCGCGACCACTGGATGCGCGCACCGCCGAACCCGCGGGTCTGAACACCCTCGGGCATGGCCACCGATGCCTGGCGGGCGGCGTCGGGGTCGAGGTTCGTGCGAGCGACGTCAGCGCCACCGAACAACCGGACGCCGTTTGCCACCTGCCAGTCCCCGGACGCGAACAGACCCTGGCGGTCGTTGTACGGGTAGTTCATCGCGGCGAACCGGCCGACCGAAAACCGTTGCGCGTTGATTTCGAAGCGGCCCCGTTCGGCGGTGAACTTCGTGCCGACCAGCCACGAGGGTGAGGTGTCGGCGCCGGCGGCTCCCCGGCGCTGGAAGCGGCTGACGCCGGCGTCGGCCGAGATCTGCCAGGACGATCCGGGCGTCAGGACGAGACCGCCGCCGATATCCTCGGACCAGTCGACGAAGGTCGGATACGGACCCAGATCCCCGTTGCGTACCTGCGACCCGCGGGTGGCCAGTTGCAGGTACTTCGAGACGCGCACCGTGACGTCAGCCTGATACAGGGTCTGACGCAGGTCGACCAGGTCGGTGCCGAAGATGTTGCGGGTCTGTGTGGTCCGCCCGCCGGCGGCGCGCACCGTCACGCGTTCGCTCCGGGCCGACACTGATGCCCCGGCCACGGTGAGTGTTGGCGCGTGGAGGTTTGAGAAGCCGAAGTCAGGAACGAACGGCGGGGTGCCTGTGTCGCCGGCTGTGAGGTCCCACTGCAGACCGCCGGCTTTCGCACCCCTGAGGCTCAGCACGGCGCGGCCGAGGCGGACGCCCGCGTCCCGGCGCACGACGTTGAGGTCCAGGCCGAGGTTGCCGCCGAGGGTGCTCGGGCGAACCCAGGCGATGCCGAGATCCGGCTCCACGCGGTTGACCCCGCCCATGCGGTACTGATCAGCCGCGAAGACCTGCGTCGCCGCGGAGACCGAGACCTGCGACTGCTGCGCGTGGGCGGCGTGGCTCCAGGCCAGCGCAACGATCAGGACCCACGCACGGCGGTTCATCGGACCCTCGGCACCTCGAAGCTGGTCTCACCGACAATCAGGGCGGCCTGACCGACGTCGATGCGGACCTCGACGGTGTACTGGCCAGGCTCGAGCGGGCTCTGCCCGGGTCCAGCGGTCGTCACGCGGAACTGCCGGCGGCTCTCAGGCAGCACCGGCACGCCCGGCAGGGGGAGTTGGCGAATCACCACGCCGCCGGTCGCCGAGATCACGACCGTCCCTTTCGTCCGCGCATAGCCGCGTCCGGTGTTCGTCAGCGTCGCAATGACCTCGTGGGCACCGCCCCGGGCTGCCTGCACCTGCAAGTCCACCAGCTCGATGGCCGTTTTCGGCGCGCCGACTGTGGCATAGACGATGGTGGCCACGCGGCCGCGGAACTGCATGTCCTTGCGGGCAGCTTTCAGATCCAGCCCAGGGGGATCGAACTCGAACATCACCGCGCACCGGTACGCGCCGTCCAGCGCGTCGGCCGGTACGGTGGTCGTGGCCCGCACACTGGCCGTCTGCCCGGGCGCGATGGTCACGGTTGACGGGTTCAGGCGGACCCAGCCCGCGGCGGAGTAGGGCGTGTTCGCGGCGGCGAACTTGAACTGCGGCGTGCCATCGTCCGACAGCCAGTACTCATCGACGCGCGCGCGGACGACCATGGCCTCTTTGCCGTCGTTGCGCAGCGTAATCACCTGCGTGTGGGTGGCCTTGGCCGCCATCTTCAGCTCGACCCGCAGCGGCGTCACTTCCACCGCCAGCCCACCCTGCGCGGATGCCGTGCCGCACACCCCGACCCACACGGCCGCGGCCAGCGCGGCGAGGATAAGGCCGCGTTGGCTGGATACCGGCCGTCGTGTTCGCATGCTGTGCACCATGAGTCTCACCAGAACGTCCGGCTCTCGTCGCCGTGATCACTGCTGCGCCCGGCGGAGTTGCCGGGGGGCGGGCGGTGCGAAGGCCGGGTCGCGTGTGCCGGGGCCTTGCACCAGGCGGTTGCCGACCGCCACGGGCCGGCCCGCGCAGCCGGGCGGGGGCGGGGGGGGGGTCTGTCCTGCCCGGGCGCGCCCGCAGGCGTGAGTGCACCCCCATTTAAGGGGCGGTGGGCGGGGGGGCGGCGCCCGGCCCCCGGGGGTGCCCCCCCCCCCCGGGCCCCCCGGCGGCCGGGGGCGGGGGGCGTGGAGGGAGTCTGTCCTGCCGGGGAGCGACGGCAGGCGTGAGTCCACCACCATTTACGGGGCGGTCAGCGTGAAGGTCGCCGTGGTCGTGTAGTTGCCAACCGCGTAGTTCCAGTTGTTGGCCAGGGCGAAGCTGATCGATCCGGAGCGGTTCCCTGAATTGGCCCAGGAGCCGACCGTGGTTGCCACGTTGCTCATCGTGCCAGCCACGAAACCCGCACCGGTGGGCGTCCACGTGACGTTCGAAATCGCAATCGTGTCCGTGCCGGACGTGAGATCGGGGGCCGCAACCGTCAGCGTGACCGAACTGCCCGTGCTGGTCTTGCCCTTGGCCACGATCGACAGCGCCGTGTTGCCGGGGATCGACAGCACGTCGTCCGGATTGGCATCAGGGAAGCTGATGGTCCCCACTCCGAGCGTCAGGGATGCAGTGGCGGCGACAGTCGCGCTGACCGTCAGACTGCCCGTTGCGGTGTCGGCGGCGCCGAGAGGCTGCGCTGCAGCGATTGCCACCAGGGCAATGCCGAGCACCAGGTTTCGAGTCTTCATACGTACTCTCCGTACTGTGAGTCCTCGTCGTCCCACGAGGGCACGCGCGTTGGCTGAACTGCGCCGCTGGCCTGGCGTGCATCAGGCGAGCGCCGATCCCAGGGAGACCCCGGCGCCTGTCGCCGGAGCCATGAGTCCAGATCGGAGCGCCGGACTCGCCACTGGCGTCCGACCCGCACCGCCGGCAGGTCCCCGGTCCGCATCAACCGGTAGACCGTCCTGACGTTGACCCGGAGGCACTCAATCACCTCAGTCGGTGTCAGCAGGTCGTGTTCCAAATGGAGTCCTTCGTCCATATCTGTATCTCCAAAGGTGGTATCGAACGTAATTGATATGACAATAGAGTCTATTAGATGTATTTAGTGTAGTGTCGTGCAGGGGCAGGAAGCAGGAAGTAGGAAGTAGGAAGTAGGAAGTAGGAAGTAGGAAGTAGGAAGCGGGAAGCAGCGGCCCGAAAGCCGATAGCCGAAAGCCGATGGCCGATGGCCGATGGCCGATGGCCGAAAGCCGATCGTGCCCTATTCGCCCAGGATTCTGGCTGCGGTGCTGAGGATCTTCGCGATGCGGAAGGGTTTGGTCAGGTAGCCACTGACGCCCAGATTGACGGATTCGATGGCGGCGGCTTCGGTCGAATGCGCCGTGATGATCACCACTGGCAGGCGGGGCGCCAGGCGTTTGGCCTCGTGGATCAGCGTCAGGCCGTCCATGCCTGGCATCTTGAGGTCGGTGATCATGAGTTCGTAGGTCCGGTCGCGCAGGCTGGCCACGGCCGAGCGGCCATCAGGGGCCGTGTCCACGTGGTACTCCGCCAGGGCGAGCGTCTTGCTCAACAGATCCCGGATGCTGGCTTCGTCATCGACCACGAGCACGCGTGGACGCCCGGTGATCCCGTTTGCAGACGCCTGGGGCACGGCCGGCACGACAGGCGGCTGCGGTGTCACGGCCGGGCCCGTTCGCTGACCGGCCAGCCACTGATCGATGTCCACCTTGCGGAACCGCCACTGTCGGCCAACGCGCACCGCCGGGATCTTTCCGGCCTTGATCAGCCGGTAGACCGTGCGAAGGTTGACCTGGAGGTACTCCAGGACTTCCTCGGTGGTGAGAAAGACATCATCCATGTGCGTTCGTGGTGCCTACTTTACCACCATCGCGACCGGCAGCGACACCGTGAATATGGCACCCCCGTCCGGGTGGTTGCCCGCGCTCACGTCTCCGCCGAATTCCTGGACCACGCGTCGGGTCAGCGCAAGCCCGAGTCCGCTGCCGGTCTCGCGCGTGGTGAAGAACGGATCGAAGACGCGCGCACGGACGTCTGCCGCCAGGCCCGGTCCGTTGTCCCTGACCACGACGACCACGGACCCGTCGACACGCCGCGCCTCGACCTCGATACGTCCGTCGGCGTGGCCGGCCAGCGCCTGCTCGGCATTGGTCAGGATGTTGAGGAAGGCCTGGCGCAGCAGGACCGCGTCCCCCATGACGGAGGGAAGTCCCGCCGGGAGGTCCCGGCTGACGGTGATGCCCTGTTTCCGGCATCCGGGCGCTCTCAGTCCAAGGGCTCCGGTCAGTGCCCGGGTGGCGCTGATGGGGCGCAGCCGGAGTTTACCGGAACCGGCCAGCACCAGAAGATTCCGTACGACCTGGGCCGCCCGTTCGGCCTCCCGATAGACCTGTCCGAGCGTGAGGGCGAGAGGCTCGGGCATGGGGCGGACACGGCGGGCGAGTTCCAGATGGCCGAGGACGGCTTGCAGCGGGTTGTTCAGCTCGTGTGCGATTCCGGCGACGAGATTCGACAGCGCCTGGGACTGCGCCAGTTCGCGGCGTGCGCCGACCACGTCGTCGAGGAGTTGACGCCCATCGATGGTGTGCGCCACGGCGCGGGCCAGATGCGTCAGGCTTTCGTTGATGGACACGCTGTCGCCGGGGGCCATCTGCATGCCCTGGAAAACCAGCACGCCAAGCGCACGGCGTTGTCCTCGCAGCGGCACGGCCGCATTGGTCAGCGGCGTGCGGCCGCCTGCGGTGGCGACAGGCACCAGGGTCACGGACGCGGACCGCAGGGCCCTGACGAGCATGGCGTCCGCGTCGGCCGTCGGTGAGGACGCAGGCCGCCGATGGTGGCTGCCGTCCGAGGCGGCTGTCACGGTCACGCGGCGGGCGACGCGGTCGTGGTGCCAGAGCGTGACACGTTCGGCCGCGAACACCCGCGTCAGGCCGGTGCACAGTCGTTCCATGGCCTGGAGCGCGCCATCGCCCGTGCTGGTTCGGGACCATTCGGCCACCATCGTCTCGATCTCGCGCCGGCGGGCCGTCTCCCGCTCCAGACGCGCCCGGGTCAGGGCGATGGCGAAGCCGTCGGCGCACGCGGCCACGTCGTCCATCCACTCGAGTGCCGGCACGACGACCGACACCGCCAGGGCCAGCAGGCCCAGGGCGTGGCCGTTCGAGACCACCGGCGCCAGGATGGCCGCTGGCGACGAGAGGCGAAACGCCAGGTCGGGCATCACGGTGGCGAGGGGCGCGACCTGCCGGGGGTGACCCGACGCCAGCACTTCGTACGCCAGCGTGAGGCTGTCGGGAAGCTCCACCCAGGGTTCCGGAGGCACGTGCCCGGTCCCGTCCGCCGAGGTCGGGCGCAGCACCCGGTGGGAGCCGTCCAGTTCGAGCAGGACCGACCGCGAGGCACCGCCGGCCGCCAGGGCGCG
Organism: uncultured Vicinamibacterales bacterium; assembly: GCA_964372095.1. GTDB lineage: Bacteria > Acidobacteriota > Vicinamibacteria > Vicinamibacterales > JAKQTR01 > CAYJPV01. Next base: position 13,915 of record CAYJPV010000052.1, on the reverse strand, counting down.
TGCATGCAGTTCGGTGAGCAGCCGCGCGGGGTTCTGGCTGTGCGCGACCATCCGGATAATCGGTTCGGGCGACCGGCGCGGGCGTTCCATGATGGGCCGCATTCTACACCCCTGTCGGGCTTCTCGGGGGGCTCGGACTTGCCCGCCGGGCTGTGACCTGGGGTAAGCTGGCACCACGAACTGTCAGCAAGGATCCCGACCGGGGAGACGCCTGGGGCGTCTAACTGGATGACGGCCAGCGAGATGCCCGCGGAAGTGGACACAAGGCCTGGCTGGGGCCAGTCGCGCGAGTATGGCGGTGAGTGACGAGGAACTCGTCGAACGCAGCATTGCGGGCGACACCGACAGCTTCAACCAGCTCGTGATGCGCTGGGAACGGCCGATTTACGCGCTGGCGTACCGCCAGATCGGCCGTGAAGAAGATGCGCGCGACGTCGTTCAGGACGCCTTCCTGCGGGCATTCCGGGCGCTGCCCGGTTTCAAGGGCCAGGCAAAGTTCTCGTCCTGGCTCTACCGGATCACGCTGAACCTGTGCCGGGACTGGCTGCGACGCCAGCGGCGTGCTCCGTTCGTCCCGACGCCGGAGGGCGTCGACGACGTCGCCGATCTCGCGACGCCCGACATGGACGCCGAGTCCATCGAGGACGTCGTGACGCGGAAGGATCTGAGTCAGCACGTTGCACGGGCGATGCGGCTGCTGCCGGAAGAACAGCGTTCGGCCATTCTCCTGAAGGAATACCACGGCCTCACGTTCCAGGAGATCGCCGAGCTGCAGGGCTGTCCGCTCAGTACGGTGAAGACCAGGCTTTACCAGGGACTCACCGTGCTGCGGCGGGAACTGAGCCGGACCGGGACAATGAAGTCAGAGGCCATGGGCGACAGGTCATGAGCGACAACCGTTGGTGCGGAAATCCGGATGTGTTGATGTCGTACCTCTATGACGAGGGCGACCCTGGGGAGCGAGAGGCGTTCGGCGCGCATCTCCGGGAGTGTGCAGCCTGCGCGCGGGAAGTGCGGGAGTTCACGGCCCTGCGGTCGGGACTCGCGCAGTGGACGCCCCCGGAGCCCCTGCTGGACTTCCGGATCGTCCGCGAACAGCCTGCCCGCACCGGGCGATCCTGGTTCACGCTCCCGGTGCTGCCGGGTTGGGCTCAGCTTGGGGCCGCCGCCGTGCTGGTGGGCGTGGCGGTGGGGATCTCGGGCCTCGAGATCCGCTACGACACCCAGGGGGTGACAGTCAGGACAGGCTGGCAGCGCCAGGCGGCGCCGGCCGACATGCCCGGCACCGTGGCGCCTGCCGCGGCGCTGACCGCATCGGCCGCGGCGCCGGGCGCGGACGCGACGCCGTGGCGCTCGGATCTGGCGGCCGTGGAAGAACGCCTGCGGCGCGAGTTGCAGGCGCCCGTGGCCGGCGGCGGATCGACCCAGCAGGCGTCCGCCCGCAATGCGGCCCTGACCGACGATGCGTTCCTGGAGCGCGTGCGGGAACTGATTGCCGCGAGCGAAGCACGCCAGAACCGCGAGATGGCCCTGCGGATGACGCAGGTCGTGCGGGACGTTGACACGCAGCGGCGCACCGACTTCGCGCGGCTGACGGACGGGATGGGCGTGATCGAGGGCCGGGCGGTCTCGGCGGTCGCGCAGCAGCGCCAGATGATCGACTACCTCATGCGGGTGTCGTCACAGCGTGAACCGCGGTGATGGCGTGCCTGGCCGCAGGGGCACACCGGAACGTGGTGCGGGAGCGGGACGGAAAGGGAGGCAGGTCGTGAACGGTTGTCGATGGAGCATGGGAAGCGCGGTGGTCGCGGGCGCGCTGCTGTTCGGAGCCCCGGTGTGGGCGCAGGCGCCGATAACGCCGGCCGCGCCCGGCGCGGATCCCCAGCGCGGGCAGCGGTACCAGCTTGCGGTCATGGAAGGGGTGCTCGAAGCGGCGGTCCAGCAGGGCGCGCGCGTGGTGAGCCGTCAGTGGCGCGCGGTGTCGCCGGACGTGCTGTTCATGAGCGGCAACGCCCGGGCGCGAGGGTTCCGCCTGGACAACTACGGGGTCTTCTTCGACGTCGAAGTGCCGTCGATGAGCCAGACGTTCATCTATACCTGGCGGCTGCTCGAACGTGACGCCGCCGGCGCCGCGGCGCTTCGCGTGCTGAAAGGCAACCTCAAGACGCCTGCCGAACTCGCCCAGCGCAAGGAACTCGATCAGGCCATCCGTCTGCTCGAGCGCCAGGTCGGTCCTTCAGGGCGCGCGCCGGGCGGTCTGGACGTGCTGGGACAGACACAGCGTCAGGCGGACGGCACTCCTGTGGGATCGTTGCCCGGCGCCGCGCTCCCCCCCGGGGTGACGGAGCGCGCGGCAGGGCCCGACGTGGTGGTCGCGGAGTTGCCGTCGGAGGATCCCAACGCCGCCTACACGAGTGAGGTCAAGAACGCTCTCATTGACGCCATGCTCGACCACAGCCACGCCCTGACCATCACGCCCGACGAATGGCTCACAGTCGCGGCCCACGACGCCTCGGACCGGCAGTTGGGAGCGGCGGATGCCTACGACTCTGTGACGATGCTCATTCGTATCAAGGGCGGGGATTTGCAGGCGTTTCGTGCCGGTCGCCTGTCGCGGGCCGATGCCCGCCAGCGTATCGAGATCAGGGAGTATTGATATAGTGGGAACCTGGACGCTCGATCCGGTGACTAACTGGAGTGAGCAGCAGGTGCCACATGCGAAAACTCCGCCGTCTCGCCGTTCTTGCCCTGTCCGTCGCGCTCGCCTTGGCGTCGCAGGGCTGTGGTCCGTCCTCGATTGACATCGCCACGTCGATTAAGGCCGGCAACATCACGACCGGCTGGTTCGACGCCGGGATCGTGGATGGCAAGAACAAGCTGGTGCCCAGTGCCTCGTTCACCATCACCAACGCCAGTGCGGCGCAGCTGAGCGGCGTGCAGATCTTCTCGGTGTTCCGGTTCGCCGGCGAGACTGAAGAACTCGGCTCGTCGCTGGTGGTCCTGCGCGGCAACGATGCCCTCGCGCCGTCGGCGACGAGCAAGCCGATCACGGTGCGCGCGAACTGGGGATTCACCGGCGAGCAGCCGCGGGCGCAGATGCTGATGCATCAGGACTTCCGCGACGCGCGGGTCGAGATCTTCGCCAAGTACCGGTCGGGAGAATACGTCAAGATTGGCGACGCGCCCATCAACCGGCAGCTGCTCACGCACTGAGGACAACTCACCGGCGTCTCAGGCCGTCCCCCGGCGCATGGGCACGAACCGGACGGGGATGATCCCCGTCTTGGTGGCTGTCCCGTCTTCCCGCTTCTCGACCAGCACCAGCTCCTGAACGTCGTGGCTGGGGCCCACCGGGATGACCAGCCGGCCTCCTGGTGCGAGCTGCTCCAGCAGGGCGCCAGGCACCGTCTCCGGGGCGGCCGTGACCAGGATGACGTCGTACGGCGCTTCCGCCGGGTAGCCGGCGTAGCCGTCTGTGACGATGACCGTCACGTTCACGCAGCCCAGATCCGACAGGCACTGCCGCGCCCGGTCGGCCAGTACGGCTTCCCGTTCGAGGGACACCAGGCCCCGCACGAGGCGCGCCAGCACGGCCGCCTGGTATCCGGATCCCGTCCCGACTTCCAGTGCGCGGTCCGAGGACGAAGGCCGCGCCAGTTCGGTCATCAGCGCCACGATGTACGGCTGGGAAATGGTCTGATCGAGGCCGATGGGCACGGGGTAATCGCTGTACGCGTGGTGGGCTTGCGCCTCGGGCACGAACAGATGCCGGGGGACCTCGCGCATGGCTTCCAGCACGCCGACGGCGTGCACGCCGCGCGTGACGATCTGCGTCTCGACCATCGAGAGGCGTGCCGCGTGCCAGGGGTCAGGCTCGTGTGTCCCGCGGGGCGGCGAAGACAAGACGGCCATGACGGGCTCCCAGGGATGGCGCGCGACTATAATGCGACGGTGCCAACACACACGGCTGCACCGTCTCAGCAACTCGATCGTCGCCTCGGCCCCGTGGATGCCGCCGCGATCGTCATCTCGAACGTCATCGGCGTGGGCATCTTCACGAGCCCGGGCATCATCGCGCAGATTGTACCGCACCCGGCGGGTATGCTGACGGTCTGGCTCGCGGGTGGCCTGCTTGCCTTCGCCGGCGCGATGGCATACGCGGAACTGGCGGCGTTGCGTCCGCGCTCCGGCGGCGAATACGTGTACCTCAGGGCCGCGTATGGGCCGCTGGCGGGATTCCTCTCAGGGTGGACGTCGTTCATCGCCGGGTTTTCCGGGGCGATTGCCGCGGGCGCCATCGGTGCCGCGGACTATCTCGGGCGTTTTATCCCCGCAGCGGGTGTGACCACTCCGCTGGCCACGATCCCGCTCGGCATCGCGACACTCACGGTGTCGCCCCGGGCCCTCGTGGCCGTGGCCGCGATTGCCGGCCTGGCCGTCGTGCACGTCCGCGGCATCGGTCCTGGCCGGATCGTCCAGAACCTCCTGGCCGGTGGCAAGGTGCTGGCCCTGCTCGTGTTCGTGGCCCTCGGACTTGCCATCGGTGACGGGAACTGGGCGCAATCCGCCCCCGGGCAGGGCGTCGCGGTGACGAGCTGGCTGTTCGCCCTCGTGCCGGTCATGTTCAGCTACGCCGGATGGAATGCCGCCGCGTACGTCGCCGAGGAGGTGAGGGACCCGTCGCGCAATGTGCCGAGGGCACTGGCCCTCGGAACCGTCGCCGTCGTGGTGCTCTATCTTGGCGTGAACGCCCTCTACCTCTACGCGCTTCCCGTCCAGGAGATCGCCGCCCTCAACGCCCAGGGACAGATCGCCATCGCTGATGCCGCTGCCCGCCGCTTGCTCGGTGCCCCGGCGGCCAGCCTGCTCGGGGGCGTGACCATCGTGATCCTGCTGGGCAGCCTGAGTGCGATGATCCTGGCCGGGCCGCGTATCTACTACGCGATGGCTCAGGACGGCGCGTTTTTCAGGTCGGCGGCCCGCGTGCACCCCCGATTCCGGACGCCTGCGGTGGCGATTGTCGCCCAGGCCGCATGGAGTTGCCTGCTCGTCCTGTCGGGCAGTTTTAACCAGTTACTGACTTACACAGGGTTTGCCGTCGTCCTGTTTTCCGGGCTGGCGGTCAGCGCCGTGTTCGTGCTCCGCTGGCGCAACCCAGACGAGCCGCGTCCGTATCGGGCGTGGGGTTACCCGCTGGCGCCGGGCGTGTTCGCCCTGGCGAGCCTCGTCATCGTCGCGAACGCCATTGTCCGCGAGCCGGGCCCGTCGGCCTGGGGGCTGCTGCTGATGGCGTCGGGCATCCCGTTGTTCTGGTGGCTTCGGAGAGGCGGCGGGAAGGGACGGGGGGAGTAGACCGTCATCAGTAGAAAGTAGTCAGTAGACAGTAGACAGTAGGTGAAGCCCGTAGCCTGGAGCCTGGAGCCTGAAAGCCTGCATGAACCTACTACGGCTGATCGCGGCGATCTCGGGCGTGTATGACGTGCTCCTCGGTGTCGGGCTGTTGTGTGCCCGGCCGGTCCTCATGCACGTCTTCGGGCTGTCCGCGCCCGAACCGCCCATTCATGCGGACCTCAACGGTCTGTTCACGCTGGCCATCGGCGCAGGGTACGTGCTGCCGTACCGGGACCCCGAGCGGTACCGGGGGTACCTCTGGCTGATGGGGCCAGCTCTCAAGGGAGTTGGCGCGGCCTGGTTCATCGGGGACGTGCTGTTGCGCGGCTCACCGCCCAGCTTCCTGCTGTTCGCCGCCTGCGATGGGGCGCTGGCGGCCGTGACGGCGTGGGCCCTCGTCGCGACGCGCCCGAAATGACGAAGGCCGGACCCACAGGGTCCGGCCGTCGTGGCCCACCGCTGAGCGAGTCCGCGGGCTAGCGCTTCAACTCGCCCTTGTAGCTGATGACCTGGAACGGCTCGACGTTGATGTCGAAGGTCAACGGCTGGAATCCAGGCGCGCGGATTTCGATCCGGTGCTCGCCGGACGTCAACGGCAGGCGCTGGAACACGCCATCGAATTCGTCCACTTCGCCAGCGAAGTAGCCGTCCACGAACACCTGGGCGTTGGACGGTTTCACCTTGAGCTTGATGCCGGCATCGGCGTAAGACCGCGAGTATCCGCCGCCGCCACCGCCGCCGTAGTACCCGCCGCCGTAGTACGGGTCGTAGCCGCCGCCGTAGCCACCACCATACGGGTAACACCCGCCGTAGCCCTGGTACGCCCCGTAGGACCACCAGCTCGGGTCGTAGAAGAACGACCCCATACCAAACGCCCCGAACCCATACATGGTCCGGCAGTTGCCGTACCAGCCGCCGTACCCGTACCCGTACGGATACCCGTAGCTCCCGTATCCGTAGTCGTAGCGGTTGTAGCCGGGATACCAGCCACCGCCACCACCGCCGGGGCGGCCGACTTCTTCACGTCCGGCAGCCGTGCCGACAACGGGCCGGTCGCCGCGAGACCGGGAATACCAGGGCAGGACGCGGCTTTCGTTGTCACCGCTGCTGCCGTACCGCCGGCCGCTCGTGCCGCTCGACCCTCCGCGGGGCACGGCCTGGCGCCGTCCGCTGTCCGAGACGCCGAACGAACTGCCGCCGCCGCTGCCGCTGGACGTCCCGCCGCTGCCCCAGGACGACCCGCCGCTCGATCCGGAGCTGCCCCCAACGTCACCGCGGCTGACGGCCGTGCCGACGTTGCCGCCGCCACCACCGCCGCCACTCGGGCGGCTGGTTCCCGCGCCGCCACGCGGCGGCGGATCGCCCTGGGCGACCAGTGTGGCCGGGACGATCAGGACTGCGGCTGCCAGCGCGACGCCGATGGTCAGATAGTGTGGGCGATTCATGATGCGCTCCTCCTGCCGAGCATGGAACGGTGGCGGGCGACCACCGACCTCCACTGTGGCGGTAGCAACTTCGTTGCCAGGCAGGCGTCCTGGTTTCGCTGAGCAAAATGTACTCCGCTGTTCCCTCCCTGTCCAGTCGGGAGGGCACCGCGCGCAGAATACTGTCCGGATTGCCTGACAGCAGATCGCCCCCCGACACGCCAGACCGGCGATAATGGTGGCATGATCCACGCCACCACCATCCTGTGCGTCAGGCACCGAGACCGGGTTGTCATGGCCAGCGACGGCCAGGTCACCCTGGGGGACGTGGTCGTGAAACACGGCGCCCGGAAGATCCGCCGCCTGTACAACGACCGCATTCTGGCCGGCTTCGCCGGTTCCGCTGCCGACTCCTTTGCCCTGTTCTCGCGGTTCGAATCGAAGCTGGAGCAGTACCGGGGCAACCTCGAACGGGCCGCCGTCGAGTTGGCGAAGGACTGGCGGACCGACCGGGCGTTGCGCCGGCTCGAGGCGATGCTCGTCGTCGCCGACGCGACCAGCACATTCCTCCTGTCGGGGACGGGCGATCTGATCGAGCCCGATGATGGGACGGTCGGCATCGGGTCCGGGGGCGCCTATGCGGCGTCGGCCGCGCGGGCCCTCTCGCGGCACACCGACTTCGAAGCCCGGCGTATCGTCGAGATCGCCATGGGCCTGGCGGCGGAAATCTGCATCTACACCAACGCCCACCTGACGATCGAGGAACTCTGACTGTGGCTATTCTGCTTCCCGCATCGACCTCCGACTGGGGCCGTGCCCTGACGCCCCGTGAAATCGTGGCCGAACTGGACAAGTACGTGGTGGGCCAGCACCGGGCCAAACGGGCCGTGGCCATCGCCTTGCGCAACCGCATCCGGCGACAGAAGCTGCCGGCCGAGATGGCCGGCGAGGTGGCGCCGAAAAACATCCTGATGATCGGGCCGACCGGCGTCGGCAAGACCGAGATTGCCAGGCGGCTGGCGCGGCTGGCGCAGGCCCCCTTCCTGAAGGTCGAGGCGTCCCGGTTCACCGAAGTGGGATACGTCGGCCGGGACGTCGAGTCGATGATCCGTGACCTCGTTGAGATTGCCATCGGCATGGTGCGCGAGGAGCGTCTCAAGGACGTCCAGGCGAAAGCGGAGGAGCAGGCCGAAGAGCGGCTCCTCGACCTGCTGCTCCCTCCGCGGCCGACCGTTCCTGGCGATGATCCTGCGGCGGCCCGCGACCAGGTGGCACAGACGCGCGAGCGGCTCCGCGCGCAGTTGCGTGACGGGCGCCTCGACACCCGCACGGTCGAAATCGAAGAATCCCGCGAGCGGACGATGCCGGGCATCGAGATTGTCGGCGGCACGTCGATCGAAGATCTGAACAACAACCTGCGGGAAATGCTGCCGAACATCTTCAACCAGGGCCGCGGCGGCCGCCGGACGATGACGGTGCCCGAGGCGCTGGCGTCGCTGGTGCAGGACGAGCAGCAGAAACTCGTCGACAAGGAGAGCGTGGCCCGCCAGGCCATCGAGCGGGCCGAGCAGAGCGGCATCGTGTTCGTCGACGAAATCGACAAGATCGCCGGGCGCGAAGGGGGTCACGGTCCCGAGGTGAGCCGGGAAGGCGTCCAGCGGGACATCCTGCCCATCGTGGAGGGCACGACGGTCCACACGAAACACGGGATGGTGCGCACGGACCACATCCTGTTCATCGCGGCGGGCGCGTTTCACGTGTCCAAGCCGTCCGACCTGATTCCGGAGCTGCAGGGCCGGTTCCCGATTCGCGTGGAACTCGAGGCGCTTGGCCGGGACGAGTTCGTCCGGATCCTCCGCGAACCGCGCAACGCGTTGCTGTCGCAGTACACCGCGCTGCTGGCCACCGACGGCGTCGACCTGCGCTTCAGCGATGATGCGGTGGCGCGCATCGCTGATCTGGCGGCGCTCGTCAACGACCGGGCCGAGAACATCGGTGCCCGCCGCCTGCACACCGTCATGGAGCGTCTGCTCGACGAGGTGTCGTTTGAGGGCCCCGATCTCCTGGAGAAATCGATTACGATTGACGCGGCGTATGTGGATCGTATGCTCGTGGATATCGTGAAGAACGAAGATCTGAGCCGGTACATCCTGTGAGAGCGACAAGCAGACGACGAGGCGCCGGAGGCGCCGTGTTGCGGGTGTGGCCTGGCGTGCTCGTGGCGGCGCTTGCGGTCGGGTGCGGCAAGATGGGCCCGCCGCTGGCACCGATCGCGCCGACACCCGCCCGGATCATGGAGATCACGCCGCGGCGCCAGGGCGATACCGTGTACGTGCGGGTGGCCATTCCCGACACCAACCTCGACGGCACCCGGCCGGTTGACCTGGACCGGGTGGACGTCTACGCGTTCACCGGCCTCACCCCCACTGATATCCGCGAACTGAAGTACGCCACCAAGATCGGCTCGGTCAAGGTGCAGCGGTATGTGTCGCCGGACGAAGACGACGAGTGGAAGAAGAAGGGCCTGGTCCCGCCGCCGAACCCCGGTGTTCCTGCCGGCGGCACGGGCATCGTCACTGAAGTGCTCACGCCGGAGGCCTTCATCCCGATCACGCCCCGTGAAGACAAGAAGAAGCCCAAGCTGCGACCCGTCGAGATCAAGGTCCTCGAACGGCCACTCGCCGGCCCGGTGCCGGAGGTTCGTCCCCGGCGGTTCTACGCGGCGATCGGCATCAGCCGGAAGAACATCAAGGGACCGAACTCGATCCGCCCCAGCCTGTCGCTCGACCCGCCCGTGTCGGCCCCGCGGGATCCGATCATTACCTTCAACGAAACCGTGGTGACCGTGTCGTGGACCCCGCCGGTCGAACAGCGGGCTCCCATTCAGGAGCCGTTCGTGGAAGGCGTGCCCGCCGTCCAGCAGCCTGACACGAACGCCCAGGGCCTGGCGAAGGCGCTGACCCGCGCATGGGTTTCCCTCGACGAGACAGGGGCCGCCTCCCGGGCGCCCGCCGTGGGCGTAGAGACTCCGCCGGCACCGTCCGTGGCGTCCCTCGATGCGAGCGCCCGGATGATGACGCCCGCCGTGACTCGCATCTGGGCGCGGACGATTGGTGAGCCGAAGCCCGCTGTGGACACGACTCCGCGGTTCATCCTGCCCGCCACGCCGAAAGGCGTCGCAGAGACGATCGTCTATGCCTACAACGTCTACCTCGTCAGTGCCGAGCCGTTGCCGCCGGCGCCGGGCGTGGCGGCCGGCGCGGTGCCCGCAGGTCCGGTTCCGGCGGACGTGCCGTTGAACGCGGAACCGCTGACCACCAAGACGTTTGACGATCCCATCGTCGCGCTGGGCACGGAGCGGTGTTACGTCGTGCGGGCCCTGGACGACGGTGTCGAGAGCGAACCGACGCCGCCGATCTGCGTCACGCCTGTCGACAACTTCCCGCCGCCGGCTCCCACGGCGCTTGCCGCCATTGGCAGCGAAGGCGCGGTGAGCCTGATCTGGGAGGGTGTGGAGGCTGCCGACCTCGCGGGATACATCGTCATGCGCGCCGAGGGGGCGGATGCGCCGCTCGAACCGCTATTCGATGCGCCCATCCGGGACACGGCATATCGTGACGCCACCGCGAAGTCCGGCGTGCGGTATACCTACGCCGTGGTGTCGGTTGATATGGCCGAACCGCGTAACGTGAGCCTTCCCTCGAACCGCGTCGATGAGGTGGCGAGGTAAGGAGCAAGAAGCAGGAAGCAAGAAGCAAGAAGCAAGAAAGTAGTCAGTAGTCAGTAGGCAGTAGTTAGTAGAAAGGCCGGAGGCCGAGAGCCGCTGGCCGAAAGCCGAAAGCCGAAAGCCGATAGCCGATAGCCGAACCATGGACAAAATCTATCGTATTGAATGGCTCGGGACCGTGCGGCATGCCGCCGAACGTGGCGGCACGTTGTCACTGATCGAGGGGGACGTGTTTGGCGACTATCGCGTGCTCGACGCGATCGCGTCGGGCGCGGGCACGGCGTTCACGCCGGCCGTCCGGATCCTGGCGCCCGTCGTGCCCGGCAAGATCGTGGCGATTGGCCTCAACTACAAGGACCACGCCGCCGAGCAGGGCAAGCCGCTGCCCAAAGTGCCGATGTTCTTCCTCAAGCCCACGACCGCCGTGATCGCGCCCGGTGAGACCGTCCGCCTGCCACGTGACATCGGCCGGATCGATCACGAGGCGGAGATGGCCATCGTCATGCGGCGCCGGGCCACGTGCGTGAAGGCCGCGGACGCCGACGCGTACATCCTGGGCGTGACCTGTGCCAACGATGTGACGGCCCGCGATCTGCAGAACAAGGGATTCCAGTACTCCCACGTGAAGGGGTTCGACACATTCGCGCCGCTGGGCCCCTGTATTGCCGTCGGGCTGGACTGCGGCAACCTCGGCGTCGAAGGCTGGGTCAATGGCGTCAAGCGTCAGGCGTCGCGGACCGATCAGCTCGTCTTTTCGGCCGCCGAACTGGTGGAGTACGTCTCGCACATCATGACGCTCGAACCCGGAGACGTCATCTCGACGGGTACGCCGTCCGGCATCGGCCCGCTGGTTGACGGCGACACCGTGACCGTGAAGGTGGAGGGCGTGGGCGAACTGACGAACCCGGTCGGGGAGCGCACGTAGGGGCGAAGAGCACGAAGCAAGAGGCAAGAAGCAGAAGCAAGACGAGAAGCAAGACGAGAAGCCGGAAGCACGGCGCGCCAAACCAGTTACACTTGTGCATACCGGACCCGGTGGTGGTTGGCTCCCATGTCCCATGCCCCATGCCCCTTGCCCCATGTCCCTTGTCCCTTGTCCCTTGTCCCTTGTGAGGCACTATGAAGCTCTTCCTCGACACCGGCAACATCTCGGACATCGAGACCTATGCGGCCATCGGGATCATCGATGGCGTGACCACGAACCCCTCGCTGATGGCGAAGGAGACGGGTGACAGCCGCCAGATCATCAAGCGTATCTGCGAGATCGTGAAGGGGCCTGTCAGCGCCGAGGTGCTGGCGACCGATGCCGCGGGCATGGTGCGCGAGGGCCGGGAACTGGCGGCCATCGATCCGCACGTTGTCGTCAAGGTGCCGTTCACCAAAGACGGTGTCAGGGCGTGCAAGGCGCTGCGGGGCGAAGGGGTCCGCGTCAACGTGACGCTCATCTTCTCGGCGGCCCAGGCGCTCCTCGCGGCGAAGGTGGGCGCGACCTACGTCAGCCCGTTCGTCGGACGCCTCGACGACATCTCCACGGACGGGATGGAGCTGATCCAGCAGATTGTCGACATCTACGACAACTACGAGTTCGAGACCGAGGTGCTGGTGGCCAGCACGCGGCATCCGATGCACATCGTGCAGGCCGCCCGGATGGGCGCCGACGTCTGCACCTGCCCGCCGGCCGTGATCGACGCCCTGTTCAAGCACCCTCTGACCGACATCGGGATCGACCGGTTCCTGAAGGACTGGGAGAAAGCCAAAGGAGCACAGGCGTGAAGGCCTCGCTCGAGAGACTGGCCAGCCTGGAGCGTCAGGCGGAACTCGGCGGCGGCGAAGACCGGCTGAAGCGGCAGCACGAAGCCGGCAAGCTGACGGCGCGGGAGCGCATGGAGCTGCTCTTCGATCCGGGGACGTTCGAGGAGCTCGACAAGCTCGTGACGCACCGGTGCCAGGACTTCGGCATGGAGCAGCAGATCACCCCTGGAGACGGGGTGGTGTCGGGGCACGGCCGCGTGGACGGACGGCAGGTGTACGCGTTCGCGCAGGATTTTACGGTGTTCGGCGGGTCGTTGTCCGAGACCAACGCCGCCAAGATCTGCAAGGTGATGGACCTGGCCGTGCGGATGGGCGCCCCGATTGTCGGGCTGAACGACTCCGGCGGCGCACGCATCCAGGAAGGCGTGATGTCGCTGGGCGGCTACGCGGACATCTTCCTGCGCAATACGCTGGCCTCCGGCGTCGTGCCCCAGATCTCCGCCATCATGGGACCGTGCGCGGGCGGTGCGGTGTATTCGCCGGCCATCACCGACTTCAATGTCATGGTGAAGTCGACGAGCTACATGTTCATCACGGGGCCCGACGTCATCAAGACGGTGACGCACGAAGACGTGTCGAAAGAAGAACTCGGCGGGGCGATGACCCACAACGAGAAGAGTGGCGTCGCGCACTTCGCCGTCGATGACGATCGCGAATGCCTGGCGCTCATCCGCGAACTGCTGGGCTACATGCCGAGCAACAACCTCGACGATCCGCCCCGGGTCGAGACCGCCGACCCGAGCGATCGCGAAGACGAAGCCCTCGATACGATCGTGCCCGCATCGCCCTACCAGCCGTACGACATGCTGGATCTGATCCGCCTGCTCGTCGACGACGGCGTCTTCCTGGAGGTGCACCGGCACTACGCCCTCAACATCATCGTCGGCTTCGCCCGGATGGGCGGGCGGTCGGTGGGCATCGTGGCCAACCAGCCGGCGCACCTCGCGGGCACGCTGGACATCGACGCCTCGGTGAAGGGGGCCCGGTTCGTCCGGTTCTGCGATGCCTTCAACATCCCGCTGGTGACCCTCGAGGACGTGCCGGGGTTCCTGCCCGGGACCGTGCAGGAATTCGGGGGGATCATCCGCCATGGCGCGAAGCTGCTGTACGCGTTCGCGGAAGCGACCGTCCCCAAGGTGACGGTCATCACGCGCAAGGCGTACGGCGGAGCGTACTGCGTCATGGCGAGCAAGCACATCCGGACCGACTTCAATTACGCGTGGCCGTCGGCGGAGATTGCCGTCATGGGACCCGAGGGTGCCGTGAACATCCTCTACCGCCGCGAACTCGAACGTGAAGGCGACGGTGCCGGCGCCGCGCGCGCGGCGAAGATCACCGAACTGCGCGACACGCTGGCGAATCCCTACATCGCCGCCTCGCGTGGATTCGTCGATGAAGTCATTCGGCCGCGGCAGACCCGGCGCAAGATCATCTCGGCGCTCGAGTCGTGCACGAACAAGCGGGACCGGAACCCGCCCAAGAAACACGGGAACATTCCGCTCTAGCTGGGGGTTGGGGGTTGGGGATTGGGGGTTGGGGACATCCCCTGCCTTTCCCAACC
>CAYJPV010000051.1:11622-25100 GCA_964372095.1 uncultured Vicinamibacterales bacterium | reverse complement strand
ACTTCGCGTGAGCTACGGCTGGGCAAGCCCTGTCACCCCAGCCTGCTAACCTACTTCGCGTGAGCTACGGCTGGGCAAGCCCTGTCACCCCAGCCTGCTAACCTACTTCGCGTGAGCTACGGCTGGGCAGGCCAGCCGCATGCGAAGGCTGTCCCGCCGAAGCTGTGGGAGGAAAGTGTCACGCCGGACCGCAGCGAAGGCGGACCACAGCGAAGGCGGACGTCCCCGCCGACGAACGCATCAACCCGACGGGATTCGCGCGCCTACTTCTTTGTCCCGAATCGGATGACGAGGCCCGACGACGCCATTAGGTGATGCCGGGGGAGCGCGTTCCCCACGACGCTGCGCGCCTCCAGCTGTACCGCCCGCCACGCAAACCGCCGGCTGAGCCGCACATCGACGCCGGCGCTGATCTCGGTTTGGAGCCTGGTCGCGATGTTCACGAACTGGCCGCTCTCGACATCAAACGAGGCCTCGCGGCACGTGCCGAGAAGAAGCTGGGCGAACGGAGAGACCCGGTGCCGCGGGCGAAATCTCACCCGCGGTCCGACCAGAAAAGAGTACCTGGTCCCAGCAAATGATGACCCGAAGTCGAGACTCCCCACAACGAACGCGACGCGGTCGTTGACGTTCCAATCGAACGCCCGGATTCCCCATCCCCGAGCCACTCCCTGCATAAAGATGGGCCCCGGCTTCGGTTCACCGAGGACATGGACTGCGGTGTAACCGAAGAACACCTCAACCTTTGACGTTGGCGCGTGGGAAGGAAGGGGCTGCTCTTTGGCAGGCACGGGACTCGTTGCAGGCGGCAGCTCCTGGGCGGCCAGCGGCGTGGTCAGACACGAGAGCACGACGGCGATGAGCAGGACGGGACGCACAATCATGACGCCCTCCAGAGAATCCAGTGTAGCCCTCGGTGCGGGAGCGTCACCGACACAACCTGGCAGATCAGACGCCGGACGTCCTTGCCTGGCCTGCTACCAGGGTTGCTTCCCGACGGGCGGTGTCTGGTGCATAGCCGCGATCTTGTTCCGCTCGATGGTTGCGATGGCGTCACCGATCTCCCGCCGTGTCTGTGCGAGCTGGCGAGTCCGCCTCCCCTTCCTGACGAGCCGCGCGGTTGCTTTCACCGCTCCGATGACCATGTACGACATGAGGGAACTCGCGGCGACCGCCGCGAGTTCACCGCCAGTGAACGCTGCGTACGGCATGGCTTCGGGCCGCGTGACCCTGGCGAGAAACTCGTTGTGGTAGACGGAGCCAGGTTGAATTGGTCGCCAGTCTTGACGGAATGTCTCTTCGATTGCGGTCATCCTGAACGGCGTTCCCTGGGCGTGCACGCGGAAGTCTGGCGTCCGGTTGGCTGGCTCGGTCAGCATTCCCGGGGGCGGCGACCGGGCAAGCTCCCGCCGGATGCGTTCGAGTGATACTCCCCCACTGTCCACGGGGTCTTGCGGCTCGCTGCGGACGGTTGCGCTGCCGGCCTGAGCTGTCGGGGGCTGGACCGTCACGCCCTGCGCTTCCTCTGGTCCCAGGAGCGCCGCCACCACGACAAACGTGACGTTGAACCGCACACCGGATAAGACGTGCCGGCTTGTCGGCTGGTCGGCACGCACACAATGACACCGCTACTCACCATTGGAGGGGTCTCCCCTCGCCTGCCGCTCGCAAGCTAACGCAACATCCCGTTATCAGGCGCCGGCCAGGTCGCGCTGACCGTCCCCACGTTCTTGTGCGTGGATACCGTGGTGGCCGAACACCCGGCGGCGAACGGGCGCAGGACGGTGGGACAAACGGCGGGACCCGCTCAGCTCGGTAGGCCCCGGTCAATGTCCGGCGAGGGTGAGCGAACGCTGTCCCGCCGTAGCCGCGCGAGGAACGCGGCTCGCCGGAGCGAGGCGAAGGCGGACGCCTCCGATTCAGTCCTCGCCACCAGCGCTGATCCCGATCTCTGACAGGAGCACAGGAGCCAGCTCAACGATCGGGACCCCGGTCGCTCCGTAACTCAGCAACAAGCAGCCTCGTTGAACGTCTACCATCGGCGCCAGCATCGAGGCGACACGGCGATCGTCCGCCGGGGGCCACGGTTCGCGGAGTTCGATTGAAACAACATCTTGCACGGTGCTGAGAACCGAATACGCCGCGGTCTGCACCGACTCTTCCGGGTCGCGGTCTTCGCCGAAGCACCACGCGATGTCCCCTCCGCCAATAGACGTGCCGCCCGCGGCTATGTCGAAGCCGGAACCGGACGGCCGGATCTGCAGTGAAGTCGGGAGGATGGGGCGAAGCCGCTCGATCAGTGAGGCCAGCAACACTGGCGATTCCGCGCACCGTGACATGCCGTTCCTCCGGGCCACTGACCCAACATTACTCGGAATCCGACGTGAACGGCCAGACGGCGGCCGCCCCCGGCCCCCCCGGAAGCCGTCGGCCGCCTGACTCGCACTGGTATAATCGCCAGCGTGACGCAGACCGCGCTCAGCCTTGACACGTCGCCCGACATCGAACGCCGGCAGGTCGAATCCTGGCGACGGATGTCGGCCGCGGAGAAGGCCACGATGGTGACGGCCCTGACGCGTGCCGCCTGCGCCATGACGTCCGCGGGCGTGCGGCATCGGTATCCAGACGCGTCCCCTCGCGAGCACTTCCTGCGAATCGCCGTGATCGTGCTGGGCCCGGACCTCGCGCAACTGGCGTACCCCGATGCGGCGGGGGTGATCTCCCCATGACGGAGCCGATCGACCCGATCGCGACGGCGCTTCTCGTCGCGCGCCAGCTCGACGAGCTGGGAATCCTGCATACGGTGGGCGGGTCGATCGCGAGTTCGTTCGCCGGGGAGCCACGCTCGACCGTCGACATCGACATCGTGGCGGCGATCGAGGATCGCCACGTCGAGGCCTTGGTCGTGGCACTGTCGCCGGAGTTCTACGTCGATGCCGACGCGCTTCGACGTGCCATCCGGACCCACTCCAGCGCAAACCTCATCCACCAGGCCACGCAGCTGAAAGTCGACCTCTTCGTGGCTGGCGGCACGCCGCTGGACGCCCGTCAACTCGCCCGTCGTCTGTCCGTCGATCTCGGCGAAGGACGCCGCCTCTACGTACATCCGCCCGAAGACATCCTGCTGCAGAAGCTGCGCTGGTATCGCAGAGGCGGCGAGGTCTCGGATCGGCAGTGGCGCGACATCGCGGCCATCGTCCGCGTTCAAGCAGAATTGCTCGACCGCGGGTACCTCCGCGAGAATGCGCAGATTCTTGGCGTCTCGGACCTGCTCGAGCGCGCTTTCGCCGAGGCACCGCCTTCGGATTGACATCCACAACCCCTGATCTGGCACTCGCCTGCGCACGCTGGCCGCGTGACGCCGTCACGACGACAGGACCTGGGAGCGTAGTTCAACGAAGGCGGATTCGGAACGGACGGCGTCGAACACCGGCCGGACTCCGATCCAGACCAGGTCCGTCGCGCGAACTTCGCAGGCCTGTCTCAGATACGCCAGCGCGCGGTCCGTGTCGCCCATGCCCAACGCAACCTGGCTCAAGAGGACCGGCGAGACGTACCGCCGGCCGGACATGCGGATCAACTCGTCCATCGTGTTTCGCGCATCCTCCGACTGGCCTGCCTGCGTCTGGGCATACGCCAGCGCCGCCACGACCTCCGGACTCCGGCCCGCGAGCTTCTCGGCGAGGCACAGCGCCGCAATCGCTTCGTCGTGGCGTGCCAGCTGTGCGTAGACCTGGCCGAGGAAATACGGCGCGAAGCCGAAGGCGCGATCCGCCTCCATCGTCTTCTTCAGGTGTTCGACGGCTTCATCGAACCGGCGCTCGAAGTAGAGGAGGACACCCAGGGTCGCGTGGATTACCGGTGAGAGCGGCTCGAGCCGGAGTGCGGTGTCGAGTCCGGCGCGCGCCTCCCCGAAGCGCGCGAGCGGCAACAGGAAGTTGCTGGCGTACGAGTGATGGACCTTCGCATTCCGCGGATCCAGTTCAATCGCGTGCGTGAAATCGGCCTCCGCCTCCCAATCCCAGACGTAGAGCGCCCGGACGCTGCCCAGCGCGCAGACGGCCTCGGCCGACCTGGCGTCGAGGGTCAGCGCGTGCTCCGCCGCCTTCCTCGCTGCGGGCATGGCGACGGCGGGTGGGACGGCGCCATAGATACCCAGGGTCACATAGGCATCGGCGAGGCCGGCCTGCGCCAGCGCGTAACCGGAGTCGAGGCGAGCGGCTTCCGAGAACAACTCGACGCTCCGGTGGAGGCCTTCTTCGGTCCTCATGTTCCAGTGATGGCGCCCTCTGAGATACAGGTCGTAAGCCGCGGTGTTCTTCGTCGCCACGTCGATGATCGGCGCGGCGGGGCGACCGAGCAGCACAACCCTCAGGGCGGCGACGATCGACCGCGCGATCTCGTCCTGCAGTTCGAAGACATCCTCGAGCTTCCGATCGTACCGTCCCGACCAGAGGTCGTATCCATCCTCGACGTTGATCAGATGCGCGGAGATGCGCAGTCGGCTGCCGGACTTCTGCACGCTGCCTTCGAGCACGGCTCCGACACCGAGCTGCCTGCCCAGATCGCGAACGTCCACGTCGGCTGCCCGGGCGCGAAACGACGAGGTCCTGGATGCCACGTGCAGCCCGTCGAGTTTGGACAATGCGCCGAGCAGATCTTCCGCCACGCCGTCGCAGAGATACCCCTGGTCGCGGCCGGGACTCATGTCCTTGAACGGAAGCACGGCCAGCGATGGCCGGCTCGAATCCAGGAAGCGGTCGACCTCCGTTCCGGGGCCCGCCGGATCCGAGGAACCAATGCGGCGCAGGCAGGCGTTGACCTGCCGGAGGAACGCGGCCGCGTCGATCGGCTTGCTGATGCAGTCATCGGCGCCCTGCGCCATAAGGCTCAATTCGAGGTCGTCGTCCGACGGTGCCAGCATCAGCACGGGCAGCGCGAGTGTGGCGGGCGACGATTTTAACTGGGACAGCACCTGCCGTCCGTCCATGCCCGCCATCTCGACGTCGACGAGAACGAGCACAAAGTCGTTGCGCTCACCGGCGCGTTGGAGCGCCGCGGGACCATCCGCCGCCTCCGACACGCGCCAGTGTCCGCGCTCCAGCAGGTTCCGCGCCTTGCTTCGGATCGCTGGATCCGTGGCGGCCACGAGGATGTGCGGCTCAAGCGGCGCGGAGCTCTTCTCCTCTTCCTGCGGCTTGCCCAGGACGCGATCGACCTCGTCCATGGTTGTCTCGCCCGTCTTCACCCGATCCCTGGCGGCGGTCAACATCGGCGCCATGCCGGACTCACGCATGACGCGATTCAGGTCCTGGGGGTTGGCGCCTCCCGCAATCGCCTGCTCGATAGCTGGCGTGTTGAGGAACATCTCCACGATAGGGATGCGCCCCCGATAGCCCGTGCCTCTGCAGGCGTCACACCCGGCCGTCCTGCACTCCGGGCACACTCGCCGCACCAGCCGCTGCGCCACGACGCCCCGCAGTGAGCTTGCGATGCTGGCCCGGTTCAGGCCGAGACCGGCGAGCCGCGGAATCACGCCGGCTGCGTCATTGGTGTGAAGCGTGGTCAGCACGAGGTGACCCGTCATGCTGGCCTGGAGGGCGATCTCCGCAGTCTCGAAGTCGCGAATCTCCCCGACGAGAATCACGTCGGGATCCTGGCGCAGGACTGTCCGGAGCACCGAGGCGAATGTCAGGCTCTGGCGCGGCGCCACCTGGATCTGCGTCACGCCCGCCATCTCGTACTCGACCGGGTCTTCCACGGTGATCACATTGACCTTGCCGGTGGCGATCTCCCGCAACGCGGCGTAGAGCGTGGTGGTCTTGCCCGACCCTGTCGGCCCGGTCACGACGACCAGTCCGTCCTTGCAGGCAACCAGCTGGCGGAGGCGCTTCAATTCGGGTTCCGGCAAGGCGAGATCCGCGAGCAACTGCGACTTTCCGGGGCTAAGCACGCGAACGACGGCCTTCTCGGACTGCCTGGTCGGCACGGTCGAAATGCGCAGATCGTACGCGACTCCGTGGGCTTCGATGTGCGCCCGGCCCGCGTGCGGGCGAAGGCGGTCCGACACATCCATGTTGCCCATCACCTTGAGTCGCGACACCAGCCGGTCCAGCACGGGCTGCGGAACGGACATGTAGTTCTGCATCACGCCATCGATGCGAACGCGAACCTGACCGTCCCGCAGGTCTGGCTCAATGTGTACGTCGCTGGCGCCTGCGGCGATCGCGTCGTGCATGATGAGGTTCGTGAGTCTGACGACCGGCGCCTTGTCCGCCTCCTGCACGGTGACCGATTCTGGTTCGGCCCTCTGCACGAGCCGGATCGCGTTCGACAACTCGACCCGCTCCGTCGTCAGCAGACGTTCGGCAAGCCGGTCGGGGGAGTACGTGGATTCAATCGCCGCTTTCACCTGCGACGGCGCGGCGAGCTCGAAGACGATGCGCCGTCCCGCGCAGAACGCGAGGGCCTGCTCTGTCGCCAGGTCGGCCGGATCGCTGGTGGCCACGATCAACTGGTTGTGCTGCGCCCGCAGCGGGAACACCCGGAACCGCCGCGCGACGGCTTCGGGCACGAGCTTGGTCGGACGGTCCTCCGCCAGGCCGAACTCGGCAGGAGTAGTGCGGACGTGCGGAGCGACTTTGCCCGCGAGCGCCTGGTCGGTCACGTTGCAGGCCCGCGCAACGCTGGTCCAGACGTCTTCGACGGACGCGCGGGCGGGCAGGCGGATTGTGTCAGCGCCCGCCAGGCCTGCCTGCCTGGCGGCGCGCACCAGCCAATGCTCCTGCACCTCGCCCATCGTCTACTCCTTGCCGGCACGTCTCGGTCGGCGCAGCGACGAACCCGTCCCCGGCGCGCTCATCAACCCTGGCGTTCACGCACAAGCACCGGAGGCGGCCCCGACCTCATGGGCCGAAGCCGCCTCATCCTCGGGCCGTACCCGCGGCGGTTCACAGCCGCCGCCCGCACATCACCATCCCGACTCATCCCGACGGCGGCGTTGTCGGGTTTTCATCTTCGCCAAGCGGTGGGTAGTGGTAGGTTGTGGTCACGCCATCGAGCGTGTAGTCGACGGCGGCGGTGAAGCTGAACCCCTGGGTGTCGACGGCGTCGCCTGCGTCGTTCTCAACGAGCGTCCAAACCGAGTCGCTGACCCGTACTGGTCCAGGATTCCCCGGGTGAAGTTGACTCCACCTTGAATCCAGAACCACACCAGCCTGGCTGAAACTCGCCGTGCCGGGACATCCGGCCCCGAGCGAGAGCGTCCACACGATGGACGGTCCCAGGCCCCAAGGAATCGCGGTGCTCCCGGGCTGAACGACGAAGGTCGGCGGCGCCCCCGGGCTGGCGGGAGGCGCCAACGTGATCTGGCAGTCAAAGGCCTCTTGTGGCATCGATGCGCTCCTTCACTTCAGTCGCGTGGTTGGTGTGAACCGGACCCGGGCTGCTGCTCGGCCGGCAAACCCTGCTGTGTGCAGAGATCGATGAAACGACGCTCGCGATACCCGCTCGACAAGAGCTGCTGGACGACGGGTGCGGCTTCCTGCAGTCGGCCCAGGTGCATCAGGCTTCGTGCCCACGGCGCGAGCACTCTCCAATCGGACGAACCTCGGACCACGGGCGTCACAAGCTGCGCGGCCTTCATCCAAGCTGCCGTCGCGTCCGCGTGTCGTCCGGCGGCGGCGAAGACCTCGCCGAGGGCATTGTGAAGGTCGCTCAACCGGCGTCTCAGTTCGGCGTCGTCTGGATACGTGAGCAGCCGTGCGTCCAGGAGCGCGATCGCGGCGGCGATGGCACCGGCTGCCGCGACGGAATCACCCTGCCGGAGTTTCCAGGCGCCAACCACCCGGTGCATCGAAGCCAAGCCGAATGCGCCGGCCAGGTTGGACGGGTTCGCGGCGGCCAGTCGTTCGAAGTAGGACCTGTCCGCGTCAGGTCGCCTCGCGACATCGCCCTGTCTGCCAAGGCTGAGCAGCGTGTCCGCGACGTTCAGGCTGCTCACAGCCAGTTCCCACTGCCACGTGCTATTGGCGGGGTCACGCTCCGCGAGCCCCTGCGCGATGTGCTGCCATGCCTGCAGATGGACCAGGGCTGCCTCGGCGTCTCCCATGGTTCGCAGAAGCTGACCGGTAAACGAGTGGCTGGTGGCCACTCGTGTTCTCCAGTCCATGTTGAGCGGATCTCTCCGGGATAGCGCTTCGCGAATCGCCAGTTCGCGCTCGTAGCTGGCCAAGGCGCCTCGCAGGTCGCCCATCCGGTCCAGGACCTGACCGATCTTGTTGTGCGAGACGGCCAAATCCGCCTGGTACCGGGCGTTCCCGGGGTCACGGGCGGCCACCCGTTGTTTGATCGTGCGGCTGTCCTGGTAGGCCTGCAGTGCGCCCTGGAGATCGCGCCGGGTTTCAAGCAGCCCGCCGAGGTTGCCGTAGGCGTAACTCACGTCGAGGGCGTGGTTCGGGTTGTCCGGATACCGTTTGGTGAGCGCAATCGAAATGTCGAGGTACGTCTGCCAGTGCTGGCGCGCCCCATCGAGGTCACTTCGCTGGCGAAGCAGGGATCCCATCGAGTCGTAGCTGGCACCGAGCGAGACCTGCCACTCAGCAACCGAAGGATGCCTCGCGGTGACGTCTTGCGCGATCGCCAGCGATTCCTGAAGCAACGCCAGTGCCTCAGGCAGTTTCCCCTGGTCCCGCCGGACCCCCGCGATCTGTGAGAGCGTCTTCGAGTGGCGCATCCGGTCGGCATCCGTCACCGCGCCCAGGGGGATCGCCGCATAGTACGCCAGCGCCTTCTTGCCGGCCTCGTCGAGCACGTCCAGGCGGCCGACGGGCTTGAGCTTCGTTCGGAGGTCCCCGAGCATGAAACTGATCAGGTCCTCGGCCTGGCTGCGAAGGACATCGGCTTCGCGGTGGGCGCGGCGGGCCTGAATCGCCAGGACCGACACGACGAGCATGACAACACTGGCAACAACGGCAATCGCCATGAATTGCCGGCGGCGGCGCTGGGCGCGCTCGAGCGCCACGCGCGCCGCGAGGGCGTCATCACGACGCCGCTGCTCCTCCAGACGTTCGGTGCGGCGTCGCTCCACGGTTCGGAGGCGCTCGGCGATATCGGCGGCACTGGCCGGCCGGCGGTCAGGCGAGCCGTCGACCAGCGCAGCCACGTCCTCGCGCAGCACGTCATCCTGGACGTCCCGATCCCAGCCTGGCGCCAGCGCACGGCCGAAGTCGCCGACGACGGCCTGGTACAGCATCACGCCGAGCGCGTAGATGTCGGCTTGAAGAGACGCCGCCTTCCCTTCGATGACCTCGGGCGCCATGTACATGCGCGTGCCCGCCGACCCCTCACTCTCCGCCGCGATACCGGTCAAACCGTAAACGGTGATGCCTTTCTCCAAGAGCAGAGCCTCATCCTGAACCAGCCCGATACCGAAATCCGTGAGGCGCGCCTTTGGCGCACCGTGCGGGTCGGTCGCGATTAGCACGTTCGTCGGCTTGATATCCTTGTGCAGCACCCCCACCGAGTGCGCGGCCGCCAGCGCGACGGCAACCTGTGCGATCAACTCCAGGCGCGTCGCCAACGGGATCTGGCCGAGGCCGCCGTGGCCGTGTGCCCAATCAGCCAGGTTGCCGCCCGCGGTGTACTCCGATTCCAGGAAGTAGGGCGGCTCATCGAACTGCCAGTCGAGGACACGCGCTATGTCGTCGCGATGGCCCAGAGCCTCCTTCATCAGCCGAAAGAGCATCACCTCACGGCGCAAGCTCCGAAGGCGTTCCGCCTGAAAGCAGAACTTGAACACGTGCATGTCGCCGGTCTTCTCGTGCGTCGCGAGCCAGACCTCGCCAAAGCCGCCCGCGCCCAGTTTCTCGCCCACGACCCAGTTCGGCCGATGGGGGATCTTCTGCCCCGGAGCCGGTCGCCAGCCCAGCGTCGCCTCGTCGCCGGCCGCGACGGCCCTGCGCGCCTTCTGGGAGTCGGGGGGAACAGAGAGCGGAGCGACACCCACGACGCCGACTTCAAAGACCTCCAGCGGCTCCTCGACGCCTTTGATGAGATACGGTCCGTGGGCCAGCCATTCGATCGGCTTGACCGACACCGCTTCGCTGACGGCTGCCCGACGCGCCAGCTCAAACGCGCTCCGGCTCAGCAGCGTTTGCCGCCCCTGCGCCAGGCTGGCCAGGCGCGCCGCCGTGGGTTTTGCCAGTCCCTCGACCTCGATGGGCTTGGCGCCACCGGCGATGTCTTCCGGCGAGTTCGCCCGGAGCAGCACTTCGCCGAGGTGGATTCCAGCCCGAGCGCCCAGATCGAGGCCCAGCTCGGTCGACAACTCCGCGAGACGCATGTGAGAGGTGATGACGTAGCGGCAGGCGTCGATCGGGCGATCGAAGAGCAGAAGGAATCCGTCGGAGTTGTCGATTTCCTGCCCTCCGAACTCGGCGAGCAGGCTTCTGGCGACGCGATTGTATCGGGCGAACACCGCGCTCGCCCGCTCGTCGCCCAGGCGTTCCAACAGGCTGGTGCTGTCGACGAGGTCCGTGACGACGATGGTCTTGACGACAGTGTCAGCAGCGCGCAAGGGACTCCTGTCGCCGGTCTGGCATGAACCGGTGCCACAAACCTAAGTGCCTGGAATGCCGGGAAGGCCGCGGATCGCCACCGGAGCCTGCCTAGAGTCTATCGCGCAATTCGAAAACGGGGAAGCAATCAACGGGATCCTGAACCATACTGGATCCTGAATCACCCGGGATTGTCGGAGAGCGGGTTGTGTGAGTCACGCCACCTTGGCGCCGCGACGATGGCGATGGTTCAGCTTCACCTGGTCAGCGGCAGACCGGCCGATTCACAAGGTCCCGCACGCAAAGGCTGTCCCGCCGTGGCCTCAGAACCGAATTGTGACACCCGCGCCGCGTCCGCGGCCTGACCGCAACACCGCGATCGCCACGTGCGCCGACGAGCCGTCCGGTGCTTGGTAAACCGTCAGGATCGGCCCTGGCCTGGCGGCGTCCACGGCCGCGCCGACGCCCAGGCCCGCCGCCCCTCCCAGCAGGCGCTTGTGGTAGATGTCTCGCGCGAGAGCATCGTGGCCGTCACACCGAGCGCCGCGCCGATCGCCGTGCCCCATAACGTGCTCCGGCCGACGCGTGACCCCGCGCGCTCGCGGATCGCGCGCACCGCATCGGCCGTGAACGTGCGCGGCTCGCGCCCGTCGAGGATGATGGCGGCCGTGGTGAGCTCACGGATGCGTCCCTTCGTGTCGCGGCCCTGGGCATCGGGGATCCACACGGTGTCGCCGGGTTTGAGACGCGTGTCGAGCTCTCGCCGAACGCCGCGACAGGCTGCTGCGCCCGCGCCGTCGCCGGCTCGAACGCCGTCAGCGTCATCGCCATTCGCACTGCGACAATCGCCGGCGTGACGCGGGCGTCACTGCCGCTGCACGTGATCCATGGCGTACAGCGCGGTCAGCAACTGCACCGTCGCGAGTTTCTTGATCGGCACGACCGTGTAGGTCAGGTCGCGCTCGACGGCGGCCGCACGGCGGTCGAATTCCTGCCGGGCGTGGTCGAGTTCCGTGCGTAGCGCGGCCGGGAACCGATCCCCGGTGCGCGCCTGCTCCCACTCCAGCAGGCGCACGAACTGGCCGTACGTCAGCAGGGCCCTGAACTGGCGCAGGCTCAGGGCATCCCACTTCTCGGCCACGGTCGCCAGCCGCTGGTACTCCTTGCCGGTCTGCGCCATCTTCTCCGCGGCCGCCAGTCGCGATTCCGATGTCCTGAGCGTCTCTTCGACGGTATCGACAAAGGGCGACCCGCCCGACAAGTGGGGCTTCACGCGGTCGTATCCGGCCTGAAGCGTTGCCAGCAGCGCACGGTCCTCGGACACGCCCCGGATGGCGGCGGCGGCGCGCGTGATGTCGCTGGGCCGCATGTCTTCGATCTTGGGATCGTAGAAGTACGGCAGCTCGCAATTCACCGTCAGCGCCTGGTATTTCTCGCGCACGTAATCGTCGCTCGACGCACCGGCCTTGAGCAGTTGTTCGGGCGGCCTCGGCGAGTACTGCTCCATGTAGTCGTATTCGTCGGTGAAGTAGATCATCCGGAACATCGCCCGCCCGTCGAACGTCGTGCCCCAGGGCACTTCGGGCTCGCCCAGGTGCAACGGCAGGCCGAGCCGCGCGATGTGCCCGTACAACACGGGATACAGCCGCGGGACGTCGTGGGACCAGTAGTAGTAGACGCCGCCGAAGCCGGAGTTGTGCAGGCCGAACGAGAAGTCAATCCGCTGCCGATCGATGATGGTCATCAGCGCCCGCGCCTCCGGCGTAGGCGTCGGGTACCGGTACTTCTTGTAGGTCACCGGAAAGGTCCACTCCACCTGCTGGTAACTCGGCGGCCGGTAGTAGTGACGCGCGTACTTCGTCACGCTCGGCGTGCCTTTGAACCATCCTTCGTTCAAGCGGGCCTTGTCGGGCTCGGCGCACAAGACGATGTGCCAGGTGAAGTCGAAGTGGGCGAGCAGGGCGTCGTTGCGGGCCAGTTCCTCGATCAGGTACCGCAGCATCATGCTGCCAATCGGCTCGTTGGGATGCGGGAAGCCGAAGAGCAGGGCGTGGCGGGAACCCCGGCCGATCTCGCACTCGGTAATCGGCGTGCCGTTGGCCGACGCGCCAATCACCCGCAGTCTGATCCGATCGGGGTATTTGGCCTGCAACGCGACCAGGTCACGCTGCAGTTCGTCCACGGTCAGGAAGTCCGCATAGTCCGGCATGTTGTCCGCCACGCGGCGGAACAGCGCCTCCGGGTCGCCGGCCGGCGACTGTGCCGCCAGGCCCGATACGACGACGAACAACGCGCACGCACAGATTACCCATCGACCCGTCATGGAACCCGCCTTTCGCAGGGGCACACGGCGTTCGTCACCCGGGGGCTCGCGCACGCCGCGGTTGCGCATGTTACCGCTGCGCCGGACGCGGGTCCAGCGAACGATGGTGACAGGAGGCTGGGATGGTACTCAACGCAGCAGACCGCTGCGGGCGTGAGTCGGCGGCAGATCGCCGCCGGACGTGCGAGGGCGCCGAAGGAGGCCGCCCTTACCGCTTGATGCGCGCAGGCCGCTGGTGACGCCTCACACGCAGGCCCCGCGGTCCGCTCACCGGGTCGTCGAGCAGGTCGAATGCCACGGTGTCGCCCTCGTGCAGGTCATGCAGCGCAGTGCCTTCCTGCATGTCGGCCCGATGGAAGAACACATCGCGGCCGTTGGGCAGGCGGATGTACCCGTGGCCCTGCCCGCTCAGGATCCGGATGATCCGGCCCGTCACAGCCTGGACGGTGCGGTCAATCGCCCGCGACGGCTTGCCCGACCGCCCCGATGCGGTCTTTCGCCCGGTGTTTGGGGAGTGTTCGCCGCTCATGAATGACTCGTGGGGGGGGGGCCGGCGAGGGCCCGCCCCGCGCCCCCAAAATATAAAATAAACAAAAACC
>CAYJPV010000051.1:0-11612 GCA_964372095.1 uncultured Vicinamibacterales bacterium | reverse complement strand
GGGGTGGTGGCGCTCTCTTTTTTCTGGGTGGGCGGGGGCGGGCTCCCCCCCCCGCCCGCGACACCATTATACCTACTATACCTACCAGCGCGGTTCGGAGCGCCGGCGGGAATCGCCGCCCGCGTATCCGCCGGCGCGCGCGGTCATCGGCTTGGCTTCGTTGACCGTGAGGCCCCGTCCGCCCAGCTGGTATTCGTTCAGCGCGGCGATGGCCTTCTGGGCCTCGTCGTCCGTGCTCATCTCCACGAACCCGAACCCGCGGGCCCGGCCGGTGGCCATGTCGCGCATGACCTTGACGGTATCAACCGTCCCTGCGCGCCCGAACAATTCCTGAAGTTCGGCTTCGCCGGTTTCGTACGGGAGGTTGCCAACATACAATTTACGACCCATTGAACTGACTCCTTATCGCGTCTGCGACCATGGATGCCACGGGGCAGTTACGGTGAACCGCCGCCGTTGGCGTAGTGTCCCGACAATCCACAACGGATCACGGGTGGACTTCGTCTCGTGGCCAGGCAGGACTTGAGGAGGAGCGAGTCAAGAGGCTCGTTACGCCCAGATGCGGCACAGCACGCGGCAAGATCCGATACATCAGGATACCACGGATACGGGAAAAGCCGCTCCAGACCCGATCTGGAGCGGCTGCTCACGCCTCCGCAGGCAGGCCCGCGGATCCGGCTACCGCGGCCGCGGGCTCCTGGCCGCCGGCACCGGCACGGCCGCAGCCAGTTCCTGGGCGATCTTCCGCTCGGTCTGCAGGGCCGAGAAGGTCTCGAAACCGGGTTCCGGATAACCGAGTTTCCACCCCGACACCAAGAAGTACTGCTGCATCCGGGCCGAGTCCGTGATCCACGACGCCTGCGCCATGTCGACCGCGTGCTGCAGTTCGTGGCCCACGAGCGCAATCTGCCGGTCGGGCGACAGGGTTTCGTTGATCTTGATCACCATGAACCGGTCGTACCTGGACCGTCCGATGAAGTGAATCGACGAGTCGCGCTCGCCCTCCACACACGGTCCCACACGCACGTAGGCCACGACGTCGGTCCCGCGCAGCCTGCCGGCCAGGTCGCGCACGATGGCCGACCGGCTGACGGCGTCCGCCACCAGGGCCGCGGCCGACGCCTCAGCGGGGCGGAGACGTGGATCGGCGCTCGCCGGACCCGCAACTGCGGCGCCGGTCACCACGGCAAGCGCCATAACGACTGTGACAACAGTGATAACCGCGCAACGTCCTCGCATCACCAACCCTCCTGTGTTGCCGGGGCCGGTTGGCTCCGTCTTCAGAAGAGTTGACGCGCAGGTTCGGGACGGAGTTGTTCACTCTCTGTCCGATTGGGATTACAACGGCGTCCAGCCCCTTCGAAAACGCCCGGAAATCCTTCGGAACGGCCAGGCGTTCTACAGAGGACGGCGTGGCGGGCGCGGGAAGAAGGCGCTGGTGGACTGGATGTACTCCCGGTAGCCGGGCTTGGACTCCCGCAGTGTGGTTTCGAGCATCGCGACGCCGCTGACGCGCACCAGCAGAAAGGTCATCAGCGCCGGGCTGAAGACGGTCCACCATCCCCCGGCTGCGGCGGCCAGCAGGAAGTGGCCCCACCAGACGGCGGAGTCGCCGAAGTAGTTGGGGTGCCGCGTGTAGCGCCACACGCCGGACGTCATCACGCGCCCCTTGTTTGCCGGATCCGCCTTGAACCGTGTCAACTGCCAGTCGCCGGCCGTCTCGAAGACGAACCCGACGAGCCAGACGGCCACGGCCAGCAGGTCCAGCCAGCCCAGAGCGCCCTGCCGGGGCCGGTGCACCACCAGGACCACGGGCACGGCCACGACCCACATGACGGCGGCCTGCAGCAGGAACACCTTGAAGTAGCTGCGCCACCACCACGCGGGGCCGGCCTGTTCACGCCACGACCGGTAGCGGAAGTCCTCCCCCCGGCCGCGGTTCCGCACCAGGATGTGCGTCGCCAGGCGCAGGCCCCACACGGTCACCAGCGCCAGCATCAGCCACGGGCGAGACGCCAGGCCACCCACCCCGCCGGAGCTGGCCGCCGCCGTGAACCAGGCGATGGCCACGAACCCCACCCCCCAGAAGATGTCGACAATGGAGCTGTCGCGGAGGGCGAGGCTGAGCAGCCACAGGAGGGTGACCAGAACGACCGTGAGGGCGGCGGTGGCGACAAGCGTGTCGATCAGCATCGGTCCCCCCGAAAAAAAGGGGCCAGGCCCCTTTTCGGCTGTTCTCGCTGATTCAGGCCGAAAACGAGCCCCTCGCGGAAAAAGGGGCCAGGCCCCTTTTTCGGAGGCCCCGTTTTCTGACGTCCGGCTGAAGCCGGACGCCACGACGAGGCACGCACGATCATCGCCGCAGGTGCTGCTCGAACAAGGCCAGGATCCGCCGGTACTCGTCCGCCCAGCTGGTTTCTTCAGTGAACGCGTGGTTCTCCACCGGGTACGGCGCCACCGACCAGGTGTCCTTGCGCAGCTCGATCAGGCGCTGCATCAGACGGACGGTGTCCTGGAAAAACACGTTACTGTCCACCATCCCGTGACAGATGAGCAGGTGGCCCTGGAGTCCTTCGGCAAAGTAGATCGGCGAGCTGCGCCGGTAATTCTCGATGTCGGTCTGGGGCAACCCCAGGATCGGCGCGGTATAGCTGTGGTTGTAATGCGCCCAGTCGGTCACGGGCCGCAGCGCCGCGCCGGCCGCGAAGACGTCGGGCGTGGTGAACATCGCCATCAGCGTGATGAAGCCGCCGTAGCTGCCTCCGTACACCCCGATACGCCTGGGATTGACGCGTTCGGTGGCCACCACGAACTTCGCGGCGTCCACGACATCGTCCAGGTCCTTGCCGCCCATGTGGCCGTGGATGCCCGCCCGCCAGTCGGCGCCGTACCCGGCGCTGGCACGGTAGTCGGGGCAGATGACCACGTACCCGCGTGCCGCCAGCAGGTGATGGAACATGTGCTCGCGGTAGTAGTTCGTGGACCACGACTTCGTGGCGAACTGCAGGTACCCGGCCCCGTGCACGAACACGACCGCAGGTCGCCTCGGGTCACGTTTCGCGCCGACCATCTCGGGCGTGTAGAGCCGCGCGTAGACCATCTCGCCGTCGCGGGCTTTGTAGCTGATGATCTTCGGGTCGACCCACTTGAACGCCAGCCATTCGGCCGTCGGCGTGGTGGTGACCTGCTTCGGCGCCGCCCCGGCCTCGAACGGCATCAGGAACAGCTCCGCGGGTTTCGTCGTGTAGGAATGCAGGACGGCGAGCGTCTTCTCGTCCGGCGACACCGTCACGTCATGAGCGCCGGTGGCCGCGGTCAGGCGCGTTGCCGCACCGCCCTCGACGGGCATCGTGTAGAAGTGCCGCTCGCCGGGATGCACCTCGTTCGACGCGAAGTAGATCTTCGTCCGGTCGTTGGACAGGCGCGCACTGGCCACCTCCCACTTCCCGCTCGTCAGACGTTTCACCGCGGGCGTGGAAGGGCCGAGGTCCATCAGGTACAGGTGCATCCATCCGTCTTTTTCGGCCGCGAACACGAACCGTTTGTTGTCGGACAGCCACGCAATCCCGCCCCCGCCGCCGAAGCCGCCACCGCCGAAGCCGCCACCGCCGGCTGCGGCCACGGACCCTTCGCGAATCCACCGCTCGTCGTGCACGTTGTCGATCGCAGCGGCCTTGCCGGTGACAGGATCAACCACGGCCAGCCACCGATCGCGGTTGTCCCGGGCCCGCACGTTGACCACGCACCGCGCGCCGTCATCGGCGCACTCCGGCAGCCCCCACTCGAGCACCCGCGACGGCGCCGCAGCGGCATCGGCGCCTGTGGCCGGCCGCTCCTTGCCTGCGAAGGCCGCGCCGTCTGCCCACGTCACCGTGTTCTGCTTCAGATCCAGGATCGCCAGCAGACGCCTCGACTGCGAGTCGCCGACGTTGGGGCGCCCGTTGGCCATCTCGGTGTACGTGGACTCGGTGACGTACTGCGGCACGTCCTGCGTGCGGGCGGCGACTTCAGGACGCTCGGTGACGCCGATGTAGACGAACCGCTCATCACCCGACAGGACCATGTCGGTCACGGTCTGGCGAGCCGCCGGGACGAACCGCGCAATCGGATCAACGGGCGGGCCAGCGGCTGCCCCGCGACCGCCACGGCCGCCGGCCCCGCCCTGCTGGCGCTGTTCGGCCTGCTTCCGCACGAACTCAATGAGCTTCTTCTCTTCGTCGCGCAGCACGCGCTGCGATTCCGTCAACGTCGCGTCGCCGCCGCGACCGCCCGCGCTCTGGCCCGCCGCAGCAGCCCCTCCACGCCCACTGCCACCCATGGTCGCGGCGGCGCCGGCGGCACCCGCCCCAGGGCCCGGCCCGCCAGTGGTGGCGACGTCGGTCAGTTGCACTTCGGTTGGCGCATCGGCCGGGGCGTCGAGGGCGAACAGATAGAGGTTGCCGTCGCGCATGAACGTGACGGCGTTGCCGCCGCGCGCCCAGCGCGGGTTTGATTCGACGGTCGCGGTCCTGACG
Source organism: uncultured Vicinamibacterales bacterium (assembly GCA_964372095.1). Classification (GTDB taxonomy): domain Bacteria; phylum Acidobacteriota; class Vicinamibacteria; order Vicinamibacterales; family JAKQTR01; genus CAYJPV01. The sequence continues at coordinate 7,098 of CAYJPV010000051.1, read as the reverse complement.
ACCGGCCGCCGGGCGAAGGTCGCCAGGTCGTAGATCACGACGTCGCCGGCTTCAGCGGTGAGCAGGCGCTGGCCCGCCGGATCGGTTCGGCCAGTCAGCCCTGCCCTGATCTTCCTCGCGTCCTCCGCCGACAGCGCCACGAGGCCCGTCCCGTCCTTGTTGACCGACCACGTCGTCGGCCGCTCTTCGCCGGGTTTCTGCCACGAGAAGTAGGCCTTGGTCGAATCGGGCGACCATCGGATGCCGGCCGGGGCCGTGCCAACGTGCTTCGGCCCGCGCATGATGCTGTCAACCGTGAGCGTCACCGGCTCGGGCTTGAAGGGCGCGGGCTTCTCGGCGGCAGCCTGAGCCGCAGGCGCCTTGGCCTCGGCTGCCTTGACCTGCGGCGGGGCCTGCACCTGCTGCGCTCCGACCATCCATGAACCAGCGAGACCGAATACGAGCGCGACAGACAGAAGACGGCGCATGTCGAAGTCCTCGGGAAGAAGCCGGCGTTCGACGTACGCCCGCACGGGCGAACGTCGCGGCATCATACGCGAGACACACGGTGGCTCCAAGCGGGCTTCAGGCTACGGGCTTCAGGCTACGGGCTTCAGGCTCCGGGCTTCAGGCTCCGGGGGCCAAGCCGCACGCCACAGACCGCAGGCCGCAAGCCGCAAGCCGCAAGCCGACGTGGCGCAGCACGGTCCTACCGGCCCACGGCCATCAGGCCTGCCCAGTAGAAGGGATGTTGCGTGGCCGGCCGTGCCAACTGGCGTTTCGCGGCCCGCTGGATCGACTCGGCCAATGTCCGGCCGGACGGGCGGCCGGCGACGGGTGCCAGTTTCGCGCGGTACAGTGCCGGAATCATGGCTGCCGCCGCCGGGTCTTTGAGCGGCCAGCGATTGGCCACCACCGTCGGCGTCCCGGCCACGAAGAAGCACCACGACAGACCGGCGACGCCTTCCTCGGACAGCAGGCCCCCGCCCGTTTCGGCACGCGAGAAGACGACCGCCCGGGCCGGCAGCTCCCACTCCAGCACGTCTGCCATTTCGACCAGACCGCCGTCGGCGTCGGCAGGGTCCTCCGGCGTCAGCGCAATCGTCGAATACAGCGGGCTCGCGTTGCTGACAAACGCCGGCGTTGCCAGATGGAGAATGGTCCGTTCGGTCGTGGCCTGCCGGATGCCCGTGACGGTCGCGCGGTCGCCCCGCAGCAGGCGGCTGGCGGCGGGGCCGAAGAGGGCGCTCACCTGCCGCACTTCGTCGTCGGGCCGGTCCGGTGCGCCCGCCGCTGCGGGCCGCGTCAGCGCGATTCGCTCTTCGGCCGACGCGAGGAGCCTGGGATTCGACACGGCCAGCAGGTCCGGCCGCGCGGGGCGGGCCTGCGACGGCGCGGCCATCGCGGCGAGAGCCGTGACCGACATCCCGTATGACACGGCCGCATCTTCGACGAGGTACGTGCCGGATTCCGTCTGCAGCGCCTCGAAGGGGACATTCCAGAGGAAGGCATCCGGAATGATGATGAGCCTGGTCTTGCCTGCCAGGGTGGCCGCGACGGGATCGAGCAGCAACGCCCTCAGCGCCCGCGACGTTTCGGGGACATTGTCGCCCTTCGCTGCCACGGCGCGCACGAATGGGTCGACGGCCTTCGCCAGGTCAGTCGCGGTGGTCTCCAGCGTCGCCACCTGCGCGAGGGTGGCCTGCCGGGACGACGCATCCCGGGTCAGGACGAACACCCACGTGCGCGCATCTGAAACGACGAACGAAACGACGGCGGTGTGGTCATCGACGAGCAGGGCCGCTGCTCCTTCCACACCGGCGACCGCGCCCTGGGCCCGCAAGACCTGCAACGACGGATGCGCGGTATAGATCGCGGTGCGCAACTCGTCGCGCGCTGCCAGCACGCGCACCGCGTCGGCCTGGAGCGCCTCCAGGCGCGCCGGGTCCGGCTTCTCTCTGAGTCGCTCGCGCCTGATGCGCACCCCAAGGGTCCGCGCCTCGCGCCGCAACTTTCGCTCGGAATCACGTTCGGCGGGAGTCAGCCCTTTCGAGACGATGAGGCCGTCGGAACCAAGCAGGTCGGCCAGGGCGCGCTGGCGGACTCGTTCGGTCCAGAGGAACGCCTCGGCGCCCTTGTTCTCGCTGACGAGCAGATCCACCATCGCGAGGTACGGACCGCGCCGATCGCTGAAGAACGTTTCCGCGCCCGGTTCGGCCGACACGCGCGCGAGCGCGGCGAGTGCGGTGTCGAACGCGGTCCGCGCGTCGCCGGCACGCCCGGCCACCTTGTGTGCGCGGCCCGTCGTGACCTGCGCGTGCGCGACGACGTCGAACAGTTCGAGGCTCGCAGCCGCCTCCGCCGCCCGGGCGGCATCCGCCAGACTGGCGTCGGTGTCGCCAGAGGCCAGCAGCGACCGGGCCCGAAGGGCGGTCGCCGTGCACGTGGCATTCACGTCCCGAGCGGTCGCCGCCAGATCCAGGCTGCGCTGGAGGACGGCCAGCGCCTCCACGTGCCGACCTTCGAGGCCGTGCAGCACGCCGATGTGGATCAGTGTCCAGATCACCCCGGGCCCGTCGTCGAGTTTCTCCCGGAGGGCCAGGCTTCGCTGATACTCGTCCAGCGCCACGTCGGGTTTCCCGAGCGCCAGGTGCGCGCCTGCGAGCCCGCCAAGGTCGCGCGCGACGCCCGCTTCGAGCGTGTGTTGCTGATCCAGGTCCAGCGCCTTCTCGTACCACTCCACCGCTCGCGAGAAACTGCGCTGGGACGCGAACACCTGTCCGAGCCCGAACAGGGTCGTCGCGCGGTTCGCGACATCGGGCGTCTGTTCCCAGAGCGCCAGGCTCTTCGTGTGGCTTTCGAGGGCCCGGCTGAAGTCACCCTGGAGCCGGTACACCTCGCCCATCGACCGCAGGGCGTGCGCCGCGCCCGTCCTGTCCTTGGTCTGGAGGTTGACCTCGGCGCACTTGCCCCACACCGCAGCGGCGGCGGCGTAGTTGCCCGTCTCTTTGTGAACCTGGCCCAGCGCCTGGAGCAGCCGGGACGCAGAGTACGGGTCCTGTGTGCGCTCGAAGATGGCCAGCCCCTGCTGGTACGACTCGACGGCCCGCTCGAACTCGCCCTGCATGAAGTAGACGTTGCCCAGGCTATGGCGCAGGCTGGCCGTGCGCGGCTCGTCCTTCAGGGCCTCGAACGCCGAGAGGGCGGCCTGGTAGTACTCGAATGCGGCCGCGTAATCCCGGCGGCCGTACGCCGCGTTCCCCAGATTCATGTCGCAGGACGCGACGCCGGCTGCATCGCCGGCTTCGACGAACACCTCGCGGGCGTCCGCAAACGCCGGCGCCGCCGATTCCAGATTGCCGGTGACCTGGTAGATCAGTCCCGCGTCGAGCAGGCTGCGAGCCAGCACCCCGGAGTTGCCGACGGCGCGCGCCAGCCGACCCTGGAGCGCGAGCACTTCCAGCAGGCGCGGCGACATGGACTGGCGCATCTGGGTCAGGGCCCGGGTCAGGCCCGAGAGCGCGTCGTCCGAGAGGAGTTCCGGTTCCGCCGCGATGACCGCGTCGCGCTCGGCGTCCGTGAGGGACAGCAGCCGTTGCGCAAGCCGGTCACCGGCGGACGCGTCGTTCCAGATCTTCCAGGCGCCGGCTTCGGGCAGGAACGTCAGATCCCGCACGCGGCGTTCGCGCCTGGTCTGCTGCGTCTTGCGTGTCGTGGTTGTCAGATCCGCGACCATGCGCGCGCGCCCGCCGCCGGCGTCGGCGGCCACCTGGCTGAGCGTCAGGGACCGGAGCGCCACATCGCGCGTTTCGAAGTCGAGTACCAGCAGGTTGCGCTGCGAGCGGGCCGGCCCGCCGCTGTGCCAGAGGCGTTCGAGCGCCTCGATGTCCTTGCGGGCGACGGCCTCGTAGTACTGCTCGAGCACCGCACGAAACTCCGGCTCTCCGCCTTGCAGCGTCGCGGGCGCCGCCGGAGGGCGTCCCGGGTCCTGGTCGCGCGGGGGCGGCGCCCCCCACGTATCCGGCGACACCAGCACCAGACAGCCGAACGCGGCGAACGCCAGCCTCCCCCACCGCAGCCAACCCTGCGCCTTGGTCATCAGGTCTCTCCCCGGGGCTCAACAGGTCCAGGACCGGCTCCGAAACCTGCGTGGGCGGCCTGTTTGCAGCCGCGAGAACGGGTTTCGAAACCGCCTCCTGTAGTTGGACACCGGCGGAGGACAATCGGGTCGGGAGCCGTTGACGTCAGTCGTCGGCGGCGCCGCGCCGGCCGCGCTGGTCTTTGACGACGGCCCGGCGTTTCTTGGCCTCGAGGCGTTTCTCTTTCGCGGCGGGCCGGGGTTTCGTCGGTCGTCGCGGCCGCGGCGCTTTCCAGGCCCGGCGGATCAGATCGAGCAGCCGCGCGCGGGCCGCGTCGCGGTTCTGCGCCTGCGTCCGGTGCTCGCGGCTGTCGATCAGCAGGATGCCGCCGGCAATCAGGCGTTTTCCAGCCAGCGCCATCAGCCGGTCCTGGACTGCAGGAGGCAGCGACGACGCACGGACATCGAAACGAAGTTCGACAGCCGTGGCCACCTTGTTGACGTTCTGGCCGCCCGGTCCGGACGCACGCACGAACCGCTCATCGAGCGTCAGATCATCGAGTTGGAACGGCTCTTCCGGGCCGGTTGGGAGTTCAGCCACGCCTTGATTGTCCGCGAAAGGGGGGTCGGGCGCCAACCGCCGGCTACTCATGGGCCCGGGAAGACGCCGTTCGGCCTGCCGGGGTAGAATCGGGAGGTCATTGCGCGCAAGCGGCTCCTGCCGCCGAGTGTCAGGCGGCGCAGGACCGGCTGGCGCGTCGATCGATCACCTCGCCTCACACAACATACCAGCGCCTGCTGAATCGGGCGCTGCGACGCCTGACAGAGGATTTCGATGAACATCAGACGACTGCTGGTTCCGTTTCTGGCCCTCGCGCTCGTGGCCGCGGCGTTTACCGCCGCCCCGCTGGCCGACGAAGGATTCTGGCCATACAACGCCATTCCCAAGGCCGCCATCAAGGCCAAGTACAAGTTCGACGTCACCGATGCCTGGCTGAAGCATCTGCAGCTCGCCACCATCAAGTTCGGCGGCGGCACGGGCTCGATCGTGTCGCCCAATGGTCTCGTGCTGACCAATCACCACATCGGCCTCGGCACGCTCCAGCGCCTGAGCACGCCCGAAAAGAACATGGTCAAGGACGGCTTCTACGCGCCGACCTTCGCCGATGAGTTGAAAGTCCCGGGCATGACGCTGAACGTCCTCCAGACGATGGAAGATGTGACGGCGAAGGTGAATGCGGCGGTGACGGCCGGCATGTCGGCCGCCGACGCGGTGGCTGCCCGCCAGAAGGCCATCCAGGACATTCAGGGCGCGCCGGTGGCCGGCACGCTCAAGCAGGTGGTGTCGCTCTACGCGGGCGCGATGTATCACCTCTACACCTACAAGACCTACACGGACGTCCGGCTCGTGTTTGGCGCCGAGTACCAGGTGGGGTTCTACGGCGGCGACCCCGACAACTTCACGTACCCGCGTTACAACCTTGACGTGGCGATGTTCCGCCTCTACGAGAACGACAAGCCGGCCCAGACGCCGAACCACCTCAAGTGGTCGCCGAACGGCACGAAAGACGGCGAACTGGTGTTCACGACCGGGCATCCGGGCGCGACGCAGCGTTCGAACACCGTGGCGCACCTGAAGTACCTGCGCGACGTCGCGCTGCCCTTCCAGGTGGCCAGCCTGGAGATGCGTGAGGCGACGACCAAGGCGTTCATGGCGCTGAGCGCCGAGAACGCCCGCGCGGCGACCAGCGAGCTGTTCGGGATTCAGAACAGCCTGAAGTCGCAGCGCGGCCGTCTGAAGGGCCTGCAGGACCCGGCTCTGATGACGAAGAAGGAGGCGGCGGAAGCGCGCCTGCGCGCCGAACTGGCCAAGAATGCGGCCAAGCAGCAGGAACTCGGCGACGCCTGGGACACGATCGAAAAGACGCTGGCCGTCGCCCGCCAGATCGACGCCGAGCGGAACTTCATCGCGAACGCCGCCGGGCTGAACTCGACGCTCTTCACGCAGGCCCGCACGCTGGTGCGCGCGGCGTACAACCCGCAGGCGGCCAGCGCCGGCCGCGGCGGACGGCAGGGCGGTCCCGGCGGCGCACCCGCGGGCGGCCCCGGCGGCGTGGCGCCGGCCACGAATCCGGCACGCGAGAAGATGAACCTGACGGCGTCGCTCGCCTTCATGCAGACGTTCCTCGGCCCGCAGCACGCCATCGTGACCCGCATCCTCGCCGGCAAGACGCCCGAGGCGCGGGCCAACGAACTGATCGACGGCTGCCGCCTGACGGATCCTGAAATCCGCAGGCTGCTCCAGGCCGGCGGCAAGGCCACGATCGACGCCTCCACCGATCCGATGATCGTGCTGGCACGTTCGCTCGAAGCGGATGCCGCGGCCATCAACAAGAAGTACGAGAGTGAAGTGGCCAACGTCCAGGCCGCGACGTACCCGAAGATCGGCCAGGCCGTGTTCGTCGTGGACGGCGCCAAGGCTTATCCGGATGCCACCGGCACGCTGCGCCTGTCGTACGGCGCGGTGAAGGGGTACGTGGAAGACGGCAAGAAGATCGCGCCGTACACGGACTACGCCGGTCTCTACGCCCGTTCGGCGCAGTACAAGAACGACCCGCCGTATGACCTCGCGCCGCGCTGGGTCGAGAACAAAGCCGCGCTGAATCTGAAGACGCCGTTCAACTTCGTCAGCACCAACGACATCGTCGGCGGCAACAGCGGCTCGGCGGTGGTGAACAAGAAGGGCGAACTGGTGGGCCTGATCTTCGATGGCAACATCCAAATGCTGCCGGGCTACTACATCTACGAAGAGAGCATCAACCGCGCCGTCTCCGTCGACTCGCGGGCGATCATCGAAGCGTTCCGGAAGATCTACAAGGCCGACGCGCTGGCCGATGAGATGACCGGGGCATCTGCGAAGAAATAATGACCGGGGATTGGGGGTTGGGGGTTGGGGACATCCCCTGCCTTCCCCAATACCCCAAACCCCAAACCCCAAACCCAAAACCAAGTACCAAAAGGCCCATAAGGAAATGCGCGGC
>CAYJPV010000050.1:0-25836 GCA_964372095.1 uncultured Vicinamibacterales bacterium | reverse complement strand
GGACCTGGTTGATGCCCGGCAGGTTGAACTCGACCGGGTCCTCGGCCGTCATGATGTTGGTTTCCGGCGTGTTGATGCGGGACATCGCCGAGTAGAGCGTGTTCGTCTTGCCGCTGCCGGTCGGCCCCGTCACCAGCACCATGCCCCAGGGTTTCTGGATGTTCAACTCGAACTTCGCGAGCGACTCGGCCTCGAATCCGAGCCGCGTCATGTCCAGCATCAGCTTGTCGCGGTCGAGGAGCCGCATGACGATCTTCTCGCCAAACAGCGTCGGCAGCACCGAGACGCGGAAGTCGATCTCCTTCGACTTGCCCTGGTCGTTGTACCGGATCTTGATGCGGCCGTCCTGCGGCAGGCGCTTTTCCGCAATGTCGAGCTTCGCCAGGATTTTGAGCCGCGAGGCGATGGCGTCGCGGAACTTCAGGGCCGGATTCATGACGTTGTAGAGCACGCCGTCAATCCGGTACCGGACCCGGTACTCCTTTTCGTAGGGCTCGATGTGGATGTCGCTGGCCCCCTTCTGGATAGCCGACATCAGCAGCACGTTGACGAGGCGAATGACCGGCGCCTCTTCCCCCTGCCGCATCAGGGCTTCGACACTGATTTCTTCCAGGTCTTCCAGCACCTGGACGTCGGTGTCGGAGATGATCGGCATCTCCTCGAGCGCCTTCGAGGCCATCTCGAGCGCGCTGGGCTCGCCGCTGCGCACCGCGGCGTAGTACTTGCCGAGGGCTTCCTGCACGGCCGACTCGGAGGCGACCACCGGCTCCACGTTGTAGCCCGTCATGAACTTGATGTCGTCCATGGCGAACACGTTGGTCGGGTCCGTCATCGCAATCGTCAGCGTGGCCCCGGCCCTGGCCAGGGGCACGACCTGGTACTTCTGGGCCGTGTCGGCGGGGACCAGCTTGATGACAGAGGGGTCGATCTCGAACTGACTCAGGTTGATCGACGGCACGCCGTACTGACGGCTGAGCAGGGCCGTGATGTCGTCATCCCGCACGAACCCGAGCTTCACGAGCGTGGACCCCATTTTCCCGCCGTGGGACTTCTGGTGGTTCAGCGCCTCCTGCAGTTGCTCGGGCGTAATGCGGCGTTCTTTGAGAAGCAGTTCGCCTATTCGTACCGCCATGAGTGGCCTTGGTCCCCGTGCGGTGACAATTCCGGTCACCGACCTACGAAATCCGTCAGTACCGCGACAGTTTGAGGCGATCCTGCCCCTGAAACAAGGCCGGACGCGGGAGCCGTCTTAGGTCTTTCGACCGATTCAGCCAGCCCCCTTCTTCCGGCTGCAACCGGACCGCAACGCGGACCTACGGGGCTCTGATCCTAACGTTTCGGCCGATCCCCTTCCCACCATGAGGTTTCCGCCCGCCGCCGGACCGTGATCGTTGCCAGGATCGTTCCAGCCGGGGGGCCGTGAACGCCGGAACACGGGAATGACCTAAATCGTCTAAACTTTGAGGATTGCGGGTCAGGGACTCCAGTCGCCAGACAGGAGCCACGGCAATCCGCGCAGTTCTTCCAACGAAAGGTCGATGACGATGAGTGACGTGGCTGCACCGGCAGCGCCCGGGACCGGAAGCAAGAGCCTGGTTGCACGATTCGTGGGGGTGCTGACCGCGCCGCGCGAGACATTCGCGGACGTGGTCGCCAATCCCCGGTGGCTCGGGATGGCCGCCCTGGTGCTGATTGTCACGGCGATCTGCACGGGCGGGTTCTTTGCGACCGAGGTTGGCCAGACGGCCTGGCTGGACAACATGGCCGAACGGGCGCAGCAGGCGGGCCAGGAAATCCCCGAGGCCCAGTGGGCCGGCATGGAGAAGATGGCGCCGTACATGGGCGCCATGTCCGCCGGCTCCGCCGTCGTCTTTGGCCCGCTCATGTGGCTGATCACCGCGGGACTGCTCTTTGCGGTCTTCAACGCCGCGCTGGGCGGCGACTCGTCGTTCAAGCAGCTATTCGCCGTGGTCGTCCACTCGGCGGCCGTGACCGTGGTGCAGCAACTCTTTGTGACGCCCCTGAACTACATGCGTCAGTCGATGTCGAGCGCCACCAATCTGTCGGTGTTCCTGCCCATGCTGGACGAGTCGGGCTTCCTGGCGAAGTTCATGGGCACAATCGATCTGTTCATGGTGTGGTGGGTGTTCATTCTGGCGATTGGGCTGAGCGTGCTGTACCGGCGCAAGACGAGTTCGATCGCGATCGGGTTGTTCGTGGTGTACGGCATTGTGGCCATCATCATCGCGGCGGTCACTGCTGGCCGCGCGGGAGCGTGAGCGTGAACGCGAAGAAGATTCTCATTGGCGTGGCAATCCTGGTCGTCGGCGCGGGGCTCGTCGGGGCCAACATCTACTTCAAGAAAGACTCGGGCGTGACCGTCCAGGTGGAGAAGATTGAGAAGCGCAATCTCGAAGCCATCGTGTCCGCCTCGGGCAAGATCCAGGCGAAGACGACCATCAACATCAGCGCCAACACCATGGGCCGCGTGATGAAGCTGGCGGTGGAAGAGGGCGATATCGTCAGGAAGGATCAGTTCCTCCTCGAGATCGATCCGCGGGCCGCACGCACGCAAGTCGAACGCAACGAGGCGGGCATCGTGGCCCAGCGGACGGCGGTCGATCAGGCGAGAGTCCAGCTCGAATCCACGCGGACGCAGCTCAAGCTGGCCCAGGACAACCTGAAGCGCCAGCAGGATCTCTGGCGCGATCAGCTCGCGACGAAAGAAGCGCTCGACCGTGCGGAGAACGAGGTGCGCGTCCGCGAACGGGAGATTGAACTGCGCCAGTCCGAGATCTCGATGCAGACGACCCGGGTCCGCCAGACGGCCGCCGACCTCGACAACGCGAAGTACAACCTCAGTCAGGTCACCATCGATTCGCCGATTGACGGCATCGTCACGCGGCGGAACATCGAGCTCGGCGAGACGGTGGTCATCGGTACGATGAACAACGCCGGCACGGTGTTGCTGACCATCGCGGACATGTCGGTCATCGAGACGGAGCTGGAGGTGGACGAGACCGACATCCCGAGCCTGAAGCTCGGACAGCCGGCGAAGATCACCATCGACGCCCTCCCGGACCAGACGTTCACGGGCAAAGTGACGGAGATCGGCAACAGCCCCATCCAGGCGGCGGCATCGGCCACGACCCGCGCCACGAACTTCAAGGTCGTCGTGACGCTGGACGGCCAGATTCCCGACGTGCGCCCCGGCTTCACCTGCACGGCCGACATCACGACGGCCACGCGCGCGGATGTCCTGTCGATCCCGATTCAGGCCACGACGGTGCGGGAACTGATCTTCGACGACAAGGGCAACGTCGTCAAGCCGCCGGTGGATGACGCCAAGACCCGCCGGCCAGGCGCCAAGGCCGAAGTCGCGGCCCTCAAGCCCGGGCAGACGCGGAAAGAAACCGAAGGTGTGTTCCTGATCAAGGACGGCAAGGCGGCCTTCGCCCCCGTCAAGATGGGCATTGCCGGTGAGAAGTACTTCGAAGTCCTGTCCGGCGTGAAACTCGGCGACGAGGTCATCACGGGGCCGTTCAATTCGGTGCGGGATCTCAAGGACGGGAGTCCCGTGAAACTCGAAGACGCGAAGAAGAAGTAGGCCGTGGGACGCATTTTCGAAGGCATCGTCATCGCGCTGAGGGCCATCTGGTCCAGCAAACTGCGCTCGTTCCTGAGCGTGCTCGGGAACATCGTCGCGGTCACGTCGATCATCGCCGTCGTGTCGCTCATCCAGGGCATGAACGCGACCGTGACCGACGCCATCGTCTCGGAGGTGGGAGCGGACTCGTTCCAGGTCGACCGGTACGGGATCACCCGCAGCGAAGAGGACTTCGAGAAGGTCCGCAGCAACCCCTGGGTCACGATGAAGGACGCGGAGGCCATCCGCCGGTACAGCCCCTACGTCCGGTCGGTCATGGCCGAAAGCGGCCGATCGGCGCCCGTGGCCTACCAGGAGAAGTTGCTGGAATCGGTGACCATTCGCGGCGTCTCGGACGAGTACGTCAACTTCTCCAACTACAACGCCGAGGTCGGCCGGCTGATCAGCCCGACCGAAGTGGACAAGAAGCGGAACGTGGCGCTGCTCGGGTGGGGCACGGCGGACCGGCTGTTCGGACAGCAGGACCCGATCGACAAGGTCATCAAGATCGATGGCGTGCACTTCCGGGTGCTGGGCGTCAACGAGAAGAAGGGATCGATCTTCGGTCAGTCTCAGGATGAATTCGTCGTCATTCCCCTGGGCGCCTTCCAGAAGATCTTCGGCGCGCGGTCCTACCTGACCGTCAACGTGAAACCCATCGACCCGTCTGTCGTGCAGGAAGCCATGAACGACACGACGATCGCGCTCCGCATCGAGCGGCGGCTCAAGCCGAAGGAGAGAGACAACTTCGGCCTGGTCACCTCCGATTCGATCATGGACATCTATCATCAGGCCACCAATGGCATCTTCGCGGTCCTGGTGGGCGTGGTGGCCCTGTCGCTCGTCGTAGGCGGCATCGTCATCATGAACATCATGCTGATGGTGGTCACCGAGCGCACGTTCGAGATCGGCCTGCGGAAGGCGCTCGGCGCGAAGCGGCGCGACATCATGCTGCAGGTGCTGGCGGAGTCGGTGACGTTGTCGGTGACCGGCGGCATCATCGGGACCACGCTCGGTTTTGCGCTCGCGTGGATCATTTCGAAGGCCAGTCCGCTGCCGGCATCGGTGCAGCCGTGGTCGGTGGCCCTGGGCATCGGCATCACGGCCGTTGTGGGCTTGTTCTTCGGGGTGTACCCTGCCATGCGCGCCGCGAAACTCGATCCGATTGAAGCGTTGAGGAAGGACTGACCATGGCGATGCGGTTTGCCCTGTTCAACGACATCATCGGCATGGCGTACGACACGCTGCGCTCGAACAAGATGCGCGCGTCCCTGACGATCCTGGGCGTCGTCATCGGCATCACCGCCATCGTCGGGATGACGTCGCTCATCCGGGGATTCGATGAGTCCCTGCGGGACTCGATCCGGGAACTCGGCCCCAACACCCTGTTCGTGGCCAAGTTCAGCGGCCTGAGTTTCGCCGCGGGCAAGGAGTTCACGGACCTCATCAAACGCCCGGTCCTGACCGTGGATGACGCCAAGGCCCTCGAGCGCGAAGCGCCTGCGGTCGGCAAGGTGGACGTGTGGCTGGGGGCCTGGGGGATGCCCAGCCGGGAACGGGCGTACTACAAATCGGAGAAGACCAAACAGCTGTCGATCCTGGGCGTGTCCGAGAACTATGCCGCCGTCAACTTCATGAAGATGGAAGGCGGCCGCTTCTTCAACGAGTCCGAAGTCAACCACCGGCGCAGACTCGCGGTGCTCGGCCAGACCCCCGTCATGGCGTTGTTTCCGAACGTGGATCCGATCGGCAAGACGATTCGCGTGGGCAACGAGCAGTACGAGGTCATCGGATATGTCGGCCCCAGGCCGAATGCCGGCGGCCTCGGCAGCGGCCAGGACGACTTCATCGTCATCCCCTATACGACTTACCAGAAGCAGTTCGGCTGGCGGCGCCGAAGCGGCCGGGTCCACGTCAACGGCACCATGACCGACGCCAGCGCCATGCAGAGCGCCATGATTGCCGTCGTGCCGCGCGACGGTGCAACGCGGGACGAAGCCATGGCTGACGTCCAGCAGGTGTTGCGGATCCGCCACGGGCTGAAACTGGACGAACCGGATGATTTCGACATCATCACGCAGGACGCCGCGCTGAAGATCTGGGATCAGATCAGCGGTGCGACGTTCATCGGGCTGGTCGTGATCTCCTCGATCGCCCTGATGGTCGGGGGCATCGGCGTCATGGCCATCATGATGATCTCGGTCACCGAACGGACCCGCGAGATCGGCGTACGCAAGGCCCTGGGGGCCAGGCGGCGCGAGATTCTCTGGCAGTTCCTGCTGGAAGCTGTGTTTCTGACGTCCGTCGGCGGCGTCCTGGGTATTGTGCTGGGCGCATCGATCGGCATGGGCGTGCACTGGCTGACCGGATTCCCCGTGTCGCTGCCGTGGTGGAGTTTCGCCATCGGCTTCGGGTTCTCGGGCTCGGTCGGAGTCTTTTTCGGCCTCGTGCCAGCCATCCGGGCGGCCAGGCTCGATCCCATCGAGGCGCTGCGGTACGAATAGGGGATTGGGGATTGGGGGTTGGGGGTTGGGGAAAGGCAGAAGATGCCCCCCCACCCAAAATCCCAAACCCCCAACCCCCAACCCCCAACCCCCAATCCCCAATCCCCAATCCCCAGTCCCCAGCCCCCCCTTGCATCGGCGGCGTTCTCCCCTGATACTCGACCCGACACGCGGCGTGCCCCCAAGGCTGCGCTCGAGTCAGCCGGGAGGATGCTCTCGTGACGATGCGGCTCGCGTTGTTCGGTGACATCATCGGGATGGCGTACGACACGCTTCGCGCCAACAAAATGCGAGCGGCGCTGACAATCCTGGGCGTCGTGATCGGCATCACGGCCATTGTCGGCATGACGTCACTCATCCGGGGTTTTGACGAGTCCCTGCGCGACTCGATCAAGGAGATGGGGCCGAACACCGTCTTCATCGCCAAGTTCAGCGGCCTGAGTTTTGCCTCGGGCAAGGAGTTCAAGGATCTCCTCAAACGCCCCGCCCTGACGGTCGAGGACGCCAGGGCCATCGAACGCGACGCGCCGTCTGCCGCGACGGTCGACGTCTTGCTCGGAGCCATGGGCAATCAACGGGAGCGCGCGTACTACCAGGGGGTGCGGACCAAGGAACTGGCGGTGCTCGGCGTGTCCGAGAACTACGCAGCCGTCAACTTCCTGGACATGGAAGGCGGGCGCTTCTTCACCAAGTCGGAATTGCTGCGGCGGCAACGCCTCGTCGTGCTGGGTGACGCCCCCCGGAAGGCCCTGTTCCCGAATCTCGATCCCCTCGGGAAGACGATCAGAGTCGGCAGTCAGCAGTACCGGGTGGTCGGCTACTTCGGACCCCGCCCGAGTCTCGGGGGGCTCTCGGCCGGCCAAGACGACCTCGTCGTCGTTCCCTACACCACGTTCCAGAAGCAGTTCGGGTGGCGGCTGGCCAGCCGCTCGCGGGGCACCTCGGACGCGGGGGGCGACGCGTTCCAGACGGCCATGATCGCCGTCGCGCCACGGCCAGCGGCGTCCCGGGACGACGTGCTCAGGGACATCGAGCAGATCATGCGCGTGCGACATGGCCTGCGCCTCGACCAGCCCAACGACTTCGACATCATCACGCAGGATGCGGCGCTCAAGATGTACGACACGATCACCGGCGGCACCTTCATCGCGCTCGTCGCCATCTCGTCGATCGCCCTGATGGTGGGCGGCATCGGCGTCATGGCCGTCATGATGATCTCGGTGACCGAACGGACGCGGGAGATTGGTGTCCGGAAGGCGTTGGGGGCCCAGCGCCGCCAGATTCTGTGGCAGTTCCTGCTTGAAGCGATCTTCCTCACCGCGGTCGGTGGCGTGCTGGGGATTGTGCTGGGCGCAGGCATCGGCATGAGCGTGCACTGGCTGACCGGATTCCCCGTGTCGCTGCCGTGGTGGAGTTTCGCCCTGGGACTGGGCTTTTCGAGTGCCGTCGGCCTGTTTTTCGGGATGGTGCCGGCCATCCGGGCGGCCAGCCTGGACCCCATCGAGGCACTCCGGCACGAGTAACCTTAGACTCTAGCCTCCAGCCTCCAGCCCCTATAGAATGGACTCTTTACGCCGTCGTCATTTCCCCGAAAGAGGGCTACCGTTATGAAGGTCTACGACGCCGCCAGCATCCGGAACATCGCGCTCGTCGGGCACGGTGGTTCGGGTAAGACCCAGCTCACCTCCTGCATCCTCTTCAACACCGGCATGGTGAACCGCCTCGGCAAGGTTGACGAAGGCAACACCGTCACCGACTTCGACGAAGAAGAAATCGCCCGGAAGCACACCCTGTCGGCCAGCATGGCCTTCGTGGAGTGGAACAAGACCAAGATCAACGTCATCGATACGCCCGGGTTCGCGAATTTCTTCAGCGATACCCGCGCCGCGATGCGGGTCGTCGACGGCGCGCTGGTGTTGATCGACGCGGTGTCCGGGCCTGAAGTGCAGACGGAGAAAGCCTGGGAAGAGGCGGAGGCCCTGAGCCTGCCCCGCCTGGTGGTCATTTCCAAGATGGACCGGGATCGGGCCAGCCTCGAGCGGACGCTGGAGGCGATCACCGCCACGTTCGGCCGCGGCGTCGTCCCCGTGCAGATGCCCATCGGCGAAGAGAAGGACTTCAGGGGCGTGGTCGACCTGGTGTCCATGAAGGCGTACACCTGGGGCGCCGACGGGTCGGCGAAGGTGGCGGAGATCCCGGTGCCGGCCGACCTGGCCGACAAGGCCTCCAGCGCCCGCGATGCGCTGATCGAGATGGTGGCCGAAGCCGACGACGCCTTGATGGAGAAGTTCTTCGAGTCCGGGACACTGACCCAGGAGGAGTTCGTGGGCGGGCTGCAGAAGGCGGTCCAGCAGGCGAAGATCTTCCCGGCGGTCTGTGCGTCGGGCCTGACCAATGTGGGCGTCCAGGCGCTGCTCGACGCCGTCGTCGCGTATGTGGCGCCCGCGGCGGAACGCACGGTGAAGGCCCTCGACAAGGCCGGCGCCGAGACAGAGGTGCAGATTGCGGACGCCGGCCCGACGGCCGTGTTCGTCTGGAAGACGATTGCGGATCCGTTCGCGGGCCGCATCAACCTGTTCCGAGTGGTGAAGGGCGCGGTCAAGTCCGACTCCAACATCGTGAACCTGACCAAAGACACTGGCGAGCGGCTGGGCCACCTGCTGCTCCTCCAGGGCAAGACGCCGACCGAGGTCCAGGAAATCAAGGCCGGAGACCTTGGCGCCATTGCGAAGCTCAAGGACACCCAGACGAACCATACGCTGGGCGACAAGGACACGCCGGTACGGTTCCCGGCGATCGAATTCCCCGAGCCGGTGCTGGCGTACGCCATCGAGCCGAAGACCCGGGGCGACGAGGAGAAGATCAGCACGTCGATGCAGCGCCTGCTCGAGGAAGATCCGACGGTCCGCTACAGCCGCGATCCGCAGACGCATGAACTGCTCCTGTCGGGGCAAGGCCAGCTGCACATCGAGGTCACGGTCGCCAAGCTGAAACGCCGCTTCGGGGTTGAGGTCAATCTGAAGCCGCCGCGTATCCCGTACAAGGAGACGATTACGGCGTCCACGGAAGCGCATGGGCGCCACAAGAAGCAGACCGGTGGCCACGGCCAGTTCGGCGACTGCACGATCAAGATGGAGCCCCTCCCGCCAGGGTCGGACAAGGACTTCGAGTTCGTCGACGAGATCTTCGGCGGCTCGATTCCCCAGCAGTTCCGGCCGGCGGTCGAGAAAGGCATCCAGGATACGCGTATGCGCGGGTACCTCGCCGGCTACCCGGTTGTGAATTTCCGGGTGACGCTGCTCGACGGCAAGTTCCACGCCGTCGACTCGAACGAGTTGTCGTTCAAGATGGCCGGGCGCCTGGCATTCAAGGACGCCATGACGCGGTGCCGGCCGACGATTCTCGAGCCGATCATGAATGTCGAGGTGTACGTGCCCAGCGACTTCGCCGGCGACATCATGGGCGACATGAACAGCCGCCGCGGACGTGTGTCGGGCATGGAGCAGCGCGGAAGCTCGACCGTGGTCAAGGCCCAGGTGCCGATGTCCGAGATGCTCACGTACGAGCAGACGCTGACGTCCACCACCGGCGGCCGCGGCAGCTACCACATGGAGTACTCGCACTACGATGAGGTGCCGTCGCACCTGCTGTCGAAGATCGTCGCGGCCGCCAAGGCGGCAAAGGGCGAGGCGACCGACGAAGACGACGAAGAATAGGCGGGCTGCCGTACACACCACAGGGCCTGGATGACGCGTCATCCAGGCCCTGTGTGTCTGTACCGGGCAGGCGGTGTTAGCCGCCCTTGCCGCTGCGTCCCGTGTGGCGGGCGCGTGTACCGGGCTGTTTGGCCGCCTTGGTGTGTTCGTGCACCGCGCCGCCTTCTTCAGCGTCGGCCTTCCGGCCGCGGACACGTTCGGCGGCGGCGCGCAGGCGTCCGCCCAGGCCCTTCGACTCGCCCCTGGCGGCGGCCTTCTTTTCCTTGTCGGCAGCGGCCTTCTTGGGGTCGTACTCGCTGCCGACCAGCTCGATCAGGGCGATCTCGGCGGAATCACCCTTGCGGTAGCCCGCACGCAGGATGCGCACGTAGCCGCCCGGGCGGCCGGCGAACCGCGGGCCAAGCGTGTCGAACAGTTTCTTCAGGACGGTCTTGTCTGCGATGTCACGGCCCACGAGGCGGCGGGCGTGCAGGGCCTGGCCCTTGTCGGCACCTTCCGCGCCGGCGTTCTTCGCCGCCGTGATCATGTGCTCGACGAACGGGCGCAGCTCTTTCGCTCGCGCGACGGTGGTCTCGAGGTGCTCGTACTTGAGCAACGCCGAGGCCATGTTCCGCAGCATCGCCATACGATGCTCGGTGACACGTCCCAGTTTCCGGTGGGCAACTCGATGGCGCATATCTGGTCCCTTGCTTACGCTTGTCAGTAGACAGTAGCCAGTAGTCAGTAGTCCGTCGGATGCCGGCTCGCCCCGGCGTGTGCCGGATGCTGGCTACTGGATGCTGCCTACATCAACCGCACGCCTCTCAGCCGCGCGGCGCTATTCCGTTCCTGCGTGGGCGCCCTCGAGCTTCATGCCGAGGCCGAGGCCCATCGTCTGCAGGATGTCTTTGATCTCGTTGAGCGACTTGCGGCCGAAGTTCTTGGTCTTGAGCATCTCGGCTTCGGTCTTCTGCACGAGCTCGCGGATCGTCCGGATGTTCGCGTTCTTCAGGCAGTTGTACGAACGCACGGACAACTCGAGTTCTTCCACGCTCTTGTCGAGATGTTCGTTCGACACGACGACGCCCGACTGCAGCGACTGGGCGTCCTCGGCCTGATCGGAGACTTCGTCCAGGTTGACGAAGATCGCCAGGTGATCGCGGACGAGACGCGCCGACAGGGACACGGCGTCACGCGGATTGACCGCGCCGTTGGTCCACACGTCGAGCGTGAGCTTCTCGTAGTCCGTGGTCTGGCCGATCCGCGCCTGTTCGACGACGTAGTTGACCTTCTTGACCGGCGAATGCACCGAGTCGATGGGGATCCAGCCGATCCCGAGGTCTTCATCGAAGTTGCGGTCGGCCGTGACGTACCCGCGGCCGCGCTTGACGCGCACTTCCATGTGCAGCTTCCCGCCCTCGGACACGGTCGCGATATGGGCATTCGGCTCCAGCACTTCAATGTCCGCATCACCTTCGATGTCCTTCGCGGTCACTTCGCCGGCCTTGTCGACTCGGAGGTACAAGGTCTTCGTGTGATCCACGTGCATCTTCAGCGGAATCTGCTTGAGGTTGAGGATGATGTCGGTGGCATCCTCGACCACGCCGGGGATGGGCGAGAACTCGTGCAGCACGCCATCGATTTTTACGGCGGTAAACGCCGCCCCCTCGATCGACGAGAGGAGCGCGCGACGCATCGCGTTGCCGATGGTCGTCCCGAAGCCCCGTTCGAACGGCTGCGCATAAAAGCGGCCGAACCGGTCGGTCAGGGTGTCACGCTCGAAATCCAGACGCTTGGGACGCTGGAAACCCTTCCACAACATCGCTGGCGATCCTTTCCTGGCTCCGGGCCCTGCCCGGAGGCCACGCGCGCCGTCGGCCCGCGCGGCGCTGACTTCCTGCCCCCCGCCCTACTTCGAGTACAACTCGACGATGAGCTGCTCCTGGACCGGCAGATTGATCTGCGCCCGGGTCGGCAACGACACCACGCGACCCGCCATCTGCTCGGCGCGAAGCTCGAGCCACTCGGGAATCCCGCGGCCCTTCACCTCGTCCATGGCATGTGCCACGGCCGTACTCTGCTTGCTGCGATCACGCACCGCCACGATGTCGCCTTCCTTGACGCGGTACGACGGGATGTCCACCTTGCGCCCGTTGACCGAGAAGTGGCCGTGGCGTACCAACTGGCGCGCCTGGGCCCGGGACGTCGAATACCCGAGGCGATAGACCACGTTGTCGAGACGGCACTCCAGCATCTGGAGCAGCAGTTCGCCCGTGATACCGCGCTGGCGGGCCGCCGCCTCGAAGTACCGGCGGAACTGGTTCTCGAGCACGCCGTAAATGCGCTTGACGCGCTGTTTCTCGCGCAACTGCAGGCCGTAGCCGGCCAGCTTCGCCTTCCGTGCCTTGCCATGCTGGCCCGGCACGAAGTTGCGCTTCTCGATCGCGCACTTCTCGGTGTAGCACCGCTCGCCCTTGAGGAACAGCTTAATGCCCTCACGGCGGCAGAGGCGGCAAACAGGTCCGATGTATCTAGCCATTCGACTCTTCCGTTCTCTGCGTCAGGTTCCTTACACGCGCCGACGCTTCGTCGGGCGGCAGCCGTTGTGGGGAATCGGCGTGATGTCGCGGATCGACTTGACCTCGATCCCGACCGTGCCGAGTGCGCGGATGGCCGACTCGCGGCCCGCGCCGGGGCCCTTGACCTGCACTTCACAGGAGCGCATGCCCAGGCCCTTGGCGACGTTCGCCGCCGCCAGAGCCGCCTGGGTCGCCGCGAAGGGCGTGCCCTTGCGCGAGCCCTTGAAGCCGACGGCACCGGCGCTCGACCACGCCACGACGTTG
Source organism: uncultured Vicinamibacterales bacterium (assembly GCA_964372095.1). Lineage (GTDB taxonomy): Bacteria > Acidobacteriota > Vicinamibacteria > Vicinamibacterales > JAKQTR01 > CAYJPV01. The sequence continues at coordinate 13,148 of CAYJPV010000050.1, read as the reverse complement.
CCTTCCGCGTCGGCAATCGTCACGATGGTGTTGTTGAACGAAGCCTGGATGGCCACGTGGCCGTGGTGCACCACGCGCTTCTCGCCGCGGCGCTTGAAGGCCTTCTTGGGCTTGCCCGCTTCTTTCTTCTCGCCCGATTCGCTCTTGGCCATTGCTTACACCGTCTTCTTCTTGGCGATCGCACCCTTGCGCGGGCCCTTCCGGGTGCGCGCGTTGGTCCGCGTCCGCTGGCCGCGCACCGGGAGGCTGCGGCGATGCCGCAAGCCGCGGTAGCAGCCGATGTCCATCAACCGTTTGATGTTCATGGAGACCTCCTTGCGGAGGTCGCCTTCCACGCGACCCTGCTCTTCGATGACGCGGCTGATCTTCCGCACGTCGTCTTCGGAGAGGTCCTTCACCCGGACGTTGCCGTCGACGCCGGCTTCCTGGAGGATGCCCGTGGCGCGCGTCCGGCCGATCCCGTAGATGTAGGTCAGCCCGATTTCCACCCGCTTCGTGCGCGGCAGGTCCACACCCGCGATACGTGCCATGACGTTACCCCTGCCTCTGCTTGTGCTTCTGGTTCGTGCAAATCACCCGCACCACTCCCCGGCGACGGATGATCTTGCACTTGTCACACATCTTCTTCACCGACGCTCTGACCTTCATGGTTCTGGTCCTCGCCCCACAGGGGGCCGCACCCGGGTTCCCGGGATCGTCGCCGCCGTCGGTCCCTACTTGTACCGGTAGGTGATCCGGCCGCGGCTCAGGTCGTAGGGCGACAGCTCCACGAGCACCCGGTCACCGGTCAGGATGCGGATGAAATTCTTCCGCATCTTGCCAGAGACGTGCGCCAGGATCTGGTGCTTGTTCTCGAGTTCCACCTTGAACATCGCGTTCGGCAGCGACTCCAGGACAACGCCCGTCACTTCAATCGTGTCGTCTTTCGGCACCGGCTGACACACCCTCCGGATAACTGCTGCCCCGTTGTTCCGACCCGTCCCCGCCGCTCATCGGCGCGGGACGGTCATGATCCTCGGACCGTCCGCGGTCACCGCGACGGTATGCTCGAAGTGGGCGGCCAGGCTCCGGTCTTTCGTTACGGCCGTCCAGCCATCGCCCAGCACTTTCACCGCCGCTTTCCCCATGGCCACCATTGGTTCGATGGCCAGGGTCATGCCTTCCGTCAGCCGCGGCCCGCGCCCGCCAGGCCCGTAGTTCGGCACCTGCGGTTCTTCGTGCAAGGCCGTCCCGACTCCATGCCCGACGAACTCACGCACCACCGCGTACCCGGCCGACTCGACGTGGCGTTGAACGGCCGCGCCGATGTCCGTGACCCGGGCGCCGATCACCACCTGCTCGATGCCCCGGTACAGCGACTCTTCCGTCACCCGAAGCAGACGAGCCGCATCGTCACTAATCTGGCCGACCGGCACCGTGATCGCCGCGTCCCCGTAGAACCCGTCCAGCACGACGCCCACGTCGATCGACACCACGTCACCGTCGCGCAGGGCCCGCCGGCTCGGGATGCCGTGGATCACCTCTTCGTTTACCGACGTGCACAGCGTCGCCGGGAATCCATGGTACCCCTTGAACGCCGGAACGCCACCTGCCTGCCGGACTCGCGATTCCGCGTGCGCGTCGAGGTCGGCTGTCGTGACGCCCGGGGCCACCAGCCTCCGCAACTCGACGAGCAGGTCGGCCACCAGTGCGCAGGCCGCGCTCATCCGATCGAGCTCTGCGGGCGACTTGCACACAATCACGGCATCGCTCCGGTCACGACTGCCGCCAGTTCGGCGGCAACCTCGTCGGGGCTCCGGGTCCCGTCGATCCGCCGGTAACCGGCGTAGGACTCGTAGTATCCGACCAGCGGCGCACTGTCTCGCCGGTACACCGCCTGCCGTTCCCGCACCGTGGCCGCGGCGTCGTCTTCGCGTTGCGTCAAGCCGCCCCCGCACCGCAGACACGCGCCGTCCGGCCCTTCGAGTCCCGACGCGTTCACCCCGCAGGACCCGCACACCCGCCGCATGCTCAGTCGGCGAACCAGTTCGTCTTCGGGAACCACCAGTTCCAGCACGAAGAGCCTGGCGTCGCCCACCAGCGCGTCAAACACCTCAGCCTGGGCAATCGTCCGCGGAAACCCGTCCAGGACGAACCCGCCGACCGCGTCGTCGCGGTCGAGCCGCTGCCGGACCACCGCGATCATCGTCGCGTCATCCACCAGGTCACCGCAGGCCATCACGGCCTTCACCCGGGAACCCAACGCCGTCCCGGCGGCCACGGCGTCCCGCAGCATATCGCCCGTCGAGATCTTCGGCACTCCCAGTCGGGCCGCGAGCCGCTCGGCCTGCGTGCCCTTCCCCGCTCCGGGCGGGCCCAGCATCACCACGCAGCGGCGCATGCTCGTCACCGCCTACGCGCGGCGGCCGCGGATCCGGGTCTTCTTCATGAACCCGTCGTAGTGCCGCATGATCAGCTGCGACTCGATCTGCTGCACGGTGTCCATGGCCACGCCGACCACGATCAGCGTGGATGTTCCCCCGAAGTAGAACTGCACGCCCATGCCCTCGGTCACGAAGCGGGGCAGGATCGCATCGAGCTGTTCGCCGATGAACGGGATCGGCGCCACCTTGAAGCCCGAGATCAGCCAGTCCGGCAGGATGGCGATCAACGCTAGGTAGACCGCGCCGGCCAGCGTAATCCGGGTCAGGATCGTATCGATGTGTTCCGCCGTGCGCTTGCCCGGCCGGATGCCCGGGATAAACCCGCCGTACTTCCGCATATTCTCCGCGACATCATCCGGATTAAAGATGATCGCGGTATAGAAGTAGGCGAAGAAGATGATACCGACAATGTACAGCAGGTTGTACAGCGGCATCCCGTAGCTCACCTGGTCGATGGCCGCGCGGCCCCACGAGCCGGCCGGGAACATGCCGGCGATGGTCGCGGGGAACGCCAGGAGCGACGACGCGAAGATGACCGGGATGACGCCGCCGGTGTTCACCTTCAAGGGAATATGCGTGCTCGATCCGCCGTACATCCGGCGGCCGACCACGCGTTTGGCGTACTGCACCGTGACCCGGCGCTGCCCGCGCTCCATGAAGATGATGGCGCCGATAACCACGACCATCAGGGCGACGATGAACGCCACCGCGATGGGGCCGATCTGCCCGGTGCCCATCTGCTGCAGCGTCGTGATGACGCCGCCCGGAAATCCCGCGATGATGCCGGCGAAAATGATCAGCGACATGCCGTTGCCGATCCCGCGCTCGGTGATCTGCTCGCCCAGCCACATGATGAAGGCCGTGCCGGTCGTCAGCGTCAGCACGGTCATGATGCGGAAGGTCCACCCGGGGTCGTACACGAGCGGCAGGCCGCCCGCCACGCCGGTCTGGTTCTCGAGGTAGACGGCGATCCCAAGGGCCTGCACGACGCTGAGGAGGATCGTGCCGTAGCGGGTGTACTGGGTGATCTTCCGGCGCCCGAGATCGCCTTCTTTCGAGAGGCGCTCCAGGTACGGCCAGACGACCGTCAGCAGCTGGAGGATGATCGACGCGCTGATGTAGGGCATGATGCCCAGGGCGAAGATCGTGACCTTCGACAGGCTGCCGCCGGAGAACATGTCGTACAGCCCGAACATGGTGTTCTTGGCCTGCTCGGCCAGGATCGCCAGCGCCTCGGTGTTCACGCCCGGGGTCGGGATGTGGTTCCCGATGCGGTAGATCGCCAGCAACCCCAGGGTGAAGAGCACCCGGTTGCGGAGGTCCGGCACCGAAAAGATGTTCTTGATGCTGTCTACCATACGGTTTGGGCCGCCCGGCCCACGCCTAGAGCGTCTCGACTGAGCCGCCGGCCGCGGCAATCCGCTCCGCAGCCTTGCCGCTAAACTTGTGAGCCTTGACGGTCAAGGCCACCGCGATCTCGCCACGAGCGAGCACCTTGATCTTCTGCGCACCGCGCACGAGGCGCGCGTCCCGCAGCAGATCGGGCGTGACGACGGTGCCGGCCGGAAAAGCGGCCGCCAGGTCGTCGAGGTTCACCACCGCGTATTCGACGCGGAAGGGGTTGTGGAAGCCGCGCTTCGGCATACGCCGGTGCAGCGGCATCTGGCCGCCTTCGAATCCGCGTTTCCGCTTGAAGCCCGACCGCGACTTCGCGCCCTTGGCACCGCGGCCCGCCGTCTTGCCCAGGCCGGAGCCCGGCCCGCGGCCGACGCGTTTCCGCTTGTGGGTTGCGCCCTTCGGCGGTTTCAGATTACTGAGGTCCATAACGTCCGCCCTGCTCCGTTATTCCACCGTGACGAGATGCCGCACTTTGTGAATCATGCCGCGTATCTCGGGTGTGTCCTGCACCTCGATCGTGTGGCGGATCCGGCGCAGGCCGAGCCCGCGCACCACTTCCGCCTGCTTCTTGTTGAAGCCGATGGTGCTCTTTACCAGGGTCACTTTCAGCGTCTTGCGGTCGCCACTCATGTCGCTGCCTCTTCGCGCGTGCCGGCCTACGCCGACGCGGCGCCCTCCAGTTCGGCCAGGTCGCGGCCACGCAGGCGCGACACGGTCACCGGGTCCTTCAGGGACATCAGCCCCGTGAAGGTGGCGCGCACGACGTTGTGCGGGTTCGCCGACCCCAGCGACTTGGTCACCACGTTCTGCACGCCCGCCGATTCCAGGACCGCGCGAACCGCCCCGCCGGCGATGATCCCGGTGCCGTCCGGCGCCGGCTTGAGCAGCACGCTGCCCGCCCCGAACCGGCCGACGATGGGATGCGGCACGGTCGTGCCGACCAGCGGCACGCGAATCAGACGTTTTTTCGCCGCCTCGATGCCCTTCTTGATGGCCGAGGGCACTTCGCGGGCCTTGCCCACGCCGAAGCCCACGACACCGTGGCCGTCGCCCACGACGACGAGGGCGCTGAAGCTCAGGTTCTTGCCGCCCTTGACGACCTTGGTGACCCGGTTGATGGCCACCACGGTGTCCTTGAGCTCGAGCTGCGACGCGTCAATCTTCTCTTTGGTTCGGAACATCGCGTTAGAACTCCAACCCGGCTTTGCGCGCCGCCTCGGCCAGCACACGCACCCGCCCGTGGTAGAGGAACCCGTTGCGGTCGTAGACCACCTGTGTGATGCCCTTGGCAATCAGGCGCTCCGCGATGGCCTTGCCGACGGCCTCCGCCCCCAGGAGGTTTCCGCCTTTCGCGCCGGCCGCGAACGACGTCTTCAGGGACGGCTCGCCGCTCGACGCCGTGGCGAGGGTCTGGCCCGCCGCATCGTCGATGGCCTGCGCGTAGATGTGCGCCACGCTCCGGAAGACGCTCAGCCTCGGGCGCTGGGCGGTGCCGGCGACGCGCTTGCGGATCCGCAACTTGATGCGGTGCCGGCGATCTGCTTTTGTCTTGATCTTCATGTTCGCTCGACCCCTACGCGCCGGTCTTGCCGACCTTCTTCTTCAGCACTTCGCCCGTGAAACGCACGCCCTTCTGTTTGTACGGATCGGGCTTGCGCATGCGCCGGATGTTAGCGGCCACCTGCCCGACGAGCTGGCGGTCGACGCCGGTCACGGTCACGTGCGTCTGCTTGTCGACCGTGATTTCGACCCCGGCGGGGATGTCGTACACGATCGGGTGAGAGTACCCCAGGGCGAACGTCACCTGGCGCCCCTTCAGCTCGGCGCGGTACCCGACGCCGACGATGTCGAGTTCCTTCTTGAACCCGCTCGTCACGCCTTCGATCGCGTTCGCCGCGAGACTGCGCGCCAGGCCGTGGAACTTGCCGAGGGCCGGGTCGTCGGTCTCGGGTTGGGCCACCAGTTCGGCGCCCTGCTGCACGAAGCCGATTCCCGGGGGAATCACCTGGCGCAGCTTGCCCTTGGGGCCCTGGACGTCCAGAGCCTGTCCGTCAACCTTGACGGTGACGCCCTTCGGGAGCGGAATGGGTTTTTTTCCAATACGGGACATGGTGTCTTCCTACGCAGTCGTTACCAGACGTTGCACAGCACCTCGCCGCCCACGCCGGTCTTGACGGCTTCGCGGCCGGTCATGACGCCGCGGGACGTGGTGAGGATGCTGATGCCCAGTCCGCCCAGCACGGGCGGCACCTGGTCACGGCTGAAATACACCCGGCGGCCTGGGCGGCTGATGCGCTGGATCCCGCTGATCACGCGCTCCCCGTGCGGGCCGTACTTCAGGAACAGGCGGATCCGCTTCACCGGGGTCTTCCGCCCTTCAACCGTCTCTTCGACGGTGCGGAACCCCGCGATGTAGCCCTCGCTCTGGAGGATCCGGGCGATCTCGGCCTTGAGCGTGCTGGCCGGAACGTCCACACGCGCGTGCTTCGCCTGCACGGCGTTGCGGATGCGCGCGAACATGTCAGCAATCGGGTCGGTCATGGCTTCTCAACTCAGTCGTACGCTGCTTACCAGCTGCTCTTGATGACGCCCGCCACCTCGCCCTTGAGCGCGAGCTCGCGGAAGCAGAGACGGCAGAGGGCGAACTTGCGCAAATACGCCCGCGGTCGACCGCACCGCTGACACCGGTTGCGATGCCGGATCGAGTACTTGAGGGCTTTCTGTTCCTTGGCAATCTTCGCGGTGGTAGCCATATGCGTGTCAGTTCGTCCTGAACGGCATGCCGATCAACTGCAGCAGCCGCCTGGCTTCCTGGTCGGTCTTGGCAGTAGTGCAGACCGACACGTTCATCCCACGCGTCTTGTCGACGCGCATGTAGTCGATTTCCAGGAACATCAGCTGGTCCTTGAGGCCCAGCGTGTAATTGCCCCGGCCATCGAATCCCTTCGGCGAGACGCCCTTGAAGTCACGGACGCGCGGGAGGGCGATGGACAGCAGCCTGTCCAGGAACTCCCACATCCGCGTCCCGCGCAGGGTGACCATCGTGCCGATGGGCATGCCTTCGCGGAGCTTGAACTGGGCGATGGACTTGCGCGCCCGTGTGATCACGGGTTTCTGTCCGGTGATCTTGGCGAGTTCGTCGGCGCCCGCGTCGACCAGTTTCGCGTTCTGCGTCGCCTCACCCAGGCCCATGTTCACGACCACCTTGGTGATCTTGGGCACGGCCATGGGGTTGTTGTAGCCGAACTCCTTGATCAGGGCCGGCACGACATCCTGGAGGTACTTCTCCTTCACCCGGCTCATTTGTCGACCACTCCCTCGCACTTGCGGCAAATCCGAACCTTGCGTCCGTCGGCAATCAGCTTGTGGCCGATCCGGGTGCGCGCGCCGCATTCGGGGCACACCAGCTGGACGTTCGATGCGTGCAGCGGGGCCTCGCGTTTCATGATGCCGCCCTTGACGTTCTTGCTCGGGTTCGGGCGGGTGTGGCGGCTGATGAAGTTCACGCCTTCGACGAGGACGCGGTTCTTGTCGGGGTGGACCCGCAACACGCGTCCGCGTTTGCCAGCGTCCTTCCCGGTCGTCACGATGACGGTGTCGTTCCGGCGAATGGGTGTCTGCAACCGTGACATGACGCTAAATCACCTCGGGCGCGAGCGAAATAATCTTCATGAACTTGCGCTCGCGCAGCTCGCGCGCAACGGGCCCGAATACGCGGGTCCCGATCGGCTCGTTCTGGTCGTTCACCAGCACCGCCGCGTTCCGGTCGAAGCGGATGTAGCTGCCGTCCTTCCGGCGCTGCTCCTTCCGCGTCCGGACGATGACGGCCTTGACGACCTGTCCCTTCTTCACGTTGGAGTCCGGCGTCGCTTCTTTCACCGACGCCGTGACAATATCTCCGAGCCTCGCGTACCGCCCCACCGACCCGCCAATCGGGTTGATGACGGAGATCTTGCGGGCCCCGGAGTTGTCCGCAACGTCGAGAATCGACCGCATCTGAATCATGGCGTGCTCCCTGGCCTACCGCTGCGGCCCGCTCGGCGTCGTCGCCGGCGCGCCGGCCCCTGCCGGCCGCTGGACCAGACGCGTGATCACCCACCGCTTGCGGCGGCTGAGCGGCCGGCTTTCGGCAATCGCCACCACGTCGCCCTTGCGGGTCTCGTTTGCTTCGTCGTGCGCCATGAACGTGGACGTCAGGCGCCGGGTCTTGCCGTAGAGGCCGTGGCGCACCTGGCGCTCGACCGCCACGATCCGGCTCTTGGCCATTTTGTCGCTGACGACCGTTCCCGTCAGTTCTGTCTTCGCAGCCATAGCATCCCTACCGTTCCCGCGTCCCTACGCCTTGTGCTTTTCCTGCAGGACCGTCAGCACCTTCGCCAGATCCCGCCGCAGGATCCGGATCTTGGTCGGCGTATCGGTCTGCCCCATCGCCTTCTGGATCCGCATCCGGAAGATCTGGTCCCGCAGGTCTTTCTCCTGCAGGCGCAGGTCGTCGACGCTCAATTCGCGGACTTCCTGGACCTTCATGACGCCTTCTCCTCACCGAACCGCACGGCGAAGCGCGTCTTGATGGGCAGCTTGGCCGAGGCCAGCTGCATCGCCTTCCGCGCGTCGACTTCGGTCACGCCTTCCATCTCGAACAGGATCTTCCCGGGCCGGACCACGGCGACCCAGAACTCCGGGGCGCCCTTGCCTTTACCCATGCGGGTTTCCTGCGGCTTCTTCGTGACCGGCTTGTCCGGGAACACCCGGACCCAGATCTTGCCGCCGCGCTTCGTGAAGCGCGTCATCGCCACGCGCGCCGCTTCGATCTGCCGGGCAGTCATCCAGCACGGCTCCATCGCCTTCAGTCCGAACTCGCCGAACGAGACGTCGGAACCGCGCCAGGCCTTGCCACGCATGCGGCCGCGCTGCTGTTTACGAAACTTGACTTTCTTTGGCATCAACATGGGTTATGCCACCTCGCCCTTACGCCTGGGCCCGCGGGGCCCGCCGCGGCGTCCGGTAGTCTTCCTCGCGGCCCGTGCGCGGCACCAGCCGCTCACCCTTGTACAGCCACACTTTGACGCCAATCCGCCCGTAGGTCGTGCCCGCTTCCGCCTGGCCGTAATCGATGTCGGCCCGCAGCGTCTGCAGCGGCAGCTGACCGTGCAGATACCATTCGGACCGCGCGATTTCCGCGCCGTTCAGCCGGCCCGACACCCGCACCTTGATGCCCCGGGCGCCGAACCGCAGCGCCGACTCGACCGCCTTGCGCATCGCCCGGCGGAACGCTACGCGTTTCTCGAGCTGCATGGCGACCGACTCGGAAATCAGCTGCGCGTCGAGTTCCGGCTTCTGGATTTCCTGGATGTTGATGAAGACTTCGCGATTCGTCTTCTTCTGGATTTCCTGCTTCAGCTTGTCGACTTCCGTGCCCTTGCGCCCGATGATGATGCCCGGCCGCGAGGTGTGGATGTCGATCTTCAGCTTGTTCGCCGCGCGCTCAATCTCGATCTTCGACACGCCCGCGTGCTGGAACCGCGCCTTGAGCGTGTCGCGCAGCTTGAGGTCCTCGTGCAGCAGCTTGGCGTAGTCCCGGTCCGCGAACCAGCGCGAGCGCCACGTCTTGTTGAACCCCAGCCGGAATCCGTACGGGTGTACTTTCTGCCCCACGTCTGGCTCCTACTCCTGCACGGCGGCATCGCCGCCGGCGGCCTGCTTGCTTGCCTTCCGGGCCCGCGCCCGCGCCGGCTTCGCCGGAGCGGCTACGGCCTCGTCAGACTTGGCCTTCGCCCGACCGGCCGGCTTCGCCGCCCGTGTCGTGTCGGCCCGCTCGGCGACCTGCACCGTCAGGTGCGCCGTGCGCTTCACCACCCGGTACGCACGGCCCATCGGAGCCGGACGCACACGTTTCTGGGAAGGCCCCTGGCCCGCGAAACATGCGGACACGAACAGGCTCTCCACGTCGCCGCCAAACCCGGGTTTCTGCTGCGCATTCGCGATGGCCGACCGCAACACCTTTTCGATGTCGCGGGCCACCCGCTTGCGCGAGAACCGCAGGGTGGCCAGCGCCTGATTGACGCCGCACCCGCGGATCAGCTCGAGCACCAGCCCGGCCTTCTGTGCGGAGGTGCGAACGTACTTGGCCGTTGCCTGCGCTTCAATCATGGCTAGCTACCCGCCTTGCCACCACCCGCGGCGGCCGTCGCGGCGGCCTTCTCGGTCTTGGTCGTGTGGCTTTTGAACGTCCGGGTCGGAGCGAACTCGCCGAGCTTGTGCCCGACCATGTTCTCCGTCACGTACACCGGGATGAACTTCTTGCCGTTGTGCACCGCCACCGTGTGCCCGAGCATTTCGGGAATCACCGTCGAACGGCGCGACCAGGTCTTGATGACCTTCTTTTCGCCGGCCCGGTTCATCGATTCCACCTTCTCGAGGAGTGGCGTGTCGACGAACGGTCCTTTCTTCAGGGATCTGCTCATAACGAACCTGCGCTCCGGCTCTACTTCGGTCGCCGCTGGATGATGAACTGATCCGTCGCCTTGCGGTTCCGCGTCTTGTACCCCTTGGTGGGCATGCCCCACGGCGTCACCGGGTGACGACCGCCCGAGGTCTTGCCTTCGCCACCACCCAGCGGGTGGTCCACGGGGTTCATCGCGACGCCGCGCACGTGCGGACGCTTGCCGAGCCAGCGGGATCGGCCCGCCTTGCCCAGCGACACGTTCTCGTGGTCGAGGTTGCCCACCTGTCCCACAGTCGCCCGGCACTCGATGTTGATGCGCCGTGTCTCGCCCGACGGCATCTTCACCGACGCGTACTCGCCTTCTTTCGCGACCAACTGCACCGACGCACCGGCGCTTCGGGCAATCTGACCGCCCTTGCCGGGCCGCAGTTCGACGTTGTGAATCTGCGTGCCGAGCGGGATGTTCTTCAACGGCAGCGTATTGCCCGGCAGGATGTCGACGGTGTCGCCGGCCAGGATGCTGTCTCCGACCTTCAGCCCGGACGGCTGCAGGATGTACCGTTTCTCCCCGTCGGCGTACTGCACCAGCGCAATACGCGCCGATCGGTTCGGGTCGTATTCGACGGTCACGACCTTGCCGGGGATATTGATCTTGTCACGCTTGAAGTCGATGATGCGGTACAGCCGGCGGTGTCCGCCGCCGCGCCACCACATGGTGACCTCACCGTGGTTGTTGCGACCGCCCGACTTCTTCAACGTCTCGGTCAGCGGTTTGTGCGGCCGCTGGACCGTGATTTCCGAATAGTCCTGCACCGTCTGGAAGCGGCGCCCGGGCGATGTCGGTTTGTAACTGCGGATAGCCATTGCTCCACCCCAGCTCTACGCGCCTTCCAGGAACTCCGGCAGCTTCTCGCCGTCACGGAGCCGGACATATGCCTTCTTCCAGTCGGACCGGCGTCCAGCAAATCGTCCCTGCCGCTTGACCTTACCGTGCGCGAGGGCCGTCCTCACCGAGGCCACCTTCGCGCCAAACAACTGCTCGACCGCGCGCTTCACGTCGATCTTGTTGGCGTCCCGTGCCACGTCGAAAACGATCGTCTTACCGTCTTCGCGCAGGATCGACGTCTTTTCCGTAATGAGCGGTCGCCGGATCACGTCTGTGACGTTCATGATCCCAGCACCTCCTGCAGCCGCTCGACGGCCGCCTTGGTGGCCACGACGCACCGGGCGTGTGCCACGTCCCGGGCCCGCACGCGGCCGCTGGGCACGCACACGGTCCGATCGAGATTCCGCAAGGCGCGCGCGAACGTCTCGGCCGGATTGACGTCCAGCACCAGCGTGTTGCCGGCCGCGCCCAGGCGCCCCAGCATCTCCGCCGCCGCCTTCGTCTTTTCCACCGGCGCGAACGCGTCGACCACGATCACGGCGCCGGCCTGGAACTTCGCCGCCAGCGCCTGGCGCAGCGCGCCACGCTCCGCCTTGCGCGGGATGTCGTATTCGTAGCTCCTCGGCTGCGGCCCGAACACCGTGCCGCCCTTGCGCCACAGCGGGTTCCGGGCTTCGCCGACCTGCGCGCGACCGGTGCCCTTCTGCTTGTAGGGCTTCTTGCCGGTGCCGCTGACCAGGCCGCGGGTCTTCGTCGCGTGCGTGCCCCGGCGGGCCGCGGCGTTGTCGCGAACGACCGACTGCCAGACCAGGTCGGCTTTCACGCGCCCGCCGAAGACCTCGTCGCGAACTTCGAGCGCGCCGATCTTCTCGTTCTGAGCGTTGACAATGTCGAGGGTCATGGCTACTTCTTGCCCTTCTTGACCTTCTGGACCTGCGGCTGCGGCTCAGGCTTGGGCGCCACGGCCTTGCGGATGATCACATACGATCCCCGCGCGCCAGGCACCGACCCCTTCAACATCAGCAGATGCTGATCGCCGTCCACCCGCTCGATCTTGAGATTCAACGTGGTCACACGTTCGTCGCCCATGTGCCCCGCCGCCCGCATGCCCTTCACCACCCGCGACGGGTAGGACGACGCGCCGATCGACCCCGGGGCCCGGTGGAACATGGACCCGTGCGTCGCCGCGCCGCCACGGAAGTGGTGACGCTTGACGACACCCTGGAACCCGTGACCGCGGCTGCGGCCGATCACATCCACGCGTTCCCCGCCCTTGAACACGGCCGCCACCAGCACCTGCTCCCCTGCTTTGGGCGTCTCGGCGCCTTTCGCGACCGCGACTTCGCGCCGCACCCGCGTCGGCGGCACGCCGGCCTTCTTGTAGGTGCCCGCCACCGCCTTGGTCACCCGCTTGGCCGGCTTGTCTTCGACGAAGCCCAGCTGCACCGACGCGTATCCGTCCGTGTCGACGGTCTTGGCCTGCACCACCACGCACGGTCCGGCCTTGATGACGGTCACCGGCTGCACGGTCCCATCGGGAGCGAACAGCTGGGTCATGCCGACCTTTTTGCCGATGATTCCTGTGACCATGGTCACTTACTACCCTTCCCGAACGCCTTGATCTCGACGTCGACGCCAGCCGGCAGATCCAGCTTCATCAGGGCGTCCACGGTCTGCGACGTCGGCTCGAAGATGTCGATGAGCCGCTTGTGCGTCCGGATTTCGAACTGCTCCCGCGACTTCTTGTCAACGTGCGGCGAGCGGTTGACCGTCCACTTGTTGAGCTCGGTTGGCAGCGGCACCGGACCCGCCAGACGAGCGCCCGTCCGCTTGGCCGTCTCCACGATCTCCGCGGTCGACTGATCGAGCACGCGGTAATCGTAAGCCTTCAGGCGGATCCGAATCTTGTCGCCAAATGCTGTTGCCATAGCTAGTCCTGCTGGGGCTCGGGGCTCGGGGTTGGTGTGTCCCGAATCCCCAACCCCTAATCCCTAAT
>CAYJPV010000049.1:23137-27048 GCA_964372095.1 uncultured Vicinamibacterales bacterium | reverse complement strand
ACTTCCTACTTCCTACTTCCTACTTCCTACTTCCTACTTCCTACTTCCTACTTCCTACTGTGTCCCCTACCGCCCCCCGAACGTATCGCACGCGCTGAGTTGGCCGGTGTCGAGTCCCTTGCGGAACCAGGCCACGCGCTGCGCGGACGAGCCGTGCGTGAATTTTTCCGGCACGACGCGTCCGGTGGTCATCTTCTGAATCCGGTCGTCTCCAATCGCCGCCGCGGCGTTCATGCCCTCTTCGATGTCCCCGTGCTCGAGGATGTTGCGCTGCGCGGTTGAGTGGCCCCAGACTCCGGCGAAACAGTCGGCCTGCAGTTCCATCCGGACAGACAGGTCGTTGGCCCGATCCGGCCGCGACTGCTGGAGCCGGCGCACCTGATCTTCGACGCCCAGCAGGTTCTGCAGGTGATGCCCGATCTCGTGGGCGATGACGTACGCCTGGGCGAAATCGCCCGCGGCGCCGAACCGTTGCTTGAGTTCGTCGTAGAACGACAGGTCGATGTAGACCTTCTGATCCCCGGGGCAGTAGAAGGGGCCTGACGCGGCCTCGGCGAAGCCGCAGGCGGACTGTACCGCGTCGCGGAACACGACGAGTGTCGCCCGCTGGTACCGCTGGCCCTGCTCCGGCAGCACCCGGCTCCAGGTGTCCTGGACGTCGTTGAGAACGAACTTGACGAATTCGTACCGTTCGTCTTCTTCGGCCGAGGTGGCCGCCGGCGCCGCCGAGGGCGCTGACGTCGGGCCCCCATCGCCCGGCACCTGGTCGAGCAGCGTGAAAAAGTTCTGCTTGAACACGAGGCTGAGGACGCCGACGAGGATCAGCCCGCCAAGGCCGAGGCGGATGCCGCTCCCCCCCGGTCGACGTCCGCCGGCGCTCGTGCCGCGCCGGTCTTCAATGTCCGCGTCGCTCGTACCTCGTTGCCAGCGCATACGATCACCTCGGGTGTCTGATGTGACGGACGGTTGCCTACGCGCCGGCGAGGCCCGACTCCTGTTTGATCAGGCTCCGGATCAACGTCAGCAGCATGCCGATGGCGATCGTATTGTGGCCGCCCTGGGGCACGATGATGTCCGCATACCGTTTCGTGGGCTCCACGAACTCCAGGTGCATCGGCTTCACGGTGGCCAGGTACTGATCGATCACCGATTCCATCGTGCGCGCGCGTTCGGCCACGTCGCGCCGCAGGCGGCGGATGAAGCGGATGTCATCGTCGGCGTCGACGAAGACCTTGATGTCCAGCAGGCCGCGCAGGGCTTGATCCGCGTAGATGAGGATGCCTTCCACGATGATCACCTTGCGCGGCCAGGCGGTCTCGGTGGCCGGCCGTCGCGCGTGGCGCGTGAAGTCGTACACCGGTGCCTCCACGGCGTGGCCCGCGCGCAGTTCGTGCACGTGCCGGACCATGAGGTCGGTTTCGAGCGAGTCGGGGTGGTCGTAGTTGAGCGCCGCACGTTCTTCGAGGCGCAGGTCGTTGCGGTCGCGATAGTAGCGGTCGTGATCCAGCACGGTGACGTGGTCGTCGCCGAGGCTTTCGACGATCCGCCGGACCACCGTCGTCTTGCCCGACCCCGACCCGCCTGCGACCCCGATGACGACCGGACCTGGAGACATGACGACCTTTCCTGTCGGAACGCGGCCGACGCCGTGTCCGGTACCTGCGTTACACCTGGCGCAGCCGGGCGGCCGCGCGCTCCAGCGTGTCGTCCTTCTTGGCGAAGCAGAACCGCAGCACGCGGGGCGCTTCGCTATTGTAGAGGAACGCCGACGTCGGAATCGAGGCCACGCCGTGATCCTGCAGCAGGCGCCGGGCAAACGCGGCATCCGGTTCGTCGCTGATGGCGGAGTAGTCGAGGATCTGGAAGTACGTGCCGTGACAGGCCACGGGCGAGAATCGTGACCCCTCGAGCAGATCCAGGAACCGATCGCGCTTGTCCTGGTAGAACGCCGCCAGGTCGTCGTACGAGTCGCGCCGCTCCGTGAACTCGGCGTACGCCATCTGGATGGGGGTGTTGACGGCGAACGTCACGAACTGGTGCACGCGCTGGATTTCCGCACTGAGCGGCGCCGGCGCGCTCACGTACCCCACCTTCCAGCCGGTGGTGTGATACGTCTTGCCGAACGAACTGACCACGCAGGTGCGGCGCCGCAGGTCCGGATGCCGCGCCAGGCTCTCGTGGCGGCGGCCGTCGAACACGATGTGCTCGTACACCTCGTCGGCGAGCACGATGACGCGACTGCCGTCCAGGGCGGATGCCAGCTGGTCCAGATCGTCGGCCGACAACACCGCCCCCGTGGGGTTGTGGGGTGAATTCACGATCAGCAGGCGCGTGCGCGGCGTCAGGGCCTGCCGCACCTCGTTCCAGTCGATCCGGTATTCGGGTGCCCGCAGCGTGACGAACCGGGGCTGTCCACCGTTCAGGCGGATCACGGGGACGTAGGCGTCGTACGCGGGCTCGAACACGACGACGTCGTCGCCGGGCCGGACGAAGGCCGAGATCACGTCGAACAGCGCCTCGGTGGCGCCGGCGGTGATGGTCAGTTCCGTGACCGGGTCGTAGCGGGCGCCATAGAGCCGGCTGATCTTCGACGCCACCGCTTCGCGCAGGGCCAGCAGGCCGGGCATGGGCGCGTACTGGTTGTGGCCCGCCTGCATGTGCCGGTGCACGGCGGCCACCAGTTCGGCGTCGCAGTCGAAGTCCGGAAACCCCTGGGACAGATTGAGCGCGCCGTGTTCGTTGGCGAGGCGCGTCATGACGGCGAAGATGCTCACGCCGACATCGGGCAGTCGGGATTCAGGGTGGACGGCGGTCTCCATCGGCGGTGTCCCTCGTGGTGGGTCGGGTTCGGTCAACCCCAATGATAGACGGAGACTTGCTACGTCGTGAACAGCGCCGAGCCGCGGGCGGAGCCGCGCCGAAGCGGCGGACCGGGAGAGAGCGGGCCGGTCCCAGACGCACCGGGCGGAGCCCCGCCGAAGCGGCGGTCCGGCAACGAACGTACCGGCCGCCGCGAAGGCGGGTTGACGGCCGCGTTCGCCGCGGCGTAGATTCGGAACGGGGGGAACTTGTTGATGTCGACCAATCACTATTCATTCTTCGACTACCGGAAGCTCATCGCGTGGGACAGACGGCTGGCGCGGGAATGGGCGTTCCTCGAGAAGCCGCTCGCGGCCGCACCGGCTCGCCGCGTGCTCGACCTGGGGTCCGGCACCGGCGAACACGCGCGTTTTTTCGCGAGCCACGGCTTTACGGTGGTCGGGGTGGATGTGTCGGACGCGATGATGGAACGGGCCCTTGAAGGCGGCACGCCGGAGGGCGTCCAGTTCATCAAGGGCGACCTGCTGCATGTCGACACGGTGGTGAAAGGGCCGTTCGGCGCGGCCGTGTGCCTGGGCAACACGCTGTCGCACATCGCCGACCGCGAGTCGCTGGTGCAGCTGTTCTCGGGGGTTCGCGCGGTGCTGACGCCGGGCGCGCCGTTCGTCCTGCAGATTCTGAACTACGAGCACTTCCGGCAGACGGGACAACGATCGTTGCCGCTGACGTTCATCGAGGACGAAGACGGCGAGGCGGTGTTCCTGCGGGTGATGACTTTCAAACCGGCCGGCCGGGTGGTCTTCTCGCCGACTGTACTCAGGCTCCGGTCCGATCAGGAGCCCGCGCTCGAGGTCGAGACGAGCCACAACGTCGAACTGCACGGGTGGACCTGGCGCGAGGTGGACGAGGCGCTTCAGGCGGGCGGGTTCGCCGAGCGGCAGCGTTACGGCGCGATGGCGGACGTGCCGTTCAGCGAGGCAGAATCCCACGACCTCGTCGTCGTGGCGCGGTAGGCGGGGGCGGCGGGGGGGCGCGGGGGGGGGCCCTGGGGCCGGCGGCCCTTGGCCGCCTTTCCGCCGCCGGCCCCCAAC
>CAYJPV010000049.1:0-23127 GCA_964372095.1 uncultured Vicinamibacterales bacterium | reverse complement strand
GGGGGGGGGGGGTGGGGGGGGGGGGGGGGGGGACCGGGGGCGGGTCCCTGGCGCCGGCGGCCTTAGGCCGCTTTGACGACGCGGACGAACTCGATCCGGAACGTCAATGTCTCGCCGGCCAGCGGATGATTGCCGTCGAGCGTCAGCGTGGTGTCTGTCATCGCCGCCACGCGCACGACGAGCGGTGGGCCGTCGTCCTGCTGCACTTCGAACTGGGCGCCGATTTCCGGCTCCAGATCCGGCGGCAACTCCGCCCGGGGGACGTCCACCATCAGGTCGGGGTGCCGCGCGCCGTAGGCCCTGGCCGGCGGGATGTTCACCGTGCGGATGTCGCCGTCGCGCATGCCGACGACCGCCTGGTCGAAGCCCGCAATCACCTGCCCTTTGCCCAGCGTGAACTCGAGGGGGGCCGCCCCCTCCGAGCTGTCGAACACACTGCCGTCGGACAGGGTGCCCCTGTAGTGCACGCGGACCGTATCACCGGACTTCGCTGCGGGCATTACTCGCTCCAGGTTCGATCAGACCTGTTCGTCATCATCCCAGGGTTTGGGCTGCGGTCCGGGTACGATACCCGCCAGATCCGGATCTTCGCCACCCTGGCTGACAGGTCGCTGGGTCTTGACTTCGGAGCGCCGGGCGAGTTTCTGCTGTTGCTTCTCGCGCTTGGATTTCTCCCGCTCGCGTTTCTGAAGGGATGGTCGGGCTCGATTCATGCGTCTCCACTCGATTGGACGGCGGCGGCGGAGCCGCCGGGGGCTGGAAAGGACTGAGGAGGGCGGGGGCGGATCAGGCCGCCCCCGTCAACCGACTCGGAGTGACGTCTACCAGCGCGATTCGCGCCGGCGACCGCCACGGTCGCCGCTGCCGCCGCCGCTGTTGCGGCCGCCGCCGCCACCAGCGCCGAACCCACCCGGGCGCTCCGTGCGCGGACGCGCTTCGTTCACCGTGAGGGTACGGCCGCCGAACGACTTGTCGTGCAGATCGGCAATCGCCTTCTGCGCGTCGGCATCGCTCGCCATTTCGACGAACGCAAACCCGCGGGCCCGGCCGGTGGCCGCGTCACGCATGACGCTGACCGATTCGACCTGCCCGCTCTGTCCGAACAGTTCCTGCAAGTCCTGCTCGCCAGCGCTGAACGGAAGGTTGCCGACGTAGAGCTTACGACCCATGACTGACTCCTCGTCTCATCCACGAGACCCTGGTCGCCCGGCTGGTGCCCTGGCGACATGACTACTCTGACGGCCCACTGCAGGCCGTCTTCCCCTATGGCAGCTCGTGACTAAGCGAGGAACATCGCGGAGGGTCCGAACCATGACCGGCCGGTTCAGCTCTTGCGCGGCTCACTGCAGAGGCGGGCTTCCTCTCATATTGTGACACAGACCGACAGCGGTAGCCAGCAGTCAGGACGCAGGCGAAAGGAAGGCGAACTCGCGGAAATAGGCCGGCGCATGGAACGTCGGCCCGTCCGGGGCGGACCAGGCGGCGTAGACGGCACCGGCTTCCGGCGCCGAGGGCCCGCCGGGCCGCTTGATCCGGAACACATTGAACCGCCAGCGGTCGCCGGCCCTCGGCGGTACGAGCGCACCGACGTCGGCGCTGAGGGCGTCGAGCCCGGCCCACGGCAACCAGGCGAGCGCCACCCAGCTGCCCGGATTCATGCCTTCGCAGGACCCCGGGACGACCGTGCTCTCCAGCCCTTGCCAGTTCCAGGCCAGGTCTCCGTCGAGGGCCGGTGAGGCGCTCCTGATCCGCAGGTCGGTGACCACGTTCATCGGGCTGATCTCGAGCTCGAGGTAATCGCGGCCGGTGCCCGTCGGATCGAGGAAGATCTCGACGACCTCTTCGTTCCAGATCGGGTCGTCGCGCCGGGTCATCGTGTGCCACGGCTGCCGGTCGCACACGTCGAAGCGGATGGCCAGACCCTGCGGATTCCAGAGCGCCGAGAACGACGTCCGGGCGTGTGGCGGCCCCCACGTGATGCGCTGGGCGCTGTGCCACGCAGCATCGTGCCCGGGGAGGAGGAGTGCGGGGCGCACGGCCGTGGCCGCCACCTGATACGACGCGTCAGGCGGCAGCGGCGTGGCCGGCCGAAACAGTTCTGCCATAGGTGTTGCGTTCAGTATCCGCTTCCCGGGTCAGGAGCGTCAAGGGCGTCCGGGCGGCGCGGCGGCGGTGTGCTTGACCCTGGGAGACACCGCAGCGTAGATTGCCGGGAACGGGTCCCGTCCGCGCCCCCCCGTCCGGACCCGGCTTCCCTGTCCCCACCCGAAAGGTCATCATCATGCGTGCTCGTGTGCTCGTCGCCCTCTTCTGCCTGCTGGCCGGTGCGCTTCCCCTGGCCGGCCAACCGCAGGGCGCTGTGTCCGAGAACCCACTCCTGCGCCCGTGGACGACGCCGTTTGGCGTCCCGCCGTTCAACGACATCAGGGCCGAACACTTCCTGCCTGCGTTGAAGCAGGCCGTGGCGGAACAGCGCCGTGAGGTCGAGGCCATCGTCGCCAATCCCGCGGCGCCGACCTTCGCCAACACCATCGAAGCCCTGGAGTTCTCCGGCGACCTGCTGGGCAAAGTCAGCCCGGTGTTCTCGAATCTGCAGTCTGCCAACACGACCGAGGCGCTGCAGGCCATCAACCGGGAGGTGGCGCCGCTGCTGACGGCGTTGCGCGACGATATCCGCCTGAATCCGGCTCTGTTCGCCCGCATCAAGGCCGTGTGGGATCAGCGTGAAACCGCCACGCTGACCGCCGTGCAGCGGAAGCTGCTCGACGAGACGTACAAGAGCTTCGTACGCGGCGGCGCGAATCTCACCCCTGAGCAGAAAACCCGGTTCCGCGCCGTCAACGGCGAGTTGTCCTCGCTTGGCATCAAGTTCGGCGATAACCTGCTGCACGACACGAACGCCTATCGCCTGGTCATCGACACCCAGGACGGCCTGCAGGGGTTGCCGCCCGGCGTCATCGCGGGCGCGGCCGACGCCGCACGGGCCGCTGGCAAGCCGGGCGCGTGGGTCTTCACCCTCCAGGCTCCCAGCATCTGGCCGTTCCTCCAGTACGCGGACAACCGGGACCTGCGCCGCCAGATCCTGACGGCCTATACCACGCGTAACGACCACGGGGACGCGTACGACAACAAGACGATCCTGGCGCAGACCGCCGCCCTGCGGGCCGAGCGGGCGGCGTTGCTGGGCTATACGTCTCACGCCGATTTCGCGCTCGAAGAGAACATGGCGAAGACGCCGGACAAGGTGTACGCGTTGCTCAACCAGTTGTGGGAGCCGGCCAAAGCCATGGCCGCCCGCGAGGCGGCCGACCAGCAGGCCCTGATGACGTCGCTGGGCGCCACCTTCGACCTCCAGCCCTGGGACTGGCGGTACTATCAGGAGAAGGTCAAGAAGGCCCGATTCGATCTGGACGAGCAGGCGCTGCGGCCGTACTTCAAACTCGATAACGTGCTCGAGGGCGCGTTCTACGTCGCGCAGCGGCTCTATGGTCTCTCGGTCACGGCGCGACCCGATCTCCCGACCTACCACCCCGAAGTGAAGGTGTTCGAGGTGAAGGAGGCCGATGGCACCCACGTCGGGATCTACTACGCCGACTACCACCCTCGGCCGGGCAAACGCGGCGGGGCCTGGAGCAGCACGTATCGCGGGTCGCGTCTGAAAGACGGTGCGCGCGTCACGCCTGTCGTCGTCAACGTGTGCAACTTCTCGCGGCCCGCCGGCGACGCGCCGGCCCTGCTCAGCCTGGAGGAAGTCAGCACGTTGTTCCATGAGTTCGGCCACGGCCTGAACTCGCTGCTGTCGAAGACGCCGTACCGCGGTCTGGGCGGATTCCCCCGCGACTTCGTCGAGGTGCCCTCGCAGATCATGGAGAACTGGGCGCTCGAGCCCGAGGTTCTGGCGGTGTACGCCAAACACTACAAGACCGGCGCCGTGATTCCGGCGTCGCTCGTGGAGAAGATCAAGAAGTCCGCACAGTTCGATCAGGGCTTCGCGACCGTCGAGTACCTGGCCGCGTCCGTACTCGACATGGACTGGCACACGCTGCCGACCGGGCCGGCCAAGGATGCCCTGACGTTCGAACAGGCCACGATGACGCGCCTCGGCCTGCCGTCAAGCATCGTGCCCCGGTACCGGAGCCCGTACTTCAGCCACATCTTCGGGCCCGGCGGCGGCTACGCCTCCGGCTACTACGCCTACATCTGGAGCGAGGTTCTCGACCAGGACGCGTTCCAGGCATTCCGCGAACGCGGCCTCTTCGATCAGGCGACGGCACGCGCGTTCCGTCGGATCCTCGAAACCGGGGGCGCGGAAGACGCCATGGTGCAGTACAAGGCGTTCCGGGGCCGGGAGCCCAGCGTCGAACCGCTCCTGCGCAAACGCGGCCTGAAGTAGTCCCACCGCTGCGCCGGCTGGCTCCTGCTAGCCGGCGCGCCCGCCTCGTTCGAGTGACCCAAATGGTCTGACCAGTAGCGCCTCTACCTTGACATGAGTAGGCGCTGATGGTAGTAATCGTCTCGCTGTGTGTCGCCAGTGGCTAGACCACAAGCCTTGGAGCGGGCCGTGCACCTCGGACTGATTGGCAGTGGCAACATCACCAGGACGCACGCCCTCGCCGCTTCGGCGGCTGGTTTCACGGTGGCCGCTGTCCTCGGGCATACCCTCGACGGCGCCGCGCGCTTCTGCCAGGACCACGGCGGGACGCCGTACGATTCGCTCACGCAGTTCCTGGCGCACCCCGACCTCGTGTGCGTGGCCATCGGCAGCCCGTCAGGCCTGCATGCTCAGCACGGTATCGCCGCCGCCCGCCACGGCCTGCACGTGCTCGTGGAGAAGCCCCTCGACGTGTCCGTCGATCGGGCCGACGCCCTCATCGACGCCGCGGCCGAGGCGGGTGTGCAACTGGCCGTGTGTTACCAGGATCGATTCGCGCCCGACGTGTGCGCCGTCAAGGACCTGATCGACCGCGGCGCCCTTGGACGGATCCTGCTCGTCGAGGCCCGCGTGCCCTGGTACAGACCGCCTGCCTACTACGCCTCGTCGAACTGGCGCGGGACATGGGCACTCGACGGCGGCGGCGCGCTCATGAACCAGGGAATCCACACGGTTGACCTGCTGCTCTGGCTGGCCGGCGACGTCAGCGAGGTGCGCGGCTCGGTCTCGACGCTGCGCCACGTCATCGAAGTCGAGGACACGGCTCAGGCGCTCCTCCTGTTCCAGTCGGGCGCCCGGGGTACGTTGTCCGTCACCACGGCCGCCTGGCCGGGTGCCCCGCGGTCGGTGGTCATCACCGGTACGAGGGGCACCGTGACCCTCGAGCGCGACGCCCTCGTGGCCGCGCAGGTCGAAGGCGGCACGCCGCCCGGCCTCGCCGTTCGCCCGCCAGCCGCAGATGACGGGCGGTCCTCCACGCCGGCCGTCTCGGACATCTCGGGTCACCAGGCGCTGTTTGCCGATTTCGCCCGGTCGATCCGCACCGGGGCACGCCCACGTTGCGACGGACGGGACGGCCGGCGCAGCGTCGCCCTGGTCCGCGCCGTCTACGAGTCGTCCGCATCCGGTCTCCCGGTGGTTCCGGCAGGTGCAGGCCTGCCCTCAGGAGCAGCGCGATCATGAAACCATTCCTCGATGCCGACTTCCTTCTCGAAAGTGACGTCGCGGCGGATCTCTACCACCGATACGCCGCGCACATGCCGATCATCGATTACCACTGTCATCTGTCGCCCGACCAGATGGCGTCCGATCATCGGTTCCGATCGATCACGGAGATCTGGCTGGACGGCGATCACTACAAGTGGCGGGCGATGCGGGCGAATGGCGTGCCGGAGCGTTTCTGCACCGGCGACGCCACCGACTGGGAGAAGTTCGAGGCGTGGGCGCGGACGGTGCCGGACACGCTGCGGAACCCGCTCTACCACTGGACGCACATGGAACTCCGGCGTCCGTTTGGCATTGGGGCATGGCTGTCGCCGGCGACGGCGCGGGCGGTCTTCGATCGGGCCAACGAACGTCTGCACGAAGACGGATTCACGGCGATGGGCCTGCTGCGCGCATTCCGTGTGGCGGTCGTTTGCTCGACTGACGATCCCGTGGATCCGCTCGATGCCCACAAGCGCCTGGCGGCGCGCCCCGATCCCGTCACCCGCGTCTTCCCGACGTGGCGGCCGGACAAGGCGTTTGCCGTCCACGATGCCGCGGCGTTCAATGCCTGGATTGCCCGTCTCGAAGCCGCGTCGGGCGTGGCCATCGGCGGCCGGTTTGCCGCGTTCCTCGAGGCGATGAAGGCGCGTCACGACGTGTTCCACGCCATGGGCTGCCGGGCTTCGGATCACGGCCTCGAGACGATGTTCGCGGACCCGTGGGTTCAGGCCACGGTGGACCGGGCGTTCGACCGGGTGCGGTGTGGCGCGTCGCTCGACCCGGCAGCCGCCGGCGCCCTGCGGTCGGCCGTGGTCTACGAACTGGCCTTGCTGGACCACGCCCGCGGCTGGGTGCAGCAGTTCCACCTCGGCGCGCTGCGGAACAACAACGCCCGGCTGCTCCGGACCCTCGGGCCCGACACCGGCTTCGATTCGATCGGCGACTTCGAGATCGCTCGCCCGCTCTCCCGCTTTCTCGATCGGCTCGACGACACGAACCAGCTGGCGAAGACGATCCTCTACAACCTCAACCCGCGCGACAACGAACTGCTGGCGTCCATGATCGGCAACTTCCAGGACGGGACGATACCCGGCAAGATGCAGTACGGGGCAGCCTGGTGGTTCCTGGACCAGCTCGACGGGATGACGAAGCAGATGAACGCGTTGTCGAACCTGGGTCTGCTGTCGCGCTTCGTCGGAATGGTGACCGACTCGCGCAGCTTCCTGTCGTACTCGCGCCACGAGTACTTCCGCCGCCTGCTCTGTAACCTCGTGGGTGACGACGTGCGGCGCGGCCTGCTGCCGGACGATCGCGCCCTGCTGGGCGCGATGGTGCAGAACGTCTGCTTCTTCAACGCCCGGGACTACTTCGGGTTCCCGCTCGGCCGCGCGGCCGACGGGGTCGAGCGTTTCGCCTGACACCCGCGCGGCCCGGGGCGCGGGTACGCCCCGGGCTTGTGCGTCAGGCCGCCACGTGGTGCGTCGTCTCACGGCGTGTCCGCGCGCTGGTCGCGGGGGCGGCGCGGCGTCTGAAGGCCTCCAGCCGGGCTGGCGTACCGAGATCGCTCCACCCGCAGTCCGGCGCGCGTACGACGGCCAACTGAGGCCCCGCCTGCTGCAGGACGTCGCGCGACAGATCGGCCGACGGGATAGCGTCGTACAGCTCTCGCATGTCGGTGACGCCGGCCGGGTACCGGCGATGGAGCCGAAACCGGCCCGTCAGTTCCGGCAACGTCCGTTCGAACATGCCGACGAAACGCTGCGCGCGCGCGGCAAAGACGAAGGTGTTGAGGATCCCCCCGGCCCGTCGCAGGCGTTGCAGGTGTGCGGCTGGCGGTTTTTCGACGAAGCGGCTGACGCGGGCCACGGTGTCGGGGCGCTCCGGCAGAATCCAGCCGCACCCGTCGCAGTCGGCACCTGGCTCGGCACCCAGCAGCACGACATCGGCATCGGCGCGCGCGGCCGCCTTCACGGTGGCCAGTACGGCGCCGCAGAACAGGCTCTCGTCGGCGACGAAGTGGTCGGCCGGCAGGAACACCACGGGCGCGTCCGCGCCGTCGCGCACCTGCACGGTCAGCAGCGCGAGCAGCACGGCTGCGGCCGTGCCCTTGTTGGCGGGCTGGACGAGCAGATTGCGTGACGGGAGATCCGCGAGTTCGGCCTCCCAGAAGGGGCGATGCGACGCGCTCACCACCACGAGCACCCGTTCGAGCGGGACGATGACGCGCGCGCGATTGAGGGCCCAGCGAATCATCGGCGTGCGGCCGCCAACCCGACAGTACTGCTTCGGTGTCGGTCGCCCGTCCCTCCCTTGCGTCAATTCCGACACCCGGCTGCCGTTGCCGCCCGCAAGGATGACTGCCCAGGCACGTTCGGTCATGATGGCCCCCGGCTCCTGTCCCGTGTGATGGCTGAGAAAGCACGCTGTGCTGGCCGGCACGATGCCGGCCCGGACCCGTCGTTGGGTACGTGCGCGTCGCGGCAGGGGAGGCAACGTTGCCGCGGGTGCATGAACCACGGACATGGGAGCGAAGACGGCAGGGCTATTTGCAAAAAGCGGTCCGCCGATATACCGGATAGGGGTAGTGTCACCTGAAAGGGCGTGGGGCCATGGCGTGCAGGACAGGCAGCGTGATCGTCAACACGGCGCATCGCGGCACCTGCCTCGTGATGCTGGCTGCGGTGGTGAGTCTCGCGGCCGCCGGGGCGTGCGAACATTCGAAGGGATCGACGTCAGTCACCGAACCGTCGCCCACGACGCCTTCTCCGACCCCGACGCCCACACCAACGCCAACACCAACGGGCATTGCCGCCGCGTTGCAGACGCTGGCGGGCCGGGCAATCTATTTCGGGCACCAGTCCGTGGGATTCAACATCATGGACGGCGTCCAGGCGCTCATTACGGCGACGCCCGGCACCACGCTGCGCGTCGTGCAGACGTCGTCGCCGCCGGCGATGACGCGCGGCGTGTTCGCCCATGACGGTAACGGCTCGAACGGCGACCCGCGCGGCAAGGTCGAGGCGTTCGTGGCCACCCTGCAGCAAGGCGCCGGGACACGAACCGACTTCGCGTTCTTCAAGTTCTGCTACGTGGACTTCACGGCGGGCACCGATACGGCCGCGCTCTTCGCCGACTACCAGGCCCGCCTCGCGGCCCTTCGCTCGGCCTTCCCGGCGGTCCGCCTCGTCCACATCACGGTGCCGCTGACGACCGACGCGCCGGCCGAGAACACCGTGCGCGAACGGTTCAGCGACCTGGTGAGGCAGGCCTACGACGGACGGGAGCCGGTGTTCGACCTGGCCCGCCTTGAATCCACGCGTCCCGACGGAAGCGCCCATCTGGTCGGTGGCGTGCGGGCCCTGGTGTCCACCTACGCCAGTGACGATGGCCACCTGAACGCGACGGGGCAGGACCTCGTGGCTCGGGCGCTGGTGTTGTACCTGGCCGGACTCTGACGCGTCAGGCTCCGACGATCGGGACGATGACCCTCGAGCCGATGGCGGCGAGCGCCTCCGTGAGTCGCGCGAACATGGCCTCGTCGCGGTAGGTGCCGAGAATGGCGCCCCCGGACCCCGCGAACTTCGCCGTGGCGCCGCACGATCGGGCCGTCTCCACCATCGCGATCTGCCAGGCCGGCAGGGCATAAATGCTGCGGCGGGTGTCGAAGTTCTCGTCCATCAGGCGCCCAAGGCGGTCGCCGTCGCCCGCGAGGAGCGCCTCCCGGCCCTGCCGCGCGAGTTCCGCCACGTGCGTCATGGCGTCGACCACGGCGGGTTCACCCCTGTTGAACCGCTCCCGGATGTTGTTGTGGAACACCTCGGTCGGCTCGCTGAGCGCATCGTGATACGCCAGGTAGAGCGGCGGCAGCAAGGAGGGCGCCAGCGGCTCGTACTCGTAACACGCAAACCCGGCGATGGTCCGCTCGCGCGCGCGGTCGAAGTCCATGTAGACGAGATTCTCGTAAACCTGGATCACCCGGTCCTGGAGCCCGGCCGTGATCCCGAGTTCGTCCTGCTCGACGCGGAGCACGAACGACGGCTGGACCTCGATCGGAATGGTGACGCCGTAGAACTCCATCAGGCTGCGCAGCGTCGCGACAATAATCGCGCTCGATCCCGCGAGTCCGACCTGGCGGGGGATCGTCGTGGCGTAGCGTACCGAGAAGTTGCGCCCGTGCAGCACAATCCGCTGGGCATCGCAGTAGTCGACGAATCGTTTGATCGTCGCCTTGATCAGCCTGATCCCGCCGTAGTAGCCGTGCAGCCGCACGTCGCGGGCGAGATCGTGCACCGATCCGAACGTCGCGCGATCCCCTTCGGCCAGGACGATGTCGACCGTGTCCCATTCGTAGAGGACGACCTCGGCCCAGAAGTTGCGCACGCTGATGGAGATAGTTCGGCCGTTGTAGCCGTCCGACGGATTGCCCAGGAGGCCCGCGCGGGCGTAGGCGCGCTTACGCGTGAGGTACATGCAGCACCTGCTCCAGGTGTCGGCGGAGTTCGGCGCCGTGCCGCGGGTCCGCCAGGGCGAATTCGACGAACGCCTGGAAGTACGCATCGAAATTGCCGATGTCGTACCGGCGCTCGTCGCGGTTCAGTTTCACGCCGTACGCGCGCCCGCCGTCCCGGATGACCGCTCGGATGGCGTCCGTGAGCTGGATTTCGCCGCCTTTGCCCGGTGTCGTGCGGGCGAGGGCGTCGAAGATGGACGGCGCCAGGACGTAACGCGCGGCGATGGCGAGTGTGCTGGGTGCCTCGGCCGGCGAGGGCTTCTCGATCAGGTCGGCAATCTCGAACACGTCGCCGTCGGTGCGGGGCCGTGCGACGCCGTACTGGCTCACCTCGGCGAGCGGGACCTCCTCGAAGGCGATGACAGCGGCGGCATCGCGCTCGATGAAGCACCGGGTCATTCGCTTCACGACGTCGCTTTCGGCATGCATCCCGATGATCGAGTCGCCCAGCGCGACGACGAACGGGCGCGCGCCGACGAACGACCGCGCGCAGAGCACCGCGTGGCCGAGGCCGAGGGTCTGGCGCTGGCGGGTATAGAAGTACTGGACCGGGTTGCGCTCGAACGCCAGTTCGGCCAGCAAGTCTTCCTTCCCGGTTTCGCGCAGCGTCTGGATGAGCTCGCCGTTCAGGTCGAAGTGGTTCTCAATCGACGCCTTGCCGGGACCGGTGATGAAGAGCACCTGCTGCATGCCGACCCGGGTGAGCTCTTCAATGACGTACTGCACGACGGGCTTGCGGCCCACCGGGAGCATTTCTTTGGGCTGCGACTTCGTGGCGGGCAGCAGGCGCGTGCCGAGCCCGGCGACTGGAACGACGGCGATATCGATGTCCATGCGGTATCCGTGGTGCGGCTGCGGAGGCAGCCAGCGGGGGCGACGGCATTCTACCCACTTTCCGGGCCGGCCGTGACAGGTCACGGGATCCGGTTCCTGGGTTTCGGCATAGACTGGCACCACGAACCATGGACCTCCTCATTGTCCTGACGCTGACGGTCCTCTGCGTCTACCTGCTGAGCACCGAGAAGTTGCCGGTCGATCTGGCCGCCATCTTCGTGGCCATCATCCTGATTGCCACGCGTGTGTTGACGCCGGAACAGGGGCTGTCGGGTCTCGGCAGCCCCGCGACGGTCACGGTGGCCGCGATGTTCGTCCTCAGCGCGGGGCTCTCCCACACAGGCGCGCTGAATGCCGTCAGCACCGGTCTGAGCCGGCTGGGACGGCGGTTCCCCTGGGGGGCGACACTGCTGCTGATGGTCATCGCCGGCGCGGCGTCGGCATTCGTCAACAACACGGCCGTGGTGGCCATCCTGCTCCCCGTGGTGCTGGAAGTGGGGCAGAGCGCGAAGATCAGCCCCTCACGCCTGCTCATGCCCCTGTCGTTCGCCTCGATGTTCGGCGGGGTGTGCACGCTGGTGGGCAGTTCCACGAACATCGTCGTGAGTGCCATCGCCGAGCGCAGCGGGCTCCAGCCCTTCGGGATGTTCGAGTTCTCGGAACTCGGCCTGATGATGGCCGGGGCCGGTCTGGTGTACATGTTCGCCGTCGGAATCCGGCTGATTCCGCAGCGCCGCGCGGACGCGGACCTGACCGAAGTCTTCGGCATGGCGCACTATCTGACGGATGCCGTGCTGCTCCCCGAGGCGAAGTCCGTCGGCAAGGTGGCGGCCACCGCCCCGCTGGCCAGGGACCTGGACCTGGACATCCTGGCGGTGTTCCGGAACGGCGCGCTCGTCGATCTGCCGCTGACCGAACTCGTGCTGCAGGCCGGCGACGTCGTGCGGCTGCGCGGCGAGTCGTCGCGCATCCTGAAAGTGCAGGAGCGGATGGGCGTGAGTCTGATCTCCCACCTCGGGTGGCGGGATGACGACCTGGAAGGCGGCGACCTGGAACTGGTCGAAGCCGTCGTCTCGCCCACCTCGGCCCTCTCGGGCGAGACGCTGAAATCGCTGCGATTCACCGACGCGTTTGGCGCGAAGGTGCTGGCGATCCGGCATCACGGCCAGTTGGCGCAGACCAAGCTCGATACGATTCCGCTCGTGGCCGGCGATACGATCCTCCTGTCGGTCCGCGCGCACCGCCTCGAGGCGCTGGCCAGGAACCCCGCGTTCGTGCTGGTGACGCCCAATGCCGCGCCGCGGTTCCGCAAGCGCAAGACGCTGGCCGCGTTCGGGATTCTGGCTGCGGTCGTCGCGATCAGCGCGACGGGCATCGCGCCCATTGTCGTGACCGCGCTGGCGGGGTGCGCCGCGATGGTCCTGACCGGTTGCCTGAAACCGGAGGAGGTATACGCAGCCGTTGATTGGAAAGTTATTCTGATGCTGGGCGGGCTGCTGCCCCTCGGTGTGGCCCTCGAGAGCACGGGAGCCGCGCGGCTGCTGTCGGAATTCGTCGTCGCGGCCTTCGGCCGGTTCGGCCCCTGGGCGCTGCTGTCGGCCTTGTATCTCTGCACGGCCATGCTGACATCGTTGATGTCGAACGCGGCCACGGCCGTGCTGCTGGCTCCGATCGCCATCAGCGCGGCGACGGCGATGGGCGTGGACGCGAAGCCCCTGCTGATGGCCGTGACCTTCGCGGCGTCGGCCAGTTTCATGACGCCGGTCGGCTATCAGACGAACACGCTCATTTACGGTCCCGGTGCGTACCGCTTCAGGGACTTCGTGACCGTCGGCACGCCGCTGACGCTGTTGTTCTGGGTGATGGCCACAGTCCTGATCCCGCAATTCTGGCCGTTTCATCCCTGAACCGTGCCCGGTGGTCCGGGAGGACTGACCTCATGCCTGCTTGGTGGGAACGCCTCAGCAAGATCCTGTCACAGCCGCTGCTGCCGTTGGGCGGTGGTTTGTCGCTGGCGTCGATCGTGTACCTGCTGCTCCTGCTGGTGTTGCTCTACCTCGTGACGAGCCGCATCCGGCGGTGGCTAGTGACCAGAGCGCTGGTGCGCACGACGCTGGATGCGAGTGCCCGGCACGCCGTGGGGTCACTGTTTCACTACGTCGCGTTCCTGGTCGGGTTCGTCATCATCCTCCAGGCGGCAGGGATTGACTTCACGGCGCTGGGCGTGGCCGCCGGCGGCCTGGGCATCGGTCTGGGCTTCGGGCTGCAGAACATCGCCAACAACCTCGTGAGCGGGCTCATCGTGCTGCTGGAGCGTCCGGTCAAGATCGGCGACCGTATCGAAGTGGCGGGCACCGAAGGGCAGGTGGTGGAAATCCGGGCTCGCAGCACCACGGTGGTGACGAACGACAACATCGCGATTCTCATTCCGAACTCGCGGTTCATCACCGAAGAGGTCGTGAACTGGAGCTACACGGACTCGAGTGTCCGGTTCAGGATTCCCGTGTCGGTTGGGTACGCGAGCGACGTGCGCCTGGTCGAGCGCCTGCTGCTGGAGGCGGCCCGTGAGAATCCCGACGTGCTGCAGAACCCCGAGCCCGTGGTACGGTTTCTGGAGTTCGGCGACAGCGGTCTGCACTTCGAACTGCGCGCGTGGTCGAGCTCGCTGATTCAGCGGAAGGGCAAGCTGGTGAGTGCGCTGAACTTCGCGATCCTCGACAAGTTCCGGGCGCACCAGATCGAGATCCCGTATCCGCAACGCGACGTGCATCTGAAGCCGTACGTCGCCCCGGACCGTGACGTACGTCGCCCCGGACCTCCTGGTCCGGGGGCCTGACCCCAGTGGAGACACAGATGATGAAGTCACTTGCAGCGGTGCTGGCAGTTTTCGTGTGGATGGTGATCACGCCGTTGGGGGCCGCCGCTCAGCAGGCCTCGGTCGCCGGGACCCCGGCGTTTTCGGCGGACCTGGAGAAGGCAGCCGTCCTGAAGGTGATGACGGCCGCAGCCGACTGGCAACTGGCGCACCCGTCCGGGCACGCGACGTGGGACTGGACGCAGGCCGCGTTTTACACCGGCATGATGGCGCTGACCACGGTGACGCCCGAGCCCCGCTATGTGGCAGCCATGCGCGACATGGGGTACCGGAACGGCTGGAGGCCCGGCCTCAGACCAGGGCACGCCGACGACTACGCCGTCGTGGCGACCTACATCCGGCTCTTCCTGATCGACAAGGACCC
This sequence comes from uncultured Vicinamibacterales bacterium, assembly GCA_964372095.1. Classification (GTDB taxonomy): domain Bacteria; phylum Acidobacteriota; class Vicinamibacteria; order Vicinamibacterales; family JAKQTR01; genus CAYJPV01. The sequence goes on along the minus strand of CAYJPV010000049.1, from coordinate 8,906 downwards.
GAAGTACCTCTCCGCCGGGCGCGCGCTCTTCGACTACCTGTCGGCCTACCCGTACGGCGAGTCGCTGCTGTGGGGGAACCGGATCGAGACGCGTGAGTGGGCGTGGTGCGATGCCCTGTTCATGGGGCCGCCGCCGCTGGTGGCGATGTCGGCCGCCACGGGGGACCGCAAGTACCTGGATCTCGCCAATCGCCTGTGGTGGAAGACGACCGACTACCTCTACGACCCGGCCGAGCACTTGTACTTCCGCGACAGCCGGTACTTCGACCAGCGGGCGCCGAACGGGAAGAAGGTGTTCTGGAGCCGCGGCAATGGCTGGGTGTTCGCCGGCATCGCGCGGGTGCTGCAGGACATGCCGGCCGACTATCCCGATCGCCCGCGGTATATCCGGCTCTTCACGGACATGGCCGAGACCCTCGTCAGGATTCAGGGCGAAGATGGGTACTGGCGGTCGAGTCTGCTCGATGCGGCCAGCCGGCCGAACCCGGAGACCAGCGGGACCGGGTTCTTCATCTACGGGCTGGCGTGGGGTATCAATAACGGCCTGCTCGACCGTGGGCGGTACGAACCGGCCGTCACGCGGGGCTGGGGCGCGATGGTGCGGGCGATGCGCGCCGACGGCATGCTCGGCTGGGTGCAGCCCATCGGCGCCGAGCCGGGTGCCACGACGGCCGAGACCACCGAAGTCTTCGGCGTCGGGGCGTTGCTGTTGGCGGGCAGCGAAGTCACCAGACTCGCGCGCTGACGCGGCCAGCCCGCGTCAGCGTGCCGGCGCCGTCAAGTCGACCCACGTCTGGGCGCCGGCCTGCAGCGGCACGACGTACGCGCCGCGTTCCATGGCCAACGTGGAGCGTGGCGCGAACGTACCGATGCCAGCCACCACCGCCGGTTGCTCGACGCGCAGGCGCGCCACCCGGGCTGCCGCGGTGGCTGGCGCGAGTCCCAGCCGAACCGTGCGCGCGGCCGCATCGAACTCCACCCGCTCAATGTGCCCGGCGTCCAGCGTCAGCCAGAGCCCCAGCGGCGCGAGGTAGGTGCGCATCCGGAACGAGTCGCGCGGCGTCAATCTGACGCGGGTGCCCTCCGCCTCCAGCGCCCCTCCGAACGCCTGCCAGCCGAACTCGGGGTGTCTGATCACGTACGACGCGACGTTGAGCGCGTGGCCGAGGAAGTTCGGCGCGTAGTCACCGGTGATCGGATCGGGCTTCAGCATGTCCGGGAACGAGTGGAACGCCGCCGATGCGAAGCCTTCCTGGTCGATGTTGGCCAAGGCGCCCAGGGCGCCGGCGTATCCGATGCGCAGCAGGTGCACGTCGTCGGGCCGCTCGCGGTACGCGCTCAGCACGGGGATCGCATTGAGGCCCGACCCGTAGTGATGCAGTTGCCGCTCCACCCGCCGCACCTTGCCGGCGTACTGGAAGTCCCAGTACCGGCGTGCGCTCCCGTTGTAGCCCCAGTGCGGCACGGCGGGCATGTACGCGACGATGGCGTCGAGGGTGACGCGGGCCTTGGCGGTATCGCCAAAGTACGTCGTCCAGGCATAGACCTCTTCCTGCCCGGTCGAGTCCCACGGCATCTCGCTGCCAAAGGGATACGCCAGCTTCATCCAGACCGCCGCGCGCGCCTGCATCCGCGTTTCGAGATCCGCGGCCTGCGTGACCCAGGATTCCCGCTGGAGGTCACGGAGGATCTCGAGGAACACGGTGCCTTCCATCTGCCCGAATTGCGCGTACCGCGGCGCATGCTCCGTCATGGCCACGGCCGTGCGGTACGCGTTGTCCAGGTACCACTCCCACGTCCGATTGGTGACCAGGCCCGTCTGGTTCCGGGCGAGCCGATACATCGTCCAGTGCAGCGCGGCCACGTGGGGGTAGTTGTAGGACCGGTCGACGATTTCGGTGGCCTCGCGCGTCCAGCTGGTCCAGGTGGTCCAGTTGAGGTCGGCGCGGTAGTAGCCGGGCGGCAGCTGGTCGGGCTGGTAGTAGAAAAGGCTCTTGCGGACGGCGTGCCGGCGCGGGCCGTCGGCGTACTGCAGGCCTCCCCAGACGACGCGGTCGATGAACTGCTCGTACTTGTCCAGTTCCGCCCGGTCCGGCTGCCCCAGTTGCTTCATGGCGCCGGCGAGCCACGCCGAGCCGCCTTCGTCCCCCAGCCCGGCAATCCAGACCCGGCTGTCCTGCGTGACAATCCGGTTCTCGTCGCGGTCGAAGGTCATCACCGACGGACTGCGCTTGAACGGGTCGGCCGGATCCACGAACCACTGCCGCGTCGTCATGAAACGCCCGAGGTCGGCCACCGCCTCGGCGTGAGGTTTGGTGACGAGATAGTGGACCGTCTGCACGAGGCCGTCGACGTAGGTGATGGTCACGCGTGCGCGGCCGGGCGCGATGCCGCGGACGGCGTACGCCCGCCAGCCGCCGGGCGTCGGCGGCTGCGGGGTCAGCGTCAGCGCACCGGCAGGTTCGACCGACAGGGCCTTCACGGCGGTCGGCGCACGCAGGAACAGGCTGCCGCCCGCGTCGGTCGGGATGACGTAGCCGGGCAGGCCGACGGCCACGGGACGTTGGGCGGCGGCCAGCGTGGTTTCGATCGCGCGGATGTCCGGGGCAACCACGAACGACACGCCATAGCTGGCGGACTCGCCGGGCCCCAGGACCCGCTCGGTGGGCGGGTTCCACGGCCGGGCTTGTTTCCACTCCCCGTCGGCAAACGCGCGGGTGTGAACCATCCAGTCGAAGAACCCCTCGAAGGTCACGCCGCGGGGCGTGGGGTCGGTGAAGATGCGCGGCGCGGCCGGGCCGCCGCCGCCCTGGCGGGGCGGGCTGAGGATCGGGTTGTACGCCTCGAACGGCGTGCGCCCCTCAGGGACGACGAGCAGGACCGGGCCTTGCCCGTTCAGCCGCGTGACTTGCAGGTATCCGCCGTCGAGTCCGATGTACGGGTCGTAGAAGACGCAGGCGGCGTGTGCCTGTTCGAGGGATCGGTCGCTCAGCACGTTGTTGAACACCATCGGGATGCCGAGGGCGCCGATGGTCAGCGGCGTGCCCGTGCGGTTCGTCAGCACGAACCGCAACGCCAGCCGCCGGCCGTCACGCCGCCACTCGCGCCGGATCCGGAGCGGGATGTCGGACGGCAGGGTCGGTGCCAGATCGGCCGCCGCCAGCACGTCGCCCGACGCGGGGAGCGCCGTCACCGGTGTGCGCGCAAGCGCCGTGGAATAGTCCACCCAGTCGCTGCCGCCGGCCGATCTGACACGCAGGTCCAGATCGCCCAGGTGGTAGTAGCCGTTCTGCGATCGGGCGACGAGCAGATCGCCCGGGGTGAAATCGAACCCGCCGGCGGTGTTCGCTGTCAGGGCCGCGGCGGTCTGCGACGACCGCACCAGCGTGAGTTGCAGGTCGGGCGTGTCGACCGTCAGGGTGCCCTGGTCGAGCATGGGGCCCGGCGTGGGCGCCGGCCGGGGCGGGCGCCCCTGACCCGACGTGCCCGGTACGGCGGCGGTGACGGCCAGGCAGACACACAACGACAGGAACGCGCCGGCGCGCGCAGGGGTGCGCATGATGGAGTTCCTCGCGGGTCCGCCGCTACACCTTGACCGTGATGACGTCGATCAGCGACCGGTCGCCGATGCCGAGACCCTTGGCGGCCGCGTTCTCGATGTGCCGGCACTGGGCGGTCTTGTCGTGCAGGCCGACGGCACGCCGCTTGGCCATCAGGACCTCGCGGCACACGACGTCCATCGCCACCGGGTCGGTCCCGACGTAGATCGCGTGTTCGCGCCACAGCACGTCGGGATTCCCCGGCGCCGGTCCGCCGTCGAAGCACCCTTCGGTGGCATCGAGCACGATGAGCGGCATCTTCCGGGTCGCAAAGAAATGCGAACACGTCTCCGTGATGAAGGGTTCGCAGTTCCCGCCGTGGGCGCCCCGGTGATTCCGGTAGCAGCCGAAGGCGATGTTCTTGAGGGCAAAGGTGACGCCCGCGCCGCCGTGGTCCTTCATGACCGGCAGGTTGACGGTGATGTCCGTCTCCTCGAGCGGGATCCGGTCGAGGGGCGCCGGCCCGCCCGACGTGTCAACCATCGTCGAACTGTAGACGCCGCCCGTCAGAATCCGCTCGCCGTGAGGGCCGCGTCCCGGCTGGTACGTCGCGGGTCCGAAGTGTTCGGCTTTGCGGTCCCAGACCACGATGTCGTCGGGCTTGACGCCGGCGGCCAGCGCACCCGCGGCGACCGCGTTGGTGACCGCGTGGGCGGTGAAGACGAGAGGCCGGCCGAGCAGGTTGATCTTCAGGCCGACGCGCATGCCAGGCTTGAAGTAGGTGCGCCAGGCGTCCGCGGCCTTCGGAGCACCGGTGAAGGTCAGCAGGCCCTGATCGACCATGGCCGCGACCACCTCCGGGTCCCGGCTGTCACCTCTCCAGACGCGGGACGATTCCACGCGGATGATACGCGCCCGCGGTGCGGCTTTCGCCCAGGCGCTGCCGACCGTTGCCGCAAGGGTCGAACCCAGGACCCCGGCGACGAAGCCCCTCCGTGTCATGCCGTGTGTCGACTCTGCCATCTGTCCTCCCGTGCCCGCCAAGCGGAACGTGCCGATCCTACACCATGTTCGCGGCCGGACGGTGTAGACTGCCATCGTGCGTCACTGGCCCCCGCCAGCGACCCTTCGCGCAGGAGTCTCCGATGTCCGAGTTCCAGAAGCACCTCTACCTCATCCTGTATCCCAACGAAGCGCTGGTGGCGTCGCAGTTGTCGCCGGCCGAGTTCGGACGGCACTATTGCGTGGGCAGCACCCGGCATTTCGCCGGCAAGGTCATCTTTGCCGAGGTGGATATCAACTACCGGAACGAATTTTTCCGGCTGGACGAGTACCTGGCGGCGACCGAGTCGGGCGTGCCGGGCCGCCCGAAGAAGACGAAGTTCGTGAAGTCGTACCGCGTGCTCGAGAACCTCGACTTCGGCGCGCTGCGCCAGCTGTTCCTGGTGACGGCCGACGGGGCGACCCTCGGGCTCGAACGGAGCCCCGAGCCGCCGACCGACGGGCAGGGCCCGTTCCGGGTGTACCAGGAAATCTGCCCGCTGCGCCTGGTGGTGGCCTCCCGCCTGGCGCCGCACGACTACGGCGCCTACATCACGGCCGGCACCTGGTCGAAAGGCGCGCCGAAGATGTTCTTCACCCAATGGGATCTCAACCTCGAGGACGTGGTGACACGCGGGGGCGTCTACGCGTCGGGCATGGGCCCGTTGCCGAACGTGAGCCCGGACGCGTTGCCGGTGGCCTTGAGAGAGTTGCGTGAGGACGCCAACAAGAAGACGAAGACCGTGAGCTTGAACCCGAGCCTGGACGTCATGAGCTACAAGGCGATCAAGCACGGATACTGGTTCTCGGGCGGCGACGAGACGGTGTTCTATCGGATGCCCTCGATGGAAGAACTCCACGACAACCACCGGGCCTGGTGGCGGAAGCTGTAATGGCGTCAGGGGCCGCGGTGCTGTGCCGCGGCCTGCACAAACGCTACGGTGACGTGGTGGCGGTCGCCGGCCTCGACCTCGAGGTGCGGGCCGGCGAGTGTTTTGGTCTGCTCGGGCCGAACGGCGCCGGCAAGACGACCACCGTCGAGATCCTCGAAGGGCTGCTGAAGCCCGATGCCGGTGAGGTTGAAGTGCTGGGCATGCGCTGGGGCGCCGACGATGGCGCCCTGCGCCAGCGCCTCGGCATCCAGCTTCAGGAAACCCAGCTCCACGAAAAGCTGACGGTCGAAGAAGTGGTCCGGCTGTTCCGGTCCTTCTACGAACGGGGTCCATCCGTCGATGACGTCATCGCCATGGTGGAACTGGACGCGAAGCGGCGCAGCTGGGTGGGGAAGCTGTCGGGCGGGCAGCGCCAGCGTCTGGCCGTCGCGTGCGCGCTCGTCAACCAGCCGGACCTGCTGTTCCTCGACGAACCGACCACGGGGCTGGACCCGCAGTCGCGGCGCCAGCTCTGGGCCCTGCTGGAGACGTACCGCGCCGGCGGCGGGACCGTGCTGCTGACCACGCACTACATGGACGAAGCCGAAGCCCTGTGTGACCGCGTGGCGATCGTCGATCAGGGCCGGGTGATCGCGCTCGGGTCGCCTCGTGAGCTGATTGCATCGCTCGGGGCCGAACACGTGATCGAATTCGCGGTGGGCGACGGTCAGGTCATGCCGTCCGAGCGGCTGCGGGCGCTGCCAGGCGTCATGGACGTACGGGCGGGCGCCGGGACGATATGCCTCCACGCGAGCGAACTGCACGTGGTCATGCCCGCCTTGTTGGACGAACTGGCGTCGGGCGGGCTGGTCCTGTCGCAGTTCGCCACGCACCAGGCCACGCTGGAAGATGTCTTCGTGGCCCACACCGGGCGGCACCTGCGCGATGAGTAAGCCGACACCCGCGCGCCATCCCCTGTTCGAGCTGACCGTGGTCCGGGTGCGCGAATTCACCCGCGAGCCCGAAGCGGTGTTCTGGGTCATCGTGTTTCCCCTCGTCCTGGCCTTCGCCCTGGGTATTGCGTTTCGTTCGAAAGGCGAGGAGGCCGTACGCGCCGGCGTGGTGGCCGGCGAAGGCAGCGAAGCCGTGGTGGCCGCGCTCGCAGACGATCCCGGCATCCAGACCCGTGTCGTGGCGCCCGATCGCGTCGACCTGGCGTTGCGCGACGGGGATGTGCAGGTGGTGGTCCTGCCGGGCGACCCTCCTGTCTACCGTTTCGATCCCACACGCCCCGAAAGCCGGCTGGCGCGCGTGGTCGTGGACGGGGCGCTGCAGCGCGCGGCCGGCCGTCAGGACCGCTTCACGGCCGACGAAGAAACGCTGGACGTGGTCGGCGCGCGATACATCGACTGGCTGGTCCCGGGCTTGCTCGGCATGAACATCATGGGCACCGGGATGTGGGGCGTGGGGTTTGCCATCGTGTGGGCGCGGACGAAAAAGCTGCTGAAGCGGCTGGCGGCCACACCGATGTCGCGTGCCCACTACCTGCTGGCGCAGGTGCTGGCGCGCCTCGTATTCCTGGTGGTCGAGGTCACGGCGCTACTGGTGTTCGCGTGGGCCGTCTTCGCCGTGCCCGTGCGGGGTTCGCTGGTGACGCTGGCGGTGGTGGCCGTGATCGGCGCGATGGCGTTCGGCGGATTGTCGCTGCTGATCGCAAGCCGGGCGAAGACCATCGAAGCCGCGTCCGGCTGGATGAACTTCGTGATGCTGCCCGGCTGGATCCTGTCCGGCGTGTTCTTCTCGGCGTCCAATTTCCCGGCTGCCATGCAGCCGCTCATTCACGCGCTGCCGCTCACCGCCCTCAATGACGCCTTGCGCGCGGTGATGCTCGACGGCGCGTCGATGGCTGCGGTGTCCTCCGAACTGGCGATCATGAGCGCCTGGACGCTCGTGTCGTTCGTCGCGGCCCTCAAGCTGTTTCGCTGGCAGTAACGTGGCGGGTGTTACAATCCCGACAACGTTGTCGACTTTCCTCGCATACGGAGCATTCATTCCCATGTTCATCAGAATCACCGCAATCGGCGCCGTGATGTGCCTGGCGGCGGCGAGCCTGGCGGCGGCCGTGCCACAAGGACCGGCGTCCACGGACCCGGTGGTGGCCAAGGCCCTGGCCATCCACGAACGTGCGCTGACGCTCGACACGCACGTCGACATCCTCGGTCCGAACTACGCCACCCCCGCCGTCGATCCCGGGGCGCCGACCTCCCCGCTGAAATGCGACCTGACCAAGATGGAGAAAGGCGGCGTGGATGGCGCATTCCTGGCTGTCTACGTCGGGCAGGGCACCCTCGATGATGCCGGATACGCGCGGGCGTGGGAGCGGGCGATGGGACAGTTCCAGGCACTGCAGCGCCTGACGCAGCAGATGTACCCGAACCGCAGCACGTTCGTCACGAGTGCCGACGCGGTTGAGCCGGCCGCCAGGACCGGCAAGCGGATCATCATGACCGGCGTCGAGAACGGGTACCCGATCGGGACGGATCTGGCCAACGTGAAGAAGTTCTACGACCTTGGGGCACGGTACATCACGCTGACGCACAGCGGGAACAATCAGCTGGGCGATTCCTCCAGCGCGCGCGAACCCCTGCACAACGGACTCTCGCCGTTCGGCAAGGAGGTGGTGGCCGAGATGAACCGCCTCGGGATGATGGTGGACGTGTCGCACATCGCCGAGAAGTCGTTCTGGGACATCCTGGCCATCACGAAAGCGCCCATCATCGCGTCGCATTCAGGCAGCAAGGCGATCTGCGATCATGACCGCAACCTGACCGACGAGCAGCTGAAGGCGCTGGCGAAGAATGGGGGCGTGATTCAGACGGTCGCCCTCGGCAGCTACCTGCGCAAAGAAGACCCCGCGCGACGCGGGGCGATGATGAAGTTGCGCGAAGAGCTGGGCCTGCCGTCGTTCGGCGGCCGTGGCGGCGGGCCGGCCGGGGCCCCGGCCGGCGGTGGCCGGCCCAATCCGGCCACGATGACGCCCGAGCAGCGTGCCGACTACGACGCGAAAATGACGCAGTTCCGTGCGCGGATGAAGGACGTGGACGCGAAGTTCCCCGGCGCCACGCTGAAGGACTTCGTCGATCACCTGGATCATGCCGTGAAGGTGGCCGGCATCGACCACGTCGGCATCGGCACGGACTTCGACGGCGGCGGCGGCATCCCCGGGTTCAACGACGACACCGAGGCCCCCAACGTCACCATCGAACTCGTGCGGCGCGGCTACACCGAAGAGCAGATCGCGAAGATCTGGGGCGGCAACCTCCTGCGTGTGTGGCGCGAGGTCGAGAAGGTCGCCGCGCAGATGCAGAAGGGCCAGTAGGGACTAGGGATTGGGGATTGGGGATTGGGGATTGGGGATTGGGGAAGGCAGGGGATGTGGCCCCCCCCCCCCCCC
>CAYJPV010000048.1:0-31285 GCA_964372095.1 uncultured Vicinamibacterales bacterium | reverse complement strand
CAAGGGGCAAGGGGCAAGGGGCAAGGGGCAAGGGGCAAGGGGCAAGGGGCAAGGGGCAAGGAAACATCCTCTGTCTTTTCCCTAGCCCCTAGTCCCTAGTCCCTAGTCCCTAGTAGTATCGTCCCATGACCGAGTCACTGACCGAACAGGCATTCCGCGTCAAGGCCGACGAGGCGCTCGAGGCGTTGCAGCGATCGTTGCTGGACCTGGCCGACGAAGAAGGGTTCGAAGTCGAACTGCAGGGCAGCGTCCTGAACGTCCTCTTCGAAGAACCTTCGGCCGCACGGTTTGTCGTCAGCCCCAACGCACCCGTACGCCAGATCTGGGTCTCGGCGCTGGTCAAGAGTTTCAAGCTTGGCTGGTCGCCCGAGCGCGGCGCGTTCGTCCTGGGCGATGAAAGCCTCGGCGAACTCCTCGTGCGCCTGATCCATCAGCAACTGGGCCGCTGACCGGCAGCTCGCCGTCTGTCGTGCCAGCGTCGGTGGTACAATTCGCAGCGCCCCACATCATTCGGAGGACAACATGCGCAAGTTCGGAACGGCGTGTATTCTCGCAGCATTCGCCCTGTCGCTGACGGCATGCGGCAACAGCAAGGAAGAAGAAGCCCGGAAAGCGGCGGAGGAAGCCCAGAAAGCCGCCGTCGAGGCGCAGAAGGCGGCGACAGCGGCGGTAGAAGCCGGCGCAGCGGCGGGTGCGGCTGGCGCGGCAGCAGGTGCGGCTGGCGCGGCGGCCGGCGCGGCGGAATTCGCCAAAGGCATGCAACAGCTGGGACAGGCCATGCAGGGCCTTTCGCAGACGACCGACGGCCAGACCTACACCCCCGTCAGCTTCCGGGAGTTGCACGCCTTGCTCCCCGAGATTTCGGGATGGGAGAAGGGCAAGCCCCAGGGCGAGATGATGACGTCCCCCGTCAAGTTTTCCCAGTCCGAAGTGACCTACACCAAGGGTGACGCACGCATCGAGGTGAAGATCGTCGACACGGCGATGTCGGCCCTGTTGACGATGCCGTACCGGATGTTCATGGCAACCGGCTACATGAAAGAGACGGACTCGGGGTACGAGAAGGCCACGACCTACGGCGGGAACCCCGGCTGGATGAAGTGGGACGGCGACAGCAAGCACGCCGAAGCCGGCCTGATCGTCGGCAACCGTTTCCTCGTGACCGTCGAAGGCAACGATATCGACGACGTCAAAGCCGTCGAGACGCTCGTGTCGAAGATGGACCTCGGGAAACTCGCCAGCCTGAAGTAGTCGATGAAGGCCGCGGCGGTTGCCACCGCTCTGTGTTTCGCAGCCGCAACCGCCGCAGCCGCTCCCCCGCCTGACACGGTCCGCCTGCGGAGCATCGACCTCGCCTACAGCCTGGACTTCGACGCCGCCGACGCGACGATTCTCGATGCCATCGCCCGCGACCCCGACGATCCGGCCAATCACCTGGCTCGGGCGTCAATCGTGTGGGTCCGGATGCTGTTCCAGCGCGGCGCCCTCACCGTGGACGAGTACCTGGGACCGCCGTCCTTGTCCGATGTCTCCCGCACACCGCCGCCTGCCCGGCGATCCAGCGAACTGCGCATGGCCCTCGCCCGGGCAACGGCGCTGGCCGAACAACGGCTGCAGCAGAACCCCCACGACGTGTCGGCCCTGTACGCCGTCGGTGCGGCGGCCGGCCGGGAAGCGGCGTACATCGCCACGGAGGAAGGGCGGCTGATGCGGGCCTTCTGGACCGCTCGACGGGCGTACGACGCGCACGAGCGGGTCCTCACCCTCGACCCATCCCGCAAGGACGCGGGACTCATCGTCGGCACCTATCGCTACCTCGTCGCCACCTTGTCGCGCGTTATGCGCTGGATCGCGTATCTCGCGGGGTTTGGCGGCGACAAGAGCCGTGCGTACGGCCTGCTCGAAGCGTGCACGACCGTGCCGAACGAAACCGGCATCGAAGCCCGCTTTGCCCTGATCATCACCTACAGCCGCGACGGCCGCCACGACGACGCCTTGCGGGAGCTGGGGGTCCTGCGCGAACGATACCCGCGCAACCGCCTGCTCTGGCTCGAGACCGGCGCAACCCTGCTTCGCGCCGGCAGGCCTGCAGAGGCACTGGTCTGGCTGGACGAAGGCCTCGCCGCGCTCACGTCGGACGACCGCCCGCGTTCGTTCGGCGAAGACGCATGGTGGCACTACAAACGCGGCCTCGCGCTGGTCCGGCTCGGGCGCGTCGCCGACGCCCGGCAGGCAGCGGCGGCAGCCACCTCCGCGAAGGCGTACACCTGGGTCCGCGGACGTATCCTCACCCTGACCGGCCAGATCGACGACCTGTCGGGCCGGCGCGACGCCGCCCTGCGCTCCTACCGCCAGGCCCGCGACATCGGCAAGTCCACCCGGGACGCCCTGGGGGTGCAGGAGGCACAGCGTTGGATCGATAATCCGTTCATGGGAACTTCGCCGGGTCCCGCCCGTCAGTACCAGTAGCTATGGCCAAGAAAACACCCTGGGGCTGGATCATCTTCGGCATCGTGGCGTTCACGATGCTCGTCGGGGTGAGCCTCATTGCCGTAGCCGGGTTCTTCGTCTACCAGCAGTTCGCGTTCAAATCGACACCCGCCACGGAACGGTCGGCCGAACAGAAGTTCGAAGAAGTGGTCAAACGGTTCGAGGGACAGACGCCGCTCCTGGTCATCAAAGATGGCGAACCCGTCCTTCGTATGCCGAGCGGCACCCGAAGCCGCGCCCGCATAGAAGCCCTCCACGTCATGGTCTGGGAACCCAACGACGAACGTGTGGTCTCGCTCAACATTCCCTTCTGGCTGATTCGGATGACCAACGGTCATCCCATCAAGCTGTCCGCCGGGGGCGACCACACCGACGCGAGGCCTCAGTTGAAGATCACGGCGGAGGATCTCGAACGTCACGGCCCCGGCCTCATCCTGATGCACCACGAGCCCGGTGGCGAACGCGTCATCGTCTGGGCACAGTAACGGCCGCCTGCGTCTCCCGCAGAGTTCGGCACCTGCCACTTCCCCTTGATTTGCGCCACAAGACGGCCCATTTGGGCTGGCACGCAACCTGCAGTGTGGAAGGTATCCGCTGACAGCGGACCCGGCGACGCCCCAAGCGCAAGACATCGTGATGGCGTCGGAAAGGAGAGGATACCGTGAACAGGAACTTCTGGACGCTGACCCTCGCGACAGCAGCAGCGGTGATTCTGATGGCGCAGTCGGCTGCCGCGCAATCGGGCCGCATCGTGGTCGGGGCGACCTTCTTGTCCGGTTACGAGCAGGCCCAGTACGGACGCCAGGGTGACCCGCGTTACGGTCCCTCCTATCGGGACCGCGGATACGGCAGGGACGGCTACAACGGCCGCGGTGAGTACGCCTTCAGCAACGGCTACCGCGACGGCTACGAGAAGGGGTTCGACGATGCCCGCGACCGGGACCGGTACGACGCACGCCGCCACCGCTGGTATCGCAACGCCGAGCGTGGTTACAGCCGCGGCTACGGCCTGAACCGCGACCAGTACCGCGACGTGTATCGGCGAGGTTTCGCCGGGGGCTATAACGATGGGTACCGCGCGGCGAGCAGGGGCTACGGCCGCGACTGGCGCACCCCGTATCGTGACCGCGGCCGCGGCGGGTTCTGGTTCGACTGGAAGTTCTGACGGCGTGCGGCGGTGAATACGAAGGGCCCGGACTGGCGTATGACCAGCCGGGCCCTTCGTTCGGCTTTCGGCGATCGGCTTTCGGCTATCGGCTATCGGCTATCGGCGGCAGGTCGTAGACGGTAGGTAGTAGGCAGTAGACAGTAGGCAGGGGCTGAGTCCGCTCTTCGGTCTCCCCCTACTTCCTACTTCCTACTTCCTACTTCCTACTTCCTACTTCTTGCTTCTATCTTGCCCCAAGCCCTGGTGTCACTCCCTGCACGCGCTCCACCCCCCCGGGGCGGCGGGCAACTGCGTGAGCGGCGTGACCACCCACGACTGCACGCGTGGCGGCGTGGTGGGGGCCAGCGTCACCCCCACCTGCAGCCATCCGCGGTCGCACGCCATGAGCCAGGTTCCCCGCAGCGCGTTTTCGACGTCGAAACGATCCGGCATGACGCGGCAGGTCCCGTGGGCAGCCGTCAGCGTGGCCAGCCGTGCACGGCGGCGCTCTTTCGATTCGTCGAGAAACAGGTTGTCGGCAGCGATCCGATCCGCACGCGTCTCGTCCCACGCGCTGATCAGCCTCGACACCTCGTCTCGAGCGGCAAGCAAGGCTGCGGACGGCTGCGGGGCACGCGGGGTGAGACCGCCGGTCCGCTCGAGGCGCGCGAAGGCCTCGTCGGTGACGCGGCCCCAGCTCGTGTAGGTGAGGTTGCCCATCGCGATGATCGCGACACCATGTTCGGGCAACCATCGCATGTGGGATCCGAACCCTGGCAGGCCGCCGCTGTGCCCCACCACGTGTGACAGGGCGCAGGTCTGCCAGACGCGCAGGCCGAACCCGTAGCCGCCGGCGTTCAGCCGCAGGGCGCCGGCCGCGGGCTCGCGCCACGCCGACGCCGGTGACGGCCGCCACACCTGCTGCATCTCGCGCGCGGAACTGCGTTTCAGCGGCCCCTTGTCCGGTTCGCCGCGGGGAGGCCACGCCGACATCAGGAACCCGACGTAGCGGGCCAGGTCACGGGCGGACGTCAGCATGCCGCCCATGGCGCCAAAGGCGCCGTCTGGCAGCGGTGGCTCATCCTTCCAGGTGTCGTCTTCCCATCGGTAACCGTGTGCGAGGCGCCCCGGCGGCACGGATGCCGGCTCGAGCGTGGTGGCCGTCATGCCGAGCGGCGCCAGCACGTGCGCCCGGACGTAGCTGGCGTATGACTGGCCAGACACGCGGGCGACAATGCGGCCGAGAATGGCGAACCCGTAGTTCGAATATTCGTAGGCCGTGCCAGGCGCCGTGGAAAACGGAATCCCCTGCCGCATCATGCGGCCCATCTCGTCGTCAGTGGCCGCCAGCTGGCGATCGCCCCAGGGGTTGTCTTCCGGAAATCCTTCCGCGTGGGACAGCAGGTGGCGGATCGTGATCCGCGGCGAATCGGCGGTCGGGTACGCGAGCGAAGCCAGTTCGGGCACGTACCGCTCAGCCGGGTCGTCGAGCGACAACTTCCCGTCGTCGCGCAGGCGGAGGATGGCCAGCGCCGTAAAGCTCTTGGTCATCGACGCAATCCGGAACACCGTGTCGCTGTCGACAGGCGCCTTCGTGGCCAGGTCCCGGTATCCGACCGCGCCTTCGTGAACGAGTGCCCCGTCAACGAGAATGCCGTACACGATCCCGGGCACGCGCGAACGCGCGGCAAACTCGCCGAACACGCGGTCGATGTCGGGAAACGCCGAGACGAGTTTCCCCAGGCGATCGGGATCCGTGAACCGGTACGACACCTGCGACGCCCGGGTATCACCGGCCTGCCGGGCCGATGGGCCGGCAGCACCCGATACCAACGCGAACGCCGTAAGAGCGACAGCCACACGCGCCTTCGTCATACGGATACTCCCCGGGCTCGCGCCCGCACGGCACCGGTCGGAACGACTCGCCTGTCGCGGCCAGCCTTCTGAGGATACTGACCGGAATAGGTGTGTCGTCTTGGCCGCCGATCCATCCCGCCCGGCTGCGTTGCTCGTCGCGTGCATAGGCCCGCTATGCGTGCTCCTCGCGCCTGGCCGAGCGGGCGTCTCGACGCCCAACACGACACACCTATTCCGGTCAGTATCCTCAGTTCCGGAACAGATCCGGCAGCCGCAGGAACGTCTGAATACGAGCCAGCAGCGACTGTGACAAATCGGCGAGGTCGTCCTTGATTCTGGCCGCCTCGGCGACCTGACGGTCCAGATCCGCGCGCCGCTCAGCCACGACGGCGCTGATGCGGCGCAACACGTCGGGGTGCTCCAGCGCGGCCGCACGCAACGCCTCTGCCGTCAGTTCGAGAACCCGGCACTCGCCGTGCGCGAGCACCGTGGCGGAACGCAGCTGTCCCGTCAGCATGGACATCTCACCGAAATAGTTGCCGGGACCGAGCGTGGCCAACTCGTGGCCGGAGGCCTCCACGACCCTGGCCGTCCCGTCCGCGATGACGAACATCGAACTGCCGCCGGCGCCCTGGCGCACGATGGCGTCCCCGGGGCCGAACAGCCGCTCGTCGGCACGACCCGCGAGGTCGCGGCAGAGCGGCTCGGGAAGGGTCGTGAAGAGATCCACGCCACCGAGCACGCGTTCCAGGCGCTTCAGCCGGTCGGCTGCGCGCTCGGGCTGGAGGTCACGGTGGAACTCGACCTGCATTGGGAACGGAATCTCGTAGTTGTGGCGCTTGAGCGAGTAGTAGATGGCGCCTCGCACCTGATCGCGGGCCACGGTGTCGCGGGCGAAGTCCTCAATCCAGAAACGCACCCGGTAGTTCATCGATGAAGAGGCGAAGTCGTCGACGAGTACTTCTGGCGGTGGCGAAGCGAGCACGAGCGGCGCATTGTCCACCGCTTCCTGGATGGCCGCCTTCACGCGCGCCGGTGGCACGTCGTAACTGACGCCGACCACGATCTCGAGCCTGGTCGGGGCCGAAGGCTCCGAATAGTTGATGATGGCCTCTTTCGAGATGAAGGCGTTGGGCAGCACCACCTGGTTGCCGGCTTTCGTCTTCAGCTTCGTGGCCCGCCACGTCACCTCGGTGACCATCCCCTCGAAATGGCCGACGGCCACCCAGTGCCCGACACGGAAGGGCTTCTCGACCTGGAGCGCGAGGCCGGCGAACATGTTGCCCAGCGTGTCCTGGAGCGCGAAGCCGATGACCACGGCCCCGACGGCCGATGTCGTCAGAAACTTCTCGGGCATCACGCCGGTGGCGACGATCGCAAAGAGCACGATGATGAACGTGTCCTGCACGATTGGCGGGAACCGTTCCGGAACCCGGTCTTCCCGCAGCGGGTTGATGGCAACCGCCACCAGCAGGTTGATCACCGCCAGCGCGAGGCCGAGCTGATTGAGGCTCGACACCCGCGCCTTGAGTTCGTCGCCAACGGGGTACCACGCCAGCGCCAGCACGACCGCCACGTACGCCGCCGCCAGCGTCAGCGTGAGCAGCAGCTTCCGGCGAACCAGCCGGTTCCGTGATGCGGCGCGCACCGCCAGGGCGAGCAGGAACAGACCTGCTCCGACGGCGCCTTTCAGCAGGGTGTCGTTCATGGCGCGTGGACCCGGACCGCGGCCTTACTTCAGGCCGCCCTCCTTCTTGAAGGCCTCGACGTCCCCGGGGGTGAGTTGCACGGCCACGAGTGTCTTCACGGGCCCGCCTTTCGCGTTACGCTCGGTGTCGACCCCACGCGACGCGCCGGAGCCCGTGACTTCAGCTGACTTCTTGTCGCCGCCGCCGGGCTTCAGCAGCCCGCCGAGGCCGAACCCCTTCTTCTTCGGCTGCGCCGGTTCCTCGGTCTTCTTGCCACTGCCACCCGCAAGGCCAGCGGATCCGGCCTCGACGGTCGCCACGGCGGTGACAGCAGTCGGCTTGAACGGGATATTGCTCTTGTACCGATCGGCGAGCACGACGGGCGCGGCGAGATTCTTCTCCTTGATCCGCTTGTCCAGTGTCGCCAGGCGTTCGTCCATCTCAGGATGCGACGCAAACAGGCCCTGTTTCTCCGTCGCCTTGGAGTTCCGGTCCTTCAGGCGCGTGAGGAACGTGCCCAATCCGCCTGGCGCGTACCCGGCGGCATTGGCCAGCGACAGCCCGTCACGGTCGGACGCCAGTTCCTCATTCCGCCCGAACCCGGCCATGACGAGTTCCGTCGTCTTGTCGACGAGCTTCCCGAAGACCGCGGGGTTCGACAAGGTTTCGTCGGCGGTCATCTGGACCATCTTGCCTTTCTGCATCGCCTTGATGGTGTGTTTCTGCGTCACGTGCTCGATCTCGTGCCCGAGCACGCCCGCCAGTTCCGACTCGTTCTGCATCAGGCCAAGCGCGCCGCGAGTGATGTGAACAAACCCGCCCGGCGCCGCGAAGGCGTTGACCCCGTCGGTATCCAGCACGACGAAGGTGAATGGCAGATTGGGGCGACTGCTCTTCAGGACCAGCACCTGTCCGACCAGGCTCACGTAGCGGTGCACGGCTTTGTCCTGCACGACGCCGTACCGATTGCGCACCTTCTCGCTGACGGCCGCGCCCAGCTGGACTTCTTCGGCTTCGGTCACCTGCAACTCGCGGAACTGCTGGGCACGTTTCAGTACGCCGCCCAGCTGGGGCGCGCTCGTCCCGGGAACCGGATCCGCGCCGGCTTCCGGCGGCACGGCGGCGGACACCGCCAGGAGACAGACCAACACAACCGTGCTGTGGATGTGACTCATGATTGAGCGTCCTGTTCAGAAGACACCATGGGCCGGACCTCGAAAATCTCCACCGGCTCGGACTTGCCCTTGACCGTCACTGTACCCAATGCTCGCATATCATAGCGCCGATCGAGCCGCGCCCGGGTGGCCGCGCTGATGATGATGCGGGCGCCGTAGTCCTTGTTGAGCGACTCGAGCCGTGCGGCCAGGTTCACGGCATCGCCGATGACCGTATAACTCATGATGCTCTCGGACCCGATGTTGCCGGCGATCATGTCGCCCGAGTTGATCCCGACGCCGATGCCGAGGCAGGGTTTGCCTTCGCGTTCCCATCGCGCATTGAGTTCGTCGAGACGGGCCAGCATGGCTACGGCCGTGTCCACCGCGTGCCCGGCGTGCTGCGCATCGTCGAGCGGCGCGCCGAACAAGGCCATGATCATGTCGCCGACGAACTTGTCGACGGTTCCCTTGTGGTCGAAGACGATGGGGACCATCGCGGAAAAGTACTCATTCAGCTGCGTGACGACGTCTTCGGCCCGGCCGCGTTCGGTGAACGCCGTGAATCCGCGGATATCGGCAAAGAGCACCGACATCTCGCGCCGCTGACCGCCGAGGCTGGCACGCGTCGGGTCGGCCATCAGCTGCGTGAACACGTCGCGGGACACGAAACGCGAGAACACCTGTTTCACCTGACGTTTCTCGCGCCCCTCCACGAAGTATTGGTAGGCCGTTCCCGCGAACAGGCTCAGCGCGGATGCGAGGGCCGGACGCGCCGTTTCCACCCACACCCCGGCCTCGAAGAGGGACGACGCCAGAAAGGCCACCGCCGCCACGCCCGCCGCCGCGGCGCCAACGCCCCACCATACGCCGAACAGCAGGACGACCACGCCCAGCAGCGCGGCCGTCACCGCCACGAGAGCCACGTTCGCCGCCACGGGGGCAGGCCGCATGAAACGCCGCGACAGGAGGTTGTCAACGACGTTCGCGTGGACCTGCATCCCGGGCATCTTGCCGCGGGCGAACGGCACGGTGAAGAGGTCGTGCAGTCCGGCGGCCGTCGTGCCCACGAAGACGATCTTGTTCTTGAAGAGCTCCGGGCTGACGAACGGCGTCTGTCCGGCCTGCAACTGCAGTTCCGAGTAGAACAGGTCGTAGAACGAGTACTCCTGGTAAGTCGCCCCGCCGTCATCGAGCAGGGCAGGGCCCGTGAACCGGATCAACATCCGTTTCACGCGGGACATCGTCCCGTCCTCATTCGGCGCGGCCGCATCGACGAGGGGCACGGACGCCGGGCCGACGCGCAGCGCCCCGCCGTCCAGGCGGAGGGACGAGGTGGGGAGGTTCTGCGCCTTGAGCGCGGTCGCAACGGCCAGCGACGGCAAGGCAACCGGCCCGGCGCGGACGACCGGGACCGCACGGCGGGCGGGGCCGTCCGGGTCAAGCACGAGCAACGTGTGACCGATGCCGGCGGCGGCTGCCGCCAGTTCCCTGTAGGGCAGCACGATGCCCGGACGGACTTCGAACGCGGGGTCCGCCGCCACCGTCGCGCGTTTCATGGCGGCGGCATTCTCGTCCGCCGTCGCCGACGCAAGCGGATCCGCCTCGAGCACATCGGCGGTCAGGATGACGTTGCCCGCCCGGGCCGCAGCCTCCGCGAGCGCCCGATCCGATTCTTCGCCGGTCCACGTCTCGCCCTGCAGTTCGAACGTCCGCCGGTCCTTCTCGCCGAACAGGATGTCGTAGGTGATCACGCGTGCCGGGGCACGCGACAGAAAGTCGATGAGTGTACCGTGGGCAAGCCTCGGCCACGGCCATCGGCCGATCTCAGGCTCCAGCTTCCGCACGCTCGCTTCGTCGATCCGCACCAGGACGATGTCCCGGCTGGCACGGGCCGGGTCGGTCAGGAGGAGGACGCGCAGGTCGTAGGTCTTCCGCTCAATTGTCTGCATGAACGGCAGTCCACCCGCGGTCCAGGCGGCCAGCGCCGCACCGAGCCCGATGCCGAATCCGATCACGGACTTGCGGGCAGACGATTGGGACATGACAGTGGTCACCACTCAGTAGACAGTAGACAGTAGTCAGTAGGACGGGTTCCAGGCTACTGGCTACTGGCTCCGGGCTCATTGGGGACATCCTCTGTCTTTCCCTAGTCCCTAGCCCCTAGCCCCTAGCCCCTAGCCCCTAGTAGTAACCTATACCCATGCCCGTACCCGTTATCGACGAACACGCGTTACGAACCGTCGTGACACCGGCCCGCGCCGTCGCGGCCATCCGCGAGGCGTTCGCCGCCGATGGTGCTGGACGGACGGTCGTGCCAGCCGTCATCAACCTTCCAATCCCGGGAACACGCGGCGAATTCCATGTGAAGACCGCCTGGGTGCAGGGTGCCGACGTTGTCGCGATCAAGGTCGCATCGGGATTCTACGACAATCCTGCCCGCGGGCTGCCAAGCGGGTCCGGCCTCATGGTCGTGTGCAGCGCGTCGACGGGGTTTCCCGAAGCGCTGTTCTTCGACAACGGGTTCCTGACGGACATCCGCACCGGAGCAGCGGGCGCCGTGGCGGCAGACTGCCTGGCCAGGCGCGACATCGACACGGTGGGCGTCATCGGGTCCGGTGTTCAGGCCCGGCACCAGATCGCGTGCCTGCGGGTCGTCCGGACGTTCTCCCGTCTGGTGGCGTGGAGCCCTGATCGCGAGGGGCTGGAACGGTATTGCGCCGAGGTTCGCGCCGACTTCGGGATCGACGCGGAGGCGGTGGCCGATGCGGAGGCGGTGTGCCGTGCCGCGGACGTCATCGTGACGGCCACCCCGGCGCACGAGCCCCTCGTGCGAGCCGCCTGGTTGAGGCCTGGCCAGCACGTCACGGCGGTGGGCGCCGACACGCCCGGCAAACAGGAGCTCGAATCGGCCTGTCTCGGACGAGCCGACCTCGTGGTCGTGGACCGGTTGTCGCAGTGCGCCGCGTTCGGCGAACTGGCCTCGGCGCTGCGGGAAGGCGTGCTGGACGAGGCCGGGGTCTGGGCCCAGCTCGGCGAGATCGTGGCGGGGGTCAGGCCGGGCCGGACCGGCGACCAGCAGATCACCGTGTGCGATCTGACCGGCGTCGGCTTCCAGGATACGGCCATCGCGGCCCTGGCATGGTCCGCGTTGCGCGGGGCGGGTACAGAATAACGGCTCCGTGGGTGTCCACGGAGCCGACCATCAATGGAAGTGTATGATGAATGGTACCGGTACGGGGATTCGAACCCCGGTCCCGTGGCTGAGAACCACGTGTCCTAACCCCTAGACGATACCGGCACTCGCCGACTAGGAACTTCTGAGTTTATCCTCGACTGCTGTCGCGGTCAACCCCAGGTCCTTCAGATGCCTCTGCGAATTGCCCTCGTCCTGTTCGGTACCCTGTTGCTCGTAGCCGGCGGGTTCGCGGCGTACGTCGCGAGTCAGGAACCCGGCCCCCTGCTCACGATTCACGGCCCCGCGGTCATCGGAGGCGGAGCCTTCGTGCTGGATGTCTCGGTCGACGCCAGCCGTGACGACCTCTCGTCGCTCGACGCCCGGATCGAACAAGGTGGCCGGCAGTTTCCGGTGATGACGCTGGCAACATCCATGCAGGCACGCCTGACTCAGGAAACGAACTCACGCGTGCGCGTGCGGCAGGATGTTGCCACAGCGAGCCTGGACGGCCTCCGTGACGGCAACGCGCGGCTCGTCGTCTCGGCCTCGTCGCCCGTGCTGTTCGGGTTCAGGCAGGCGCGCACCGAAGAGGGGCGGGATATCGCGGTGCGTCTGTCGCCGCCGGCCCTGGCCGTGCTCTCCACCCACCACTACATTGCGATGGGTGGATCGGAGATGATCGTCTACCGCGTCTCACCGCCGGACTGCGAGTCCGGCGTCATGGTCGGCGACCGCCTCTATCGCGGTTACCCGGCTCGCGGCGTGGCCGGAGGCCGCGCGACGGACCCGGCCGTTCACGTCGCGTTCTTCGCCCTGCCCTTTGATCAGGACACCAACGTCCCCATCCGCCTGACCGCACGGGACGCCGTCGGCAACACGACGGTCGTCGACTTCGAGTATCGGGCGTTTCCGACCACGTTTTCGTACAGCCGCGTGGCGGTGGACGATCGGTTCCTGGCGCGTGTGGTCCCGCCCATCATCGAACAGACGCCGGGCCTCGCCCTTGCCACCGCAACGGCCGAAGAACGCCTGGAAGCCTTCCTGCACATCAACCGGGAACTGCGCCGCAGCAACGCCGAACAAGTGACGGCCCTCGCCGCCGAGACCTCTCCGGAGTGGCTGGCCCACGGCGCGTTCAGGCGGCTGCCTGGTTCAGCGGCCAAGGCACCGTTCGCGGAACACCGCACCTACCTGCTCGGCGCGCAGGAGATTGACCAGCAGGTTCACCTGGGCTTCGACCTGGCCTCCACGGCACACGCGGCCGTCGTGGCTTCGAACACGGGGCGCGTGGTTCTTGCCGCGTACCTCGGCATCTATGGCAACTGCGTGGTCATCGACCACGGGATGGGTATCCAGACGCTCTACGGGCACCTGTCGGCCATCGACGTGGAGAAGGGCGACCGCGTCGAGAAAGGCGAAACAATCGGCCGCAGCGGCACGACCGGCATCGCCGGCGGCGACCATGTCCACTTCACCGTGCTCGTCGGCGGCACGCCGGTGACGCCGGTGGAATGGTGGGACCCGAAGTGGACCCGCGACCGTGTCGAACGGAAACTCGCCGAGGCGGGCATCCGCTGACGCGGTGCTATCATGCGGGTGCTGCATCACACGGACGATCGAACCACACGGTCATGACCGAACACCGACCAGACGCGGCAGACACCCCGGCGGTCACGCAGTCCGGCGTCGCCGAGTTGCGGGCACGCGCCGCCGACTACGTCATGCTGGCCAAGCCGCGCCTCAACGTCCTGGTGGTCGTCACGGCGCTCGCCGGCTATTACATGGGCGCCGTCGGCCCCGCCCACACGTGGCTGCTGGTTCACATGCTCGTGGGCACGACACTCGTCGCCAGCGGCTCGGCGGTCGTCAACCAGTTGCTCGAGATCGAAGCCGACGGCATGATGCGGCGCACTCGGGCCCGCCCGCTTCCTTCTGGCCGTCTGACGCCCCTCGCCGCGCGGGTCTTCGCCACGATTCTGTCCGTCGTCGGCGTGGTGCAACTGGCGCTCGGGGTCAATCTGCTGGCCGCCGGCATCGCACTGGCCACGTTGCTCACGTACACCGCGTTCTACACGCCGCTCAAGAAACGTTCGTCGCTGGCCACGGTGGTTGGCGGCGTGCCGGGAGCCCTTCCGCCGATGATTGGATGGGCCGCCGCCCGCAACAACCTCTCGGCTGAAGCCTGGGTCCTCTTCGGCATCGTCTTCCTGTGGCAGATGCCTCACTTCCTGGCCATCGCCTGGATGTACCGGGAGGACTACAAACGTGCGGGGTTCCCCCTGCTCCCGATCGTCGAGCCCGACGGCGTGTCGACCGGCCGCCAGGCGCTGCTCTACGCCGCAGCGCTCTTGCCGGTCAGCCTCGCGCCGACCGCGGTGGCCATGACCGGCGTGGTCTACCTGTCGGGCGCTGCCGTGCTGGGCCTCGCGTTCACCTGGCTGGCATTCCGGTTCTCCCGTACGCGCAGCACGCCGGACGCCCGGCAGCTGTTCTTCGGGTCGATCATCTATCTGCCGCTGCTGTGGATCCTGATGCTGACCGATCGGATCACGCCATGACCATCAGCGATCTTCCCGCGCTCAACGCCACGTTGAACGGCATGGCCACGGTCCTCCTGCTGGCCGGATGGTGGCTGATCAAGTCCGGACGGCGCCAGGCTCACCGCGCCGCCATGGTCGCCGCCCTGGCAATCTCGGCGGCGTTCCTGACGTCCTACGTGATCTACCACGCCAACGCGGGTTCGAAGGCCTACACGGGAACCGGCCCCATCCGGCTGGTCTACTTCGCCATCCTCATCACCCACATCATCCTCGCCGCCGCCATCGTGCCCATGGTGCTGATGACCGTGGCCCGGGCGTTCAAGGGACAGTTCGACCGCCACAGGAACCTGGCGCGCTGGACGCTCCCGCTCTGGCTGTACGTGTCGGTGACTGGGGTGGTGATCTACGTGATGCTCTACTAGGGGCTAGGTACTAGGGGCTAGAGGCGGTAACAATATACTTGACTAACCGAGCTGTGGGGGCGTAGGGTCAAGCGTATCAAGTTACCCGGAACAGGGAGTGAAAGATGTTCCGGGACTCGTCAGTAGTTGATTCCGCTGGAATTGCAGATTACTTTCCGTTTATTTTCCAGGACCGTCCGGGAGCTGTCTTGATTCTAAGCGGCTACTTCGACGAGAGCGAGCGCAACGACGGCGGTAAGCCGATATGCGTGGCTGGTTTTCTTTTCAAGGAAGCCGGGTACAAGAAGTTTCGCCATAAGTGGCACCGTGATGTTCTGCTTGATGGGTCTCTTCCCAACTTTCACATGACGGACCTATGTGCCGGGCAGGGTGTCTATCGTGGGATGAGTATACCTACGCGTCAGGTGATATTAAACGGCGCGGTCGATGCGATTCGCAAGCATACCTACGCCACTATTGCAGTGCAGTTTGACCGCGCCGAGTTTGCGGCGTCAGTTCCGCCGGAATGGCCTACATACCGAGGGAGTATCTACAGCGCTGCGGCAACTATGTGTGTACAGATTGTCGGTTTTTGGCTGAACGAATGGGGGTGCCCAATGGACGTGTTATACGTGTTCGAGAGAGGGCACCGATACCAAGCTCAAGCAGACAGGATGTTAAAAGCCATCGCCGCTGACGGCGATGCGCGCAGTCGTTTTCGGTACCGAAATCACATGTTCGAGCCAAAGAGCGAATATGGGCTTCAGGCTGCTGACTTGTTGGCCTGGACCGTCACCAAAGTAGAGACCAGCCGCGGAAATCCCACCCAAGCCATAAGGCCGTTTCTTCCGGCAATAACCCGTCTTGTTGGTCCATCTGTCTCTCGCGCGAAGGTATACCTATTCACTGGGGAACGACTGCGGAGGTTCTTGGCCGAACAAGCGGAGGCCAAAGATGGGATACCGGTAGATTTCGGGCCAGGGAAGCGAGCGCTCATGTGATGCCTGAACAGCCCTCGACGGCTTGCATGGTTGGAGGAAGCGGCTACTGCCCTGGTGTGCTGTGTAGGCCGAGTATCAGGTGGGATTTGGCTGACCCGGAACGACAGGACACGACATATCGCCCTGGCTCATCGAACGTCATGGGGCCAAGTTTAACCAGCGCCGTTACAAGCCCAGAAGCGGGAATCGTAGCCGGTCGGCTGTTGCGGAAGAACAGTGGGTATCCAGGCATTTCGGCTGGGCAGATGTCAGCATGCATAGCGAATGTCTCTCCGGGCTCTCCAGAGAGCGACACCCAAAGTACCCAAGACGTGGTGTGTGGGAAACTGCTGATGCTGAGTTCGTCCGTTATTCTGTTTGAGAGCGTGTAACCGCGATGGCGGACAGTCGCAAACTCTGCCAGTTCGAGATGTGTGATTGCGATCACGGTTTGAACTCCTCAGGCGCATTGACGTTTGCGTTTCGTCTGAGATGGCCCGCGTGCTTTCTTCGCAGATATGATCCGACGCAAACCGTCGGTGAACCGGTCCATGGTGCCCACCGGATTATCGGCAGGCACGTCTGGGACGACCTCTTTGGAGTTGCGGTTTAGCTTTTTCAGCACGTTTGCGGAACCTCCGACCCGGTCAGAGTGGTGTAGGTGAGGCGTTTACCGATGATGCCCATGAGGGCCACGGAGAACCGGACGGCATCCGAGCCCGCCCGGTGGTTGAACCGGAACGATTGCTCATCGAGGTAGCGGAACAGATGGAACGGCTCGACGCTCACATAGGTGCCCTTGATGGCCCGTTTCAGGAGACTCCAGAAGTTCTCCAGGCTATTGGTGTGGACGGTGCCGTTGACGTAGGACTCGGCGTGGTCGACAACGTGGTGGTTGTAGTCCCGGCTGAGGCCCTGATAGGAGAAATGCGCGTCAGAATTAACGGTCGAGCCAGTGGCGACATGCTCGCGCACTTGAGTCTGCAAGTCTCCCTTGCGGAGTCCGCCGAGAGTCCGCAGACGCACGTAGCTCCGGCCCTTCTCGGGGTGCCGTTCAAGCAAGCCCATCACGGCGACTTTCCCGGCCATCGAACGGCCCTGGCTGATGCCCATGCGCTTGCGCTTGGCAACGTGCATGTTGCGCGCCTTGCCGCCGATGAAAGTCTCGTCCACTTCGACGCTGCCGCCAAGCTTGCCGCCACGGTCAGACTGCAAGGCCAGCCGCAGGCGCGACAGCATGAACCAGGCGGTCTTCTGGGTGACGCCAAGGGCGCGGGCGAGTTCGTAACTGGAGATGCCGTTCTTGCAGTTGGTGAGCAGCCACAGGGCCGGAAGCCACTTCTCGAAGCCAATCGGCGAGTCCTCGAAGATGGTACCGACCTTAAGCGAGAACTGGGCGCGGGGATGACGCTCGTAGCACTTGTATCGGCGCTGGTTCGCCAGATAGGTCACGTTCTCGGAGCCGCAGGTCGGGCACTTCACCACGCCATCGGGCCAGCGAATCGACTCAACCGCCTTGCGGCAGTTTTCGTAGTCGGCAAAGAACAGAATGGCTTGTCGGAGAGTGGCCGGGGCGGTAGCTTCGCGTTCCATACACATAATGTATGACGAAAAGCATGGTTAGTCAAGTATATTGTTACCGCTAGAGGCTAGGGAAAGGCAGTGGATGTCCCCTAGCCCCTAGCCTCTAGCCTCTAGCGATACAGCAGATACTTCGCCCGCAGCGTGCGCCACTGGGCTTCGGCCCGCCCCCAGGACACGGCAATCGCCGCAGGTTCGTCACCGCTGCGAATCCGCTTGACGATGTCCTGGCCGAACAGCCGGCCAACCTGATCGAGTTTGAACTGATCGGGGTGGTGCCGGTACAACGCGGACGCGAGTTCCAGGCCGAGGCGCACCGGCCGCAGCCGCTCGCGGTCGGTGACGATGATGAAGACGCCCTGGCAGAGTTCGTTCGCGAACTTGCTGGCTGTCGGCGTGAACGACAGCGGGTACACCCGCACGCCGGTGATCCCGCTGGCATTGAGTGCCGCGGCCAGCCGCGGGCCGTCGACCCACGGAGCCCCGACGACTTCGAAGGGCGTGTCGGTGCCGCGCCCCACCGACACGTTCGAGGCCTCGATCGCCCCGACGCCCGTATACAGGTTCGCCGCCACCATGTTGCGCATGTTCGGCGACGGGTTCACCCACGAAAGCCCGGTCTCGTCGAACCACGCCTCACGGGTCCAGTGCCTGAGTTCCACGACCGTCAGGTCGGCGCCAATCTTGTTCTCGCTGTTGAACAACTTCGCCAGTTCACCCATGGTCAGGCCGTGGCGCACGGGCATCGGGTGGTAGGCGGTGAATCCGAGTTCGGTCGCCTCGACCGCCGGCCCTTCGATGTGGGTGCCGTTGACGGGGTTGACGCGGTCGAGCACGACAACCGCCAGCCCCAGGCGTTTCGCCTCCTCCATGACGTAGGCCATCGTCGACATGTAGGTGTAGAAACGGGCACCGATGTCCTGCAGATCGATGACCATCGTGTCGATCCCCTTGAGGATCTCGGCCGACGGCCGGCGCATCTCGCCGTACAGGGAGTGAATCGGCAGACCGGTCTTCTCGTCCGTCGATGAGGGCACCTTCTCATCGAGGATGCCGCGGATCCCGTGCTCGGGACTGAAGAGGGCCACGAGCTTCACGCCGGGCGCCGACGCGATGAGGTCGATGGTGGATTCGCCCGTTCGGCTCCGGCCGGTGTGGTTCGTCACCAGGCCGACACGTTTGCCGGCGAGGATCTTGAAGCCGTCGGCCTTCAGCACATCGATGCCGTTCAGCGTGCGGCCGCCCGCTTCGTCCCCGCGTTTGGGGACCGTTCCCGACGCGCCGAAGTCCGTGCCGGTCCAGGCGAACTCGCGCAAGGTGGGCCCCGGCGGCAACTGCCGCAGCGCCGACGCGACGACCGTCGCCACGCGGGCGCGCAGCGGCGTGGCGTCGCCCTTGCCGTCCGGGTGCACACGGTTGGACAGCAGCACGATGTAGACGCCGGTTGCGGGATCGATCCAGACGGACGTGCCGGTGAATCCCGTGTGCCCGAACGACCCGACGGGCAGCAGTTCGCCGCGGTTGGACGAGAAGCTCGTGTCGATGTCCCATCCCAGTCCGCGCACGCTGCTGAGGCCTGCGGGCGACGCGGGCGACGTCATCTTCAGGACACCGAGGGGCGACAGCACTCTCGCACCCTGCAGCGAACCGCCGTTGAGAATCATCTGGCAGTAGCGGGCCATATCCGCCGCCGTGCTGAACAGGCCCGCGTGGCCGGCGACGCCCTGCATCCGCCGCGCGGTCGGGTCGTGCACGATGCCGCGCAGCATGATCTGGTCCGGCCCGTCGCACGGCCATCCGTACCGGGTGCAGGACTGCGTGGGCGCGACACGCGGCCACAACGCCTCCGGCGGATTGAACATCGAGTCCTTCATGCCGAGGGGCAGGAACACCCGTTCGCGGGCGAACGCGTCGAACGGCATGCCGCTGACTCGCGCGACGATGTCGCCCAGCAGGAAGAAGTTGATGTCGCTGTACACGAACCGTTCGCCCGGTGCCGACGTCGGCACCTCTTCGGCAGCCAGGGCGATGGCCCTGTCGTACCCCACCCAGGGGTCGCCCAGATCCACATCCGGCCGCAGGCCGGACACGTGCGTCAGCAGGTGCCGGATCGTGATGCCGCCTTTCCCGTACCGTCCGAAGTCGGGAATGTAGGTGGCCACCCGGTCCGTGAGGCGCAGTTTGCCCTCTTCGACCAGGATCATGACGCTCGTTGTGGTGGCCACGATCTTGGTCACCGACGCCATGTCGAAGACGGTGTCGAGCGTCATCGGCTCGGGCGCAGGCTGCAGCGCCCGGTGGCCGTAGGCCTTCTGGTACAGCACCTCGGGGCCGCGCCCGACCAGCAGCACCGCACCCGGCATCTGCTTCGCCGCAATCGCTTCTTCCACGAGGGCATCAACACGTTCGAGCACCGTCATGTCCACGGGCCTGGCCGCGAGACGCGCCGGCATCACCGCCTGCCCGGAGGATGCCGGTGGAGCCTGCGCCGGCTGCGCAGCAACGGCGGTGACCGAGGCACTCAGAAGCAGGGACGTGAGGAAGAAACGGCGCACGGGGTGTTCTCCTTCCGGGGGTTATTGACCGTACCGTAAGCTAACATATACTTCTCGCAATAGGTCTGTTTCGTCGCCGAAGTCGCCCTCCGTCATCATCTGCGTGTGAGCCGCCCGCGCGGCAAGCCAGGAGTTCCATCGATGCGCTTCCCCCTTCGAGTCGTCGTGGTTCTGTTTGCGTTCATGTTCGCCGTCGGCACGGCCTCGGCGGTTCTGGCACAGGGCCGGGTGAGCGGCACGGTCAAGGATGACAGCGGGCAGCCCATCAAGGGGGCCAAGGTCGCCGCCAAGAACCCTCAGGCCGTTCCGCCCGATTTCACGACCACGACCGATGACAAGGGCCGCTGGTCCTTCATCGGCATGCAGGCCGGCCAGTGGGCATTTACCGCCTCGGCCGACGGTTACGCCCCCGTGGACACGCGAACACCGATCGCGTACCT
The DNA here is from genome assembly GCA_964372095.1 of uncultured Vicinamibacterales bacterium. GTDB lineage: Bacteria > Acidobacteriota > Vicinamibacteria > Vicinamibacterales > JAKQTR01 > CAYJPV01. The sequence continues at coordinate 11,274 of CAYJPV010000048.1, read as the reverse complement.
CCGCGCCAACCCGCCCATCGAGTTCAAGCTCGCGAAAGCGACGCCTGGCATGGTCGCCGGCGGCGCGGCCAAGGAGCTGCAGGGCGAGTTGAAAGCGGCCGATGCACTGATGGCCAACAAGCAGTGGGACGAAGCCATTGCGGCCTACAAGGCCATTCTCGTCAAAGCCCCGGCGCTGTCGCTCCTGAACCTGCAGGTCGCGCAGGCGTACCGCGCCAAGAAAGATTACGACAACGCCATCGCGACGTACGACGAGGTGCTGAAGGCCGAGCCGTCGCTGGAACGGGTCTACGTCGAGCTTGGCAACGTCTACATGCAGAAGGGCGACTTCGACAAGGCCGCCGCAACGCTCGAGAAGGCGGCCTCCACGCTGAGCGCCGGCCGGGAAGTGTTCTACAACCTGGGCGAGGTGTACTTCTCGAAAGGGCAGATGGACGAGGCCACGAAGTACTTCCAGGCCGCGGCCGAGCGGGACGCGACGTGGCCGAAACCCGTGTTCAAGCTGGGTCTGGTCGCACTGAACAAGGGGGACAAGGCGGGCGCCATCACCATGATGGAGAAGGTCCTCGCCCTGGACCCGAACTCGGCCGAAGCGGCACAGGCCAGGACGATGATTGAACAGTTGAAGAAGTAAGATGCGCCTTGGCCTGGTCCTTCTTGTCGGGAGTGTCATTGTGGCTCAGCCGGCCCTGACGATTGCGCGGGCGGCGGACGATCGCGGGTTGACCGCCGTCGCCGGCGTCAAGGTCGGGCACCACACGCGGCCCGAACGCCCCACCGGCTGCACGGTCGTACTCGTCGAAGCCGGGGCCGTCGGTGGCGTCGAGGTGCGCGGCGCTGCGCCGGGCACGCGCGAAACCGAACTGCTCAGGCCGGCCAACCTCGTCGATCAGGTGCATGCCATCGTGCTGGCGGGCGGCAGCGCGTTCGGCCTCGATGCCGCGTCGGGCGTGATGCGGTACCTCGACGAACGCCGGATCGGGTTCCCGACGGCCTACGGCCCCGTTCCGATTGTGCCTGCCGCCATCCTGTTCGACCTCGGAGTCGGCGGCAAGCCGGGCATCCGGCCCGACGCCGACTGCGGGTACGCGGCCGCGAAAGACGCCAGCGACGGGCCGGTGCGCCAGGGCAGCCTGGGAGCCGGCGCCGGGGCGACGGTCGGCAAGCTGATGGGGCCGGAACGGTCGATGAAGGGGGGCATCGGGTCCGCGTCCATCACCCTGCCCAACGGCATCGTCGTGGCCGCCCTCGTCGCCGTGAATGCGTTCGGCGATGTCATCGATCCCGCCACCGGGCGGGTGGTGGCCGGCGTGCGCACGGAAGACGGCCTGGGGTTCGCCGACGCGCGCCTCCTGCTGAGAACCGGCGCGACGATCAAGCCGCGCATCGGCCAGCACACGACGCTGGGCGTCGTGGCGACAAACGCCCGCCTGACCAAAGCGCAGGCCACCAAAGTGGCGGAGATGGCGCACGATGGTCTCGCCCGGGTCGTGTCGCCCATTCACACGATGTACGACGGCGACGCCGTGTTCACCCTCGCCACCGGCCGCAGCGCCGAACCGGCGGACGTCACGCTGATCGGCGCCCTCGCCGCGGACGTCGTGGCCGAAGCCGTGCTGCGCGCCGTGCGCGAAGCGACGGGGCTGCCCGGGTTGCCGGCCGTGCGCGACCTGCCGCCCGGGCGCTGACGTGTCCCTGCACGTCATCCTGCTCGTGGCGTACTCGATCCTGCTGCTGGCCATCGGCCTGGCCGTCTCGAGGCGCGTCACGACCACGGGGGCGTTTTTCGTCGCCGGGCGGCGTCTCACACCCATCCTCGTGTTCTCGACGATGCTGGCCGCCAACATCGGTGCCGGGTCCACCGTTGGCGCGACGGGGATCGGATACCGCGACGGCCTGAGCGCGTGGTGGTGGAACGGCTCGGCCGGCATCGGCTCCCTGCTGCTCGCGTTCTGGATCGGCCCGCGTGTGTGGGCGCAGGCGTCCCGCCACGGGTTTCTGACGACAGGCGACCTGCTCGAGCACCACTTCGGCACACCGGTACGTGCCGCGGTGTCCGGCCTGCTGTGGCTGGCGTCGCTCTCCATCCTCGCGGGCCAGCTGATCGGCATCGCCTGGATCCTGCAGGTCGTGGCGGGCCTGCCCAAATGGGCCGGCTGCCTGATCGGCGGCGGACTGATGACCACGTATTTCGCCGCGGGAGGGTTGTTGGGTTCGGTGTGGGTCAACCTCGTCCAGCTCGTGGTGCTGCTCGGCGGGTTCCTGATCGCCGTGCCGTTCGCCCTCCACCACGTGGGCGGACTCGACGCCGTGCTGGCCACGGCGGCGGCGTCTGGTTCGCCGGGGTTCTGGAACGGGTCGGCTTCGCTGGCGTTCCTGATCCTGCTGGTCCCGGCGTTCATCTCGTCACCGGGTCTGCTGCAGAAGGCGTTCGGCGCCGAGAACGCCCGCGCGGTGCGCCTGGGCGTCGGATGGAACGGCGCCGTGCTGCTGGTCTTCGCGTTCGTGCCGGCGCTCCTCGGCATGGCCGCCCGCGTGAACCACCCGTCCCTGACGCAGGAACTTGCGCTGCCCACACTGCTCGCCAGGGATCTCCCGGTCGGGTTCGGCAGCATCCTGCTGGCTGCCATCTTCTCCGCGGAAGTCAGCACGGCGGACGCCGTGTTGTTCATGCTGTCGACGTCACTGTCGCAGGATCTCTACCGGCGATTCGTGCGGCCCGACGCACCGGACGCGCGAGTCCTGCAGGTCGCCCGGTGGTCGGCGGTGATCGGCGGCGTCCTGGGTGTCGGGCTGGCCCTCGTGATGCCGACGATTGTCGGCGCGCTGACCTTCTTCTACGCCATGATCGGCGCGACGCTGTTCGTCCCTGTGCTGGCCGCGCTTCACGCGCGGACCGGACGGCGCACCGAAATCACGCTGTCGATCGCCGCCGGGGCCGCAGCCGTCATCGTGCGACAACTGTCCGGCACCCCCGCCGGGTCCCTGTTCTCGCCCGCGACGGCAGGCTTGTCCGTCGCGGCAGGCACCTACCTCGCTGCCGCCCTGGGCCGGCGGCTCCTGCGCCCCTACCTCCACCGGAACAGCGCGAGCACGTTCGAATAGTCGTCGGTCCAGACCCTTACGGGTTGGTCGGTCAATGGCGTCCATCGATCGTCCAGCGCAAGCGCCGCGAAGTCTTCGCGTGAACGCGCCAGCAGGATCCAGTCCGACGGGAGCCGGCCCGACCATGTTCCGGTCGGTTCCCGGTTCGTGTCGATTTGTTTCAGGTGCGCCAGCCCTGCGTCACGCGACAGCGCCACGAAGAGCTGCCGCAGGCGCAGATAACGATTCGACACGTGGAACGCGAGCAGCCCCCCTGGCTCGAGGCGTGAGAGGTACAGGCCGATGGCTTCCCGCGTCAGCAGGTGGACGGGCACGGCGTCGGAACTGAACGCGTCGAGCACGATGAGGTCGTACGTGCGGTCCAGCGTCGCGAGGGACGTTCGCGCGTCCCCCAGGACCACGTCCATGCGGGCAGGCGCGTCTTTCAGGTAGCTGAAGTACCCGGCATCGCGCGCCAGCGACACGACCGCCGGATCGATTTCGAAGAAGGTCCAGTGCTGACCGTCTCCGGCATATGCGGCGAGGGCGCCTGCCCCGAGGCCCACCACGGCCACCGACCGGGGACGGCCGCCCTTGAAGCCCGCGAACACCTGACCGATCGGTCCTTCGCGCGTGTAGTACGCCAGCGGTGTCCGGGCGCGCGCCGGATCCAGGCTCTGGACGCCGTGCATCGTGCTGCCGTGGAACAGGAGCCGCAGGCCGTTGGGGACGTCGTTGTACACGCGATGGACGCCGAAAAAACTCCGCTCGACATCCAGTACCGCCCCGAACTCGGACGGCCTCGCCAGGCTCGCGAGGAAGATCGCCGCCACGCCCAGGCCGAACCGGACGGGCCGCGGGGCGAACACGAAACACACGAACGCCGGCACCCCCAGGGTGAACAACAACTCGAACCGCGCGAACGCCGGGCCGAGGCGCCGCGCGGCGAACGTCAGCGCCACCGCGGCGATGCCCAGCGCCACGGGCCAGAGTATGTCCGGACGGATCATGTGAGCGCGATCGGGGCGGGTCTGGCGGTATGGCTTCACCAGACTGGCCGCGACGAGGGCGATGGGGTATTCCAGCGGCACCTTGAAGAGCAGGGGCGCCGCCAGCGCGTTGAACAGGCCGCCCAGCGCCCCGCCGATGGACAGGCAGAGATAGAACAACGTGAGGTGATCGGCATGCGGCCGCTCGGCGGCCAGCCGGCTGTGGCACACCAGCGCCATCACGGCGAACGCCAGCAGATGCAGCGGCAGCACCAGCCAGACCGGTTCGACGGTCCGCACGATCAGCACGATCACCACCGGGAGCACGAGCATGGGAAACGCGGCGTTCGCCAGTCCGAGCGGCACGACGGGGCGGCGGGCGAATGCCACCACGAACGTCGCGAGATAGATCAGTAATGGGGCCACCCAGAGCAGGGGAACAACCGCGACATCAGTGGACAACACGGTCGTCACGCCCAGGAGCAGGCTCGACGGGATCGCCGCCAGGGTGATCCACCACGCAATCTGCCGCCAGCCGACGACGTCCGGCTGGCGCAGGGTGTCCGGTGCCGCGCGCCGGCCATCCGCGTCCGGCCGGTGACGCGCCGGTCGCCCGCCCGCGGATGCCGGACTGGAGACCCGCCCCGGGGCCTGAGCCACCGCGGCCGCCCCGTGCGTCCGCCCGCGACGCTTGAGTGCCAGTCCGCACGCCGCGAGCAATCCGCCGAAGAGGACGTAGCCGGCGCTCCAGACCATGCCCTGGGCGCGCAATCCGAACCATGGTTCGAGGAGCAGCGGGTAGGCAATCAGCCCGGCCATGCTCCCGAGGTTGCTCGCCTGGTAGAGGAAGTACGGGTCGGCGGCATCGGGATGATCCGTGCGCGAAAACCAGTGCTGCAGGATCGGCGCCGTCGTCGAGACCACCAGGAACGGGAGCCCGATGGACACGGTCATCACGCCCAGCAGCCAGAGGACCGGTCCGGCGCCGGCCGAGGGCGCCCACTCCGGCACGATGCGCACGGGCAACACGGCCAGCGCCACGATGACGAGGCCCCCGTGGACCCAGACCTGCGTGCGGGGTGCCAGGAATCGCGCCGAGGCCCACGCATACAGGTAGCCGGCGAGCAGCGTGATCTGGAAGAACACCAGGCAGGTGTTCCAGACGGACGGCGCGCCGCCCAGCCTGGGCAGCACCAGCCGTCCGAACAGCGGCTCCAGCAGGAACAGGAGCATGGCACCCAGGAACAGGGCTACGCCGAACATTCTCGTCACATGTTCTCTTTACAACAAAACGGCCGTCACCCATACTGAATGAACCGTCATTCATTCGCCGGACGCCCGATGCCACTGTCGCCACTCCGCACCGAAGATCCCGACCTCGCGCCCGCCCGGACGCCGTCGGCCCGGTCCGACAAGCACGATACGATTCTGCGCGCCGCCACCCGCGTCTTCGCGCGCCATGGTTTCTTCCAGGCGCAGGTCGCCGACGTCGCCCGCGAAGCCGGCGTCGCCGCCGGCACGGTCTACCTCTACTTCCGCAGCAAAGACGACCTCCTGGGCTCCATCTTCGACCGCACCATGCGCGAGTGGATCGCCGAGGGGCGGGCGGCGATCGTATCGGTGAACGACCCGGTCGAGCGCCTGCGCCTCATCGCCCGGCTGCACCTCGAACGCCTCGGGCGGGACCGCGATCTGGCGGTCGTCTTCCAGGTGGAGTTGCGCCAGTCCACGAAACACATGGCCCAGTTCTCGGCCACGCGCCTGCGGGAGTACCTGGGCATCATTCGAAGCGTCATCGCCGACGGTCAGGCCGGAGGCAGCCTGCGGCCGGGCATCAACCCGACGATGGCCGCCAAGGTGCTGTTCGGCGCCCTCGACGAGATGGCCACCAACTGGGTGCTGAGCCGCCGGCGATACACGCTCGGCGCCGAGGCGGATACGATCGTGGATGTCCTGGTCGGCGGTCTCGCGCTGAGACCGGCATCAGGCCGCCCCCCCCGTCCCCCGTCCGCCACCCGTTCGCGAAAGGGATCCGCATCATGATTCGCGCTGTCGCCGTGCTCGGAGCGGGCACGATGGGTGCCCAGATGGCCGCGCTGTTCGCCAGCGTCGGTATCGACGTACTGGTCCTCGACGTCTCCGCCAAGGCGGCCCGCGACGGGGTCGACCGTCTCCGCAAGGCCAAGCCCGATCCGTACTTCACGCCGGACGCCGCCCGCCGGATCCAGGTTGCCGGTTTTGACGAGGGCCTGCCCCGCCTCGCGGAATACGACTGGATCGTCGAGGCCATCGTCGAACGCCCCGCCATCAAGCGGGGTCTGCTGACCAGCGTGGATGCCGTCCGGCGCCCGGGCACGATCGTGTCGACCAACACGTCGGGGCTGTCGATCGCGTCCCTGGCAGAGGGACGGTCGGAGGACTTCCGGCGGCACTGGCTTGGCACGCATTTCTTCAATCCGCCCCGATACCTCCACCTCCTGGAGGTGGTGCCCGGACCAGACACCGATCCGGACGTCGTGCATCGTGTGCGTACGTTTGCCGATCACCGTCTGGGCAAGGGCGTGGTGGAAGCCAGAGACACCCCCAATTTCATTGCCAACCACCTCGGCATGTTCGCCGTGCTGAGGGTGCTCGGCGCATGGATACGCGGCGGGTTCTCGATCGAAGAGATCGACGAACTGACCGGCCCCCTCATCGGCCGGCCGAAAAGCGCGACGTTCCGCACGCTCGACGTGGCCGGCCTCGACGTGCTCGGTCACGTGGCGGGCACGATGGCGCAGGCGCTGCCGTCCGACGAGGCGCGGGCCGGGTTCGCCCTGCCGGCAGTGGTCGACGAACTCATCAACCGCGGGTGGCTCGGCGAGAAGACAGGGCAGGGTTTCTACAAGCGCATCAAGTTGCCCGACGGGGCGTCGCGTATCCTGGTTCTCGATCCTGCGCGGTTCGAATACGTGCCAACGAAGCCGGTCAACCTGCCCGAACTCGATCGTGTCCGGCAGGTCGACGATGTCCGCACACGAATCAGGATTCTGTTCGCGGCCGACGATCGGGTCGGCGCCTTCATGCGCGCCACGTTGGGCCCGGCGCTGGAATACGCCGCGCGCGTCGCCCCGGACATCGCGCATCGCATCGACGACGTGGACCGGGTGATGCGATGGGGATTCGGATGGGACGTCGGCCCGTTCGAAACCATGGACGCCATCGGCGTTCCGGCGGTGGCGGCGACGTTCGTGGATGTTCCTCCACTGGTCCGGAGCCTGCTCGCCAGCAGCCGGGCGTCGTTCCGCGACGGCACACTCCCGCCACAGGATCCGGGCTGCGAGATCCTGCGATCGGCCAGGGAGCGCGCGGCCGTCGTGCAGCAGACGCCGGGCGCCAGTCTGGTCGACCTGGGCGATGGGGTACTGGCCGTCGAATTCCACTCGAAGATGAACACCATCGGAGCCGATGCCCTCGCGATGATCGCCACCGGGCTGGACGAGTCGGCGCGCAACTTCCGGGCACTGGTCATCGGCAACGAGGCGCCGCATTTCTCCGCCGGCGCGAACCTGATGCTCGTGCTGGCGGAGGCGCAGAAGAAGAACTGGGCCGAGATCGACGCCATGGTCAGGGCCTTCCAGCGGATGACGTGGTCGCTGAAGTACGCCGGGGTCCCGGTCATCGTCGCGCCTGGTGGCCTGTCGCTCGGAGGCGGGTGCGAAATCGCCCTCCACGCTGACCGGGTGCAGGCCGCCGCCGAGACCTACATGGGCCTCGTCGAGGTGGGCGTGGGCTTGATTCCCGCGGGTGGCGGCACGAAAGAAATGCTGGTGCGCTGCCTGACCGGCCGGCCGGCCGGATCGGCTGTCGGCCTGCTGCCCTTCGTCCAGCCCGCGTTCGAGACCATGGCGTTCGGCAGAGTCTCTGCCAGCGGGCCGGATGCGCAGCGCCTCGGATACCTCCGCGCCGTGGACGGGTTCACGATGAATCGTGACCGGCTGATCGCCGACGCGAAAGCGCGCGCGCTGGCGCGACTCAACGAAGGATACCAGCCGCCAGCCCACGCGGATTCGATCCCGGTCGGCGGCGACAGTCTGGAAGCAGTCCTCAAACTGGGCGTGCACCTGGCGTTCCGCGCCGGGCGGGCCAGCGAACACGACGTCGTGGTGGGACGAAAACTCGCCTGGATCCTGGCTGGCGGGTCGTTGCCGCACGCCGCTGCCGTGTCTGAGGAATATCTGCTCGATCTCGAGCGCGAAGCGTTCCTCAGCCTGTGCGGTGAGCCAAAGACGCTCGAACGGATCGCGCATACGCTCAAGACGGGGAAGACACTGAGAAATTAGGGGCTAGGGGTTAGGGGCTAGGGGCTAGGGAAAGACAGAGGATGTCCCTTGCCCCTTGCCCCTTGCCCCTTGCCGCTACTGACTACTACCTACTGTCTACTGACGGATTGCCAACGATGATCTCCCAAGGCTCCGGCCCACCGCTCGTGCTGATTCCCGGCATCCAGGGCCGATGGGAATGGATGGAACCGACCGTGCACGCACTGGCCGCCCACTTCCGCGTACTGACGTCCTCGCTGCCGGGGGATGCGGGGAGCGGAATCAGCGGACACGAGGGCCAGTCCTTCGACGGGCAGGCCAGGCTGGTGGAGCACCTTCTCGACGCACACGGCATTGAGCGCGCGATCATTGTGGGTGTCTCGTTCGGCGGTCTGGTCGCGGCCTGGTTCGCCGCCCATCGCCCGCAGCGTGTCGGGTCGCTGGTCCTCGTCTCGACCCCTGGCCCGGACTGGCAGCCTGACGCGTGGGCCCGGCGTTACATGCGCAGGCCGCTCCTGCTCGCGCCCCTGTTCGTGTTGGGCGCGCCGTGGCGCCTCGGACCGGAGATCGTCGCGGCGGCGCCCACCTTCGGGGAGCGCAGCCGCCTGGCTGGTGCCCACGCAGTGCGGGTGATACGCGCCCCCATCCGGCCGTCGCTCATGGGCGCCCGGCTGCGGCTGATGGCGTCGGTGCAGGCCCGGGACTGGTGCCCGTCGATCACGGCCCCGACGCTCGTCCTCACGGGCGAACCACGTCTCGATCGAGTCGTCCCGGTCGACGGCACGCGACGCTACGGAGAGGCCATCGCAGGCGCTGTTGTGGAAGAACTGCCTCGCACGGGGCATCTTGGGTGCGTTACACGAGCTGACGCGTTCGCCGATGCCATCCGGGCATTCGTCAGGAGTCGCGAGAATGATCCGTCACATTGATGGTCCGGCCGGACGCCTCGAGGCGCTGCTGGACGAGCCCGCCTGGGGCTGTCACATCGGTCCCGTCAGGAACGCGGCGTCGCCCGCAGATCCCGATTCGCGTCCCGAGGACCAGCCGCGTGTGGCCGTCGTCCTGGCACATCCCCATCCGTTGCATGGCGGGACGATGAACAACAAGGTGGTGTACCAGGTGGCCAAAGGCCTGTGCCGGACGCGGGCGGCCGTGCTGCGGTTCAACTTCCGCGGCGTCGGCGCCAGCCACGGCACCTGGGACGACGGGGCCGGGGAACTGGCGGACTTCAGGGCCGCCGTGGCATTCATGGCCGGACGGTATCCGGGCGTGGAGTTGTGGGCCGGAGGCTTTTCGTTCGGCGCATGGGCGGCACTGACCGTTGGCGCGACCGACGAACGTGTCTCGGCGCTCCTCGGCATTGCGCCGCCAGCCAGGAGCTATGACTTCTCGGCGCTGTACGACTGCCACAAACCCAAGTTCTTCGTTCAGGGCACGCTCGACACAACGTGCCTGCTGAAAGACTCGCGGGAGTTGTACGGCCGGCTGCCCGAGCCCAAGGAATTTATCGAAGTCGATGGCGCCGATCATCTGTTCGACGGGCAGGTGGCAGAAGTGGCCGACGTCGTGCAGGGTCTGCTCGGCGACTTCACGGCCGTTCGTACGTAGCCCCGGACCTTCCGCCTCCGTGGTAACTTCGGCGGACGCGCCGAAGCCTTGGCGAAGGCGGTCAGCCCCGGGGGTGTGACTTGGACAGGGAGCACCGACATGCGTGACGCGGTTATCGTTTCGGCCGTCAGGACGGCCATCGGCAGGGCCCCTCGAGGCGCGCTGCACACGGTGCGACCCGATGAACTGGCGGCCGTGGTCCTGGCCGAGGTGCTGCGGCGAGCGCCGGGGCTCGACCCGGCGTCGGTCGACGACGTGATCCTGGGGTGCGCGATGCCCGAGGCCGAGCAGGGCCTCAACGTGGCCCGGATCGCCAGCTTGCGCGCCGGCCTGCCAGTCACGGTGCCCGCCGTGACCGTCAACCGGTTCTGCGCCTCGGGGCTCCAGGCCATCGCGTTCGCGGCCGACCGCATCGCCTGCGGCGCCGCCGACGTCATCGTGGCCGGCGGCGTCGAGAGCATGAGCCTGATCCCGATGGGAGGCAACGTCGTCGCGCCGAACCCGGCCCTGGTCGAGTCGTATCCTGACGTGTACCTCACGACCGGCCTGGTGGCCGAAGGGCACGCCCGCGAATCATCCGTGTCTCGGGAAGCGCAGGACGCGTTTGCGGTCAGGAGCCACGCGCGGGCGCTCGCCGCGATCGATGCGGGCCGCTTCCGAGACGAAATCGTGCCCATACCCGTCAGGACCGTCGAACCTGGCGGGCCGAACGGCCCGCAGTCCCGGGATTTCGTCTTCGACGTGGACGAGGGACCGCGGCGCGACACCTCGCCGGCCGCCCTCGCGAAACTGAAGCCAGCGTTCCACGCGCAAGGCACCGTGACGGCCGGCAACTCGTCGCAGATGAGCGATGGCGCGGCCGCCGTGGTCGTGATGTCACGCGAACGCGCCGCACAACTGGGCCTCCGGCCGATGGCACGGTTCGCCGGGTACGCGACGGCCGGGGTGGAACCCGAGCGGTTCGGCCTGGGCCCGGTCCCGGCCATCCGGAAGGTCCTGCAGCGGACCGGCCTGACGCTCGACCAGATCGACCTCGTGGAGCTGAATGAGGCGTTCGCGTCGCAGGTGCTCGCCTGCCAGTTGGAACTGCACATTGCCGACGACCGCCTGAACGTCAACGGCGGCGCCATCGCGCTGGGTCACCCGCTGGGGTGTACGGGCGCGAAGCTCTCCGCGTCGATCATCTACGAGTTGCGGCGCCGTGCAGTCAGGTACGGCCTGGTCTCGATGTGCGTTGGCGGCGGCATGGGCGCGGCCGGCGTGTTTGAGAGGGTAGACTAGGGGCTGGGGGC
>CAYJPV010000047.1:0-34766 GCA_964372095.1 uncultured Vicinamibacterales bacterium | reverse complement strand
CCCCAGCCCCTAACCGAGCGCCCAGTGTGCCGGGGCAACTTCCTGCAGTTCTCTGTCGGGGTGGAATTGGGTCTGGTCGAACGCGACGCGCGGAGGTCGGCGTTCCTCCCCGATGGCCGGGACCGCCGACAGCAGTGCCCGTGTGTACGCGTGGGCTGGTTCGGCAAAGACGTCTGCAGCCCTGCCGACTTCCACAATCCGCCCGCGATACATCACCGCGACACGCTGGCACACATGCCGGACCAGCCGCAGGTCGTGCGCGATGAACAGGATGGTGAGGCCCAGCCTGTCTTTCAGGTCCAGCAGGAGGTTGATGACCTGGGCCTGGACCGAGACGTCGAGTGCCGACACGGGTTCGTCCGCGACGAGGAACGACGGCCCGAGCGCCAGCGCCCGGGCAAGGCCAATACGCTGGCGCTGGCCGCCGCTGAACTCGTGGGGATACCTGGTTCCCAGGGCCGGATCGATCCCGACCAGATCGAACAGTTCCGCGACGCGGGCCCGTCGTTCACCGGGCGTGCCCACCATGTGGATCGTCAGCCCTTCTTCGACAATCGCGGCGGCCCGCATACGTGGATTCAGCGACGATGACGGGTCCTGGAAGACCATCTGCATGTGCCGGCGGAGTTCACGGAGCCGTGCCGGCGAAGCGGCCAGCACGGACTCTCCGCGGAACATGACCTCTCCGGCTGACGGTTCGACCAGCCGCAGCACGCAGCGGCCGGTCGTGGTCTTGCCGCAGCCCGATTCACCCACCAGGCCCAGGATCTCGCCCGCTGCGATGCTGAAGCTGACCCTGTCCACCGCGTTCACGGTGAGCGGCAGGGACCAGGGAGCCGTCCTGCGCGTGTAGCTCTTCACAAGGCCGCGCACCTCGACGAGGGCCATCACCTGGCTCCGCCGTGGACGAAGCAGCGCACGGTTCGTGCCTCAGTTGGTGTGGTCGGCCCGGGCCGTCCTTCGTCGCACTCGGCCAGGCGGTCGGGGCAGCGCGGCGCGTACGCGCACCCTGCCGGCAGCGCCGCCATGTCCGGCACCGAGCCCGGGATGGCGTGCAGTCGCCCCCCGGCGGCCGCACCTGGCACCGACGCCAGCAGCCCGTGCGTATACGGATGACATGGAGACGTAAGGACGCCGCCCGTCGGGCCGTCCTCGACGATGCGCCCGGCGTACATGACGGCTACGCGGTCGGCGAGTTCGCAGACGACACCAAGATCGTGGCTGATGATGAGCAGGGCCAACTGAAACTGCGCGCGCATCGCACGCAGGAGGTCGAGAACCTCCGCCTGAACGGTAACATCGAGAGCCGTGGTCGGTTCGTCGGCGATGAGCAGGGACGGGCCGCAGGCCAGGGCCGCAGCGATGAGCACGCGCTGGCGTTGTCCCCCGGACAGTTGATGCGGATAATCGAGGGCCCTCGCCGCCGCCTGGGGGATTCTCACGGCGTCGAGCAGGGCTACGGCCCGCCGGTGAGCTTCCGCCCGGGAGGCCTGGCGGTGCACGACGAGTGTTTCCGCAACCTGGTCGCCAACCGTGAAGACCGGGTTGAGGGCCGTTGCCGGCTCCTGGAAGACGAACCCGATCCGGGCACCGCGCACGGCGCGGCGGTCATGCTCGCTCAGTCTGAGGAGATCTCGTCCTTCGAACTCGACGGTGCCGGCGGTGATTCGACCGGGCGGAGGCACGAGGCCGAGGACCGACAACGCCGTCATGGACTTGCCGCAGCCCGATTCGCCAACGAGGCCCAGGGTTTCGCCCGCGGCCAGGGAGAAGCTCACCTGGTCGACTGCGCGCACGGGCCTGACGGTTCCCATCCGTTCGACCGGGAACTCGACGGTGAGGTTACTGACGCGAAGCAGAACTCGGGACTCGGGGCTCGGGGCTCGGGGCTCGGAATCTTGAGCAAGGGGCATGATGAAGCCAGTGGCCATCGGCCAGGGGCATGGGCGTGGGGCGTGGGGCGTGGGGACATCCACCGTTCTTCCCCAACCCCCAATCCCCAACCCCCAATCCCCGGTCCCTAATCGAGCATCGCCTCCCGGTACTCGCCGAAGATCTCGCGCAGCGTGTTCGAGATCTCACCCACGGTGGCCCGCGCCTCGACGGCGGTGATGAGGGCCGGCATCAGGTTGGACCCGTCTTTGGCGATGCGAGCGACGTCGGCCATTGCGGCGGTCCAGTCGGACTGGCTCCGGCTGGCGCGAAGCTGGCGGATCCGGTCCACCTGCTCACGCTCGACCGACGGATCGATTCGGAGCAGGTCCACGGCGACCTTGTCGTCGGACGTGAACTTGTTGACACCCACGACCGCCTGGGTGCCGGCGTCGATCGCCTTCTGCGTCTGGTACGCCGCCTCCTGGATCGAGCGCTGGATGAACCCGGCCTCGATGGCCGACAGCGTACCGCCCATCTTGTCGATGGTGGCGAGCAGGTCGACGGCGCCCGCCTCGATCTGGTTCGTCAGTGTCTCGATGGCGTACGACCCCGCCAGGGGATCGACCGTATTCGCGACGCCGGACTCGTAGGCGATGATCTGCTGCGTGCGCAGGGCAATCGCCGCCGATGCCTCGGTCGGGAGCGCCAGGGCTTCGTCCCGGCTGTTGCAGTGGAGCGACTGCGTGCCGCCCATGACGGCGGCCAGGGCCTGAATCGCCACCCGGACGATGTTGTTGTCGGGCTGCTGGGCGGTGAGCGTGCTGCCCGCTGTCTGCGTGTGGAACCGCAGTTGCTGCGCCCGCGGGTTGGTGGCGCCGAACCGGTCCCGCATGATGGTGGCCCACAGGCGGCGCGCCGCGCGGAACTTGGCGATCTCCTCCAGGAAGTCATTGTGGGCATTGAAGAAAAAGGACAGCCGCTGGCCGAACGCGTTGACGTCGAGGCCCGTGTCGAGTGCGGCCTGCACGTACGCGATGCCATCGGCGAGCGTGAAGGCGACTTCCTGGACCGCCGTCGAACCCGCTTCGCGGATGTGGTACCCGCTGATCGAGATCGTGTTCCAGTTCGGCACCTCACGCTGGCAGAACGCGAAGATGTCTGTCACGAGGCGCATCGACGGCCGGGGCGGGTAGATGTAGGTGCCCCGGGCGACGTACTCCTTCAGGATGTCGTTCTGCACCGTGCCGGACAGGTCCTTCGGGGCCACGCCCTGGCGCCGTGCCACCGCGACGTACAGCGCCAGCAGGGTGCTGGCCGTCGCGTTGATGGTCATGGATGTCGACACCTTGCCGAGCGGAATCCCGTCGAACAACTGGGCCATGTCCTCGATGGAATCGATGGCCACGCCCACCTTGCCCACCTCGCCGAGGGCGAGGGAACTGTCCGAGTCGTATCCGATCTGCGTGGGGAGGTCGAAGGCGACGCTCAGCCCCGACACCCCCTGGTCGAGCAGGTAGCGATACCGCTCGTTCGACTGCTTCGCGGTGCCGAACCCGGCGTACTGCCGCATCGTCCACAGCCGCCCCCGGTACATCGTTGGCTGGATGCCACGTGTGAACGGGAACGTACCGGGGGTGCCGAGCTGGGCAGCGGGAGCCCACGACGCGAGATCGTCGGGGCCGTATGTCAGCTGCTTGGCGTCCATGGGGTCATGCCTCCCCGCGCAGCTGGTGGATGGCGCTGCGGCCGGCGTACCGGGCCGCCGCCCCGAGTTCTTCTTCGATGCGCAGCAACTGGTTGTACTTGGCAACCCGATCGGAGCGGCTGGCCGAGCCCGTCTTAATCTGGCCTGCGCTCGTCGCGACGGCCAGGTCGGCAATCGTCGAGTCTTCCGTTTCGCCGGAGCGGTGGGAAATGACGGTCGTAAAGCCGGCGGCGTGAGCCATCGCGATGCAATCGAGCGTCTCGGAGACGGTCCCGATCTGGTTGAGCTTGATCAGGATCGAATTGGCGATGCCTCGTTCGATGCCCTGTTTGAAGATGGCGGGATTCGTGACGAAGACGTCGTCGCCGACCACCTGCACGCGCGAACCGAGGCGGTCAGTCATGGCCTTCCAGCCGTTCCAGTCGCCTTCGGCGTGTCCGTCCTCGATCGACACGATGGGGTACTGGGCGACCCAGCCGGCATACAGGTCCACCATGGCGGTCGATGAACGCGGGGTGTCGCCGGACTTCTTGAACAGGTACCGTCCTTCACCGTCGGCCGGGGGATCCCACGGCGTGGAGCGCGGCGCGGTGTCGTCCCACAGTTCGCTCGCCGCCACGTCAAGACCCACGCAGATGTCGCGGCCGGCCTTGTAGCCGGCCTTCTCGATGGCCTCGAGGACCAGGTCCACCGCCTGCTGGTTCGACGACAGATTCGGTGCGAAACCGCCTTCGTCGCCGACGCCGGTGGAGAAGCCGCGGGACTTCAGGATGGACCGGAGGGCGTGAAAGACCTCGGCTCCGGCGCGCAGGCCTTCGGCGAACGACGGGAGGCCCAGCGGGAGCACCATGAACTCCTGGATGTCCACCGTCGAGTCGGCGTGCGCCCCGCCGTTGAGGATGTTCATCATCGGGACCGGCATGATCCAGTCCCCGGCGTCCGGCTGGCCGAACAGCGCCCGGAGGTGCCGGTAGAGCGGCTGGCGCGTACTGGCGGCGGACGCCTTCGCGAACGCCATCGACACGCCGAGCATGGCGTTGGCGCCCAGGCGGCTCTTGGTGGCGGTGCCGTCGAGGGCAATCAGCGCGTTGTCGAGCGCCCGCTGGTCCAGATCGCGCCCCGTGATCGCGCCCCGGATGTCGCCATTGACATGGCCAACCGCCGTGCGCACGCCCTTCCCGACGTACCGCCGTTTGTCGCCGTCGCGCAGTTCGAGGGCCTCGCGTTCGCCCGTCGACGCGCCGGACGGGACGGCCGCCCGCCCGAACGCCCCGTCTGCCAGTGTGATGTCAACCTCGACTGTCGGATTGCCGCGCGAGTCGAGAATCTCCCGTCCGTGAACGTGTACGATCGTCATGTCCTACCTCGATGACTGCAGCCGGACCCGCACGCGGCGGTGACGGCGGACATCTGCCCGCCGATCACGCGTGTCACGCCCGTCCTTGATAAACAGACCCACAACACTTGAACCGCAACCCGACCCGTCAGTCGCGTCGGTCCGCCTCCTGCTCGAGGCTGAGCGCCGCGGCCGGAATGGGCGCGATCAGCGGCGTTTCGCCGACCGTGACCACGACGATCCCCTCGTCGCTGACCGTGTGGCGGAGGCGATCCTCCTCCGGGTCGAACCCGATGGAAGCTCCGCGTGGAATCTCGACGTCGCGGTCGATGATGGCCCTGCGGATCCGGGCGTGGCGGTTCACCTTCACGCCCGGCATGAGAATGCTGTCTTCGATCGTGCAGAAACTGTGGACCCGCACGTTCGGGCTGAGAATGCTGCCGGTGACGCGACTGCCCGAGACGATGCATCCGGCCGAAATCACCGAGTCGAGGGCATGGCCGCATCGCGAGCCTTCTTCGGCGAACACGAACTTGGCGGGCGGTGCCTGTGGCTGGTAGGTCCGGACCGGCCACGACGCATCGTACAGATTGAACTCCGGGTTCACGTGGACCAGGTCCATGTTGGCGTCGTAGAACGCGTCGAGCGTGCCGATGTCGCGCCAGTACTTGGCGGCCTTCCGGTTCTCGTCGTAGAAGCGGTAGGTGAACACCGGCACGTCCCCGGCGCCGACGAGGGCCGGGATGATGTCCTTGCCGAAGTCGTACGACGTGTTCCGCAAGCGGTCCGCATTGAGGGCGTCGATGAGGACGGCCGTGTCGAAGACGTAGATGCCCATCGACGCCAGCGCGAGGTCGGCCGTGCCGGGCATGATCGCCGGATCCGCCGGTTTTTCCTGGAAGCCCACGATGCGCAGGTCCGGGTCCACCTGGAGCACGCCGAACCGGCTGGCTTCGGCGCGTGGGACTTCGATGCCGGCAATCGTCAGGCCCGCCCCACGCTCGATGTGGAAGGCCACCATCTTCTGGTAGTCCATCTTGTAGACGTGGTCGCCCGCCAGCACGACGACGTAGCGGGGGGCCTCACGTTCGATGGAATACAGGTTCTGGAAGACCGCGTCGGCCGTGCCGAGGTACCAGTCGTCGCTGACCCGCTTCTGCGGGGGGAGAATCTCGATAAACTCGCCCAATTCCTCCGAGACTACGCTCCAGGCCTGCCGGATGTGGCGGTTGAGCGACAGGGACTTGTACTGGGTGGCGATGAAGACACGCCGCAGCCCCGAGTTGACGCAGTTGCTCAGGACGAAGTCGATGATGCGGTACGGGCCGCCGAAATACACGGCCGGTTTGGCGCGTTCGCGGGTCAGGGGAGACAGGCGCTCGCCGACACCTCCCGCCAGCACGATGACCAGGACATCATTGAACATGAGACGCTCCCGTCTCCTCGCGGAACTGGGGCTTCGGGGGGCACCCGCCGAGGGTCGATCCTATCATAGCGACGATGACGGAATCGGGCCGTAAACTTTGACACGATTGAGGGTTGGGCCTATCATGAGCGGGTAGCCTGACCATGGTGGAAGGCATAGTGGGGGAATAGTCATCATGCATATCCGTCGGTGGGTGTTGGCGTCGTTTGCGGTGGCGCTGTTCGTAGCGTCCGCGGCGCCGATGGACCCCGTTTTTGCGCAGCAGCAACCCGATAAGAAACTCGTGAAGGCGCAGCAGGAGGAACTCCAGGCCGTGCTGAAGATCGCGGACGCGGTGGCCGCCGGCCAGACGGCGCCTGCGGACTTCACGATGACGTTTTCGAACGATTTCCTGAAAGCCCAGGACGGCAAGATGTACGTGCCGTTCACGCTGGCGATTCCGGCGGAGTCTGCGCCGCCCGCCAACTTGACGATGTACCTGCGGGTTGTGGCCAAGAATCCGCCCGTCGCCGCCCCGCCGCCCGCCGACGCGACGGAAAAGAAGAAGGACGAGAAGAAGGACAAGAACAAGCGTCCTGAATACGCCTTCGAAGACGCGTTCGCGGTCGACCTGCGTACGCCGGAACCTGGACAGCCGTTCCGGTTCAGCCGTGCGTTCACCGTGCCGGCTGGCGAGTTCGACGTGCTCATCGTTCTGAAGGAACGGGCCCCGATCGAGAAGAAGGTCAAGAACGCCGTCTACAAGACGGCCCTGCTGAAGCAGGCCCTGCTGGTTCCCGATTTCTGGAACGGGACGCTGGCCACCAGTTCGATCATCCTCGCGGCGGACGTGTCGCCGCTGACCTCGCCGCTGACGCCGCAGGAACAGCGGGAGCAGCCGTACACGCTCGGCACGACCAAGATCACGCCGATGCCGTCGAGCAAGCTCCTGAAGAAGAGCGACCTGTCGGTCGTCTTCATCATCTACAACTCCAAGGCCGACGACGCCAGCAAGAAGCCGGACGTCTCGGTGGAGTACGGGTTCTATCAGAAGGTCGCCACGGAGCCGAACGGCGAGAAGTTCTTCAACAAGACCAATCCGCAGAACTTCAACGCCACGACGTTGCCGCCGCAGTTCGATCCGGCCGTCGGTCACCAGCTCGTTGCCGGGCAGTCCGTGCCCCTGGGGAGCTTCCCCGAGGGCGACTACCGCCTCGAGATCAAGGTGACGGACAAGCTGGCCGGTTCGACGATCACGCACAACGTACCGTTCTCGGTCGGTTCGTAATCGGTCGGGGCCCCGCGGCCCCGTTCGTCACCGCGCTGCACGAACGCGTGCACGTGTTCCGCGATCCGGTCGCGGAACACGTGGGCGCGTGATGGGGAGTCGAGCGATGATGACACGCCTATCCACGGTCGTGGTTCCGGCTGCCGTCCTGATTCTCGTCGTCGTCGCACTCCCGGTGTCCGCTCAGCACGCCACGGTCAAGATCCCTTCAGCCCAGTTGACCCTCGCGACCGCGGCCCACGGCGCCATCCAGGGCGTCGTCCTCGACACGCGGGGCGCGCCGCTTGCCGGCGCGATGGTGTCGGCCCTCGGTTCAACCGTGGCGTTCGCCCTGTCCGGGCGGGACGGCCGGTTCAGCCTTGATGCCCTGCCGATGGGGGCCTACACCGTGCGCGTCCATCTGGACGGCTTCGCGCCTTCGAGACGACAGGTCGTGGACGTGCGTGGCGGGTCGCCCGCCATGGTGTCCGTGGCCCTGCAGTCCCTGGCGGTTCAGACTGGCGGCAGCACGCCCGCCGTGCTCACGGCCGGCCTGTCGCCGTTCGACGCCACACCCGCTGCCGCGAAAGGGCCGGCCACGCTCGCGGACCTGCCGTCGCACGACCACACCGAAACCGCCTGGCGCCTGCGCCACCTGAAGCGCAGCGTGCTGAAGACCGTGGACACGGCCCAGGCGCCGGCCGTCAACGCCGAGCGGCCCGCCCGGGACGAGGGCAGCCGGTTCGGCCGGGCGTTTGATTCGTCGCTCCGCTTCGCGTCGTCGCTCCTGTCGGACCTGCCCCTGACCGGTCAGGTCAACCTGGTCACGACCGGTGCCTTTGGCGGCATGTCCGGGCCGGAGTCGCCCGAGTCCTTCGCCTCGGCCAGTTTCGCCTACATCGTCCTGGGGGCCCCGGTGGGGCGGTTCGGGCAGTGGGCCGTCCGCGGATCGATGCAGCAGGGGGACGTCGGTTCATGGTACCTGGCGGGCGCCTTCAGCGGCCGCATCGCCGGCGCGCATCGATACTCGGGTGGCGCCGCGTACGGCGCGCAGCAGCTCGAGCCGCTCAACCTGCTCGGCAGAGCCGCCCTGCGGAGCGGTTCCCGCGCAACCGGTTCCGTCTACGGTTTCGACGAGTGGACGCTGGGCAGGCGCGTGTCGCTGAACTACGGCCTGGCCTACGCCTGGCAGGACTACCTGACCACCGACTCGCTGCTCAGCCCCCGCGTGGCCGTCACCATCACGCCGGCGAGACAGTATCGCGTGCGCGCCGTCGTGGCCCGGTATGCCACAGCGCCGGGGGCCGATGAACTGATTCCCTCCGCCGGCAGCGTCGATGACGGGGCGTGGCTGCCGGCCCGGCGCAGCTTCTCGGCATGGTCGGAACCGATCGGATTTCGTGCGCAGAGAACCGACCATCTGGAATTGGCCATCGAACGGATCGCCCAGGAGTTCGTCGTGGGGTTCCGGACGTTCTACCAGCGGACCAACGACCAGATGGGAGCCGTCTTCGCCGCCGCAACCTTTGATCGTCCCGCGGCGAGCCTCGGCCACTACTACGTGGCAACGGTCGGTGACCCCCGCGCACACGGCTGGAGCCTGAGCCTCAGCCGCCCGATCATCCGCGGGTTGCGCGGCGCCGTAGACTATTCCAGGACCACGACGAAATGGGAGGCATTCGCGGATGGCGTCAACGCCCCCGCCTGGCAGGGAACGACCGGGATCGAACAGTTCCACGACCTCACGACGTCGCTGCAGACAGATATCCCCCAGACCGCGACACGCCTGTATGTGCTCTATCGAATCAATACCGCGTTCTCTCGCGAGGACGCAGGGGACGAGCCCGCGGGCCTCGACAGCCGCTTCGACGTCCAGTTGAACCAGGGCCTCCCGTTCATGAGCTTTACGTCCGCTGACTGGGAGGTTCTTGTCGCGGTACGCAATCTCTTCCGCGATCCGCTCGGTGAGCGTTCCGTCTTCGACGAACTCCTCGTCGTCCGCCCGCCGACCCGGATTGTCGGGGGCGTTCGCGTCCGGTTCTGACCGCGACACCTCGGCCCCGGGGACTCGTGTCTCCAGACCGGCTCTGACAGCATCCCCCTGCACGTCCCTCCGGTTTGAGCCCTTGGTCCCTGAGTTATCCGGAAGATTGGAGCACAGATCCGGTATGTTGTATAAGTTGCCATTCAGAGCCATGCTCATCGCTCGTAAGTGGCTGTTTGTGAATGGTTTATTGTGACTTGTCAGCTACCTGATGATGGTATGTCGATTGCTTGAGTACCCGCTGCATAAGTTCGGGCTCTAAACCAATGCCAGACAATCAGATGCGGGCAGACGAGGGGCGACAGGGTGGTGGCACCGCGCGAGGTGCTTCACCCTGGGGCTGGTTCTCCGCATTTGGTGTTGTCGTTGTCCTGCTGGTCCTTGGCGTTGCGAACGTGGCTGTCCGCGCGACGTGGCAGGAACTCGAGGATGGAGTCCTGTGGGTGACGCGGTCGCAAGGCGTGACCGCCGCTGAGCTCAGCGAGACATCGAGCGCGGCCCGGGCCGGTGTGCGCGTGGGCGACGTGCTGCTGGCCATCGACGGCCGGCCGGTCGAGAGCGCAGGCGATGTGGTGGATGTGGCCCACGAGTCGTCGGGGGACACGCCGCACACCTACACGCTGCTCCGGCTGGGGACGCGCGAACTGGTGCAGGTGCGTCTGGCTCCGATCCCGCAGGGCAACAGCGTCCTGTATTTTGTGCTGGCCGCGGTGGGGATCTTCACGCTGCTGGTGGGCGCGATGGTTCGGCTCCGTCGTCCGGCCGACCACTCGTCGCTGCACTTCTTCTGGCTGTCGGTCGCCTTCTTCGGGGTCTTCACGTTTTCGTTTGCCGGGCGGTTTGACGTCCTCGACTGGCTGTTCTACTGGGCCGACGCCGTGGCGGTGCTCGTGTTGCCGCCGCTCCTGCTGCACTTCACGCTCGTGTTCCCGGACCGCAGCCGCGCGTGGGCCCGGACGCCGGTCGGTTCGCGCGTGCTGCCTCTGCTCTACGCGCCGGCCCTCCTCATGCTGGCGGCCCGCGTCATTGCCGTCGTGCGCCTCGACGCCAATTCGGATCTGTTGACGGTCATCACGGTGCTCGACCGCGCAGAGCCGGCGTACCTCGCGGCCTGCATTGCCGCCGCGCTGCTGGTGATGCTTGGTGCGCTTCGGCACGCACGGTCCGTCACCGCCCGGCGGCAGCTGCGCTGGATCGTGTGGGGCACGCTCCTGGGCGGGGGGCCGTTTGCCGTCGGCTACGCGGTGCCCTTCGTGCTGGGGGCGACCCCGTCGATCCGGATGGAACTGCTGGCCATCCCGCTGGGTCTCGTGCCCCTGGCCTTTGCGTCGGCCATCATCCGCTACCGCCTGATGGACGTGGAGGTGATCGTCAAGCGCAGCCTGGTGTACGTCGCGGCCCTCTCGGCCGTGGCTGCGGTGTACGCCATCCTGCTCCGGCTGGCCGGCTGGGTCTTCGTCCACCAGAACCCGCGCTACAACACGGTGGTCGCCGTGCTGGCCACGTCGGTGGTCGTCCTGCTGGCGCGGCCCGTCAAGGACGTCATCCAGTCCGCGATGGATCGGGTGTTCTACCGCGATCGGTACGACTACCGCCGGGCACTCGTGGGGTTTGCCCGGGACCTCAGCACCGACCTCGACATCGCGCGGCTGGCCGAGCGCCTGGTGACACGCGTCACCGAGACGCTCGTCGTGGACCGCATGTCGATCATGCTCCGCGGCGACGACGGCAGCGATTATTCGCCGCTTCGGTCTCACGGATTCGTGTCGGCTCCGCCGCGGCTGCAGGCGTCGTCCGGGATCGGCGGGCGCATCGAGAGCGGGCAGGTCGTGGCCCTGGACGACCCGCTCACCATCCGGCGATTCGCGGCGGACGAGGTGGACTACTGGCGGGATCGCGGGGTGTACTACTTCGTGCCCTGCGTCTCGAAGCAGGCGACGATTGCCGTGCTGGCCATCGGTCGCAAGGATCGGTCGGAACCGCTGAGCAGCGAGGACACGGCGTTGCTGGTGGCCGTGGCGGCGCAGGTCGGCACGGCCCTCGAGAACGGCCGCCTGTACCAGCAGGTCCGGCACCAGGCCGACCAGGTCGAACGGATGCGGCAGTTCAACGAGAACGTGCTGGAGTCGCTCGACGAAGGGCTTGCCGTCGTCGGGCCCGACGAGCGTGTCGTACGCTGGAATCGTGCCCTCGAAGCCCTGTGCGGCCTGAGCCGCGAGGAGGCCGTGGGCCGGACCCTGGCGGAGGTCATGCCGTCCACGGTGTTCGACGCGCTGCGGGCGGCGCGGCTGGAGTCGCCCGAAGGCGCGGAGCTGTACCGCGTGCCGCTGGCGATGTCCGCCGGCCGCACCGATCACGGGCTTCTCGTGAACGTCGCCGTCGTGCCGCTGCAGGGCCAGCTGTCGTCCGAAACGGACGGCGGGTGGATCCTCGCGTTCGAGGACGTCACCGCCCGCGCGCACCTCGAAGAGCAGTTGCAGATCGCCGACAAGATGGCGTCGATCGGCCTGCTGGCTGCCGGCGTCGCGCACGAGGTGAACACGCCGCTCACCGGCATTTCGAGTTATACCCAGATGCTGCTCGAGCGCGCCGATCCCGATGCGCCCGACACGAAGATTCTGGAAAAGATCGAGCGCCAGACATTCCGCGCGGCCAAGATCGTCAACGGCCTGCTGACGCTGGCGCGGGGCGGGCACGCCGTCCAGGAGCGCGGGCCGATCGACGTGAACGCCGTCATCAACGACGTGCTGTCGCTCCTCGAACACCAGCTGAAAGCCGTCAACATCCAGGTCCGCCGGGATCTTTCGCCGTCGGCGCCTATCGTCGCGGGCATCGAACACAAGCTGCAGCAGGTGTTCCTGAACCTCTTCATCAACGCCCGCGATGCCATGCCCAAGGGGGGATGGCTGTCGATTACGACGCGCGCCGAGGACGATACCGTGACCGTGCAGGTCGGCGACACGGGCGCCGGGATTCCCGCCGAGCACCTGTCGCGGATCTACGATCCGTTCTTCACCACCAAGTCCCTGGGCCAGGGTACCGGCCTGGGACTGTCGATCACGTACGGCATCGTGCGCGAGCACGACGGCTCCATGGCCTGCGACAGCCGCGTGGGTGAAGGCACGCGGTTCACGCTGACGTTCCCCTCCAGTCCCGCCGTCCGGCGCGCCACCGCCGGCGGCGCGGACGGTCGATAGGCGCACACTGATGACACGGTTGGGTACGATCCTCGTCATCGACGACGAAGAGATCATGCGTGAAGTGCTCGAGACGCTCCTGACCCGCGAGGGCTACGACGTGCGCCTGGCGTCGAGCGGCCCGGAAGGCCTCGAGTACGCCCGGTCCACGCCCGTCGATGCCGCCATCGTGGACGTGATGATGCCGGACATGGACGGGCTGTCGGTCCTGGACGAACTGAAGAAACTCGACGACGAGATGGCGGTCATCATGATCACCGCCTTCGCCTCGGTCGACACCGCCGTCGCCGCGATGAAACGTGGCGCCTTCGATTACATCACGAAGCCGTTCAAGAACGACGAAGTGCTGGTGGTGCTCCGGAACGCCGTCGAGCGCAAGCGCCTCGAAACCGAGAACCGCGTTCTGCGCCAGAACCTCCAGGAGCGGTACCACAAGTTCGACAACATCATCGGCCGCAGCCCCCGCATGCGGCAGGTGTTCGACCTCATCATCCAGGCGGCTCCCAGCCGATCGACCATCCTGATCCAGGGTGAGAGCGGCACGGGGAAAGAACTGGTCGCACGGGCGCTGCACACCCACTCCGCCCGGGCCGACCGGGCCTTCGTCACCGTCAACTCGGGCAACCTGCCCCCGGACCTGCTCGAATCGAACCTGTTCGGACACGTCCGCGGCGCGTTCACGGGGGCCGTGTACCCCAAGAAGGGGCTGTTCGAAGTTGCTGACCGCGGCAGCATCTTTTTCGACGAGATCGGCAACATCCCCATCGAGACGCAGCCGAAGCTGCTGCGCGTGATTCAGGAACGGGAATTCATGCGCCTCGGCGGCGTCGACACCATCAAGGTGGACGTGCGGATCATCGCGGCCACCAACGTGGATCTGCGGCGGATGGTGGACGACGGACGGTTCCGCGAAGACCTGTACTACCGGCTGCACGTGATCACGATCCCGCTGCCGGCGCTCCGCGAACGCCGCGACGACGTACCTCTGCTGGTCCAGCATTTCCTGCAGAAGTACGGGGAAGAGAACGGCAAGCCCGGCCTCGAGATTTCGCCCGACGCCCTGGACATGCTCGTGGACTACGATTGGCCAGGCAACGTGCGGGAACTCGAGAACGTCATCGAGCGGGCCGTGGTGCTGTCGCCGGGCGGGCGCATCGGCGTCGAGATGATCCCGGAGCAGGTCCGCCGGAAATCGGTGTTCCACGTGCCCGAGGTGGTCGTCCCGCCAGACGGGATCTCGTTCCGGGACGTCGTCACCCACTTCGAGAAGCGGTTGATCGAGTCCACCCTCGACAGCGCGGACGGTGTCCAGAAGCGGGCGGCCGAACTGCTGCGGATCAAACCCACCACGCTGAACGAGATGATCAAGCGCTACGACATCCGTCCGAAGAAAAAGACTACGCCCTGACGCGAGCCATCATCCGCTCGTATTTGCCCATGATGATGTCCCACCGGTAGTGTTCGCGGATGTACGCCCGTCCGTTGCGGCCCATGCCGGCACGCAGGCGTTCGTCGACCATCAGCAGGCGCAGGCACTCGCCGAACTCGTCTCTGTCCGCGTAATACAGCCCGGCGTTGCTGCGGCGGCAGTGGTCCACGACGACCTCGCTGCGCCCATTGGCCAGGATCGGCGTGCCGACCGCAAACGCTTCCAGTGCCAGCAGTGACAGGCTCTCGAACGGCGAGGGCACTATCACCACCGTGGCCGCCTCGAGGGCCTGCAGGCGTTCACGCTCGGAGAGCAGGCCCGCGAAGCGGATGTAGGGTTCCTCCGGCAGGGGCATGAGCTTGACGCCCATCAGCACGAGCGTGGCTTCGCCGCCGTCGGCATGGTACTGGCTGAAGTACTCGACCAGTTCTTCGCACCCCTTGCCCTTCTCGATCCGGCCCCCGTACAGGGCGTACGAACCGTGCAGCCGGTGGCGGCGCCGGAATGCCGCGCCCCGGGCTGCGAGGTGCGAACGCGGGCGGGGCGACTGCTCGACCTGGTCCGCGTCGTCGTCGTCCGCCGGCGGCGCGTCGTCCGTGTCCGCGCGCTGGCGGTTCGGCACCTGCGGCGGCAGTTCGACCCCGCATCCCACGGTCTCTTCACTGACGGCGTTGATGGCGAACTCGCCCCGCAGGAACCGCCGCTCCACGTCGGTGTTGTACGCGATCGCCGCCGGGAGGCGGAAGACGTCCTGGTACAGAGTCAGCCGGATCGCCGGTTCGTCATGGGCGGTCGGCACCAGGATGCTCTTCTCCGGCGCCACCTGAAGACCCAGCACCGTCGGCGCGTACAGGTACGTGAAGAAGATCAGCGTGTCGTACTCGCCGTGATGGCGCTGGAGGTACTCGATCAGCGCCGGGCACCAGGGCCCCTGCCGCCGAAGCCACTCGACTTCGTCCTCCCGCGAGTGGGGATTGTTGAAGATCCAGTCGGAGTACCGGTTGAACGACTCGATGTCCCGGGCGTGTGCGTTGGCAAACCGCCTGACGGTGACGCCCCGGATCCGATCCGACCCTTCCGGGTACTCGTTCTGCCAGGTAATGTAGTCGCGGGCGCACGTCGTCAGCACCTCCACCTGGTGGCGCTGGGCGAGCCGCTCGGCAATCAGCCGGCAGTGGTACTCGGATCCGCCCAGAATCTCAGACCCGTAACGCTGGATGACGAAGGCAATCTTCACTGGAACTGCTCCACGAGCCGGCGGCAAGCCGCGTCGATCCTGTCGCCCCGGAAACAGGAGAGGCGCTCCCGCTGGCCCTGAATGACTCGGGCTCTGAGGTCATCGTCGAATGCCAGGAGGCCCAGCAGTTCGGCGGCCGATTCGAAATCCTTGGGCGCGAACGTCACGCCTGCACCCCCGAGTGTATCGGGAACGGCGGTGCTCGCGTACGCCAGGATGGGCAGGTCGGCCGCCATCGCCTCGAGCAGCGGCACACAGAACCCTTCGTGCTCGCTCATCGAGATGTACACGCTGGACGCCCGATAGTAGGCGGCGAGTTCGTGGTCGGGCACGGGACCGGTGAAGAGGAAGCGGTCCTGCAGCCAGCCCAGTTGCGCGATGAGGGCCCGCACCGTGTCGTAGTAGCGCGGGACGCCGTCGTACCGTCCCACGAAGATGAACCGGTAATACGCGTCCACGTACCGCTTGTAGTGCTCCGCGAGCCGGACGATGTCCTCGAGCCGCTTGTTGGGGGCCACGCGGCCGACAAACAGGAAGTTGGTCAGGCCGTCGTTCAGCCACCGGTCGAGCGTCGGAACCGCTGGCGCCTCCAGGATTCGCTCGACATCAACCGCAATCGGGAAGACCTCGGTGCGGCCGAACCCCAGGCCGGCCAGTTCCTGGCGGTTGTACTCGGAATCGCCCAGTGCCAGATCCGTCCGCCCGGCCAGCGACGCCAGTTCCCGCCTGGCGAGCACGGCCAGCCGGAAGTTCCCGGGATGGTAGTCGGCCCAGAAATGCGCGGGCGTGATGTTGTGGTACTGCAGCACGCGCCCGTGCGGCAAGGCGGCAAACGCCTCGGTCATCGGTGACGGTACCGCGAAGTGGAGAATCGTGACATCCCCGCCACGGGCCTCGTCCTCGGCGAACGGCCGTGCTTCGTCCCGCATGTCGTCGTCGATCGACAGGGCGAACAGATGAGATTCGTGCCCCTGCCGGCGCAGCACGTCACGCACGCGCCTGGCGCTGTCGCCGATGGCGTCGCCCCGGTGCGCGGCAGGAACCCACTGATTGATGACCATCGCGCCGCCGGCCTACTCGGTGATGCCGCTGGCCCGCGACGCCGCAGGCAGCGCCTTGTAGAGCGCGGGCCGCATCACGCGGAGGTACTCGAGCCGCTCCGTGGACTCGAACTGCGGCCAGAAGTCGAACGCGACGGCCGGGCGCGGCCGCTGCGGCGTCTCCAGGACCTGATCGACGAAGCGCAGCAGCGTCCCACCGAAGTCCCTGGCCTGCAGGCGCGCCAGGGCCGCGTCCTGTCCGGCCAGAATACGCTCCTGCAGGGCCACATCGCTGACGACGAGATCAATCAGCGCCGCCACCTCTTCCGGATCGGCGCGATCGTACAAGACGCCCGCGCCGTCCATGGTGGCCGGCACCGCCGACCGTGCCCAGGCCACGACCGGGATCCGGCGGTGGAACGCCTCCATCAGCGGCACGCAGAACCCCTCGTGTTCGCTGGCGCAGAGGAAGACGTCGGCCACGTCATAGTAGGCCGCCAGTTCTTCGTTCGACACGTGGCCGGCAAAGTGTACGTCCGTCAGCCGCAAGCGGCTCACCAGGTCCTGCAGCATCGTCAGATAACGTTCGAAGCCCCCCGACGAGCCCACGAGGAGCAGACGTGACCGCGGGTTGATACGCGTCTTGTACGCCGCAAAACACTTGATGAGGTTCTCGATCCGTTTGTTGGGAATCACCCGCCCGACGAAGATGATGTTCGTCCAGGCGTCGTCGAACTGCCGCGCCATCAGATCGTTCGCCGGGAGGTCGAGGTGCGAGAAGTCGGGCACCACAGGCAGCACGCCGGTCAGCGGGAAGCCGAGCGCTTCCAGTTCCTGCCGGTTGAACTCCGAGTCGCCCAGCGCCAGATCGCACCGGTCCACGTACGCGCTGAGTTCGCGGCGGCCGTGATAACACAGGCGCACCAGCAGCTTGTGCACGTCGACGAAGTACTCCGGCGGCGTGATGTTGTGGTAGACGAGCACCATGCGATCCGGCAGCGCGAAGGCGACGCGGGAGGCCTTCGACCCGATGGAGAAATGGTGAATCAGTATGTTGTCAGGCCCGCTGACGGTCACCAGTTCCCGGAAATCGCGGGTGAGATCCTCCAGGCGCGGATCCGCCGTGTCGACGAAGATGTCCGACGCGTAGCCCGCGGCCCGCAGCACCCGCTGGATGCCCAGCACTTCGTGACCGATGGCGTCCCCGTAGCCGAGGGTGGCCAGGACCTGGTGAACCTGGACTCTTGCGCTCATCGCCGACGCTCCCGTTTCACGACGGGGCCGTCGGGAATGCCCTTGAGTACGTCCAGGGCGGGCCGTTCGCGATAACGGCGGCGCGCGAACCAGCCAGGCAGCGGCTCGGGGGGCGTGGCGGCCCGGCCCGCACGGTCTTCTTCCTTCAGCCGATCGAACATGTCGGTGTACTTGCGTTCGATGACCGGCCAGTCGTAGTGGCGCTGGTAGTACGCCCGGCCGTTCACGCCGAGCGTGCGGGCCAGCGTCCGGTGCGTCTGCAGCAGCGCCAGTGTTTCGTAGAACTCCCGGGCGGACTCGTAATACAGCCCGGCGTTGCTCCGGATGCACTGCCCCTTGAGGACGTCACACCGGCCGTTGGCGAGCACGGGTCTCCCGAGCGCCCAGGCCTCGAGCGCGACCATGGACAGACTCTCGTAGAACGAGGGCATCACCAGCGCGTCCGAGGCGGCAATCGCGTCGAACTTGTCCTGATCGTCGAGGAAGCCGAGGTGCCGGATGGCCGGATGGTCCGGGATCGGCAGGATCGACTTGCCGATGAGGGCGAGCGTGAGCGCTCCCGCCGACCACGTCGAGTACTGCAGGAAAAAATCGAAGAGCTGTTTGCAGCCCTTGTTCTCGTCGATCCGGCCCACATACACGATGAACCGGCCCGGGATCCCGAACTTCTTCCTGAACCGCCCGGGGTCCGTCTTCGCCGGGACTTCGGAGCCGATGCCGACGATGACGTGCGGCACGCCGGCATTGCCGGACACCGCCTGGACCATGGCCCGCTCTTCGAACGAGTTGTACATCAGCGCGCGTACACCCCGGAACACGGGGCCGAAGATGCCCAGCCCGATCGCGCCGTCCCGCTCCGCCGTCGGCACGAGGACGGCCTGATCCGGGGCGGCCCGGAATCCGTGGTAGGCGTGGTAATACCGGAAGCTGAAGAAGATGAAGTAGTCGTACTCGCGCCGGTGATCACGGATGTACCGGATCAGGGCGGGCGAGGTCGGGCCTTCGCTGTCGAGCCAGCGCAGTTCGTCGGCCACCGAATGCGGACGTTCGAAGACGTGATGAGACTGCCGGCCGAAGTCTTCGGGGGTACGTTCACGCTCGACGGGGAACCGGCGGACCGTGATCCCGTTGATGGACTCCTCGCCGGCCGTGTGTTCATTGCGCCACGACACATAGTCACGCGCGCACGTGGTCAGCACCTCGACCTGCGCGTGGCGAGCCAGCCGTTCCGCCACATACCGGGCGTGGAGTTCCGCGCCTCCGTTGATGTCGAGGCCGTACCGCTGGACGACGACCGCGAGTTTCACGACGACGATTCGGGTGTGTCGGGTGATCCACTGTCGCCCGGGCCGTCTCCCGCCTCTGGTCCGCTGTCGGAACCCGCCGGGCCGGCGTCCGGCGCGTCGGAGAACAGGTCGTGCCCGCGGGGCTCCTCGCGATCGTCCTGCGGCGCGTCAGCGGCGCCGGCACCTGGCTGGCCCTGGGCCGATGCCCCTCCGCGCCCGCGGCGGCGGCGGCGGCGTTTCCGTTGGGCGTCTCCCTTGGCCGGCGCCACAGGCTCCGCTGCGGATACCGCAGGGGCTGCGGGTGCCGCAGGACTCTGAATCGCGGCGGCGGATCGCGGCGCCTCGGCGGCCGATCCTGCGCCCGGCCGGTACTGCACCACGGTCTCGAGGGCGCGCGCCCGCCGCTCGGCGAAGTCGAGGCGGCTCGAGATCGATTCGACCCGCATCTTCATGTTCTTCACGTCCATGCTGAGGCGGGTCATCTCCAGCACCAGGTTGTGGGCGATCTCGTAGTTCAGCGCTTCCAGGTCGCGGCGGATGTGTTCGCGCGTCAGCCACTCCTCGTTCAGTTGCGTCGTCAGGCGGTGGAACTGCTCGGCGAGCTGATCGACGCGCACCGTCGTCTGCGTGTTGATGCCGCTCTGCATCGCGAGCACGTGCACGATGGGGTTCGGGTTGATGAACAGCTTCAGCAGCGGGTTCAGCACCCGCCGCAGCGTGAACAGCAGCCAGCCTGCCGCGCCCCGGGACGACTGGTACGGCGCGTTCGCCTCGAACGCGTAGTTGGCCGGTGCCGGCGCGATCTCGATGCCCGGCAACGCCTTGGCCGGCGGGATGGGGCGCCGCTCCCGGTAATGCTGCAGCAGGTCCGACCGCAGCCGGGCCGGGTCGAGGAACTTCTCCAGCTTGATGTTGGCCAGTTCGTGGATCTCGTCCTCGGTGTAGTCGACGCCGCGCTTCTCACGGATCCGCGTACGGATCTGCTGCATGATCTGCTCGACATCGACCGAGTCGGATCGGATCGAGAACTCGGACGCCATGTCACACTCCAAACGGGCGATACAAGATGATCATCACGGCCAGCGCCCAGGTGGCGACGCAGGCCAGAAGCGGGCGATCGTTCAGCAGCATCTCCGACGGACTGCCCCCGCCCTCGCGCCGGTGCACGAGGTACAGATACCGGAAGATGCCGTACAGCACGAACGGGACGGTCAACCCCAGCTTGTCGGTCCCGAACTTCTCGACGATTTCAGGGCTGAGGCAGGAGAACGTGTACGCAATCAGCGTGGACGCCGTGACCACGCCAATCATCTGATCCAGCAGGTAGGGACTGTATTCCCCGAGGATCTTCCGGTGTTCCGCTGCGCCGTCGGCCAGGAGCACGAGTTCGTGCCGGCGTTTGCTCAAGGCCAGGAACAGCGCCAGCAGGAAGGTCACCAACAGGAGCCAATGCCCGATCGGCACGCCGATCACCACCGCTCCGGCCACGGCGCGCAGGACGAACCCGGTGGCGATGGTCAGCACATCCAGGATGACCATCTGCTTGAGCGGTCCGGAGTAAGCGAACTGCAGCGTCAGATATCCCAGGGACACCCACCCGAACCCCGCGTCGAGGACGAACGCCAGGATCAGGGCGCCAAGGCCGAGCGCCAGCGCCACCGCTCCCGCAACGCGGGGCGACACCTCGCCCGCGGCAATCGGACGGCGCGCCTTGAGTGGATGCCGCCGATCCGCATCCCGGTCCATGATGTCGTTGAAGAGGTAGACCACGCCCGAGAGGGCGCAGAAGATGATCGCCGCCGCCAGAGCGTGGACGACGGCAGGTACGTCGAAGAGCTTGAGGCCGAACAGCAACCCCGCGAAGACGACGAGGTTCTTCGTCCACTGCTCCGGACGCAGCGAGACAAACAGCGCGGACAGCGTTGAGCGGCCGGGAGCGCCTGCTGTCATCGATGGGCTCCCGGCCGGCTCGTTCGGATACACGTGGCGCGCCATGCAGCGCGTGACCGGCAGGGCGTCAGGCGCCGAAACTCTTGACCGCCTCGGCTTCAGAGTCGAACGTCTCGAAAACCGTGAGCAGTTTGGTGATGGCCAGCAGATCCTGAATCCGCTTGGTCAGGTTCAGCAGCTTGAGGGCGCCGCCCTGACGGCTGACCGTCGTGTAGGTGCGCACCACTTCGCCGAGGCCCGCGCTGTCGATGTAGGGCACGTCGCCGAGGTTGAGCACCATCTTCTTCGCACCCGCCTGAATCAGGCCGTTGATCTTGGTGCGCAGCACTTCGTCGCCGTCACCCAGCGTCATCTTGCCCTTGAGGTCGAGGATCGTGACGTCACCGACTTTCCGTTCGTCGATCTGCATATCCCCTTTGTCCTTTCGATCGCCCCGGCGGCCGCCGCCGGGCTGTCCCACCTTGTCGCCTACCGTCGGGCGCCCGATGGTAAACCCACGGACCCGGACGGGTCAAACACGTGAACTGGCTGTCAGGACCCTCCCCGGGGGCCGTGCGGCTTGCGGTGCTGGAAGCACTCGCGGCAGTACACCGGGCGACCCTGAGTGGGCCTGAAGGGAACCGTCGTCTCCTTGCCGCACGACGAGCAAGACGCCCGTGTCTCGACCCGCTCGTGCGGCTGGGAGTGCGACGCGGCCTGACGCGACCCACGCTGGGCCTTGCAGGCGCGACAGCGCTTCGGTTCGTTCTTGAACTGTTTGTCGGCGAAGAACGCCTGTTCTCCAGCCGTCCACACGAAGTCGGAACCGCAATCGCTGCAACGCAGGACTCTGTCCTGATACTCCATGGGCCGTCCTCGCCTTGAACGTACCTCGAACGTACCTACTCGACCTCGCGGCGGAGCTTCTTGCGGCTCCGCTTGCGTGCCAATGCCTGCTTCGCCCGGCGCTTGTCGCCGGGTTTCAGGTAGAACGAGTGTTTCTTGATGTCCTTGATGATATCTTCCTGCTGGACTTTGCGCTTGAAACGACGAAGCGCGCTCTCGATCGACTCGCCTTCCTGCACTTTCACTTCAGCCACGCGTGATCACACTCCCTTCGTGGCTCGATGCCAGATGACAATCTGGAAAATGGCCGTATTCCGAATATGTTAGGCTATCACATCTGGCCGCATCTTCGGGTCACTATTCTCGTAAAGGGTTCTATTTATGCGGGTTCTGGTGATTGGCGCCGGCGCCAGGGAGCACGCGTTCTGCCGGGTGCTCGCCACGGACGTCCCTCACGGCCACATCCACGCCGCACCCGGCAATGCCGGGATGGCCGACGCGGCCATCTGCCATCCGGTTCAGGCCACCGACGTGGACGCCATCGTCAGCCTGGTCGGCCGGGAGCGGATCGATCTGACGGTGGTCGGCCCCGAACTGCCCCTGACCCGTGGAGTGGTCGACCGGCTCTCGGCTGCCGGCCATCTCGTGTGCGGACCAACGCGCGATGCCGCCGCCCTGGAGTCCAGCAAGGCCTTCGCCAAGGACCTCATGGTCCGCCACGGAATTCCCACGGCCCGCCACCAACTGGTCTCCTCCCTCGATGAGGCCCTCGCCGTCCTCCAAGGCGGTGTGTTTTCGTTCCCTGTCGTCCTCAAGGCCGATGGCCTCGCGGCAGGGAAGGGGGTGATCATCGCCGGGACGCTGGCTGAAGCGGAGACCGCGGCGAGAGACATGATGGTCGGGCACCGCTTCGGCGACGCTGGCGAGCGCATGGTTGTCGAGGAGTTCATGACCGGCCGCGAAGCCTCCTTCTTCGTGCTGACCGACGGCGAACACGCGCGTGTGCTGCCGACCGCCGAAGATCACAAACGGGCCTTCGATGGGGACTGCGGACCGAACACGGGCGGCATGGGCGCGTTTTCGCCCAGTCCCCTGATCGACGCGGCGCTGTCGGAACGTATCCTCGAGTCGGTCGTGTTCCCGACCTTGCGGGCGATGAAGGCCGAAGGACGGCCGTACGGGGGATTTCTGTACTGCGGACTCATGCTGACGCCTGACGGTCCGAAGGTCGTCGAATTTAACGCGCGCATGGGCGATCCGGAGACCCAGGTCGTGCTGCCGGCCCTGGCCGAGCCCCTGCTGCCGCATCTGGATGCGGCCGCGCGCGGGCAGCTCGAATCGGGCGTGTTCAAGACCGTTCAGGATCGGTTCGTCGGAGTCGTGCTCGCATCGGGCGGCTACCCGGACACCTTCGAGACCGGTAAACTCATCACCGGCCTCGACGCCGCGGCGGCTGAACCGGGTGTGACGGTCTTCCACGCGGCCACGAGCCGGAACGGCGATGATCTCGTCACGACCGGCGGACGGGTGCTCACCGTCGTCGGGCGTGGCTCCTCCTTCGCTGCCGCACGGGAACGCGCGTACGCCGGGGTCGGCCGCGTCACCTTTGACGGCGCCTTCTGCCGACGCGACATCGGCGTACGGGCAGTGCAGGACGGCGGGCAGGAGACAGGAGACAGGAGACAGTAGGCAGTAGATAGCAGGAGACGGTGGCCGCAGGCTCCAAGCATCCTGCTGCGGCACCGAGCCGCAAGCCGCGAGCCGCAAGCCTAAGGAGTTCCAGACCATGACCCCGATTCACGTCCTCATCCTGATGGGTTCCGATTCCGACGCGCCGATCATGAAAGGCGCGGTTGACGTCCTGCGCGAGCTGGGCGTGTCGTGCGAGATGACCGTGGCGTCGGCGCACCGGTCGCCGGCCCGCGTCCAGCGCCTCGTGGCCGAAGCGCCCGCGCGCGGCGTCCGTGTGTTCATCGTGGGTGCCGGCGCGGCCGCCCACCTGGCCGGAGTCGTGGCGGCCCACACGGCCCGCCCGGTCATCGGTGTGCCGATCGACTCGTCGCCGCTTCAGGGCTTCGACGCGCTGTTGTCGACCGTGCAGATGCCACCCGGCGTGCCGGTGGCCACCGTCGCGGTCGGCAAGGCCGGCGCGACAAACGCTGGCGTGCTGGCGGCTCAGATGCTCGCGCTGGCGGACCCCGCTCTGGCCGAACGGGTGGACGCTTACAAGACGCGCCTCGCCGACAAGGTGGAGCAAGCCGCCGCGCGGCTGGCGGAATAGCCCTCGAAGAGTAGTCAGTAGTCAGTAGTCAGTAGTCAGTAGACAGTAGGAGGAGAGCCGTCCTTCCCTACTTCCTCCTGACTACTGCCTACTGACGGGTTCTCCGTCATCTCGGATCCCTCGCCCCTTAGAATGAAGTACGCCATCCTCACCTTCGGTTGCCGCGTGAACCAGGCAGACTCCTTCGAGTTCGACGAAGGCTTGCGCGCCCGCGGCGCCGTCGAGTCGGCGGTCGAAGATGCTGATCTGGTGATCGTCAACACCTGCACGGTGACAGGCGCAGCCGACCAGGGGGCCCGGCAGGTGATTCGCCGCATCGCCAGGCAGAACAGCAAGGCGCGCATTATCGTCACGGGCTGCTACGCCACGCGGACGCCGGACCAGTTGGCCGGGTTGCCCAGCGTCATCAGGCTGGTGCCCAACGACGCCAAGCCCCGGCTGGTCGAGTGCCTCGATGACGAGTTTCCCCGGACGACCGCCGCGCGTTTCGGCGAGGGGCCCGGCGGATGCGGGGCAATCGAACCCGGAGCCATGGGGCGGACGGCGTACCCGCTGCGGGTGCAGACGGGCTGCGACGAAACCTGCGCCTATTGCATCATTCCGTCTACGCGCGGCGCCTCCAGGAGCCGTCCCCTGGACGTGGTGCTGGCCGAGGCCTCCCGGCTGGCGGCGTCTGGCTACAAAGAACTCTGGCTGGTCGGCGTCCACCTTGGTTCGTACGGCCGGGACCTGGCCCCGTCGTCGTCCCTGCTCGAACTCGCGCGAGCCCTGGACGGCCTGTCCGGTGACGTGACCTGCCGGATCAGCTCCCTGGAACCCATGGACTGTCCGGATGAACTGGTGGATCTCGTGGCCCGCTCGGGACGATTCGCGCCTCACTTCCACCTGCCCCTGCAGCACACGAGCGACCGCGTGCTGCGCGCGATGCGCAGGCCCTACACGTTCGCGTCGTTCCAACGCCTCGTGGCCGGAATCAGGTCGCGGATCCCCCACGCGTTCATCGGTTCCGATGTCATCGCCGGCTTCCCCGGCGAAACGGACGACGACATGGCCCACGCCCTCGACGTGCTGCCGACGTTGCCGCTGGCGGCACTGCACGTGTTCCCGTACTCGGATCGGCCCGGGACGGACGCTGCCGCGATGGACACGAAAGTGCCGTCGTTGGTCGTCACCGATCGCGCGCGGCGGCTGCGCGACGTCGGGCGCGCGTTGGGCGATCAGTTCACCCGTTCAATGCTGCAGACGACCAGGCCCGGTCTGACGCTCGACGATGGCACGACGGTGCTGACCGACAACTTCCTGAAGGTGCGGATTGCAGCGGGCCTGCCGCGCAACGTCCGGGTGAGCGTGCGGATCGATCGTGTGGGGACTGCGGTGAAGGGGACCGTCGTGACAGGAGACAAGTAGTCAGTAGCAAGTAGGCAGGAGGGGAGGCCTTTCCCGAGCCCCGAGCCCCTAACCCCCAACCCCCAACCCCCAACCCCCAACCCCTAGATCTGCTCCGCCAACCGCTGTGCCGGCGACTTCTTCCTGCCTTCCACCGCCAGTTGGCCGCAGGCCGCCCGGATGTCCCGCCCACGACTCTTGCGGACGGACACGATGATGCCGAGATCGGCCAGGATGCGGCCGAACTCGTTGATCCGATCGTCCGACGGCCGTTCGTACGGGATGCCCGGGGCCGGGTTGAGCGGGATGAGGTTGACCTTGCCGCGGATGTCCGCGAGCAGACGGGCCAGGCGGTGCGCATCGGCGGGCGTGTCGTTCACGCCGTCCAGCAGGACGTACTCGAAGGTGATGCGGTCCCGCTTGCCGAGGGGGAATGCCCGGCAGGCATCCAGCACCTCGTCGATGCCGTACTTCTTGTTGACCGGCACCAGGGCAGCGCGCTGCGTTTCGGTCGTCGCGTGGAGCGAGATCGCCAGGTTTGGCATCACGTCCTCGGCGGCGAGCCGCTGGATCGCGGGCACCAGGCCCACCGTCGAAACGGTGATCCGCCGCGGCGACATGCCGAAGCCGTGAGGACTGGTGAGAATCCGGATGGCCGCCATCGTGTTGTCGTAGTTGTGCAGCGGCTCACCCATGCCCATGAAGACGATGCTGAACGTCTTGTCGCGGAGGTCGAGGGCGTCGGCCAGCTGGCGGACCTGGCCGACGATTTCGCCCGGGGTCAGGTTGCGGACCAGACCCATGGTGGCCGTGAGGCAGAAGTTGCACCCCATGGCGCAGCCCACCTGCGTGGAGACGCAGAACGCCTGATTCGGGGTATCCGGGATGAACACTGCTTCGACCGACGTCCCGTCGCCGAGGCCCAGCAGGAACTTCTGGGTGCCGTCCGCCGACACGTCGCGACGTGCCGTCACCAGGGTATGCACGCGGAAATGCCCGGCCAGCGACGCCCGCAGCGCCTGGGGGAGGTCGGTCATCGCGGCGAAGTCCGACACGCCCCGGCGGTAGATCCACCCGAAGACCTGCCGGGCGCGGTACGCAGGGATTTCCTGTTCCTGGAACGCGCTCTCGAGCTGCGCCAGCGTCAGGTCGGTCAGGGCTACGGGGACGGCTGCGGTCATGGCTTCCAGAGTATGATTGTAGTTCCTTCATGGTGACCCGCGACGTTCTTCCCAACGGCCTCCGTCTCCTCACCGAAACCATGCCGCACGTGCGGTCCGTGGCCGTTGGCGTCTGGCTGGCGCGGGGCTCGCGGCACGAGGGGGACCGCTGGCCGGGCATCGCCCACTTCGTCGAGCACATGCTCTTCAAGGGCACGACGTCGCGGTCGGCCGAGGCCATCGCGCAGCAGGCCGATTCGATCGGCGGGCAGATCGATGCGTCCACCGGCAAGGAGAACGCCAACTACTCGATCAGGGTGCTCGACGAGCACCTGCCCCAGGCCGTCGATATTCTCTCTGATCTCGTGCTGCATCCGCGCTTTGCGCCCGAGGACGTCGAGAAGGAGAAGAGCGTCGTCATCGAGGAAATCAAGATGGTCGAGGACATGCCCGACGATCTCGTGCATGAACTCTTCCTGCAGGGGTACTGGAAGGACCATCCGCTCGGCCGCCCGATTCTCGGGACCCCCGACAGTGTGTCGTCGCTGACGACAGACGCGCTGCAGGAGTATTTCCGGGGCGCCTACACGGCCGGCGAGTTGATCGTGACGGTGGCCGGGAACGCCGGGCACGCGCAGATTCGCGACCTCGTCGAGCGGGCGTTCGGGCAGGTGGAAGGGGCCGGCAGCGCCGTGGTCGAGTCCGTGCCGACGCCGGCGTTCCATGCGGTGGTCCGCACGAAAGATCTCGAGCAGAGCCACGTGTGCCTGGGGGTCGCGTCGTTCCCGCACCGGCATCCTGACCGGTACGTCGCGCTCGTGCTCAATACGGTGCTGGGCGGGTCGATGAGTTCGCGCCTGTTCCAGCACGTCCGCGAAAAACGGGGCCTGGCCTACTCCGTCGGCAGCGGCCTCAGCGCCTTCCGCGACGCCGGCGTGCTGAGCATCTATGCGGGCTGTGCGAACGAGAAGGTCGAAGAAGTGGTCCGGGTGGTGATGAGCGAAGTGCAGGAGTTCGTGCGGACGCCGGTACCGGCGGACGAACTGCAGCGCGCCAAGGACAACGTCAAGGGCGGACTGCTGCTCGGCCTCGAGAGCACGTGGCACCGCGCGGCGTACCTGGCCCGTCAGGAGCTGTACTTCGATCAGACCTTC
Source organism: uncultured Vicinamibacterales bacterium (assembly GCA_964372095.1). Taxonomy (GTDB): domain Bacteria; phylum Acidobacteriota; class Vicinamibacteria; order Vicinamibacterales; family JAKQTR01; genus CAYJPV01. Next base: position 6,935 of record CAYJPV010000047.1, on the reverse strand, counting down.
GACGTGGAGGAGATCCTCTCGGGCATCGCGCGCGTCTCGGTCGAAGACGTGTCGCGGGTCGCGCACGAGATGCTGGCGGCCGGGCCGTTCTCGCTCGCGGTGCTGGGCGACGTGAAGGACCTGGCGTTTACGGCCGGGCAGCTGCAGGTGACGTCATGATTCCTCGATACACGCACCCCGACATGGGGCGCATCTGGAGCGATGAGCACCGCTACCAGACCTGGTTGCGGGTGGAAGTGGCGGCGGCGGAAGCGATGGCAGCGAGAGGTCTTGTGCCTGCGGAGGCCGCGGCCGCCATCAGGGACCGCGGCGCGTTTTCCGTGGCGCGCATCGAGGAGATCGAACTCGTCACGAAACACGACATCATCGCGTTCACCCAGGCCGTGGCCGAACACGTGGGCCCCGAGGCGCGCTGGCTGCACTTCGGCCTGACCTCGTCCGACGTGCTCGACACCGCCCTGGCTCTGCAGTTGCGCGACGCCTGCGATCTCCTCCTGACCCGCGTCGAGGCGCTGCGCGACGCCGTCCGCCGCCGCGCGGACGAACATCGCCGGACACCCATCATCGGCCGGACACACGGCGTCCACGCCGAGCCGATGACGTTCGGGCTCAAGCTGGCCCTCTGGTATGCCGAACTCGGACGGGACGCGGACCGTCTGCGCCGTGGCCGCGAGATCGTGTCAGTCGGGAAGATCTCGGGTGCGGTGGGCACCTACGCCCACCTCGAACCCGGCATCGAAGACGACGTCTGCGCCCGGCTGGGGCTGACGCCCGCACCGGTGTCGTCGCAGGTCGTGCAGCGCGACCGGCACGCGGAACTCATGGCCGCGCTGGCCATCACCGGCGCGTCCCTCGAGAAGTTCGCCCTCGAGATTCGCGGGCTCCAGAAGACGGAGATCGGCGAAGTCGAGGAGCCGTTCGACCGGGGGCAGAAGGGTTCGTCCGCCATGCCCCACAAGCGGAATCCGATCGGATGCGAGCAGGTGGTCGGGCTGGCGCGGGTGCTCCGGGGCAATCTGGGCGCGGCCATCGAGAACATCGCGTTGTGGCATGAACGCGACATCTCGCACTCTTCGGTCGAGCGCATCATCTTCCCGGACAGTTTCCTCGCCCTCGATCACATGCTGCGCCGTTTTACGCGGATTGCGGCCGACATGGTGGTCTACCCGGAGCGGATGCGGCGCAACCTGGACCTGTCCCGCGGTGTGGTGTTCTCGGGCGGCGTTCTCCTGGCCCTGGCCAGCAAGGGCGTGTCGCGCGAGCAGGCCTACGAATGGGTGCAGCGCAACGCCATGCGTGCGTCGCTCGAAGGCCTGGACTTCCGCGAGTTGCTGAAGCAGGATGCCGAGGTCACAGGCGTGTTGCCGGCGGGGGAACTGGACCGGCTGTTCGACCTCGACACCCAGTTGCGGCACGTGGACGCGGTGTTCGACCGCGTGTTCGTTCAGGGGCGTCATTAGGACCGCCTGATGGGGCGGCGGTGACCGTCCGGGAGTGAACCATGGAACGGAACGGGTCGAAACAGATTCTCGGAATCGCCCTGGTCGCCAGCGCGATGGTGATGCTCGTGCTGGCGGTGCTGTTCTGGACCGGCGTCATCGGCGTCCCCGCTGAGTCCCGGTTGTTGCTGTGCGGAGCCCTGGCGTTGGCGGGCCTGGTCGACCTGGGCGTCGGCGTGCGTTTCCTTCAGAGCGCGGCCTCCGAGTAGGACGTAGCCCCGGACCTTCAGGTCCGGGGAAGATCGGTATTGCTGGATGCTCGACAAGTTCAAAGACGAATGCGGCGTGTTCGGTGTGTATGGCCGCGCCGAGGCGTCGACGCTGGCCTACCTGGGCCTGTACGCCCTGCAGCACCGCGGCCAGGAGAGCGCCGGCATTGCCGCGTCCGACGGGATCCGGTTGCGGTTGTCGCGCGGGATGGGGTACGTGGCCGATGTCTTCAACGAACACTCCCTGGCCGAACTCGCGGGCTCGATGGCGATTGGACACGTACGGTATTCGACCGCCGGCGACAGCCGTCTGGCCAACGCCCAGCCGATCCTGATCGAATGCGCCCACGGGCAGATCGCCGTCTGCCATAACGGCAACCTGGTCAACCAGCGCGAACTCCGCGAAGATCTCGTCTCGCGCGGGTCCATTTTCCAGACGTCGAGCGATACCGAGGTCTTCCTGCACCTGTACGCGCGAGCGAAAGGCCCCTCGGTCGAGGACGCCATCGTCGAGTCGGTGTCCCACGCGCAAGGGGCGTTTTCGCTCGTGTTCATGACCAAGGACCGCCTCGTGGCCGTGCGCGACCCGCACGGGTTCAGGCCGCTGGCGCTCGGGCGTCTCGGCGATGGCTGGGTCGTGTGTTCCGAAACCTGCGCCATGGACCTCATCGGGGCGACCTACGAACGTGACGTCGAGCCCGGCGAACTGCTGATCATTGGCCCAGACGGCGTGCGATCACTGCGGCCGTTTCCCCCGGCCCAGACCTGCCACTGCATCTTCGAGCATGTCTACTTCGCCAGGCCAGACAGCCTGGTGTTCGGGGAGAGCGTCAACCTCGTCCGGACCAACTTTGGGAGGCGGCTCGCCCAGGAATCCGGCGTGCCCGCCGACGTGATCGTGCCCGTCCCCGACTCCGGCGTCTGCGCGGCCGTCGGATACTCGGAAGCCTCGGGCGTGCCCATGCAGATGGGCCTGATCCGCAACCATTACGTCGGCCGCACGTTCATCGAGCCGACGCAGGCGATCCGTCACTTCGGGGTCAAGGTGAAGCTCAATCCCGTCCGGAGCATCCTGGAGGGGCGCCGGGTCGTCCTCATCGACGACTCGATCGTCCGCGGCACCACCAGCCGGAAGATCGTGAAGATGGTCCGCGCGGCCGGCGCCAGTGAGGTGCACGTCCGGATCAGTTGCCCGCCGTCGATCTCGCCGTGTTTCTACGGGATTGATACCCCGAGGCGCGCGGAACTGATCGCCGCCACGCACACGCTCGACGAGGTGCGCAAGTACATCGAGGCCGACAGTCTCCAGTACCTCAGCCTCGACGGCCTGCTGCAGGCCGTGAACTCGCATCGCGACCGCTACTGCACGTCGTGTTACACCGGCCGGTACCCCGTGCCGTTCCCCCGTGACGAGGCCCAGTATCTGCAGTTGCCGTTGACGCTCGACACCCGGGCGATGGTGGAGCGGTAGAAGCCGACAGCCGATAGCCGAAAGCCGAAAGCCGAAAGCCGATCATGGACTACAAGAACTCCGGCGTCGATATCGACGCCGGCAACGAAACCGTCCGGCGGATCCGCGGGTTTGCCAAGAGCACGTTCACGCCCGGTGTGCTGTCCTCGATCGGTTCGTTCGGCGGACTCTTCAGGCTTGGTGATGCCTGGCGTGACCCGGTCCTCGTGTCGAGCGCCGACGGCGTCGGCACCAAACTCAAGGTCGCGTTCATGACCGGCCGGCACGGCACCGTCGGCCAGGATCTGGTCAACCACTGCGTCAACGACATCCTCGTGCAGGGCGCGGTGCCCCTCTTTTTCCTCGACTACCTGGCGGCCGGCCGGCTGAACCCGGACGTGGCCGCACACGTCGTCGAAGGCGTGGCCACGGCCTGTCGCGAGAACGGCTGTGCCCTCATCGGGGGCGAAACTGCCGAGATGCCAGGGTTCTATGCGGACGGCGAGTACGACATGGCCGGTTTCATCGTCGGCGTCGTCGAACGCGAGCGTCTGATCACCGGCGACCGCCTGCAGCCTGGCGACGTCCTCCTGGGCCTGCGGTCAAACGGCCTCCACACCAACGGCTACTCGCTGGCGCGTGCGATCTTCTTCGAGCGGCTGGGGCTTCGCCCCGAGACGCTCGTGGCCGACCTGGGTTGCACGGTGGGGGACGAGTTGCTGCGCGTGCACCGCTCGTATCTGCCGGTGGTGAAGCCGCTGCTGGATGCCGGCCTGGTCAAAGGCCTGGCGCACATCACCGGTGGCGGCATCACGGAGAACCTGCCCCGGATCCTGCCGCCGGGTACCGCCGCCCTGATCGACCGTTCGACCTGGACGCCGAACGCCGTCTTCCGGTACATGTCCGATCTGGGCGGCGTGCCGGAGCACGACATGTACCGGACGTTCAACATGGGCATCGGCCTCATCCTCGGCTGCGCCGCGGGTGATGCCGACCGCGTGATGGGGATGTTGCAGGAGCACGGAGAGTCCCGCGCGGCCCTCATCGGCCGGGTCACTGCCGGAGAGCCCGGCGTGGCGTACGGGAGCCTGTGATCGGCGACACGCCAGGGGAGGAGCCCGGCTATGGGAGACAGGCCTCACGTGCGCGCTGAACGACCGTGCCTGGGTGTGCTGATTTCAGGCCGGGGTTCGAACCTGCAGGCGATGGTCGACGCCATCCGCGACGGGCGTCTTGATGCGCGCATTGGTCTGGTGATCTCAAACAAGGCCGACGTTTCCGGGTTGTCCCGCGCGAAAGAGGCGGGGCTCGACACGCTGGTGCTGAGTCACAAGGCCTTCCCGTTGCGGGAGGCGTTCGACCTGGCGATGGTGGCGGCCCTGCGGGACCGGCAGGTCGATCTCGTCTGCCTCGCCGGGTTCATGCGGCTGCTCAGCCCCGCGTTCATTGCCGCGTTTCCGGGCCGCATCCTGAACATCCACCCGGCCTTGCTCCCGTCGTTTCCGGGCCTCGACGCTCAGCGCCAGGCGCTCGAGCACGGCGTCAGGGTCACCGGCGCCACCGTGCACTTCGTCGATGCCGACCTGGATGCCGGCCCGATCGTCGCCCAGGCAGCCGTTCCGGTCAGGGACGGCGACACGGAGGACCTGCTGGCGGCGCGGATCCTGATCGAAGAGCACCGGATCTACCCCGAAGCGATTCAGCGGGTGCTCGACGGCGGATGGCGCATCGAGGGGCGGCGGGTTATCTGGGGACCGGCGTCGGGGACGAAAGCCGATCGCCGATAGCCGCTGGCCGTTCTGTATAGTAGTGACATGACTGCTTCCGACGTGTTTGCCGAATTCCAGTGGCGCGGGCTGGTGTACGAATCGACTGAAGGACTGCGGGACGTCCTGGCCCGCGAGAAAGTGACGCTGTACATCGGGTTCGACCCCACCGCCGCGAGCCTGCACGTCGGATCGTTGCTGCCCATGATGGCCCTGGCGCGTATGCAGCGTTTCGGTCACAGCCCCATTGCCATCGTCGGCGGCGGGACAGGGATGATCGGGGATCCCAGCGGCAAGACCGCCGAGCGGCAGTTGCTGACAGTCGAGCAGATTGACGACAACGTCCGGGGCATCCGGGCGCAGTTGGCGAAGGTGCTCGACTTCGATGCGCCGGTCAACCCGGCGCGCATCCTCAACAACGGCGACTGGCTGCGGGAGTTGAACCTGCTCGACTTCCTGCGCGAGACGGGCAAGCATTTCACCGTCAACTACATGCTTGCCAAGGAGTCGGTGAAGCGGCGGCTCGAGCAGGAAGACGGCGTGTCGTACACCGAGTTCAGTTACCTGATGCTGCAGGCCTACGACTACCTGCTGCTGTACGACCGGCACGCGTGCACCCTGCAGATGGGCGGCAGCGACCAGTGGGGCAACATCACGGCCGGGTGCGACCTGGTCCGCAAGCTGCGCGCCGGCAAGGCGCACGGGCTGGTGATGCCGCTGGTGACCACGTCGTCAGGGGTGAAGTTCGGCAAGACCGAGGCCGGGGCGGTCTGGCTCGACCCGGCGCTCACTTCGCCGTTCCGCTTCTACCAGTTCTGGCTGAACACGGACGACCGGGATGTCCCGAAGTACCTGCGGTTCTTTACCTTCCTGGATCAGGACGCGGTCACGGCGCTCGAGGACGAATTGACGCGGTCGCCCGAAAAGCGGGAGGCCCCACGCGCCCTGGCCCGCGAGGTGACGCGCCTGATCCACGGGGACGACGCGGTGGCGCGTGCGGAACGCGCCTCGACCCTGCTGTTCGGCGATCGGATCACCGAGTTGACCGTGGCCGAGGTGACGGCGGTGTTCGACGACGTGCCGTCGACGGAGGTGGCGGGGGCGCGGTTCGCGGGCGAGGGGCTGGCCATGACGGAGTTGCTGGCGACGACGGGCCTGGCGGGTTCGAAAGGCGAGGCGGGGCGCCTGATCAAGGGCGGAGGCGTCTACGTCAACAACCGGCGCGTCGCGGACGAACGGGGACGGCTGACCGCCGATCAGGCCATTGAAGGGCGGCTGTTCGTGCTGCGGAAGGGCGCGAGGCAGTATCATCTCGTGCGGCTGACGTAGCCGTTGGTGCCGGGGGCTCTTGATCCCGGCGGCCGAAGCCGATACACTGTCTGATGTACGACGTGGGCCGGGCCGGTGCCTGAAGCGTGGCACCGAAGCCTGAAGCCCGGAGCCTGAAGCCGAGAAAGACTGTTTTGGGGCTTGACAGGTCGAGGGGTGTCACGTAGTATTGTAAGTCCGCTGGTCAACACCCCAGTTGACCGAGGGTTCCCCGCCTTAACCGGCGGACGGCGGTTCCAGGTTGTTCCGGAGCTGCCAGTCAACCTCCCTGAAACACCGATACTCATCGGGCTTGTCAGGAAGACCGCGGTCGAAGCCGACGCGAGAAAAAGTTCGGCAACGATCGAAGAAAGTGGTTGACAACCAAGGCGGGCGTTAGTAAGATTGGAAGGTTCCCCTGAGTGGCTACGAAATGTGGCCGAAACAAGGGAGCGCGGTCGGTTCTTTGAAAACTAGATAGCGCGCGTAAGACAGACCAATGAGTATCAGCCGGTCAGTGCTGCGGCGTCAGCCGTGGTGACTGACCACAATGAAATACCGAACAACAAGAACAGCAAAGGCCAGAGCGCAAGCTCGGGTTAAGTGTTCGCTGGCGACCCGCAAGGGGAGTTGGCAAAACCTTTAACATGAGAGTTTGATCCTGGCTCAGAATCAACGCTGGCGGCGTGCCTAACACATGCAA
>CAYJPV010000046.1:0-36207 GCA_964372095.1 uncultured Vicinamibacterales bacterium | reverse complement strand
CCTATGCCCCACGTCCCGTGCCCCTTGCCCCTTGCCCCTGAAGGACCGCACGCCTGAGGTATACTCCGAGTGGCCACGCATGTTCTTTCGCGGACAAACCATCGGCAAATACAAGATCCTGTCGGCGCTGGGCAGCGGCGGTTTCGGCACCGTGTACCTGGCCGAGGACACCTGGATCGACAAGAAAGTCGCTCTCAAGGTGCCCCATCGCCAGAGTGTCAACTTCGGGGAACTGCTCAAGGAACCCCGGCTGCTGGCCAGTCTCAGTCATCCCAACATCGTGTCGGTCCTGACCGCCGAGAAGCAGGACAACGTCTTCTTCATCGTGATGGAGTATGTGACGGGCGAGTCGCTCGAGAGCATCATCACGCGCGACGGGGCGCTGGAGTTGCCGCGGGCGCTGGACTATACCTGCCAGATCTGTAACGCGGTCGACTACGCCCACAGCCAGGGTGTCATCCACCGGGACCTCAGGCCGGCCAACGTCCTCGTCTCCGACACCGGCATGGTCAAGGTGGCCGACTTCGGGACGTCCCGATTCCTCGAGTTGGCGGAACACGGCACGACGGTCATCGGCAGCCCGCCGTACATGGCGCCCGAGCAGTTCCACGGCCGCGCCACCTTCACGTCGGACATCTACTCGCTCGGCGTCACGATGTACCAGATGATGACCGGGATGCTGCCGTACCAGACGCCGGCCCCGGCCGACCTTCAGCGGCTCATGAACGGGGACCTGGTCTCACCGCCTCGCACGCTCAACGCGCGTATGCCCCAGCGCATCAGCGACATCATCATGAAAGCCATGGCGCCGGCGGTCGACGCCCGGTACCAACGGGCGAGCGACCTGCTGGACGACCTGCTCCGCGCCGCCGATCGAACCCCGGCGCGACTGGTTGTCGAGCGCCCCGTCGCACCGCCCCCGGTCGTGCAGGAGGGCGCGCCCGCGGCGCCGTGGCCACGCCCAAGAGAGACCCCCCAGCCCCGATTCTGCTGGCGCTGCCGGAAACCCCTGCATGCCCGCTCGGACCGGTGTCCGTTCTGCGGGGAAGCGCAGTAACATGAGCAGGACCGGTTTCAAGACCTGCGTGACCGGCCTGCTTGCGGACGCGAGCACGGGTTTTGAGACCGCTTCCAGGGAGTAGACAATGGCGTTCACGGGAACCGGGAAGGTCTGGATGAACGGCGTGCTGGTCGACTGGGCCGACGCCAAGATACACGTCGCGTCCCATGTCATCCACTACGGCAGCGCCGTGTTCGAGGGCGCCCGCTGCTACGAGACCAGGCAGGGAGCCGCGTGTTTCCGCCTCGACGCGCACATGCGGCGGCTGGGCGACTCGGCACGTATTTACCGCATGGATCCGGCGTACACGCAGGCCCAGCTTCAGGACGCCGTCCTGACGACCATTCGCGCCAACGCGATGAAGTCCTGTTACATCCGGCCGATCGTGTACCGGGGGTATGCGGCTCTGGGCATCAACCCCTTCCCCTGCCCGATCGACACGGCCATCCTGCTCTGGGAATGGGGCACCTATCTCGGTCCCGACGCGCTCGAGAAGGGCGTGGACGTCATGGTCAGTTCCTGGTCCAGGATGGCCCCCGACACGTTCCCGTCGCTGGCCAAGACGAGCGCCAACTACGCCAACGCGCAATTGATCAAGATGGAAGCCATCCTCGGCGGGTACGCGGAAGGCATTGCGCTCGACAGTTCCGGGTTCGTCAGCGAAGGCAGCGGCCAGAACATCTTCCTGGTGCGGGATGGCGTGCTGCTCACGCCGCCGATGTCGGCATCGATCTTGCCGGGCATCACGAGAGACTCGGTCATGACCCTGGCTCACGACCTCGGGTACACAGTCAAAGAAGAGATGATCCCGCGCGAGATGCTCTACATTGCCGACGAGTTGTTCTTCGTCGGTACCGCCGTCGAAATCACGCCGATCCGATCGGTGGACAAAATCGTCGTCGGCACGGGCTCGCGCGGCCCCATCACGCAGACCCTGCAGCAGGCGTTCTTCGGCATCGTCACCGGCGAGCGTCCCGATACGCACGGCTGGCTGACCTACGTCTACCCCGGAGACCAGACCGCGGCGCTCGCCGGCCACGGCCCAGCCACAGGCGCCTGACATGCATGTGAACGATCTGCTGACCATCGCCGTCGAAGCCGGGGCCTCGGATCTGCACTTGAAGGTCGGCAATGCCCCCATGATGCGTCTGCGGGGCGAACTGGTGCCAGTCGTCGACGACCTGCGGCTGACCCACGAGAACACCGTCTCCATGGCCGCCGCCCTCATGACGGCGCAGGCACGTGAACGGTTCAAGGAGTGCCTCGACGTCGATGTCGCGTACGCGGTCCCGGGCCTGGGCCGTTTCCGCTGCAGCGTGTTCCAGCAGCGCGGCACGGTCGGCCTCGTGCTGCGCGTGATCCCGATGCAGGTCACGAAGTTCGAGGATCTCGATCTGCCCCAGGTGATTCGGACGATTGCGGAAGAAGAACGCGGACTGGTACTGGTCTCGGGCACCACGGGCAGCGGCAAGAGCACCACGCTCGCCGCGATGGTGGACCACATCAATCGCTCCAAACGTGTACACATCATCACGGTGGAGGATCCGATCGAGTTCCTGCACCGCGACGTGAGGGCCATCATCAATCAGCGGGAGGTGGCCACCGACACGCGCAACTTCGCCGCGGCGATGCGCGCCGCGCTCCGGCAGGACCCGGACGTCATCCTCGTCGGCGAGATGCGTGACTTCGAAACGATCGAGACGGCGTTGCTCGCGGCCGAGACGGGCCACCTGGTGCTCTCCACGCTGCATACGCTCGACGCCACCGAAACCATCAACCGCATCATCGCGGTCTTTCCGCCCCACCAGCAGAAGCAGATCCGCCTGCAACTGGCGTCGGTGCTCAAGGCCGTGATCTCGATGCGCCTCGTGCCCCGCGCCGACGGCCAGGGCCGCGTCCCGGCCGTCGAGGTGCTGGTCGCCACCGCCTTCATCCGCGACTGCATCGTCGACAAGGAGAAGACGCACCTCATCCAGAGCGCCATCGAAGCCGGCACCTCGCAGTACGGGATGCAGTCGTTCGACCAGTCGCTGTTCGGGCTGTTGCGCCGCGAGCTGATCACGTACGACGAAGCGCTGCGGTGGGCGTCGAACCCGGACGAGTTCAAGCTCAAGGTGCAGGGCATCGGCAACGTGTCCGAAGCCGCCCGGGACCAGATGGCCCGTGACGTCATCGGCGGCGGAGACAAGCAAGTCGAAATCACACGCTTCGGACGGTAACCCGCCGTGGCCCGAGCCGTCACCCCGCCTCCCGACGATCCCGCCGAGGCCCTGAGCGCGGCCTATACGCGCGGGTTGCGCCTGCTCGGTGGGCGAGAACTGTCGGAGCCGGCCGTGCGGCAACGCCTGGCGGCGGCGGGCTACCTCCCATCCACCATCGACGCCGCCGTCGACCGCCTCAGGCAGTCCGGCGCCCTCGACGAACGGCGCGCGCTGGCGGCGGTGGCCCGGACGATCGTGCAGGTCAAGCGACGGGGCCGGCTGCGCGCGCAGCGTGAACTGGAAGCCCGCGGGTTCAGCCGCGAAGCCGCCGCTGAAGCGCTGGCCGGCCTGCTGTCGGCGGACGACGAACGCCTCCTGGTCGAGCGGGCCCTCGATGCTCGGCTGCGCGGCCACCTGGTCCGCAGCGGGGACGTCGCCGCCATGCGCCGGCTGCAGGGCGCCTTGCTGCGCCAGGGTTTCCCGCCTGCGCTCGTCCGCGACGCCGTCCGGAGCCGCTTCAGGAACGCCCCCCGCCTGGAAGACGACGCCATCGACGAGTAGCTGTTGCTACAATGGGGGGATGACGTCCGCTGAACTCCGCCGCACCTTCCTGGCATTCTTCGAGCAACACGGCCACCGCGTCGTCTCGAGCGCTCCCCTGGTCCCTGGTGACGATCCCACCCTGCTGTTCACGAACGCCGGGATGAACCAGTTCAAGGACGTCTTCCTGGGCAAGGACCGCCGCGAATACCGGCGGGCGGCGAGTTCCCAGAAGTGTATGCGGGTCAGCGGCAAACACAACGACCTCGAAAACGTCGGCCCGTCGCTGCGGCACCACACGTTCTTCGAGATGCTGGGAAATTTCTCGTTCGGCGACTATTTCAAGAAAGACGCCATCGAACTGGCCTGGGGCCTGCTGGTCGACGTGTGGAAACTCCCCCCGGATCGCCTCTACGCCACGGTGTTCGCCGGCGAAGCTGGCGTGCCCCGCGACGACGACGCGTACGGATACTGGCGGAAGGTCGTGCCGGCAGAACGTATCTTCGAACTGGGCGCCGCGGACAACTTCTGGTCGATGGGCGAAACCGGGCCGTGCGGGCGCTGCTCCGAGATTCACTACTACCGGGGTGCACACGTGCCCTGCCCCGAACCCGTCTGCCGCGGGCTCGAGTGTTCCTGCGATCGTTTCATCGAAGTCTGGAACAACGTCTTCATGGAGTTCGACCGTCAGCCCGACGGCTCACTGGTGCCGCTGCCTGCGCCCTCCATCGACACGGGCATGGGCCTGGAGCGCATCACCGCGCTGATGCAGGACAAGCTCTCGAACTACGACACCGACCTGTTCGGCCCCCTGCTGGCCGCCATCGGCGAGCTGGCCGGGCGGCCACACCGCGGCACGATGGACCCTGCTGACGTCTCGATGCGCGTCATCGCCGACCACGCGCGCGCCACCACGTTTCTCATCGCGGACGGCGTCGTCCCCTCCAACGAATGGCGGGGCTACGTGCTCAGGAAGATCATGCGCCGGGCCATGCGCCACGGGCACAAGCTCGGGATCTCGGAGCCGTTCCTGGACACGCTCGTGGACGTCCTCGTCGCGCAGATGGGCGATGCCTACCCGGAACTCCGATCGTCGCACGCGTACGTGTCGCGCGTGGTGCGCACCGAAGAAGACCGGTTCGACGCCGTGCTGGCCGGCGGCCTGCCGCGCCTCGAAGACCTGCTCGACCGCTCCGCGCAAGCCGGCGTGGTCCCCGGCGACGAGGCCTTCCGCCTGTACGACTCGTACGGCATGCCCATCGACTTCATCGAAGACCTTGCGGGCCAGCGCAATCTGTCCGTCGACCGCCCGGCCTTCGAGGTCGCCCTCGAAGCCCAGCGTGTGCGGGCCCGGGCAAAGAGCGCGTTCGGCACCGCGATTCCCGCGGACAGTTTCTCCGTCTCCGAGGCCACCCGGGCCAGTCTCGAAGCCGCAGGCGACCGCTTCGACGGCTACGCGGACACCACCATGGCGCAGGTCCCGGTGCTGGCCCTCCTCGACGAACACGGCGCCGAAGCCAGTGCCCTCGCGCCGGGCCAGGACGGCTACGTCGCGCTGGCCCGGACGCCGTTCTACGTCGAAGCGGGCGGTCAGGTGTCGGACGCCGGGCGGCTCGCGTCGGAGGACGGATCGGTCGAAGCCCAGGTCACCGGTATGGCCCGGGGGCTCCAGGGCTGGCCGCGGCTCCACCGGGTTCACGTCGAACGCGGCCCCATCTGCGTCGGCGACCAGCTGACGGCTGAAGTGGACGGAGCGCTGCGCGATGCCACGCGCCGCAACCACACCGGCACACACCTGCTCCACGCCGCCTTGCGGACCGTACTGGGCACGCACGTGAAGCAGGCCGGATCGCTGGTCTCGCCGGACCGCCTGCGGTTCGACTTCGTCCATTACGCGCCTGTGACCGCCGAGCAGCTGGCCGACATCGAGCGCCGGGTCAACGAGCAGATCTACGCCAATACGCCCGTGAACACCGAGGTCAAGGCCACGCAGGAGGCGATCGCCGGCGGGGCCATGGCGCTCTTCGGCGAGAAGTACGGCGATGCCGTGCGCGTGGTGAGCGTGCCCGGCTTCAGCCAGGAGCTGTGCGGCGGCACGCACTGCCGCGCCACCGGCGATATCGGCCCGTTCACGATTGTGGAAGAAGGCGGTATTGCCGCCGGCGTCCGCCGGATCGAGGCCGTGACCGGCGCTGCGTCCGTCCGCTACCTCCAGGACCGCCGCCAGGCGCTGGATGCGCTGCTGGAGAAGCTGAATGCCGCGCCCGCCCAGGCCGTCGAAACTGTCGAACGCCTGCAGGCCGAGCAGAAGCGCCTGCTGCGCGAAGTGGCCCAGCTCAAGATGAAGGCAGCACTGGGCGGCGGTGCGACAGATTCTGCAGACACGATTACGGTTGGGGGTGTGCAGATCCTGACACGCCGCGTCGAAGGACTCGATAAATCGGGCCTTCGTGACCTGGCAGACTCTTTGAAACAGAAACTGGGTGCGGGCGTCGTCGTGCTCGCGTCCGCGGCGGACGGCAAGGTCAGTTTCGTCGTGTCGGTCGCCGCCAGCGTGACGGATCGAGTCCATGCGGGTAAAGTGGTGAAACAGATTGCTCCCGTCGTCGGCGGGGGCGGGGGCGGCCGGCCGGATTTCGCCGAAGCCGGAGGCAAACTCCCTGAGAAGATCGATGAACTGCTCGCAACTGCACGCCAGGTGCTGGAGGCAGGCCTCGCGTCCTGATGCCGGTTGGCCCGGAGGCCGATAACCAGGTGGAAGCCATGCCCTCCACAAGACTCGCCACCGCAGCCCTCCTGCTCCTCCTCGGAGCCTCGACACCCGTGTCTGCCCAGATCTTCTCGTGCCGCGACTCGGCCGGGAATCTGATCCTGTCCGATCAGCGAAGCCGGTGCGGTGCGACGCCCACCTACGCCGTGGGCGGCGCCGCCCGCGTGCGGGCGACGCGGCAGGCCCTTCCGGGCGCTTCGAGCCGGTATGACGCGCTGATCGACCAGCACGCGGCCGATCACGGGGTGAGCGCCGACCTCGTTCGGGCGGTCATTCAGGTGGAGTCAGGATTCAACCCGCGCGCACGGTCGCCGAAGGGTGCGATGGGGCTCATGCAGCTGATGCCCGGCACGGCGGCGGAACTGGGCGTGACGAACCCGTACAACGCCGACGAAAATATCCGGGGAGGCGTCGCCTACCTGCGCAGCCTGCTGGACCGCTACAACCACGACGAGACCCTGGCTCTCGCCGCCTACAACGCCGGACCGACCGCCGTGGAAAAGTACGGCTTTAACGTTCCGCCATACCGCGAGACCCGCAATTACGTGGACAAGGTCCAGAACATCAGCGGGCCCACGGCACCGATCGCCACGGGGCGCGTCTTCTACAAGACGGTCGAAATCGTCAACGGCCTGCCGGTCCCGAAATACTCCAGCACCCGCCCGTCGAGCGGACACTACGAGATTGTATCCTTCTAGAGGCTAGGGGCTAGGGGCTAGAGGCTAGAGGCTAGAGGCTAGGGCAGCGGGGCCGCGTGGGTGTTTACCCGGCGGCCTCGAATTCCTGCTTCTTGCTTCCTGCTTCTGCCCCTACTGACTACTAACTACGAACTACTGACTACTTCCTGCTGACTTCTTAATTCCCCCCCGCGGCAAGACTCTGCCAGGGCTGGAAGAGGGTGGCGGGATCGCTCATCCACGGTCCCCCGCACTCACGCCATTCTTCCTGCTGCCCGGTGCCTTCCGCCACGGGTGCCAGCATGCTCGCCGGCAGGGCCAGGAGGCCGCTGACGACCCATGGACAGTATTTCGTGCCGGCTTCACGGGCGATGAGGGCACGGGCCGCGTCGATGCTCAACCGCGTGCGATAGTCCCGCGTGCTGGTCAGGGCATCGAACGTATCCATCACATTGACGATACGCGCGGTGAAGTGCGTGGCCGTCCCCACCAGACCATCCGGGTACCCACGCCCGTCGTACCGTTCGTGATGGTAGAGCACGATCCCGCAGACATCGTCATCGAACCCGGCACGATGCGCGATGTCCACGCCCAGCTGGGGATGGATCTTCAGCTCCTGCCATTCGCGGTCGGTGGGCCGGCCCGGCTTGTCGAGAATGCGTGACGGAATCAGCATCTTGCCCACGTCGTGGAGGAGCGCGCCCAGGCGAATCGTCTCGATGGTGTCCCGATCCAGTTCGTACTGCACCGCGAGACGGACCGACAGGGCCGACACCCGCCTGGCGTGGGCAGCCACGGCGGGCCTCGCCTTGTCGAGGGCAGCCATGACCACGTCGACTTGTCCCAGGTACGATTGCAGCATGCGTCTCCGTCCCGCCGCGGATCTCGCGCGACGGCCAGGGCCGCGGAATGCGGCCGACCCCGCAGGATTCAGAGGCAAGGGCGATGCCAGGCGCCCGCGCGCCGCGGGGGTGCCGGGGCTGCACAGGGCGGCACACGCCCGCACGGGTGGACGGCCGGGCAGCCGTCCCGGCCGTCAGCACGGCCGGTAGCCCGCCCTCCGCCGTGTGTAGCTCGCGTGAAACGGCGTGAAGTGATAGAATGAGTGTTTCGGCGGGTCGGCATGGGGCCGTTCCGTAGGACTGTACGCAGAGGGCATAGTGGCTAGTCACGCATCCGCGCTCAAGGCGCATCGGCAGAGTGTCATTCGGCGCGAGCGCAATCGTCAGCTCCGCGCCCGGCTCCGTGGCGCGCTGAAGGCCATTCGCGGCGCCGTGGACAAGAACGAGTTCGACGCCGTCAAGGCACAGCTCAAGGAAGCGGTGTCGCTGGTGGACCGGATGGCCAGCAAGGGCATCATCCACAAGAACGCGGCCGCCCGCTACAAGTCTCGCCTGAGCAGCCGGGTTGCCAAGAAGACCGCGCCGAAGGCCGCCTGACGCGCAGGTTTCCTGCCGAGCTTTACCCGCACAACTCGACGATCAGGCGCTCAAGGAGTACCCGCGGTTCGCCGCGGGACGTCTTGAGGGCCAGGTCTGTCCGAAACAGCGCGTCGAGCGCCGCCTTGGCCCGGTGGGGCGGCATCTTCATGCGTACGAAGTACGCCAGCTGGCCCAGGATCATCACCGGAAACTCCCCCGCTTCCAGCTTCAACGCCAGTTCCCGCAGCGCGGCCCCGGCCGCGCCGCGCTGGAGCGCGTTGTTCATGGCCCACGGGTCTTTCGTCGTCTGGGCGCCGGCCACCTCCTGGACGGCAGCCTCCGTGATGATGCCGTCACCCGAGGCGAACAGCAGGGCGCGTTCGAACTCGGCGCGCAGCCGCCCGATGTCGCTGCCGGCCAGGAATGCCAGCAGGCGTACGGCTCCCGGCTCGATGCGCACCCCTTCTTTCGCCGCTTCTGCCTTGACCCACGCGGCGCCGTCACCGGCGTCTTCCAGCGGATTGCAGTCGACCACCGTCGCGTACTTCTCGAGCAGCTTGACGGCCTTCGACCGGCCGTCCGGCTCGGCGGCCGTCACGAACACGATGGTGGCGTGGGGCTGGGGCGCCTGCAGGTAGGCCTCGAAGGCGTCCAGTTCGTCCGTGCCGCCTTCGGCCTCCCTGAGGGCCGCCAGGACACGCTCCGCCCCCATCAGGATCACGATGCGCCGGGGCGCCATCATCGGCAGCGTCCGGGCCAGGTCCAGGACGGTCCAGAGCTGCTTGCGCTGCTCGGCCTTCGATTCGGCCGCATGCTGCCGATCGAGATTGAAGTCGCGCAGGTCGGCCTCGAGCGACTCGGACAGCGCGGTGACGATGCGCCCCTTCATGTCGGCGTCGGGGCCGGTAACGAAGTACACCGGCGCAATGGATCCGGCGGCAATCTGGGTGAGGCAGGCGGCGGGGCGAAGCGGGGTGGGCACGAACGCTCCGATCAGAAGGCTTCGAGAATCGCGCTCACGACGGTGCGGGCAAAGTCCGTCGCAATCCGGTCCGACGCGTTCGCCCCCTGGCCGAAAAACGCCTGGACGTTGCCTTCCGACGCATCCGGCGGGAGGTCGTATTCCTCGCGGAAACTCATCGCCGGGTTCTCCCAGAGGACCTTATTGGCCCGCACATCGAAGAACTCGATCTTCATGACCACCGTGAAGACGTAGCGGGACGCCTGCTGCTGGCTGTTGAAGTTGGCCGGGGCCACCGTCATGGTACTGATCGTGCCCCTCAGCACCGCGTCGACGCCTTCGTCCTGGGGCAGCACCTGATACCGCCCGCGCCCGATGAACTCGGAACGCACCTTGTCCGTGAACAGCCGCTCGATGTCGAAGTAGGGCGTGGCATTGACGAACATCGGCACGCCCAGCACCCGGATGTAGGACGGCAGGAACGAACCGCGGCCCAGCAGCGAATAGCCGCATGACGACGAAAGCGCCGCCAGCACGAGGATGACACACGCAGCGCGGACGGTTCGCACGGCCCTCTCCTACTTCACCACGATGCTGACGAGCCGCCCGCGGGCGACGATGACGTTCACGATGGTCTTGTCACGGGTGTGAGCGACCACGCCGGGGTCAGCAAGCGCTTTCGCCCGGATCTCGTCGTCCGGGCTGTCGGCCGGCACGGTGATCCGGCTGCGGACCTTCCCGTTCACCTGCACCGGGATGACCGCCTCGTCCGCCTTGGCCACGGCTTCGTCGAACCCGGGCCAGCCCGCCTTCACGACGCCCCCCTCGTGGCCCAACTGCTCCCACAGCTCTTCGGCCATGTGCGGCGTGAAGGGCGACAACATGAGCACCAGCGCCTCGATCGCCTCGCCGAGGACGAACACGGTTTCGGGCCGTTCGGCCGACGCCAGTGCGGCATCGCTCCGGCGGCCGGGCGACCCGGCCTGGGTGTGCTGCTCGGCAAACACGTAGAGTTCGTTCACCAGCTCCATCAGGGCCGAGACGGCCGTGTTCAGGTGCACCCGCGGATCGAGATCGAGTGTCACCTTCCGGATCGTGTCGTGCGTCTTGCGCCGGAGCGCGCGCTCGGCGTCATTCAACGTCGCCGGAGCCTCCGGGCGCGCCGTGCCGGTCACGGACATCTTCCACTGCTGCACGAAGCGCCACACGCGCATGAGGAAGCGGAAGGCGCCTTCGAGCCCGGCGTCGGTCCACTCGACTTCCTTCTCCACGGGCGCGACGAACATCACGTAGAGCCGCAGGGCATCGGCGCCGTACTTCGCGATCATGTCATCGGGATCGACGACGTTGCCCTTGGACTTCGACATCACCGCGCCGTCCTTGAGCACCATGCCCTGGGTCAGCAGACGGCTGAACGGCTCGTCGTGAGACACCATCCCCAGATCACGGAAGACGCGGGCGAAAAACCGCGAGTAGATCAGGTGCAGAATGGCATGTTCCACGCCGCCGCTGTAGAAGTCGACCGGTCCCCAGTACGCCACCGCAGCCGGATCGAATGCCTGGGACGCGTTCGTCGGGTCGCAGAACCGGTAGAAGTACCACGACGAGTCCACGAACGTATCCATCGTGTCGGTCTCGCGACGAGCGGGAATCCCGCACCGCGGACACGGCACGTTGACGAACCCGGGTACCGACGCCAGTGGCGATGCCCCCTTGCCCGTGAACTCGGCCGTCCTGGGCAACATCACCGGCAGGTCGCTGTCGGGTACGGGGACGAGCCCGCACACGTCGCAATACACGATCGGAATCGGCGTGCCCCAGTACCGCTGCCGCGAGATCAGCCAGTCTTTCAGGCGGTACTGCACGGTCCGCTGGGCGATCGCCCGCCGCTCGCCTTTCTCCGCCATCAGCGTGAAGGCCTCCGTGGACCAGAGACCGGTGTAGTCGCCGCTCGCCACCACCCAGCCGGGTTCCGAATAGGCTTCGGTCAGCGTGGCACCGTCCAGGGTGCCGGGTTTGCCGTCCACGTCGGGCTGAATCACCACCGTCACCGGCAACCCGTACTTCCGGGCGAACTCGAAGTCGCGCTGATCGTGCGCCGGGACGCCCATGACTGCGCCCGTGCCGTAATCGCCGAGCACGAAATTGGCGATCCAGACCGGCACAGGCTGCGCGGTGAACGGGTTGATGGCGAAACGCCCCGTATCGAACCCTTCTTTCTCCACCGCGCCGGTCAGACGCGCGCTGCGCTCCTGGCGGCGGAACCGCCCGGCCGACTCGCGGAACCCGGCGGGGTTGTTCGATTCGTCAGCCAGGCGATCGACGAGGTCGTGCTCGGGAGCCAGCAGGACGAAGTTCGCCCCGAAAATCGTGTCCAGGCGCGTCGTGAAGACTTCAATGTCCGTGGACGGCCCGCCTGAAGGGTCGACCAGCGGGAACCGGACGCGGGCGCCTTCGGACCGGCCAATCCAGTTCCGCTGCATGACCAGCACCTTCTCGGGCCAGTCCTGCAGGCCGTCGATCGCACGCAGCAGTTCGTCGGTGTACTGGGTGATACGCAGGAACCACTGCTCGAGGTCGCGGCTCGACACCGTCGTGTGGCAGCGCCAGCAGGCACCGTCCACCACCTGCTCGTTGGCCAGCACGGTCGCGCACGACGAACACCAGTTCACCGTCGATCGTTTGCGGTACGCCAGGTCCCGCTCGAACATGCGGCAGAACAGCCACTGGTTCCAGCGGTAGTACTCCGGCAGGCACGTCGCGATCTCGCGCTCCCAGGCGTAACTGATGCCCAGGCGCTTGAGCTGCCCCTTCATGTGCTCGATGTTGCCGAGGGTGGACGTCTCGGGGTGGATGCCGTTCTTGATGGCGGCGTTCTCGGCGGGCAGCCCGAAGGCGTCCCACCCGAACGGGTGCAGGACGTTGAAGCCCCGCATCCGCTTCAGACGGGCCATCACGTCGCCAATCATGTAGTTGCGAACGTGTCCGACGTGCGCGTGCCCCGACGGATACGCGAACATCTCCAGACAGTAGAACTTCGGACGGCTCGGATCGACGTCGACCTCGAACGCACGGCTGTCCGCCCAGCGCTGCTGCCACTTCTGCTCGATACTCTGCGACGTGTACTCCACCATATTCTCTCGATTATAGCCCACGCCAGAACGCGGACTGGGTCCGGCGCACGCGGGCAAGAACCTCCTGCACGGCGGCCGCCGTGCCAGGGTCCTGCTCGGGGACCTCTTCGGCCGCGATGGGCACGTCCGCGCCTGCCATCACACCCAGGGTGACGTTCAGCGACGCGGCAAAACTGGGCAGGTCGTAGCCGCCTTCGGTCACCAGCACGACGCGACCGGCGCAACAGTCGTCAGCCACGGCCAGCAGCGCCTGCGTGATGGCCCGGAACCCGTGCGCGGTCAGACGCATCCGGGCCAGAGGGTCACACACGTGGGCATCGAAGCCGGCAGACACGAACACGACATCCGGGCGGTAACTCCGCAGCACCGGCACCACCACACCGTCGAACACCGACGTGTAGTCCTGGTCGACGCACCAGGCCGGCAGGGGGACATTGAGCGTGTAGCCGGCACCGCTTTCCCGGCCCACGTCCTCGACGGCGCCGGTTCCGGGAAACAGGGGCCATTGATGCGTCGACACGTACAGGACCCGTGAACTCCGCTCGAATACGGCCTGCGTGCCGTTGCCATGGTGGACGTCGAAGTCGACAACAGCCACCCGTGCCGCACCCCTGGCGAGTGCGTCCGCGGCCGCCACCGCCACGTTGTTGAGGAGGCAGAATCCCATGGCCCGGTCCGCTGTGGCGTGGTGGCCGGGCGGCCTCACCAGCGCCGCCGCCCGCGCCGTCACGCCATCCAGAACGAGGCGGCCTGCCTGGACCGCCGCCCCGGCGGCCAGGCGGGCGATCTCCCAGGACTCCGGGGACGTGAAGGTGTCAGGATCGAGCATGCACGCCGTCCCGGCCGTTGCCTGCAGCGCCGCCAGATAGGAGGGTTGGTGCACCCGCGCCAGTTCGTCGAACGACGCCGGCACGGGTTCGTGAACCGCAGCCCCGCGTGCACGCCAGTACGACGCGACCGCATCCATCACCTCAGCGCGCTCGGGCCGCTCGGGGTGGCCGGGTGGCGGGGTGTGTTCACCGAACCGCGGCGAGGCGATCAGGGAGAGACTCATGGGGCTCCGCGGCCGGCCAGGGCGCAGGCCCTCGCGGCGGCGGCCTCGAGCCGCTCCTCCAGGACACGGCAGTACGACTCGATACCGTCCGCATCGAGGCCGCGGGGCACGGGCACGGGCTCTGCCAGCACGAGGCTGACCGTACTGAAGGGCTTGGGAATCTGGCTCCCGTCCCAGCTCTTCATGGTCCAGGCCCGATCCGCCTCGACGTGAAAGGGCACGATAGGACACCCCGTAGCACTCGCGAGCCAGACCGCACCGCTCTTGGCCCGTCGCGCCGGCCCGCGCGGCCCGTCGAGGGTGAACGCGGCTCCCCGGCCCGCGCGTACGTGCCGGATCATCTCGCGCAGCGCCGACGTCGAGTTCCTCGAACTGGATCCGCGGGCAGTCCCGAACCCGAATTTCGTGATGATGCGCGCAATCCACTCGCCGTCGAAATTCTGGCTCGTGAGGACGACGATGCCCTGATTGCGGAAGAAATACATGCCGGCCAGGATACGCCCGTGCCAGAACCCGACGATGGGAGGATGTCCGTGTGCCGCGAGCCGGCTGAGGTGCTCACGCCCCTCGACCCGCCACCGAAGGGTCCAGCGCAGCAGGACGAACAGCGGGTAGGCCACCGCGACGATGAGGGCGACCTGGAGGCGTTTGCCACGCGACTCCTGCCAGCCCGGCGCGTTCACGGCCGGGAACTCTTCATGCGGCTCTCGACGAAGGTCATCAGGTCGACGAACTCCGTCGGGACACTGGTGCTGGCCTGTGCGCCTTTGAGCATGATCGAGCAGAACGGGCAGGCCGTCACGACCGTCGACGCCCCCGTCGCCTGCAATTGCTCCAGGCGTTCCTGGCTGATGCGCCGCCCGTCTTCGTGCTCCTCGAAGAGCAGGCCCCCTCCCGCACCGCAGCAGAACGGATTGGTCCCGTGGCGCACCGGCTCGTCGATCGCCGCACCAAAGCGGGTCAGCAGCGCTCGGGGTTCGTCGGTGTGCCCGGCGTACCGGCCGAGGTAACACGGGTCGTGGAAGGTGACCCGTTCCGTGCGCGGAAGGCTCACGTCAGCCGTCAGGTCGGCCACGAGTACCGACGCGTGCACCACCTCGGCATGGAAGCCGAACTCACCGTAGTCCACGCCTAGCGTACGCAGGCAGTGCGGACACCCGGTGACGATCTTCGTGACGCGGGCGTCGCGGAACTCCTGGATATTCGCATTCGCCAGTTCCTGGAACTGGTATTCGTTCCCCGTCCGCTTGGCCACATCCCCCGTGCAGCGCTCCTTGGCGAGCACGCCGAAGGTCACGCCCCGCGCGCGCAGGATCGCGAAGAGCGACCGGAGCGCCTTCTGATAGTCCGCCTCGAACGCGCCGGCGCAGCCGAGCCAGACGAGGTACTCGTGCCGGTCCGCGTCGAACGTCTCGAGTCCGGCCGACGACACGAACTTCTGGCGCTGATCCGCCCCCAGGCCCCAGATATTGCCCCGCCGCTCCAGGTGATTGAACACGGCGCCGAGGGCATCCGGGGCTTCGCCGTTCGAGACCAGCCCGCGCCGCGCCCCGATGATCAGGGGCAGGTGCTCCACCCCGACCGGGCACTGGTTCTCGCACGCGCCGCACGTCGTGCACTGCCACAGCACGTTGGGATCGAAGATGTCCGCCAGTTTGGCGTCCATCGTGCCCGCGAGCAACGCCGCCTCGCTCTGGAGGATCAACGACTTCGGATTGAGCAGCTTGCCGGTGGCGTTCGCCGGGCAATTCACCTGGCAGCGCCCGCACTCAACGCAGGTGAACGCGTCCAGGACCTGCTTGCGTTCCAGATCCTTGAGCGTCTCGAGGCCAACCTGCTCCTGTTCGAAGTCGAGGTTCGGGACCGTGCCCAGCATCGAGGAACGCAGGTAGACAGTCGCCGGCGACAGCAGCAGATGAAAGTGTTTGGACCCCGGGATCAGTACCATGAATCCCAGGATGACGACCGCGTGAATCCACCAGTTGACGCGGGACGCCAGCCCCTCGCCCAGGCCCAGATCCAGCAGGAAGGTCACCATGAGGGTGAGGATGAACCCGCCGATCAGCACGGATTCCCACGACACGCCGGTGCCGAGGGCGGCCGGCCGGACGAACACCCGCCGCACCATCAGGCCCGAGATCCCGACCATCACAGCCAGGGCAAAGGGCACCAGGATCCAGGCGTACACACGGAACCAGGCCGCCCCCGTCAGGTCAACGACTCCGAGGCCGTGGGCGAACTCAACGGCGGTGTAGAGGCTGAAGGCGACGAAGCCCCAGAACACGCCCAGGTGAGCCAGGCCGACCAGCGGGCGTTCGGCGATCGTCCTCGACTGGAACACGACCTCGGCGACGAAGCGGAACAGGCGCTGGCCGGTTTCGTTGTCGGGCACGCGGATGTTGTTGCGCGCCCGCAGGAACAGGCGGGCACGCGTGGCGATCTGCGCCGCGAACGCGGCGGCAAAGGCCAGGACGAGGATGCGGAAGCTCCACGTCTCGACGGGATGCACTACGCCTGTAGCTCCTTGATGAGCGCGGGCACGATGTCGAACAGGTCGCCCACGATGCCGTAGTCCGCCGTCTCGAAGATCGGCGCTTCGGGGTCCTTGTTGATGGCGACGACGGTCCGCGCCCCTTTCATGCCGACCAGGTGCTGGATCGCGCCCGAAATCCCCAGGGCGACGTAGAGCTTCGGCGACACCGTCTGTCCGGAACTGCCAATCTGGCGATCCATCGCCAGCCAGCCGGCGTCGCAGATGGGGCGCGACGCGCCGAGTTCGGCGCCCATCGCGGCAGCCAGCTGTTCGGCCAGCGCAATCTTGTCCTGCTCCTTGATGCCGCGCCCCACGGCGACAATCCGTTCGGCCTGGCTGAGATCGACCGCCTGCCTGGCTTCACGGAACGGCGCCTCCGGCTTCTGCCGGATGCGCGCGGGATCAACCGCTGCGGTCGTGTGCCGCACCGGGGCCGGCGCGGCGCCGTGCGCCACGAGGTCGGCGCGGACGGCCCCGATCTGGAACGTCACCAGCGCGGGCCCCTGCACGGCCACGTCGGCGTACAGGCGCCCCTGGAAGACAGGCCTGACAAACAGGAGGCTGTCCGCCTCGCGCTTCGATCCCACGCAGTCGGTCACCAGGGCCCAGCCCAGCCGGACGGCCAGCGCCGGGGCGAAGTCACGGGTCTGATAGGTATGGGGCAGGAACACGTGGTCCGGCCGCTCCGCCGCGATCAGCCCGGCGACCGTCATGACGGCCCCGTCGGCGGTGTAGGCGGCGAGCGCGTCGTGCTCGACCGCGATGACCTCGTCAACAGCCGCCGCGGCCATGGCGGACGCCGCGTCGCCGATGGCGGCACCGAAGACGGCGATCTTGACGGGCTGCCCGGTCTGCTGCGCCGCGGCGACGGTCTCCCACGACGCGCGGTTGAGCGCGCCGCCCTGCTGCTCGGCAATCACCAGAATCATGACAGCACCCGGGCTTCGTCGCGCAGCTTGCGGACGAGCGACTTGGCGGCTTCAGCGGGGGATCCGCCGATCAGCTCCGTCTGTTTTCGTTTCTCCGGCGCGTACAGGTGGGCGATCCGTTGCCGGGAGGTCAGCGCAGCCGGCGGGTCCACGCGCCGGATCTCTTTCTTCTTGGCCGCCATGATGCCCTTGAGGGTGGCGTAGCGCAACTGGTTGATGCCGCTCTGAATCGTCAGCACGGCCGGCAGCGGGACCGTGACCCACTGGAACCAGCCGCCTTCCAGTTCGCGTTTGACGCGCACGGACGTCGCCTGGGCGTCCACCTCCATGATGATGGTGGCCGCGGGCATCTCCAGCATCTCGGCCAGTGCCACCCCCGTCTGCGCGAACCCCTGGTCGTCCGACTGCAGCCCCGTCAGGATCAGGTCGAACCGTTCCTCGCGCATGGCGGCGGCCAGGGCCTCGGCGACGGCGAACGCGTCCGCGTGCGCGAGGGCGTCGGCTTCGACATGGATGGCCCGGTCAGCGCCCCTCGCCAGCGACTCCCGCAGGGCCTGGGCCACCCGCGCGGGTCCGGCGGAACACACCACGACCTCCCCGCCGTGTTTCTCCTTCAGGCGCAAACCTTCTTCCAGGGCGTACGCGTCCGGCTCGTTGAGCTCGAACGATGCGTCCTGATCCCGCAGCCCCGTGCGCGTCTCGTCGACGCGGGGCTGCCAGTCACGTGCAGGGACCTGCTTGATGCAGACCGCGATCTTCATGAGGTGCGGCTCCGGGTTCAGGCCTCGAAGCGGCGCAACAACACCGAGGCGTTGGTGCCTCCGAAGCCAAAGGAGTTCGACAGAGCGTGGGTGATGGACGCCGGCCGCGCGCGCCAGGGCACGTAGTCCAGATCACAGTCCGGGTCCGGGGTGTCCTGGTTGATCGTCGGCGGCATGATCTGGTGGTGCACCGCCAGGGCCGTGATCCCCGCTTCGAGGCCGCCCGCGGCGCCAAGGAGGTGCCCCGTCATCGACTTGGTCGACGACACGCCAATCGACGCGGCGTGTTCGCCGAAGAGCTTGCGGATTGCGAGCGTCTCGAGCTTGTCGTTGTAGGGCGTCGACGTCCCGTGCGCGTTGATGTACTGCACGTCCGCCGGGCCGATGCCCGCGTTGCGCAGGGCCATCGCCATCACGCGTGTCGCGCCGTCGCCGTCTTCGGACGGGGTGGTGATGTGGAACGCATCACCGGTCAGGCCGTAGCCGACGATCTCGGCGTAGATACGGGCCCCGCGCGCCAAGGCCAGGTCGAGGGCCTCGATGACCAGCACGCCAGCCCCTTCCCCGATGATGAACCCGTCACGGTCCTTGTCAAACGGCCGGCTGGCCCGTCCCGGCTCGTCGTTGCGCGTCGACAGGGCGCGCATTGCGGCGAAGCCGCCGACGCCCATCGGGGTAATGGCGGCTTCGGAGCCGCCGGTCACCATGACGTCGGCATCGCCCCGGCGGATGATGTGGTACGACTCCCCGACCGCGTGGGCCGACGCGGCGCAGGCGGTACTGGTGGCCAGGTTCGGGCCCTTGGCACCGAGGCGGATCGACACCTGGCCCGCCGCCAGGTTGATGATGGCCGCCGGGATGAAGAAGGGCGACATCTTGCGCGGACCGCCGTCCAACAGGGACGAGTGTTCGCGTTCGATCGTCCCGAATCCGCCAATGCCGGAGGCGATGAAGACGCCGACGTCGTTGGCGTTGTGCGGACCGATGACCAGGCCGGCGTCCGCGACGGCGAACTCCGAGGCGGCCACCGCGTACTGGATGAAGGGATCGACCTTCTTGACTTCCTTCTTTTCGAAGTAGTTCAGCGGGTCGAATCCCTGCACCTCGGCCGCGATCTGTGCGGAGAAGGCCGCAGCATCGAACTTGGTAATGCGCCCGACACCACCCCGCCCCTGGCAGAGCCCGTCCCAGGTGGACGCGGTTCCAATGCCCAGCGGAGACACCAACCCGATGCCCGTCACAACAACGCGCCTGTTCACGCAGCCTCCGAACGTCTGGATCGCGCCGCCGGCGGCAGCAGGGTGCGGCCGGCGCGCGGTTCGTCTACTTCTTTTTGGAGTGGGCCTCGATGTAATCCACCGCTTCCTTGACGCGGGTGATCTTCTCGGCATCTTCGTCCGGGATCTCGATCCCGAACTCTTCCTCGAAAGCCATCACGAGTTCGACGGTATCGAGGGAGTCAGCGCCCAGGTCCTCCACGAACGACGCGTCCGTCGTGACCTGATCTTCGTCCACACCGAGCTGATCCACGATAATGCTCTTGACCTTGTCTGCAACCGAAGCCATTCATCCTCCTACGTGTACATCCCGCCGTTGACGGCGAGGACCTGCCCCGTGATGTAACCCGCTTCGTCGGACGCCAGGAAACAGACGGCCGTCGCGACGTCGTCGGCCGCCCCGAACCGGCCCAGCGGCACCTTCGAGACCCATTCACTCTGCACCTCGGGGGCCAGCGCGCGGGTCATGTCGGTGTCGATCAGGCCAGGGGCCACGACATTCACGGTGATGTTCCGCGACGCGACTTCGCGCGCCAGTGACTTGCTGAACCCGATGACGGCGGCCTTCGACGCCGCGTAGTTCGACTGGCCGGCGTTGCCCATCTGGCCGACCACCGAACTGATGCTGATGATGCGCCCCGACCGCTGCTTCATCATGTGGCGCAGCACGCCCTGCGTGCAGTTGTAGGTGCCCGTCAGGTTGACCTCGAGGACCTTGTCCCAGTCCTCGCGCTTCATCCGCATGAGCAACTGGTCGCGGGTAATCCCGGCGTTGTTCACGAGGATGTCGATCCGCCCGTGTTTCGCGAGCACGGCGTTGACCGTCGCCTCGATCCCCTTGGGATCGGTCACGTCCATCACCGCCGCTTCGCCGGCGCCGCCCGAGTCGGTGATCTCGATGCCCGTCGGGCACGCGCCCCAGCCGGTCGTATCGGTCGGCACCACGATGGCGCCGGCCCTGGCCAGCGCGAGGCTGATGGACCGGCCGATGCCGCGTCCGGCTCCCGTGACGATGGCAATCTTGTCTGTCAGTTCGAACATGACGGCAACACGCTACGCCAACAAAGCCGCGATGGCCGCGTCGAGGCCGGCAGGCTCCTCGATGCTCACGAACGTCGCGTCCTTGACGATCTTCCGGCCGAGACCGGCCAACACCGCTCCAGGACCCACTTCAACATACTTGCGGACGCCTTCGGATGCAAGCCGCAGCATCACGTCTTCCCATCGCACCGGCGACGAGACCTGGCGGACGAGCGCCTCGATGGCCGCGCGACCGTCGGTCCGCGGCTGGCCGTCCACGTTGGCCACCACGGGAATCCGCGGGTCCGACACGGCCAGGGCCCGCAAGTCGGGCGCGAGGCGGTCTTCCGCCGGTTTCATCAGCGCGCAATGGAATGGTGCGCTGACCGGCAGCGGGATGGCCCGCTTGGCACCGAGCGCTTTAGCCCGATCGATGGCGCGGGCCACCGCGTCCCGCGAGCCGGCAATCACCACCTGGCCCGGCGCATTGAGATTCGCGGGGCTGACGACGTCACCCTGGGAGGCCTCCTCGCAGGCCTGGGCTACCTTCGCGGCGTCGAGGCCGAGAATGGCGGCCATCGCCCCCTGCCCCACCGGCACGGCCTCCTGCATGTAGCGCCCGCGCCGCCGGACGGTACGCAGCGCGTCCGCAAAGGAGAAGGTGCCGGCGGCCACGTGCGCCGAATATTCACCAAGGCTGTGTCCGGCCACGAACGCCGGCACCACGCCGCGGGCGGTCAGCACGCGGCACAGGGCCACGCTGACCGCCAGGATGGCCGGCTGGGTGTTCTCGGTCAGCACCAGGCGTTCGTCGGGCCCGTTGAAGCACAGCCCGCTCAGGTCGTCGCCCAAGGCGGCGTCGGCCTCGGCCATGGCGTCGCGCGCTTCGGGATACGCCGCCGCCGCCGCCTGTCCCATCCCGACGCGCTGCGACCCCTGCCCCGGAAAAATGAATGCAATCACGTTGCGAGTCCCCGCAGGCTGGCCAGGTCCGCCTCGAGGCGAGGCACGAGTCCGTCAGCCGCAAAGTGGTGGGCCATCACGATGCCGTTCCGGATCGCCCGGGCCGACGATCGGCCGTGGCCGACGACGCACGGCCCGCCGACGCCCAGCAGGGGCGCCCCACCGTATTCCGAATCATCCACCAGTCGCCGGAACGTCTCGAAGGCGTCGCGCGCCATCATCGCGGCACCGGCCGCGGCGCCGCCGGCTGCCTCGCCGCGCAACAGCGCCTCGATCATTTCCACCATCGCTTCGCTCACCTTGATCGCCACGTTCCCGGTGAATCCGTCACACACCACGACGTCGGCTTCGCCCGAATACAGGTCGCGGGCTTCGACGTTCCCGATAAACGGCAGGGACGCCTGACGCAGCAGCCCGTGGGCCTCCCGGACGAGTTCGTTGCCCTTGCTCGCTTCTTCGCCGATGGACAGGAGGCCCACGCGCGGCCGTTCCACGCCCAGGCCGACGCGCGCGTACACCGCCCCCATGATGGCAAAGGTCACCAGGTGGCGCGGGCGGCAGTCGGCATTCGCCCCGACGTCGAGCAGCACCGCCCGCCCGCGCCGCGTCGGCACCATGGCCGCCAGCGCCGGGCGTTCGGCGCCGCCGAGCATCCCGAGGGCGCTCCGGGACGCCAGGACCGTGGCGCCGGTGTTCCCCGCGCTGAACAGCGCGGACGCTCCGCCCGAGGCGACCAGATCGGCCGCCACGCGAATGGACGCGGAGCGCTTGCGCCGCAGCGCCTGGACCGGGGCCTCACCCATGTCCACGGCGTCGCCCGCGTGAACGATCCGAATGTCGAGGGAAGAGCTCTCAGGAATGTTCGCGACCGCGCGGCGGACCACATCCTCGGCGCCCACCAGCGTGACGCCAATGCCGGACATCCGCGCAGCCTCGACCGCGCCCTCGACGACCACGCGTGGCGCGTGATCGCCCCCCATCGCGTCGACAGCAACGTGCATCAGGCATCCGACCGCCCGCGGTCACCCGCGGGCGGTTCGTCACTATTCCTCTTCGACTGCCCGGACCTGGCGCGCCTTGTAGTACCCGCAATGCGGGCAGATCTGGTGCGCGGCCTTCCGTTCGTGGCACTGCGGGCATTCGCCGAGAGACACCGGCGTCAGCGCGTCGTGGGTCCGGCGCTTCGCCGTACGTTGCTTCGAATGGCGTCGTTTTGGATTTGGCATAGTCAGTCCTTCTTCAACAGGGAGCGCAGCTCGGCCAGCCGCGGATCCTCCCACGAAACCGCGCAGGAACACGACCCGGCGTTCAGGTTCGTCCCGCACAGCGAGCAAAGTCCGCGGCAGTCTTCGCGGCACAGCGGCTTCATCGGCACGGCCAGGTAGAACTGCTCCTGCATGAGCTGGCCGAGATCGAGTACGTGTTCACGATAGTACGCCGTCGTCAGGTCGTCATCTTCGACTTTCGTCTCTTCGCCGGCAGGCGCCTCGACGTGCGGCAGGAACAGCACGTCGAACGACTCGCGAACCGGCGCCCGGAACGTCTCGAGGCACCGGCCGCACGTCAGTTCGATGGTCGTCATGACCGTGCCCGCCAGCCGGAACTGGTCACGGTCCCGGTGGATGTCAGCCGCCAGCTCGATCGGGTCGACCACGCGGTAGACCTCGTCGTCCGACGGGACGGCATCGGCCGCGTACGTCCGGTCAACCCGGGCACGGGCCTCGCGCATCTGACTGATGTCCAGCAGCAACTCGCTCATCTCTCGGCACTTCCAGCGTAAAACGGACCTTTGATTATACCACGGCCGCAAAAGGGGCCATCCGGTCGATCAGGACGGCCGGTCGTCGAATCGTCCGCCCAGGTCCACCCAGGGCTTCGGGATGAACAGATGCTCGAACAGGGCGATCGCGTAGCGGTCAGTCATCCCGGCCAGGAAGTCACCGACGGCCACGTCCACCCCCTCGTGTTCGACCGTGCGCGGGTCCAGGAACCCGCCCGGGCGTTCACGCAGCCGCTCCCACAACGCGTGCAGGATCCACGCCGCCTTCTTGAACTCGGCCGTCGCCAGGTGGTTCTCGTACACCGAGGCGAACATGAACGCCCGGAGGTCGAGCAGCGACTCGAGTACGCGGTCCGACATCCGGATGGCCGTCAGCCCGGCCTCCAGCGTCCCTACCACCACATCGGTGACCAGGGTGCCGATCCGCGCCGAATGCGTGCGGCCCAGCACCTCCATCGGCCCCTCCGGCAGCAGACCCTCCGTCAGGATACCTGCCCGGACCGCATCGTCGATGTCGTGGTTCACGTAGGCAACGAGGTCCGAGAGCCTGGCCACCTGCCCTTCCAACGTGCAGGACTGATCGGGGACGCCCGGGCCAATCGGGGCCCCCCGCTTGCCCTTGGAGTGTTTCGCGATCCCGTCGCGCACTTCCCAGGTCAGGTTGAGGCCCTGCCCGTCCCGTTCGAGCACGTTCACGATACGCAGGCTCTGGGCGCAGTGGTTGAAGCCGCCGGGCATCAGGTCGTCCAGGACCCGCTCCCCCTGGTGGCCGAACGGGGTGTGGCCGAGATCGTGCCCGAGGGCAATGGCCTCGGTGAGTTCTTCGTTGAGCGCAAGGGCCCGCGCGATGGTCCGCGCCACCTGCGCCACCTCCAGCGTGTGCGTGAGACGGGTGCGGTAGTGGTCGCCGGTCGGCGAGAAGAACACCTGCGTCTTGTGCTTCAGCCGGCGGAACGCCTTGCTGTGCACGATCCGATCGCGGTCGCGCTGAAACGCCGGCCGGATGTCGTCTTCCGGCTCCGGGCGAAACCGCCCCCGCGTCTCGCGGCTCCGGGCCGCCGCGGGCGCCAGGGACTCGTGCTCGCGCTGCTCGAGTTGAAGCCTGATCGAAGGTGCCATGCGACGCCTCAGGATTCCCGGCGGAGGGTGGGCAGAAAACTCCGCCCGTTCGCCAGCGGCGTCACCCCGAAGACGTCAGCGAGCGTCTGCCCCAGGTCGGCAAAGGTCTCGCGGACACCCAGGTCGACGCCCGGCCGTACCGCCGCGCCGCAGGCCAGCACGGGCACGTATTCGCGCGAATGATCGGTGCTGGGCGTCGTCGGGTCGTTGCCGTGATCCGCGGTCAGGATCAGCAGGTCGTCCTGACGCAGCCTGGCCAGCAGGCCGCCGAGCCGCGCGTCGAAACGCTCGAGGTTCGCGGCGTACCCGTCGGTGTCGTTCCGGTGGCCGTACTTGGCATCGAAGTCGACCAGGTTGGCGAAGACCAGTCCGGTCTCCACCTCGGTCATCATCTTCTCGATCCCGTCCATGACCTCGGCGTCGGAGCCGGTGTGTATCCAGCGGGTGATGCCGTGACCGGCGAAGAGGTCCTTGATCTTCCCCACCGCGCAAACCGTGACGCCCGCCGCCGAGAGGCTGTCGAGCAGCGTCGGCTCGACCGGGGGCATCGCGTAGTCGTGACGCTGCGCGCTGTCGCGGACGAAGTGTCCGGGTTGTCCCACGAACGGCCGCGCAATGACCCGGCCCAGGCCGAGTCCCTCGACGTAGATGCCGTAGGCCACCTCGCACATCCGGTACAACTCGGGCACCGGAATCACCTCTTCGTGCGCCGCGATCTGGAAGACCGAATCGGCAGACGTGTAGACGATCGGCCGGCCGGTCCGCAGATGCTCCGCGCCCAGATCGTCCAGAATCTGGGTGCCCGACGCCACCACGTTCCCCAGGCAGGCCCGGCCGATACGCCGTTCGAACTCGCGAATCCCTTCGGCGGGAAACCCGTCGGGGAACGTCGGGAACGCCCGGTCGAGCACGATGCCCATCAACTCCCAGTGCCCGGTCACCGAGTCCTTGCCCGGTGAACGTTCAGCCATCTTCCCGAAGCACGCCAGGGGGGCAGGCGCCGGCCGGCCGCCGAGCGCGACGACGCGGTCCAGCCCGAGCGCACGGAGGTTCGGAACCTGCAGCGGCACGCGGGCCGCGAGATTTCCCAGCGTGTTGCTGCCGCGGTCGCCGTACAGACCGGCGTCCGGCAGCTCCCCGACGCCGCAACTGTCGAGCACGATGGCGATCACGCGACGAATCATCTCAGGCAGGGTGCCGCCGCGGCGCCGGCGTCAGCGGGCGTCGTGGGACGAGAAATAGGTACTCTGGGTACGGGGAACACGAATGGTCGCCACCGCGTGCTTGAACACCAGATGGTCAGCGCCGTCCTGTTCGACGATCACGGCGAACCGATCGAAGTTCTTGATCCGCGCTTCGAACTCGGTGCCGTCCATCAGGCGGATCCGCACGGTCAGGCGGTCGCGCCTGGCGAGGTTGAGGAACGTGTCCTGGATGTTCGGCACGGCCGGCGACTTGGTTTCAAACGTCTGCGGCATGCGTCTGGCTCTCGATCTCGCGCTCGGCGTTCGGAAGGGCTAGACGCGCATCAGCGGCGAGCGTGCGTATCGCCTCGTCGATGGTGTCGTCCCGATCACCCAGATTCAGAATCCACTTTAGATTAGGCTCTTTGCGGAACCAGATCAACTGCCGTCTCGCGTACTGACGATTCTCCTGCACGATCAGCGCGCGTGTGGCCGCTTCGTCGCGCCGTCCCAACACGTGCTCGAGAACCCGCCGATAGACGTACCCGGTGAACGGCCGAGCCGACGCGGGCACGCCCGCCGCCAGGAGGCCGCGGACTTCGTCGACGATGCCCCGTTCGAACTGCTGATCGACGCGGCGGGCGATACGCGCCGTCACCTCGTCCCACGCGGGCTTGAGGGCAAACGCGGTCACCGTCCAGCCCGCGAGCGGCGCGCGCGTCTCGGCGAAATGCGCCGTGAGCGTGCGCCCGGTCTGGTAATACACCTCGAGCGCCCGCACCGTCCGCATCAGATCACGGACCTGGATGCGCGCCGCCGACGGCGGGTCGATGTGCGCGAGCAGGCGGTGCAACCGTCCGGCCCCGAACCGCGCGGCGATCCGATCCAGCCGCGCGCGCAGCGCCGGTTCCCGGCCGGCTCCGGGAAACAGCCCGCGGGTCATCGCCCGGTAGTAGAACCCAGTCCCACCCACCAGAATCGGCAGGCGGCCACGTGCCGCGATGGCGTCGACAGCGGCCATCGCATCACGGGCGTAGTCCGCGGCCGTGTACTCCGCGTCCGGCCCGACGACGTCCACCAGATGGTGCGGGATACCCTGCTGCTCGCCGGGCGGGACCTTGTCGGTGCCGATGTCGAACCCGCGGTAGACCGCCGTCGAGTCGCAGGCGACGACTTCGCCGCCGAAACGTCTCGCCAGCGCCACGCCGAGGGCGCTCTTCCCGCTCGCGGTCGGCCCCAGCACCGCCACGACTTGCCGGTGCGTCATTCCGGCCGCCTCACACCAGCCCCGTGACGCGGGCCAGGACCCACAGCACGAGCAGGGTCAGCAACGCGAGCCAGCCGATCTGCTGGTGTCTCGACGGCAGTGGCATCAGCGTGGCGGCGTTTCGTTGTAGAAGAAGGTCACGGTGAAGAACGCCTTGTCCGACGGGTACTCGGGCGGCAGGGGCTGCGTCGGGTTCGACGCCGTGATGGCGTTGAACGACGAGTTGTTGAACGCGTCCACGCCTGACGGACCGACGACGGTCACGTCGGTGACGCGGCCGTCCTTGTGGACGTTGAAGGTCACGACGACGTGGCCGCGCAGCGACATCGCCGCATACGGCACGAACCAGTTGCGCTTGATCTGCGCGATGAACCGCCGGATCCACGGCCCGAACTCGACGCCCTTGGTATCGAACTGGATGGCCGATCCGAACTGGCCGCCACCCTGGGAGTTGTCGAACAGCTGCTCGGCTCCGTAGTAACGCTGGACGTTGCGCATCGCATCGCCCAGGCTGCCGCCGGTTCCGGCGTTGCCGCTCGACTCGGTCGATCGGAGGCTCGGCCCCGTCATGCGCGGCAGCAGCGACGACGCCTGCTCGCCGGGTTGCGAACCGGGCGATCCGCTCTGGCCACGCTCGCCTGCCGCCTCCGCCGGCTCCGGCGGGACCTGCGTCTCTGCCGGAGGAGCGGTCCGGGAGCCGGGCGTATCCACCATCTCCGCCGTATTTCCGCGGGAAAACGGCATCGCGTTGGTCGGATTCGGCGCGCGCTCGACGGTCTGCGCCGATCGGTCACGGTCGGACAACTGGGGCGCCACCGGGGGACGACGGGCCTCGAACTCCGCCCGCGGCTGGACAAAGACGAATCGCTGGTCGTCCGCCTGACGGGCACGGACTTCCGCAGCCGCCTGCTCCAGCGCGGCCGCGTCAACCGTCCGCACGGGCAACCACGCCGGCAGGATCAGCGCCAGCGCCAGGACAACAGCATGGAACGCCACGGACACCACGGCGAACACCAGCCAGTACGGTAGGAACAGCTGGATGCCGTCGCGGCCGAACATCGGTCGGTCGCGCAGCTCAGTCGCCGGATCATCGTCTCGATCGAACAGCATTCGCAGGTTCTTTCAAGTATAACACCCGGGTTTCGGGCGGGCTTCTGCCCGGGGACGCGTGCTGGCAGGCGCTGGCAGACCCTGGTGTACGCTGGCAGGCGACACTATCGCGTCGACGGCTTCTGTGCGCTGTATAGATAGACGACGCCGAAGGTCAAAGGGACGGCCCGAACCGACCGGAACCCGACATTTTCGAGCATGGCCACAACGCGGCCTGGTTCCGGAAAGGTCCCGACCGACGCCGGCAGGTAGGTGTAAGCCGACGCATGACCGGAGACCAGGCTGCCGATCCGCGGCAGCACGAACCTGAAGTACGCCAGGTAGGCCTGTCGCACGATGGGGACCCTGGGCGTCCCGAACTCGAGGATGGCGAAACGTCCGCCGGGCCGCAGCGCGCGGAAGACTTCCGCAAACGAGACCTCGGGCCGTTGCACATTACGAATCCCGAACGCCACGGTGGCCGCGTCCACCGACGCGGCGGCCACGGGCAGGCACATCGCATCGCCCTGGGCGAGGTGCACGCGCGAATCCAGCCCCCGCGACGGCAGCTTCTGCCGGCCCAGGCGTAGCATCTGCATCGCGAAGTCGATGCCGATCACGCGGCGCGCCCCGGGGGCGGCGCCCGCCGCCGCAATGGCCACGTCGGCCGTACCGGTGCACAGATCCAGTACTGTCTCCGAGCCGGAGAGCATCAGGCTCCGGATGGCCCGCGCCCGCCAGCGCCCGTCGAAACCGGCGCTCAGGACGCGGTTCAGCAGGTCGTACCGCGGCGCGATGGCGTCGAACATCCCGGCAATGCGCGTGGGCGTCTTGTCGGTGCCCGGGGCCGGCGCGGATGCCGTCATCGCGCCACCTGTCCGGACCAGTCGGGATACAGCGCATGCTCCAGGCCGAGGGCCGACAGGATCTTCCCTGCCAGGAAGTCGGCCAGGTCGTCCAGGGTCTTCGGCAACTGGTAGAACGCCGGCATGGCCGGCAGCACCATGGCGCCGGCTTCGGCGCACAACACCATGTTGCGCAGCTGCGGCAGGCTCATCGGAGTCTCGCGGGGCACGATGACGAGCGGACGACGTTCCTTCAGCATCACGTCCGCCGCCCGTTCGATCAGGTTCCGCGACAGCCCGTGGGCCACCCCGGCCAGGGTCTTCATCGAACACGGCACGATGACCATGCCGTGGGTCAGGCGGCTGCCGCTCGCGATCGTGGCGCCGAGGTCACGGTTGCTGTAGACGTCGAGCCGGCCGGCGTGCACGCCGTCGCCGTATCTGGCCGCGAGATAAGGCAGCAGGCGCTCGACTGCCGCCTCGTCGCCCAGTTCGTCGCGCAGCAACCGCCGGCCGAAGTCGCTGACGACCAGGTCGACGCGGGTCCCCTGATCGAGCAGGGCCGCCAGCGTCCGGACGGCGTACAGGGCGCCGCTGGCCCCGCTCACCGCCACCGTGATGCGCCGCGCCGCCGTGTTATCCGGCATAGATGGCTGCTCCCGTCGTCACCATGTAGAGGATGCCTACGTACCCGTTCAGATCGAACGCCAGTTTCACGCGGGACAGGTCGTCCGCCGACACGAGCGACTGCTCGTATGCGAGCAGCACGGCCACACCCGCCACGCCCGCGAAGTAGATCCCGCCCAGGTGCGCCGCGAATCCCAGCGCCGCCAGGCAGGCCACGGTCACCCCGTGCAGGGCGCGCGAAATCACCAGCGACGTGGGCACCCCAAAACGCTGCGGAATCGACTGCAACCCATGTGCCCGATCGAACGCAAGGTCCTGGCACGCGTAGAGCACGTCGAAACCCGCCACCCACGTGCCGATGGCCAGCGCGAGCCACCAGGGTTCCCAGCCGCCGCGGCCGCCCGCCGCAATCCACCCGCCCATCGGCGCGACGGCCATCGCGAGGCCGAGGAACGCCTGGGTCGACCACGTGAATCGTTTCGCGAGCGAGTACCAGAACACGATGCCGAGGGCCACGGGCGACAACGCCAGGCACAGGGGGCCCAGCGCCCACGCAGCCGCCACGAACACCACGGACGAGACTCCCACGAACAGCGCCGCCTCGCGCACGCTCATGCGGCCGGCCGGCAACTCCCGCGACGCGGTGCGCGGGTTGAGCGCGTCGAACCGCGCATCGGCCAGCCGATTGAATCCCATGGCCGCGCTGCGGGCCGCGACCATCGCGACCACGATCCATAGCACACGGCCCACCGTCAGCGGCACCGTTCTCGATGCGAGCATCGCCCCGGTGAGCGCGAACGGCAAGGCGAACACCGAGTGGCTGAACCGGACGAATGACGCGTAGGTGGCCAGGCGGGTCAGCACGACGCCTCCAGCCACGGGCTACGAGCGCTGCGATTCACGGCGCTCCCGCTCGGATCGGCTCCTTGCCGGGTAGTTGATGAGTTCGACCGGCACCGCCGTGTCGTCGGAGGCCCGGGCCGTCGCCAGTTCCAGCAGCCGGGGCACGTGGCGCTCGCGGAAGATGGGCTGACCGAGGATGTCGTAGTGCATGTTCCGGCGTTTCGGCACGTATCCGGCGTCTTCGATGTTGCGGACGATCTCGACTTCGTCCATGCAGTACGCGGCCCCGGCGGCGCGGACGACGTTCTCTTCGATCATCACGCTGCCCATGTCGTTGGCGCCGTACGACAGGCTCAGCTGGCCGACCTTTCCGCCCTGCGTCACCCACGACGCCTGGATGTTGTCGACATTGTCCAGCACCAGTCGCGCCAGGGCCAGGGTGCGGAGGTATTCGACGCCGGTCGCCTCGACGCCCTGCAGGGCCGTGTGCTCGGGCTGGTAGCTCCACGCGATAAACGCCGTGAATCCGCCCGTCTCATCCTGGAGATCCCGCAGACGAAGCATATGCTCAATCCGCTCCGCCGGCGTCTCCACCGTGCCGTACATCATGGTAGCTGTCGTTCGCAACCCTGCGCGGTGCGCCGCACGCATCACCCCGAGCCATTCGTCGGCCGTGGCCTTGGAGTAACAATGCAGCAGCTTGCGCACCCGATCGACGAGGATTTCCGCGCCGCCGCCGGGAATGCTGTCGAGCCCCACGGCCATCAGCCTGGCGATCACGGTCTCCGGAGGCGACTGCGACAGCCGCGACAGGTGCACGATCTCCGGCGGGGACAACGCGTGCAGGCGGAAGGACGGGTAACGCTGCTTGACCGCGCGGAAGAGATCCTCGTACCACTCGATCGGCAGGTCGGGGTTGTGTCCCCCCTGCAGCAGCAGCTGCCCGCCGCCCAGCTCGATGGTCTCCTCGATCTTCCGGAAGATCTCGTCGAACCCCAGGACATATCCTTCTGCCGATCCGACGGGCCGGTAGAACGCGCAGAACGCGCATCGCGCCACACACACGTTCGTGTAGTTGACGTTGCGGTCGATGATGTACGTCACGACGCGGCCCGGATGGCGCCGCGTGCGCGCCTCGTGCGCGAGTTGCCCCAACAGGTGGGTCGGCGCGTGGAGGTACAGCTCCAGGGCGTCGTCGGCGTCGAGGCGCCTTCCGGCCCTCACCGTCTGC
The DNA here is from genome assembly GCA_964372095.1 of uncultured Vicinamibacterales bacterium. Lineage (GTDB taxonomy): Bacteria > Acidobacteriota > Vicinamibacteria > Vicinamibacterales > JAKQTR01 > CAYJPV01. Next base: position 4,921 of record CAYJPV010000046.1, on the reverse strand, counting down.
GCGAGTGCGTCAATCGCCATGGTTGCTCAGTAGAACACCAGGTCGCGGTACGCCGGCACGAGCCCCAGCGATGCCGCTTCCCGGTAGAAGCGCACGATTCCTTCGATCTGTCGGTCAGAGAACCCGTATTTCACATTATCACGAAGGTACCGGGCTCCGCGCAGGGCCCGAACCGGATCGTCCGGGAAGAACGCCGAGGCCACCGCCGCCGGATCGGCCACGGCCGCGTCGCGGGCCGCCTGCAGGGTGTCGACGTCGCCGGGCCGCACCACGCCGGGCCGCCCGGCCCAGACGGCAAACACAAAGGGCAGGCCCGTCCACGCCTGCCACGCCGCCCCAAGATCGATCTTCTGCGCGCCGGCCGCGTCGTGGTCGAAGAACAGCGCGGCATCGCCGATGACCACCGCCGCATCGCACGTCTGCAACATGGTCACCGGATCCTGCGCCATCGGCCGCATCGCGGGCCGGATGCCGAAGTGCCGGTCGCACAGCAGGCGTGCCAGCACCACCGACGTGCGGGAACTCGTGTCGAGGGCCAGCGTTTCCACCCGTTCCAGGGGCCTGCGCGTGAAGATGGCGACCGACTCGACCGGACCGTCGCATCCGATCGCCACGCCAGGCACCACGGCCAGACCATCGCCGCGCAGGTATTCAATCGAGGGGATCGTGCCGAGATCGATCGCCCCGTCGTGCAGCAACTGCGCGCACCGGGCAGGCACGTCGAACCGCAGGGAGAATCGCTCCGGATGCCGGTCGAGCCCGTACGCCAGCGGCCGGGCATTGAGGTACTCGACGACGCCGAGACGCAGCACGGTCAGTCTCCGACCGGCTGATACCGTGCGTCGCGTTCCACCGGCACGAGCGCTGCCGCGCGGATATTCCGCAACACCTCTTCGAGCGGGGCCCGCCGGCGCCCGTCCGGCGCACCGTCGCCGGCGGGCACGGCATCGAGATCGTCGGCCCCCATCGTGAGGGAGACCTGCGCGAGCTTCGGACCGCACAGCGCCCAGTCCACCTGGATGGTGGGGACATCGGCCGCGAACAACCGGGCCACCGCCACGGCGCGGGCATCTTCGTACCCGGTGGACGGCGCGGCGGGATTCCAGGCGCGCGCGAGCGGCGCAAAACTGCGGACGGCCCCTGTCGCCTGCTGAACCGATCGCAGGCGCCGCAGCACCGCCACGCGCCCGGCCACGTCGGCGTTCCGGGAGACCGTGACCCGCGCCACGTCCAGGCCGCAACGGCGCATCGCTTCGAAGCTGGCTTCGGGGGTTGCCAGGAGATCCAGGGGGGCCTCCGCGATGGCCACGACACCACAGGCCCGGATCGCGGCGCCCACCTCCGCGAGGGGCCGGGCCGATGCCCGCGCCCACGTCTCGAGATCCGCCAGCGAGGCGGCCGTGACGGGCACGTCGCCAGCCGCCATCACGACCGCCCGCAGCGCAGCCAGCCAGGCGTCGTCAGAACCCGGCACGACCCGCACACGAATTTCCCGCGCGGCGGCAGGGATCGCCGCCACACCCTCCGCCTCCGGCTGCTCCACGTCTGCCACGCGGACGTAGGTCGTCGCCGCCCCGTGCACACGGCGTCGCAGGTCGTCTGCGAGCATCGCGAGGCCAAGGATGTCCGTCGAGGTCACCAGCGCGGTCACCTCGTCGTCGGTGACCAACGCTCCGGCCGCGAGGGCTGCGCCCACCTCCAGCACGTCTTTGCTGTTCATGGTCATGTCCGTGCGGACGCCGCCATGCGTGCGGTAATCTGCTGCGCCAGATCGACGGCGCGCCGCCCGGCCTCCCCCCCCACGCGCGGCGCACGCCCCTCGCGCACCGCGGCGACGAAGTCCTCCAACTCGTTCCGAAGGGGTTCGCTGTCGCGGACCTCGAGCGGCCCTCCCTGGATAGCCGGCCTGCCGCCCGGAGCGGCCACGAGCCGGTACATCTCGGCCTCCTTCGAGCCGCAGTCGATGGAGATGTACGCGTCCCGCTGGAAGAACCGGATCTTCCGCGTCCGGTCCCGGCTGATCCGGCTGGCCGTGATGTTGGCCACGCAGCCCGAGGCGAAGCGTAATCGCGCGTTGGCAATGTCGACGCGCCCCGTCAGCACCGGCACGCCGACGGCCTCGATGCTCTCCACCGAGGATCCGGCGAACGCGAGCACCAGGTCGAGGTCATGAATCATCAGGTCGAAGACGACGTCGATGTCGAGCGAGCGTTCCGGGAACGTCCCCAGACGATGCACTTCGATGAACCCCGGGTCCGACACGTGCGGGGCCGCCGCCATGACGGCCGGATTGAACCGCTCCGTGTGCCCCACCGCCAGCACCACACCCGCCCGGGCCGCAGCGGCGATGATGGCATCCGCCTCCTCGACCGACCGCGCCAGCGGTTTCTCGACCAGCACGGGCACGCCCCGTTCCAGGCATTGTGCCGCGACGTCGAGATGGGCTTCGGTCGGCACCGCGATCGACACGAGATCCACCGCATCCAGCATCTGGCCGACGTCCGTGAACGCCGTGCCGCCGCAGGCCGAGGCGATTTCCTGTGCCCGCGCCCCGTTGACGTCGACGACCGCCGTCAGGGTCACGCCGTCCACGGATCCAAGGATCCGGGCGTGGTGCCGCCCCAGGTGGCCCACACCGATCACGCCCGCTCTCAACATGCCGTTCTTCACGAGGTCCTCCGCGCCTGCTGCTCCCGCGGGCGTCCGACAATGGTGATGCCCGCGGCGTCGGCCGCGGCGATGACGTCCTGTCCGTCGAGCAGGAGCGCCCGTTCTGCGTCCAGCGACAAGGCGCCGGCACCCACGGCCCGCATGGCCTCGATGGTCGCGACGCCAACGACCGGCACGTCGAAGCGCATGTCCTGGTTCGGCTTGGCGACCTTCACGACGCGCACGCCTGGCCCGGCCAGGCGGCCGGCCCGGGCGATGACCTCGTCCGTGCCCTCCATCGCCTCGACGGCCACGACGGCGACATCCTTGACCGCGATGGTCTGGCCGATGTCGAGGCCCGCGATCCGATCGGCCATTCGGTACCCGAACTCGAAGTCCGCCCGCTCGTCCGCCGACGGCTCGCGTCGCGTCAGCGTCCCGGCGCCGGCCAGCAACGGCGTCAGGAACGCCGTCGAGTCCACCAGCGTGATGCCGTGGTCACGCAGCACGTCGGCCACAGCCGAAATCAGGGCATCGGTGTTCCTGGAGCGCAGCCGCAGCAGCACCGACAGCAGCAGGCGATCCGGCACGATGCCCGAGAAGATCTTGACGTGTTTCACCTGGCCGGCCATCACGGCGTGCGTGACGCCGGCGGCCCGCATATGGTCGATGGCGATGCTGAGCTGACCGAGCGACACCCAGTGGACCCGGGCACGGGGCTCGCGGGCGGCGGCGTCCTCGAGGGATGCCGACGCCTCCTCCTTCACGGCAATCACCGTGACGTCGTGGCCGAGGCGTCGTGCCGCCTCGAGAATCAGGAACGGGAACGAACCGTTACCCGCGATCAGGCCGAGGCGCATGCCGAGCCCTCACTCGTCCCCGGCCGAATCTCCGGAACGCCTGGTCGCGCGCTTCAAGACGACGCCGCGTTTGGCGGAGCGGACGAACGACACCAGATACCGGACTTCGGGGCAGTCGATCGACACGTCCTGCTCGATCTGCTCGAGCGCCGCCCTGGTCGGCAGCTTGGACACCAGCAGGTACCGGTACGCCGCCTTCAGCTTGCGGATCGTGTCCGGCGTGAAGCCGCGGCGCACGAGGCCCAGGGAGTTGAGGCCGTAGATCATGGCGCGGTTGCCGACGGTCTTCGAGAACGGCAGCACGTCCTTCGTACACGCCGACAGGCCGCCGATAAACGCATAGTTGCCCACGCGGCAGAACTGGTGAACCGCCGCGTAGCCGCCGAGGATGGCGTAGTCGCCGACGTCCACGTGGCCGCCGAGGGTGGCCCCGTGAGAAATGATGGCGTCGTTCCCGACCAGGCAGTCGTGGGCGACATGCGAGTAGGCCATGAAGTAGTTCCGGTCGCCGATGAAGGTCGCGCCGCGCCCGCCCTCCGTCCCGCGGTGGATCGTGACGAACTCCCGGAATGCGTTGCCGTTCCCGATGATGAGCTTCGTCGGCTCGCCCTTGTACTTGAGATCCTGCGGCGGCAGTCCGAACGACCCGAGCGGGTACAGGATGTTGTCGTCACCGATCTCCGTGAGGCCGTCGATGACGCACGAAGCCCCGATGCGGTTGTTGCGGCCGATGCGCACGTCCGGGCCGATCGCCACATGCGGGCCCACCACGGATCCCGCGCCGATGACGGCATCGGGATGCACCATCGCCGTCGGGTGCACGCTCGCGGCGTTCTCGACCACCGCCATCAGCAACACCGCTTCGGCGACGACCTGTCCGCCGACCCGCGCGATGCCCGTGACGCGGGTCAGGGCGCTGCGCGACGCCACGCCCTCCACCTCCAGGGTGACCTGGTCCCCGGGAATCACCTGCTTGCGGAACTTGGCGTCGTTCACACCGCGCAGATACGCCCGGGCGTTGCGGAGGTCCTTGCCGTCGTGGAGCACCAGAATGGAGGCCACCTGGCTGAGGGACTCGATGATGAGCACGCCGGGCATGAGCGGCACGCCGGGGAAATGTCCCTGGAAGAAGTCTTCGTTGACGGTCACGTTCTTGACCGCCACGAGACGGCGCCCCGGCTCGAACGACACAATGGCATCCACCAGGCCGTCGGGAAAGCGGTGGAACACGCGGTCGAGCACGGCCGCAACATCGACGGATCGTTCAGGCAGGGTGGCTGGCACGCGGACGCCCCTTGTCGTGGAAAAGGCGCCCCCCCCGCGCGGGGGGGGGGGCGGGGGGCGGCGGGGGGGGGCGCGGGCCCCGGGGGGGTGGTGGGGGGGGCCGGCGGCGCCCTGGGCCCCCCCGAGGG
>CAYJPV010000045.1:7774-36722 GCA_964372095.1 uncultured Vicinamibacterales bacterium | reverse complement strand
GGAACAGCGTGCCTTCGCAGCCGAGGATGTCGCCGAGGTCCCAGCGCTTGAAGGCCGCCAGTGCTTCGGCGCCCACCGCGTCCTGCGTCACGTAGAGCTGGATACGGCCGTTCTTGTCGCCCATCGATCCGTCCTGCAGCGTGGCGAAGCAGGCACGGCCCATGACACGCTTGAGCATCATGCGGCCGGCCAGGGAAACCTGGATGGCCTGCGGCTCGAGCACCTCGTTGGGCACCTCGCCGTGGCGGTGGTGCAGGTCGGCGGCGCGGTGGCGCGGCTTGAAGTCGTTGGGGAAGGCCACGCCCGCGGCGCGGATGGCGGCGAGCTTGTCGCGGCGTTCCTTGATGAGCTGGCCGTCGTCGGCGACAGCGGGTGCAACAGCAGCGGGGGGCAGGTGGGCGGTCATCGGCAACTCGTTGAATGTGCTGCAATTTTAGGCTTGCGCCCCAGGGGCGACCTTACAATCCAAATCTTTCGCACTGCGCTTCGATGCCGGCACCCTTCCCGATCACGGACCGTCCGATCCGCTTTGCCCTGCTGGGTTGCGGCCGCATCTCGGGCAACCACTTGGCCGCCCTGGGCCAGCATGCGGGGCGCGCCGAACTGGTGGCGGTGTGCGACAACCGCCCCGAGGCGCTTGCCGCGGCCGTGGCCAAGACCGGGGCGCGCGGCTTCGACTCGCTCGACGCCCTGCTCGCAGGCAGCGACGCCGACGTGGTGGTGATCGCCACCCCGAGCGGACTGCACCCGCGCCAGGCCATGCAGGCCGCCCGTGCCGGCCGCCACGTGCTGACCGAAAAGCCCATGGCCACCAAGTGGGACGAAGGCATGGACATGGTCCGCGTCTGCCGCGAAGCGGGGGTCAAGCTCTTCGTCGTCAAGCAGAACCGGCTCAACGCCACCATGCAGGTCTTGAAGGGGGCCATGGACGAAGGCCGCTTCGGCCGCATCTACATGGTCAACGTCAACGTCTTCTGGACGCGGCCGCAGAGCTACTACGACGATGCGCCGTGGCGCGGCCGCTGGGACATGGACGGCGGTGCCTTCCTCAACCAGGCCAGCCACTACGTGGACATGGTCGACTGGCTGGTGGGCCCGGTCGACAGCGTGCATGCCTACACGGCGACGCTGGCACGCGACATCGAGGCCGAGGACACCGGCGTCATGAGCCTGCGCCTGCGGCGTGGCGGACTGGCGTCGATCAGCGTCACGATGCTGGCCCACGGCAAGAACTTCGAGGGCAGCATCACCATCCTGGGCGAGCGCGGCACGGTGCGCGTGGGCGGCGTGGCGGTGAACAAGATCGAGCACTGGGAATTCGACGAACCGCGGCCCGGTGACGACGAGGTGCGCGCCGCCAATTACCAGACCACGTCGGTCTACGGTTTCGGGCACCCGCTGTACTACGCCAACGTCATCGACACATTGCGCGGCGAGGCCAGCGCGCAGGTCGACGGCTACGAAGGCCTGCGCTCGCTGGAGGTGGTGATCGCCGCCTACCGCAGCGCGCGCGACGGCGTGCGCGTGGGGCTGCCGCTGGTCTTCTAGAAGATGGCCGCCGCGATCCACCCCAGCGCCATCGTCGACGCCGGCGCGCAGCTCGGCGACGGCACCCGGGTGTGGCACTTCGTGCACGTCAGCGCGGGGGCACGCATCGGCAAGGGCTGTTCACTGGGGCAGGGCGTCTATGTCGGCAACGACGTGCGCATCGGCGACAACGTGAAGATCCAGAACAACGTCTCGGTGTACGACGCGGTGACGCTGGAAGACGACGTCTTCTGCGGCCCGAGCATGGTCTTCACCAACGTCCACAACCCGCGCTCGGCGGTGCCGCGCAAGGACGAGTACCGCCGCACGCTGGTCAGGCGCGGCGCCACGCTGGGCGCCAACTGCACCCTCGTCTGCGGCACCACGGTGGGCGAACACGCCTTCGTCGGTGCCGGCGCCGTGGTCAGCCGCGACGTCCCGGCCTACGCACTGGTGGTCGGCGTGCCAGCGCGCCGCATCGGCTGGATGAGCCGCCACGGCGAACGCCTGCCGCTGCCCGCCGCGGGGCAGGGCGCAGCCCAGTTCGCCACCTGCCCGGCCACCGGCGAACGCTACTGCCTCGACGGCGATACGCTCACACCATGCAATTCACCGACCTGAAGACCCAGTACGCGGCGCTCAAGCCCAGCATCGACGCGCGCATCCAGCGCGTGCTCGACCACGGCCAGTACATCATGGGCCCCGAGGTCAAGGAGCTGGAGGCTGCGCTGGCGGCCTTCACCGGCAGCAGACACTGCATCACCGTGGCCAGCGGCACCGAAGCCCTGCTGATCGCGCTGATGGCGCTGGAGCTGCAGCCGGGCGACGAGGTCATCACCACGCCCTTCACCTTCGCGGCGACGGCCGAGACGATCGTGCTGGCCGGATGCAAGCCGGTGTTCGTCGACATCGAGCCCGACACCTGCAACATCGACGCCTCGCTCATCGAAACCCGGGTCACTGCGCGCACCCGGGCCATCATGCCTGTCGGCCTGTACGGGCAGGTGGCCGACATGGCCGAGATCAACGCCATCGCCGCGCGCCACGGCCTGGCCGTCATCGAGGACGCGGCGCAAAGCTTTGGCGCGCTGTACCAGGGCCGGCGCTCGTGCGCGCTGAGCACCTTCGGCGCCACCAGTTTCTTCCCGAGCAAGCCGCTGGGCTGCTACGGCGACGGCGGCGCGCTGTTCACCGACAACGACGCCCTGGCCCAGGCCGCACGCGAGATCCGCGTGCACGGGCAGAGCGCGCGCTACACCCACACCCGCGTCGGCGTCGGCGGGCGCATGGACACGCTGCAGTGTGCGGTGGTGCTGGGCAAGCTGGAGCGGTTCGAGTGGGAACTGCAGCGCCGTGCCGAGATCGGGGCGCGTTACCGCAGCCTGCTCGAAGGCGTCGAGCAGGTGGCGGTGCGGCCCGACCGCAATTCCGTCTGGGCGCAGTACACGGTGATGGTCGACCGCCGTGCCGACGTGCAGGCCGCGCTGCAGGCCGCCGGCGTGCCCACGGCCGTGCACTACCCCAAGCCGCTGCATCTGCAACCCGCCTACGCTGCCCACGGCGGTCCGCACGACTGCCCCGTCAGCAGCGTCCTCAGCCAGCGCGTGCTGAGCCTGCCCATGAGTGCGGACCTGAGCGCAAGCGACCAGGACAGCGTCGTCGCAGCCCTGCTGGCTTGCACCACGCCCGCTTGATCGACGCCGGCCGGCGCCCGCGTGGCCGCACCGCTGCGCGCGCGCCGCGTCGGGCTCCGGCGCGATGAAGTCCTTCCGGCCCGACATCGAGGGCCTGCGGGCCCTGTCCATCGCCTTCGTCGTGACCTATCACTACGCCGGTGCCTGGCTGCCCGGTGGCTACGTCGGCGTGGACGTGTTCTTCGTGATCTCGGGCTACCTCATCACGCACAGCCTGCTCGACCAGCAGGTGCCCGGACAGTCGCTGCAGCACAACCTGTTCAGCTTCTGGGCCCGGCGCGCGCGCCGCCTGCTCCCGAACGCGCTGCTGGTGCTGGTCGTGGCGTCGGTGCTGGGCGCCTCGCTGCTGCCCGACGTGGCCTTGAGCCGCCTCGGCAGCGACATCGCCTGGGCCGCGGCCTATTCGATCAACTGGCTCTATGTGCTGCGCTCGGTGGCGTACCTGCGCTGGGGCGAGACCGACGCCAGCGTGCTGCTGAACTATTGGTCGCTGGCGGTCGAGGAGCAGTTCTACCTGCTGTGGCCGCTGCTGCTGCTGGTGGTCTGGCGGCGGGCAGGCAACGGCGGTGAACGGGCGCTGCGGGCTGCGACATGGCTGGCAACCGGCCTGGCGCTGCTGTCGCTGGCCTATGCGCTTTGGCTGTCGCAATCGCGTCTGACGCTCGCCTTCTTCGCGGCGCCGGGGCGCGCTTGGCAACTTCTGGCCGGCGCGGCGCGGGCGCTGCAGGCGCGCGGGCGCCGCGCCTGGCCGCCGGCACTGGGCGCTACGGCGGCCTGGCTGGGCCTGGCGGCGGTGGTGGCGGCGGCCGGCTCGATGTCGTCCGGCAGCCAGCATCCGGGTGTGATCACGCTGCTGCCGGTCATCGGCACCGTGCTGCTGTTGGGCGGCCTGGGTGCCGCGCCCGCCACACCGCTGCGAGGCTGGCTCGGCAGCCCGGCGTTGGGGGGGGGGGGGGGGGGGGGGGGGGGGGGGGTGGGGGTGGGGTTGGGGGGGGGGGGGGGGGGGGGGTTGGGGTATGTCTCTGTCTTTCCCCAATCCCCAATCCCAAATCCCCAACCCCCTACTGTCCCAGCCCCCTCGCCGTCGTGAGGTAGACGGCGAAACTGCCAAGCCAGTGCCCGCCTTCGTAGTGCGCGCCGGTCACGGCTTTCAGGCCGGCCGTGCGGTGGCTGAGCGCCGCGCCCTGCAGGGCCGCACGCCGCTGATCGGTGGCGGGCAGGCCCTTGATGATGCCATCCAGCATCCACGCCCGGCTCAGGTTCAGTCCGTCGAGATGCGCAAGTTTCGGGTCGGTCGGATCCGTCACGACCGCCGGCTGCAGCCAGCGCACGTTGCCATCGGTCGGAATGCCCGGCAGGAACGCTCGCAGCCACGGGGCGAACTGGGCGGGCGGCATGACCCGCCGCATCAGGTCCGCTTCAGCCAGGCAGGGCGACAGGAAGTCCTGCCCCGAGGGCTCCCAGGACACGGGACAATCCCGGTCGGCGCCGTAGAAGGTCCGGATCCGGGCATTCATCAGTTCGATCATCTGCGTGTCGCCCGCCACTCTGGCCCAGTCCAGGATCAGTCCGAAGGCGAATGCGGTCTGGTCGTGTTCCCCAACGCGGATCGGGCGGGACAGTTTCGGCAGCCACTCCTTGATGCGGGCCGCTGCGACCTCTTCGAGCGGCTTGATCGCCGCCGCCCACGCCTGGGCCTCCGGCTCCTTCCATCCCCGCAGTTCGGCCGCCAGCTGCAGCAGCCACGCCAGGCCGTACGGCCGCTCGAAACTCACGCGCCCGGTACCGGTCACGTAGCGAACCTCGGCGGCCATGTTCTCGGGCGTCAGGCTCTGCCCGACTGCCGTCCGCGCTTTCCCGGCAAACGGCGCCTTCGGGAATGTCCGCGCTACCCGCACGAGCAGCCAGTGCCCGTGCACGGCGGAGTGCCAGTCGTAGCACCCGTAGAACGCCGGTGTGAGCAGACGGGGCGGCAGGACGTCCGCATCGCTGGCCAGCACGTGCGCGATCTTGTTCGGGTACTCCTTGTGGACGCAGGCCAGGGCCAGGTCAGCAAACCTGCCGGCGGCACCGGCGTCCACGGCGGGCGGACGGGCCGCGGCGGGCGTCTGGCGTGCCGCGGCTGGCAGGGCGGCCACGAGCCCGGCCGCCACCACACCCCACATCGCCAGGTACACCTTGGATCTCATCTCGCCATCCCTTCCAGCCGCGCGGTCAGCGGAGCTTGATCGTCGCAATCGACACCATGGCCAGGATCAGCGACACGATCCACAGGCGGATGACAACCTTCGTCTCGGCCACGCCGGTGTGCTGCAGTTGATGGTGCAGCGGGGCCCGATAGAACAGCCGGCGACCGAGGAGCTTGATGCCCACCTTGTCCTGAATCTGCGACGTCAGCGCCTCGACGATGAAGAGGCCGCCCAGGATGAGGAACAGCGCTTCCTGCTTCACGAGGACCGACAGGGTGGCCAGGCAGCCGCCGATGGCCAGCGACCCCGCATCGCCCATGAAGATCTGCGCCGGATACGCGTTGAACCAGAGGAACCCCACGCCCGCGCCGGCGAAAGCCGCGCAGAACACGATGAGTTCGCCCGATCCGGGAAACAGCGGAAAGAGAAAGTACTTCGCCCAGACGGCGTTGCCCATCACGTAGGCGAAGATGCCCAGCACCGAGACCCCGAACACCGACGGCACGATCGCGAGCCCGTCAAGTCCGTCGGTAATGTTCACGGCGTTGCCGACCAGCATGACGAACAGCCACACCATGGGGAAATAGAACCACGGGGAATCCACAATGGCGTGTTTGACGAACGGCACGTAGAACGTCGTGGCTTCGCGCGGCGGCAGGGGCGACAGCGGACTGGCCAGGTACCCCACGAGCAGGAGGGCGAATGCGCCCTGCCAGAGCAGTTTGCGGGCCTCGGACATCCCGCGGTTACCAGATCGGGCCCGCCATTTCGCCAGGTCGTCGCTCAGCCCTATCGCAGCGAACCACAGCAGCCCCACCAGGGTGACCTGGAGGTAGTGATTGCGCGGATCCGCCCAGACCAGGCAGGACGCCAGGATGCAGGCCACCATGACGGCGCCGCCCATGACGGGGGTCCCCGCCTTGTCGAAGGCCGACGGCACGCCGGTGTCCCGGACCTGGTCGACCAGGCCTCGCCGATGCAGGTACCAGATAAACCGCGGCATGACGACCAGCATCAGGATGAAGGCCAGCATCGCGGCGCCAATCGCGCGGACCGAGAGGTAGTCCAGCAGGCGCAGGAACGACCATGCCCGGTAGCCGCCTTCGATCAGGTGTCCCAGCAGGTAGATCATGAGGCGGTCCCCCTTCGTCGTCCGATGGCCTCCAGCACGCGCGCGTACGACGTCTTGATGAGGAACTCCGGCCGGAAGTCAGTCGCCGTCAGCACGTAGCCCCGGATCTGGCGTTCGAGGTCCACGAGGTCTCCTGCCCGGCCGCGTTCGACGAGGAACAACAACCCGCGCAGCCCTGCGGACCGCACCACCCAATGACGGTGGTCCTGCAAACCGAGCAGGACCGGCAGTGCACGCCTCTCGTCGCCGACGTGCCCCAGCGTCTCGGCCGCGACAGCCGCGACTTCGACCCAGCGATCGCCAAGCAGCGTCGTGAGGCGGTCCACGAACCGCGCCCGCGCCCCCTCGCTCAGCGCCGCGTCCAGGGCCGCCACGGTTCGCGCCGCTTCCGCCCGGGCCTCGTAGTAGGGATCTGCCAGCGCGGCGAGCAGCACGTCCTCGACCTCCGGCGTCACCCGCCCGAGGCGGCCGATGGCCGTGAGCGTATTCCTCCGGACGAAGCCGACCTGTTCGAAGTCCCCGCCGAGCAGACGTTTGTACCAAGCCGCCGGCCGGCGGTCCCTGAGAATCGCGACCAGCAGGGGCAGTTTCTCGCAGGAGCCCAGCAGCCCCAGCAGCTTCACGCCGATGTTCCGGGCCTCCCAGGCGGGGCTGGCAAGCAGGGATGCCGCCCGGCTCAGGTAGTAGGCCCGATCGTCCGCGGACACGATCTCGGCCGTCACGTCGTAACGCCCGCCGGCGCGTCCGTACGCACGCTCGAGGCGCGTCAGCAGCGCGCCATTGCCGAGCAGGGCCGGTTCCGCCACGCAAGCCGCGGCCGGACCGGCGCCGAGCGCCTGTCCGGCGAGATCGGCCTCCACGTGGCGGCGGATGGTCTCGAGGGCATCGCCCTGCACGAACGCCCGGGACGCCGCTGCCATTTCCGCACGCCGGGCCGGCTGGTCCAGCAGATCCAGAATCGTCGCGGCCAGGGTCTCGCCGTCGAGTTCCTCCACGAGCATCCCGTCGACGAGCCGCGTCTCTTCATACAGGACAACGGCACCGCCGCACCGTGCCAGGGCTCGTGCATTCATGACCTGATGTTCGCCAGGCAGGTTCACCTTGGGGATGACGATGGCGGGCAGCCCAAGCGCCGCGATTTCGTTGAGCGTGCCGGCCCCGCCGCGGACGACCGCCACGTCGGTACGCCGATAGACATGCTCGATGCGGTGGAAATAGGGCTGCCTGACGTAGAAGGTCTCGATCTCCTGCCGTTCGGCTTTGCTGTACCGCTGCGCCAGGCGCTCCTCGGTCTCGCGTCCCGGGTCGTAACCGCGGCCGGGCGGGCACAACCCCGTCCCGTGGACGACCAACAGGCGTTCGCTGTGAGGCAGGAGCCCCGCCAGCGCATCGACCATGGCGCGGTTGATCGTACGCGCTCCCTGCGACCCGCCGAACGCGAAGATGACCTGGCGGCCCGCCGGGATGTTGACCTCAAGGGGTCCGTGATCCGCGGATGGCGACGCTGGCTGAATCCGGCGGCGCAGCGGGTATCCGGCCATCACGCCGTTGCCGGGGAACGCCGTCAGCGTCTCGGGAAACGACACGAACACGCGGTCGGCCAGGCGACCGACGAGCAGGTTGAGTTTGCCCGGCGCCGCGTTCTGCTCGTGCACGTACACGCGAGCCGCGAACAACCCGGCGCGCCTCAAGAGCGCCGCGGCGAACATCACCGGCGCCGACGCAAACCCGCCGGTGCCGACAATCACATCCGGGCGGAAACGCCGGATCAGCCAGGCGGCTTTGAGCGTACCTGCCACGAGGTTCAGGACGAACGGCACCCATGCGGGTGATGGTCTGGCGCCCGGGTACGCAGCCGCGCGCACGAACGCCATGGGCAGGCCTTCTCGGGGCACGATGTCGGCTTCAGCACGGCCTCGGACCCCCACGTACAGGTACGCGGTCGTCTCGCCCCCGAGCGCGCGGCCGATGGCCAGCGCCGGATTGACATGTCCGGCCGTTCCGCCCCCCGTCAGGAGGATTCGCGCACAGGCGCTCACGCTCGATCGGCCCCCCGTGGTAGACGCGGGTTGGGCAGTCGCTGGTTCACGGTCATCGGCATGTCGGCTGCTGGCCCCCCGCGCGGCTCCAGCGTATCACGGCCGACGTGCGAACATCGCGATCAGGATCGGTTCAGGAGACGCACACACCGGCGGCCGCCAGCGGTGACAGGTCGTCGGCCCGAAGCCGGCCGCCAGCGGGAATCGAGTCGAGGAACGCCGTGACGAGCGGCGCCTGGGCCCGGTGCTCGAGCAGGAAGGCGTCATGGCCGTCATCGGACGGAATGTCCTGGTACCGGACCCGCCGGCCGGCGCGATCGATGGCCTCCGCGAGCGTCGCCAGCTGCGAGGACGGATACAGCCAGTCCGACGAGAACGACAGCAACAGAAAGGCCGCATCCGACGCCGCCAGGATGTCTGCCAGCGGCCGATCGCCTTCGAGATCGAACGTGTCCAGCGCCCGCGTCATGTGGAGCAGCGCATTGGCGTCGAACCGATCGACAAAACTGCGCCCCTGGTGATCGAGGTAGTGCTGGACTTCATAGTCGGGGGCAAAGGGCGTCGCCGGCGGGACCGCCCGACGACGGCGTCCGAACTTCTGCTGCATGCCACGATCGGACAGGTAGGTGACGTGACCGACCATCCGCGCCACCGCCAGGCCGTCGGCTGGCGGTGCCGCGGGATCGTAGTCGCCGCCGCACCACCGCGGATCGGCCATCACCGCCCGCCGGGCGATCTCGTTGAAGGCGATCTGCTGGGGTGAATGCCTGGGGGTGGTGGCGATCGCCACGATCGCCCGGACGACATCCGGGTAGCTGGCGACCCACTGCAGAGCCTGCATGCCCCCCATCGATCCGCCGGCGACCGCATGAAGGCCCCGGACGCCCAGCGTGTCGAGCAGCGCCTTCTGTGTGCGCACCATGTCGCGCACGCTCACGGCCGGAAACCGGGAGCCGTAGCGGCGTCCGGTCGACGGGTCGATGGATGTCGGCCCGGTCGTCCCGTAACAGCTGCCCAGGACGCTCGAGCAGATCACGCAATAGCAGCTCGTATCGAACGCCCGGCCCGGCCCGATCATGACGTCCCACCAACCGGGTTTTGCGGCGCCCCGGTGCCACCCGGCGGCGTGGGCGCCGCCGGACAAGGCGTGACACACGAGAATCACGTTGTCGCGCGAGGCATTCAGCTCTCCGTACTGTTCGTACGCCACCGTCACGCCGTCGAGGCGCCGGCCGCTGTCGAGCGTCAGTCCGCCGGGACACACCGCCGCGGTGTGCGTGTCGACGAAACCCACGCCATCCCCAGGCGTGCTCATGTCGCCCCCTCACAGGCACACACCACCGCGGTCACAGGATCGCCTCCTCACCGGTCAGGAGGCCGGTGACAGCCAGGCGCACCCGTGACGGCACCGGCACGTGGACATGCTCCTCCCGGATCTCGAAGAAGCGGGCGTGTACCGCCGCCATCGCCGTCTTCAGGGCGGCGCGCGGAACGGCGACCGCCACGAATCCGGCCCGCGACGACTCGGCCAATGCGGCAACCGGCACGCCCTGGAGCGCACGCAGGATCTCCGCGGTGTGCGCCCGTCGATCGGACAGCCCATCGCCGACGGTCACGAGCAGCGCCAGATCGTCGCGGCGGCCGACAGGGCCGCGCGCGGTCAGCGCCGCGGCCACGTGTTCGGCTGCGGGACCGGCGCCAAGGGTAATCGCGATCTCGGCATCGCCGATGGACGACGCATAGACGGTCACGCCGTGCGAGGCGCAGACGCCGAAGACGTCCGCGAGCACGCCTTCGCGGGTGGCATCCGGGGGCAGGGCCACGTCCAGCACAACGACGTCCGGCACGCACGCGACTCCGGCGAGCGGATTGTGGCGGCGGGCAGGGCGGCTGGTCACCACCGTGCCTCGCGCGGCGGGCCGCCGCGAGTTGAGAATCCGGACGGGAATTCCCCGCTCCATCGCGGGGGCTACCGTCGCGGGGTGCAGGACTTTCGCCCCGAAGTGCGCCAGCGCCGATGCTTCCCGGCACGACAGGCCGTCCACCGTGGCCGCCGCGTCGATCACCCGAGGATCGGCCGTGAGTACACCGTCGGTGTCGGTCCAGATCTGGATTTCGCGGGCGCCGAGGGCCGCGCCGACAAGCGAAGCAGAATGGTCGGACCCGCCCCGCCCGAGCGTGGTGGTCACCCCCTCGACCGTGGCGCCGACGAAACCACCCAGCACCGGCACGAAGCCGCGGCGCAGCAGCGGGCGGACGCACGCCTCGGCCCGCGCGGCCGTCTCGGCCCGCAACGGCACGGCCCGTTCGTGCCGTGCATCGGTCGCCACGACCTGTCTCGCGTCCACCCACACGGCGGGCACGCCCGCGCTGCACAGGGCCGCCGCGACCACCCGGCTGCTGAGCAACTCGCCGCAGGCCGCGATGGCATCACGGACGGCCGGCGGCGCGGCACGCAGGATCGCCACGGCACGCACCAGCGCGTCGAGATCGGTCCACTGCCCCGCCAGGTCGTCACGCAGACGTGATCGCTCGCCATCCTGATCGACGACGCGGGCCACCTCCTCGTGGCGGGTTCGCATCACGCGGACGCACGCCAGCGCTTCGGCCTGACGGCCCTGCTCCGCCACCTGCGCCAGCGCCAGCAACCGGTCGGTGATGCCCGACAGGGCCGACACCACCACCACCCGCGGGCCCGGCTGGGCTGCCACGATCCCGCACAACCTCCGCAGCGCGGGGGCGTCCGCCACCGATGTGCCGCCGAACTTGAGGGTTACCATGGCGTCACCCCGTCGCCGAGCCAGCCATCCGCCGCCAGCAATTCGGCATTGAGGATGGCCGCGCCGGCCGCGCCGCGCACGGTGTTGTGGCCGAGGACCACGAAGCGGGCGTGGAACAGCGGGCAGGAGCGCAGCCGGCCGATCGACACCGACATCCCGCCGCCCGCGTCGGCGTCCAGGCGCGGCTGGGGACGGGTGGGCGCCTCGCACAGCACGAGCGGGCTGGCGGGCGCCGACGGCAGGGCCCTCACGTCGGGACGGCCGCGGAACTGGCGAAACGCGTGGGCGACGTCGGCCAGCGGCGGGGGGGTCTCGAACTCGACCGACACCGACTCGGTGTGGCCGTCGAGAACCGGCACGCGCGTGGCCGTCGCGCTGATGCGCACGCCATGGTCAATCACACGGTCCCCGTCCACGTCCCCGAGGATCTTCGGCGTTTCGGATTCGATCTTCTCCTCTTCGCCGTCGATGAACGGGATCACGTTGCCGAGCAGGTCCCACGACGGCACACCCGGGTAGCCGGCGCCAGACGCCGCCTGCAGCGTGGTGACCATGACGCGCCGGGGACGGAAGGGCCGGAGCGCCGCCAGCGCCATCGCCAGAAACACGGTTGAGCAGTTGGGGTTGGTCACAATCGAACCAGACCACCCCCGGCGTTGCCGCTGCACGCCAAGGAGCGCGAGTTGCTCAGCGTTCACTTCGGGCACGACAAGCGGCACGTCCGTCTCGAGGCGAAACGTCCGCGCATTGCTCACCACGGTGTGTCCCGCGGACGCGAAGGCCGGCTCGATCGTCGCGGCCACTGCCGCGTCAAGGGCTGAAAACACGAGTTGCGGCGGCCGGCCGGCAATCGGCGTGTCAATGACGAGGTCGCGCACGCCGGCCGGCGCCGATCCGCTCAACAGCCACGGCAGTTCACCGTACCGGCGCCCAGCCGATCGTTCGCTCGCGCCGAGCCACGTCACCCGGAACCACGGATGGCCCTCCAGCCGGCGAACCACCTGCTGCCCGACGATGCCCGTCGCGCCCAGCACTCCTACGTCCCATCCCCGTGCACCCATGATCGTCTCGTCCTTCCACGAACACAAAAACGCCGATTGGAACGAATCCAATCGGCGGGTGTGTCTGTCTCGACTGTGCGATGTGCGGCTGCTAGTCGGACACGAACCTCCCGCCGGTGCCCATGCGTCGCATGGGCCACATCGCCGCCGTTCGCGTCGGCACCGGCAACAGGGAAGGTCGCGTCACCATTCGACCAGGATTCTACGGGGGCCCGGCGGCGCTGTCAACATAAAACATCTACACATCAACATTCATGGATATCGTATGGCAAGGGGCAAGGGGCAAGGGACGTGGAGAGTGGTAGGAGCAGGAATCCAGAAGTAAGAAGCACGGCAGCGTCCGGACCTGCCTTCGACTTCGCTCAGGCCAGGAAAGCCCCGGGGCTGCTTCCTGCTTCTTGCTTCCTGCTTCTACTGTCTACTGTCTACTGTCTACTGACTACTGACTGCCCGTGCCCCTGGGCTACAATGCGGCATGCGCCCGTGCCGCCTGCTGCCCTTCGTCGTCTCGTGCGTCCTCGTGCTGCCGGGTACGGCCGCCGCCGGAGCCCGGCAGATGCCGGGGCCGCAGATTGGCGACCTGGCGCCGGACTTCAGCCTGCAGGGCTCGGACGGCACGACGTATACACTGGCCCAGTTCCGGGGCCTTCGCCCGGTGGTGATCGCCTGGTTCCCCAAGGCGTTCGCCAAGGTTTGACTGATCGAGTGCGAGCGACCCCGTGTGGGTAGCGACGAACTCCGGGCGTTCGATGTCGCCTTCTTCGAGGCCAGCGTGGATTCACCCGATATGAACGCCCGGCTGGCGGAGTTGCTCGACCTGCCTCACCCGATCCTGAGCGATCCGGACAGGCGGGTGGCCGCGTCGTACGGCCTCCTGGCGGGCGGCCGGCGTACAGCCGCCCGCTGGACCTTCTACATCGGGATCGACGGTCGCATTCTGTATATCGATCGCGCGGTGATCGCCGACGGCCACGGCGAAGAGGTTCCCGCGCGCCTCGACGCGCTGGGCATCCCTCGTCGCGCCTCCCGACCCGTGGCGCGGGGACCGCAGCAAGGCGCCGACTCGGGCCTGACCGGGCGATGATCGCCGGCTCCGGAGGGCGGACGACCACTCCCGTTGGGACCGTGGGGCCGTGGAAGCCGGTCCTGCTGCTGTACGCCGTCCTGACGATCCTCTTCACCTGGCCCCTGGGACGCGACCCATTCGGAACGGTCCTGGCCGTGGGGCCGGATGCCAACCTGTTCATGTGGACGCTGGGGTGGAACGTCCACGCGTTCCTGGCCCAGCCGCTGGCCCTCTTCGACGCCAACATCTATTACCCGTTCGCGAACACCCTGGCGTATTCGGAGAACCTCATCGGCAGCGCCGTGTTCGCCGCGCCCGTGATCTGGGCGACCGGCAATCTCGCGCTGGCCCTGAACCTGGTCGAGATGCTGTCGGTGGTCCTGTGCGCGATGGGCGCCTACGTGCTGGCACGGCGCATGGGGCTGACCCCCCTGGCCGCGTGCCTCGCGGGGCTGATCTTCGCGTTTTCGCCGGCGCGGTTCTTTCGCACGGGACAACTGCATCAGGGGCCGGTGCAGTGGATCCCGTTCGGTCTGGCCTCGCTGCACGCATACCTCGGCGGCGGCCGGCGGCGCGATCTCTGGCTGGCGTGTGCGTTCTTCAGCCTGCAGGCCTTGACGAGCGGCCACGGCGCGGCCTTCATCACCCTCGCGTACGCCCTGCTCATCGTGCACCATATCGCCGCGCGCCGCCCTGTCGACCTGATGCGGCGCGTACGGGACTTCGGTGTGACAGGCCTCGCGTTGCTGGCACCCAGTGCGCTGCTCTACCTCCCCTATCGGCGGGCGCAGGCGGAGATGGGACTCAGGCGATCCCTCGAAAACTGGGTGGTCACGCCCGAGAGTTTCATCGCCTCGCCCGCGCATGTCCATCAGTGGCTGCTGGCGCAGTTCTCACGGACCCCCGTCGCCGACACAGCCAGCGCGTTCCTCTTCCCCGGCTACCTGCCCCTGGCCCTGGCCCTGGCCGCGGCGGTCATCATCTGGCCGCGGCGCGCGGTTCACACAGGTCCCGCGGGTGCCGCGCACGAGGCGATCGGGCCGCCGGTCGCGGCAGCGCGCGGCGGCGCCATGCTGGCCGTCGCCGGATGGTGGCTCGCCCTGGGTCCGCCCGTCGGGATCTGGCCGCTGGTCTACGACTGGCCCGGCCTCAGTTTCGTGCGCGTGCCGTCCCGTTTTCTGGTGGTTGGTATCCTGGGCCTGAGCCTCCTGGCCGCATTCGGCGCCGAGCGGGTGTTCGATCGCGTCCGGCCGCGCGCGAGGCGCCCCCTGGCGTTCGCGATGGGCCTCTGGCTCGTCATCGAGTTCGCCGCCTTTCCGCTGCAGGTCGTGCCCGCGCCCGGCGCCCCTCCGGCGGCGGACCGCTGGCTCGCGTCGCTGACAGGCCCGGTGGTCGTGGCCGAGTTGCCGCTGGCCGATCCCCGCCACGCGGGCGCGTTCGAGCGGCGCCAGACCGAGGTGATGCTGCATACCACAGCCCACTGGCACAAGACCGTCCACGGGTACAGCGGGATCCGACCACCGTTCCACGACGCCCTGTACGGCATCATGCAGTCGTTCCCGGACGAGGCGTGCCTCGACCGCCTCCGCGAAGTCGGCGTCACGCACATCGTGGTCCATCCGGACTGGTATGCGGGGGGCGAGTGGCCATCCGTCCAGGAACGGATCCAGGCCCGCCGCGACCGGCTGCGCCTGCGTTTCTCCTCACCGGGCGGGCGCGTCTACGAACTGCGGTAACGTCCGCGCGCCGCACCCCCTACCGGTTCGAAATCGCATGCGGTACACTCCCGCTCACCACCCGGACGCCCCCGCCTGGCCCTCGTGACGTGCGGATCGTCGTGGATGAGGACGGCCTAATCGGAGGGAACTGCCATGCGCAACGGACGCGGAGCAGGGCTGCAGGAGGACATATGAGTACCCCAGTCACACGAACATCGGGAACGGTCGCCTACTGGTCGGTCCTGGCTCTGGCGCTGGTGATCGCGTCCACGGTCCAGCCGGTGGCGCACGTCGGGGACCGCGCGGCGGCGTTCAGCCGCCTGGCACAGCAGGCGCAGGCCCAGGGGGCGGTGCCGGTCATCGTGCGCCTGGCGGTGCCGGGCATCGACGATTTGACGGCGGCCTCGGTGGCGGTTCCGCTCCACGACGTCGGCGTGGCCCAGGCCGCGCACCGCGTGGCGGCGGACGCCGCGCTCAGGCAAGCCATCGACGAGGTCACCGCACGCCTCGCCGCGGCGATCCCGCCGTCGTCGTACACCGTGAACCGCCGCTACGCGAGTCTGCCGTTCCTCGCGCTGCGCGCATCGCCTGAGGCGCTGGCCGCCCTGCAGGCGTCGCCCTTGGTGGCCGGCATCGAAGCGGACGAGTTGCTCACACTGGAACCGCCGACGCCCGTCTCACCGACGGTCGAGGCGGCGGATGTGCCCACGCTCAACGGCACCGTCGACCTGGTGGGCGCGGCCACGGCCTGGAGCTGGGGGTACACGGGGGCGGGCTGGTACGTCGCGGTTCTCGACACGGGCATCCGGCGGACCCACCAGTTCTTCTCCGGCAAGACCATCGTCGAGGCGTGTTTTGCCCGGGGTGCCGATGGCGCCGCCGGCGCGGGAGACTGCCCCAACGGTCAGTCCACGCAGACCGGCGCAGGGTCCGCCGTCCACTATGCGAGCAGCTTCGATGGCTACGACCATGGGACGCACGTCGCGGGTATTGCCGCCGGGAACGCCGGCTCCCTGGCGGGCGTCGCGAAAGACGCCAACATCGTGGCCGTGCAGGTGTTTTCGAAGTTCGCGGCCAGCGACTGTGACGACGATTCGCCGTGCGTCCGGACCTGGACGTCGGACCAGCTGGCGGGCCTGGACTGGGTCTACTCGAATCGCGGCGCGTACCGGATTGCCTCGGTGAACATGAGCCTGGGCGGCGGCAAGTACTCGTCGGCGTGCGACAGCGATTCGCGGAAAGCCGCCGTCGACAACCTGCGCGCGGCGGGCATCGCCACGGTCATCGCGTCCGGCAACGACGGGTATTGCGGGTATGTCGGCGCTCCGGCGTGTATCTCGTCGGCCATCACCGTTGGCGCCACGACCGATTCGGACGCCGAGACGGACTTCAACAACTGGCACGCGACCCTGCAGCGGGTGTTCGCGCCGGGCTCGCAGATCTACTCGGCCACCGGAGGCTCGGACACGAGCTATTCGTCCTGGAACGGCACGTCGATGGCGACGCCTCACGTGGCCGGAGCGTGGGCGCTGCTGAAGCAGGTGGTGTCGAACGGCAGTGTGACGGACTTCGATCGGGCGCTGCGCGACAACGGCATTCCGGTAACCAGCGTCTGCGACAGCCGCCATACGACCATCCCGCGCATCCGCGTGGACCGCGCCATCTCGTCGCTGGTCCGGTACCGCCTCACGCTGCAGTCCACGGCGTTCGGCACCACGGATCCCGCCCCGGGCACGCACTACTACGCCCCTGGCAGCACCATCACGATCACGCCGCAGCCGCAGACGTACGCGGCGTTCGTCAACTGGTCGGGGGACGCGTCCGGGACCACCTACCCGCTGCAGCTGCTGATGGATCGCGACAAGTCCGTGACGGCGAACTTCCGCTACATCAGCCGGCCGAACGCGAGCGTCGAGCAGGTCTTGAACCGGTCGGTTTCCCAGGTCGAGTACATCAACGTGCTCCGATGGGGATCCAACCCGGCGAATCAGGGCATCAACATCACGCGGTTCCGGATCTACCGGGTCATCGGCAACGACCGGGAGTCGACGCCGCTCTTCGAGGCCCCGTTCGATCAATCCGAGTACCTCCACCGCAATCAGGTGCTCGGACAGGGACGCTACGAGATCGTGGCCGTGACGTACGACAACCGCGAAAGTGAGCCGGCCCGGGTGTCGGTCCAGTAGGAGGAGCTGACATGCGCAACGCACTTGGAGCAGTTCTGGCCGTGCTGCTGTCGGCTCATGCCGCGGCAGCCCAAACCGCAGTCCCGCAGACCGCGACAGCCCAGCCGCCGGTGGTCGTGACCTCGTCGGCCGACATGACCGGCTTGTCGTCGGCCCTCCTGGCCCGCGTGGGGTACTTCACGGCCTCAGAGCAGGTGTACAAGGACATCTACGGCGGGGGCATCACGTACGGCGGGGAACTGCGCGTGGTCCTGAAACCCTGGGGACGCCGCGTGGCGATCTGGGCGGAAGGCGAATACCGGGCGGCGTCGGGCGACCTCACGTACACCAAGGAGCCGACCGACGTGCAGGTGATATCCGGAGAAGGCGGCCTGCTCTTCCGCCTGTCGGCTTCGCGTGTGTCGCCGTACCTCGGCGCCGGCGCGGGCTACTACGCCTACGAGGAGAGCAGCAACGCGATGGGCAAGGCGTCCCAGAGCAAGGTGGGATTCGTCGGCGTCGGCGGGCTGGCCTTCGCCGTCACCCGCCGCATCGCGTTCGACATCCGGGCCAAGTACAGTTCGGTGACCATGGAACCGGCGGCGTTCAGCTTCGACGCGGGGGGCCTGACCGGCGGGGTGGGCATCGGCATCCGGTTCTGACACCGCGGCCGGCTTGCCATGACGTCGTCCGGTATGGCATTCTTCGGCCGCCCCGTTGTCTGACCCAACGAGGCCGGGACAGGCCCCCCGCTGGTGCCCGTCCCGGCTTCATGTGCCGCCCCCACGTGCCATTTCCAAGGAACGGTTCGACATGCGACGTGACCTGTGTCTCTCGATTGGAATGCTCTCGCTGCTCTGCGCTTTCGCCGTGGCCACGCCGGCTGCGGCCCAGACGCCGCCGAAAGCCGACGCGCCCGTCCTGGTGACCTCGTGCGGGCAGAGCCCGGGGCCCCTGAAACTGACGGTGTTCCTGAAGCGCCTCGGGATTGAACATGAGTACAAGGCCGATGCCACGGTCAAGGACCTCGCCGCGAAGAAGTACAAGACCGTGATTGTGGTCACCGGCGCCAGCCTCAAGGGCATGGGCGCGGCCGGCGTCTCGATGAAGGACGAACTGACCCGCACCGAAGCCCTGATGGCCGAAGCCAGGAAGCAGAACATCAAGCTCGTCGGCGCGCACATCGAAGGCATGGCCCGCCGTTCGCAAGGCGCGTCGGCCGGCGACAACTCGGACGAACAGTCGATTGACGCCGTGTGCCCGAAGTCGCAGTTGCTGCTGATCCGCAAGGACGGTGACGAAGACGGGCGGTTCACCACCATTTCGAAGAAACACGGCATCCCGATGCTCACCTTCGAGAAGAACCTCGACATCGAGGGCGTGCTGAAGTCGCTGTTCGCGAAATAGGAGTCCACCTCGTGAGCATGTTCACCGAGGCCGGTACCGTCCTCGGCGTCATGGTGGCGGTGTATGCCGCAGCCCGGGCGCTTCGTCTGTCGACCGAACTCGCCATGGTGGCTGCGGCCCTGGGCGGCGCCGTGGCGGGCGGGTACTGGTTTCCCGCCCGGCACCTCGCCGAAGGCGCGGCCACCTACCTCGACATCAACCTCATCTTCATCACCGCCACGCTGTTCATGAACCTGCTCAAGGAGTCGGGCGGGGTGGCGTTCGCCGTCCGGTCCATCCTGCGCCGCTTCCACCGGCAGCGGGCGCTGCTGCTCGCCATGCTGAGCATGGTCCTGCTCGTGCCGGGCGCGCTCACCGGCGCCGGCAGCGTCACGGTGCTGATCGTCGGCGGCATGGTGGCCACCGTGCTGGGTTACATGGGCATCCCGAAGGTCCGTGTGGCCGCCATCATCTTTATCATCGCCGGGCTCAGCGCCGCCGCGCCGCCGGTCAGCCTCTGGGCCATGATGACCGCCGCCGGCGTCAACATGCCCTACGTCGGGTTCTTCTGGCCGCTGCTCGTGCCCTGCGTGCTGGGCGCCGTGTTCACCAGTTTCGTCCTGGGGTGGCGCGGCACGTCCACGGACATCGACAAGGCGCTGGCGGAACTGCCCGAGGCCCCGTCGACGATGGCCTGGTGGAAGGTGCTGCTGCCCTTCGTGGTCTTCGGAGGGCTGGTCTGGATGGGACGTCAGTGGCCGCACACGACGCCGGTCGTCGGCCTGCCTCTCATGTTCGCCCTCGCCGCGCTCGCCACGTGGATCACGTCGCCGGTCCGCCTCGACGTGCTGCGGGTGTCCCGCGACACGATCGAACAACTGCTGCCGCTGCTCGCGACACTGACCTGCGCCGGCATCCTTGTGCAGATCATGACGTTGACAGGGGCACGCGGCCTGCTGGCCGTGACCGCCGTGACCTTGCCCATCTGGGTGGTGTACGGGACCCTGTTTCTGGTGCTGCCGGCGTCCGAAGCCGTGCTGATGTGGGGATCGGGGCCGGTCATCGGCGTCCCTCTCGTGCTGCTGTTCAACACCATCGGCCTGAACCCGATTGTCGCGTTGGCCGGCATGAGCCTGATCTGGCCCCTTGGCGACGCGCTGCCGCCGACAGCCATCATCGGCCGCCTGACGGTGAACGTCGTCGGCCACGACGGATCGTACGGGAGTTTCCTGAAGGCCTGTGCCCTGCCGGCCGCCGTCATCGCCATCGTGGGTACGGTGATGGTCGTCTTCAGCGCCAGGCTCTCGTGGATGACGGGGCTCTAGTTAGGGACTAGGGACTAGGGACTAGGGGCTAGGGAAAGGCAGGGGATGTGCCCCTTGCCCCATGCCCCTTGCCCCTGAGGAGTAACATGATCCTGCTGCAGTCCGTGATCACCGGCGCGTATTACGTGCTCGTCGCGTTCGCGGCGGCGATGCTCGTCTACAACTTCCTGCGCACGAAGTCCTGGGATCGTGAGGTGCTCTATCTCATCGTGCTGATCCCGTTCGTGCTCAGACTCCTGCGGCTGAAATGAGGCGGCGGCGATGACCCGATCGATGTGGCTGCGCAAACTGCTGCTCAGCGTGCTTGCGGCAGCCCTGCTGGCGGCGTCCGGCCTGAGCTTCTACGAACACCAGCACCTGCAGGAACCGGTGGTGCTCGGCCCTGGCGTCACGGCCGTCAAGAGGCTCGGTGACTACTTCGACGGGATCCGCGGGACGGCCAACGACGTCAACCTCTACGTGCTCGAGGGCAAGGAACCCGGCGGCACGGCCCTGGTGTTCGGCGGCACACACCCCGAAGAACCGGCCGGACGGCTGGCCGCCTGGCTGATCGTCGAACACGCGGTCGTCGACCGGGGACGCGTGATTGTCGTCCTTACCGCCAACCGCAGTGCGTCGACGGTCACGAGACCCAGCGCCGCATATCCGGCCACCTACACCGTCCCCACCCCGTGGGGCGGGCAGACGTTCCGCATGGGCGACCGCTGGACGAATCCCCTCGATCAGTGGCCAGACCCCGAGGTGTACATCCACTACCCGAGCGGTCAGTATCTCGCGTACGTCGACGTGCGCAACCTGAACCGGGTCTTCCCGGGACGGCCGAACGGCTCGCTCACGGAGCGCACGACGTTCGCCTTCATGGAACTCATCCGACACGAACGGGTGGACGTCGCGATCGACCTCCACGAAGCCGAACTGCAATATCCCGTCATCAGCACGATCGTCACGCACCAGAAGGGCCAGGATCTGGCCACCATGGTCTCGATGACGCTGACCGACCTCGAGGGATTCAAGATCGGCACGGAATTCTCCCCGCTGAATCTGCACGGGCTGTCGCACCGCGAGATTGGCGATCACTCGGACGCGGTGTCGCTGCTCTTCGAAGCCCCGCAGCCGTTCCTGGACGCCACCCGGGGCAAGACCAACGCCGACGTGTTGCTGTCCGGCAAGGACGAGTTCGTCGTGAAAGCCGGCAAACACGGGCTGCTCTTCGAGACCATCGACGAGAAGGGGTGGCCGATCGCGCTGCGCGTCGGCCGGCACACGTCGTCGGTTGCACAGACGCTGGAGACCTGGACCGAGGACAACCCGGACCGGGCCATTACGGCACGCGACATCCCGCGGTACGGAGCTCTCGTCAAGCACGGCGTCGGGTTCTACCTCCGAGACCCGGCAACGGTCGCCTCGTCGCGCCGAACCTACGAATAGAAGGCGATTGGCCCATCCGGGCCTTTTGGTGCTGTTCGAACAGAATTGTACGCCGCAGCTTTCGCCTGCTTGTTGGCCAGTTTCTATAACTTATAGCGCAATAAGGACTTCTCATGCGCGCGCCCTGCCGAGACCCGGCACGGACCTTGCGCATATTGTGTGCAATGAAATGGCTGGGAACGCCGGATCTCGTCGATAATGGCGCTACAAACACCCCGAGTGGCGACCCGCGCGATTACAATTCTGAAATCGAGGACTCGTTCTTGAAATCCGACGAGACACACACCTCACCCAAGTCTGCCCGCGTGGTGGCGGGAGACCGCTTCTTCCGCCAGTTGGTCAGCAGCATGCGGAATGGCGTGATTGCCATCGTGCGCGACGGCCGCGTCGTCACGATCAATGCCGAAGCGTGCCGCATCCTCGGCATCGACAGCAGCACGACCGCCGTCGGGCGCGGCATCGCGGACGTGCTGAAGGACCATCCCGATCTGCTCCGGGTGTTCGCGGGAGCGTTCGAACTGCACCACCTGCCGAACCGCGCGGAACTGCGCCTGAAACCCTCCGGCGCGGTGATCGGGTACACGCTGTCGCTGGTCCGGGACGAGCGCGGTCGCACCCGTGGGGCGACCTTGTTCTTCAAGGATCTGACGCTGGTGGAACGCGCCGAAGAACGGGAACGCCTGCGCGATCGCCTGGCGGCCCTCGGCGAGATGGCGGCGACGATCGCCCACGAGGTCAAGAATCCGCTGGCCAGCATCGAGGTGATGGCCGGGCTGCTGCGGCGTCAGATGCACGATCGCCAGGATGCACAGGCCATGCTGGGCGAGATCATCAACGAAGCCAAGATGGCGAACGCCATTGTGCTGGAGGTGCTGGATTTCGTCAGGCCGATCCGGCTCCAGGTCGATCCGACGTCGGTGGCTCAGGTCGTGCAGGATGCGATCATCGTCGCGGACCGCAAACTCACGAAACGTGCCACGGCGCTCAGCCTGGACATTCCGGCCGACCTACCGAAGATTCAGGGTGATCACCAGCAACTGTGCCAGGTGGTGACGAACCTGATTATCAACGCGTGCGAGGCGCAGGCATGCGGCGGCAGCGTGCACATCCGGGCCGTGGCCCGGCCCGCGACAGGCGCCGAGCAGCCGGCCACGGTCACGCTGTGCGTGTCGGACGACGGTCCGGGCATCGCCGCGGAGATTCGCGATCGGATCTTCAACCCGTTCTTCACGACCAAACCCCAGGGGTCCGGCCTGGGGCTGGCCATCGTGCGCAAGATCATCGACGCCCACGAAGGGCGCATCGACGTGGCCTCCGAAGCCGGACAGGGCACCACGTTCACCGTCACACTCCCGGTGGCCGTACCCGGGCATCTGGCGTTCTGACAGCGAGGATCGAGATGGGCCGAATTCTGATTGCCGACGACCACGACGCGTTGCGCCGCGCCCTCGCGCGGGCCCTGGCCGATGCCGGCCACGAAGTTGACGAAGCGCCGAACGGCAACGCTGCCATCGAGCGCCTGCACGCCGGGTCGTTCGATCTCGTGCTCAGCGACCTCAAGATGGGTGGCAGCGACGGCCTGGACGTCCTGCGATCGGCCAAGACGCTGCAGCCGGGGGCGGCCGTCATCCTCATGACGGCGTTCGGTTCGGTGGGCACGGCCGTCGAGGCGATGAAGATCGGCGCCTTCGACTACGTCCAGAAGCCCTTTGAAATCGAAGAAATGGAGATGAAGATCGAGAAGGCGATCGAGATGCGGCGCCTGCGCCACGAAGTCGAGTACCTGCGGCACACGCAGAAGGACATCTACGACTTCGATGCGATCGTCGGCGCCTCGGGAGCCCTGCAGAAGGTCCTGGCCATCATCCGCAAGGTGGCCAAGAGCAATACGACCATCCTGATTCGCGGGGAAACGGGCACCGGCAAAGAACTGATCGCCGGCGCCATCCACCACAACTCGCTGCGGGCGGGGCGCGGTTTCGTGAAGGTGAACTGCGCGGCGCTGCAGGAGAACCTCCTCGAGTCGGAGCTCTTCGGCCACGAGAAAGGCGCGTTCACCAGCGCGGACAAGCAGCGCATCGGGCGCTTCGAGCAGGCTGACGGCGGCACGATGTTCCTGGACGAAGTGGGCGATATGAGCCCCAACACGCAGGCCAAAATCCTGCGCGTGCTGCAGGAACACGAGTTCGAACGCCTGGGCGGCACGCGCACCCTCAAGGTGGACGTGCGCCTGATTGCCGCGACGAACCGGAACCTGCCGGCAATGGTGGCCTCGGGCCAGTTCCGCGAAGACCTCTTCTACCGCCTGAACGTCGTGTCGGTGGAAATGCCGCCGCTGCGCGACCGGAAGGACGACATCGCACCGCTCGCGGCGTTCTTCATCCGCAAGTTCGCGGGCGAATTGAAGCGGAAAATCGACGGGATCGCGCCGGACGCACAGAAGTTGCTCCTGCGGTACCACTGGCCGGGCAACATCCGCGAACTCGAGAACGCGCTGGAACGGGCGGTGCTCCTCACAGAGGGCCCGATCATCAGCGTCGACGACCTGCGACTGGGCGAGACCATTGCCGTCGGCGGTGACCCCAGCTCCACGCCGGTGGTCCGCGTGCCCCCGACGGGCGTCGCCCTGGAAGACATCGAACGCCAGGCCCTGAAAGAAGCGCTCCGTATGTGCAACTGGATCCAGCGGGACGCCGCCGACCTGCTCCACATCAGCCCGCGGGTGATCAACTACAAGATCAAGACGCTCGGCATCGAGTTGCCGCGGCACCGGAGGCTCGCCGCCGCCGGGGAGTGACGCGAGGGCGCCCCTACCCGCGTAAGCCGGACGGCGCCGCTTTCTGGTCGCCGCCGTCGCCGCCCGGCCACGTGCCGGCCCGGGCCACGGGCCGCGGCGCGGGCGCCGGCGTGCGCAGCGCCGCGCGCCGCCGTTCGTCTTCCAGTTCATCTTCTTCTTCGGGCCGCCCCAGCGTGAGCAGGATCACGAAGATCGTCGGAATCGCATCGATGGCGATGCCCCCGGCCCACGCGTAGAACACATCGCCCGCATACACCCACACGGCCCGGGCCGCAGGCAGCATGGTGAAGGTCTGGAGGGCCGCTTCGTCCTCGGGCCGCCGGCCGGCGGAGATCTGGGCCACCACCCGCACCGCGGCGTCCTTGAGACTCTCGAGCCGGACCAGCGCCTCGCGCTGCGCCGGCGTGTCGCCGGGGCTGGCGGTCGTGGTCAATGACCCGAGGTTCTGGTTCACCACGCGGACGTACGCCGCCGAGGAGGCCTCGCGCATCCGCGTCATCACCTCGTTGATCTCGCCGAGGACGCGGCTGAAGGCCAGGTTGTTGCGGCGAATCGTCTCGCCTTCGCCCACGTTGGCCTGCTCGATCTCGGACGCGACCTTGCGCGCTTCGGCCGAGAGTTCCTTGTACCGGTCGTACAGGGCCTTGTTGGTGGTGTCGACCCCTTTCACCGTCCGGCTGAGGTTGGCGAACATCTGAGACATGTTCCGCAGCGTCGAGACCACGCTGCCTTCGCCCTGCAGGCCCGAGAACGCGCCGTGCGTTTCCCGGGACGCCAGCCCTTCGTACTGCTGCGCCAGGCTGTCGAGTTGCGGCGCGAGGTTCGCTTCCATCGCCGCCTGGCGCAGCAGACCCAGCGCCTGCGCATCGGCCTGCTGGAGCACCCGCTGCATGTGAATGCTGAGCGCGTCTTTGCCGCCCATCGCGATGACGCTCCACTGCGTCGAGAACCCGAACGCCAGGGTCAGCACGACGACCGTCACGGCGCCATAGCCCAGCTGTCGGTTCATGTCGGCGTACGGAAAACGCCACATGAGGAAGAGGGAGAACACGAAGAGGAAGAACCCGCCGGCGACGGCCACGCCCACCGACACGAACAGATCGGAGGTGGCGGTGGCCATGCCCTGCTGCGTGGTGTACGCGCTGACGATACACGCGAGCAGACTGACGAGGGGCATCAACACGTTGAGCTTGCGGCGTCTGGTCACAGCTTCTCCCTTGGGCTTTCTGTCACCATGCGCCCCGCGGTACAGCAGTGTCAAGGTCGATCACACCGCGAAAAAATGTTCCTGCGCGCGCGGAACCTCACCGGTTCTCCGTGCGTATTCCAGTGATACCGCCTGGGCGGCGCCGGCAATCTGGACTACGCTGATAACCCATGCAGGCCGCCGACATCAACCCGGTTTCTCCGGCGCACCGGACCCAGACACCCTTCGATCTCTTCGTCATCTTCGCCGGCGCGAACATCGTCGCGACCACGCTGCAAGTCGGCGCGAGCCTTGCCGCGGACACGCCGTTCCGGACGGCACTGGGTATCATCGTCACGGGCGTCGTGCTCGGGTCGCTGCTGGTCGCGTCGCTCGCCCCCATCGGGCCGCGCCTCGGCGTCCCGTCGATCGTGGCCGCGAGGGCGGCGCTGGGCATCCGCGGCGCCGCGGCGGTCGCCGTCGTCCTGTACGTCACGAACTTCGCGTGGATTGCGGTCAACAACGTGATCGCCGCCTCGGTGGCCGCGCAGATGTTCGGCGGCCCATGGTCACAGCCCTGGTGGATGTTGATCGTCGGCCTCGCGTCGACGGCCGTCGTCGCCGGCGGCCCGCACGCGGTGAGACTGGCCGACCGCATCGCCGTACCCCTGCTGGTGGCGGTGGGCGCGGTCCTCACCTGGGCCGTGCTGCGGGCACCGGCGCCGCCAGCGCCCGTCGGGGAGAGCGGGACCCTGACCTGGGCCCGCGGCCTGGACGTCGTAGCGGGATACCAGGTCTCGTGGGTCCTGATGTTCGCGGACTACTCGAGGTTCACCCGGAGCGAACGCGGCGCCTTCGGCGGGGTCTTTCTGGGCCTGGCCCTCACCAGCCTGTGGCTCATGCCACTCGGCCTCGCCGCCGCCCGCGTGGCGGGCTCGAGCGATCCCGGCATGATGCTGCACGCGGTCGGCCTGGGCTGGTGGGGCGCGGCGCTGATGGTCCTCGCGACGCTGACCACGAACTTCGTCAACATCTACCTGTCGGGTCTGGCCCTGCGCAGCCTCTTCCCGGGCTCGCGGGAGCAGCCAGTCATCTGGTCGATCGGCGCCATCGGCACGCTGCTCGCCATCTTCGGAGGCCGCTGGCTCGATCGGTACGTGGATTTCATGCTGGTGCTCGGCGGCGTGCTCGTCCCGATCGGCGGCGTGCTCGTCGCCCATTTCTTCTTCGCACGCCGGGCCGTCTCGGTGCCTGACCTGTACGACGCCAGGGGCCCGTACGGCCGGACACGCGGTTTCTCGGTGCCCGGTCTCGCCGCCTGGGGTGCGGGCGCTGTCGCGTACGTCGCCGGAGGCACGATGGGAGGCGGGACGCTGCCTGCCCTGATCACGGCGGTGGTGGTGTACCTGATCGCGCTGAGGATCCCGGCGCGGGGATGATGGCTATCGGCTATCGGCTATCGGCTATCGGCTATCGGCTATCGGCTCAGAGGATGCTACTGCCTACTAACTACTGTCTACTCCCCCGGCTTCCTGCTTCTTGCTTCCTGCTTCCTGCTTGCGAGCCCCGGTCCCGAGTCCCGAGCCCCGAGCTCCATGCCCCTTGACCCTTGCCCCTACGCGTCGCCTTACCCTTTGGCCCGCGGGTGCGCTTTCCGGTAGACGTCAATCAGGTGCGCGGGGCTGACGTGCGTGTAACGCTGGGTCGTTGACAATCGTGCGTGGCCGAGCAGTTCCTGGATGGCTCGCAGGTCCGCCCCGTTCTCGAGCAGGTGCGTGGCGAAGGAGTGCCGCAGGGCGTGCGGACTGACGCCGTAGCGCACGCGACATTGCGCCACGTATCGCCTGAGGTGGCGGTGGACGCTGCGGCCCGTGAGCCGCCCGCCCCGGAAATTGAGAAACAAGGGGCTGGACGCGGCCGTCCGCCGGCGCTCCGGCGTGGTCGTCCACGGCGAGGCCGGCTTCGGCGGGCCTTCGCGCTGCTTCAGCGCCTCCTGCTCGAGCAGCGGTCGCACGCGCATATAGGCGCGGAGCGCCTCGGCGGCCGAGATGTTGAACGGTACGAGCCGCTCCTTGCCCCCCTTGCCGAGGACCCGCACGATACGGCCGCCGACGTTCACGTCTTCCATATCAAGGCCGACGAGTTCGCTCAGCCGAAGGCCCGACGCGTAGAGCAACTCCAGCATGGCTTTGTCACGCAGCCCCAGGGGCGACGAGGTCTCCGGCGAGTCGAGCAGCGTGGCCATCTCGTCGACCTCGAGATGGCGCGGCAACTTCTGCTCGACCTTCGGCGTGGCGACCAGGCCGCCGGGATCGCCGGCGATCAGCCCCTCGCGACGCAGGTAGCGGCCGAACGCCCGCACGGCCGCCAGTTTCCGTGCGGCCGACTTGCGGGACAGTCGTTCACGGTACAGTTCGGCCAGGAACCCGCGAATCGCCGCCAGCGTACAGTCGCCCGGCGCGAGGTCCTGCCGGGCTTTCCCGGTGTGGAGCACGAGGTACCCGACGAACTGATCGAGGTCGCTGCCGTACGCCGCCACGGTGTGCGGGGACGCGCCCCGGTTGAGGCGGAGATAGTCGAGGAATGCTCTCAGGTGTCCGCGCATGGTCACGCCCCACGGGCCTCTCAGAGGCAGGGGCTGCTGCCGCGCCACGCGTCCAGATCGCGCAGCGCCCGCTCGGCCAGCGCCGCCTTGCGCTCCGCTTTGCCCCGCGGCGGATTGTCCAGCGGAGGCATGATGCCGAACGTGATGTTGCTCGGCTGGTACTCCGCCGCCACCGCGTGTGACACATAGTACGCCAGCGCGCCGATCGCCGTCGTGCGCGGAGCGGCCTGCGGCGACTCGCCGCGGGCGAGGGCCGCGGCGTTGATACCGGCCAGCAGCCCTGACGCCGCGCTTTCGACGTACCCCTCGACCCCCGACACCTGGCCGGCAATCAGCAGATCCGGACGGCTGCGCGTCTGCCACGTCTCGTGCAGCACCGTCGGACCGTTGATGTACGTGTTGCGGTGCACCATGCCGAAGCGGGCGAACTCCGCGTGTTCGAGGCCGGGAATCATCCGCAGCACGCGTGCCTGTTCGCCCCACTTCAACTGCGTCTGGAACCCCACCAGGCTGTAGTGATCGCCGGCCAGGTTGTCCTGACGCAGCTGCACGACCGCGTACGCCCACCGCCCCGTGCGCGGATCGTCGAGGCCAACCGGCTTCATCGGCCCGAACCGCAGCGTATCGGGTCCCCGATGCGCAAGCACTTCGATCGGCAGGCACCCTTCAAAGAACTTCTCGCGATCGAAGTCATGCACGGTGGCCGACTCGGCGTGCGTCAGCGCCTCGTAGAATGCCTGGTACTCGGCCTTCGTGAAGGGGCAATTGAGATAGTCGCCTGCGCCTTGCCCGGGGTGGGGGGGCGCTTAGCGGGGGGGGGGGGGGGGGGGGTTGTGTGGGGGCTGGCGCG
>CAYJPV010000045.1:0-7764 GCA_964372095.1 uncultured Vicinamibacterales bacterium | reverse complement strand
GCCGCGGGCCCGGGCGCCCCCCTTTCCCGCGGGGGGGGGGTGTCCGGCCTTATACCTGGCCCCACCCCGAAGATCCCCGCGTGGGTGTTCCGGCGGATTCAAGGTCTGACCCCGAAGATCCGCGCGTGGGTGTTCCGGCGGATTCAAGGTCTGACCCCGAAGGCCCCCCCGAAAACTCCGGTCGTACCGTGATGCGCGGAACACCTTCGTGTCGTCGATCGAGTCGGCCAGCACGATGGGGCTGATGGCATCGTAGAAATAGAGGTAGTCCTGGCCCACAAAGGCCGCCAGGCGCGCCGACAGGGCCTCCGAGGTGAGCGGGCCCGTGGCCAGCACCACCGGCTCGCGAGCGCCTCGCGGTTCCGGAATCTCCGTGACTTCGTCCCTTACGACCGTAATCAGCGGGTGTTCCGTCATCTCGCGCGTGATGAACGCCGAAAACGCGTCGCGGTCGACGGCCAGCGCGGCTCCCGCCGGGACACGAGTCGCTTCGGCGGCCCGCAGCACCAGCGAACCGAGGCGGCGCATCTCTTCTTTCAACACGCCCACCGCGTTGTCGAGTTTGTCGCCGCGCAGCGAATTGCTGCACACCAGCTCGGCGAGGTCGCCGCCGCGGTGCACCGCGGTCGGACGCACCGGGCGCATCTCGTACAACGTCACCGGCACGCCGCGCGACGCAGCCTGCCAGGCCGCTTCACATCCGGCCAGACCGCCGCCCACGATCCGTACGTGACGTAAGGGGTTCGTCATCAGAGTAGGGGCAAGGGGCAAGGGGCAGGGGGCTCGGGCCTGGGGACATCCTCTGTCTTTCCCTAGTCCCTAGTCCCTAGTCCCTAGCCCCTTTTCTTAGCCTTCTTCGCCGGGGCGCGGCCGCGTTTCTTCGTCGACGGCCCCAGGGCCGCCCGTGCCTTCAGCAGCTCGACGGCTTCGGCCAGCGTCAGTGCCGCAGGATCCGCGTTGCGCGCCAGTGACGCATTGGTCGTGCCGTCGGTCACGTACGGCCCGTAGCGGCCGTCCATCAGCTGGATCTCGGCACCACCTTCGGGGTGCACACCCACCGAACGCAGCACCGCGCGCGTCATGGTCCGCCGGCGCGACTTCTTGGGCGCCGCCAGCAGTTCGAGCGCCCGTTCGAGCGTGATCGTGAAGACATCGTCGGCGTCGTCCAGCGATCGGAAGTCGTCCCCGAGTTTGACGTAGGGACCGAACCGCCCGCGGCTCGCCACGATGATCTCGCCCGTCTCCGGATGCGGCCCGAGTTCGCGCGGCAGGCTGAGCAGCTGCAAGGCGCCGTCCAACGTCAGGTCAGCGTGGTTCGTGCCGGCGGGAATCGAGGCCCGGCGGGGCATCTCGGGAGCCTTGCCCTTCTGCTTCGGCGGGGTCTCCCCCAACTGCACGTAGTGCCCGAAGCGGCCGTGCTGCACCGACACCGCCAGGCCCGTGGCGGGATCCGTCCCGAGCACGCGCGGCCCTTCGGCCTTGGCCTTCAGCAACCCCATCGCCTTCTCGACGGTGAGATCGGCCGGTGGCAGGTTACGCGGCAACGTCGCCGTGTTGCCTTCCCCACCCTCGCCTTTCTGGAGGAAGGGACCGTAGCGGCCAATGCGGACACGGATAGGTTCGTTCGACCCGGGGTCCGTCCCCACCTCGATCACCGGGTAATCGATGCTGGACTCCTGCCTGGCCACCATCGTCTCGAGGCCGGGATGCCCGCCTTCGCCGTCACGGTAGAACGCCCGGATAAACGACAGCCAGTTCCGCTCGCCGTTGGCGATCTGGTCCAGGTCCTCTTCCATCTCGGCGGTGAAGCCCGGATCCACGTAGTCCGCGAAATGATCCCGCAGCAGGTTGGTGACGGCGAACGCCGGGAAACTGGGCACCAGGGCCTTGCCCTGCCGGAACATGTAACCACGCCGCTCGATCGTGGCAATGGTGGGCGCGAAGGTGGACGGGCGGCCGATACCTTCCTGCTCGAGTTCCTTGATCAGCGCCGCTTCGGTGAAGCGGGCCGGCGGCGCGGTCTCGTGCCCCTTGGGCTCGATCGCCAGCAGGCCGACCGTGGTCCCGATCGAATCGCCCGCGCGATGGATCCGCTCCCCCTCGTGCATCGCCGGCAGGATGGACTCCTGGTCCGCCAGCTCCGCGTCGGGGTCGTCACTGCCTTCGACGTAGGCCCGCCGGAAGCCGGCGAATTCGATGGCCTTGCCCGACGCGGTGAAGGCACACGCCTCGTCATCGGGGCCCAACCCGGTCATTTCCACGGTGGTCTTCAGGACCCGCGCGTCGGGCATCTGCGAGGCCATCGTCCGTTTCCAGATCAACTCGTAGACACGCAGTTCGTCGGCATCCAGATACCCCGTCAGCATCTGGGGGGTCTGCCGGAAGTCGCTGGGGCGAATCGCCTCGTGGGCCTCCTGCGCGTTCTTGACCCGGGTCTGGTACCGTCGCGGTCCGCTGTAGTACTCGTCGCCGAACATCTCCCGAATCACCCGGGCCGATTCGGTCAGCGCCTTGTCGCTGAGGGTGGTCGAGTCGGTGCGGTGGTAGGTGATCAACCCTTCGATCTCACCGCCGCCAATCTCCACGCCCTGGAACAGGCGCTGCGCCACCTGCATCGTCCGTTCGGTTGAGAACCCGAGCTTGCGGCTCGCTTCCTGGGTCAGCGTCGACGTGGTGAATGGCGGTGCCGGGCGCTCCACGCCGGGCCGGGCGTCCACGGACGTCACGGTCCAGGGAAGATGCCGGTCCAGCCCTGCGGCCAGCCTCCTGGCGCCCGCTTCGTCGAGGTGCTGGACACGTTTGCCTGCCAGAAGCTGCCCGGTCGCGGGGTCGAAATCCTTGCCCGTCGCCACCCGCTCGTCCCCGACCCGCACCAGCGTGGCCGCAAAATCCCGGCCGGGTCCGGACAGCCTGGCCTCGATATCCCAGTACGCGCTGGTCCTGAACGCCCGACGGGCTTCTTCCCGCTCGACGAGCAGCCTGACGGCCACCGACTGCACGCGGCCCGCGCTGAGGCCGGTCTGGACCTTCTTCCACAGCACGGGAGACAACGTATAGCCGTACAGGCGGTCCAGGATACGCCGGCTTTCCTGCGCCCTGACCAGGTTCTCGTCCAGGTCGTGGGCGGATGCGAGGGCCTCGCGAACGGCTTCTTCCGTGATCTCGTGGAACACGATGCGCCGGACGGGAATCCGGGGTTTCAGGATCTGCGCGAGGTGCCAGCTGATGGACTCGCCCTCACGATCGGGGTCCGTCGCCAGGAAGAGGATCGACGCGTCTTTCAGCGCGGCCTTCAGCGCCGCCACCTGCTTCTTCTTGTCCGCCGGGATCACGTAGTACGGCGTGAAGTCGCCCTCGACGTCCACACCCAGCCGTCCCCAGGTCCGTTTCTTGATCTCCGCCGGAACCTCTGACGCCTTCTCGGGCAGGTCGCGCACATGCCCGAAACTCGCTTCGACCCGGTAGTCATTACCGAGGAAACGGGACAACGTCTTCGCCTTGGCGGGCGACTCGACTATCACCAGTGGTCGTGCCATCGAACTCCTGTCGCTCTTTGTCCGCTACCTTAACACGTTCGAGCCGAGCCTCACGAATCGCCCTCCGCCGGCGCGTGTGACCCACCCGCCCAGTTCCAGTTCGGCGAGGCGGCTCAGCACCCGGACCGTGTCGACCCCCGTCTGCTCGCACAGGAACCCCACATCATACGGCTCCCCGACCTTCATTGCCCAGAGGATCGGGTCCTGCGGAGGGCGGGTCGCCCCGGCCGATCCGGAGGGACTTCCCGTGCACATCGGCGCGCCCACGTAATGGAGTTCTTCGAGGATGTCCTCCACCGACTCGACGACCCGGGCGCCGTCACGGAGCAGCCCGTGAGCCCCCCGGTTGCGCCCGCTCAACACGCCGCCTGGCACAGCCATGACCGCCCGGCCCTGGTCGAGCGCCTTCCCCGCCGTGATCAGCGACCCGCTGCGGCTCGAGGCCTCCACGACGACCACGCCTGCGGACAGGCCGCTGATGATCCGATTGCGCCGCGGGAAGTGCCAGCCTCGGGGCAGGGTCCCGGGCACCAGTTCACTGATGACAGCGCCGGCCCCCGCCACGAGGCCAGCCAGGCCGTCGTGCTCGGGTGGATAGACGACGTCGACGCCAGAACCGAGGACGGCGATCGTCCGCCCCCCGCCTTCCAGGGCGCCCCGGTGGGCGGCCGCGTCCACGCCCCGGGCCAGGCCGCTGACGACGGCGACGCCCGCCCGCGCCAACCCCTCACCCAGACGGAAGGCCACCTCGATCGCGTGCGGCGTGGCGGCGCGTGACCCGACAATCGCCACGGCGTGCTCGTCGGGCCGCAAGTCTCCCTTCACCCAGAGCACGGGCGGGGGGTCCGCAATCTCCCGGAGCGTCAGCGGATACTCCGGCGCGTCCACGGCGACCACGGCCACGCCCGCCGCCTTCGCCCGTCGCATCACGCCCAGGGCCCGGCCCCTCAGCCACGACGCGCGCGCTCCCACATCGTCCACGCCGACGGCCGCCAGCCACTCCTCGAGGGTCGCGCACGGCGGCCAGAACGCCGGTCCCAGCGTGTATTGGGCGCTGGCCGCCGACGCCTCCCCGCGGCCAGTCCGGACCGGCCTGGCGGCAGCGTCCGCCGACCACAGCAGCGAACACGCAACCCGATCGAGCAGGCACAGCATGCCGGTCCTGCAGTGCGAATACCGTTCCATCGGGCCGCACAAGACGTCCGGTCACGCCGAACGTCCTTGCCGGGGTCGGAATCGGGCGTTATAGTGGGAATTGACCCTGCCTGCTGTCACGTGAGTCCCGGTTCAGGTGCCGAAGGTGTCTATGGCCCGCTGTCAGAAACTGATCGTCGCGGCCCTGCTGCTGGTGGCAGTTTCTGCGATCCCCGCCCTGGCCGGTAACCGCAAGGCCGCGAAAGACCAGGTTGATTTCGGCATTCGGGTGGCTCAACAGGGCCTCTGGCGTGAAGCCGTCTACCGGTGGGAGCGGGCCGTCGAGCTCGACCCGACCTACGCGGCGGCATTCAACAACCTGGCGGTTGCCTACGAAGCCCAGGGCAGTTTCCTGAAGGCGAAAGAGGCCTATGAGAAGGCGCTGGCGCTCGATCCCAAGAACACCTACATCCGTCAGAACTTCGACCTCTTCAAGGAAATCAACGACCGTGCGAGCAGCCAGGATTCTCGCTAGCGCGCTGGTGGCCGTCATCGTCACGAGCTGCACGTCGTACTACGACGTGCCGATCGAGATGCCGATCCAGGCCAAACTGGACGTCACCCCGTTCTCGCGGGTACTCGTGGCCGGCTTCGTCGCGGGCGGTGCCGACGATGTGGACGCCAACCTGGAGATGGTGCGGCTGCTGCGGAGCCAGCTGCGCAACAAGTCGTCCTTGAAGGTCATCGACTCGGACGTCCTGCCGTTGCAGGAACTGGCCCTGAAAGAGGTCCCGACCGACGCAGACGCCCAGGCGGGAGCCGGGGCCGCCGACTCGGAGCACAAACCCGGGATCATCCGGGACGAGAAGGACCTGGAAGGCGTGACCCAGGTGTTCGCGGACACCGAGTACTGGAAGAAGATCGGCGAAGAATTCCAAGGTCCGCTCATCATCACCGGATCCGTGCTGTTCCAGTCGCACGCACGGTCTGGCTACGTCCAGCGCGAGCAGGAAGTGTACGACGCGTTCGGGCGCAGACGGGTCGTACCGGTCCGCACCTACATGGAGCGCACGGGGTTCATCCTGAAGCCCAAGTTCATCTTCATCGATGGGCGGACGGGCGCCACGTTGTACACGGAGACCTTCCGCGAAGAAGTGCTCTACAACGCGCAGCAGAGCACGCCGGCACTGTCGTCGTACTTCGAACTGATGGACCGGCTGCTGCCCAGCTTCCTGACGACCCTGAGCACGCAGAAGATCCGCGGCTCCCGAGTACTGCTGAAGTAGGCTTCCGGACGGCAGGCCAGGTCCGCCCGGCGAAGCCGTATCCTTCTGACTGGATCTTCGGTCGCTGTTTTGCTAGCATTGGAAGTTCCGCAGCTTGGACCATGTGCCGCAGGGGCATGGAAGACGGGCTTGGCGGTTGCATGAGGAGTGACCCGTGTACGCGATCGTTCAAAACGGCGGACATCAGGTAAAAGTTGAGCCCGGCACGGTGGTAACCATCGACCGGAGAGAAGGCGACAAGGGCGAGTCGGTCACGTTCGAGCACGTGCTGCTGGTGTCCAACGAGGGCGACATCAGGACCGGCACCCCGTACGTCAGCGGGGCGAAGGTCGTGGGCGTGCTCGAGGACCAGGTTCGCGGGCCCAAAGTGCGCGTCTTCAAGAGCAAGCGCCGCAAGCAGGAGCGCCGGACCCACGGGTTCCGCGCCGACCAGACCCGCGTGCGCATCACCAGCATCGAGATCTAGGGAAGCACGGCCATGGCACATAAGAAGGGACAGGGCAGTTCGCGCAACGGCCGCGACAGCAATTCGCAGCGGCTCGGCGTCAAGCGCTTTGGCGGCAACATCGTCACGGGCGGGTCCATCCTCGTCCGCCAGCGCGGGCGCAAGTTCAAGCCAGGCCTGAACGTCGGGCTCGGCAAGGATGATACGCTGTTCGCGAAAGTGTCCGGCGTCGTGAAGTTCGAGGACCACGGCACGCGCGGTCGCTTCATCAGCATCCATCCGGTCGAGAACTAGAGGCTAGAGGCTAGAGGCTAGAGGCTAGGGTTGGAGGGGCCCGCTTCGCGCGCGTCACTCAATCTCGCCTACTGCCCGACCAGGCACTCATCGCGACAACGGGCCCGGCTGGTCATGCCAGCCGGGCCCGTTTCTTCGTGCAGTCCCTAGCCTCTAGCCTCTAGCCTCTAGCGTTGAATCCGCGCCGACCCGCCCTTGGCGAACGCGCGTACATCCTCCACCGTCGCCATCGTGGTATCGCCCGGGAACGTGGTCAGGAGGGCGCCGTGGGCCCAGCCCAGGCGCACCGCTTCGTCCGGGCTGGCGCCGCTCAGCAGCCCGTAGAAGAACCCCGCCGCGAAGCCGTCACCGCCTCCGACGCGGTCGTAGACGTCCAGTTCGGCCGTCGGCGCCTGATGGATGGTGTGGTTCATCCACGCCACCGCGCTCCAGCTGTGCCGGCTCGTCGAATGCACGTCGCGCAGCGTGGTGGCCACGACTTTCACCGACGGATGCCGCTTCACGACTTCATCGATCATCGCCACGAACACCGCCGGGTCGAGCTTCGACGTGGCGTGGACGTCGGGGCCAGGAATGCCCAGCCCCTTCTGGAGGTCCTCTTCGTTGCCCACGAGGACGTCGACGTTCTCGACAATCCGGCGGACGACTTCGACAGCCCGGTCCGCCCCGCCGAACACCTTCCACAACTTCTCGCGGAAGTTCAGGTCGAACGAGACCACCGCGCCGGCGGCCTTCGCGGCCTTCATGCCTTCGATGATCACGTCCGGCGTGGTGGGCGACAGCGCCGCGAAGATGCCGCCGCTGTGGAACCACCGGACGCCTCCGGCGAAGATCGTGTCCCAGTCGAAGTCGCCCGGCTTCAGACGCGCGGCGGCTTCGTTCGACCGGTTGTAGAACACGACCGGCGCGCGTACGCCATATCCGCGGTCACTGAAGACGGTGGCCATGTTCGGACCTGTGACCCCGTCGTGCACGAAACGTCTGTAGAACGACCGGACGCCCATGGCCCTGACGCGCTCGGCAATCAGGTCGCCGATCGGGTAGTCCACCATCGCCGTCACAATGCCGG
>CAYJPV010000044.1:0-36962 GCA_964372095.1 uncultured Vicinamibacterales bacterium | reverse complement strand
GGGGGGGGGGGGGGGCCACATCCCCTGCCTTCCCCAATCCCCAATCCCCAATCCCTAATCCCTAGTTCAGAAATACCCGCTTCGGATCCGCCGTTCCCGGGTCGTGCAGGAAATGACCGATCCCCTTCTCCATGACCTCGGCGTACGTCGGCCACGAAAACACGACCGTCTTCGCCGGGTAGAACTCGCCCATCTGTTTGATGACTTCAGCCGCGCCGCCCAGGTGCCGCCCCACGCGATAGTCCATCGTCGCACCGGTCTTCATGTCGTATTCGGCGTACAGCAGGCCCCGTTCCGACGCCGTCTGCATAAACTCGTCCCGGCCGTACAGCATCAACTCTTCGGTCATGGGACCGACGAACTTGTCGATGAACGGCTCGGGCGTCTCCATCAGGACGGCGAAGCTCTCGGTGAAATCACCGATTTCGCGATGCGTGAGGCCGCGCAGCGACGTCGGGGATGTCTCGGTCTTCATCGCGAACTGCTCGGCCGACAGCATCATCGCCGCCATCATGCACATTTCCTCCGCGCGCTGATGGCAGACGTAGGTGCTGACGACGGGATATCCCATCGACGCCTCGTGCACGTCGATGGTCATGTCGATGCGCTCGCGCCGGATCAGTTCGCTCACCGCAAACGACGCCCGTTCGGTCAGGTTGCCGTCGGCCCGCCCGGGAAACGTCCGGTTCATGTTCCGGCTGTCCTGGTACGCCAGGTTCTGCGTCGACGGATAGTGGACGAACGTGAACGGATCCGGCCACTGCTCCAGCGGGCTGGTCTCGCGGTCGCCGATCCGGAACCGCTTGTCTCCCCAGGATGTCGTGATGCTGAAGAAGGGCGGGTACGCGTTGCCCAGCATGCCTTGGGTTGCCGCGCTCATGTTCGCCCTGGGAATGACGAAGATCCGGCCCTGCGAGATGGTCAGGTTCTCCATCACGACGTACGCCATCAGCGGGCTGGCTGGCTCGTACGGATGCGCCCCGCTCAGGATCAGCACCGAGCCGCCGGGCACGCCGGAGTCGAAGATGTAGACCGGCGCGTCCATCAGCGTGCCGCGAATGCCGTCAAAGTACGTACTCAGCGGCACCTGCTTCGTCAGGGCCGGCGAGGCGACGACGGTTTCGCGATAGACGCGCAGCGCCCGAATCTCCCTGGTGCCGACCACCATCAGGACCACGGCCGCCACGAGCAGCGCCACACGCCGGGCCAGTCTCGCTCTGTCCCCGACGCGCGGATCCCCTGTCCCGGTTCCGTTCTGGCCACTCGTCGTCACGCGATCACCTCACTTGATATGGAGCGCCCGCAGGATGAACGGAATGAGGGCGTACGCGTACACGATGTCGTACGCCAGTCCGGGGCGGGACTTCCGCTTGAACAGCCGCGTGACCAGCAGCACCGCAATCAGCGCCGACATCACGAAGTACGCCTGGTGGATGATCTCTTGCAGAAGAATCATGGCTCGCTCTCGGCTATCGACTATCGGCTATCGGCTTCTACTGACTACTGCCTACTGACTACTGGCTACCTCAGTAGCGCACCAGAAACGCCCACTTCCCCGGGAAGATCAGCATCACCAGCGCGACAATCCCCATCACCAGCCAGGGGACGGCCGTCGCTTT
This sequence comes from uncultured Vicinamibacterales bacterium, assembly GCA_964372095.1. Classification (GTDB taxonomy): domain Bacteria; phylum Acidobacteriota; class Vicinamibacteria; order Vicinamibacterales; family JAKQTR01; genus CAYJPV01. The sequence continues at coordinate 35,343 of CAYJPV010000044.1, read as the reverse complement.
GAGGAACGACGTGTAGCTGCCCTTGTACCCGACGGTCTCCATCGCCGTCCTCCCGACGATGCGGGAGGGGGGCAGACAGTCGCCGAGGGCAAAGAGGAAGCTGAACGCTGCCGCAACCACCGTCACGTTCGCGCCGACTGCGTTGAACACGAAGATGAGCGGCGTGCCCAGAATGACGGCGCTGCCGAATCCGAGTGACCCTTGCGACAGCGGGCACACGAACAACGACGTCGCGTAGATGCCGATGATGGGTAGCGCCACGAAACTGATGGCGATCAGGCCCCGCACGCCGGTGGCGGCCAGGATGTTCACCAGCACGCCGACGCTGACCATCGTCGCGACAAGCGGAAAGACCTGCTCGACCGTCTCGTTCACCACGGTCAGCCACCGGCTGGCCGGGCGCCGGACAGGATCGATGGCCACCGTTGCCAGCGCGCACAACACGAAGATCAGCGGGAAGCCCAGCGTGGGCACGTGGAACGCCGCGTACTTCGCCGCAAGCGCCAGCACGACCAGCACCGCCAGGGGGATGGCCGCCCGCCACCAGGTCATGCCCGGCGGCAGCGGCGGCAGCCCCGCCAGGATCGCGTCTTTCGCCTGCGGGACGGCCCCCCAGCCGAGATAGAGCACCGTCGCCGCGCTGACGATCAGCACGGGCACGAGCAGGACCAGGTCGAACCCGACGTAGGGCATGTTCGCGCCCGCGGCCATCAGCATCGCCCACACGTTGATGGGCGGCGCCACCGCAGACAGGATGCCGAGCATGAACACAAAGGCCGCCACGCGCTGTTCGGCCAGACCCATCAGGCGCAGCACCGCGGCCACCAGGCCGCCGACCACCAGCACCGACACGACGCCGGCCCCCGTCAACGCCCCCGGAACAAGCATCAGCAGGGCCAGCACCATCAGCAGCAGCCACTTCCGGCGGTGCAGCCGCGTCACCAGGGCCCGCACCAGGGCGTTCATCGCGCCCACCTCCGAGTAGGCGTTCATGAAGACGCAGGCGGTGATGAAGATGAAGGCCAGGTCGAGGAACGTAAACGTGCCCTCGACGAACAGATGCGCCGGAACACCCAGCCCGGCCACCAGCGCACCCACCAGCGCCGTGACCACCATCGACAGCTCCGGCGACTTGAATCGCCAGCTGCTCAGCACGAAGGCGGCCACCATGGCCGCCAGCGTGTAGGACGTCGTGACGTACGTGCTCACATCGAACTCCTGGCCCTTGCAACCTGAGGCGCCGGCGGACCGGCTTCGACGGGGTGCGCTACTTCGCGTACATCAGCTTGACGACCTCGCCAAAGTCCATGGCATCGTCAATGATCGTCAGCGGCGCGCCGGACTTCTTCGCAATGACATCGAACCGTCCGTCTTCGTTCCCGTCCTTCTTCACGACCAGGTAACTCGCGAGCGGCGCGATGGCGTCGATGCAGCGTTCGTCCGCCCCGCCAGGCTTGCCGCGGCGCGCTTTGCCTTCGAGCAGGATCGCGACGATCTGGATCTTGAGTGTCTTGGCTTCGGCCATCACCGCGGTCAGCCGTTCGATCTCCTGGTCGATGGTGATGCCCGACGCGCCCAGACCCTTGGCCGTCGAGCCGATGACCACGAACATCGTCTTGTAGGGCTTGGCCTTGAGGTCCGCGGGTTTCGGCTCGGCGCTGTAGTCGAAATCGCTGACCGCGCCCGAGCGACGCACGAGCAGGTTCGACATCTTCGCACCGGGCCCCTGCCCGGCGTTGGTAATCAGCAGCGGCGTCTGGCCCTTGACGGGTGGCGCGCCCGAGATGGCGGCCTGGGCGGGCACGGCGGCCACGAACAGCGCGACGACGGCTATCCACATCCACGAGCTACGGTTCATGATTGATCTCCTGACCGACGCACTCGGACCCTCCGGGCGGATCCCTCCAGCGCTGCGAGTCCGCGATGCAGGCGGGCGACACCAGGCCGGTGCAGGCGCCGTCCCGGTATCTTACCGGAAAGCGGCGGGCCCGGGCTTCTCGCGGCCGCCCGGGGCGGCCGGCCGGAGCACGGGCGGGGCCGGGGCACGGGGGGCTCCCAGTTCGTCGGCGCCCGCGTCAGCCCGATCGCCAGGCGGGCGCGCGTCGCCGTCGAGGTCGTCCGGCACGTCGCGCGGGGCGCGCACGCGGTCAATGGCGCCGGCGGCGGCCGGCGCGAGGTGCAGGTCTCCTCCAGCCGCGTTGACGAACCACCCGGCCGGCGCCGCCGTGACGTTGCCGGCCTGTTCCGCGCGGGCACCGTCGCGTTCCCGCATCAGGTGGTTCACGAGGTTGTTCACCACGTCCGCTCGGGTGTTCGCAAAACGCCACTCGATCGCCGAGAACGTCCGGGCGGGATTCGTGGTGTAGACCGTATTGTGGAGGGCCCGCACGCCGCACGCGTTCCACAGGCAGATGCCGCAGTCGAACCCGTCCGCCGACCGGAACAGCCGGGTATCGTCGGCGGACACGGCGTTGTTGCGAATGATGCCGCCGACATGATCGACGTAGCCCGTCGCGCCGGGGCAGACCGGGTCGGGATACACCCGCCCCTCCCCGCTCGTCGCCATCCCGAATCCAATGCCGCGGGCGTTGTTGCGCAGTACGTTGCGTTCCACCACCGGGTCGCGCGACACCTTCCAGAAGTGGATACCGTGCTCGGCAAGCCCGCTGTCGCACCAGAACCCCTGAATCACGTTGTCGCGGATGACCCAGTCACGCGACGCGTGGGCGTCCACGCCGCCGGTATAGCAGTTGTCGCGAACCCGCGGCCGGCCGGCGTCGGTCAATTCCAGCCGCGAGCAGGCGACGACACCGCGGTCCGTGAATCCCCCGCCGGCGACCGGGTTGATCTTGATGGCCTGCTGGCCGGGATCCACGACGCGCACGTTGTAGATCAGCGTGTTGGCCGTATCTCCGTGCTCGCCGGACATCACGTGGATGGGATGGTCGTAGGCCTCCCGCAGTGTCAGGTCGGCCACCGTCACGTTCGACGCGACGATCTGGACGATCTCGGCCGTCCGGTAGTTGCCATCAAGAACGACCGAGTCCGGAATCCCGCTGGCCGACCGCACCGTGAGGTTCGCCGTATCGAGGCGCAAGAAAGCCCCGTCGAAATTGTAGGTGCCGTCGGCGACGAGGATCGTGGTCCCGGTGGCCGCGTCATCGACGGCGCGGACCAGTTGCGACACCGTCGACACCCTGACCACGCGGCCCCGCGGAGGCGGCAGCGGCGCGCAGACGGCGCCAGCTGCCGCGGCAGCCAGATCGAAATGAGCCGGCGCGGGCACAGGGAGCCGGCCGGCTCCTGACAGGGGAACCAGCAGGGCGAGGGCCAGCGCCACGCCGGCCCCGCCCGCCTGTCTCACGCTGACATGGCCGCCGCTGACGCGGCGGCACCGGAGGCAGGACACGTCGCTACTTCTTCGCTGGTCTGGCCGGCTTGCCACCCTTGACCGGCGCCGGCGGAGCAATCTCCACCAGGCCAGCCCTGGCCAGCACGTCCATGTAGTCCAGCATCAACTGGAGGTCCGCTTTGGCCGGCGCCTGCGCCTCGAGCATCTTCTTCATGTCGAGCACGCTCTGCCGGCCGTTGACGAGTCGCGCCAGTTCGTTCGTATCGAGGCCGCGGAACTTCGCCAGCTCGGCCGCCGGCAGGAACTGCCGGTACCCCTGATACCCGTTCTCCGTGACCTTGGGCGTCTGCTTCGGGATGACGGTCGCGGCCTTGAGTTCGAGGTCCGTCGGCTTCAGCACGACGGGCGGCACCGCCAGGCGAGCCGCTGCCGCTTTCATGTGGGCGTCGATGGCAACCAGATGCGCGGCGGCAGCCAGTTCCATCGACGTCTGCATCGCCAGGACGTGGCCCGCGACTCTGGCCTTGTCCGCCGCGAGTTCGTTGACGGTCTCGAGCGTGTTCTTCTCGTTGATGGCGGCGGCCTCAACGTGCTCCCGCGCGCCCTTGTAGGCATCCGCAAGCGTCGCGGCAGTGGCGCCGTCCATCTCGGCCAGCCCGCGGGCGAGCTGGTGCCCCAGGCGCTGCGCGCCGTTCCCGGCGGTCTCGCTGGCGATCTTCAGCGCCATCCCGTCGTCAGCGCTCGCGATCGTGTAGGCCGCGGCGGCGGTGATGACGGCCACCCGCTTGAGCTGGGTCGGATCGGTCTTGTCCACGTGATCGCCGGAGGTGTGGTACCAGCGGTCCGGCCAGTCGATCATCATGATGCCCGGCACCTGCACGCCCCAGTCGTTGAAGACTTCGTGGTCGGAGGCGCCGTAGTGAGTTTCGATGCTGTAGTAGAACGGCTCGTCCGCGCCCGTCGGGGCCACGATGCGCTGCAGCACCGGGTACGCCGTACTGCGGTTCTGGATGCGCTCGCGATTGCCTTCACCGACGAACCGGTAGTAGTTCTCCATCACGTCGTTGATGTAGTGCGGGTTGCCGAAGGTGGTGCGCATCAGGCACATGAACGACTGGCTCTTGCTCAGCAGCAGCCCGACCATGTCGAGGTTGATGTTGCAGAGGGTCTTCTCCATCAGGGCCTTGTTGGCCTTGGCCCACGGCCCCGTGCCGGAGTACTCGGGCCCGATGATGAACCGAATCGTGCGTGTCGGGCGCGGCAACCGTCCTTCGTTGATGAGGGTGTTGAGCACGCGGCCGACTTCCACCACCGTCGCGCTGCCCGAGATGTCGTCGTTGCCGCCCTGCTTGACGTAGCCTTCGAACAGGTGGGCCGAGATGACGATCTCGCTGGCGTTCGGATCCGTGCCGGGAATGTGCCACACGATGTCCTGGATTGTGTAGGGCCGCATGGCGGTCTCGACGTCCGCGCTGACGGTGATCTTCTCGCCGGCCAGCAGGCGGCGTTTCAGGAAGTCGCCTTCACGCGGCGGAATCTGGAACGCGAACTTCGCGGGTTTGTCGGCCGTCCCGCGGATGCTCGCCCAGCCAATCTGCAGGGGATCGAAGTACGGACGCGGTCCCTGGATCGAGATGACGCCCAGCGCGCCCCGGTCGATGCACGCCGCCTGGTGAACGCTCGACGCGGACCCTTCCGTGACCACGATCTTGCCGGTGACATCCGTGCCCGTGAAGTCCGCCGGGCGGCCGCTGCCCACCCAGACCAGTTCGCCCGTGGCCTTGCCTGTCGTGCTGCCGGTCGCCAGCATCGCCGCCATGTCCACGTACGACGCCAGCTTCTGGCGAATCGGCGTCACTTCCCACAACTCGCCCTCCACCGCGTCCCAGGTCTGCCCGCCGGGGAAGGTCACGAGTTCCGTGCCGGGCAACTTGTAGCGCTTGAGCGTGTCGAGGTAGAACGCCGTCTCGTAGAACTGGCCCGAGAACTCGCCCGGCATGCGGTCTTTGTCGTAGCCGCCGGTCTCCATGATCATCTTCCAGGCGTTTTCGCCCGACGCCTCGCCGACAATCTCCGCCATCTGCGCTTTCGGCAGCAGCGTCCACTGCAACCACGGCGTCATCTGCGCGCTGACCACGCCCGCCGCCACGAATACGACCAGCCCGGCCACGAGGGCCGCCTTCCTTCTCATGATGCCTCCCCGCAAAGATTTCACGTGTCGTCCCATCGCTCATCCGGCTCACGACGGTTGCGCCCGGAGTATTGGTGCGGTCGGCAGGCGGTGTCAAGCGGCCGGCGTCGAACCGCGACCGGCTGCCCGACGTCCAATGGAGAACGGGCATTTCAGCCGCGTACCCAAAGGAGTTGTGATGAAGCGTGTCGCACAGACTGGCCTGATCCTGATGGCGCTCGCGACGGCCGGCCTGGCCGCACAGTCGCCGGCGCCGGCGCCCCGTGTCTCGGGCATCGATCCGTCCACCTTCGACCGGACCGTCAGGCCTCAGGACGATCTGTTCCGCCACGTCAACGGCGCGTGGCTGGCCAAGGTGGCCATCCCCGCGGACAAGGCCTCGTACGGCACCTTCGACATGCTGATCGACAAGGCCGAGGCCGATCTGCGGGCCATTGTCGAAGAGGCCGCCAAGGCCGGCGGGGCCCCGGGGTCCGACGCCCGCAAGATCGGCGACTTCTACGCCTCGTTCATGAACGATGCCCGGGTTGAGACCCTGGGCATCACCCCCCTTGCAGCGGAACTGGCGGCCATCGATGCCATCCGCTCGAAGGCGGACCTGGCCCGGCATTTCGCGCGCCTGATGAAGATGGGCTGTGACACGCCCCTCCAGGTCTTCGTCGAAGGCGACTTCAAGGATCCGAAGACGAACGCGCTGTTCGCCTTCCAGGGCGGCCTGGGACTGCCCGATCGCGAGTACTACGTCAAGGACGACGCCAAGCTCGCCGAATACCGCACCAAGTACCGGGCTTTCGTGCGCACCCTGCTCACGCTCGGCCAGCGCCCGTCGCCCGAGGCGGCCTCGGCCGACATCATGGCCATCGAGACCCATCTCGCCGGAGCGCAGTGGACCAACGTGGAAACGCGCGACGTCGTGAAGATGTACAACAAATTCGCCGCCGCCGATCTCGCCCGCGAATTCCCCGGCTTCGACTGGCAGGCCTGGCTCACCGAACTCGGCATCCCCCCAGCATCCCCGCTCATCGTCGCGCAGCCCAGCTACGCGAAGGCCCTCGGAGCGGCGGTCAACGAGTGGCCGGTCGATCGCTGGAAGCCGTACCTGGCCGCGTCGCTGATCCGTGGCTTCGCGCCGTACCTGAGCAAGGCGTTCGTGGAGACACGGTTCGAGTTCTACGGGAAGACCCTGAGCGGCACGCCCGAACTGCGGCCGCGATGGAAACGCGCCGTCGCCGCCATCGACGGCAACCTGGGCGAGATGCTCGGGCAGCTCTACGTGGCGCGGCATTTCCCGCCTGAGGCCAAGGCCCGCATGGAGCAGCTCGTCGAGAACCTGCGCCGCGCCTACAAGGAGGGCATCGACCAGCTGACCTGGATGGACGCGGCCACCCGGAAAGAAGCCCACCAGAAACTTGCCGCATTTCGTCCGAAGATTGGCTATCCCAGCAAGTGGCGGGACTACTCGGCCGTCGAGATCCGGCCGGACGACCTCGTCGGCAACATGAGACGGGCCATCGCGGCCGAAACCGCCTACCAGCTGGCGAAGATCGGCAAGCCCGTCGACCCGGAGGAGTTCGGCACGACCCCGCAGACGGTGAATGCCTACTACAACCCGATCAGGAACGAGATCCTGTTCCCCGCCGCCATCCTGCAGCCGCCGTTCTTCAACATGGCAGCCGACGATGCCGTCAACTACGGCGCGATCGGGGCCGTCATCGGCCACGAGATGGGACATGGGTTCGACGATCAGGGCCGGCAGTTCGACGGCACGGGTGCGATGCGCGACTGGTGGACGGCGCAGGATGCCGATCAGTACAAGCAGCGGACGGCCAGGCTCATCGCCCAGTACTCGGCGTACGAAGCCCTGCCCGGCCTGAAGCTCAACGGTGAACTGACGCTTGGCGAGAACATCGGCGACCTCACCGGCCTCACGATCTCTCATCGGGCCTACCGGCTGGCGCTTGGCGGGCAACCGGCCCCTGTCATCGACGGGTTCACGGGTGATGAACGGTTCTTTTTCGGGTGGGCGCAGGTGTGGCGCGGCAAGACCCGTGAAGACGCCCTGCGGCAGCAGGTAATGACCGACCCGCATCCGCCCGAGGAGTTCCGGGCGAACGGTGCTGTGGGGAACATGCCAGAGTTCTACGCCGTCTTCGGCGCCAAGCCGGGCGACAAGCTCTACATTGCCCCGGAGCTGCGCGTGAAGATCTGGTAGGGCACCCGGTCAGGCCGCCGCCCCCGCAAGCGCGGCGGCGGCCGCCGCCCGCCGGCCGGCCCCGGGGGCGCCCGCCACGCCCCCCCGCCCGCGCCGCCGCGCCGCCGCCCCCCCGCCCCCCCCCCCCCCCCCCCCCCCCCCCCCCCACGCCGGCCGTCCGGCCCCGTGAGCGACAGCCTCGCCCGCCGGCCCTCGCAGGAACGCTTCCGCCAGCCGGACGACGTGGCGAGCCGCGGTCATGGACGAGATGGGTTCTGTCTGCAGCGCCACGCGACCCGCGCGGATGGCCCGGCAGATGCTGTCGGCATTGGGATCTGCGTCAACCATCGTGTAGGTTGGACCCAACTGCTCGAGGCGGTGGACGTCGGTATTCGCCACGACCGGTTTGCCGTGGGCGCGCGCCCAGCGGACAGCCGGCCGATTGAAGTCCACGAGCTTCGTGTAGAAGTAGTTCAGTTCCACCGCATCGAACAGCCCGGCGTGGCGGGTCAGCTGCGTGCCCAGACACACCGACGCCGGAAAGAACGGGTGCGGGGCGATCACCACACCACGGGATCGGGTCCGCAGGTCGGCCAGTTCCGGAAACGTCGAGATGCGGTCGGCGCCCTCACTGAAGTTGAGCAGCAGGACGTGTTTGCCTTCGATGGTGCGTTCGACACCGGGAATCAGGACGATGCCCCGGGCCCTGGCGTACGCCTCGTAGCGCGCCAGATCGAGCTGCCGTTCGTGCAGGGTGATGGCCAGCGCCTGGTACTCCAGCCCGGCAGCCCGATCGATGAGATCGTAGGTGCTGTACGGGATGTAGTCGGTCGGATCGTCGCCGGTGTGGATGTGCAGTTCAGTCTTGAGCATGGCCGGTTCGACTCGATCCGTTGCAAGTCGCGGGCCTGACCGACGCGTGCCGAATCCGCCCGGAATCCGCACGAGTTGGACCTGTGGGACGCCAGGCACCCTCGGGCCGAAGGGTGAGCGGGTGCGTGAGGCTACAGGATGTGTAGGCACCATTCTTCTTCGGAAGGAAAGTCGAATCAGCACGCAGCGGGCGCCCGGCTACAATGCAGTTCGAACCAAGGAGGAGCCGTGAAGCGCACGCCGATGGTGCTCGTGGCGGTCCTGGTCCTCGCCACCCTCGCCCCGCAACGGCCGGGCCCTGCCCCCGCCGTCTCCGTCACACGCCCGTTCGACCAGCCGGACGCGGCCGCAGCCTACTTCGCCGCGCGGCGTGCGCCCCTCTCTCGGGCGATCGACCCGCGCGAGCGGTATCAGACCGCCCACGACCGCCTGTCGCGGATGCCTCGCTTCACGACAGCCGGCGGCGGGCGGCGGGTGCTGTCACTGCGCGACAGCGGAGAGGCCGCCGCGCCCCTCGTCTGGCCCGGCGCCCCCGCACCGTTCGGGACCCCCGCCTCCCTCCTCGAGGCCTGGACCCCACTCGGCCCCGGCAACATCGGCGGCCGGACACGCGCCCTGCGGATCGACCCCTCGAATCCGGATCGGATGTACACCGGCGGCGTCTCTGGTGGTGTCTGGAAGACGGACGACGGCGGCGAGCACTGGCGCCCGGTGGGTGACGCGCTGGCCAACCTGGCCATCAACGCCATGGCCATGAGCCCTCGTGACCCGAACGTGATCTACGTCGGCACCGGCGAAGGGTACTTCCGCGAGGAGGTTCGCTACACCGGCCTCCCGTTGCGGGGTGCGGGAATCTTCGTCACTGCAGATGGCGGGACGACGTGGTCGAGGCTTCCGGCAACCAGCACCTCCGACTTCCACTTTGTGAACGACGTGATTGTCAGCGCGAAGGATGATCGCGTGCTCTACGCCGCCACCCGCACGGGCGTCTGGCGGTCGCTCGACCGCGGCGCCACCTGGGCGGCAATCCTGCCCGTGGCCGTGCGCGGCGGATGCCTCGATCTCGCCCTGCGCACCGATCAGCCGGCGGACGTGCTCTTCGCAGCCTGCGGCACGTTCGAGCAGGCGACGGTCTATCGGACGGTGGATGCGAGCGGGGCGGCGGCGTTTGTGCCGGTCCTGTCGGATCCCGGGATGGGCCGCACCACACTGGCCATCGCGCCGAGCCGTCAGGGTGTGGTCTACGCCCTGGCCGCCAGTAACCTCCCTGGCCCCTCCGGCGCGTACGAGCAGGCTCTTCACGCGGTCTTCCGGTCCGCCGACGGCGGCGCGCCCGGCACATGGACCGCCCAGGTCCGCAATACCAGCACGACGAAGCTGGCCACGTTGATCCTGACCAATCCCATCGCGGCGTCGTACGCGGACTGCCGGTTCGCGAGCGCCAACTCCTACACGCCCATGGGCTGGTACGTGTCGTCGCTCGCCGTGGATCCCGCCGACCCCGACACCATCTGGGCGGCTGGCGTGGACTGGTTCCGCTCCCGCGACGGCGGGCGAAGCTGGGGCGTCGTCTCGGAGTGGTGGCGATCGGGCGTGCCGGCGTTCGTGCACGCCGACCAGCACAAACTGGTCTTCCATCCCGCGTACAACGGCACGACGAATCAGCGCGCCTTCGCCATGACCGACGGAGGCATCTACCGCACGGACAACGCCCGCGGCGCCGAATCCCGTGACGTCTGCACGCCGTCCTCGATCCAGGTCACCTGGACCTCACTGAACCACAACCTCGGAATCACGCAGTTCTACCACGGCCTCCCCTTCCCCGATGGCTCGGCGTTTTTCGGCGGAACCCAGGACAACGGCACGATCCTCGGCACGACGGGAACAGGGACGGACGGGTGGCGCAGCCTCTACGGCGGAGACGGCGCGTACGTCGCGCTTGACGCGGGCGACCCGAACGTCCTGTTCGTCCAGACGCAGTGGGCCGGCATCCAGCAATCCACCGACGGCGGGCGGACATTCGCCAGCGTTTCTCTCGGTCTCGAAGATCGGCGAAGCAGTAACCTGCACGGTGAACAGGCCAACTTCCTGTTCATTACGCCGCTGGTCGCCGACCCCGGCCGTGTGGGCGTGCAGTGGACGGGCGGGCGCTACATCTACCGGAGGGTTGAAGCAATACACCCCGCAAGAGAACCCGGCGGCGGTCGCAGAAGGGTCGAGGTCCCTGGAGACCGTGACCACCCACCCGATGGCACCCGCGGGATCTGGCTGCGGGCCAGTGACCGGCTGCTCGAGGACGGACTGATGAGCGCCATCACGGTGGCTCCCGGCAACTCGGGCCGCGTGGCGGCCGGCAGCACGACGGGCCACATCTACGTCACCGCAGACGGACTGTCGTCCCCCGGATCGATGACGTGGAACGTGACGCGACCGCGTCAGGGGTGGGTCACATCGGTCGCGTACGATCCCGGAGATCCGGCGGTGCTGTACGCCACGTACGGCGGGTTCGGCGGCGCCCACGTCTTCGTGAGCACCACCGGCGGGCGCACCTGGCGTGCCGGCGACGGCGTCGGCGACACGGCATTGCCCGACGTGCCGGCCCACGCCGTCGTCATCGATACCGGTCACCGCAACCGCGTGTACGTGGGCACGGACGTGGGCGTCTTCGTCTCAGAGACGGGCGGCGATACCTGGGCCGTCGAGAACACCGGCTTTGGCGCCATCGTCACGGAGTGGCTGGCAACCCTGCGGACCCCGTCAGGAGAACGCTGGTTGTTCGCGTTCACGCATGGCCGCGGCGCCTGGAAGGTGCGGCTGCCGTAAACGACGCCCGTGCCCCACGTCTCACCTCACCTCCGCCGCCCGACGATGAACTCGTAGCTGTAGGTGTGGCCGAATCGCTCGAACATGGCGATTTCGTGTTCGAGTTGCGCGATGACGCCCAGGCCGGTCTCGTCACCATCCCAAGTTCCGCGCAGCACCTGCACGCGCGCCCGCATCGGCACGTAGTAGTGGTCCCACCACGCCACTCGCGGCAGCGTGAAGTGTCCGACGATGGCAAACCCGGCGCGTGAGACGTCAGACACCTTCGAGGAAACCGGCTGGATGTCCGGGTACTCCGCTTCCCACCATTGTCGTACTTCGTCGGGCGGGTCGGGAACGGTCCACACGGCTTCGCTCGCGGCGAGGTAACCGCCGGGGCGAACGAGGCGCGCGCACACGTCGAGGCCGTCGGGAAACCCGATGCTGTAGAGCGCGCCTTCGCTCCAGACGAGATCGAACGTGCCGTCCGCAAACGGGGCCGCGCGCATGTCCGCGCAGGCACCGTCTACGGGCGCGCCGCCGGGAACCGTCAGAGCCGCCGCCACCTGCTGCGCGACAAACGGCGCGTGCAGGTCCAGGGCGGTCACGCGCCCGCCCGTACGCGCGGCCAGCCGCGAGCTGCCTGAGCCCGGGCCACACCCAAGGTCGAGCACACGAGGCGATGCGGGCAGGCCAGTCATGAGATCCAAGGCCTGCGCCATGGCTTCTGGTGTCCCGGGACCTCCGCGGGGCATCTCGCGAAACACTTCGAAAAAACGATCCCACACCCGGGCGGCGGTCTGCGCGTCGTCAGTCACGGCCCGATTATGGCCCGATCGCGTCTCGTCGCAGTATCCTTGGTTACAGCGCCGCCCCTGGAGACCCATGGATGATCCGCGCACGCAATGCCGCGCTGGTTCTCGCCGTTGCGCTTGCAGGTGTGGGCGCCTGCGATAGAACGTCCCCATCATCACCGACTCCAGACTGCGCGCTGGTGTCGCTGACACCCACAACCCTGAGCTTTCCCGGCGGCAGCGGCACCGGCGCGATCGAGGTCGCGATCCAACCGGGCTGCGACTGGTCGGCAACGCCCTCCGCGCCATGGATCACCATTACCAGCGGCGGGTCCGGGACCGGGCCGGGGACGCTCGCGTTCTCGATACTCGCCAACCCGCGCCTGACGCCGCGCACGGGCTCGATTGCTGTCGGCGGAAGCCAGTCCTCGATTTCGCAGGCGGGCACCCCGAACGATCCCGAATGCCGTTTCGAGCTTCGTCCGCAGGTACGGTCCGTCCCGGCGGTGGCCGTCAACTTCCTCGTGCAGGTATTCACGACGTTTGGCTGCCGGTGGGAGTTCTCCAGCACCCTGCCCTGGCTGCAGATTGTGGCTGAGACCGAGGGCGCACCCAACGGTAACGGGAACGGCAGCGTCGAGGCGCACGTGGCGGCGAATCCGGATCCCGCCCCGCGGGCCGGGCAGGCCCTCATCGCGGGCCAGATACTGAACGTCACGCAGGACGGCCAGACGATCGCAGCGTGCACGTACGGTATTGGCCCGGCAGCCGTGACCGCCTCGGCGGCCGGCGCGATGAGCGCCGTCAACATCACCGCGGGCTCCGGCTGCAGTTGGTGGGTCGAAGCGGAACAGGGTTCCGTGGGCTGGATCACGTTCTCGTCGGGCGCGCGTGGTTTCGGATCGGCCACCGTGCCGTACCTCATCGCGTCGAATCAAGCGTTCTCGAGTCGAACGGCCAACGTCGTGGTGCACGGCGATTCCGGCTACGCACGCCTGGTGCAGACCGTAACGCAGTCGGCTGCCAGCCCGGTGGCCGGCCTGTCGGACGTGAGTCCCCGGCGCGCTGGCAGATCACGCAGACGCCCGCGCACTGACTAACGAGCGGCCCCGTCCGGCCTGGGCGTCAGCAGCGGGAACCGACATCCGCGCAGCCGTTCGTGCGTCTGTTGTCAGGGTGGCTGGCGCTGAAGCCCGATCTGCAGGTCGTCATGAATCCGGCTGGCGACCGCACCAGACGCACGGCCATAGCACACTCCGATCCGAGGTTGGTTTCTGAACCAGGGACTACCCGCCAGGACGGGACGGCAGCGGCGGAAACGGGACGGGGTCGAATTGCAGGTGATTCGCTCCCGTCAGCCCGCGGACGTGGAGCAGGTGAATGACCGGCACGCCGCGGGCCAGGAACTCGAACACCAGACTCAGCGCGCCACCTTTCGCAGCGTGCGCGTGACCCGGCCGGTCGTGCCGTCCTCGAGGCGGATGACACCGCGGATGAGGTAGTCGCCCGGAGCCAGCGCTCCGACCGGCACGGCTGCCGTGGCCACCACCCGCCCCTCGTCCGCGCGGGCCAGCGTCAGCGGGAATGAGGCGATGGCGGGCCCGTCAGGATCGCGGGCCACTTCCAGCACGGCGGTGAGACCCATGCCCGCCGTGCCGCCATAAATGTCGAATGACGCGACTGCCGTCGGTTCGACGCTGAACTGGAGCTGTGCGCGATTCCCATCGGCCCGCGAGACCCCGAGCAGCAACGAGCCGAGCGAAAGTGGGCCCACCGACGTGAGGCCGACGATCACGTCGTCCTCCGCCGTGCCGAACCGGCCGGCCGCGTCGGCGGCCGCGACCCGCAGGCGGTAGGAGCCCGCGGAGGCCACCATCGCCCCCACCAGTGGACGTTCGGAGGGGTCCGGGGCGAACCAGCGCGCGACCGCGGCGTTCCGATCGATCAGGATCGCACCCACCGACGTCAGCGATGCCGACGGCTCGACCGGCTCCACGACCACGCCCACCCGCAACTGGCCACCGGGTTCCCGCACCGTGAATCCCGCTACGCGCAACGGGAGGTCGGTGGCGGCCATCGTCGACAGCAGCAGTTCGCTCGTGCTCAACCGGCCGGCGCCCCCCGTCGGGGCCGCTCCCGTGAAGGTGATCTCCGGACGCACCCGGACGGTGACCCCCGGGCGTCGGACGCGCACGCCGAGCGATCGGCTCCGCATGAGGATTTCACGCGGCTCCGCCTCGAGTACTGCCTCGAAATACGCGGCGCTTTCGCGCGCCACTCGCAGCAGCGAGCCCGCGCCGGCGCTGTCGAGGGCGAAGCGGGCTCCGCCGGTGGCACCCGCAAGATGTTCGATACCCTCGATGGGGTTGTCGGATCCGAGAAACGCGTTGCCCCCGATCGACTCGCGCCAGGCGGCGGCGCCAGACGCGATGTCGGTCGGCTGCAGCACGTAGAAGGTTGCCCGGGCCGCGCCGGCCGTGGTCGCCACGCGCTGGAAATGATTGACGAGCAACTCGCACATGCCCGGGGCGAGCGCCAGCGGGGCGTCCCGTCTGGGCGCGGCGAGCCCGGCGGTGAACACCGCTACCGTGAGCGGCGCCGATCGGCCGGCCTGGCTGGTGAAGAAGCCATCGAGGGCCTCGAGGAACCGCCGCGTGCGGCACGCCATGTCCGAACCGGTCTCCGCCAGGTTCCCCTGGCCGACGAGTCCCGGCAGCGCTTGGCGGATGCGGGCCGGGTCTGACGTGAAGGGCACCTTGATGCCGCCGAACGGCAGTGAAATGATCATCGTGCGGTCGGCAGGCGTGAGCACGGGGAGCAGGCCTTCGATGGCACGCCGGAACACCGCTTCATGTCTGGGGGTGAACGATGCTTCGTCGACGATCAGCGCGAAACTCCTCCCGGCGGCCACGTCGGCATTCGCACCGAAGGGCCGCGGCAGGCGGGGCGCGCCGTCTGCCCGCTCTGGAGTCGGAGCCGCCGCCACACGGCGGAGCGCCTTCACCGCCCGGAGGCGCCCGTCGATCCGCACCTCGACCTCCGACACCTGGAGTTCGGCCACCGGCGTGCCGTCACCCTGAACGGCTGCGAAGTCCACGACCACGCTGCGGGGCCGCTCGCTCACCCGAGGCGCCTGGCGTGCGCCGAGCAGCGCCGTCGAGGCTGCCGCCGCGACGCCGACCCCACCCACGACCAACCACCAACGACGCCCCGGCGACATGGGCACCCCCTGCGAACGAGACCGGCCGGTGGAATCCCGCTGGGCTCCACCGGCCGGGTTGGTGAACCCGCCCGCAGGCGGGCCTGGCGACACGGCGCCTACCAGTTGAACCGGATCATGAGCTGGCCGAGCCGACCGCCCGGATCATACGTATTGCTCGGATCCGTGTAGCCGCTCGTCACCTGGAAGATGGTTGCAGCGGAACCCGGGTTGGCGACCGGGGTGAAGTTGATCGCGTCGAACACGTTGAGGACGTCGGCCCGCACCTCGACATTCATCGATCCCTTGACATTGAAGCGCTTCGTGACGCCGATGTCGAAGCGCGCGAACCACGGGGCGCTCAGCATGATCGTGCGCGGCACGCCGCAGTCGCCGCCCTTGACCTGGATGCACCCCCCCGAGTTCGCCGGCGCGATATACCGCCCCTCGGGCACTCCGAGACTGGTCGAGTATCCGTTGACGGTCGTCGAACTCACGCTGTACGCACGCCGGGTGTTCAGGATAACGTCGGCCGGCAGCATCCAGACCTCCGTCAGGCCGCTGTTGGCGTTCGTGGTCTTGTAATACTTGTACATGTCCTGCAGCTCGTCCTCCGTCATGCCGACGAGCCGCACGCCGCCCAGGTCCAGCACCCGCTGCTGAACGCGGCCGACGCCGTTGATGCTCCAGCCCCCGATGATCCCGTTGAGAATCGGGTTCATGTCGGCGCCGAAGCGCTGGCCCCGGCCCACCGGGATTGTCCAGTCCCACTGCATCTTGACGGCGTGGCGGACGTTCTCCGTCGTGATCATCGTCCGGCCGTAGCTGAAGCCGTCGAAGGCCGACCCGCCCTCGATCGCGTACTGATAGTTCACGTTGGCCGACAGGCCCTTCGACAACCGGCGCCGCAGCTCAACCTGCAACGCGTGGTAGTCGCTGTACGCGCCGCTGTCCCGGACCAACACGTCGTCCACGTCGGGGTTCGGCACGAAGAAGTTCGCGGGGTACCCCAGAGCCGCCGCGTTCGCCCGGCGCGACGCGTTGTCGTCCAGGTCGCCCGCCGACGTGATGGGCGCCGGGTTGGCTGGCGACAGCCGGCTGGCCACCGTCGAACTGGTCCAGGTGCTCGACCCGCCGGTATAGGCCGACGGGTTCGTGAAATCGTTGCGGCCGTTCAGGTACGCCAGGTAGATCGGCAGGGGGTTCGTGCCGGTACCCGGCCCGAAGTACGCGAACGAGCCCGTCCGGCTCCCACCCGCCGTGTTGTTGGCCACGAGGTTGGCCATGGCCAGGTTGAATTCGTCCAGGAACCCGTTGGCCAGCAGGTTCTCACCCCGGATCTGGTTCCAGTTGAGCTGCGACCACTGGTTCGATCCGCGGGTGCCGACGTAGCGGATTTCCATCGCCATGTTGTTCGTGAGCGCGCGCTGGAAGCCGATCATCCACGTCTGGGCCCGCGCGATCTGGACATCCGGGGCGAACGCATAGATGTCGTCCGCCCGGCCCGCCCGCACCGCAATCGGGAAGGTCGCGGTCTCGGGGAACGGCGGCACGTAGAGCCGGTCCTTCTGGCTGAACAGCACCGGCCACGACTCGCCTGCCGGCACCAGTCCCGTGTTCACATCCCGCTGCAGGTTCAGGGTGCTGCCCGGATTGTTCCCGAACACGCTCGTGAAGATGCCCATCCCCTGGCGATCGTAGGCCACCGACCAGCCGGCCCGCAGCGTGGCCTGCTCTGGGTCGCCCAGCAGCATCCGCAGGAACCCCTCCTGCCGGTTCGGCCGCCACGCCACGCTCACCGACGGAGCCAGGTTGTTCCAGTCGGTCTTGTAGCCTTCGGTGCCCGACTTGAGCTGGATGAACTCCGGCTTCACACCGCCCGTTGAGCCGGGGCTCAAGAAGTTGCACTTGTTGTACAGGCTCCCGTCACCCAGCCCCGAGATCCCGCAGACGCTGTCGAGCGTCACCGACGACATGATGTCGTTCGCCGGCGAGAACGGCGTCTGCACGTCCCACCGGATCCCGCCCGTCAGCGTGAGGGTCGGCGATACCTTCCACGAATCCTGCCAGAACGCCCCGAACACGCTAATCTTCCCCTGCCGCGAACGCTCCCCCAGGCTCTTGTACGTGTTCGTTTCAGCGTCGAGGGCCGCCTGCCCCTGCACGACCGTGACCCGCCCGGTCAACAGCGCGTACAGATCGCGCGCGTCGTTGAGCTGCGTCGAGGACGCTCCAGGGAAGTTCGCCGTCGTAAACATCCCCCTCGCCGGGTCGTACTGCTGGTTGAACCCGAGCTGGATGAAGTTCACCTGCTGCCGCGCATTCTCTTCGGCGTGGTTCACCAGGTACGATCCGCCGAACGACATGCTGTGGTTGCCCTTCAGCCAGGTCACCGTGTCTTCGATGTTGTAGCCCGGCGCGGCCCGCCAGCTCGGCGTCGTCTGGTAGTACCAGTTCGTCAAGCCGATGTTCGTGTCGAAGTCGATCGCGTACCCGTCGGAATCCTCGAAGGTCTGCGGCCCGTTACTCGAGTCCTGGCCGAACCGCGAGTACCCGAAGAACGCGTTGCCGCCGCCGCGCAGCTCGTTCACGAGCTTCGTACCGATCGTCGACCGCAACGACGTCGAGAAGATCGGGCGCGTCGAGGAGTAGATCCGGTAGTTCGGCGACCCCGGGAACCGGCGATCCGAGCTGTTCAGATAGTCGGGGTCGCGCGTCGTCGAGATGACCGAGAACGACCCGCTCAGACGGTGCCGGGTGCTCAGGTTGTAGTCCAGGCGGACGGTCGGCTGATGCTCAAACAGCTCGCCCGGGCTCAGCCAGGTGTAGTTGTCATACAGGGGGTCCGCCGATGCCGCGCGCGTGCCCGTCGTCTGCATCGCCGATTCGATCTGTTGCAGGAGTCTGAAGACGGTTGGGTCTTTCGTGTTGATCTGGCCGTTCTGCCGCGCCAGGTCGAGCACGTTCACCTCGCGCACGTCACCCTGGTACTGGTAGCGGAACCACCCGTCCAGCCCCCGCTGGTTGAGCACGTTCCGCGTCCGCGTGAAGCTGTTCGGGAAGCGCAACTGCTCGTAGTGAACGAAGAAGAACGCCCTGTCCCGCCCGTCGAACAGGCCCGGAATCACGATGGGACCTCCCGCCCGGGCGCCGAACTGGTTCAGGCTGACGTCGTTCTTCGGCAGGTTGTTGATCTTGTTGAAGTAGTAGTTCGTGTTCAGCGATGGATCGCGCCAGTACTCGTAGGCGCTCCCCGTGAACCGGTTGCCCCCCGACCGCGTCTGAAACGCCATCGTCACGGCGCCCGCGCCGCCACCCACCTGCGCCCCGGCTGCCGCCAGCGTCACCGCCGCCGCTTCGACCGCATCCTGCCGCGGCGTCACTGACGCAAAGAACCCGTCTGTCGTCCGGTTGAAGTTGTCGTTGTTGCCCACCCCGTCCAGCGTAATGCTCAGAAAAGATTCGGGCAGGCCGTTGATCCGCGACTCCCGGTTGGTCGTCGCCGTGTTGACGCCCGGCAGAAAGGTGATCGCGTTCAGCGCGTTGCGCGTCGGCGTCGGCATCCGATTGAGCTGATCGGAGTTGAGCGTGGCCGCCACGGTGGCGGTCTCCGTGTTGATGAGCTCGGCGCTGCTCGACACGACGACCGTCTCGGACAACTCTCCGACCTCGAGGGTGAGCGCAATCGAGACCGGCTGACCGGGGGCAAGGCGCACGCCCTTCGTCTCCGCGGTCTTGAACCCCGACAGCGCTGCCGTCACCGTATAGGAACCCGCCAGCAGGGCCGGAACCTGGTACCTGCCGTCCGTCCCGGTCACCGCCTCGAACACCGCACCGGTGTTCTCGTCCTTGACAACCACCGCTACACCAGGAACGACACCGCCGGCGGAGTCACGAACCACGCCAGATATCGAGGCCGTGGCCTGCGCGCCCGCGCCGGGCGCATTGATCAGCACGAGCACGAGCACGACGACGAAACGCCGCAGCACACGAACCATGGGTGTCCCCTCCTGTGAAGCGCACATTGCGCGCCGACAGCTCCCCCCGGGGGGGCCATGAACGGGGGGACGCCTGAACTTTCGCGGTTTCGGGGAGTCTACGTTGTCGAGCCGACCCCGTCAAGCACGACGTCGCACAGTTCGCTCGGTTCAGTCGCAGAGTTGGCGCAGGATGTGGAGCCACATCAGCGGGCGGCGCGGCCAGGCCGGGACGGCAGCGGCGGAAACGGGACGGGGTCGAATGGCAGGTGATTCGCGTCCGTCAGCCCGCGGACGTGGAGCAGGTGAATGACCGGCACGCCGCGGGCCAGGAACTCGAACACCAGGCCGCGCGTGGGTGACGACGGAACGGCGGCCACGCGCCGGACGAGTCCGTTCGGCAGGTCGAGCGACGCTGGTGTGTCTCCGAAGCTGGCCGATGCGCCGCCGATGTTCACGAAACACCGGACCGGTCTTCCGCGCGCGGCGGCGTCGAACACGCGCAGACGCTCCTGGATACTGGCCTCGAGCGAAGCGCCCCCGATCACCGGCAGCCCGGATCGGCGCGCTTCTCCGATCAGCGTCTCTCCAGTCTCATCGAAGAGCACACCTCGCCCGGCATCGTCCTCCCCACCTGGCGCAATCGCCACGAACTGATACGGCAGCAGTCCGTCGCGGCGCAGTCCATCCAGCATCTCGACGAACGTGAACCCCGGGAGGTTGGCGCCGTACATCGACGACCCCACGGAGTAAATTAGCACCGGCTCCAGTTCGAGGGTGCGCGCGGCCGAGAGCGTCGCGAGAATGAACGCGGGAAACGACCCGCTGGCGCCGATCGCGACGACGTCACCGCGTGTCAGCCCGGCGTCCTGGAAGTACCCCGCGATGACGCCGGCAAAGGCCGGATTGGCCGCGGTACGTTTGGCCGCCACGTCCCCCAGGGACGTCGTCAACAGCGAAAACTCGTCTCCCACGATCCCCGTGTTGTTCGGGTCGAGCGTCCGGTCGACAGGGATACCCGCAGCGCGTCGCCATTCGCGGATACGCAACAGCGACCGGGCCATCAGTGCCGACGCTCGTATGCGGGGATCGTCGGACGGCCGCACCGTCCGGGACGCAGCCGTTGCCTGAGACCAGGGGCTCGCGGGACCTCCCGCCGGCGACGGGAACGCCGGTGTCCGAATGCCGTGCAGAGGCACTGCGCACAGCGCAAGCAGGCAGACACGGCGCGCGGCGGAGGATGGTCGCATGGTGCGCTTCCAGGATACGGGTTGCCCCTATGGCTCCCGCACGTTGAACGCCGCCTCGAGCACCTCGAACTCGCCGTAGACGTACTCGCCGGCCGGAGGGTGCCACCGCGCTTCGGCCCGAGCCGCCAGCCGGACGGCCCCGAACTGCCGGTATTCCTGAACCGGCGTGGAGAACCGCCACGGCGAGAACGTCTTGCCGTCGGGCGATGACGCCCGTCGATCGTCGGAGATGAAGTTCGTCAGCAACCCGTCGGCTCCGAAGTAGAGCGTCGCCGAGATTCGATGGCCGCCGTGCGTGAACCACCCGCGCACCCTCCGCTCGTCGATCGGGTCCCAGCTGACCGACGGGCTGATCAGTGTGCCCGGGGCGAGCAGGCACATGTCGTTGAACAGCGTCACCGACTCGGCCTGGTCCATCTCGGGGCCCGCCGCGTTCACCACCGTCACCGCCCCGAGCGCCTTGATCCGCATCGTGGCGTGGCCGCCCGTCAGTCGATGGTACCCATGCAGCGGCACGCCCATCATCGTCGCGCGCATCAGAAAGAGGCGAGTGGGTTCGTCGGCGAAGCTCTGCTGATCCACGACGAACGGCATCCATCGGGCATCCGGACCGCTCCGAATCCGTCCGCGGAACCGGAGCCGGTAGTTGACCGGCCTGGGCTGGCCGACCACGCCCGTCGCCCTCAGGTATCGCTGAACGGGTTCGGGCAGTGGCGCGAGATCCGCATCGGTCACCATGGAGGTTGCCTGCGGGCGGGACAACCCGGCAGCGACGTCCTGGGCAAACTCGGCCATCAGGCTCTGCGGCCCGACGGTGAAGTAGCCGTATGCCACCCCCAGCAGCATGATGAGGTTGGCGACGGTGCCGGCCTTCGCGTCCGACCAGGCCGCGACAATCAACACCTGGGAGAGCACCAGGGCCACGGCACCCACCATCCACCAGCCGCGCGGCCACAGGAAGAGCGATGCGACTGTCCCCAGGACGGCAATCGCTGCAACGAGCCAGAGCAGCCCCATTGGACGGGACATCGGTTGCGTCAATTGAGGCAGATCGGCCAGACCGAACGCCTTGGCAGGGCCCATCAGGTGGATCAGCCCGTGGACGACCACAATGAAGACGAATAACCAGCGCATGAAATCCTCGGGTAGGAGCGCGTGCTCCGGCAGGGGGGCCGACTGGGCAATCGTAGCGCAAACCTGCGGACTGGGTTCGGGATTCGGGACTTGCCCCTTGCCCCCGGTCCCTTGCCCCTGCTCAGGGCCCACGGCCCACGGCGCATGGCCCATGCCCCGGCCGGTTAGACCCTCACGTCGATCCGTGTGCCGATGTGGGGCGGCGTGAGCGGCTCGAGCGTCGTGTCGCCGGGAAGGTCAACGCCGGGTGTGTGAGCCGGGCGCGGGGCCGGAGGATGCTGGGGCTTCTGCCGACGAGGCGGATATCCGTCCTGGCCCCGGCGGTCGGGGTCGCTCGGCGTCACGACGCCTGTGATCGGGTACGACGATATGTCGTTCGCCATGAACATCGCGCTCTCGTCCTCATAATCGGCGGCAGGCCGAACTGCGTGAACAAGGCCTCGCAGAGGCGACCGGCGGACCGGCCGGGCAGGACTCGGGCCCTGGAGCGCGCGCGCAGGGGCAATTACGCGGTGATGCCGCGGCGCCTGAGCATCGGCTCGATGCTGGGATCCTGGCCGCGGAATTCCCGGTACATCTGTTCGAAGTCGCCGGCGTTCCCCCGTGACAGGATCAGGTCGCGAAACCGGTCGCCATTGGCCCGCGTCAGGCCGCCGTGCTCGGTGAACCACGCGAACGCGTCGTTGTCGAGCATCTCGGCCCACAAGTACGCGTAGTAGCCGGCCGCATACCCGTTGGCCCAGATGTGCAGGAAGTAGCTGGACCGGTACCGTGGAGGCACCTGGGGCAGATCCAGGCCGGCGTTGTTGAGTGCCTCGGCTTCGAACACGTCGGGCGAAAGCTCCGGCGCCCCGGCGGGCAGCGAGTGCCACCGCATGTCGAGCACGGCGGCCGCCAGAATCTCCGTCAGGCTGTAGCCCTGGTTGAACGTGACCGCGTTCCGGCTGCGGTCCGCGAGGTCGGCAGGCATGGGATCGCCGGTCTGGTGGTGGACGGCGTAGTGGGCCAGGACTTCGGGATGGAGTGCCCAATGTTCGTTGAACTGCGACGGCAGTTCCACGAAATCGCGGGGCACGCTGGTACCGGACAGGCTCGGGAACCGCTGGTTCGCGAACAGCCCGTGCAGCGCGTGCCCGAATTCGTGGAACAGCGTCATGACCTCGTCGAGCCTCAGCAGCGCGGCCTGGCCCGGCGTCGGTTTGACGACGTTCGCCACGTTGCAGATGACGGGCTTCGTACCGAGCAGCGTGGACTGGACGACAAAGTTATCCATCCACGCCCCGCCGTTCTTGTTCTCGCGGGCGAAGAGGTCGGCGTAGAAGAGGGCCATCGCCGCCCCGTCACGATCGGTGACCTCGAACACGCGGACGTCGGGGTGATACACGGGAAGGTCGCGGCGTTCCGTGAACGAGATCCCGTAGAGCTGCTGTGCCGCGAAGAACACGCCGTCACGCAACGTGCGCTCGAGTTCGAAATACGGCGTGAGCGTGGCGTCGTCCAGATCGAAGGTCGCCTTCCGGACCTGCTCCGCGTAGAAATCCCAGTCCCACGGCTCGAGCGGGAATGTACCGCCGTGGGAGGCGATGCGCGCCTCGATGTCCCGGGCTTCCGCTCGGGCGTTGGCGACGGCCGCCGGGATGAGGCGAGCCAGGAAGGCCTCAGCCGACGCCGGCGTCCTGGCCATCTGGTCCTCGAGAACCCAGGCGGCATAGCTGGGATAGCCGAGCAGCGCGGCTTTCCGGGCCCGCAGGGAGGCCAGCGTCGCGACGAGGTGGCGCGTGTCGTTGGCATCGCCCCGTTCGGTGCGCGTGATGGAGGCACGGTAGAGCCGCTCGCGCGTCGCCCGGTGTGTGAGGGAGGCCAGCAGCGGGTGCTGCGTGGTGTTGTGCAAGGGAATGAGCCATGCCCCCACGAGGCCGCGGGCCGACGCCGCCTCGGCCGCCGTGGCAGTCTCCTCCGCCGAGAGGCCGGCGAGGTCCGTGACGTCATCGACGACCAGGGCCGCCTCCTTCGTGGCGTCGAGGAGCATCGAGATGTACTTGGCGCTGAGTGCGGCGTCTTCTTCGTTGATGGCCTGGAGCGCGGTCTTGTCGGCATCCGACAGGCGCGCGCCCGCGCGCACGAACTCGCGGTAGTAGTAGTCGGCCAGGCGCAACGATTCCGCGTCGAGCCCGAGGGTGTATCGTTGCGCGTGAACGGCCTCGACTCGCGCGAACAGCGCCCCGTTGTGGAAGATGGCGTCTTCGTGAGCAGCCAGCTTCGGGGCGACATCCTGCTGGATCTGCTGGAGGGCCGGGCTGGAATTGGCGGACGTCAGCCCGTTGAAGATGAGGCTGACGCGATTCAGCAACTGCCCGGACGATTCGAGCGCCACCAGCGTGTTCTCGAAGGTCGGCGGCTCGGGATTGCCGGCGATGGCACCTACCTCGGCCTGCTCGGCCCGCATGCCCGCCTCGAAGGCCGGCGGGAAGTCGGCATCCCGGATCGTGTCGAAGGGCGGCGCCCCGAACGGGAGGGAACTCGGTGTGATCAGCGGGTTCAGTCGCGTTGGCATCGTCTTTGGACCATACCACGCCCGCGAAAAGGGGCCAGGCCCCTTTTCGGTCAAAGCGCCGTCCATCATGGAGTTCCCGAAAAATGGGCCTGGCCCCTTTTTCTGATATATTAGATATCTGACTATGGCTGAGACGGCCCTTCCGCCTCCGGTCCGGAGGTCCACACCAGGGGATTCCGGCCCCCTCCTGCAGACCCGCTCCCTGCGGGAGCAGGTCTACGAATACCTGCGGGACCAGATGGCCACCGGAGGCCTGCAGCCCGGCGCCTTCCTCGACCTCAACCAGCTCGCCGCACGCCTCGGCATCAGCCGAACCCCCCTGCGCGAAGCGCTTCTCCACCTCGAGTCCCAGGGCTTCGTCACGATTCTCCCGCGCCGCGGCTTCCGCCTCAACGCCCTCACGCTGGACGACATCCGCCACTACTACGAAATCATCGGCGCCCTCGAGGCCGCCGCCTTGCGCGCGGTGGGTCCGGCGCTCGGCCCGTCCGACTTCGCGCGTATGCGCGCGCTGGACGCCGCCATGGCCGCCGCGGTCGCCGAGCGCGACTTCGACCGCTACTACGAAGCCAACCTCGCGTTCCACGACGTGTACCTGCGGCGCAGCGACAACGCGCGCCTCATCGCCCACGTCCACCTGCTGAAGCAGCGCCTCTACGACTGGCCCCGCCGCGAGCGCATGGTCCAGGCCTGGGAGCAACACTCTGTCGTCGAGCACGAGGACTTCCTGCAGCTCCTGGAACGCGGCGACGTCGCCGGCGCCGCCGCGCACCTGCAGGACGTGCACTGGTCGTTCGCCGTCCAGGAACCGTTCATCCAGGCGTACTACTTCAGCGACCGCGTGGTGGGCACATGATCCCGGCGGGACTCGTCTTCAACGTGCAGCGCTTCTCCCTTCACGACGGCCCAGGCCTCCGCAGCACGGTGTTCATGAAGGGCTGTCCGCTCAGCTGCGCCTGGTGCCACAACCCGGAAAGCCAGTCGCCATCCCCCGAATTCGTCCGCCTGCGCCATCGCTGCATGGACTGCGGACGCTGCAGCCCCGAAGAGCTTGCCAACCCCGTCGTCGAGGGCCGCGGCCCGCAGGACGTGGCGCTGTGCCCGACCGGCGCCCTGCAGGGCGTCGGCGAGACGATCGACGCACCCACGCTCGTGCGCACACTGCTGCGCGATCGGATCTTCTTTGACGAATCGAACGGCGGCGTGACGATCTCGGGGGGCGAACCGCTGATGCAGGCCGCGTTTGTCACGGACGTCCTGCGCAGGCTCCGGGCCGAGGGGGTGCACACAGCCCTCGACACGTGCGGGTTCGCGCGCTGGCAGGACGTGCGCGGCGCCGCGGCCCACTCGAACGTGGTCCTCTACGACCTCAAGCTCATGGATGACATGCGCCACAAGGCCGCCACCGGCGTCTCGAACCGTCTCATCCTCGAGAACCTGCAGGCACTGAGCGGGGTCCATGACAACATCTGGATTCGGATCCCCGTCGTCCCGGGCGTGAACGATGACGACGCGACCATGGCCGCCGCGGCGGCGTTCCTGCGCCCACTGCCCGGGATCACGCGAGTCGACCTGCTGCCGTACCACCCGACGGGAGAGGCAAAGTTCGCCCGCGTCGGTTTGCACTATGCCCTGCACGGGACACCCACGCCCGCGCACGACCGGCTCGCCGCCCTGGCTGCGCACTTCCGCGCCACGGGCCACTTCACGACCTTCGGAGGCCACGCATGACCGAACGCACCGAACGCCTGCGCCGCGAGAGCCTGGACGCAGTCCCGTCCCTCAGCGCCGATCGGGCGCAGATCACCACGGCGTTCTACCGGGATCACCTCGGCCGCCATAGCACGCCGGTCTTGCGCGCGCGGAACTTCTTCGCGATCTGCGACCAGAAGACCCTGTGGATGGGCGACGGCGAACTGATCGTCGGCGAACGCGGCCCCCGGCCGAAGGCCGTGCCGACCTATCCCGAGCTGACCTGCCACAGCCTCGAGGACCTGCGGATCCTGAACTCGCGCCCCAAGACCCAGTACTCGGTCGACGACTCGGTCCTCGACGCCTACGCACGCGAGGTGATTCCGTACTGGCAGGGCCGTTCGCTGCGCGACCAGATGTTCAGCCTGCTGCCGCAGGCGTGGCACGACGCCTACGCGGCGGGCTGCTACACGGAGTTCATGGAGCAGCGCGCGCCCGGCCACACGGTGGCGGACGGGAAGATTTACCGCAAGGGCATGCTCGACTTCAAAGCCGACATTGCCCGCGCGGAGGCCGCCCTGGACCTCGAACGTGATCCCGAAGCCCTGGACAAACGCGAACAATTGCACGCCATGTCGATTGCGTGCGACGCCGTCATCCGGTTCGCCGAGCGCCACGCCGAACTGGCCGACGCCGAAGCCGCCGCGCTGAGCCACGGCCCGCGCAAGCGCGAACTCCTGAAGATCGCCGACGTCTGCCGTCGGGTGCCGGCCCTGGCTCCCCGCGACTTCCACGAGGCGCTGCAGTCCTATTGGTTCTGCCACCTGGCCGTCATCACCGAACTGAACGGCTGGGACGCCTTCAGCCCCGGCCACCTCGATCAGCACCTGTGGCCGTTCTACCAGCAGGGCCTCGCCGACGGGACGCTCACCCGGGAAACGGCGAAGGAGCTGCTCGAGTGCTTCTTCATCAAGTTCAACAACCACACGGCGCCGCCGAAGGTGGGGGTCACCGCGGCCGAGAGCGGCACCTTCACCGACTTCGCCAACATCAATCTCGCGGGCCTGCTGCGCGACGGCGGCGACGGCTCGAACGAGGTCACGCACATCCTGCTCGACATCATCGACGAGATGCACCTGCTGCAGCCGAGCAGCAACATGCAGGTGTCGCGCAAGACCCCGGACCACGTCCTCAAACACGCGCTGAAGGTCATCCGCAACGGCTACGGTTTTCCGTCCCTGTTCAACGCCGACGCGGTGGTGGAGGAGCAACTGCGCCAGGGAAAGACGCTCGAGGACGCTCGCGAAGGCGGCTGCTCGGGCTGCGTGGAGGTCGGGGCCTTCGGGAAAGAAGCCTACATCCTCACGGGCTACTTCAACCTGATGAAGATGCTCGAACTGGCGCTCCACGACGGCTTCGACGTCCGCACCGGCAAATACATCGGCGCCCACACCGGCGATCCCGCGTCCTTCGCGTGTTTCGACGAGGTGTTCGCCGCGTTCACCGCGCAGGTCCGGCACTTCCTCGACATCAAGATCCGCGGCAACCAGATCATCGAGCGCCTCTACGCCACGCGTATGCCGCACACGTTCCTCTCCGTGATCACCGACGACTGCATCGCGTCGGGCAGGGACTACAACGCCGGCGGCGCGCGCTACAACAACACCTTCATCCAGGCCGTCGGCATCGGCAGCATTACCGACAGCCTGTCCGCCCTCAAGGAACTGGTCTTCGACACAGGCGACATGCCGCTGGCCCGTTTCGTCGAGGCCCTGGACGCCGACTTCAACGGCCAGGAACCCCTGCGGCAGCGCCTGCTCAACAAGACCCGCAAGTACGGCAATGACGACGACTATGCCGACGCCCTGATGACCCGGTCGTTCCGGATGCTCTTCGAGAACATCGACGGCCGTCCCAACACCAAGGGCGGCGCCTATCGACTCGAGATGCTGCCCACGACCTGCCACGTCTACTTCGGCGAAGTCTGCCTCGCCTCCCCTGACGGCCGCAGCGAAGGTCAGCCCGTGTCCGAGGGCATCAGCCCCGTGCAGGGCGCCGACCGCAACGGACCGACGGCGGTCCTCAAGTCCGCCTCGAAAATGGACCACGTGAAGACGGGCGGTACGCTGCTCAACATGAAGTTCACGCCGAGCCTGCTCGAGGGCGACTCCGGCATCGACCGCCTGCACAGTCTCGTGCGGTCGTACTTCAAGCTCGACGGGCACCACATGCAGTTCAACGTCGTCACGGCCGACACCCTGCGCGAGGCCAAGGCCGACCCGGCCGCATACCGCGACCTCATCGTCCGCGTGGCAGGCTACAGCGACTACTTCTGCGACCTGTCGGAGGCACTGCAGGACGAGATCATCCGGCGCACCGAACACGACACGTTCTAGGGGGTCGGGACGGTTCTAGTACTTGGTGCTCTTATGGTTACATTTCTGTCGCTCGACCGGCCCGATGATGGATTTGCAACTCCGGAGCGGCCCGGTACTTTAGCCGTCCCGACCCCGATCTCCCCGGTCTGGCTCAACACCGTGCCACTCGGCGAGTACGACGTCCGCGGCGCGCTCGTGCTCGGCACCACCCGGGCGGTCGTGTGGGACACGCTGTCGCACCCCCGCGACATGCGCCAGTGGCTTCCGCTGATTGGCAGCCGCGACCTCGTCATCGTGTACAGCCACGCCGACTGGGACCACATCTGGGGCACCGCCGGCCTGCCCCATGCCGGCTCGTCCGTCGTCGGCCACCTGGCGTGCCTGGATCGGTTCCGGGATGATGGCGATGTGGTCCGCGAACTCCGGAGCAAACAACACGACGAGCCCGGGGTGTGGGATGAGGTCACACTGATCCCGCCGACGACGGTGTTCGACGACAACTTCGTCGTCGACCTCGGCGGCCTCAGCCTGCACCTGCACCACCTGCCGGGCCACACGCGCGACTGCACCGTCGGACTCATCCCCGAACTGGGCATCCTGCTCGGCGGGGACACCATCGAAACGCCATGCCCGGTGATTCCCCCCGACAGCCCTCTGCCCCGGTGGATGGCCGCTCTCGAGCGATGGGCCGACGACCCGCGCGTGCGCATCGTGGTCCCGGCTCACGGTCCCGTGGGCGGGACCGAGATCCTCCGGCACAACATCGCGTATCTGCGAAGCATCCTGAGCGGCCACCCGCAGACGCCCGCCGGTCCCCTTCCGCCCTTCTACCAGTCCACGCACGAGGCCAACGTCCGGTGGGTGGGCCCCGCCGCCTGACCAGCCGGACACCGGCAACCCCTCGCGCGTGGCACCCCAGCGCCTGAACCCGGGGCCGCTCCGGCGCGTCTTGTGAGCGGGGGCCTGCCTGGCCTGATTGTGGTCTGTGCACGTCCCGCGGCACGGGGCTCCGTTCTGCCTCTGATAGAATCTTGGCAACTGTCATGATCGGGCACACCATCAAGCACTACGAAATCGAAGCGCCGCTTGGCAAAGGCGGCATGGGTGTCGTGTACCGCGCACGGGACACGCGGCTGGGCCGCCACGTGGCCCTGAAGGTCCTGCCGCCGGAGTTCACCCGCGACGACGAACGCAAGGCACGTTTCCTGCAGGAAGCCCGCGCGGCCGGCGCCGTGAACCACCCGGCCATCGCGCAGGTGTACGACGTCGATGAGGGGCCCCAGGGGCTCTTCATCGCCATGGAACTGGTCGAAGGCCGCACGGTCAAAGCCCTCATCCAGGCCGGCGAACTGGACGTGCTCGGCGCCCTGGAGATCGCCCACCAGATGGCCTCGGGCCTGCAGAAGGCCCACGACGCGGGTATCGTGCACCGCGACATCAAGCCCGAAAACGTGATGGTCACCCCCGACGGGCACGCCAAGATCCTCGATTTCGGCCTCGCGAAACTGGTCGAGTCGGGGGCGCATGCGGCAGACGGCGTCTCGCTGATGGAGACGATGGCGCAGACGCAGACCGGCTTCGTGCTGGGTACGCTCCGGTACATGAGCCCGGAGCAGGCCCGCGGACATGCCCTCGACCACCGCAGCGACATCTTCTCGCTGGGTGTGGTGCTGTACGAAATGGTCACGGGCCAGCTGCCGTTCACCGGCAACACGCCTCTCGATACGCTGCACGCCATCGCCTTTGAAGAAACGCGGCCGGTCACCGCGCTGCGCCCCAACCTCTCGCCTTCCCTGCAGCGCGTTGTCACACGCTGCCTCCGCAAGCTGCCCCAGGACCGGTATGCCGACGCCAAGGCCCTGGCCGCCGACATCAAGACCGTGCAGCGCGAAATCGAGAGCGGGATCTCCAGCCGGACGCCAATCGCCGTCCGCTTGCAGGAGCGGTGGCAGTCGTGGCGCGACCGTCCGGTGGGGGAATGGGTTCTG
This sequence comes from uncultured Vicinamibacterales bacterium, assembly GCA_964372095.1. Taxonomy (GTDB): domain Bacteria; phylum Acidobacteriota; class Vicinamibacteria; order Vicinamibacterales; family JAKQTR01; genus CAYJPV01. The sequence goes on along the minus strand of CAYJPV010000044.1, from coordinate 4,968 downwards.
CCGGGCGTGTTGTTCGCTGCCTCGCTGGGTCTCGTCGTCGCGCTGTTCCTGCTCCAGGGTTCGGGGGGCCTGTCCAGCCTGATCTTCCCCGCGATCGTCGGGCTCCTGATGTGGCGGCGTTTCCGCCATCGCCGGTTGCGGCTCTCGCGCAAGTTTGCGAGCAAGGCCGCGAAGATGCCCGAGGTCCGCCTCGTCACGATCGAGGGCATGCGGCTGACGGTCGTCGCCAACGGGGCCCCGGCGCGGACCTATGTACGCGCCAACGCCCTGCTGGACTCGATCAACCGGAGCATGTTCTTCGGGGATCCCTTCACGCTCGTGATTCGCGATGCCGTCACGCCGGAGGAGGAACGCGCCCTGCTGGCCGCCGCCGGCGTGCTCTTCGCCCGAGAAGAACCCGCGGCGCCGGAGGCGGCGCGCTGAGGCCACCCGGCACATAGTCGTGGCCCAGAGCTTCGAGACGGCACCATGACACACGAACAGGCTCCCGTCCTCGGTGCGCGACATCGGAACGAAGATGCGTCAGCAGGGAGCCACACCATGGACATGATTCACGAGAAGATCGAACAGGCCGTTGCCATCCTCCGCGAACAGAAGATCGACGCGTGGCTGACCTTCGTGCGCGAAAGCGCGACCATGCCCGATCCGGTCCTCGACATGGTCGTGGGTCAACACAGCACGTGGCAGACCGCATGGCTCATCTTCAGGAACGGCCAGACGGTTGCCATCGCCGGCAATCTCGACGTGGCTGCCATCAAGGCCGCGGGCCTCTTCGGCGAGGTCATCTCCTATCTGCAGGGCATCGGCCCGGACCTGTTGCGCGTGCTCGATGCACACAAGCCGAAGCGTATCGCCATCAACTACTCGATGGACTCCGTCGTGGCCGACGGGCTGACGCACGGCATGTACCTGCAATTGCAGCGCTACCTGGCGGGCACGCCCCACGCATCTCGCCTGGTCTCCTCGGAACCCGTGGTGTCGGCCCTCAGGGGCCGGAAGACGCCGTCCGAAATCGCCCGCATCAAGAGAGCGATCGCGATCACGCTGTCGATCTTCGACCAGGTGACCGGGTTCCTGGCGCCAGGGAAGACCGAGCAGGATGTGGCGAACTTCATCCTCAGACTGGTGAAGCAGCATGGCGTCGGCCTGGCGTGGAGCCCGGACCACTGTCCGGCTGTCTTCACCGGCCCGGACCACGCGGGGGCTCATTTTGGGCCGACCACGCGGCGTATTGCGCGCGGGCATGTGCTCAACATCGATTTCGGCGTGAGGGCGGAGGGGTACTGCTCGGACCTGCAGCGCACGTGGTACATCGCGCGCAAAGGTGAGGCCAGGCCCCCGGCGCCGGTCACGCGCGGCCTGAGCGTGATCCGCGACGCCATCCGCCGCGCGGCCACCATCATCAAACCCGGCGTCGTGTGCTGGACGGTGGATGCGGCCGCCCGCGACTTCATCGTCTCGCAGGGGTATCCCGAATACCCCCACGGGCTGGGGCACCAGGTCGGGCGCGCCGCGCACGACGGTGGCGTCGGCCTGCTGCCGCGTTGGGAACGGTACGGCCAACTGCCCTTCGGCAGGATCGAAGCCGGACAGGTCTTCACGATTGAGCCACGGCTGCCTGTCGAGGGGTACGGCGTCGCGACCATCGAAGAAATCGTGTGGGTCCGCGATGCCGGCGTGACGTTCCTGTCGAAGCCCCAGTCGCGGATCTGGGTGGTGTCCTAGCCGCGATCGTGCTGCTTGAAACGGCCGGCACGTCTGTGGTACACCACGGCCGTGACCCGTGTTCATGCCCGCCCACGCCGCCTGCCTCTCGCGCTGTGGGCGCTGGCCACCATGGCCGTTGTGTCGCCGGCCGCCGCTCAGGCGCCAGCGCCACCGCCCGCGCTGGAAGCCGTGCTCGAACGCGCGGGCCGGTACGCGGCGGGGTTCGCGGAGCAGTTCTCCTCTGTCGTCGCCGAAGAACGATCCGAACAGTCCGCCAGCGGCGGTCCCCGCGACTTTGTCACGGAACGCCGCCTCGCGGCCGACGTGCTGGTCGTTCGGGTACCCGGCACGCAGGAGTGGATGGGTTTCCGCGATGTGTTCGAAGTCAACCGTTCGAAGGTGCGCGACCGGGAAGACCGCCTGCTGAAGCTGTTTCTCGAGTCGCCGGCCACGGCCGTGGCCCAGGCCCGGCGCCTCGCCGACGAAAGCGCCCGCTTCAACGTGGGCCACCTGACGCGGAACTTCAACCTGCCGACGACCGCCCTGTTCTTCCTGCACCCGTCGTCCCAGTGGCGGTTCAAGTACAAGAAGGCCGGCGAGCGGGAGCGCGACGGCGTGCGGTACTGGGTCGTGCGCGGCACCGAGTGGGCGCGGCCGACGTTCGTGCGCACGAGCCTGGGCCACGACGCCGAGATGACCACCGAGTACCTGATCGATCCCGAGACGGGTCTGGTGGCGCGTTCGACGATGAGATTGCGGTACCCGGCTGAGACCGACATCACCGTCGACTACCGACTTGATCCCGTCCTCGGCTTCTGGGTGCCATCGCGCATGGACGAGTCCTACCAGCAGGGTACCGCTCGTATCAGCAGCACGGCCACCTACGCGAACTTCCGGCGGTTTCAGGTGAAGACGGACACGTCATTCCGGTAACAACCGCACGACGGATCCTGCGGCTGAGGAGTCAGGGCTGCCGCCGGCCGTGACGCTGGCGCTCGACCCAGGTCCGGCCGTACAGCCGGTCGTCGAACCACAGCGCCATGCGCGCCAGGCCGGGCACACGCCGGAGGGCCGCCCGCACCAGCCGGTGCAGCGGCGTGTCCGGGTGCGAGAACGGGCACACCGCCATGCAGATGCCGCAGTCGGTTCCGACCGTCCGCCAGTACCCGTAGCAGCGTTCGACATGCGTCGGCCAGCGCGCCACGCCCTCGTCGAGGACCGGTTTACCGGCCGACAAGGCACGCGACGGGCAACAGGTCGCGCATTTCCTGCAGTGTTCACAGAAGCGGCTGACGCCCAGGCTCACCGGACAGCCATCCGACAGGGGCGCGTCGGTCGTCACCGCGCCGATGCGCACGCGCGTGCCGGCCCGGTCGGCCACGAGGATGTTGTGGCGCCCCATCTCGCCCAATCCGGCCGCGACGGCCAGCGGCGGGAGGATGACGTCGTAGTGGGCGTCGTAGTGGGCCTTGGCCTGGAACCCGGCCGCCCGCAGGGCCGCCTCCAGCGTCAGGGCCAGCGCGGCGGCCCGCCAGTACTGCCGGGCCGATTCCCGGATCGCAGGGGCCTCGGGCGCCTGCCACATGGCGTCGGCATCCATCTCCACCAGGAACACGGCCGCCCGGGGATGAGTCAGGTCGATCGGCGCCCCGTAGTCCTCGTCGAACCGGCCCTTGTGCGTGTAGATGAACCGCTGGTCCAGGCGCGTCGTCCCGGCACTCAGAGCCCCCATGGCGACGAGCTCGCGGCGCACCGTGTCCGTGGCATCCCGTGTGCCACGCAGCGCCTCGGCCCAGCGGGTCACGACGTCAGGCTCGGGCACGAACGACTCAATCGCCCGGAAATACTCCGCAGCCTCGCGGCACACCGGTTCGTCATAGTGCCGGCCGCCGGGCACCAGCAGCTCAGGCAGCGTCCGGAGGTGATCGTCGGTCGCCCGGCGCTCGGGTCGCCGCGCGTAATAATCCTCGTACGCCGGCGTGCCCGGCCGCCGCGCCGCGCGCGCGAACATCACGTCACGTTCGTCGGTGCGGGTGTCGGGTTCGCGTATCGGCGCCATGGCCCGACAGCCTACCACGGAGCTTCAGCCGACGCCGGCTCGATCCGGCGATTGAATGGCGGAGCCGGTCGCGCTACGCTGGAAGGCTGATTCCAGAGAGGTCCACCATGGCTGACTCCGCACCGGTACTCGACTTTGTCCTGAAGAACTACCGCAACTTCAACGCCCGCGCCACCCGCGATGCCCTGCTGGCGTACTGGCGCCACATCGAAGGCGGCGGCAAGATGTTCTGGGCGGTGGCTGGCGCGATGTCGTCGGCCCAGATGGGCATCACGATGGCGCCGGCCATCCGCGCGGGCCTGATCCACGGGCTGTCGGTCACGGGGGCCAACCTGGAAGAATCGCTCTTCCGCCTGGTCGCCCACCACAGCTACAAGGACTTCCCCGACTACCGCTACCTCACGAAACACGATGACACGAAGATCCTCGAGGACCGGATGCGGCGGGTCACCGACACCAGCATCCCCGAAGACGAGGCGTTCCGAGCCGTCGAGCAGATCATCGTGCCCATGTGGAAGAACGCCACCGCCAAGGGTGAGCGGCGATTCTGGCACGAGTACTTCTACGAGGTGATCCAGGCCATCAGCCCGGACATCTACGAGGGCAATCCCGAGGAGTGCTGGCTGCTCGCCGCGGCCCGCGCGAATCTCCCGGTCGTCGTGCCCGGCCATGAAGACTCGACCTTCGGCAACATCTTCGCTTCGTACGTCAAGAGCGGCGAGTGCTCGCCGAGCATCGTGAAGTCGGGCATCGAGTACATGGCGGCGTTCTACGACCAGTACCGGGGCCTCTCGGAAGGTGCCGGGGTCGGGTTCTTCCAGATCGGCGGCGGCATCGCCGGCGATTTCCCCATCTGCGTCGTTCCGTCGATCAAGTACGACCTGCAGCAGCCGGTGAAGCCGTGGGCGTACTTCTGCCAGATCTCCGACTCGACGACGTCCTACGGGTCGTACTCGGGCGCCACGCCCAACGAGAAGATCACCTGGGACAAGCTCACGGAAGACACGCCGATGTTCGTCATCGAATCGGATGCGACGATCGTCGCGCCGTTGATGACGACCGCCCTGCTGGAGTGCAAGGCGGACCCGGTGACGGCCGCACGGGTGATCGGCCAGGGGCCAGGGGCTAGGGGCTAGCGACTAGAGACTAGAAGTGGTTTCAAAACCTGTTGAGATTACATCTTTGTCCTTGTACAAATTCTC
>CAYJPV010000043.1:28643-36936 GCA_964372095.1 uncultured Vicinamibacterales bacterium | reverse complement strand
TGGTCCTGGCCCCGCGGGGGGGGGGGGGGGGGGGGGGGGGGGGGCCCAAGCCGGGGGTTGGCCCCCCACCCCCCAACCCCCAACCCCCAACCCCTAGTCCCTGGCCCCCGGCCCTGCCTGGGCCAGGATGTCGAGTAGTGAAGCCTTGAACCGTGTGGGGCACTCGACGTGGGGCACGTGGCCGCAGGCCGGAATCGTGGTCAGCCGCGAGGCGCGGAGCTGTCCCATCATGCGTTCGGCGTACGCCAGCGGGAACAGCTTGTCCGACTCGCCCCAGAGCAGGTTCACCGGCGCCGCAATTTCGTGAAGCTTGCCGTCCAGGACGAACGACTCCATGTCGGCTGCTGTCTGCGCCAGGCGTGCGAGCGGGCCCGTTTGAGCCTCGCGCACGACGTCGTCGAGCACGTATCCCGGAACGGCCCCCGATTTCGGGTCGCGTAACTGCGTCATCAGCGCCGCCGCCTCTTCCCGCGTCTTCGGGGTCAACGACAGGTCGGAGCGGTCACCCTTCAGGGCGCCGCCGTTGACGAGCACCACCCGCGCCACACGGTCCGGGTGTTCGCGCGCGTACAGCAAGGACAACCAGGCACCCAGCGAGTTGCCCACCAGGATCACCGGGTCCTGGGGCCCCTGTGACAGGATGGCCTCGAGCCCGCGGAGCGCCTGGCCGACCGAGATGGGACCCTCCGCAGGCGCACTTTCCCCGTGACCGGCGAGGTCCGGGATCACCAGGCGATATCTGGGCGCCAGCGCGGCCGCCACGTCGGACCAGGTGCCGGCCTGGTCACCCGCGCCGTGGAGCAGGACCAGCGTCGGGCCCTGCCCGCCCGTCCAGTAGTGCTGCGGGCCGAACCCCGTCTGGGCCGTCGCCGACCTCAGCCCGGCTCCAGCCAGGACGCGGCGGTTGAACATGGCAGCCACGGACAGGGGCCGTTTCCACACGTACAAGGCGCCCGAGACCAGGACCATCAGGACGAGCGCAACGACTCCAACGCCGATGCGGGCAACAAACGTCACGGGCCACTCCTTGAAATGCCTTGACGAGCGAGTTGGACGAGGCATATTGTTGCACTTGATTGAAAACATATCAATCGTTCGGTATGCTTTTGAATCACTTCGCACGATCTCTCGTTCAACCAGCCCGTTGTCGTCCGCGTGGGTCAGTGGATCGCCCCGCCTCGGGGCAGCAGCGAGTCGCCGCAGGCGGCCGCAGGGAGGCAGATATGGACAGGTTCTCGACGCACATCCGGCGTGGCCGGGGTGGACGCGTGCTGGCCGCGCTGGTCATGGGCGCGCTGCTGGGCTTCTTGCCCGCTCTCGCGTCGGCGCAGATCGCCGACGCCGTCATCGAAGTCATCGCGCAGGACGAGTCACAGGCATTCCTGCCCGGCGTGACCGTCACGGTGACTCGCCCCGATACGGGATACACCCAGACCAACGTCACCGATGCCACCGGCATGGCCCGCTTCGTCGCCCTGGCGCCGGGCACCTACACCATCAAGGTCGAACTGGCCGGCTTCACGACCATCAACCAGGAGGGTGTGACACTTCGTGTCGGACAGACGGCACGCCTGGCGACCACCCTCAAAGTCGCCGCGATGGCCGAGACGGTGAACGTCACGGCCACGGCGCCGATGGTGGACGTGTATAAGACGGATTCGTCGACCAACATCGTGCCCGAGCAGATCGAAGCGCTCCCCGTCGCGAACCGCGACTTCCAGCAGCTCGCGTTCCTGACGCCAGGCGTCCAGCGTGAACGGGGCGGCAACCGCTTCATCGGGAACCAGCCTGTCATCGGCGGCGCCGGCAACGCCAGCCAGTCGACCATCATGGTCGACGGGGTGGACTTCACCGACCCGGTGCTCGGCCTGGCGCGCGCGCGTTTCAGCCAGGAGGCCATCAGCGAGTTCCGCGTGATCTCGAACCGCTTCGATACCGAGATCGGCGGCTCATCGGGCGGCGCGCTCTCGATCGTGACCAAGTCGGGCACGAACGACGTGAAGGGGTCCGCGTTCGCGTTTATGCGCGACAAGGCGCTCAGGGCAAAAGGCGAGCTCGACCTCGCCAAGAACGAGTACTCACGCCAGCAGTTCGGCTTCACCATCGGCGGGCCCATCGTCAAGGACCGGACGCACTTCTTCGCGTCCTTCGAGCAGGTTGGTGAAGAGTCCGTGGCGCTGTTCCGTCCCGGCGGGGTCTACGCTTCGCGTGCCGCGGACATCACGGTGCCATTCGACCAGTCGCTCCTCTACGGGGGCCTCGACCACCGCGTTGGCGATTCGCAGAACCTCCGCCTGAAACTCGTCTACGAGCGGTACCGGCAGGAGAACTTCCGCGTCGGCGCCGTGGCGGACGAACTCGCCGGCATGCAGCTCAACCGCGACAACGCCAACGCGAGCGTCACGCACTCGTGGACCATCAACAACAGCTCGGTCAATCAGTTCTCGATTCAGGCCGGCCGCCGCAAGTTTGACGAGCCCAACAACAGCACGGCGATCAGCGAGTACTTCTCGAGCGGCACCTCCCTGCAAACCGGCGCGAACATCGTTGGCGATCAGATCGATACGGGCGACGTGATCGAAATCCGCAACACCTTCTTCACCCGGATTGGCAGCGGCAAGTGGGCGCAGGACATCAAGTTCGGCGGTGCCTGGCAGCACGTATCGGACGACTGGGACTTCCCGGTGTACCCGAAGGGCCTGCTGATCTACGCGTCGGCCGACCGCTCGTTCCCCCTCCTCTACGTCGGCACGACCGGGAGCGGCCGATCCAAACTCTCGACCGACCTGATCTCGGGGTTCATTCAGGACGATCTGCGGCCGTTCCCGCGCCTCACGATCAGCCTGGGCCTGCGCTACGACCTCGATACCAAAGGCAACAATCCGGACTTCACCAGCCCGTTGATGCCGACCAAGCGGGAGATGGACACCAACAACATCCAGCCGCGCGCTGGATTCTCGTGGGATGTGATGGGGAACGGTGCGCACGTGGTCCGCGGCGGCGCCGGCATCTTCACGGGGCGTTTCCTGCTGGTGCCCGCGCACATCGAGAGCCAGCAGAACGGCTTCACCGGCCGCATCATCCAGCAGCGGCTCAACGGCCTGGCGCTGGGACTGCCTGCGGCGTTCTGGCTCAACGCCGCCAGCCCGGCGACGACCGGGATCGCCCTGCCGCGTGACGCCAGCCGCATCGCGGACACCTTCGTGAACCCGTACTCCACGCAGGTGACCGGCGGCTACACCGTAAAACTCGGCAACACGGGTCTCTTCGCAGACTTCGAGGGTATCTACCTGAAGGGCGACGACGAGATGATCATTCGCGACGTCAACTTCAGGGGCAACGCGGCTGGTGGCGGACGGCCCAACCCGGCATTCAACCAGATCAACGTCTACACGAATGAAGGCCGGTCCGAGTACAAGGCGTTCGTCACGAGCCTGTCCGGGACGATCAAGGGTGGCCATCTCCTCACCGCGTCCTTCACGGTCGCCGATCGGAAAAACATCAACGACGATTTCAGCCCGGCGCTGACTGACTACCCGAACGACCCGACCAACCTCGAAGCCGAGTACGGCCGCGGCCGCGCAGACGAACGGTACCGCTTCGTCGCGTCGGGCGTCTTCCACCTGCCGTATCGATTCACGGTGGCCCCGATCTTCGAGTACGGGTCCGGCCAGCCGTGGAACCGCCGTTACGGCTACGACTACAACGGAGACGGCAAGAGCGGTGACCGCCTGCCAGGTGTGGCCAAGTTCTCGGAAGACGGGCCCGACTTCATGAGCGTCAACCTGCGCGCCACCTACAGGCTGGCTCTCGGGGCCAGAGTCAAGGCCGACCTCATTGCCGAATTCTTCAACCTCCTCAACCGCGTGAACTACGACGTCAACTCGCTGACGATCAACGGCGCGGAGTTCCTGAGCGGCCCGACGCTGGCGAACCCGAACCTCCCGGCCGTGCCGAACCCGAACTACAAGAAGTACACGTCGACGTTGCCGCCGTTCGAAGCGCAACTCGGCATCCGCATCGCGTTCTAACTCGATTGTGGGGGCCGGCTGAAGCCGGCCCCCACGAATCACGAACGTCCGGCCAGAGCCGGACGCCACGACCACAACGTCCGGCTGAAGCCGGACGCCACATGTCCACGGCCGGGATCTCCCGGAGACTGCTTATGACGCGATACGCCTCTCTTGTCGCGACCGGGCGTTTTGTGCCCGAGATCGAAGTCAGCAACGACGAACTTCGCAAACGTTTTGTACACCTGCCCGAGTTTGTCGACAAGATGGAACAGTCGAGCGGTATCAAGACCCGCTGGCACGCCCCCAACAACTGGGCCACGTCGGATCTGGCGCTTCCCGCCGCCCGACAGGCCCTCGAACGCGCAGGCCGGACGCCGGACGACGTCGACCTCATCATCCTCGGTACCGATTCCCCTGACTACATCACGCCGGCGACGTCGGTAGTGCTGCAGCACAAGCTCGGCGCCAAACGGGCGGGCACGTTCGACATCGGCTGTGCCTGCGCCTCGTTTCCGACGGGCCTGGCCACGGCCGCAGGCTTGATCGTCACGAACACGGCCATCCGGACGGTCCTGGTCCTGGGCGTGTACCTGATGCACAAACTGGCAGATCCGGCCGACCCGATGTCGTTCTTCTACGGCGACGGAGCCGGGGCTGCCGTACTCGAAGCCGCGGATGCGCCGGGTTTCCTGAATGCCGCGTTCCTGGCCGACGGCTTCTACCACAAACACTGGGGCATCTACTCCGGTGGGACGTTCGAGCCCGCCACCGAGGAGTCGGTGCGGGCGGGCCGGACCACGGTGAAGATGACGGAGCGGTACCCCCCGGAAATCAACCACGACGGCTGGCCGAAACTGGTCCGCAATCTCGCGTCCCAGGGCGGCTTCGCCGTGGGCGACATCGATTTCATCGTGTTCACCCAGGTTCGCAAACCGTCAATCGAACTGGTGATGGCAGACCTGGGACTGCCGATGGAGCGCACGCACACGATCATGGAGCAGTGGGGATACACCGGATCTGCCTGTATCCCGATGGCGCTCGACGATGCGATTCAGAAGGATCTGATCCGGAAAGGATCGCTGGTCGTGTTCGTGGGATCGGGTGTTGGCTACAATCAGGCGGCGACGGCGTTCCGGTTCTGACCCGCCTTCGCCCTCGGGCTTCGGCGGGGCAGGCCAGGCGACTTCCTACTGACTACTGACTACTGACTACTGACTACTCTCTGTCTGGGAAAGGTAACTCATGGCTCTCGAAACTGGACTCAACGGCAAGGTTGTCATCGTAACCGGCGCGGGAGCCGGAATTGGCTTCGCGACCGCCCGCATGTTTGCCGCCCAGCAATGCCGGGTGGCGGTGTGGGATGTCTCCGACGGGAATGCGGCCGACGTCATGGCCGCGCTCGCGACGGCGGGCGGCGAAGGCCATTTTCAGCGTGTGGATGTCTCCAGCGCCACGGAGGTCAACGCCGCCGTGGACGCCCTCGTGGCGAAGTGGGGCCGCATCGACGTGCTTGTCAACAACGCGGGCATCGTTCGAGACGGCCAGTTGGTGAAATGGAAAGATGGCGCGCTGACCGGGATGATGTCGGACGAGGCCTTCGACCAGGTCATCGACGTCAATCTCAAGGGGCCGTTTCTCTGCACGCGGGCCGTTGTCCCGCACATGATCAAGACCGGCGGCGGCGTCGTCCTGAACGCGTCGTCGGTGGTCGGGCTGTACGGCAACTTCGGCCAGACGAACTATGTGGCCACCAAGGCCGGTGTCATCGGCATGACCCGCACCTGGGCCCGGGAACTGGCGAAGTTCAAGATTCGTGTCAACGCGGTGGCGCCGGGCTTCATCGCCACGGAAATCCTCAAGGCGATGCCGGCAAAGGTGCTGGAGAGTATGATTGCCAAGACTCCGCTGGGGCGGATGGGCGAACCCTCGGACATTGCCAACGCCTACGTCTGGCTGGCGTCCGATCTCGCCACGTTCGTGACCGGCACCGTCATCTCGGTGGATGGCGGGATTGTTGTTGGAACCTAGTTCAGGGACTAGGGACCCCAAGCCTCAAGCCGCAAGCCTCAAGCCCAGGAGAAACCGATGAAGCCCATTTACATCGCGGCGTACCACCAGTCCGAATTCGGCAAGCTGATGGCCATGACGGTGCCCGAGATCGTTACGGCGTCAGCCGAAGCCGTGTGCCAGGAGATTCAGTGCGACCCGGCGACCATCGACGTCGGGTCGGTTGGGGCCACGTGCACCTACACGCTGAATCAGCAGGGTCTGCTCGCGGGGCTGCTCGCGACGGTGCCAGGCCTTGCCGGGAAGCCGATCGAGGCGGTGGAGAACGCCTGTGCGTCCGGCGGCCAGGCCATCCTGTCGGTGATCTACAAGCTGCTGCTGGGCCAGGGCGAAGTCGGCATGGCCGTCGGCTTCGAAAAGATGCGCGACAACGACGGCAAGATGGACGGCAAGCTGATCGGCCAGGCTCTTGGCGTGTTCTCGCACCCGGACGAACGCCCCGGCAAGACCTACATCTTCCCGCACATCTTTGCCGAGGTGATGGCCGACTACCTCAAGACCCACGGCGTGACGGAGCGTGATCTCGCGCACATCTCCTGCACCGAGTACGGCAACGGGAACAAGAACCCGTACGCCCAGATGCGGAAGGTCAAGGTGACGCTGGACGAATGCGCCAACATCGGGGACCGCAACAAGTACATCGTCGAGGGGCTGCCTCTCAAGACGTACGACTGTTCGCAGATTACTGACGGATACGCGGCCTTGATCCTGGCCACAGAGGAAGGGCTGAAGAAGCTCGGGGTGGCCAAGGCGGACTGCGTCCAGATTGCCGGGTACGCCCAGGCGACCGATTCGCTGCTGCGCAGCGGCCGGGACGTGCTCAAGCCGGCCGGCGCCATGGCGGCCATGAACAAGGCCTACCAGATGGCCGGCCTCACGCCCCAGGACGTCAACGTGGCCGAGCTGCACGACTGCTTTACGGTGATGGGCGCCATCGGGACCGAGGTCATCGGCAAGGCCGCCAGCGGGCAGGGCGCGAAGTACTGGGTCGATGGCAAGGCGGCCGTCAACGGTGAATGCGGCATCAACACATCAGGGGGACTTATCGCGAAGGGCCACCCGGTGGGCGCCACTGGCATCGCGATGGTGGGGTGGTCGGCGTGGCAGCTGCTCGGCCGCGTGCCGGCCGACCTGCAGGTCAAGAATGCAAAGGCTGCCGCCACATTCAACATCGGCGGTCCCATCTGCGCATCGGTCTGCACGGTGCTGAAACGGTAGGCGTGTTCGGGACCAGACCGTGAATCGTGTCTTCGTCGCCAGAGGCACGATTCACGGCCTGACCCCGGAGGATCTATGTCAGAACTCGTCCCCGATCTGTCGGGGTACATCCAGGCCGACGGCCAGCAAATCTACTACGAGCGCTTCGGGACCGGCGCCCGCGAGACGATCTGCCTGCTCAACGGCCTGGCGATGCACACGAAAGCCTGGTACGGATTCCTGCCGCAGTTGACCGACGAATACGACGTCCTCCTGTGGGACTACCTGGGGCAGGGCAACTCGTCGCAGGAAGACGTCCCCTACGACATCCCGAGGTTCTGCGACTACCTCACGATGATCGTGAACGAGCTCGGGATCGCCAGGTTCCACCTGATGGGCATCTCCTACGGCGGCTTCGTCGGTCTCGACTACGCCCGCCGCTACCAGGACCGGCTGCTGACGCTCACGATCTCGGGCATCCTGCTCAGTCACGAAGAGCTGTTCCAGATGTACGAGGACGTGTCCCTGCGGTTCTACCGGAGCACGCCTGAGGTCTTCGAACTGTACACGCACTACATGTACGAGAAGATCTTCGGAGAGACGTTCGTCCGCAAGGTCAAGGACAACCTCGGCCTGATGCGCGAGAAGTTCTATGATCGGTTCAAGGACAAGCGGCACTGCCTGATCAGGCTGACCGAGGCGCAGGACCCGTTTTTTGCCGCACTCGATGCCCGGATGCCGGAATACCGGGCCATCCAGACGCCGACCCTCGTGATGGCCGGCGCCGAAGACCGCGCCATTCCGCCGTGGGTGCAGGAGAAACTCCGCGGCATTCTGCCCAACGTTCGCTTTGACCTCGTGGCCGACTCTGGCCACGTCGTGTACCTCGAGCAGCCGGCCTTGTTCTTTGGCAATCTCAAGAGGTTTGCGCGTTCACGGCGGTTGGACTTCGAGACCGCCATGGGGGTCACACCTTGAATCGTGGGGGGGGCGGGCAGCCCCCGGGCCGGGCAGCC
>CAYJPV010000043.1:20322-28633 GCA_964372095.1 uncultured Vicinamibacterales bacterium | reverse complement strand
GGGGGTTCCACTCCCCCCCCCCCTGGGGGGCCACACCTTCACCCGCCCCTCGGCCGCCCCGCCCCCGGACTTGCCACGATTCAAGGCCTGCCCCCCGGGACACCGGGCACGGACATGAACCAGGAAGAACGATCGTTACGCAGCCGCACCCAGGTGCTCGACGCCGCCCTCGCGCTGTTCTCGCATCAGGGTTACCGCGCGACGAGCATGCGGGACATCGCCGAACGTGCCGGCGTCTCCACCGGCAACGTCTATCATCACTTCAAGGACAAAGAGACGATCTTCCGGGAACTGCTCGACCAGTACTGGCGGGCGATTGCCGATCCGGACTTCCCGGTCAACCGGGCGTTGCGTACCGGCAGCTTTCCGGAGAATCTCGAGGCGATTGGGCATGCCGCCCGCGAGAGTGTCGCGCACTGGCGCCCGTATGTCGCCCTGATCTACGTCGACGTGGTCGAGTTCGAAGGCAGCCACATCCGGAAGTTCTATTCCGACATGGCCGGCCGGTTCGAACGGTTCGTCGAGGCGCACAAGGACGAACTCAAGGTCGAGAACAAGCTCCGGCCGGAAATCTCGCCGGCATCAGCCGTCATGCTGACGTTCCGGACGTTCCTGCAGTATTTCGCGGTGGAGATCGTCTTCGGGGTGCCGGACCACTTCGGCAAGAGCAGCGAGGAGGTGGTCGGCGAGATCGCCCACATCCTGCGCCACGGCATGCTCAGGCCGTAGGGCGCAGCTCCCAGACTTCTTCGAGGGCGTCCACCAGGAGCGCCCGGAAGAGGCCCACCTTGTAGCGGTTGTCCGCAAGCGGCATGGCCTCGGCCAGGGCCGCATCGACGGCTTCGGCGATCAGCATCCGATCGATCGGGAACCCGTCGAGGATCGCCTCCGCTTCCCGGGCCCGCCACGGGATGGGGGCGGCCGCTCCCAGGACGATGCGCGTGTGTTCGGCAATGCCCGAGGATGCGATGACCGACACCGCCACGCTGGCCAGCGCGTAGTCCACACGCGACTCCGAGACGCGGCGGAACGTGGACCGCGAGTCCACGTGCATCGGTGGCACGAGAATGTCGGTCAGGATGTCAGCGGGGCCGAGAACGTTCTCGCGCTGGATGTCCTGCGTCGGAGGCAGGAAAAACTCATCGAACGGGACTGTCCGAGTGCCGGCAGGTCCCACGATCCTGGCGGACGCGCGCAGTGCCACGAGCGCCGGCGCCACGTCCGACGGATGCACCATGTGGCAGAGGTCGCCGCCGAAGATGCCGTGGTAGGCGTTCTCGCCGTCGGCGGCGAAACAGAGGTCCCCGCCTTTTCGTGCGCACGTCGACTCGCTGCGGAGGTACCAGCAGCGCGGACGCTGGCACAGGTTGCCGCCCATCGTCGCCCGCGTTCGCGTGTCGTCCCTTCCCGCGCACGCGGCCGAACGCGCCAGGGCCAGACACGCGCCCGCGAGGAGCGGCGCCGCCGCCACCGCCGCCAGGGGCGTCAGCGCGCCGATCCGGATGCTGCCGTCCGGCAGGAGGTCGATGCCCCGCAGTTCGGCGATGTCGGCGATACTCACGACCCGGGACGTCCGGCTGCCGTCGATGCTCAGCACGTCGGCGAGATCCGTGCCTCCGGCCGACAGGCGCGCGTGCCCGGCCGCAAGCTGGGCGACCGCATCCTGCACGCTGCGTGCCCGGGTGAACACCAGATCATCGGCCATCAGCGGGAGTATAAACCGACTCGCGGTGAGTCCAGCAGGCGAGCGGGAAATAGAGCGCGGCCAGGGCCCACAGGGTGCCCGCTTCATTCGCGACGTCGTCCAGCGTGGCCCCCATGCGCATCACGCGCAGGAACGCCGGAATGGCTTCCGACGTCGGCACGAGCCGGGCGGCCAGTTGCAGCCAGGCCGGAAGCGCCTCGACGGGCCACGAGAACCCGGCCAGGAAGACGAACGGCAACGACGTGAATAACAGGGCCTGCACTGCCGTCTCGCGCCGCCGGAACAAACCCCTGATGGCCAGGGCCATCATCGTGGTTGCCAGCACGAACGGGACCGTCAGCAACGCGAGCGTCGCCGCATCGCCCCGGGATGGATATCCCTGGTACGGCAGCGCTACACCAAAGCAGTACCAGGCGTTGAACGCATAGAGCCCAAGGTACGGGAGCGATCGTCCGACAACCTGCTGCACGGGACTCAGCATCATGCGGATGGCCGGACGGCGGGCGTCGGGCCGGTGCCGTTGTTGCCGTTCCCGCCGCGTACCTCCCGCCATTCCGGCACCGATGAGCAGCGTCTGCTGCAGCGCGAGCACCAGCACGGCGGGGACCACGTAGGCCCCGTATCCGCCAGCCGGGCTGAACAGCGGGCGGAGGTCGGCCACGACTGGTTGCCGCGCCCGGGCAGCCGCGTCGGCGCTCCGTCCGGCGGCGCGCCACCGGGCCGTCTCGATGCCGGCCGAGAACGTGCCGCTGGACTCGAGCAGTCCTTTCAGCACGCCGCTGTACGCGAGCATGTAGGACGCATCGACGTGGGCGGCCACGCGTACGCGCCGGCCCCTGATGACGTCACGTTCCAGGTCGCGGGGAATCGTCACGACCGCGACGACAGACCCTGCCGAAGCCAGTCGCTCGGCATCGGCCATGGACACGCTTCGTGCCACGACACGCACGTTCTCGTGCGCGTCGATCATCCGCACCAGCGTGCGGCTCATTGCCGATCCGTCTGCGTCGATGATGGCGACGGGAATGTCGTGGAGCACTTCCGGCGTGTACGGAACCGGATAGAAGAACGAGTACAGAATGATGGCAAAGACGGTGATGAGCAGGACGCCCCAGTCGAGGACGATGCGCCGGCCTTCGTCCAGTGCGGCGAGCCAGACGGCGGTCACAGGCGCCCCCAGGCCCGCGGGTCTCGCGCCAGCATCGCCATCCTCCAGCCGAGAGCCAGCCAGGGCACGGCGGCAAACGCGGCCAGCGCGACAAGCGGGCGGCCAGCGACATGCAAGGGGCTCCCACGGAGGGCGAGATCGACCACCAGCGCCAGATAGTGGCTGAGCGGCAACAGGCTGCTCCACGCCTGCCCGGC
This sequence comes from uncultured Vicinamibacterales bacterium, assembly GCA_964372095.1. Classification (GTDB taxonomy): domain Bacteria; phylum Acidobacteriota; class Vicinamibacteria; order Vicinamibacterales; family JAKQTR01; genus CAYJPV01. The sequence goes on along the minus strand of CAYJPV010000043.1, from coordinate 25,563 downwards.
GATGGGCATGCCCCACGTCGGGAACGTGAGTCCTGCGAACGCGAACGCCGGAACCGAGTAGAACGCGGCCAGGCTCGTCGCGAGCCTGAGGTTTCCCGTCAGCGCGACGGCGGCGAAACCCATGGACAGATACGCCAGGCCGAAGAGCACCGTGGCTCCGGCCACGGCAGGCAGGTTCCCCTGGAGCGGGATGCCCATCCACCAGAACAGCCCGCCCAGCATCGCCAGGCCCAGCACGGAGAAGTACACGGCATAGGGCAGGAGTTTGCCCGCGATGGCTACCCAGGCCCGCCCGCCAGCCGTCTGAAACCACGCTCCGGCCGTGCCGTCTTTCAGTTCGGATCCGAACGCGTGAACAGCCATGACCATCACGAAGATCTGGAACAACGACGGCAGGACGCCGGTGACGAGGTACGGCACGTAGCTCAGAGCGGGGTTGCCGAGCGTGTGCACGTCCAGGCTGACGGGTTCGACCAGGCCGCCAATCGTTCCTGGGTGCTGGCCGCCAGCCGTCCGGCGTCCGGCTTCGATCGACGCCGACAAGGTGCTGATGGCGGCCGTCGCGTCTTTGCGGATGGTGCTGGCGGGAAGAAGGTACTGGGCGTTATAGAAGACGGTGACCCGCGGCGCGCTGCCGCGCGCAACCTCCCTCGCAAAGTTGCGCGGCACGACGATGACGCCGTAGGACTCGCCGCGAAGCACGCGGGTCTGCGCCGCAGCCATGTCAGGATCGTCGTGGACGAGACGAAGTCCGGGTGTCGCGTCCAGCATCCGCGCCAGCCTGCCGGACAGCGGCGAACGATCGTGATCGACGATGCCCACGGGCAGATCGCGCACGACGCCGTGACCGAAGGTCGCGGCAATCAGCAGCGCCGACACCACCGGGAACACGACCATGCCCAGCAGGTAGAACGGCGTACTCCCCATCCGGCCGAGTTCGCGGCCAACGACTGCTGCAAGTCCGCCGGACGACGCGGGCACCACTGCGGGCATGGCGATACTCAGCGAACGGCGGGCCGGCCGCGCAGCACGACGCTCATCCCCGGCCTGAGGCCCGCGATCGGCCCGACAGGCCGGGCGCGCACCTCGAAACTCTTCACATCGAAGCCACCCTGCGCGCTCGTGGACCGCCACGTGGCGAAGTCGGCGCTGGCGGCGACGTACGAGATGCGAAACGCGGCGTCCGTCTGCCCGAGTGCGGGAATATCCAGGCGAATCTGCACGCCGATGCCAAGCCCGGGCAACTGATCCTCACGGATGAAGAACGTCGCCCAGATGTCGTTGAGATCGATGAGCGTCACGATTGGCAGTCCTGCCGAAACCATCTCACCGGGCTGCAGGTTCCTCCGGAATACCTCGCCAGGCGACGGCGCGGTGACGCGTGTCTCGCGCCGGTAGGCCTGAACCTCTGCGATCGTACCGGAGGCCACGTCTACCATGGCTGCCGCGGCGTCTTTGTCTTCGTGCCGCGCGCCGTTCATCGCGAGGTCGTAGAGCGCCCGGGCGGCGGCTTCGGCGTCCCGTGATGTTCGCCACGAGGTCTCGGCTTCGTCGCGCCGCTGCGCCGGCAAGACGCCGTCCTTGGCCAGGCGCTCGACCCGCCAGAACGTCCTTTCGGCAAGGTCCGCCGCGCCGCGGGCGCGCAGCCACGAGGCTTCGGCGGCCCGGATCTCCTCAGTCCGGGCGCCGTGGACGGCCTTGTCGCGCTGCGCCGCCGCTGCCCGCCGGGCCGCAGTTGCCTGAGCCAGCTTGGCATCAATCTCCGGGCTGTCCAGCGTGGCAATCACGTCGCCTTTCGCCACTGAATCGCCCTCGCGAACGGCGATCGTGTCGACGCGCCCCGGGATCTTGGCCGAGACGTCCACCTCCGTGGCTTCAATCTGGCCCTGGACAATGGTGGGGACCGGCCGGGCGGCATGCTGCCACGTGCGGACGAACAGCCAGATACCGGCCACCGTCGCGGCAGCGAGGATGAGGTAGGAAAGGACGCGGAGTGCGGTCTTGAGTGTCATCGTTCTGGGAAGAGATCGGCGCGGCGACGCAGATCGGAAAATCGGCCAGGTTCGCCGGCTGCCTCGAGCAATTCGGCCAGGGCCACATCGAATTCATACGCGGCGAGCAGTCGCTGAAGCCTGACCGCCTGCAGCGTCAACTGGGCGTCGACCACCTCAAGAGAGGTCGCGAACCCTTCGTCAAAGGCTCGCGTCCGGACGCGCACGACCTCATCAGCCAGCGTCACGGACGAGTCGAGGCTGATGAACTGCTCGCGTGCTTTGGTGATGGTGCGGTACTTCTGCTCGACCAGGGTGCTGACGTCCCGGCGCGCCCGAGCGTCCAGAAAGTCCACCCGGGCACGCTGGCTGCGTGCCGCGGCAATCCGGTGCTGACGGTCGAATCCGTCGAACACGGTGAAGGTGGCCGCCACCCCGACAGCCCACTTCGGATTCAGGAGCGACAGATCGTCGGCGTGCAGTTCGCGCGTGCCGAACACGGCCACGTCCGGAAGCCACCGCCCCTGCTCGGCGCGGAGCGCTTCGCTGCTGAGCCCGCGTTGCGCAGCCAAACGTTTGAGGCCGGGGTGTTCGCGCAAGGCGCCGCCGACAAACGTTTCAAGCGGGCCGATGTCGGTCAGCAAAAACAGTTCGTCGGACGGATCTGTCTGGCCCGGCGTCGACAGCAGACTGGCCAGCGCGGTGCGGGCCAGTGCGACGTCCTGCTCGGCAGCGTTGAGGTCGCGAACGGCCCGGGCTTGCGCGACTTCGGCGTGCAGGCGTTCCACCCGGGCGATGAGGCCTTCTTCTTCCAGCCGCGTGGCCTCGAACAGATGGCGGTTCAGGCTGTCACGGGCCGCGCTCCGGACGTCGCGCGCCCTGATCGCGAGGCGCAGTGCGTAATAGCGGCGGGCCAGATCCGTGGCAAGCGCGTCGGCCGTGAGTGTTCGGCGGTGGCGCGCGTCTTCCACCTGCAACGCCGCGGCCCGGTTCGCGGCCTGCACCTTCCCGCCCGTGTAGACCGGCCATGTGGCGGTCACCTGCGACAACCAGAAGTCCTGCTTCTGAGCCGTGCTTTCGAACGGCGGCAGCACGGAATCCGGAAGCCGGTGCAGGGAGTTGATGACCTGACGGATCGGGTCGAGGTCGATGACAATCGCGTCGTCCAGATGGGTCGCCTGGGCGCGCAGATCGACGCGGGGCCAGTACAGGCTGCGCACGGCAGCCCGCTCCTGCTGACGTTGCGTCACCTCTTCGGTTGCCGCCTTCAGCGATTCGTTCGACGCGCTCAGCCTGGCCAGTGCCTCGTCGTACGACATCGTGGGCGCCGCGGCGGCCGGAGGACCCGTCTGTGCCGCTGCCGGCACTGGCGAGCCCGAGACCAGTGCCGCTGCGAGAGCCGAGAGGATGATGAACCGTTTGATCATGACGTCTTGCGCAATCCTGAACTCAAGACCGGTGCCAATCCTGCCGTCCTTGAAACGTGTCGATCTCAGGCCGAAAACAGGCTGGCTTCGCGAATCCGTGTTCGCGAATTCACGAAGAGCCGCGAATCCGCGAACGGTGTTCGGCCCTCAACCACAGCGTGAGGAAGGCCGGGCAGCGGGCCAGTCGGACGCCAGCCCTGGCCAGGCCGAGCAACAGTCCAACGCCCTGATGGTCGAGGGCCGTCAGCCCGGCGAGATCGAGGTGCACGGATCTGGCGGCTTCCACGTGATTGGCGACCACGCCTGCCAGATGGACGGCGCCGTCTTCGGTGAGACGGCCACTGAGTCGAAGGTCAACGCGATTCGGCCCGAACGGGCACGAGTCGATGCGGAGCATGATTCCTCCGCTGGGGTGGGACTCCAAGATCCGTGCCGGGATTACGGGTCGAGGCCTCGCCGAAGCGTTTCGCGCGGAGGCGGGTCCCCCGGGGCTAACCCGACTACGTTCTTCGAACTTCGTCGAGGCCTCGCCGAAGCGCTTCGCGCGGAGGCGGGAGCGCCGGGGCTACGGGCGGCGTTTGAAGCCGTACTTGTCGATGCCCAGCCGTTTGATGCGGGACTCGAGCGTGGAGGCGGGAACGCCCAGGCGGCTCGCGGCACCGTCGTCGCCCGATACTCGCCCGCCCGACTCGGCGAGCGCGGTTTCGATGGCCGCCCGTTCCTGGCGTTCGAGTGTCGTCCCGGCGCTGAAGACAAGGGGTGTGCTCGATCGGTTCGACGCCGCCAGGGTCCTCGGCGGACCCGGGACGGTGAATCTCAGATCCGGTCCCTCCGACAGGATCGCGGCGCGTTCGACGATGTTCTGCAGTTCGCGAATGTTGCCGGGCCAGTCGTACGCCGTGAGCTGGGTCATGACCTTGCGGCTGATGGCATCGAACCGGCGTCCCAGCCGCGCGCCGTGACGCGCGGCGAAGTATTCCACGAGGATCGGGATGTCCTCTTTCCGCTCGCGAAGCGGCGGCACGTGAACCGGGAACACGTTCAGCCGGTAGAACAAGTCGCTCCGGAACCGGCCGCTGGCCACATCGCCGGCCAAGTCGCGGTTGGTCGCGGCGATGACCCGGGCGTCCGTGCGGATCGTCGTCGTGCCGCCCACGCGCTCGAACTCTCCCTCCTGGAGCACCCGGAGCAGGGCCACCTGCATGTCCGCCGGCAGCTCGCCGATCTCGTCCAGGAACAACGAGCCGCCCGAAGCCAGCTCAAAACGCCCGACGCGGCGCTGCACGGCTCCTGTAAACGCCCCCCGTTCGTGGCCGAAGAGCTCCGAGGCGATGAGGCTGTCCGGCAAGGCCGCCAGGTTGGCCTTGATCATGGCGCGGGCGGCCCGGGCCGAGTGACGGTGGATGGCCCGCGCGACGAGCTCTTTGCCCGTTCCGGTTTCGCCGGTGATGAGCACGGTCGATGACGTGCCGGCGACCTTTTCGACCTGGGCGAGCACCGACCGGAGCGCCGGCGACGCGCCGATGATGTCGTCGAGCATGAAGTGTTCGTCGATGTCCCGCCGCAGCGCGAGGTTTTCCTCCTCCAGGCGATTCTTCAGCCGCGCGATTTCTTCGTATGCCAGGGCGTTCGTCACCGCGCCGGCCACGGGTCCGCTGATCTGCTCGAGCAGGTCCACTTCCGCGGCGGTGAACGGGCGGGCTTCGCCCCGGGCGAACGTGATGGAACCCACCAGCCGTCCGGCCGCAAACAGGGGCGTGGGGGGGGCGGCCCCGCCCCCCCAAGTGAAGCGGCGTTCGGGAACACACAACAGGCGGGGGTGG
>CAYJPV010000043.1:0-20312 GCA_964372095.1 uncultured Vicinamibacterales bacterium | reverse complement strand
GGGGTTACGGGGGGGGCTGCGCCGGGGTATAAGGTTTTGCAACCCCCCCGGGGGCGGGCCTAAAACGGGGGGGGGGGGGGGTCGCCCCCCACGCCATAGTTCAGGAGGCGTTCGTCCTCCGCATAGCGGCGGTGTTCGCGCAGGTCGGCGCAGGTGTCCGCGGCACGTGTCTGGCCGACGTACTGCGTGCCCGAGCCGTCGAACGCCATCGGCCGGCCGAACCGCGCTTCGTACTCGTCCCGGGAGAGCTCCAGCAGGCGGGCAACGGCTTCGTGCAGCGACTCCCCGGTGCGGGGCGTCTGGCCCTCAATATGAACGGCATGGGGCCGCAGCGTCTCTCCGTCCACCGTCACGATGCCCAGGGCGTCGACGGGCACGAGGGGGCGCAGGACGCCCGCGACGGCCGCCAGCACCCCGTCCAGCGACAGGTGGGCGTTGACGGCTTCGGAGACGGCCAGCAGCGTCCGGTATTGCTGCTCCAGCGTCACAATCACCCCCCGATTGTAATCGGGACGGAAGGGCGTTGCCCGGGTCTTTCGCCCGGGGGCGTGGACCCGGACCGGGGTTCGGCGATCTGTCCCGACCCCCTATATGATTAGGGCATGAACGACATCATCGACTTCATCAACACGAGCCGCGACCGGTACGTGTCGGAACTCATCCAGTACCTGGCCATCCCGAGCATCAGCGCCTTGCCCGAGCACAAGGACGACGTGCGGCGCTGCGCCGAGTACTCGGCGGCCGAAATGACCCGCGTCGGCCTCGAGCACGTGCAGGTCATTGATACCCCCGGTCATCCCCTGGTCTACGGAGACTGGCTTCACGCGGAGGGTGCGCCAACGATCCTGCTGTACGGGCACTACGACGTGCAGCCCGTTGACCCGCTCGAGTTGTGGGAAACGCCGCCTTTCGAGCCGACCGTCCGCGACGGCCACATCTACGCCCGCGGCGCCGTCGACGACAAGGGTCAGGTGTTCGTTCATTTCAAGGCTATCGAGGCCCACATGCGGAAGGCCGGCAAGCTGCCGGTGAACCTGAAGGTCATCCTCGAAGGCGAAGAAGAAGTGGGCAGCGAGAATCTGGCTCCCTACATCCGCGCCAACGGACAGGCCCTGGCGGCCGACATGGTGCTCATCTCGGACACCGAGATGTTCGACCGGGGCGTGCCGTCGCTCTGCTACGGCCTGCGCGGCCTGGCGTACATGCAGATCGACGTGCGCGGCACCAAGGGAGACCTGCACTCCGGGTCGTTCGGTGGTGCCGTGGCAAATCCGGCGAACGTGCTGGCCCACATCATCGCCCAGCTGAAGGACAAGTCCGGCAACATCAAGATCCCTGGGTTCTATGACGACGTGCGCCTGCTGCGGGATGAGGAGCGGGCCGAGTTCAAGCGCCTGCCATTCGACGAGGTGGGTTACAAGAAGATGCTCGGCGCCCCGCGACTGGCCGGCGAGAAGGAATACAGCGTGCTCGAGCGCACGTGGGCCAGGCCCACGCTCGACGTGAACGGGCTCCTGGCGGGCTTCACGGGCGAAGGGGCGAAGACCGTGATTCCGGCCACGGCGATGGCCAAGGTCAGTATGCGTCTGGTCCCGAACCAGGATCCCGAGAAGATCGCCGCGCTGTTCGAGGCGTTCGTCAGGAAGATCGCACCGAAGTCGGTGGAGGTGAAGGTCACCAGTCTGCACGGCGGCAAGCCGTGGATGACCGACTTTGACAACATCTACGTGCAGGCGGCCGGCCGGGCCATCGAGCAGGGGTTCGGCAAACGCCCGGTGTTCACGCGCGAAGGCGGATCGATCCCCATCGTCGCGGACTTCCAGGACGTGCTCAACGCGCCCGTGGTGCTCTTCGGCTTTGGCCTGCCGGACGACGCGACGCATGCGCCGAACGAGAAGTTCACGCTGGAGCAGTTCTTCAACGGCGTGCTGGCGTCGGCGTTCCTTTACCAGGAGGTTGCGGAAACGCGGAGGTGATCGATGCGGTCTCTCGTGCTGCAGTTGCACCCGTCCGACAACGTCCTGGTCGCCCTGCGTGACTTGCCGGCCGGACAGGTCGTCGAGACGGCAGGCGGTGCCCTCACGCTGCAGGAGCCGTGTCCGGCCAAACATAAGTTCACGATGGTGGACCTGCCGGCCGGCGCACCCGTCATCCAGTATGGCGTGACCGTCGGCCGCACGACGCGAGCCCTGGCGCGAGGCAGCCGCATCTGGACCGACAACACGACACACGCCACCGACGCTGCCGATCCGGCTCGTGCGGGCGACTTCATGTGGGCGGCGCCCGACGTCTCGCGGTTCGCGGGGCGTTCGTTCCAGGGTTACCGCCGGCCCGACGGGCGTGTGGGCACCCGCAATTGCTGGCTGGTCATCCCGCTCGTGTTCTGCGAGAACATCAACCTCCTCACGCTGCGCGAGGTCTTCTTCCGGGAACTCGGTTACGGCCGCACGGGGCCGTACGAATCGTACCTGCGCGCGCTGGTCGGCGCGCACCGGGCCGGCACGCCGCTCGATGGGGTGCCATTTGAGCCCGAGCGTACGAGCCAGCCAGGCCGGGTGTTCCCGAACGTCGACGGGGTCCGGTTCCTCGTCCACCACATGGGTTGCGGCGGTGTTGCCTCCGATGCGGCCAGTCTCTCCGCCCTGCTGGCCTCCTACATCGTCCATCCGAACTCGGCCGGGGCCACCGTGGTGGCCCTGGGTTGTGAGAAAGCCGAGCGCCACCTCGTCGAGGCGGCGCTCGATCGGCTGAGTCCGGGCCACGGCCGTCCGGTGCACTTCTTCGAACAGCAACGATCCGGCACCGAGCAGACGCTCATGAAAGAGGCCATTCGTGTGACGTTCGACGGCATGGCTGCGGCGAACGCGGCGCGGCGGGGACCGGCGCCTCTGTCGGCCCTGACCATCGGCGTCAAGTGCGGCGGGTCGGACGGCTTCTCGGGCATCAGCGCAAACCCCGTGGTGGGCCACGTCAGCGACGTGGTCGTGGCGCTGGGCGGCGCCAGCGTGCTGGCGGAGTTCCCGGAACTGGCAGGCGCCGAACCGGACCTCGTGCGGCGGGCCGTCACGCCGGAACTCGGCCGGAAGTTCCTCGACCTGATGGCAGCCTACGAACGCGCGGCCAATGCGTGCGGAGCCAGCATGGACAACAACCCGTCGCCCGGGAACATCCGCGACGGGTTGATTACCGATGCGATCAAGAGCGTGGGCGCGGGCAAGAAAGGCGGGACGTCGCCCGTCGTGGACGTGCAGGACTACCCGGGATTCGTCAGGAAACCCGGCCTGACTCTGCTGAACTCGCCCGGCCACGACCTCGAGGCGACGACCGCGATGGCTGGAGCCGGCGCGAACCTGATCCTGTTCACGACCGGACTGGGCACGCCGACGGGCAATGTCATCGTGCCCACGATCAAGATCTCGACGAACACCCGAATCGCGCGGCATATGCACGACGCGATCGATTTCGACACGGGCGGGGTGATCGACGGCGACGATACCATCGAGAGCCTGGGCGAACGATTGCTGGACTACTGCATCGACGTCGCGTCTGGCCGGCTGGTGAAGGCGGAGGAGTTGAACCAGGATGACTTCATGCCGTGGAAACGCGGCGTGTCGCTCTGAACGCGGCGCACCGGCCTGAGGTGACCCCATGAAACGATACGCGAAGACCTGCCACCTGAAGGCCGACCCGGCATCGATCTCGTTCTACCGGCGTGAACACGAACGGGTGTGGCCGGAAGTGCTGAGCGCGCTGCGCGGCGTGGGCATCACCGAGATGCGTATCTGGATCGCGGGAAACCGCCTGTTCATGTTGTGCGAGTGCGTCGAGGCGTTCGACCCCGCGCGCGACTGGGACCGGTATGCCGCAGCGCATCCGCGCATCGCGGAGTGGGAGACGCTGATGGGGTCCGTGCAGGTGCCCCCGCCCGAGTCGGCGGGCGAGAAGTGGATGGAGATGACCGAGATCTTCTGCCTGAGCGACCAGTGCGCCGCACGAGGTATCTGCTAGGTGCGTATCGACGCGCATCAGCATTTCTGGGACTACGATCCCGCCGAGTACGCCTGGATCGATCCGGTGGCCATGCGCGCCCTGGCGCGCAGTTTCGGTCCCGACGATCTCGCGCCGCATCTGTCCGCCACAGGCCTGGACGGATGCGTAGCCGTCCAGGCGAGACAGCACCACGGCGAGAACGATTACCTGCTCGGGCTTGCCAGCGCCTCGCCGGTTGTCAGGGGTGTCGTGGGATGGGTTGACCTGGCTCAGCCGGCCGTGGATGCGGACCTGGAGCGATGGGCCGGGCACCGCCTGTTCAAGGGCGTGCGGCACATCGCCCAGGGCGAGCCGGCGGGGTTCCTCGTGCGTGAGGCATTCGTATGCGGTGTGGCCAGGCTGGCCCGATACGGACTGTCGTACGACATCCTCATCTTTGCGGATCAACTGGCGGAAGCGGTCGCACTGGTGGACCGTTGCCCTGACGAGACACGCTTCGTCCTCGACCATCTGGCCAAGCCGCGCATTGCGGGCGGCGCGGTCGAGCCGTGGCGTACGGATCTCGCCGAGTTGGCGCGCCGGCCGAACGTATCCTGCAAGCTGTCGGGGTTGGTGACCGAAGCCGACCACGCCCGATGGACGCCAGGCGACCTGACTCCCTACATGGACACGGTGCTGGAGGCGTTCGGTCCCCGCCGTGTGATGTACGGATCCGACTGGCCCGTCTGCCTGCTTGCGGCATCCTACGACCGGGTCTACGATGTGGCGGCTTCATTCGTCTCAAGGCTCTCCGCGTCCGAGCAGGAGGCCATCATGGGCGGCAATGCCTCGGCATTCTACGGATTGGATTCGACATCATGAAGAAACCGGCAGGTCGGCTCGCGGGAAAAGTGGCCGTCGTCACAGGTGCGGCGTCGGGGATTGGGCATGCGGTGGCGGACGCCTTCGCGGCTGAGGGCGCGCACGTGCTCGTGGTGGACGTCAACCGGGTGGCCGGAACAAGAGTGGCGGCGGCTATCCGCAAAGCCGGCGGCTCGGCGGCGTTCTCGGCCACGGACGTCACCGAGCTGGGGAGCGTCGAGCGGCTCTTCGCGTCGCTCGTCCGCAAACATGGCCGGCTGGACGTGCTCGTCAACTCGGCGGGCGTTGCGGCTGTGGGCAACATCGAAGCCTGTTCCCCCGACGAACTGGACCGTGTGTACGCCATCAACGTGAAGGGCACCTACCACGCGATGAAGGCGGCCGTGCCGCACATGAAGAACAAGGCGGGCGTGATCATCAACCTGGCGTCGGTCGTGTCGCATCTGGGTATTCCGGACCGGCTGGCGTACGCCATGAGCAAGGGCGCCGTTCTGACCATGACGTATGCGATGGCCACGGACTACGTGAAGCAGGGTATCCGGGTGAACGCGATTGCGCCCGCCCGGATTCACACGCCGTTCGTGGACGGGTTCCTCGCGCGCAACTACCCGGGCCGCGAACGCGAGATGTTCGACAAACTGGCGGCCACGCAGCCGATCGGGAGAATGGGCGAACCGCGGGAGGTCGCGCAGTTGGCCGTGTTCCTGGCGTCGGATGATGCGTCGTTCATTACGGGGACGTGCGTGGGCATCGACGGCGGCTTCGTCCACTGCAAGACGAATTGAGGACCTGACGATGAAACTCATGCGATGCGGTGAGACCGGGGCCGAGAGACCCTGCGTGCTGGTGGACGGCGTGCGCCGGGACGTCTCGGCGTTCTGCGACGACTTCGACGAGACCTTTTTCGGGACCGGCGGCGTCGCCAGGCTCGCGGCCTGGGTCGACAGCCATGCCGCGTCGTGTCCCGTTGTCCCTGATGCCGTGCGGACCGGACCGTGCGTGGCACGGCCGTCGAAGATCATCTGCATCGGCATGAACTACGCCAAACACGCGCGCGAGTCGGGATCGGAGCCGCCCAAAGAGCCGGTCCTCTTCTTCAAGTCGACCACCGCCATCACCGGACCGTCCGACCCGCTCGTGATTCCCCAAGAGTCCGTGAAAACCGACTACGAAGTTGAACTGGCCATCGTCATCGGGGCCCGCGCGTCGTACGTCAGCGATGCCGACGCCATGAGCCACGTCGCCGGGTACTGCCTGCACAACGACTACTCCGAGCGGCAGTGGCAACTCGAAGGGACGGGGCAGTGGGTGAAGGGCAAGTCTGCCGATACCTACGCGCCGCTCGGGCCGTGGCTCGTGACGGCCGACGAGGTGCCCGACCCGCAGGCGCTGCGCCTCTGGCTGACGGTCAACGGCGAACGCCGCCAGGACTCGACCACCGGCGACATGGTCTTCGGGTGCGCCCATCTGGTGTCGTACATCTCCCGGTTCATGACGTTGCTGCCCGGGGACGTCATCTCGACGGGCACGCCGGAGGGTGTCGGTCTGGGCATGAAGCCGCCGAAGTACCTCGTCCCCGGAGACGTCATGGAACTGGGCGTCGAAGGCCTGGGCACCCAGCGTCAGGTCGCCCGGGCGTGGACACGGACGTGAGCAGCGCGCCCCCCTCGCCCGCGGGCCGGAGCCACTGGCTGCCGGTGGCCCTCGTGACGTCGCTCTTCTTCTGCTGGGGCCTGACCAACAACCTGCTGCCGGTGTTGATCCCCAAGCTCAAGAACGCCTGCCAGTTGAGCAACACGCAGTCGATGTTCGTTGACGTCGCGAACTGGATGGCCTACTTCCTGATGGCCGTCCCGACGGCCATGCTGATGCGCCGCTTCGGCTACAGGGCTGGCATCATCGCGGGGCTCCTGGTTGCCGCCGCCGGCTGCCTGCTGTTCGTGCCGGCGGCCAACGTCGCGCGGTTCCCGGTCTTCCTGATTGCGCTCTTTGTGACGGCGTCGGGTATGGTATTTCTCGAGACGGCGGCCAATCCCTACATCGCCGTGCTCGGAGATCCGGCCACGGCCTCGTTCCGTCTGAACGTCTCCCAGAGCTTCAATGGACTGGGTGCGGTCGTTGCCGCCCTGTGGCTCTCGAAGGTCATCATCAGGCCCGAGACGATGAGCGAGGCGGCGTTTGGCGCACTGGAGCCGTCGGCGCAACGGCAGCACCTGCTCGACCAGGCAGCCCTGGTGATCCCGCCCTACCTCGGCATCGCGGGTTTCCTGGCGTGCCTGGCTGTGGTGTTCATGCTGATCAAGCTGCCGGAGATCAAAGAGCCGGTGGCGGCGGAAGACCGTGAGGGTTTCAGGCCCTTCCGCCATCCGCTGCTCGTGTGGGGTGTGGTCGCGCAGTTCTTCTACGTCGGAGCGCAGGTCGGCGTGGACGCGACGTTCCTGAACTATACGCGGGAGGTGACCGGGCTCAGCCTGTACGACGCGACGACGTACCTCGGCCTCATCCTGGGCTGCTTCTTCCTGGGCCGTGTCGCGGGCACGGCCATCATGAGCCGGGTGAGCCCGGCCGTGTTGCTGGGGGCGTACGCCGTCGGCGTGTTCGGCCTGCTGGCGGCCTGCGCCCTGGTCGCCGCCAACGCGTCGGCGGCGGCTTCGATCGTGCCGGTGCCGGTCTGGTTGGGCCTTGGTGACCACCTGGTCTTCACAAGCCACGTCGCGCCGTATCTGGTGATGGGCGTGAAGTTCCTGATGTCCATCATGTTCCCGACGATCTTCTCCCTCGCGCTGCGAGGGCTCGGGGCACACACGAAGATGGGGTCGTCGTTCCTCGTCATGTCCATCGTGGGCGGCGCGCTGATTCCGTTGCTGCTGGGCCGGATCGCCGATGCGACCGGGAGTTTTAAGCCCGCGTACTGGGTGCTGGCGGCCTGCATGGGGCCGGTGCTGATCTTCGCCGCGAAGGCTCGCCGGGCGGAGCAGGAGTTGTGATCGCGGGGAGGAGATGATGGAACTCGGCTTCAGTGGCAAGGTCGTCCTCATCACCGGCGGTGCATCAGGCATCGGTGCGGCCGCGTCCGAGTTGCTCGCCGACGAAGGCGCGATGGTCGCTATTGCGTCCAGGATCACCCCGGAAGTCCAGGCGTTCCTGCCAGGCTTCGCCGCGCGCCACCGGATGCTGTTCATTGAAGCCGAACTCGGCCGCCCCGAGACGGCCGAGGCTGTCATGCGGCAGACCGTTGGGACGTTCGGGCGCCTTGACGTGCTGATCAACAACGCGGGCGCGAACGACAATGCTTCGCTGGCGGCCGGGCCGGCGGCGTTCAGGCTGTCGCTCGAGCGCAACCTCTTCCACGTGTTCGATCTGGCCCACTACGCCCTGCCGCACCTTCAGGCGGTCCGCGGCAACATTGTCAATGTCTCCTCGAAGGTGGCCGAAACCGGTCAGGGCGGGACCTCGGGATACGCTGCCTCCAAAGGCGCGATGAATGCCCTGACGCGGGAGTGGGCCGTCGAACTCGCGCCACTCGGGATCCGGGTGAACACCGTCGTGCCAGCGGAGGTGATGACGCCGCTCTACTCGGACTGGATACGTACGCAGCCCAACCCCGACGAGACCCTCCGTCGCATCGAGCGCACCGTCCCCTTGGGCCGCCGGATGACCTCGCCGCGCGAGGTCGCCGCGGCGATCGTGTTCCTTGCGTCGGACGCGTCATCTCATACGACAGGGGAGATCGTCCACGTGGACGGGGGATACACGCACCTGGATCGGAAGTGCACGCTATAGGTGACAAGAGAAGAAGCAAGAAGCAGGGGAGTAGGAAGTAGTCAGTAGACAGTAGTGGTGGGACGAGACCATGCGGCGAAGGAAAAAAAGGGGCGGTGCCCGCGTTGGGCACCGCCCCTTTCGTACTTCCAGGCTTGAGGACCGGGGACTGAGGTGTCTCCCCCAATCCCCAATCCCCAACCCCCAATCCCCAGTTGTCTACCAGGCGATACGCGCGCCGAATCGGACGACGCGCGGCGCCAGGATCGAGCTGACCGAGTTCGCGTTCGAGGCGTTCTGCGTGCCGCGAATCGACAACTGGGTGTTGCCGTTCAGCAGGTTGAACACGTCGATGGCCGGAACCACGCGGACCTTGCCAAACAGCGTGAAGGAGCGGTCGATCTTGAAGTCGACCGTCTGGAAGTTCGGCAGACGGTTGTCGCCGAGGGGATCCAGGTACACGGTGGCCTGGCCGGCCGAGAAGGGCCGGGTCGGCGTCAGTATCGCCTGCAGGAACGGGTAGCCGCTGCGGGCGTTGTAGAAGGCGGCCAGGTTGATACCGAGCGGTGCCTGAACCACGGCGGACGCGCGGAAGATCCACTTGGCGTTCACGAATACGTTGCCGAGACCGCTCGACGACGATTCCGGCGCGTACTGTGCGCCATTCAGGTTCTCGATGTTCGTCGGGTCTTCGTACGAGGCCGGCGAGTCGTAGTGCACCTTGGCGTCGTTGTACGAGAAGCTGGCGTTCGCCGAGAAGTGATGCGACATGCGCTTCCTGGCGGTGATCTCGATCCCGTTGAAGTCGCGCGAATAGTCCGGCTGGTTCGTCAGGACGTACGCGCTCGGAATCTGGCTCGTGGGCTGGAAGTAGCTGACCGTTTCGCATCGGGATCCGGCCGGGCACGCGGTGGCGGCAGGCGTGAAGGAGACGGACGTGTAGTTGTCCGAACTCCAGTTGAGCCGGTCGTTCCAGCGGAAGTTGCCGTACTTACGCCAGATGTAGCTCGCGCTGAAGGCGAGCTCTGAGCCGAACTGCTTGTCGAAGGTGACCAGCAGTTCGTGGGTGTATTCGTTCTTCAGGTTCGAGTCGACCGTGCCGGTGGTGGTCGTCTGCGACGGATTCGTGTAGCTGTACCCGGAGGTCCACGACAGCGGTGCCGTCGTCATGACGACTTCGTTCGCCTGGATGAACCTGTCCCCGTTGATGTCCACCCACGGGTAACGAACTGTGGTGAAGACCAGCGTGTTGTAGACGCTCGACATGTTCCCGGTGCCCTGCTGGCCGGCGTAGCGGGCGTAGTTGGCCTTGACAACCGTGCGGCCGTTGCCCGTGATGTCGTAGGTGATGCCCACGCGCGGGGAGATGTCCTTGAACGACACGCCGGACTCGGCGCCGTCGAACTGGAGCGTCGGCAGCTGGTTGAACACCGCGCCGGGGTAGGTCACGCCGTTGTAGACGCCTGCGTACGTGGCCTTGCCGAAGAACTGGTGCGCGTCGGCCACCTGCGGATTCGCGCCATCGTTCTGATAGTCGAACCGCAGGCCGACGTTGATCGTCATCTTCTTACGGCTGTAGCTGTCCTGCAGGTAGACCGAGCGATTGTGGAGGCTGTACTCGGTGGTCGACGCGCGGTATAGCTGGGCTTCGCGGGCCACGCCGTTCGTGAAGCGCGCGTACGCGTCGCCGCCGATGTCGCTCTGGGAGAGCGCGATATCATTGCGGTACTTGAAGCCGAACTTGATGGCGTGGTCGCCGCCGAGGACGCCGGCCAGGAAGTAGTTGCCGGTGATGTCGACGCTGTCGGTCGGGCGAACGTAAATGTAGCTGAAGTACGAACGGCCCCAGAGGCCAGTGGTCGTCTCGTAGCTGGGCTGGACTTCGGACAGCGAGTCCTCGTGGTAGGTGATGGCGAAGTTATTGCCCACGTGGGCGTACTGGGCTTCCATCATGAAGCGGTCGCTGAAGATGTGGCGGTCGCCGATCTTGTAGGTCTTCGGCATGCCGGTCTTCCACCACTTCGAGCCCAGAGACTCGTCGGTGACACCCAGCTGACGATAGGTTGTTTCCAACGGCCGCAGGTCGGACGCGTCGCGGGCATTGCGAACCTTCTCGGCGCCGTTGAAGTAGAGCGACAGCTGGTTGTTCCTGAACGTCTGCAGCGCCAGTTTGGCGTTGTAGTTGTTCAGCAACGTCTCGTCGCTGCTCAGGCAGCCGCGGATATCTTCGAGCGAGTAGGTCAGCGGCGCGGCCTTCATGGCCTGGCATTCTGCCGACGGCAGATAGAAGTTGTTGATGCCGACCTTGATGTTCTGCTTGCCGTAGCTGCCCCAGATCCACGCGCGGCCCTTCCTGATGGGGCCGCCGGCCTCGATGCCATAATCCAGAATGTTCTGGATCGGGTTGCCGGTGTTCACGCCGGTCAGGCGCAGTGCGTCGTCCACGTTGTTCGACTGGAACTTCTCGTCCGTGATGTACGCACGGCCGGACCCGCGGAACTTGTCGGTCCCGCTCTTGGTCACCAGGTTCACGCCGACGCCCGGGGACTGCATCGTGACGTCCGCGCCGCCCGTCGAGATCTGCATCTCTTCGAAGGCGTCGAAGTCGTAGTATACGGGCGACCCGCCCGTGGCCGACATGTCGGTTACGTCGACGCCGTCAAGGTTCCACTTCTGCTGCGACATGGCCGCGCCGCGGGCCACGAAGTTCGACTGCTGACCCGACGCGCTGCCGCCGACGTTCTGGCGGTCCATGGCCACGCCGGCCGACTGCTCAATGATGACCCACGGGTCGCGGGCCGACGGGATGCTCTGCAGGGCCTCCTGCGTGAAGCGGTTGGTCTTGCCCGTGTCTTTCAGGTCGACGAGCGGCGTCTCGCCGCTGACGGTGACAGTCTCCTGGAGCGTGGAGATCTGGAGCGCCTGGTTCATCTGGGCGCTCAAGCCGATCTCGATACGGATGCCTTCCTTGATGACGGTCTTGAATCCGGCCAACTCGAACTTGAGGCTGTAGAGACCGATCGGAAGCTGCGGGAAGCGGTACGTGCCCGTTTCCGTCGTGATAAAGGTCTGCGGCTGCAACAGCACCGTGCTGCTCAGGGTCACCGCGACGCCCGGCATGACACCGCCGCTTTCGTCTGTGACCTTCCCGTAGATCTCACCGGTGTTCTGGGCGGCAGCCATCGTGACGCTGCCGAGGAGCGCTACCAACATGAGTAGTGCCAGGACCCGACGTTTCATCCGTTCCTCCTCGAAATAGAGCATCTGCAGTGCGTCGACACACGTCGACCACTGGATAAAATGGGGGCGAACGTCATTCGGGGGATAGCCTGGCGACGACGAACTCAGACGGTGGGGGTGAAGACCGTGCTGACAACGACGACGACGACTAGAACGAACGTCCAGATTGGTCGGAGATGCTATTAGCCAAACCCGTGCCAGTCAAGATCATTCGTGTTTTCTTACTAATTCGTTGATTGGCGCTTCGGCAGATCCGGAAAGCGGGATCCGTGAAGACCTGGATCCGCTGGATTGGATGGTTGCTGGCGGGGACTGGGGACTGGGGTGCCTTTCCCTGGCCCCTAGCCCCTAGTCCCTAGCCCCTAGTCCCTAGCCTCGAGCCCCGAGCCCCGAGCCCCTACTTCTTGTACATCCCCTTGACGTCCCGTTTGCCGCGCTCCGTGTACGGGACCCCGGTGTCCATCCACGATGGCCTGGGCTTGCCCAGGAGGTAGTGATCGAAGAACTCGTCCTGGTGCACGGTCCAGTGTTTCTGGTTCTCGCGCTCGCGCAGGCCGTGTTTCTCGCCGTTGTAGTTGAACATGTACGCTTCTTTGCCCAGCCGCCTCAATGCAGAGAAGAACTCAATCCCCTGGTACCACGGCACGGCATCGTCATCGTCGTTGTGGATGCTGAGGTAAGGGGTGTTGACCTTCTCCACCCAGAAGATCGGTGAGTTTTCGAAGAACTCGAGTTCTTTCGCCCATGGCGGACCGCCGATGCGGCTCTGCGTCCGCTCGTACTGGAACGCCCGAGACATACCCGTGCCCCAGCGGATGCCACCGTAGGCGCTGACCATGTTGGATACCGACGCTCCCGCCTGGACGGCGCGGAACATGTCCGTGCGCGTGATCAGATACGTGATCTGGTAGCCGCCCCAGCTGTGGCCCTGAATCCCGATCCGCTCGGGGTCGATGTACCCCTGGTCGACGATCTTCTGAACGGCGGGCAGCACGCACTTGTACGCGCTCTCTCCCGGGAAACCGATGTCGTAGACGATGTCGGGCTGAAGGACGATGTAACCGTTGCTGACATAGCGGCTGACATTGATACTGGTGCCGGGGCCAGGATTGACGAAACGGTGAAGTCCATTCGTCAGTTCTTCGTAGATGTAGACCATCAGCGGGTACTTCTTCGACGGATCGAAGTTGTCGGGCCTGGTCAGGATGGCCCGCAGCGGCTTGCCGTCGGCGTTGCGGTAGTCGATCAGTTCCGAGCGTCCCCAGACGTAGTTCGCCTTCTGTGGATTCGCGTTGGTGATCTTCGTGAGGTTCTCGAAGTTCGGGCCCGCCGTCCAGAGGTCCGGGAACTCATCGAATCGCTGCGCCGTGAGAATGATGGGGCTGTCGGCGTTCTTCGGCTTGAGGATGCCGGCACCGCCGCCGCCGAACGGTCCTCCGCCGCCACCGGGGCTGGCGAGCAACTTGTCGACCATGATGAGCTTCTGCGGCTCGCCGTATCCGGCCGCCAGCGGCAGTGGGGGCGGCGGAGCCGCCTTGGCGCCCCGAGCGGGTTTCACGGGTTTCGTCGCCGGCTGGGCTGCTCCCTCGGTTGGCGTCACGCGGTAGTAGCCGGTTGCTTTCGTGACGTCGTTCACGGCCGATAGCAGCAGCGGTTTGTCCGTGGCCACCGTACGTGCGTCGGCGTCCGTGCGCACGTAGCGGAAGACCGTGCGGCTCTTGCGGCCCGCACCAGCGGTCACGAGACGCGCATCCGTGCCGTCTGGACGCACTTCCCAGATGTCGTACTTGTCGTAGAGCAGAACGGAACGGTCGCCGGACGTCCAGCCGGCGGTGCCGTACGCCCGTGCAGGTTCGGGTGTGTCGGTCGACTCGTCCTCGAACCGCACGCCGAGCTTGCCGGTGATGTTCGTCCTGGTCCCGTCGCTCACGCGGATGGAATACCAGTGACTGTCGTCGGCATTGAACGACAGGAGGTACGTACCCTCCGGCGAGAGGGTGACGCCGAAGCGCGACTTCTCGACGATCTTCTTGCGCGACCCGTCTTGCAGCGTGACGGCGTAGTAGTCGTTGTGCGACGCATCCCACGAAACCAGCTGGCGATACGGCACGTCGGACGAGCCGAGCGCAACCACCGGGTTGTCGTTGACCGTCACCTCGGGCATGTCGCCGGACGCGAGTGCGACAAGCCGTCTGTCCTTCAGGTGAACGACCGCGCGGTAGTTCCTCTTCTTCTCTTCCTCCGCGCGGACTTTCTGCATCGGCTGGAGGAACGCGTCCTTGTAGTTCCAGATGTCCACCTTGACCGTGTCGGGCTCGTTGTCGGCCGGCTCGGCCGCCGGCGGAGCGGAGTACCCGAAATACAGCCGTGACCCCTCCTTCGCGAACTCGATCCGTCCGTTCTCGCTGACGACCATGCCGGCCGGCATACCCGGGGTGGTGCCGGCCACGAGTTCCGTGGCGGTCTCGGCCGATGGCAGCCAGTGATACAGCTTGTAGACTGCCGGATTGTCCTTGTACGTGTCGCGATCGCTGAGGAAGGACAACTGCGTTGCCTTCTCGTCGAAGACGAACCCCTTATAGTGGCCCAGCCCCGTTGCGAGGGCTTTCGTCACGCCGTCGGCGCGGCGCGCGAACGCGCCGTCCTTCTCGGGCGTCTTGGCGGTGGACGCCGTGCCGTAGGCCAGCCAGCTGCCGTCCTTGGCCCAGACGTACTCGGTGACCTCGGCGATGGTTGCCTGGCTGCCCGTGGCCAGTTCGCGCACGATCAGATCCGTGCCCGGGTCCTTCTTCTTCTCTTTGGGCTTCTTGGCGTCCTCCGGCTTGGCCTCAGGCTTGGCTTCCGGCTTGGGGTCGGCCTTGGGTGCGTCCGCCTTCTTCTCGGGCGCTTCGAGCAGGAACGCGACGAACTTGCCCGAGTCTTCCGGAACTTTGAAATTCTTGACGCGCTGGGCCGAAAACACCTCGCCTGACGCCAGGTTGAGAACGCCCAAGCCGGGTTTCGGTTGTTCCTCGGGCTTCTTCTTGTCCTTCTTGGCCTTGTCCACGTCGGCCTTGGGCGCGGCGATCGTGAACACCACGAACTTGTCGTCCGCCGTGATGACCGCGTCCCGCCCGCGGGCCTGGCGGGTTTCGGATCCGGTCTTCAGGTTGCGCACGACGAGTTCAGGATCGCCGTCCTGCGGCGTCAAGGCATAGACGAGCCAGGTGCCGTCCCGGGAGATCTTTGTTCCCTGGATCGACGTCCAGCTGTCATACGCGTCGTAGCTGATGGGTTTCTTGGCCTGGGTCTGGGCTGCCATGTCGCCCATCGGCAGGGCGAGACACACGGCTGCCGCGAGCCAGAGCACCGTCCGGAATCGCTGAGGCATCGAAGCTCCTTGCGGAAGAATGGCGCGGGAAGGGGACCATGGCGGTTGCCGCCATCCGATGGAGGAGGATGGTAGCACAGCTGCGCTAGGGGCTAGGGGCTAGGGGCTAGGGGCTAGGGACAAGGGACAAGGGACAAGGGGCAAGGGATGTTCCGATTCGGCCCGGCTGGACGAGAAGGGCACGGAAATGGGGAGAAGGGTGGGGGCAGGGGCGTGTTGCCCCCCATACCCCACCCCCAAAACCCCAATCCCTAGCTTTCTACCACGTCGCGCGCACGCCGAACCGCAGGATACGCGGCGCGACGATGCCGGAAATATTCCCCGCCGTGGAGGAATTCTGCTGAATACGCCGCGCCAGCACGGTGTTGGCGTTCAGAGCGTTGAAGAGGTCGATGCTCGGGATGACGCGCAGTCGCTTGATCGCGAAAGCCCGGTCGATCTTCAGGTCGACTGACTGGAAGTTCGGCAGCCGCACGTCGCCGAGCGGATCCAGATAGATTCGCACCTGGCCGGCCCGGTTGTTCCGCGACGGCGACAGGATGAACTGGGGCATCGGGTACCCCTGGCGGGCGTTGTAGAACGCACCGACGTTGAAATCGAACGGCAAGGTCACGAGGCCCGTCACCTTGACGAGCCACTTGGCATTCGTGAACACATTGTCGATACCGCTGCCGCCCGACTCGGGCGCGTACTGAGCGCCGTTCAGTTTCGAGATCTGGGTCGGGTCCTCGTAGGCCGCCGCCGAATCCCAGTAATCCTTCGCGTCGTTGTACGCAAAGCTGGCGTTGGCGCTCCAGCGGTTCGAGTACCTCTTCCGCAGCGTCAATTCGACGCCGTTGAAGTTGCGGTACCGATCCGGGATGTTCGTGTACACGTAGGGTGCGGGGATGGCCTTGGTCGGTTCCCAGTACGTCACCGCCGTGCAACGGGCGTTGGGCTGCGTGCACGCGGAGGCGGGCGGCGTGTAAGGTACCTCCCGGTAGTCGGCGCTGGTGAAGTTCAGTGTGTCGTTCCACAGGAACTGGTCGTACTTGCGCCAGATGTAGCTGGCCCCCACGCCCACTCCGCTGAACAGTTCGTGGTCGATCCCGACGACGATCTCTTGCGTACGATCGTTCTTCACGTTGGGATCGACCGTTCCGACTGTCGTCAACTGCGAAGGATTGTCGGGATTGTAGTTGCCGCCGAACGTCAGGATCCGGGTGTAGTCCAGTTCGTTCGCCGTGACCTTGCCGTCGCGGTTCGCATCGCTCCAGGGGAACCGGATGCTGGCCGACGTCACCGGATTCAACGGGCTGACGCCCTGCCCCGGCGATCGCTGACCGTAGTAGATGGCCCAGGACGCACTGGCCACCGTCTTGCCCTGGCCTGTCAGGTCGTAGGTCAGGCCCAGGCGCGGCGAGAAGTCGTTCCACACCACCCCGCCGTCCGCGCCATCGAACGTCACGGCCGGCAGCCACTGAGGAGCGAACGGGTGCGCGGGCACCTCTGACTTCAGCGCCTCGTTCCACTGCCGGTCGTACCGCAGGCCGACCTTCACCGTCAGCTTGTTACGCGTGTAGGTGTCCTGCAAGTAGACCGCGGCGGTCCGCAGCATGTAGTTGGTGATCGAGTCCCGGTAGAGCGTGGCGGAATCCGACACCGTGTACGGCGCCCCGGCGGGGCTGCTGAACCGGGCCTCCGTGTTGCCGCCGACGTGGAGTTCAGAGTGTTCTCTCGCGGTACGGTAACGGGCGCCCAGTTTCCAGGAGTGATCGCCGCCAAGCACGCCGGGCAGGAAGTAGCTGATCGTCGCGTCGACGCTCGCGGTCGGCCGGATGTACGGGCCGGAACGATCGAAAGACGTCGAGTACACGCCAGTCGGCACCTCGAGCTTGCGTTGCACGTCGTTCAGCGAGTCTTCGTGGAAGTCGAGGATGAAGTTGTTGCCCAGGTGCGACCACGCCACGTCGAGCAGCAGTCGGTCGCTGAAGATGTGCTGGTCGTTCGCCTTCCACAGCGGCGACGGACCCACATCCCAGCCCCATGTGCCGTACTTGCTGGACACGGCCCCCTGGCGGTAGGTGGTCTCGATCGGCCGCGTGTCCGATGCGTTACGCGCGTTCTTCGTCTTGGCGGCCCAGGTGTTCTGGAACGAGAACTTGTTGTTGCGGGTCACAGCCCAGCTGAGCTTGAGGTTGTAGTTGTCGAGAATCGTGCCATCGTTGCCGAGGCAGGCCCTGACGTCTTTCGTCTCGATTGGCGCCAGCGGATCTGCTGCCAGCTGCGCCTTGATCGACTGGCATTCCGGCGTCGCGTTGTAGAAACCCACGATGCCGGCGGCAATGTCCTGTTTCGCGTAGCTGCCCCAGTACCACAGCTTGCCGCGCAGGATCGGACCGCCGATCTCGAAGCCGTAGTCATAGATGTGCTTGATGGGCGCGCCAGAACCCGCGCGCTGCCGCTTGATGTCGTCTGTGATGTTGTCGCCCTGGAACTGCTCGTCGGTCAGATAGTAGCGCCCCGAGCCCTTGAACTTGTCGCCGCCGCTGCGCGTGACCATGTTGATGCCCACACCGCCGGTCTGCTGGGACGCGTCGGCGCCGCCCGTGACGACCTGCATCTCTTCGAGCATGTCGAAGTCGTAGTAGATCGGCGACGCGCCGGTGGCCGACATGTCGGTGATATCGACACCGTCGATCGTCCACTTGTTGTTGCCCGTGGACGACCCGCGCGAAATGTAGCCTGACTGCTGTCCGGACTGGGAGCCGCCGACGTTGGCGCGGTCCATCGTGATGCCCGGTGTCTGCTCGAGGATGACCCAGGGGTCGCGGGCGGACGGAATGCTCTGGAGCATCTCGCGGTTGAAGGTCGCCTGCGTGCCGGTCTCGGTCGTATCCACCAGCGGATTCTCACCCGTGACCGTGACGGTCTCCTGGATGGTTGAGATCTCCAGGCTCTGATCCACCGTGACGCGCGAGTTGAGGCTGACCCTGATCCCTTCGCGCACGACGGTCTTGAATCCGGCCAGTTCGAACTTGACCGAATACGCGCCAACGACCAAGCGCGGGAACACGAAGGAGCCTGTCTCCGACGTGACGGCCGACTGGGACCCCGCCGCGCCGGTCAGCGTCACGGTGACGCCAGGCATCACCGCGCCGGAGTTGTCGGTCACCTTGCCCGAGATATCACCCGTTGCTTGGGCGAATCCGGGGGCGACACTCGTGATCACAAGCAGGATCGCGAAGAGTACGACTCGCGAAGGCTTCATGCAGTCCTCCTCACATAGTGGTCTGAAGCCAGACAAACAAACAAGCGGTGCCCTATGCCCAGGGCTGTTGCAGGTAGCGTGCCGACGGTTGTAACCCAAATGTCACAGGAAACTCAAGCCAAAACCGCCGAACGAACGTTCTGCTTCAAACATTCGGATTCGACGGGTGGTGTGGTTGGATCACTGCGGCGGGCCGAATGGGTGCTAGTGAAGGGGGGCCAGGTGCGTAGCCCCGGACCTTCCGCCATCGCGCGAAGCGTGTCGGCGGACCGCCAAAGCCTTGGCGAAGGCGGTCAGGTCCGGGGTCCCCGGGGCTGACCCGACTGCGTTCTTCGAGCTTCGTCGAGGCCGCGCCAGAGCGGGATGCGCGGAGGCGGGATCCCCGGGGCTACGTACGAGCGGCGACGACGTGGTCCAGCATGTCGAGCGTCAGATCTTCGACTGCGGGCACGACGAGGTCGGCTTCACTCAAGGCACTCGCGCCATACGACGTGGTGACGGCGACGACCCGCATCCCGGCCGCGCGCGCCGAGACGATGCCCCACACGGAGTCTTCGATAGCCACGCATCGTTCGGGCCGCAGGGGTGATCCGTTCCCGTGGCCATCGGCCAGGCGCGACATCGCCAACATATAGGGGTGTGGGGAAGGTTTGCTGTCCACGGGATCGTCTGCGGTGACGATCGCGCGGAAGCAGGTTGAGAGGGCGGTCGCGTTCAGAATGGTGTCGATCTCCGCGCGGAGCGCTCCCGACGCAATCGCCACGGGCACGCGGGCGCTCCACTCCCGGATGCGACGTTCGACGCCGGGGAACAGCAGCGACGTCGATCCCAGCAGGGCCTGGACACGCACGGTCTTGCGGGCAATCAGCTGCTCGATCTCTTCGGCCTCCAGCGTGCGCCCGCTGGCCGCGGCGACGGCGGCGAACCCTTCCCGGTCGTTGTAGCCGAGGTACCGGTCCAGATACTCCTGCTGGCTCAGTGCGAGGCCGATCGCCCTCAGTTCTTCCTGAAACGCCAGAAGGTGGACGGGTTCCGTATCCGCGATGACACCGTCGAAATCAAAAACCACCGCCTGGAGGTGCATGCAGTCAGTCTCGTGTTCGAAGGGGCATCGAGGGCCCGGCGTCATCGTGTCATGGCCGGCGTAACCGGCGCCGCCAGTCTCTCTCCGGCCCTGATGGGCACGGGCAGCCGGTTCTGCGGCGGAGGGTACGGGCAGTCGTAGTCCGCATTGTAGTAACAGAACGGGTGAAACGCCCGGTTGAAGTCGATGACGTACACGCCGGTCGCCGACCGATCCAGTTCCAGGTACCGGCCGGCTGCGTACGTTTCGGTGCCGCTCGTGAGGTCGGTGAATGGCACGAACAGCCTGTCGGGCGGCGTGCCCGCCTCAACGAGGGCGACCAGCGACAGGGCCTGACCCTTCAGCGTGAAGGCGAGCGTTCCCACCACTTCCATGTCACGCATCTTCCCGGTTGAGGTGGGTATGCGGACAGGTGTACGTGCCGGCATCTGGCGCAAGGACGCTGGTACTTCGTAGGACTGGTCCGGCGCGAAGTACTTCAACGGCAGGAATTCGGCGTACCGCGAAGGCGGGATGGGCTGGTCCGGCTGGTTCCGGAACGCCTCGTCCTTCTGCGCGCGGGCCGCGAGCAGTGTTGCGGCATACGCCGCCGCCGGATCAACCGGCTGCGACGAGCAGGCCACCGTCAGCGCGGCCACCAGCACAAGCAAAGCTACCGTCCGCGCACCACTGGTCATCACGGATCTCCGATGCGGACCTGGGTAGAAGCAAGAAGCAAGAAGCAAGAAGCACCCCTGCCTTCCCCAGCCCCCAAC
>CAYJPV010000042.1:7883-39001 GCA_964372095.1 uncultured Vicinamibacterales bacterium | reverse complement strand
CCCCAATCCCCAGTAAGCTGGTACCGATGAAACCTACAGAACCGTCCGTCATCGTGTCCGCGCGTGGTGAAGAACGCGTGAGAATCGGACATCCCTGGATCTACCGCACGGACGTGGCCGACGTGCGCGCCGAAGGCGGCGAAACGGTCGTCGTGCGCAACCCGCGCGGGCGGGTCGTCGGGCGGGCGCTGTTCAGCGACCAGTCGCAGATTACGCTGCGGATGCTGACGATCGGGGACGAGCCGGCGGGCGACGCCATGTGGCGCGCGCGCCTGGCCTCGGCGATCGCGTTCCGGCAGCGGCTCGAGATCGACGCGACGGCGTTCCGGTTGGTGCATGGCGAAGCCGATCTGCTGCCGTCGCTGGTGGTGGACCAGTACGACCGGTACCTCGTCCTGCAGGCCCTGTCGCAGGGCACCAACCGGCACCTGCCGCTCATCGTCTCGCTGCTGCAGGAACTGGTGGCGCCGCTGGGCATCCTGGCGCGGCACGATGTCAAGGTGCGCCGCCTGGAAGGGCTCGATGAAGCGGTGACGCTGCTGGCCGGGGAGGTGCCCGAGGTGGTGCCCGTGCGGGACGGGCGGGTGGCCGTCGACGTCGATCCGTGGCACGGCCAGAAGACGGGGCTCTTCCTGGATCAGCGCGAGAACCGCGCGGCGGCCCGCGTCTACGCCCACGGACGGATGCTGGACGGGTTCAGCTACCACGGCGCGTTCGCCCTGCAGCTGGCCGACCGCTGCGACGAGGTGGTGGCGCTCGACGTGTCGGAGGACGCGGTCGCCCAGATTCGCCGCAACGCGGCGCGAAACAGCCTGGCGAACATCGAGGCCCGGTGCGGCAACGTGTTCGACGCCTTGCGCAACATGGAGCGCAGCGGCGAGCGGTTCGATACGATTGTGCTCGACCCGCCGGCATTCGCGAAGAGCAAGGACGCGGTGGAGAAGGCGTACGCGGGGTACAAGGAGATCAACCTGCGCGCGCTGAAACTGCTGCGGCCCGGCGGCGTGCTGGTGACGTGTTCGTGTTCGTACCACGTGGACGAAGGGTTGTTCGGCCAGATTGTGTACGACGCGTCGGTGGATGCGCGGGCGCGGGTGGCGGTGATCGAGAAGCGGATGCAGGCGCGCGATCATCCGGTGCTGCTGGGCGTGCCCGAGACGTACTACCTGAAGTGCTTCATCCTGCGGAAACTGGGGTAGGCGGATCCGGTCGCGGCGGGAACGGCCGTACAAAACAAAGGGGGCGCACGACGCCCCCTCGCGTACAGGCTGGGAAACGACTAGCGTTTCTTGGCAGCCTTCTTGACGACCTTCTTCGCGGCTTTCTTCACGGTCTTCTTCGCCATGGTGATCCCCTTTCGTGGGATGCTGAGCGGGTGTCCGCCCCTCGCTATGGTCACTTCCGGAACATCGGAAGAGTTGCGAGCAAAAAAAAGCGGGGGTGATGTCACCCCCGCCTGCGCCAACTACCGCTTCTTGGCGGCCTTCTTGGCGGCCGGCTTCTTGGCGGCCTTCTTCACAGTCTTCTTCGCCATTTCTCCTCCTAGGAGTGTCACTGCTCAGCTGGTTACCGAACGATCCTGATCACAAGCACTGGGCTGAGCGAACCAGGCTCATACAAGCTGTAGATTATGAGTGAGAAAAGAATGAAGTCAAGCACAAACTTGCGGTGGCGCGCAAGCCCCCTCCGGTTTGCCCGTCCGTCCCGGCCGATCCCGGGCGCCGTCTTGTATGTGTCAGATGATGTCACATCGAGACACGGCGTGTGACAGCTCGTGTCATGGTATCGGGCGAGCCAGATGGGACGCGCCCTCGCGGCGAACGGTCGCGTGACACGTTGTGTCACTGCAGCGGCGAGGACAATCTCCTGCTTCCTACTTCCTACTTCCTACTTCCTCTCGCTTTCTCAATCGCCTCGCGCGTGGCGGGATCCGCGCCGCGTACGCGTAGCGCCGCATCCCACGCCGCCGCCGCCCGGGCCCGATCGCCGTTCGCCAGGTGCAGGCGGCCCGCTTCGTAGAGGGCCTTCGCCACAAACGGCGGCGGCGCCGACGGACGGACCTGCACGGCGCGTTCGAACGCCGCGAGAGCGTCCGTGCGGCGGCCCTGCGCCTCGTGCACCACGCCGCGCCGGTACCACGCCACGCCGTCGAGCGGCGCCAGCCGCACCGCCTGGTCGAGGGACGTCGCCGCCTCGACGATCGCGCCGCGTTCGTACGCCCGCCAGCCGTCGAGCGACAGCCGCCAGGCGTCCGTCCGCGAACGATCGGGGGCGGTGCGTAGCCCGCGCTGGGCCGTCTCGCGGATCTCGCCCCAGTCCGGCGGCGGAATCGGCGCCGCCAGTGCCGTCCGGTACGCCGCCACGGCCGCATCGCGGCGTCCCAGCCGATCCAGGGCCAGCGCCAGGTCCAGCGCGGCCCGTGACAGGAACCCGTACGGCACCGCTGGCCTCGCGGCGACGATGGGCTGGAGCATGGTGATGGCGCGGTCGCTCTCGCCGAGCGTGTCGAGCTGGACGGCCACGCCGCGGCGGCCCCACAGGTCGGCGAAGGCCGGCTCCCGGATGGCGCCCGAGCGCGCGCCGTCGATCAACGCCTGGTAGGACGCCAGCGCCGCCGGCCGATCGTTCCGGTAGATTTCGTCCAGTTGCGCGAGGTTCAGCAGGAACAGGGGATTGTGCGGATGACGGCCGCGCAGCTCCTCCAGCATGGATTGCGCGTGGTCGATCTGGTTTTCGTACCAGATGTCGACCTGGTAGATCTGGTACGTCGCTTCCGTCCGCATCAGCAGGCCCGTGTCGCGCGTCCGGATCATCTGCTGCATCCCGCCGGCTTTGTCGCCCCCCGGCAGGAAGAACAGCCACCGCAGGAACTTCAGGATCGCCGGGGCCATGTCGGCGTAGTAGCGGTACAGCCCGATCCCGAAATGCGCGTCGTGCAGCGAGGGGTCGAGGACCAGTGACTTCTCGAGCGCCGTCTTGATCCGCTTGCCGTCCCTGATGACCGGGATGAACTGCCGGCGCCAGACATTGAACTGCGACCGCGCCCCGTAGGCCGCTCCCAGGTACAGCCACGCTTCCGCGCGTTCAGGTTCGCGCCTGGTCCACTGCTCGGCCTGGGCGATGGCGGACTCCACCTGCGCCGTGAAGGCCTGGTCGCGCGAGCGGTTGTCGACGTCGAGGAAGATGCGCCACCACAGGATGACGGCCCGGGCCACGTCACACGCCGGTTTCGGCGCCGGCCCGCACGCGCGCCCCGCTTCGGCTTCGGCGCCGGCGAAGTCGGCGTCGTAGGCCAGGTCCAGCACCCGCGCGATCGCCTGGGGGGCGGTCAGGCCCCGGATCGGGGCGGCGTCCAGCGTCGCGATCAGGACCAGCGCCGCCAGCGCCGCCACAAGCGGCGCGGCGGGTCGATGCGCCCGGGGACCCTGCCCCGGCCCCATCACGACGCGCTCGTGCGCAGATGTTGCTTGTCGTCGTGGCGCTCGAAGGCGAGGGCGATCAGGCGGTCGAGCAGCGCGCTGTAGTTCAGCCCAGAGGCCTCCCACAGTTTGGGGTACATGCTGATCGTCGTGAAGCCGGGGATTGTGTTGATCTCGTTCACGAACCAGGCGCCGGACACGCCATCCAGCAGGAAGTCCACCCGGCCCATGCCCGCCCCGTCCACCGCCAGGAACGCCTCCACGGCCAGCCGGCGCACGTCCGCCATCTGCGCGTCGGTGAGCGGCGCCGGCAGCAGGAGCGCGGAGTCGTCGGCGAGGTACTTGGCCTCGTAGTCGTAGAACTCACGCGCCGGGACGATTTCGCCGGCCACCGACGCGTCGGGGGCATCGTTGCCGAGGACCGAGACCTCGATCTCGCGGGCGTTCGGGACGGCCTGCTCGATGACGACCTTCCGGTCGTACTGGGCCGCCAGATCGATCGCCGCCGCCAGGCCGTCGCGATCTTTGGCTTTGCTGATCCCCACGCTGGAACCCAGGTTGGCCGGCTTCACGAACAGCGGGAACCCCAGCGCGTCGCCGACGCGTGCCAGCACCCCGTCCCGGTCCCGGTTCCACTCGCCGGCGCGCACCAGCATCCACCGCGGGATCGGCAGGCCGCGGGCGGCGAACAGCGTCTTCATGACCGCCTTGTCCATGCCGACGGCTGAGGCCAGGACACCGGCGCCGACATACGGGACGTTGGCGAGTTCGAGCAGGCCTTGCACGGTGCCGTCTTCGCCGAAAGGACCGTGGAGGACAGGAAACACCACATCGAGGTGCAGCCCGCGGACCACCGCCAGATCCGGATCCTGCGCCCGGTCACCGTCGCCGCGCGACACGTGCCGTTCGATGGTCAGCAGCGTGTGGTCATCGCCCGGGTTGGCCACGAGGTGGGCTTCGCGGGCAGCCCGCGCCTGCCGGGCCTCCTGGTCCCTGGCGTATTCTTTCGCCTCCGCTTCGGTCAGCGCCGTGGGCGGACGGTCTGGCACGGCCCAGTGACCGTTCTGGAAGATATAAAGGGGAGCCGGCTCGTACCGTTCCCGGTCGAGACTCGCGATAACCGAGGCCGCCGACCGGACCGAAACCAGGTGCTCGCTTGACCGTCCCCCAAAAATGACTCCGACGCGCGTCTTCTTCACAGTATTACTCTAACACCAGGGGCAGGGGACATGGGACAGGGGGCTTCCGCCTTCGCCCATAGGGCTGCGGCGGACAGGCGGGACTCGGGGAGAAGCAGGAAGCAGGAAGCAGACAGTAGCAAGTAGTAAGTAGTAAGTAGTAAGTAGTAAGTAGTAAGTAGTAAGTAGTAAGTAGTCAGCAGCGCGGGCCGCAAGCCGATAGCCGATCGCCGATCGCCGATAGCCGATCACCCTAGCCCCTGGCCCCTGGTCCCTAGTATCCTGTCCTCCCATGCCCCCCGTCCTGGACTTTCGAGTGACCCACACCTTCGGCGCCGCCAGGCGCGGCGAACTGGTCACGCCCCATGGCACCATCCAGACGCCGGCGTTCATGCCGGTCGGCACGCGGGGCACGGTGAAGGGGCTGACACCGAGGGATCTCGCCGGCCTGGGCGTCGAGATCATCCTGGGCAACACCTACCATCTCTGGCTGCGGCCGGGGGACGGGCTGATTGCCCGCCTGGGGGGGCTGCACCGGTTTGCGGGCTGGGACAAGCCCATCCTGACCGACAGCGGCGGCTTCCAGGCGTTCAGCCTGGGCGAACGGCGCGTGATCACGGAGGAGGGGATCCGGTTTCGTTCCCACATCGACGGCTCGGAACACATGCTGACGCCCGAAGGGGCGGTCGACATCCAGGCTCAGCTGGGTTCGGACATCGCGATGGTGCTCGATGAATGCCTGGCGCAGCCGGCGACGGAGGGGGCCGTCCGGACGTCCACGGAGCTGTCGGCGCGCTGGGCCCGGCGTTGCCGCGACCGGTTCCTGCAGTTGCAGGATCGACCGGCGGCCGGTGGGGGAGGCCTCCCTGTTATCTCGAATCCCGGCCAGGCCCAGTTCGGCATCATCCAGGGGGGCGTTTTCCCGGCCCTGCGCGCGCTCAGCGTCGAACTGACCCGGGCGATCGGGTTCGAGGCCTACGCCATCGGGGGCCTCAGCGTGGGCGAGCCGCCGGAGACGATGTACGAGGTGGTCGAGTCGACTGCGCCGTTGCTGCCGTTCGGGCAGCCGCGGTACCTCATGGGAGTGGGCACGCCGGCGGACCTGGCGGAGGGGGTCGCGCGTGGCATCGACATGTTCGACTGCGTGATGCCGACGCGCAACGCGCGCAACGGGCAGTTGTTCACGAGCGAAGGGCGGATTACCATCAAGAATGCCCGGTACGCCGAAGACGCGGGGCCGCTCGACCCGGCCTGCCGCTGTTACACGTGCTCGACGTTTTCCCGGGCGTATCTGCGCCATCTGTTCCTCATGGGCGAGATTACGGCGGCGGTGCT
The DNA here is from genome assembly GCA_964372095.1 of uncultured Vicinamibacterales bacterium. Classification (GTDB taxonomy): domain Bacteria; phylum Acidobacteriota; class Vicinamibacteria; order Vicinamibacterales; family JAKQTR01; genus CAYJPV01. The sequence continues at coordinate 33,069 of CAYJPV010000042.1, read as the reverse complement.
CCACACGATTCACAACGTCCACTACTACCTTGACACTATGGCGAGGATAAGACAGGCTATAGTGTTCGGCTCGTTCGAAACATTGCGGCTATCACTACGTACAACCTTTTCCCGCCAGTTGAGTGATTCATGACCGAACACGCAATTTCCGTCCTGGGCCTGGTGCTGGCCATGGGGGCACCGGCCGACAGCAACGCGAATCCCTGGGTTCAGCTGATCCCGTTCGCGCTGGTGCTGGGGATCTTCTATTTCATCATCCTGCTGCCGATGCAGCGGCGGCAGAAGAAGGTCCAGCAGTTCCTGGCGGACCTGAAGGTCGGCGATCGGGTGGTGACGACAGCCGGGATCTACGGGCAGATCACGCGCCTCGGCGAGAAGAGCGTCCAGATCCAGATCGCGGACAAGGTGAAAATCGAAATCGCGAAGGCCGCCATCGGCGGGCTGCAGGGCCAGGAGCCCGTGTCGCCCGAGATGACTGGCGGTCAGCAGTAGCAGCTTATGGACAAGAACCTTCGTTGGCGTACGCTGGCTATCATTGCCGTGGTTGTGGCCGCGGTGTGGGGCTTCACGGACTTCGGGGCACTCTGGCGCTCGGTGCAGGGCACCAGCGCGGCGGGCGACCGGATCGGCAAGGTCCGGCTCGGCCTCGACCTGCAGGGCGGCGTGCATCTGGTGCTGCGCGTGCAGACGGATGACGCTCTCCGGCTCGAGACCGAGACGTCCATGGAGCGGTTCCGGGAACTCCTGGAAGAGAAGAACGTCTCGGTGAACATCTCGGGCGACGATCCCAGCCGCTTCCGCGTCGACGGGGTGACGCGGGAACAGGACGCGATCTTCCGCGAGACGGCCAACGAGATCCAGACGACCTTCAACCGGCAGTCGGGCTCCGGCGAAGGCCAGTACATCTTCGAGCTGAAGCCGAACATCGTCGTCCAGCTCCGCGAAGAGGCGGTCGATCAGGCGCTGCAGACGATCGAACGCCGCGTGAACGAACTCGGCGTGGCCGAGCCGATCGTGGCGCGGGCCGGCGCGGGCAACGACCAGATCATCGTGCAGCTGCCTGGCGTCGCCGAGCCGCAGCGTGCGAAAGAGATCATCCGGTCTACGGCGCTGCTGGAACTGAAGCTGGTCGAACAGGGCCCGCTGTCCTCGCGCGAGGCGCTGCTGCAGCCGAGCGGCGGGGCGGTGCCGTCCAACATGGAAGTGGTGGCGGGCGCGAGCGAGGCGTCCCAGGTCCCGGGCGAACGTCCGGAGACCGTGTTCTACCTGGTAAAGAAGGTGGCGGCCATCACCGGCCGGGACCTGCGCAACGCCCGGCAGACTCTCGACGAGAACAACCGGCCGGCAGTCGGGTTCACGCTCAACAGCGAAGGCGCCCGCAAGTTCGGCAAGGTGACGGGCGACAACATCGGCCGCCGCCTGGCCATCGTCCTGGACGGCCGCGTGCAGTCGGCGCCGGTGATCGAGGGCCGGATCACGGATGACGGACGTATCACCGGGTCGTTCTCGCTGCAGGAAGCCCAGGACCTGTCCCTGGTCCTCCGGTCCGGCGCCCTGCCGGCGTCGCTGACCTACCTCGAAGAACGGACCGTCGGGCCGTCGCTCGGTGCGGACTCCATTCGCGCGGGCGTGTCGGCGTCGATCGGCGGCCTGGCGCTCGTGGTGCTGTTCATGCTCTTCTACTACAAACTGGCCGGGCTTAACGCGATCGCGTCGATGGTGATCAACCTGGTGGTGCTGCTGGCGGCCATGACCTACTTCGATGCCGCGATGACGTTGCCCGGCGTCGCGGGCTTCATCCTGACCATCGGCATGGGCGTCGATTCGAACGTGCTGATCTTCGAGCGGATCAAAGAAGAAGCCCGGGCGGGGAAAAGCGTGAAGCAGGCCATTTCGGCCGGGTTCGACCGCGTCTTCCTGACGATTCTCGATACGCATATTGCGTCGCTGATTTCCGCGGCCTTCCTCTTCCAGTTCGGCACGGGCCCGATTCGCGGGTTTGCCACCACGCTGTCGATCGGGCTGTTGTCGAACGTGTTCACGTCCGTGTTCGTGTCCCGGACCATCTTCGAACTGTTCCTCTCGCGCCGCCGTGTGGCGTCGCTGAGCATTTAAGCCATGCAGATCTTCGACAATCCCAACTACAACTTCATCCGCTGGCGCTGGCACGCTATCGCCCTGTCGCTCGTGGTGATCCTGGCTGGTATCGGGATGATGGCGACCCGGGGCGTGCCGCTGGGCGTCGACTTCAAGGGCGGGTCGATCCTGATCCTGAAATTCGACCAGGCCGTGACCGAAGACGCCGTGCGCACCGCGCTGCAGTCGATCCCCGGCGAGAAGACGGTGCAGAAGTACGGCGCCGCCGACGCCCACGAGATCCTGATCCGGCTGCCGCAGAGCGTGGAGCGCGAAGAAGGCGCCCTGCTCGAGAAGGACGTGAAAGCGGCGACCGACGCCGTGGCCGCGGCGAACATCGGCAAGTTCGAGGTGGTGGGCACCGAAGTGGTCGGTCCGGTCGTGGGCGCGCAGCTGCAGCGCAAGGGCCTGTACGCCACGCTGTTCTCGATTCTCGGGATCACGATCTACATCGCCTTCCGGTTCCGGTTCAGCTTCGCCATGGGCGCCATCGCGGCGACCTTCCACGACATCCTCGTCACCCTGGCGTGCCTCACGTTCTTCGGGTACGAGCTGTCGCTCAACGTGGTGGCGGCGCTCCTGGCGATCACCGGGTATTCGGTCAACGACACCATCGTCATCTTCGACCGGGTCCGCGAGAACTTCCGGTTCATGCGGAAAGACTCTCTCGAGGAGGTCGTCAACACCAGCGTCAACCAGACGCTGGGCCGCACGATCATCACCGCCGGCACCACGTTCCTCGCGGTGATGGCCCTGTTCCTGTTCGGGGGGGATGTCCTCGAAGGTTTCGCGTTCACCATGCTCGTGGGGATCGTCAGCGGCACCTATTCGACGGTGTTCATCGCGGCGGCCATCGCCATCATCCTCAGCCGGAAGAAGGCCGAGGCCCGGGCGGCGGCGGCACCGGCCGTCGACAACGGCGCGAAGCGCAAGAACGGCAAGAAAACCCGCTAGGCACGGGCTGACCTATCTTGGGGTACTTCCAGGCGGCCATACTCGGCGCGGTGCAGGGGCTCACGGAGTTCCTGCCCGTGTCCAGTTCGGCCCACCTTATCCTCGCGCGCCTGCTGTTCGGATGGGATGCCGACCAGCTGGGCCTGGCGTTCGACGTGGCCTGCCATGCCGGGACGCTGCTGGCCGTCCTGGTCTATTTCAGGCACGACCTCTGGGCGATGGCCCGGGCCGTGCCTGACGTGTTCCGGGGCAGCGCCGGCGGCCCGGCCCGGCGTGTCCGGCTCATCGCCGTGGGCACCGTGCCGGTGGTCATCGTCGGGTTGCTGTGGGCTTCCGCCATCGAGGAGCAGTTGCGGGGACCCGGCGTGGTGGCCGTGACGCTGGCGCTGGGCGCCGTCGGGTTCTTCCTGGCCGAACGGTTCGGCCGGCAGGCGGGCGGCGACGAGAGCGTCGGGTACGGGGACAGTGTGGCGATCGGCATCGCCCAGGCCGCGGCGCTCGTGCCCGGGGTGTCGAGGTCCGGTGCCACCATCACCCTGGGGATGCTGCTGGGCTTGCGGCGGGACGCGGCGGCGCGGTTCTCGTTCCTGCTGGGCGTGCCGGCCATCATGGCGGCGGCGGGGCACGCGGCGCTCGGGGTGCTCAAGACGGGCCTGACGGGTGACCAGGCGGGCGTGTTCCTGGTCGGCATGTCGGTGTCAGCGGTGGTGGGATACCTGGCGATTGGTTACCTCCTGCGGTACCTGACCCGGCACAGTCTGTCGGTCTTCGCCTGGTACCGGCTGGTGGTGGCCGCGATCGTGGTCGGCGGGATGCTGATGGGACGAGGGTGACGGCGTTGGTGAATTGGTTCCGGAGCAAGTTCCTGACGGGACTGTTCGTCACCGTGCCGCTGGTCGTCAGCGTGGTGGCCTGCGTCTGGCTGTTCCGCGTGGTTGACGGCTTCGTCGGACCGTTCTGGGAGCGGCGGATCGGCACGGCGATTCCCGGGCTCGGCCTGGTGACGACGGCCGCGCTCGTGCTGCTCGTGGGTGTGATCGCCAGCAACGTGCTGGGCAAGCGGATCCTGAAGCAGGTGGACGGCTGGTTCGAGCGGGTCCCCGTCTTCCGGACGGTGTACTCCCCCGTGAAGCAGATCGTCGCGGCGTTCGCGCCCGACAACGAGACGGGTTTCAAGCGGGTGGCCCTGGTGGACGACCCGCGCCGCGGGTGGGTCCTCGGGTTCCTGACCCGCGAGTTCACGATCGACCGCGGGCAGGGCCCCGAGTGGCTCGTGGCCGTGTACGTGCCGACGAACCACCTGTACCTGGGCGACGTGGTCATCGTGCCGCGTGACGCCGTGCAGTACCCGGATTTGAGCGTGGAAGAAGGGGTGCGCATCGTGCTGACGGGTGGCATGGCCATGCCGGAGCACGTGAGCGCCCGCGTTGGGGGCGACAACGACCGGGCCCCCCTGTAGGACCCCGGTCGGAGACGAAAGCCAACACGAGGTGACAGTCATGCGTGGAATCTGGAAAAGCCCGCTGAAGCGACTGATTCGGAGCGTTGCGGTCGTGCTGCTGTGCGTCGCCGCGCTGCCGGCCGTGGGCGTGGGCGCGGCGGCCCTGGCCACACAGCCGCCGCCGGCCGCCGAGCCGCCGGCCGCCGCGCCGGTTCACCACGGCGGCGAAGCCAACCTGGTGTTGCCCGATCTTTCCCAGGCGCGCTTCATGGGCATCGACGGCCGCACGCTGCTTCTCTACGGGCTCATCGTGGTCGTGGGCGGCCTGGCGTTCGGCCTGTTTATCTACCGCGATCTCAAGGGCCAGCCCGTGCACGCGTCGATGGCCGAAATCGGCGACCTGATCTACGAAACCTGCAAGACCTACCTGCTGCAGCAGGGCAAGTTCCTGCTCATCCTCGAGCTGTTCATCGCCGCGATCATCGTCTTCTACTACGGCTTCATGCAGCATTTCGAGCCGATCCGGGTGGTCGTCATCCTGCTCTTCAGCCTCGTGGGCATTGCGGGCAGCTTCGGCGTGGCCTGGTACGGCATCCGGATCAACACGTTCGCGAATTCGCGGACGGCGTTCGCCAGCCTGCGCGGCAAGCCGTTCCCCGTCTACGCGCTGCCGCTCAAGGCCGGCATGAGCATCGGGATGATGCTGATCAGCGTCGAGTTGCTGATCATGCTCTTCATTGTCCTGTTCGTGCCGGGCGACTATGCCGGCCCGTGTTTCATCGGCTTCGCCATCGGTGAGTCACTGGGCGCCTCGGCGCTCCGGATCGCCGGCGGCATCTTCACGAAAATCGCCGACATCGGCTCCGACCTGATGAAGATCGTCTTCAACATCAAGGAAGACGACGCGCGCAACCCCGGGGTCATTGCCGACTGCACCGGCGACAACGCCGGCGATTCCGTGGGCCCCAGCGCCGACGGCTTCGAGACGTACGGCGTCACCGGCGTGGCCCTGATCTCGTTCATCCTGCTGGCCGTGCCGGCCCAGCAGATCCAGGTGCAGCTGCTCGTCTGGATCTTCATGATGCGTATCGTGATGGTGGTGGCGAGCGGCCTGTCGTACAACCTGAACGACGTCATCGCCCGGGCGAAATACGAACACGCCGACAAGATGAACTTCGAGGCGCCCCTGACCTCCCTCGTGTGGATTACCTCGATCGTGTCGGTCATCCTCACCTACGGCTCGTCGTACCTCCTGATTCCGGACCTCGGCGGCGACACGACGTTGTGGTGGAAACTCTCCACGGTCATCACCTGCGGGACGCTGGCGGGCGCGATCATCCCGGAACTCGTGAAGGTCTTCACCTCCACCGAATCGGCGCACGTGCGCGAGGTCGTCACCGCGTCGCGCGAAGGCGGCGCGTCGCTGAACATCCTCTCGGGGCTGGTGGCGGGCAACTTCAGCGGCTACTGGCTGGGCCTGACCATCGTGGTCCTGATGGGCGCGGCCTACGGCGTCAGCACCTTCGGCCTGGGGGCGCTCATGGTGGCGTCGCCGGTCTTTGCCTTCGGCCTGGTGGCGTTCGGGTTCCTGGGCATGGGGCCGGTGACCATTGCCGTGGACTCCTACGGCCCCGTCACCGACAACGCGCAGTCGGTCTTCGAGTTGTCGCTCATCGAGCAGGTGCCCGGCGCGGCCGAGCAGATCCGGCAAGAGCACGGGTTCCCCGTTGACTTCAACCGGGCCAAGGATCTGCTCGAAGAGAACGACGGTGCCGGCAACACGTTCAAGGCGACGGCCAAGCCGGTTCTCATCGGCACGGCGGTCGTCGGGGCCACGACGATGATCTTCTCGATCGTCATGGTGCTGACCGAGGGCCTGAAGCCGGAACTGCTGCAGAACCTGTCGATCATGCATCCCCCGTTCCTGCTGGGGCTGATCTCCGGCGGCGCGGTCATCTACTGGTTCACCGGAGCGTCCATCCAGGCCGTGTCCACCGGGGCGTACCGGGCTGTCGAGTTCATCCGGGCCAACATCAAGCTGGAAGGCGTCGAACGGGCGTCCGTGGCGGACAGCAAGAAAGTCGTGGAGATTTGCACGATCTACGCCCAGAAGGGCATGTTCAACATCTTCCTCACGGTCTTCTTCTCGACCCTGGCCTTCGCGTTCCTCGAGCCGTACTTTTTCATCGGGTATCTGATCTCGATCGCGCTGTTCGGACTGTACCAGGCGATCTTCATGGCGAACGCCGGCGGCGCGTGGGACAATGCCAAGAAGATCGTCGAGACCGAACTGAAGGAGAAGGGCACACCCCTCCACGCGGCCACGGTCGTCGGTGATACCGTGGGCGACCCGTTCAAGGACACCTCGTCGGTGGCCCTGAACCCCGTCATCAAGTTTACGACCCTCTTCGGGCTGCTGGCCGTCGAACTGGCGGTCACCCTGGCGATCGACGTCGGCGCCGGCGTCACACACGCGCTGGCGGCGGCGTTCTTCGCCGTGTCGGTGGTCTTCGTCTGGCGGTCGTTCTACGGAATGCGTATCGGGCGGCAGAATTAGGCTGCCCAGCCTGCTTCGGGGGCGCCGTGCCTTCGAAGTCTCCGGTCCGGGGGGCAACCCGGGGGCCGGTCGGAACCGGAGAGCCGAATCCGGCGATCCGGTGTCTAATGAAAAAGGCGGATAGTCAGGGCCGGTCGGGGTGTCTGTGTTTCGTTGACACCCATTTTCGGGTCTGGCTATAATCGACCGCCCTCGTGAAACCGTGTGAGCCCAGAGGTTAGGAGGAAAAGCCGGTGCCACGCGACATGTTCGGGGACGTCGTTCAGTCCTCAATCACACTCGGGAGCCGGAAGTGGTACACCGTTCCGATCTCCCTGCTCGTCCACGCCGTCATCATCGGTGCAATCGTCATCATTCCTTTGATGGCGGCTGATATCTTGCCGACTCCTCCGGCGATGATGGCGTTCGTCGCGGCTCCACCGCCGCCGCCACCGCCACCACCTCCTCCACCACCGCCGCAGGCTGCGGCGCCGCAACCCGTCATGGACGTCAATCCGGCCGCTGCGCCTGTTGAAGCGCCGTCGGAGATCAAGCCCGAAACCGGCATCGAAGCCGGGCCTGAGGGTGGCGTGGCCGGCGGCGTCGAAGGCGGCGTGCCGGGAGGCGTGGTCGGAGGTGTCGTGGGGGGTCTGCCCGAAGCGCCGCCACCACCGCCGCCACCGCAGGCGCCGGTCCGGGTGGGAGGCAATATTCGTCCGCCGCAGAAGATCCGGGACGTCAAGCCCATCTACCCGAGCATCGCCCAGTCCGCGCGAGTGCAGGGCGTGGTGATCATCGAGGCGACCATCGGTCCCGACGGTAAGGTGAAGGATGCGCGCATCCTGCGTTCGATCCCGCTGCTCGACCAGGCGGCACTCGACGCCGTGCGCCAGTGGGAGTTCACGCCGACGCTGCTCAACGGCGTGCCAGTGCCCGTCATCATGACGGTCACGGTGAACTTCACGTTGCAGTAAACCCACACCGGTCGCACGACTGGAGTGACCGGGGAAGCCGTGGGTACCGGCGTTCTCGGAAGCAGACCATTACAGTGTTTGGTTACCCAGAGGATGGAGAGACATGAACCTCATCGAGATGTGGCATGAGATGGGCTTCTTCGCGAAGGGCATCGCATACGTTTTGTTCATCATGTCGTTCATTTCGTTCGGCGTGGCGATCGAGCGTTTCTATACGTTCCTGCAGGCCCGCAAGCAGTCCAAGCTGTACGCGCCCCAGGTGGCGAAGCACCTCAAGGACGGCCGCCTGAAAGAAGCCGTGGCGCTGTCGCAGAAGAAGGACTTCCGGTACAGCCATCTGGCGAAGGTTGTTCTTGCCGGTCTGAACGAGTACCAGTTCCAGCAGGAATCGGGCAGCTCCCTGGCGCGTGAAGACGTAGTGGACACCGTCCGCCGCGCCATTCAGCGCGCCTCGGCCCTGACCTCGTCCGACCTGAAGCGCGGCGTCGCGTCGCTCGCGACCATCGGCGCCACGGCCCCGTTCGTCGGGCTGCTCGGCACGGTCGTCGGCGTCATCAACGCGTTCCAGGGCATCGCGGCCACCGGGTCGGGCGGCATCGGCGCCGTGTCGGCCGGTATCGCTGAAGCGCTCGTCGAGACCGCGCTCGGGCTGATCGTCGCCATCCCGGCGGTGTGGTTCTACAACTACCTCACCGGCCGGATCGAGTTCTTCACCGTCGAGATGGACAACTCGTCGTCGGAACTCGTCGACTACTTCATCAAGAAGACGGCCTAACTGGTCGCCAGTGTGCGGCGCCGCGGCACCGGACCGTCCGGTGCCGGCCAGCGCCGCGTGAATTGGTGATTCCAGGTCGTAAGACAGGAGACGGCACCTATGAGTATGGATGTGGGTGGCGCCAAGGGCGGAATGAAGGCGGACATCAACGTCACGCCGCTCGTGGACGTCATGCTGGTGCTGCTGATCATCATGATGCTGATCGCGCCGATGCTCCAGAAGGGCGTCGACGTGAAGCTGCCGCAGGCGGCCAACACGACCGATAAGCCGGAAACGCAGGAACAGACCGTGGTGGCGATCGACGCCAGCCGGCAGCTCTTCCTGAACGGCATCCGGATTCGTGAAGACGACCTGCGGACGCAGATCGAAACCCTGATGGAAAGCAGGACAGAGAAGATTGTCCTCATCAAGGCCGATGTCGACGCCCCGTACTCGTCCATCATGGCTACGATGGACCGGCTTCGTGAGGCCAATATCGAGAACATCGGCCTCATTACCGAGAAGAAGACCGGCTCGTCATCGGGAGGTCAGTGATGGCGGTACATAAACATCACGGAGCTGAACGGAACGTCCAGTCCGCGGAGCTGCACGCCAGTGCGGACATGAACGTCACGCCGCTGATCGACGTGCTCCTCGTGCTACTGGTCATCTTCCTGGCAGCCCTTCCGCTCACCCAGAAGGGGCTCGATATCAACCTGCCGCTGGAGACCAAAGGGGCCCAGGCGCAGGCTGATACGAGCAGCCAGATCGTGATTGAATACACCGCCGACCGCCGCATCACGGTCAACAAGCAGGATGTGGCCATCGGCGAACTCGAAACCCGTCTGCGCAACATCTTCGAACAGCGCAAGGACAAGACGATGTTCATCGTCGGCGCGGGCAACCTGCGCTACGGCGACATTGTCGAAGTCATTGACGCCGGGAAGGGCGCCGGGGTCGAGAAGGTCGGGATCGTCACCGAAGGCATGCGCGCCGCGGCTGGCGTCCAGGTAGGGGGTCAGTAGGACACTCTGCCGGTCACAGGCACAACCAGACGGCCGGGTTGCTCCTCACGGAGCGGCCCGGCCGTTTGGCTTGTACAGAGGCTAGAGGCTAGAGGCTGGAGGCTAGAGGCTAGAGGCTAGAGGCTAGAGGCTGGAGGCTAGAGGCTAGAGGCTGGAGGCTAGAGGCTAGAGGCTGGAGGCTGGAGGCTAGGGGCTAGGGGTCGCGTGGCGTCCGGCTTGAGCCGGACGAGGGGCAAGCAGGAAGCAAGAAGCAGGAAGCAGGAAAGCAGCCCCGGGTCCTTCCTGGCCTGAGCGATCTCGTAGGCAGGTCCGGACTCTGCCTTGCTTCTTACTTCTGGATTCCTGCTTCTACTACCCCCAACCCCCAATCCCCAACCCCCAATCCCCAATAAAAAGGGCCGCCCCCCAAGCGGGGAGCGGCCCTTTTGGCCTTCAGACGACGCCGTTCTACAGACCGGCGGTCTTCTTCTTCTTCAGGTCGATCGCCAGGTCACGGAGTTTGTCCGCTTCCTTGATCAGCGCCTGCTGCTTGGCAGGGTCCTTCTCGAGGTTGGCCTGCAGCCGGAGCAGGAGGTTCTTGTAGGTCAACGCCTCCATGTAGTCCGACTTGAGCGCCAGGGCCTTGTCGACGAACTCCACGCCCTTCACCACGAACTCCTTCTTCTCCTGTTCCTTCAGGCGGAAGTCGCGGTACGCCTTGTCCCAGAAGTAGGTGGAGATCGTGTAGTACGCCTCGGGGTTGTTCGGCTCGAGTCTGGCGCGCTCTTCGAGGGCCGCGATCGTCTTCTCGAACTCTTCCTGGCGGTTGTAGTAGGCCGCCATCTGCAGGAACACCGCTGGATCGTTCGGGCGAGCTTCCTTGGCCTTCATCAACGTGGCTTCGGCCTTCTCGTAGTCGCCGGCGTCTTCGTGGATCCGGACGAGCGCGAAGTAGTTGGACGTTTCCTGCGGATCGAGCTCAATCATCTTCTGGACGATCGGCTCGGCCTGCGTGGGATCGTTGATCTTGTCGGGGCCGTAGGCCGCCACCAGGAACTCGAGGGCGAGCCGACGCATCTTCGGGTCGGTTTCCTTGTCAGCCGCCTTCTTGTAGTTGTCGATCGCCTTGTTCAGGTACTCGTCGTTCTGGGCTTCGCCTTTCCGGCTCGGCTTGTAGAGATTGTCGTAGCTGTTGCCCAGATAGAAGTACGCCACCGACAGTTCCGGATCGGCCACGATCGCCTGTTCGTACCGCTCAGCCGCTTTCGCGTATTCCTGCTTCTGGTAGAACGTGTTGGCTTCTTTGAACGCCTTCTTCCCCTGGAGTTTCCCCACCTGTCCGCAGGCGAGCAGCGACAGGGCAAAACCCATCAGGATCGCCAGCGTAGCGCCCCGCCGAAAACGCCTCTGCATTGTATCCCCCTTACGCGCGACGCGCGGTATCAGCGGCCTGGAGCGGCCCCGAAAATCGAAACAGTAAGAATCGCGAAAAAGACGGACCGACAGGGTGGTGGCCCCTCCCGCGAGAGGGAAGTACTCTTCCCAAGCCGGGCCAGTATATTGAACCGAAAAAGGGCGAGTCAAGTTACTCCAGAACCCCGCGGCCCCAGCCGGGCTCCGTGCCTTGACCCCTGTCCGACCGGTCCCTATGATGAAACCTGTCCTGAGACCTGCAGCGAGGCGTCGCGGGGTCCGATCCACGCGGACCGTGCCACCACCGGCCGGAAACTGCCTCTGGAGACATTAGACACCGGACACGATGATTCGATTCGAAGATTTGGTGGCGAAGGCCGAAACCTACATGCCGCCCGACGACGTCGAAACCCTCAGGCGGGCCTACGTCTTCTCGGCGTTCGCCCACAAGGGCCAGATCCGCCAGTCCGGTGAAGCCTACCTGGTCCATCCGCTGGAAGTGGCGGTGTTGCTCGCCGACCTCCGCCTCGACCCCGCCGCCATCATTGCCGGACTGCTCCACGACGTCGTCGAGGACACGCTGACCACGGTCGAACGCCTCGAGGAACTGTTCGGCAAAGAAGTTGCCCACCTGGTCGAAGGGGTGACGAAGATCAGCGCGATCCCGTTTTCGTCCAGCGAGGAACGTCAGGCCGAGAACTTCCGCAAGATGCTGCTGGCCATGGTGGATGACATCCGCGTCATCCTGGTCAAACTGGCCGACCGCCTCCACAACATGCGTACGCTCGGGGCGATGAACGAAGGGCAGCGCCGCCGCACCGCCCAGGAGACCCTGGACATCTACGCGCCCATCGCCAACCGCCTGGGCATGAGCCGCCTCAAGAACGAACTGGAAGACCTGTCATTCCAGCACCTCGAGCCCGACGTCTACGAGGGCCTGAAAGCCCGCGTCGAGCGCCGCCGCCGGGCCACCGAAGGCCTGATCGACACGTTCAGCAAGGCGGTGCGAACGGCCCTCGACGAAGCAGCCGTGCCGGTGCTCGTGATCGACGGCCGCATCAAGCGGCTCTACAGCATCCACCAGAAGCTGCGCCGCCAGAAGATCGACCTCGAGCAGGTCTACGATTTCCTGGCGGTCCGCATCATCACGCCCTCGGTCAAGGACTGTTACGCGTGCCTCGGTGTCATCCATCACGCGTGGCCGCCGGTGCCGGGGCGCATCAAGGACTTCATCGCCACGCCGCGGCCCAACGGCTACCAATCGCTCCACACGTCGGTCATGACCGAGAAGGGCGTGCCGGTCGAGGTCCAGATCCGCACCGAGGACATGCACCGCCAGGCCGAAGAGGGCATTGCGTCACACTGGAAATACAAAGAAGGCCGCGTCGGAGCGGCCAACGACGAGCGGTACTTCCTGTGGCTGCGGCAGATGCTCGAGTGGCAGCAGGAAGTCCGCGACCCGCAGGAGTTCATCCAGAACCTCAAGGTGGATCTCTATCCCGACGAGGTCTATACGTTCACGCCGAAAGGCGAGGTGAAGTCCCTCCCCCGCGACGCCACGGTCATCGACTTCGCCTACGCCATCCACACCATCGTCGGCCACCAGTGCGTGGGGGCGCGCATCAACGGCAAGATGATGCCCCTGCGCACCCGGCTGCAGAACGGCGACGTCGTCGAAATCATCACCAATCCCAAACACACGCCCAGCCGCGACTGGCTCTCGTCCGTCGTCACCACGCGGGCGCGGAACCGCATCAAGCAGTTCCTCCACAACGAAGAGAAAAACGGCGCCGTCGAACTGGGCCGCAAGATCCTCGAGAAAGAAGCCCGTCGCTTCGACGTCAACGTCAAGATGCTGTTCGAGACCGACCTGCTCGACCGCCTGGCCCCGGAGTGGGGGGTGCAGGGCGGGACCGACCTGCTGGCCGCGCTGGCCTACGGCCACGTGAGCGCCAAGCAGGTGCTGGCCAAAGCCGTCCCCGCCGATCAGCTGGCGCAGGAAAAAAAAGAGTCGGCCGTCGCCAGCGCCGTCAAACGCGCCATCGGCCTCGGTCCGGACAAGATTACCGTGCGGGGCGCCGACGACATGCTGGTCTTCCGCGCCCGCTGCTGCAATCCTATCCAGGGCGAGCCCATTGTGGGCTACATCACGCGCGGCAAGGGCGTGTCGGTGCACGCGCAGAACTGCCCGAACGTGACGAACCTGCTGTTCGATCCCGAACGGAGAATCGAGGTCGAATGGGACCGCGGCGAGGCGCCCGGTGTGTACACCCAGCGCCTGATGCTGGACGTGGAGGATCGGCAAGGCATCCTCGCCGACGTCAGCGCCCGCATTGCTGCCGTCAAGACCAACATCCTGGACATCGAGGCGCGCACCAGCCCGTCGGGGCGCGCGGCCATCAAGGTGACGGTCCAGATCACCGATATGAAGCACCTCGAGAAGGTGATGAAGTCGCTGCGCGGCGTGAAAGGGATGGTCTCGGTGGACCGGGCGCGCAGCGACGAAGAGACAGAAGCAACGGGGCGGGAGGACTCACCGGGCGGATGAGCAACCGGCGTACAGGCCGGCGGGACCCTCGCGCCGCAGGAGCGCCCGCGTACGCCGCTGTGGGGCCCGGTTTCTCAGTGCACCGCGATGACGTCGATCTCGATGCGGACGTCCCGCGGCAGACGCGCCACCTCGATGGTGGAGCGGGCCGGAGCCGGGACGGAGAAATACTCCGCGTAGACGGCGTTCATCGCCGCGAAGTCGTTCATGTCGGCCAGGTAGACGGTGGTACGGGCCACGTGGTCGAACGACAGCCCCGCTTCCGCGAGCACGGCGCCGATGTTCGTGAAGACACGGCGGGTGGCGGCGGCAATGTCGCCGTCCACGAGGGCGCCCGTCGAGGGGTCCGCCGGGATCTGGCCCGAGACAAATACCAGATTGCCCATGCGGACAGCCTGGGAATACGGCCCGATCGCCTTGGGGGCGCCTTCCGTGCTGATCGCCTCACGCATGTGGCGGGCTCCTAGGCGGCTTTGGTGATCTTGCCGCTGCGCAAGCAGCGCGTGCACACCTTCACCCGCTTGTTACCCCCGTTCACGGACGCGCGCACGGTCTGCAGGTTCGGATCGAAACGGCGCGGCGACACGTTATGGGCGTGACTGACGTTGCGCCCGAAAGCCGGGCCTTTTCCACAGATCTCACAGCGTTTTGCCATAACTCTTCACCCTGAAGCCCCGGTGCCGACACGGTGGCACGTTTTCCGGAGGGGCGGAACTTCCAAGGATAGCACAGACCGGGGACCGGGGACCAGGGATCGCCAGGACGGCACGTGGCGGCCATAATGGCCCGTGATGACATCCCTGGCCACGATACCCGGTTCCCCTCACGCAGCGGCTCATGCGGCCCCCCTGTCCCGTCGGCGTCACGCCCGCGCGTGTGTCCCGCCGCGGCCGGCGAAGGCCGGCCTGGCGGCCTTCGCCCTTGGCGCGGCCTCGTGCCTGGCACTGCTCGCCAGTCCCGTCTGTGCCCAGCCCACCAGCCCGCCACGCCCCACGGGCGCCACGGTGGACTATCACGTGCACCTGAAGGCTGACCTCACCCTCGACGACGCGCTGCGCCGCTCACGCGAAGACGGCATCTATTACGGCATTGCCATCAACGGGGGCGTGGGCCAGCCGGCCGTCGACGACGCCGGGCTCGAGCGGTTCCTGCAGGACCTGCGGGGGCGGCCCGCCTACGTGGCGATGCAGGCGGAAGGCCGCGAGTGGGTCCGGCTCTTCACGAAACCGACGCTGGAGAAGTTCGACTACGTCTTTACCGATGCGATGACCTGGTCGGATGATCGCGGCAAGCGGATGCGTTTGTGGGTTGCGGAGGACGTCGGCGTGATCGACGACCCGCAGCGGTTCATGGACACGCTCGTCGATCGGGCCCTGGGGATCATTGCCGATGAACCGATCGACCTCTTCGTCAACCCGACGTATCTGCCGGAGCAGCTCGCGGCGGCGTATGACGCGTTGTGGACGCCCGCGCGTATGAAGCAGATCGTGGATGGCCTTGCCGCCGCCGGCGTCGCGCTGGAGATCAACAATCGCCGGCGTCTTCCCAGCTCGGCCTTCATTGCCCTCGCCAGGCAGGCTGGCGTGAAATTCGCCTGCGGCACCAACAACGCCGGTGCCGCCGACCTCGGCCGAAACGAGTACTGTGCCGAGGTGATCCGTGTGCACGGCCTGCGCGACGTGGACTTCTGGACACCGCCGGGCCATGGCAGGAAAGCCGTGCAACGCAAGCCGCTCCTCCGCTAGACGTTAGGGCTCGGCGGGCCGGCGGGATGAGGGCTGGCCGGGGCGGGAGCCGTGAGGCGCCGCCCCGGCCGCACGTACGGTCAGGCGCTCCGGTAGAGTTTCGTCAACACGAATTCCCGGTGCCGCAGGACCTCCGCGCAGGTCAACCGGCCGTTGATCGTGCGTTCGAGCATCTTGAGCGCCGCATCGCCCGCCTGGTCGAGGTTCATCTCGATTCGCAGCATCGCGCTCAGGTCCACGTCGATGTGCTCCGACATGGTCGCGACCGTGAGCGGATTGGCGGACAGCTTGATGACGGGAATGACCGGATTGCCGATCACGTTCCCCTGCCCGGTGGGGAAGAAGTGCACGACCGATCCCGCTGCCGCACACAGCGTGACCATCTCGGCCGCGGCGGAGGACGAGTCCATGAAGCTCAAGCCGGGCTTCCGGGGTTCGTGGGCCGGCTTGAGGAAGTCGACCACCGTGCAGCGACCGGCCTTCTGGATGTTGCCCAGGGCCTTCTCTTCGATCGTCGTGAGACCGCCGCGGATGTTGCCTTCGGTCGGCTGCGATCCCACGAGACTGACGCCCTGCGATTCGACCAGGGCCTGGTAGTCGTCGAACGCCGCCTTGAACTGGGCGGCGATCTCGGGGGTGGCGCAGAGTTCCATGACGAGGTCCTCCGCCCCGGTCACTTCCGTGGTTTCCCCGAAGATGAGCGTCGCCCCGGCGGCGGCGAGCCGCTCGAACGCGCGCCCGACCGTCGGATTCGCCGCCAGGCCGGAGGTGGTATCGGACTCCCCGCACTTGCAGCTCATCGTCAACTGGCTCACGGGAAACGGCTCGCGCCGGATCTCGGAGGCGTCGTGGACGAAGGCCTTGGCCGCGCGCGATGCGGCCTCGATGGTCTTCAGGTCGCCCGAGCGCTCGATGCTGAAGCCGGCCACGGGTTTTCCGGTCTTGGCGATCTCGGCGACGATGCGGTCCGTCCACTTCGGCTCGATGCCGATGACGACCGCGGCCGCGCAGTTCGGGTTGCGGCCCTGCCCGGCCAGGGTGCGGAACGTCAGGTCGAGGTCCTCGCCGAACTGCAGGCGGCCGTACGGATGCGGCAGGGCCAGCGTGCCGGCGATGTTGTGGGCGACGGCCTCGGCGGCCGCGTTCGAGAGGTCGTCGACGGGGATGATGAGGACATGATTGCGTACGCCGACGCGGCCGTCGGGACGGCGGTATCCGGTGAACGTGAGGTCCTGTGCGTTGATCATCACTTCCACCTCTTCGTAACGAGACAATGCGTGTGAACGTGGCTGCCTTTCGGGGCGGGCTGGGTCGCCACGCCGATGACGCGGCCGTACTCCATCACGTCCTTGCCGCTGGGGATGTCGCGCATGGCGACCTTGTGTCCGAGCGGGACATTGTCGACGAGCGTGATCGTTCCGACCGGGGCGCCTTCAAGCGTGATGGCTCCGACCTTGGTCCCGGTCCCCAGGTCTTCGACGGCGACGCCGACGTCATCGTCCGGTTCGTGCATCAGAATTCCGTGCTTCATGTGTACTCCTCATAAGGGGGGGCCAAAGCTGGGCCGACTCCGGCGGCCCGATGATAGCCGAAAGCAATCGGGGCTGACAATGCCTTTTTTCATTCAGTTGAGCGGTAAACCTTGGCACCAGTCCGCGTGGGTCCGGCGATGTCCCCTCCGGGTCGGTCACGACGTGCCGCCGGCCGCGACGGGGATGGTGGCGTTGGCCCGCGGCATGACGCCGATACGCGACCCGGGAGCCAGGGCGTCCACCGCGTCGGCGACGGCTCGCTGGAAATCGGGCGCCGGCGTGAGCAGGAGCCGCTCGGTCAGGGCCGGCGGCATCTCCGAATGCAGGGCCACGCGGAAACGCGACGCGTCGCGGGAAATCTGGAACGCCTTGTGCGCGCCGAGCGCGTACCCTTCGCGGGCGAAACGCGCGATCACCGCTTCGTGCGAGGTCATGGGTTCCCGCGACATCCAGTCTTCGTAGGTCGCACTGCCTGTCCCGTCCGGACAGGCGGCAGCCACCAGGATCGTGCCGCCGGGGCGCGTCACCAGGGCCGCGTGCGCCAGCGCCTTCTGGGCCTGGTACAGGTTCGTGTCCTTCGGGTGTCCGCCGGGCGAGACGAGCATCAGGTCGAAGGGCAGGCCGACCTCGACCTGGTTCAGGCTCCTGACGCAGGGCATGCCCTGCCGCATCACCTCCAGCGGCGGCCCGGCAAAGGCCGCGAGGACGCGCGCCCGGCTCCCGAGCACCACGTTCAGGGCCAGGTGCACGCCGACGCGATCGCCGATCTCTTCGATGTCCTGCCGGCACGGATTGTCCTCATACTGGCCAATGCGCGACAGGGGGTGCGTCATCATCGCGTGGTTGCGTCCGATGGTGGCGTACCCGCCGAGACCGATGGCTGCGCTCTTGACGCCGCCCGAGAAGCCCACGAACTGGTGCGGCTCGATCACGCCGACCACGACGCGGAGTTCGCGCGCGACGTACTCGCGGTTGATCCAGATCGGCGTGCCCCGGGAGGTCTCGCCGAGATGGGCGAGACGGGCGTCGTCGTGCGCGTCGTGGCAGGCCACCTGGTAGCGCCCGAGCACGGCGGGCGGTACCACGTCGGCATACTGGTCGGGCGTCATCACGCGATGCGTGCCCGTGGCGATCAGCAGCAGCACATCGCCCGCGGCCACGCCGGCGCGTTCCAGACGGCGGAGCAGGGGCGGCAGCAGGAGGTCGTGCGGCACGGGCCGCGTCCGGTCGTTGATGGCGATGGCGCACCCGCCCCCGCGGTAGGCGGGCAGCGGCGCCGCCTCGAGGGCGGCCTCGATGGCGGCCGCCGCGTCCCCGGCCGGCGGCGTCTCACGCGGTGCGACGGTGACCACGGTGTGGCCCCGCGCGGCGGCGGTGGCGAGATCGATCTCAAGGACGGCGTGTCCGTACGGCAGGCGATACGTGGTCATGCGATACTCCGATCGGATCGAGCGACAGGATAGCAGGAATCGGGATCGTGACAGCTGGCGGTGGGCGTTGTCCCGCGCGTCCATGTAGGGTAAGTTACGTCTTGTCTTCGGGAAAGGGGCTCGTGAAGCGCGCGATAACGCTCCGTGATATTGGCAAACAGCTGGGACTGTCCGCGATGACCGTGTCGCTGGTGCTCCGGGACAGTCCCCGGATCTCCGATGCGACCAAGCGGCGGGTCCGTCAGGCGATCAAAGGGCTGAATTTCGAGCCGAACCAGCTGGCGCGCGCGCTCGCCACGGGCCGATCCAACCTGATCGGCGTCATCGTCCCCAACAGTTCGGACTCGTACTACGCCGAAGTGATTCGCGCCATCGAGGATGCCGCGAGCGCCGTGCAGTATCACGTGCTGCTGTGCAACGGGTCCTACACGATGGAGACCTACACCGCGCGCGTCCGCGACATGCGGCGCCTGCACATGAAGGGGATCGTGGCGGCGCCGCCGTTCATGTCGGAGAAGCCGCGGCTGCCCCAGTTCTGGAAAGACCTCGTGAACAGCGACTTCAAGGTCGTGCTGATCAACCGGCAGCTCGATCCGCCGATTTTTCACCAGGTGGCCGCGGACTACATGCGCGGCGTGGACATGCTGGCGTCGGCCCTGGCGGAACGAGGCCACCGGCGGGTGGCGTACATCTCGGGATCGCCGGCGCTGGTGAATTTCCGCCAGCGTGTGGACGCGTTCAAGCGCTGCGTCCGGACGTACGGGTTCGATGCCGACGATCGTCTGCTCGAAGCGGGGGAACTCGGCTGTGCCGGCGGCTACGAGGCGTGCAAACGACTCTGGAAGGCCAACCGCCGCAAGCCGACGGCTGTCGTGGCGTCCAGCGATACCACCGCGGTGGGTGTGCTGCGGTACCTCGCCGAGTGCGGCATCGATGTGCCCGGGCAGGTGTCCGTGGCGAGCTTCGACGGCACCCCGTTCGCGGACTTCACCCATTGCAGCCTGACGACCGTGGCGACGCCGATGTACGAAATCGGCCGTCAGGCCTTCGGCCTGCTGCGCGAGGCGATGGCGGGCGATCTGCGCGAGCCGCGCAGCCTGATCCTGCCGGTCGACCTGCGCCTGCGGGAGTCGATCGGGCCGGTCCCCGTGTAACGCCAGTCGGTGAATACGCTTGACATCCTGTTTCGGGTGTGTTTCAGTTTACCGCTAAAGCACGGCCCGCACGGCACCCCCCCACGCCGTCGATCCGCGGGCCGCCGTCTGGAGCACACCCTCATGAACCTGTCTCGACGCGCGTTCCTCTGCACGATCCCCGCAGGGACGGTCCTCGCGGCGGCCTGGCCCGCCGCCGCCGCCCCGGCCCTCCGCTTCGGCTGCCAGACCAACGCCTGGCCGCTGAAACCCGGCGACTTCAACCAGTTCATCGATGTCCTGGGCACCCTGAAATCGCTGCAGTTCGAGGGCTTCGAAACCAGCTTCCGCAACGTGCAGGCGCAGTACGCCAGCCCCGTCGAGACACGCGCCCGCCTGGAGAAGAGCGGCCTCGCCTTCTTCGGCGTGCACGTGTTCCTGGTCCAGTACGATCCCGTCACCCGCGTCGCCCCGATGGACCTCGTCCGCGCCACGGCGGACGGCGCCGCGGCCCTCGGCGCCCAACGCGTGATCCTGAGCGGTGCCGGGCTGGTCAAGGACGGACACGTCCGTCCGGAGGACCTCGCGCAGAAGATCGCGGGGCTCCACGAGGCCGCCCGCTACTGCCGCGAGCGGAAACTCGGGTTTGCCTACCACAATCACGGGCCCGAATTCGCCGCAGGCGGCGCCGAGATCACCGGCCTGATCGACGGCACCGACCCGGCGCTCGTGTCGTTCCTCATCGACTGCGGGTGGGCTTATCAGGCGGGGGTGAACCTCGCGGCCTTCTTCACGAAACACCGGGCACGTATCGCCGGCCTCCATCTGCGCGACTTCAAGGGCGAGCAGCAGGTGCCCCTGGGGCAGGGCGACGTCGATTGGAAGCCTCTGGCGTCGGCCGTGACCGGGACCGCCTGGAGCGGCTGGATTCTCGCTGAAGAAGAGCGGGCCGACGGCACCAAGCCCGGCGAACGTGCGGCCGGCCCTGCGCGCGACACCCTGCGACAGCTGTTCGGGAGGTAATCATGGAACGACGGGACTTCCTCGCGATGACCGGCGGCCTGGCGCTCTCCGCCCTCTCCTACCGGCGTGTGCTCGGGGCGAACGATCGACTCGGCGTGGCGCTGATTGGCAGCGGGCGACGCGGCCGCGACGTGATGAAAGCGTTCCTGGCGTCCGGCCGTGCCGAGTTGCGGTGCATCGCGGACGTCTACGACGTGCAGCGGCAGCGCGCCCGCGAGGCGCTGGGCGTGAGCCCCTTCGAGACCGCCGCCTACGAAGAGGCCCTCGCGCGCACGGACGTCGATGCCGTCCTCATCGGTGTGCCCGACCATCTCCACCTGCCGGTCACACTGGCCGCCCTCGCCGCCGGCAAACACGTCTTCATGGAGAAACCGACGACGCACGATCTCAACGAAGGTGCGCGCCTGATCGCGGCGGTGAAGGCGTCCGGGAAGGTCTGCCAGACCGGCACCCAGCAGCGCAGCGGCGCGCACTACGCCCGCGCCAAGGCGGAGTACATCGACACGGGCGCCCTGGGCCATGTGGTGTTCGTCAGGGCCTCGTGGAGCGACTTCCCCTGGCAGCGGCGCAAGATCGCCCCCCAGCCCAGGCCCGCGGGCCTCGATTGGGAGCGGTTCCTCGGTCCCGCCAAGAAGGTCCCCTACGACTGGATCCGCTACGACTCGTGGCGCTATTTCCCCGACTACGGCGGCGGGCTGCTGGCCGACATCCTCACGCACTGGGTCGACGTCGCCCAGTGGTTCCTGAACGACCCGAAACCGCAAAGCGCCGTCGCCACGGGCGGCATCTACCAGCTGCGCGACGGGCGTGAGAATCCCGACACGGTCAGCGCGATCCTCCAGTACGCCGGGGGATGGAACCTGCTGTTCGAGTCCTCGGTGCTGTCGGTCACCACCCTCAGGCCCTCCGTGCTGTTCCAGGGCACGGAAGGCAGCCTCGACATCGCGCGCGACGGATACGTCTTCCGTCCGAACCGGGGCACGCCGGTCGAGGTGAAGTCCACAGAGAACCTGGAACTGGCCCATGTCACCAACTTCCTCGACGCCGTCAAGGAAGGACGTCCCCCCAGCGCCGGCATCGAAATCGGCGTCCAGGCCTGCCAGCCCGTGCACCTCGCGAAGGCGGCGTACTGGCAGCGCAAGCGGATGCGGTTCGACCCCTCCGGCAGCCGGATCGAAGAAGACGCGTAACGACGACACGAGTTCCTGTCAGGAAGCTGCAAGGCGGTTCACTAGGGATGGCCGGGATGGCGGTGCACCGGTCGAGGAGGCTTCTTCCATGTTACTGTTCCCGAAACGTTATCCATTGGCGTCGTTTATCTACGCGCTGTGCCTCGTCATGCTCGTGGCGGCGTTCCCGTCCACGGCGTACGGCCAGGGCAACAGCGCGGCTCTGAGCGGGACCCTCGCCGATTCGTCCGGCGGCGTCCTCCCGGGCGTGGCGGTGATCTGCAAGAACGTCAGCACCGGCCGGACCGTCGAGACGGTCACCAACGAAGTCGGCATCTTCCGGTTCTCGGATCTGCCGATCGGCCAGTACGAACTCACCAGCACGCTGCAGGGCTTCCAGACGCTCGTGCGCCCCGGGATCAACCTGGTCACCGGTCAGTCGCTCGATCTGAAACTCACGATGCAGCCCGGAGGCCTTGAAACCACCATCACCGTCACGGAAGAAGTGCCGGTCACCCAGACGACCTCCTCGACGGTGCAGACGTCGATGACGTCCCGCCAGGTGCAGGAACTGCCGCTGAACGGCCGCAACCCGATGCAGCTCGTCGTGCTGACGGCGGGAGCCCAGATCACCGACTCGGGCACGGTGACCGGCCAGCAGGACAACCGCGGCGTCACCGTCAACGGCCTCCGCGCCACGCAGAACAACTGGCGCCTCGACGGATCGAACTACAACAACCGCTTCTTCGGATCGGCACCCGTGCTGCCGAACCCGGACACGCTGGAAGAGTTCACGGTGCAATCCGCGAACTACAGCGCCCGGACCTCGGGAGCCGGCGCGCTGGTCGAACTGTCGACGCGGTCCGGTAGCAACAACCTGCGCGGATCGGTCTTCGAGTTCTTCCGCGACAACTCGATGAACGCGAACGACCCGTTCAACAACGCGGCCGGCCGGGAGAAACCGCCCTTCAAGATGAACCAGTACGGCGGCACGCTCGGCGGCCCGCTCATCAGGAACAAGACGTTCTACTTCGGCGCGTACCAGGGCACCCGCCGCGACTCCGCCCCGGGCACGGCGTCGGTGCGGTCCCTGACGGCCGCCGAACGCAACGGGGACTTCTCGAGCTTCACCGGCGTCATCAGGGATCCGCTGACAGGTCTGGGGTTCCCGGGCAACATCGTCCCGGCGAACCGCATCGACCCCACGGTCAAGCAGTTGCTGAACGACATGCTGCCCCTGCCCAACAGCGGCCTGAACCTCGTGTCGCCGATCTCGCAGAACCTCGAGGACGACCAGATCATGGCCCGCGTGGACCACGAACTGAGCTCGCTCAACCGCCTGACGGTGCGGTACTTCTACGACAACAACCTGTTCCAGCGGCCGTTCAACGCCCCGCCCGGGTTCTACGCCGACAACGCCTTCAAGAACCAGGCGTTCCTGGTGCGCGACTCGCACATCTTCGGCTCTAACCTGGTGATGACCTTCCAGGGCAGCTACTCGAAGTTCCAGCGTATCCAGGAGCCGGTGGCGCCGGGCATGAAGACCATCCAGGACTACGGGGTCAATGCCCAGCAGAGCATCACGACGGACTTCTTCCCCGGCGTGCGCTTCATGGCGAACCCGCTCTTCACCCTGTTCTCGGGCGGCGGTCTCGAGCAGACACCGTCCACGTGGGACTTCCACGCCACGGCCATCTGGAGCAAGGGACGCCACAACCTGCAGTTCGGCGCGGACGTCCAGTTCGACCACCTCTACGTGCTGGACGCATCGTTCACGGTCGGCACCTGGACCTATAACGGCTCGCGCACGGGGTACCTGCCCGCCGACATCATGATGGGCCTTCCGTCGAGTTTCGTGCAGGACTCGGGCCGCACCATCGAGCTCTCCGAACAGAAGTACCACCTCTACGTGCAGGACGACTGGAAGGTGAACGACCGGCTGACGATCAACGCCGGCGTGCGCTGGGAACCCTGGACGCCGCCGACCGACTCGCTGAACAACCTGGTCGGCTTCGTGAAGGGTCAGCAGTCCACGATCGCCCCGGACGCGCCGCTCGGCATGGTGTATCCCGGCGATGCGGACATTCCCGAATCGCTCTTCAAGAACAACTGGGGCCTCTTCGCGCCGCGCATCGGGGCGGCCTACGACGTGTTCGGCAACGCCAAGACCGTCGTGCGGGGCGGCTACGGGATCTTCTACATCGACCCGGCACTGACGATTTACACACGCACGGTCAGCACGCAGCCCAGCGTGCTCACGGTCAGCCTGACCAACCCGTACAGCTTCATGGATCCGTACAGCGGCGTTGCCGGCGGCAACCCCTTCCCCTTCGAGCGCCGTGACCCGAGCGAGTTCGCCGCGTTCAAGTACGTCAGGCCGGTGTCCGGGGGCGTGCTCGATCCGACGAACAACAAGGGCTACTCGCAGAACTGGAACTTCACCGTCGAGCAGCAGCTACCGTTCAATACCTCGCTGTCGGTGGCGTACGTCGGCAACAAGGGCACCGACATCCTGGCGGCCATGGAGCTGAACCCGGCCATCTACGGACCCGGCGCCACGACAGGCAACACCAACACCCGCCGGACCTACCCCGGCATGTCCGCGATGGAAATCGCGACGCCCTACCAGCGGTCGCAGTACCACTCTCTCCAGATCGCGGCCACCAAGCGGGCCGCCAACGGCCTGACCATTCTGAGCAGCTACGTGCTCAGCAAGACGATGGACAACAGTTCGTCGACGATCGAGGGCTCGGGAGCGTACCCGCGCAGTTCGACGAATCCTGACGTCGACTGGGCCGTGGCGGACTTCGACGTGCGGCACCGCTTCAACCTGTCGTTCGTCTACGACCTGCCGATCAAGGTCGACGGGGCCCTCGGCAGGCTCGTCAACGACTGGCAGGTCAACGGCATCCTCGTGATGCGCACCGGCCTGCCGTTCACCGTCATGAGCGGCACCGACCGTTCGCTGACGGCCGTCGGCCGGGACTTCGGCGACCTTATCGGCGACCCGACGCGTCCGAGCGGCGCCGACCCGGTGCAGCAGTGGTTCAACACGGCGGCTTTCGCGCCGGCGGCCCTCGGCACGATCGGCAACGTGGAGCGCAACTCGTTGCGCGGACCGAAGTACGCGGGCTTCGATTTCGCGGTGTTCAAGAACATCCCGGTGACCGGGCGGATCAGAGTCCAGTTCCGGGCCGAGTCGTTCAACCTGTTCAATCGGGTGAACTACAACAACCCGAACTCGACCATTACGGCCGGCGCCAACTTTGGCCGAATCCTGGGCGCCTCGGATCCACGCGTCCTCCAGCTGGGTCTGAAGCTGCTGTTCTAGTGCCGGGGGGGGGGGGGGGGGGGGGGGGGGGGGGCGCCGGCCGCCCCCCCCCCCGCCCGCGGG
>CAYJPV010000042.1:0-7873 GCA_964372095.1 uncultured Vicinamibacterales bacterium | reverse complement strand
TCGGTGTTGGCGCGGGGGGGGGGGGGGGGGGGGGCCCCCCCCCCCCCGCCGTACTCCCACCACACAAGGGACGGTGCATCATGGATGTGAAGCCAGGTCTGTTGTTCCGCGGATCCGATTCCGCCGTGACATTTCGCCAGCGGTTCGTCGCCGATTCGGCGAACCTGCAGTTCCTGAGTTGCGGCGAGTTCGCGCTCGCGCCCGGCGCCTCCTCCGTGCCGTTCTGCCGGCCGGCGGAGGAGAGCCTGCTCTTCATGTGGAAAGGCTCCGTCGCGGTCGACCTCGGCGGCGCCACCTATGAACTCGCGCCCTACGACACCCTGTACATTCCCCGGGGCGCCGACTTCCGGCTCCGGAACCACGCGGCGGACCCGGCGGCGCTCTTCCAGTGCAGCGCGCCCGCGGACCACGTTCACCCGGTGTGCCACTCCCGGTTCGCCGAGTACTCCGTGCGCGAGGACCGCATCCGCCATCTGGCCGGCAAGGACGTCTACCTGATGTTCGACGTCGGCGATCCGGCCGACAAACTCGTCGCCGGGTACACCTTCTTCCAGCCCGGGCAACGTTCCTGGCCGCCTCACAACCACACGGACCAGGAAGAGACCTACATCTTCATCAAAGGGCACGGCTCGATGGAGGTCTACGACGCGCCCGAACGCCTGTCCTTCGTGCACAACGTCGGGGAAGGCGATCTGGTCACCATCCCGATTCTCAACTACCATCCGGTGTTCTCGCAGGAGAGTCCGCTCGAGTTCATCTGGTGTATCGCCGGGGCGCGGTACTGGGTCGGGGACAAGAACAAGGACTTCATGGCAGGCACAGGTGAATCCCTTACAACGTGACGATGGCGTGTCGGCTGCGCCGGCGGGCCTGCCCGCCGGCGTGGGCGTCTCGGCCCTGGCGGAGCCAGGCCTGCAGATGCCTCCCGTGTATCGTCAGGTCCGCTGGCGGATTCTGGCGATGCTCTTCTTCGTCACCATGATCAACTTCGTCGACCGCCAGACGCTGTCGGTCACGGCGCCGAAGCTGCGCGAGTTGTTCAGCCTCTCCAATACGCAGTACGGCATTATCGTCGCGGCCTTCCAGCTGGGCATGGTCGTCGGCGAGTTTCCCATGGGCTGGCTGATGGACCGCCGCGGTACGCGCAATGGCCTCACCTTCGCCGTGGTCTGGTGGTCACTTGCCAACGCCATGCACGCGGTGGCCAACTCCGTGCTGCATTTCAGCTTCTTCCGTTTCTGGCTGGGCACCGGCGAGTGCGGCAACTTCTCGGGGGGCAACAAGGCCGTCGCGCAGTGGTTCCCCGCGCGGGAACGGGCCTTTGCGGTCGGCATTTTCAACAGCGCATCGATGATCGGCAGCGCGGTGGCGCCGTTCCTGATCGTGCCCCTCATGCACTGGTACGGATGGCGCGTGGCGTTCCTGGTGCCGAGCCTGCTGGGCATGATCTGGGCGATCGTGTGGTACGTCTACTACCGCGCCCCCGAAGACCACAAGACACTCACACCGGCCGAAGCGGCCTACATCCGCGACGGCGCCCCCGTTGAGAGCGGCCCGGCGCTCACCAACGCCCAGTTGCTCCGGCTGGGGCCCACCTGGGGCCTGATGCTGTGCCGGCTGCTGGTGGGGCCGGTCGTCCAGTTCTACATCTACTGGATGCCGGAGTACCTCTACCGGGCCCGCGGATTCAGCCTGACGGAGATTGCCTTCTTTGCCTGGATCCCATTCCTGTTCGGCGACCTGGGAAGCATCGGCGGCGGCTGGGCGTCCGGCTTCCTGATCCGGCGAGGATACTCGGTTCGCGCGGCGCGCATCCTGACCATGGGCGCCGGGGCGACGCTGTGTTTCCTGAGTCTCGCCGTCGTGCTGGTCAAGACCGTGCCGGTGGCGTTGATCGCCATCTGCTGCGTGCTCTTCGGACACACGGCCGTCTCGGCCAACATGTTCGCGGCGGTGTCGGATCTCTTCCCCAGTTCGGCGGTCGCGCGCGTGACCGGCCTGACGGGCATTGCCTCGGGCATCAGCGGCATGATCTTCCCCCTGCTCACCGGGCTGCTGGTGGATCGGGTGTCGTACGTGCCGGTGTTTGCCATGGCCTCGCTGATGCCGGCGGCGGGGCTCCTGATCCTGGTGGCCTTCGCGGGTCAGTTCAAGCAGATTCCAACTCGGGTGACGTCATGAACCGTCCGTGCCGTGGCAGCGGATCCGGGCGACACGTATTCTGGAGCGCCATCGCCGCCATCCTCCTCCTGGCGGCGGTGACGCTCCGCGCGGGAGGTACGGTGACGATCGAAAAGACCCCGTTTCGGGGCTGGCCCAACTGCTATCGCGTGTCGAACGGTACGGTCGAGTTCATCGTGACCACGGACGTCGGGCCGCGCGTCATCTCGTACGGGTTCGCTGGCGGCGCGAATCTGTTTTTCGTGCGCGAGGACTTCGCCGGTCAGACGGGCGGCAGCGAGTGGAAGAACTACGGGGGGCACCGCGTCTGGCACGCCCCGGAGGACAAGGTCCGCACCTACGAGCCCGACAACAGCTCCGTGACGGCGCAGGTCATCACCAACGGCCTGCGGCTCACCATGCCGCCCGGCCCCGTCAGCGCCATCCAGAAAGAACTGGAGATCACCCTCGATCCGGCCTCGTCCGAGGTCCTGGTGGTGCACCGCCTGCGCAACGCCGGCGCGTGGCCGGTCGAACTCGCGCCGTGGGCCATCAGCGTCATGGCTCCGGGCGGTTTCGCGATCGCACCGATGCCGACGGCCTTCCACCCGGACCGGCTCCTGCCGAACCGGGCGCTGACGCTCTGGCCCTACACCGACGTGCGGGACGACCGCTGGCTCTGGGGCACCGACTACATCCTGCTCCAGCAGAAGGTCGTGCAGGGCCAGGAGCGGACGAAGGTCGGGATCAACACCAACCTGGGCTGGGCGGCGTACTACCTGAAGCCCGATCTCTTCATCAAACGCTTCACGACCATCGAGGGCGCGACGTACCCGGACTTCAATTCGTCGCTCGAAGTGTTCTCGAACAACCGGATGCTCGAACTCGAAACGCTCGCGCCGCTGGCCACGTTGCAGCCGGGCGCCCAGGTGGTGCACGAAGAACGCTGGGAACTGCACCGCAACATCGACCTGGCATTTTCCGAGGGCGACGTCCGCGCCAAAGTGCAGCCGCTCGCAGATCAGAAACGCTAAGCGCAATACGAGGGACTCAATGAAGCTGTTCATCGATACCGCGGATCCGGAACAGATCCGCCTGGCCCACAGCTGGGGCATCATCGACGGCGTGACGACCAACCCGACCCACGTGTCGAAGGTCGGGCGGCCGGCTCCGGAGCTGTACCGGGAGATCCTCTCCATCGTCGACGGTCCCGTCAGCCTCGAGACCATCGGCCTCACCGCTCCCGAGATCATCCAGGAGGCCCGGATCCTCGCGAAGATGGGGCCGAACGTCGTCGTGAAGGTGCCGATCATCAAAGAAGGCCTCAAGGCCGTGAAGGTGCTGAGCCAGGAGGGCATCAAGACCAACGTCACGGTCACGTTCTCACCGCTGCAGGCCATGCTGGCGGCGAAGTGCGGGGCCACCTACATCAGCCCCTTCGTCGGGCGCCTGGATGCCGCCGGACACTTCGGCATGGAACTCGTCCGGCAGATCAAGACGATCTACTCGAACTACGGGTACAAGACCGAGATCATCGTGGCGGCCGTCCGGCATCCGACGCACGTGCTCGAAGCCGCGCTCGCCGGCGCCGACATCTGCACCATGGCCATCGACGTCATGCAGCAACTGTCCGATCACCCGCTCACGGACCTTGCTGTCGAGCAGTTCCTGAAAGACTGGGCCAAGGTGCCGAAGTGACAACCTATCCGCTGTACTTGAACGGGCGTTTCGTCTCGTCCGGGACCGCCCTCGAGGTCATCAACCCGGCCACCGCCGAGCCTTTCGCGAGAATGACCACGACCGACCGGGCCGGCCTGGCCACGGCGCTGGAAGATGCCCACCGGGCCTTCCTGCAGTGGCGGCGGCTCACCGGAAAGGCCCGCGGGGCTTTCCTCCACGCGATCGCGGACCAGGTCGAGTCGAGGCGCGCTGACATCGCCACGACCATTACTCTGGAGAACGGCAAGCCCCTGGCGCAGAGCCAGGGTGAAGTGACGATGACCGTGGACCATCTCCGATGGTTCGCCGAAGAAGCCCGCCGCACGTACGGCCGGGTCGTCCCGAACCAGGTGGACGGGAAGCGGCATCTGGTCATCAAGTCGCCGATGGGCGTTGTGGGCGCCATCAGCCCCTGGAACTTCCCCCTCGTGCTCGCCGCCCGAAAAGTGGCGCCCGCGCTTGCCGCCGGCTGCACGGTGGTGTTGAAGCCGGCGTCTCAAACGCCGATTTGCGCGGCGCTGTTCGCCGAGTGCGTCCACGCCGCCGGCCTGCCCCCGGGCGTTTTCCAGACCGTCGTGGGGCCTTCGTCGGCCTTCGGTGAAGAGCTGCTGTCGAACCCGCTCTGCCGCAAGATCACGTTCACCGGTTCGACGGAAGTGGGCCGGGTCCTGATCCGCGGCGCCGCCGCGTCGATCAAGCCGCTGTCGCTCGAACTGGGCGGACACGCGCCCGTCCTGGTCTTCGCGGATGCCGATCTGGACCTGGCCGTGGAAGGCGCGCTGGCCGCCAAGTTCCGCAACACGGGGCAGAGTTGTATCGCGGCGAACCGGGTCCTGGTCGAACGAGGGATCTACGAGCCGTTTCTCGAGGCGTTCGTGGCGAAAGCCCGGGCCCTGAAGGTGGGTGACGGCCTGGAGCCGGGGGTGGACATCGGTCCGCTGTTCGACGAAGCCGGCGTGCAGAAGGCCATTGAACACGTCGAAGACGCGGTCGCCGGCGGCGCGCGCCTGCTGTGCGGCGGCAGACGCGTGGCGGGGAGCCGCGGCTACTTCGTCGAGCCGACCGTGCTGGCCGATGTCCCGCCGCAGAGCGCCTGCATGCGCGAAGAGACGTTCGCCCCGATTGCGCCGGTCTGCGCGTTCGATCGCGAAGACGACGCCATCGAACTGGCGAATGCGTCCATCTACGGCTTGAGCGCGTACGCGTTCACATCGAATCTGGATCGCGCCTTCCGGCTGATGGAGGGGCTCGAGTCCGGCACGATTGGCATCAACGACGGCGTGCCGTCCACCAGTCAGTGCCCCTTCGGCGGCGTGAAGCAGAGCGGGTGGGGCCGCGAACTGGGCAGCGAAGGCCTGGACGCGTTCCTGGAGACCAAGCACGTTTCGATGGGGCTGCGGATTTAGCGTCGGTCTCGAGGCGGGCCCCACGCACTCGTGTGTCGGGAGAGGTGACCATGGTACGAATGTCGCGGCGGGACGTGTTGCAGTGTCTTGGCGGCGCCGCGCTGGCGCTCAGAGCAGGCCCGCGCGCGGGAGCGTTCCAGCACGTGCCGCCGGCCTCGCCACCCAAGGTCCGATGGGCCGTGGGCTGGCTGCTCTGGCGGGACTTCGAACCACGCAGGTTCTCCCTGGCCGAGGCGCTCCGGGACCTGACGGAGGCTGGCGCCGACGGGATTGAGTTCACGCCGAAGCCGGGTGAACTGGATGCGGCCGGTCTCACCATGGAATCGGTCCGCACGCTGCTCGGCGGGGCGGGCCTCGTGGTGTCGGCACACTACTTCTCGGGGCCGTTCCACGACCCGGCGAAGAAGGCCGACATCATGGCGCAGGCACAGGCGAAGATTGACAGCCTGCGTGCCTTCGGCGCGGTCAACATGGTGATCGGTCCGCCGGCGCCGCCCGCCGGTATGGCGCGGGCTGACGCCATTGCGCGCATCGCGCCGGTGCTGGAGGACGTGGGCCGGCTGGCACGGGCCAACGGCATCTCGATCGGCGTCCATCCGCACCTGAACACCGTCATCGAGTCCCCCGGCGAAACCGACGCCATCCTGGAACGGACCGACCCCGCCCTGGTCGGCCTCGCCCTCGATACGGGCCACTTCCACCTGGCCGGCGGCGATGTGGTGGCCGTCCTGAAGAAACACGGGTCGCGGCTGAACTACCTCCATTTCAAAGATGCCGCGGGGCCCTTCACCAGGCCGAACTTCTTCCCCAACCTCCGTGAACTGGGCAGGGGCGAGGTGGATCTGCCAGGGGTGATGCGGGCGCTCAAGGCGCTCGGCTACCAGGGCTGGATCAACGTGGAGCAGGATTTCACCGCGACCAGTCCCGGAGAGTCGTGCCGGGCGAGCATGGGCTACGTGAAGGACGTCCTCAGCAGAATCTATACGTGAGACTGCCTACGGAATGATGATCGACGGCTGCGGCGCCGGCGTTCGCCCGGCGTCCGTATCCGGGGCACCCAGTTGAGCCGCCATGCGACCAGCCAGATCCAGGAACCCGCGCCGGGCATCGAGCCCCGCACGGTGCGCCTCGGCCATGCAGCCTTCGAGCCGGCGCAGGACACGCGACGCCTCCCCCGCAAAGGCGTTCGGCCGATCGCGGCCGAGTTCGCCGTAGACCCGGGTGATCTCGGCGGCCAGCCGCTGGGCGGGCAAGGAACCTGCCCGCTGCTCGTAGATGAGACCCCGCGAGGCCGTCTCGAAGGTGCCCGCGAGGGACGCCAGGGCATCTGCCACGTCCGCATCGGTGGCGGCATCCAGGCCGAGGGGGTCTCCCTTGTAGCGATCGATGAGCGACACGGTCAGGAAGAACAGATGCTGAAGGGCCTCCGGCAACCCTGAGAGCGCCGGGAGCAGGATAGCCACGTCCCGTTCATGCTGTCTCTGGACGACGACCGGCGGGTGTAACTGGGCGTTGTTGAGGTAGCCGCAGGTGTCGGGACACCGGATCTCGGTCCGGCGTTTCGTCCCGCAGCAGACCGCGCAGATCGTCCGTTCGAGGGCGGGGCACTGGCGGCGCGCGGGGCGAGACTGGCAGAGTGGGCAGCGCATGGCGACAGCGTCTCATGCGGCCGTGACCGCGTCAACTGGGGCGGGGTGTGGTCATTCCGCCACACCTGTCATCCACAAGCTGCACACTAACCGGTCGGATTCCCGTCGGGGTCCTCAAACCTCCAGCGGAGAAACGGCGTCTAATCTGACAACAGGTGCCGGGGAGTGGACGTTGCGAGCCCGGCCATGAAGTTGCAAGTTGTGTTGTTTCAGTTAGTTGCAGCCTTGTTTCGATAATGTGACTGGAAGAGTCGAGAAATGACGACACCGGTTCGAACGGGCTCTTGACAATGCGCGTCGGTCCCCCTAGAATGGCAAATTCTTTGCAGGCTAGAGGGGAACGACCGACCAGACCCAGAAGCCTGGGAGAGGACGCGAAAGGAGCGTCGATTTTCAATGGCCACCACAACCAGCGTTGCCTCGAACAAGACGTCGAGCGGGCGCTACGAGGACTTGAAGCGTCTGCTCGAGGACCGTCGCCGCGAGATCATGAGCCAGGTGCACGAGAAGATCAAAGGTGTGCGCACCGAGAGCTCGGGCAAGAAGATGAGCGAGGTCTACGACGCGGGCGAAAGCTCCGAGTCGGATATTCAGGAAGACATCGAATTCGCGTTGATCCAGATGAAGACCGAGACCCTCGGCAAGATCAACGAGGCGCTCTCGCGCCTCGACGAGGGCGCCTACGGCAACTGTTTCGAATGCGGTGAAGAAATCGCGGAACAGCGTCTCCGGGCGCTGCCGTTCGCGGTCCGCTGCAAGGACTGCGAACAGGCGCGCGAGAACGCGCAGTTGCGCGAACGCCTCATGGCGCAGCGGTCCGCTTCCTCCTCGCTCTTCTTTGACATCTCCGGCTGAGTGCGGCATCCTTCAGGCGGCGGGGGGGGGGGGGGGGGGCCGGCCCGCCCCCCCCCCCCCCCCCCCGCGCCCCCCGCGCCCAGG
>CAYJPV010000041.1:0-39691 GCA_964372095.1 uncultured Vicinamibacterales bacterium | reverse complement strand
ACTCTATTTCGCCGCAGCGCTCATTGCCCTGCGGAGGTTTTGAAACCACTTCTAGTCAGTAGGGGCACGGGGCACGGGGCACGGGGACATCCCCTGCCTTTCCCAACCCCCAACCCCCAACCCCCAACCCCCAGTCAGTATCCCACCACGGCGCCATCGCGCCGGGGGTCGGCGCCGCCGACGCGGAGTTTGGTCTTCGGGTCGATCACGATGCCTTGTGCCCCGCCGAAGAACAGGTCGTAGTCGCCCAGTTTCTTGACGGCGTAGCCCATGTCGGACAGAGCCTTGGCAGTGGCGTCCGAGACTCGGGCTTCGATGGAGAGTTCCTTATCGGTGTCGCGGGCGTAGAACCGCGGGGCCTCGATGGCCTGCTGGATGCCCATCTTGTAGTCGATCAGGTTCGACAGCAGCAGCGTCATGGTCGAGATGATGCGCGCCGCGCCTGGCGTACCAATCGTCGCGAACGGCCGGCCCTGGTGGGCGACCAGCGTCGGGGCGATGGCCGTCCGCATACGTTTGCCCGGCGCCATGGCGTTGGGGCCGCGTGCCGAGAAGTTCTTCATCTCGTTGTTCAGGATGATGCCCGTGCCTTCGATCAGCACCTTGGCCCCGAAGAAGTCGGAGATCGTCTGCGTGAGGGCCACCATGTTGCCCTGGCCGTCCACGACCGAGAGCGACGTCGTGCTCGGCGGTTCGTCTTTGCTCACCGAAGCCGGGAGCACCTTCTCCGAGAGTTTGCCGGGATCGATTTCGGCGGCGCGCTGTTTGGCGTAGTCGCGCGACAGGAGCATGGGGACGGGCACGTTGACGAAGTCGGGATCGCCGATAAACGCGGTGTAGTCGGCGAATCCGCGTTTCATGGCCTCGGCCAGCAGGTGCACGTGGCGCGGCGAGAAGTGTGGTGTTTTCGCGAGACTGACGTGATCGAGGATCTGGAGGATCTCCAGCACCGTGAGGCCTGCGACCGGCGGCGGAGCCGAGACCAGATCGTAACCCCGGTACGTGGCACGTACGGGTTCGCGTTCGACGGCCTTGTACCCGGCGAGATCATCCTTCGTGATGAACCCGCCGTGCGCGGCCATTTCGGCGACAATCCGGTCGGCGAGTGCGCCGCGATAGAATTCGTCGGCGCCTCCGCCGGCGATGGCCCGCAGGCTGCGGGCGAGGTCAGGGTTCTTCAGTGTGGCGCCCGCTTCGATGGGCAGGCCTTCCGGGCACAGAATCCGCGCGGTCGCTTCATTCCCGGAGATACTTTCGAAGTTGTCGACGATGATGCCGGCGAGCGTCGGCGAGACGACAAACCCCTGTTCGGCCAGGTGTGCGGCCGGCGCCATGACGGTCGACAGCCTCAGTTTCCCGTACTTCTGCTGGGCGAGGACCAGGCCCGCCACGGTGCCGGGGACCGCCACCGCTGCATGGCCGGTAGCCGGGATGCCCGATTCAAAGCGGGTCACGTGCGGAGCGGTCGATCGGTAATCGATGGCGACCGCCGTCTTCGAGGCAGCGAGGTAGATCACCATCATGCCTTCGCCGCCCAGTCCGCTGGCGTTGGGTTCCACGACGCCAATGGCAAACGCCGCGGCGACGGCGGCATCGACGGCGTTGCCGCCGGCCTTCATGATCTCGATCCCCGCCTGTGATGCCAGCGCGTGGGCCGAGGCGACCATGCCGGTCTTCGCCGTCACGGGCGCGAGGCGTGTGGTACCCCGGACCTGAAACCCCGGGGCTACGTACGGAGGCGGCGTTTCTGAACGTAGCCCCGGGGCTTCAGCCCCGCGGGAGCCAACCGCTCCGACCCTGGCCTGCGGCGGGGCCGCCAGCAGGACGGTCAACGCGAACAACGTGAGTGCAGACACGCGCCTCATGATGCTTACTCCATGGGGTGGTCGACAGCCGACGATACGCGCCGGAGTTTCACGAGGGCTGCGCCAGCCGTTGCGGGCAACCCGGCGACGAGGGGTGATGCCGCGGCCGATTCGCGCGAACACCACTCATGGGAGCGTGTGTCGAGGATGTCGACCATGTACCGTCCGGCCGGGAGGTCGATGACGAACTGCCCCCGAGCGGGCCGCGCGCCTTTCCGGGGCTCGCACCACAGCCACCAGGTCCCGCGCGAACGAAGCACGCCGACCCGGGCAACCCATGTCGGCATCAGGCGAACCGCATCGACATCGGCTTCGGTGAAGACGCTGGGAATACGAACCCGGCGCCCGGCCGTCCGTGCAGCCCCGAGGTGCATCACGATGTGCTCGAGAGCCCGAGCTGCGTCGAGTCTGAGAAACGATCTGCGAGCCATGTCACCTCAGCAGCGCGCCGACGCCGGTCTTCTCGACCTCGGCCATCGTCGGCAGTCCAGCCACCGACACCCGTGTGCCCGGTGTGGCGTCGGCATTGTAGGCGGCGAGGACTGCGGCAAACGACGCCAGTTGCCCGCCGACCCGTTTCGAAAGCGGCAGTTTCGGATCGTTGACGAAATCCACGCCCTTCGTGTCGTTGACCATTGACGGGCTGGGGGTTTCGAACAGGAAGACCTGCGCTGCCGACGCATCTCCCCATTCCCGGTGTGACAATCCCCGGAAGTGCTCGGATGACGGTTCCAGTTTCATCGACAGGCCCTGGGCTTCGAGGTCGAGCACGGCGGCCGCGGCGGTGTCGATGTTCTTGGGATTGGCCACGACCATCCAGGCGAGGCGCGATTCGGGGCCGGCTTCGTGGAAGTCGAATGCCAGGGTTGCCCGCTCGCGCTGGATGACCTGCAAAATGGCGTAGGCCATTCGCTGGGTGAGTGTGCCATCCGCCACGCCTGGGTGCGCCCGGTTCAGGTTCCGGGATTCGGTGCCGGCGAGTTCTTCGGTGGACGCCGGGTGGCGGTACTTGGGCGGATCCGGGGCGCCCTGGTGCGCGGCTTTCGTCCGGCGCGACCCGTATCGGAACCGCCGCTCGCCGCCCGGTGTCGTCAGGGCGATGAATTCGGGGCCTGGACGTTCGGGATCGACATCCGTGATCGCCGAGTTGTTGGCATGTGGCACGACGATCAGGCGGCCTGTCTGCACGCGAACGTGCTCGACCAGCACGATGGCCGCCATGATGCCCGCGATCTCGTTTCCGTGTGTGCCGCCCGCCACGAAGACCGTCGCGCCGGGCTCCCGGCCCTCGAGCACGTAGACCTTCGTATCTCCGGGTGTGCCAGCCAGGGCCGGCGCCCATTCCGACAGCATCCGCGTGGCCGTCACGCCAGGGCCGGGGCGAATGTCGTGGGTGGCCGGAGTGCCGGCCGCAATCGTGACCTGCGCACCGGCACCGGCTGCCACGAGGCAGACGACGCCGGTCAGGAGGATGGCTCGCATGACGCTCACTTCTTCAGGTACTTGTTGAACCACGCCAGGTACCGCTCCAGGCGGTCACGCTGGTAACTGGGAATCGTCAGCCCGTGGAACTGCCCCGGGTAGACGACGAGCTGCGTGTCGATGCCCAGCGACTTCAGGGCCTGGTACATCTGCTCGCTGCCGATGATCGGCACGTTGAAGTCCTTCTCGCCGCCCAGGTAGAGCGTCGGGGTGGTGATCCGATCGGCCTGGAAGAACGGGTACGAGATCTTCAGCCAGAGGTCCCGTGTTTTCCACGGCAGGCCGATTTCGTGCTCGTACTGCGTGATGTACTGGTCCGATCCGTACAT
Organism: uncultured Vicinamibacterales bacterium; assembly: GCA_964372095.1. Lineage (GTDB taxonomy): Bacteria > Acidobacteriota > Vicinamibacteria > Vicinamibacterales > JAKQTR01 > CAYJPV01. The sequence continues at coordinate 36,015 of CAYJPV010000041.1, read as the reverse complement.
CGACAACTGCAGGGCGCTGCCGGCGCCGCTCACGGCGGCCTTGAACCGCTGGTCGGTGGCCGTCGTGTAATCCGTCAGGATGCCGCCATAGCTCCATCCGCCGAGGCCAAGCCGGTCCGGGTCGGCAATGCCGGCAGCGACGGCGGCGTCGACCGCACCCAGCAGATCGACCACTTCCTTGTTACCCCAGTCGCCGAAGATAGCTTTCTGATAGGCCTCGCCGCGTCCCGAACTTCCGCGGTAGTTGACGGCCAGCACGACGTAACCCTGGGCGGCAAAGAACTCGCGGTCGAAGCTGAAGGCGTGCTGGTCCTGGCCGTTCGGCCCGCCGTGGATGATCAGCAGCATCGGGTACTTCGTGCCCGCCTTGAAGCCGGCCGGCTTGACCAGCAGGCTATGGACTTCGGTTCCGTCCTTGCTCTTCGACGTGAAGTCTTCGGTGGTGCCCAGTTGCAGCCCTGCGAAGAGCGCGCCGTTGACGGATGTCAGCTTGCGCAGGGCGCCCTTGTCCAGAAGGTGCACCTCGGCGGGTTCCGTCGCCGTGCCTGCGAGCAGGGTCATGACGCCGTCCTTGCCGACGGTGAGGTTGCTCACGGTGCGGCGGCCGGTCGTCAGTGTCTCGACGGCACCGCCGGCGGTGGTGGTGCGGCCCACGTACACCGTGCGATCGTCACCGACCGTGAAGGTGAGGGTCTTGCCGTCTGCGGACCATGAGATCTCGCCCTGGACCGGCCGGTCGAGCGAGCCAGTCAGGACCTGCGCGGCCCCGCCTGCTGCAGGGACGATCGCGATCTTGTCCAGGTCGTATGCCGAGTACTTGGTGACGTCGCCCTGCAGATAGGCAATCAACCGGCCGTCGGGGCTCCACGACGGGCGTCCGCCGTCGGCGCCTTCGTAGGTCGTGACCGCCTTCGCCTCAGCACCTGGCTTCGCATCGACCACGAAGATGTTCGAATCCTGGTTGCGGTCCGGATCGGGTCCGGTCCGTTTGCTGACGAACGCGATCTTCATCCCGTCCGGCGACCAGGCGGGCGACGAATCATCGTACGGTCCCGTTGTGATCTGTTCGGCTTTCTTCGCGGCGATATCGTAGACCCAGACGTGCGTGTAGATCCGCTTGAGGTATCCTTCACGGTCCTGCTTGAAGTGATACCGATCGATCACGATGGGCGGCACCGTCTTCCGTTTCCAGCCGTCCTTCTTCTCGGGCTCGGCGTCCGGGTCTTTGTCGCTCTTGGTGAACACGAGGCGCGTGCTGTCCGGCGACCACGAGTACTCGCTGACCCCGCCGTCGATGTCGGTGAGTTTCTGCGCTTCACCGCCGTTGCGGTCCAGCAGCCAGACCTGCCCGCCTTTCTTCTTCTCGTCTTCGGTGCCGCGGGAGGCGATGAACGACAGGTACTTGCCATCCGGGCTCCAGCGGGGTGCGTTCTCGCCGTCCGGCGTGAATGTCAGCTGGACGTTCCGGGCGCCGTCGGCGCTGACCATCCAGATGTCGGTGTTCCGTTTGTCTTTCTCGGCGTCGCTGGCGGCCACCGTATAGGCGATCCACGCGCCGTCGGGCGACCGCTGGGGATCACCGACGGCTTTGATCGCGTGCAGGTCGTCGAGCGTGATGGCGCGGCGCGCCGGGGCCTGCTGGGCGGACAGCGTGGCCGCCGACATCAGGAACCCGGTCAGGACGAACACGAACGCAGTTCTTGCTGGACGCATGATTGTGCCTCGGGCAGGGAGTGGAGGAGAGGCCGTCACGTGCCTCTCGCGAAGACGAGTATCGCACAGCCGCCAGCCCTTCCGCAGGCCTCCGCGACCCCGCGACAACGCGTTACAATGTCGCAGACCCCGACACACACCAGTCCCCGAAGGAGCGTATGCCGATGCCAGTCAGCCGACGCCAGTTCCTCACGTCATCGTCTCTCGTCGTTGCCGCGGCGTCTCTCGACCTTCGTCACGCGTTCGCCCAGGCGGCGCAAGGGGCCCAGGCGCCGCCGCCGACGGCGTTCGGGGTCGTCCGGGGCACCGTGGGCTATTTCACCGGCCAGGGCGGCGTGATCGGCTGGCACATCGACAAGACCAGCACGGTCGTCATCGACTCGCAGTTCGCGTCCACGGCCACGATCTGTCTGGCGGGCATCAAGGAGCGGAACGCGGGCCGCCAGTGGGACTACCTGGTCAACACCCATCACCACGGCGATCACACCGGCGGCAACGGCGTGTTCCGGCCCGTCGCCAGGAAGATCCTGGCGCACGTGAACGTGCCGAAACTCCAGCGCGCCGCTGCTGCACAGGCGGCCCAGCGACCCGGGGCCGCGCCGCAACCTGAACCCGTCGTCGCCGACGCGACCTTCGAGCACACGTGGCGCGAAGACGTGGGCAGCGAGGTCATGGCCCTGAAGTACTACGGTCCGGCGCACACCAGCGGCGACGCCGTCGTGACCTTCGAGAAGGCCAACGTCGTCCACATGGGCGACCTGGTCTTCAACCGCCGGCACCCCTACATCGACCGCCCTGCCGGCGCCTCGGTCGCGAACTGGGTGAAGGTGCTCGAGGGGACGCTCAAGGACCACGGGAAAGACACGATCTACATCTTCGGGCACAGCGGCCCGGCGTCTGGAATCACCGGCGGATCGGCCGACCTGCTCTACATGCGCGACTACCTGACCGCGCTGCTCGATTTCGTGCGCACCGAAATCAAGGCCGGCAAATCCCGCGACGTCATCGTCAAGGTGACCGACCCGCTGAAGGGGTTCCCCGATCACGGCCCGCTCATCGAACGTGTCCTGGGAGCGGCGTACGACGAGGTGGCGGGGGCGTAGGGACTGGGGATTGGGAATTAGGGATTAGGGATTAGGGATTGGGGCAAGACCGGGGATGTCCCCAACCCCCAATCCCCAACCCCCAGTCCCCAGTAAGTGCTCCACGCACAACTGGGACCAGGTTTCCATCTGGTCCCGGCGCTCCCGCAGTTCCGCCAGCGTCAGGAACCGCAGGTCGGTGATGCACGGCTCTCCGCGCGACACGTGTTCGTCGCCGAGGTCGCACACGTGCACGACGCCGAAGTGGACCTGCCCGACGGGCGTGGCGTCGTCGTTGATGAGCGCGACGATTCGAGTGGTCAGCGTGGCGTCGATGAGCAGCTCTTCGTGCAACTCCCGCTGGACGGCCGCTTCGTAGAAATCCAGTCCCGTTCCGAACAGGCCTTCGTCGCGGTGGTTGATGTGGCCGCCGATGCCGATCGATCCTTTTGCCACGAGCCGCTTCTCGCCTGATGCTTTCCCGCGCACGTAATGGAGATACGTGTCGCCGCGACGGACGATGACGTAGGGGATGATCTGCTTGAGGGAGGGGTCATCTTCGGCGAGCGACCGTGCCACGTACCGCGTGTTCGCCGTCTCGAGGATCCGGGGCACGTAGGCGCGAATGTCGGTCTGCAGGCCCTGGAAGGCTCCGATCTCGTCCAGCAGGGCGCGGGGGAACGTCAGAACCAGTTCGTCGGGCATCCGGAGATTCTACTATCCCCGGTAGAATGCCAGCATGCCAGGGCCGCCCCAGCGACAACTGCCGCTCGATCGTTCGAAGGCGCGGCGTGTCGTGCCGCCGGAAGATGCGGCGGTGACCACACTGGGGGGTGTGGTCGAGCGCGTCACGTTCCACAACCCCGACAACGGCTTCTGTGTGCTGCGCCTGAAGGTCGCCGGACGGCGCGACCTGGCCACCGTCGTCGGTCACATCGCGTCGATTTCGCCCGGCGAGGACGTGCAGGCGGTCGGCGTGTGGGCGCACGACCTCATGCACGGCCCGCAGTTCAAGGCGTCGTCGATGCACACCGCGCCGCCAACCAGCATCGAGGGCATAACCCGCTACCTGGGATCGGGGCTGATCAGGGGCATCGGGCCCGTCTACGCGAAGAAACTGGTGGAGGCCTTCGGGGCCGACGTCTTCAGCGTCATCGAGACCGAGCCCCGCAAACTTCGCGACGTCGGGGGCATCGGGCCCGCGCGGGCTGCCGTGATTCGGGATGCCTGGACCGGGCAGAAGGTCGTCCGCGACATCATGGTGTTCCTATACGCCCACGGCGTCGGCACGTCGCGGGCGGTCCGGATCTACAAGACCTACGGGGCCGACGCCATCGCGATGGTGACAGAGAACCCGTACCGGCTGGCACGGGACATTCGCGGTATCGGCTTCATGACGGCTGACGCTCTGGCCCAGAAACTCGGGATCGCAAAGACCGCGCCCATCCGCGCGCGTGCTGGCATCAGCTACGCCCTGGGGCGGGCGCTCGACGAAGGCCAGTGCGGCCTGCCGCGCGAACAGCTCGTGCTGCTGTCACAGAAACTGCTGGACGTGCCGCCTGACGTCGTCAACGCGGCGCTCGAGGCCGAGTTGCAGGCGGGGACGGTGGTGCTCGACTCGACGGACGGCCGCGCGTGTGTCTTCCTGGCGTGGCTCCACGTCGCGGAGCGGCAGCTCGCGGAGCGCCTGTTGTTCCTGTCGCATGGCGCTGCGCCGTGGCCGGCGATCGACGCGGACCGGGCGTTGCCCTGGGCCGAGCAGCGGCTGTCCCTGACGCTCGCCGACACCCAGCGCACGGCGGTTCGCACCGCGCTCGCCTCCAAGCTGCTCGTGATTACGGGCGGGCCGGGTGTGGGCAAGACGACCATCCTGCGGGCCATCCTGGCCATCCTGGGCGCCAAACGTGTGCGGATGGCGTTGTGCGCGCCGACGGGCCGCGCGGCCAAACGGATGGCGGAAGTGACAGGCCTCGACGCGCAGACCATCCACCGGCTGCTCGAGGTGAACCCGATCGACGGCGGGTTCCGCCGCGGCCCGCATCACCCGATCGAGGCGGATCTCGTCGTGGTGGACGAGACCTCGATGGTGGATGTGCCGCTGATGCACGCGCTGATGCGCGCCGTGCCCGACCGGGCCGCCGTTGTGCTGGTGGGGGACGTGGACCAGTTGCCGCCGGTAGGCCCGGGGCAGGTGCTGGCCGACATCATCGACTCGGCGGCCGTGCCGGTCGTCCGCCTCACCGAGATCTTCCGTCAGGCCGCGGCCAGCCGCATCATCGTCAACGCCCACCGGGTGAACCGCGGCGAGATGCCGGAGTTGTCGGCGCCCGCGGACGGTTCGTCGGACTTCTACTTCGTCGAGGTCGACACGCCGGAAGACGGCGCGCAGAAGATCATTCACCTCGTGTCGCAGCGGATGCCGCAGCGGTTCGGGCTGCATCCCGTGCGGGACATCCAGGTGCTGTGCCCGATGAACCGCGGCGCCGCCGGCGCCCGGGCACTGAATCTCGAGTTGCAGAAGGTGCTCAACCCGCCGGCCGGCCCTGTCGTGCAGCGGTTCGGGTGGACCTTTGCCGTCAACGACAAGGTGATGCAGATCGAAAACGACTACGACAAGGACGTCTACAACGGCGACATCGGGTTCGTGGCGGCCATCCACGACGAGACGCTCGACGTGACCATCGATTTCGACGGGCGGCGGGTGGCCTACATGCCCGACGAACTGGACCGCGTCGTGCTGGCGTACGCGACGACCGTCCACAAGTCCCAGGGCAGTGAATACCCCGCCGTCGTGATCCCGGTGACGACGCAGCACTATCCGCTGCTGCAGCGGAACCTCATCTACACGGGGATCACGCGGGGGCGGAGGCTCGTCGTGCTGGTGGGGCAGAAGAAGGCGCTGGCGCTGGCCGTGAAAGGCCAGCGCCAGGCGCGCCGGTGGTCGAAGCTGAAAGACCGGCTGGTGGGTCAGGATCTCGTCGTTACTTGATCTTCTTCCCCGGCACGTCGCGCCCGCCCTGGTGGAGGACGAGGCCCGTCACCTTCCCGGACGCGTCCTTTACGAAGGAGAGCTGCGCGTCCGTCACCTTGAGGAAGAACTCCGTTGGAGCCGAGGGGAAGACCTCGACCTTGCCCTGCCCCGTCGCCTGGGTCATGAGCGAGTTGCCTTCGCGCGTGACCGTGAGGATGAATCCCGGCGCGAGTTCGTATTCGCCGACGTACGCGTCGTAGATGGCCGGATCGACTGCGACTTGAACCGGCGCGGGTTTCGCGGGCGTGTCGTCGCGCGAGGCCACCGGCTGATCTCCCCAGTCACTGACGGTGAGGCGCGTCACCGTGCCGGCGCCGTCCCGTTCGAACCGCAGCCTCACGAAACGGTCCTTCGCGAAGAACCTATCGCCGCCCGCCGGGAAGAACTCGGTGCGTCCGCCGCCGGCGACCTGCACGAACAGCCGCGTCCCTTCCCGCGTGACGGTGGGCCGCGTCCCGCCGACCGCGACGTAACGGCCCACGTACGCGTCGAGTTGTTCTGGCGTCAACGCCACCACGGGAGGATTCGTGAGCGGCTTGCCGATCGCCACGGCCGCAGCCTTGCGCGCGAGCGTCTGAGGATCCGGCTCCGGCGCGGCCACGTTCGACAGGACGGCGACGTACACGCCGTCGGACGGGATCCGCAACACATGGGCGCGGAAACCGTTGATCCCGCCACCGTGCTCCTGGACCGGGCGGCCTTCGTACGCGCCAATCTGCCAGCCGTAGCCGTAGCCGGAAGGCGAGCCGCTGGCGAGCGGGTAGTTGGCGAACATCTTCTCGAATGCGGCTGCCTTGACCACCTTGCCGGCAGCCAGTCCGGTTTCCCACTTCGCCAGATCGTCCACGGTGCTCATCAGCGCGCCTGCGGCGTACGGCTGGGTCATGCTGAGGTACTGCGCGTTGATCAGCCCGGTGCGTGTCTGGGCGTACCCCGCCGCACGGCGCGGGATCACGGCCTCCGTGTCGTCGTAGCGGGTGTCCGCCATGGCGAGGGGCTGGAAGATCCGTTCGCGGACCACGTCCGCGTACTTCTTGCCCGTCACCTTCTCGATGATGGCGCCCAGCAGAATGTAGCCCGAGTTGTTGTAGCGCCATCGTGTGCCCGGTGCGAACTGCATCGGCTCGTTCTTGAAGACGTCGATCAGTTCCGTGAGCGACAGATCCTGGCGGAACATGCTCCGCCACTTCGGCATGTCGGTGTAACTCTGGATGCCGGAGGTGTGCGTCAGGAGATGTTCGACCGTCATCGTCCGGCCCTGCGTCGGGTAGTCGGGCAGGAATTTCGTGATCGGATCGCTGACAGCCAGCAGGCCCTCGTCAGCCAGCATCATGATGACGGCAGCCGTGAACTGCTTGGTGACGGAGCCAATCCGGAAGACGTGTTCGGGTCTGGCGGCCACACCCAGTTCGATGTTGGCCAGGCCGTACGCGGCCCGGTGCAGTACCTGGCCCTTGCGGACCACGACGACCGCCAGGCCGGGGTCGGAGGGTTTGACGGCGGTCTTGAAGATCGCGTCGATCGCCGCCGCGTCTCGCGCGAGCGGCCTTGCGGCCGGCGATGCCGTCTGGGATACCGGGGCCGCGGGCTTCGTGGCCTGCGACTGGGCGAATGGCGCCGGCACCGGAGCGCACGACAAGAACAGCGCCAGGATGAACGTGGTTGAACTCGAAGGCTTCATGGTGGACAGTCCCTGGAGGCGTATAGGACTGTACTACGCACGGGCGGGGCGGTTGGTTCGGCGCCGGACAGGGGGCAGTAGAGTAGTCAGTAGTCAGTAGTCAGTAGTCAGTAGACCCAACCCCCAACCCCCAACCCCCAATCCCCAGTTAGCTAGATCGCTCCCACCGGACAGCCGACCCCTGTGCCGCCGATCCCGCAATAACCCCTGGGGTTCTTGTGCAGGTATTGCTGGTGATAGTCTTCGGCGTAGTAGAAAAGCCCGGTTGGCGTGATTTCCGTCGTAATCAGGCCGAAGCCGGCGGCGTTCAGGGCGTGCTGGAACGCCCCCTGCGACGATTCGGCGGCCTCCTGCTGGGCGGCCGACCGCGTGTAGATCGCCGAGCGGTACTGCGTGCCGATGTCGTTACCCTGCCGCATGCCCTGGGTCGGGTCGTGGTTCTCCCAGAAGATCTTCAACAGGGCTTCGTAAGAGGTTGCGGACGGATCGAAGGCGACGAGAACCACTTCGGTGTGGCCGGTCAGGCCCGAACACACCTCCTCGTAGGTGGGGTTCCCGGTGAACCCGCCCGCGTAGCCGACGGCGGTCGAATAGACCCCCGAAGCCTGCCAGAACTTGCGTTCGGCGCCCCAGAAGCAGCCCATCCCGAACAGGGCCGTCTCGATGCCGTCGGGAAACGGGGGAGCAAGGGGAGTGCCGAGAACGGCGTGACGAGCGGCCACCGCCATGGCTTCGCTCCGCCCCGGAAGGGCGTTCTCACGCATCACCATCGTCGTCTTGCGCGACGTCAACATGGGGGGCTCCAGCGTGCGATTGGGCGAGTGGGCAAGGCGGAAGCCTGAAGTCTGCCGCTTCGAGCTTCCGGCCCCCAGTAGGTCGCCCCTGATCGACAAAAGCGGGACCGGCAGTTGCCTGCCGGCCCGAGGGATTCGGGTGCGGACATGCGCCGCGTGCCGCCTCCCCACCCGTTCAGACGCTGAACCACCCGTCGGGGTTCCGGGGGGGCAAGAAGCAAGAAGCAGGAAGCAGGTAGTAGACAGTAGTTAGTAGTCAGTAGTTAGTAGGCGGACGCCCGGCGCGGCCTGCCCTACTGTCTACTGACTACTTCCTACTTACTACTACTACCCAGTCTCATCCAACGATGGCGACGTCCACGAGTACCGGTTTCAGGACCCGTTCGAGATCGGCCGGCACCAGGCTGACCAGAAAGCCGCGGGCGCCGCCGTTGATGTACATTCGCGGCAGATCGACGATGCTCCGCTCCAGATACACGGGCATGGTTTTCCGCGTGCCGAACGGCGACGTACCTCCGACGAGGTACCCCGAGTGCCGGTTTGCCACGTCTGGTTTGCAGGGATCGACCTGCCGGCAGCCGATCGCCCGGGCGAGCTGTTTCGTCGAGACTTCGCGATCGCCGTGCATGAGGACCATGAGCGGGGATCCGCGGTCGTCCTGCATGACCAGTGTCTTGATGATGGCGTGTTCATCGACGCCGAGTTCACGGGCCGAGACGCGCGTGCCGCCATGTTCTTCGTACCGGTACAGGTGTTCGTCGAATGGAATCTGGTGCGCCCGGAGCGCGCGCACCGCCGGTGTGACAGGCGCCTTGGACATGCTGATACTGTACCGCAGCCTATGAGCGATACTCCGGTCTTCCAGGCCACCAGCGCGGCGGCGTCGTACGCGGGCATCGACCGCCTGCCGGCGACCATCCTGCTCGACAACGTCCGCAGCCTGTACAACGTCGGCAGCTTCTTCAGGACGGCCGATGCCGTCCGGGCCCAACGGATCCTGCTCGCCGGAATTACGGCCGATCCGGGAGACCATCGCATCGCCAAGACGGCCCTCGGCGCGGAGGCGTCCATGCCCTGGGCGCGGGTGTCCAGTTCGCCTGAGGCGCTCGAGTCCTTGCGCGGGCAGGGATACCAGCTGGCGGCGGTCGAGACCTCCCTGACGGCCGTCGATCTGTTCGACTGGTCGCCGGCGTTTCCGGTGTGCCTGGTGTTCGGTCACGAGGTGGACGGCATCGGCCGGGCGATCCTCGACCAGTGCGACGTGCACGTGCGCATTCCCACGCTCGGCCTCAAGCAGTCTCTCAACGTCGCCACCGCAGGCGGGGTCGTGTTATACGAACTGCTGCGCAAGTACCGGGCACTCGGGGCTCGCGAGGAGAGTAGACAGTAGGCAGTAGGCAGTAGGCAGTAGAAGCACCGAGCAAGAATCAAGAAGCAGGGGGCTCGGCTGTTCCCCAACCCCCAACCCCCAACCCCCAGTGAGGTATCATCGCCTCATGCACGATGACGAACCGCTGAAGAGTTCGTACGAACTCGCCATGGAACGTTTGCGCCGTGAAGACGCGGAATCGGGCGTTCAGCAGCGCGAACTCACCGCCGAACAACGCGCGGCGCTTGCGGAGGCGCGGAACTTCTACGAAGCGAAACTCGCCGAGCGGGAAGTCCTCCATCAGTCGACGATGATGAAGGCAACCGATCCGGAGGCGCTGGCAACACTCGAGCAGGAGTACCGGCGCGATCGCGAGCGCCTCACCACGGAGATGGACGCCAAGCTCGAGCGGATCCGCCGCGGCGCGTAACTGGAACCAGTTTCAAGACCTGCGTGTGCGGCCTGATTCCCAGCCGCGCGAACGGGTCTTGAAACCGGTTCGTGCGTTATAGTCTCCGCATGCTCGACCGCTTCTTTGCCATCACCGCGCGCGGGTCTACGCCGCGCCGCGAAGTCCTCGGCGGTGTGACGACCTTCGTCACGATGGCCTACATCATCGTGGTGAACCCCGCGATCCTGAGCGCCGCCGGCATTCCTATTGGTCCTGGCACGGTGGCCACCATCCTGACGGCGGCGTTCGGATCGCTGTTGATGGGCCTCTACGCGAACCGGCCGATCGCCGTGGCGCCCTACATGGGCGAGAACGCGTTCATCGCCTTCGGGCTCGCGGCCATGGGTGCCACCTGGGAACAGCGGCTCGGCTCGGTGTTCGTGGCGGGCGTCATCTTCCTCCTCCTCACCGTGTTCCAGGTGCGGGCAAAGCTGGCGAATGCCATCTCCCACAGCCTCAAGCACAGCTTTGCCGCGGGGATTGGCCTGTTTCTCGCCTACATCGGCCTCTATGAAACCGGGATCGTGACGAGCGGCGCGGCAGGCCTTCCCCCGCAGGCGCTGCTCGCCGCCGGCCAGTCGCTGTTGCGGGCGCCGGATGTTCCCGTGAAAATCGGCGCGTTCCACGAACCCCAGGTGCTGCTCGCCATCGCCGGCTTCGTCGTGATGGTCCTGCTCATGCTCCGTCGTGTGCCGGGCGCGATCCTGCTCGGCATTGCGGCCACGGCGGTGACCGGTTTCGCCCTGGGCTTCGCGCAGCCTCCGTCGGCCATTACGGCGCTGCCGTTCACCGGCGACTACACGTTGACGGCGGTGGCCTTCAAACTCGACATCGCCGGGGTCCTGCAGGTGAGTTTCCTGCCCGTCCTGCTGACCCTGGTGCTGATGTCGTTCCTCGACACGCTCGGCACGCTCGTCGGCGTCGGGGCGGCCGGCAACATGCTGGACAAAGACGGCAACTTCCCGCAGGTCGAACGCCCCATGCTCGTCGACGCCCTTTCGTGCGTCTTCGCGTCGCTGGTGGGCACGTCGACGAGCGGCGCGTACATCGAATCGGCCACCGGCATCCGTGAAGGCGCGCGTACGGGCCTTGCCGCAGTGGTGACGGGGCTGCTGTTCGCCGCCGCCCTGTTCTTCGTCCCGCTGGTGGCGCCGCTGCAGCAGTCCCGCTACGCCTACGGTCCGGCGCTCGTGGCGGTGGGCATGCTGATGCTCGGCTCGGTCCGCAAGATCGATTTCGACGACCTCACCGAAACCGTCCCCGCCTTCGCGTGCATCGTCCTGATGGTCTTCACCTACAACATCGCCAATGGACTGACCGCGGGACTGGTTCTGTACCCGATCGCCAAGGCCGCGGGCGGCAAGTGGCGGGACGTCAATGCCGGCAGCCTGGTGCTGGCCGCCTTGTGTGCGGCGTACTATCTGGTGGGGTTGCCGCACTGAGCAAGAAGCAAGAAGCAAGACGCAAGAAGTAGGAAGTAGGAAGTAGGAAGTAGGAAGTAGGAAGTGGCCCCCGGGGGCCCGTTTCTGCTTCTTGCTTCTTGCTTCTACCGCCTACCGCCTACCGCCTACCGCCTACTGTCTACTGTCTACTGTCTACTGTCTACTTTCGCCCCGAGCCCCGAGCTACGCTTCCCGCAGCCGCTGCTTCATGATCTTGCCGGCCTCGTTCTTCGGCAGTTCGGGAATGGCTTCGATCTGTGAGGGCCACTTGTAGGCGGGCAGGCGTTTCTTGAGAAACTGTTCCAGGGATGGCGCGCACACGGCGTGGTCGCCGCGGAAGACGACAAACGCCTTGATCGCTTCGCCCTGGACCTCGTCGGGCACGCCAATCACCGCCGCTTCGTGCACCTCGGGGAATTCGAGGATGGCATGCTCGATTTCCTGGGCGGAGATCCGGTGGGCGCAGGCCTTGATGATGTCTTTCTTGCGCCCGACGATCCAGAAGTAGCCGTCGGCGTCGCACCGCCCGAGGTCGCCGGTGTGATACCCGTGCTCGCTGAGCACCTGGGCGGTCTCGGCCGGCGCACCCCAGTACCCGTCCATGATCGTGCTGCCGCGTGCCACGATCTCGCCGGTTTCGTCGGCATCGCAAGGCGTCCCGTCGTCGCGCAACACCCGGAGTTCGACATTCGGGATGGCCTTGCCGATCGAGCCGAGTTTCGTGGGCAAGTCGTCCGGGTGCAGATAACTCAGCCGTGCGCCGGCCTCCGTGGCGCCGTACATGACGTAGAGCCGCACGCCAGGCCTGGCGGCCACGAGCCGGCGGGTCAGGTCGGGTGCCATCGGGCCGCCGGCCTGGGTCATGTAACGAAGCGACGGCAGGGACATCTCCGGAAAGGCGCTCTTGTTGAGCAGGATGGCGTAGGTCGAGGGGACGCCCGCCAGGCCTGAACAGGCTTCCTGCTCCAGGGTTTCGAGGGCCGTCGACGGGTAGAGAAACCGGTTCTCGATGACGACGGTCCCTCCCACGGCTGCGTGGGTGTTGAGCAGCGACTTCCCGTACACGTAGTAGAACGGCAGCACCGCCAGCACCCGGTCGGCTGGCGAGAGATCGAGGTACGACACGATGGCCCGGGTGTTGGCGACGAGATTGAGGTGCGAGAGCATGACACCCCGGGGCGCGCCCGTGCTGCCCGACGTGTACACGATGGACGCCAGGTCGAGGTCGATCGTGCGAACCGGCGGCGGCGTGGCCGGCTGATCCAGGGCGGCGGTGAACGGAAACGCCTGGATCCGGGCGGGAATGGTCGCCAGCTTCGCCGGGTCCGGGAGCACGAGGCGGTCCAGTTCAGGGAGCCCGGTGATGGCGGTGTTGACCAGTTTCTCGAAACGTGGTCCTGCCAGCAGAGCCCGTGCACTGCAGTCCGCGAGTGTCTGCCGGAGTGTCGCCCCGTCCATTGCGGTGTTGAGCGGCACCGCCACGGCCCCCGCTTTCAGGATGGCGTAGTAACTCTCGACATACAGGCGCGAGTTCAAGGCGAGCAGGCCGACGCGGTCCCCTCGGCGGACGCCGGTCGAGATCAGCAGGTGGGCCAGCCGGTTCGAGCCAGTCTCCACCTCACCGTACGTGATCCGTTCGCTCCCGTGAATCAGGAACAGCTGCTCGGGGGATCGCGCCGCAGTCCGCTCGAGAAAATGGTGAACGAGGTGTGACGTCACGCAGGGTCCTTCGACGGGGACGGTTCCACTGGACATATATCGGCAGCGAAGCGCGTTCTCCCTAGGGACTAGGGGCCAGGGACTAGGGATTGGGGATTAGGGATTGGGGATTGGGGAAAGGCAGGATGCTCCGAGCCCCGAGCCCCGAGCCCCAAGCCCCCTCGGGTGTTTTCCCGATACGAATAGGGACTTTCTCCCGGCGGATTGAGACATCGGCCCGATGGCACCAGCGCCCTGGCCGCCGTACATTGTTGATAGAGATTGAGACTTGGCGCAGGGCCTGGTCAGCACGGAAGGAAGGGTCATCATGGCACGCTACGAAGGTGGAACGGTGGTTCGCAACGGGTTCTACTGGAGCGCGAGGGCCTGGGACATGGCGATGGTGCCGGCTGAAGGCGGGCAGTTGCCCGGTGGCGCCGAGCGGCACTACACGAGGATCCCGACCTTCCTGTTCCTGCTGATGGCGCCCGTCATGGGGGCGCTTTACGTGGTCTTCCTGCCCTTTGCGGGATTCGCGATTCTGGCGAATTACGCCGCGCGCGGCCTCAAGCAGCTGGCCACGGATGCCTTCATGCACACGGCCATGCTCGTCAGCCCGCACTGGGCACCCGGGGAAGCCTACCTGGCCCACCGCCGGAACGAGAAGGCCAGCCGGGCCGCGAAACGTGCGGCACGCCGCCACGACAGCCACGCCTAGACGACGCCTGGACGCGCGTCGGCGCGGCGCAGAGACCTCCCGGATAGCCGGGCGGTGCGGTGAAAAGGAAGCCGGATGGGGGCCCGGCAACCCGACGCCGCACCGCCCGGTTTCGTGTGTACTCGGCTACAATCAGGCGCGCCCGAGGCCGCGGCCGCACGGCGACATCGATTCCAGGAGGTTGTGACATGTCCGCACCGCGCCTGTTGTTGCGAGCGTTCGTCACCGTCACAGTGCTCGCCATCGCTACTGCCGGTTCTGCCCAGGACACCAAGCCGCTCGTCCAACCCGAAGTCGGCCAGGCCGGGAAAGACGTGGTGTGGGTGCCGACGCCGGACGCCCTGGTGGAGAAAATGCTGGACCTGGCCAAGGTCACCGCCGCCGACTACGTGATCGATCTGGGGTCCGGCGACGGGCGTACCGTCATTGCCGCGGCCAAACGCGGGGCCCGTGCGCTGGGGATCGAGTACAACCAGGAACTGGTGGATCTGTCGACGGAGGCGGCGAAGGCCGCGGGGGTGGCCGACAGGGCCACCTTCGCCAAGGCGGACCTCTTCGAGAGCGACTTCTCCAAGGCCACGGTCATCACGATGTTCCTGCTCACGGACATCAACCTCAAGCTGCGGCCGACACTCCTCGATCTCAAGCCGGGCACGCGTATCGTGTCCAACACGTTCCGGATGGGATCCTGGGAACCGGACGAGACAGCGACGGTCGAGGGCGACTGCCCGTCCTGGTGTACGGCCCTGCTCTGGATCATTCCCGCGAAGGTGGACGGCGCCTGGAAGCTCGGGGATGAGGTGCTGAAGCTGTTCCAGGACTTCCAGACGGTGTCGGGCACCCTGGCACGCGGCCAGGCCGCCAACCCGCTCGCGGGCGTCCGCCTGCGGGGGGACGAGATTCGTTTCAAGGCGGGCCAGTCGGTCTACACCGGTCGGGTCACGGGCGACACGATGGCGGGCACGGTGCAGACAGGCCAGCGGACCGCGAAGTGGACGGCGAAGAAGCTACCTCCCGCGTGAGGCGCCCGGCAGGGTGCGGCCGATCATCCAGAGCAACACCGCCAGCGTGAACGCGGCGGCCCACAGGCCCAGCGGCGGCCAGACGTAGATCGGATACGGATAGGCGGCGCTGGAATACGAGGACGTCGGCGCGCCGGCGGCCCGGGCCTCCGCGTCCGCGCGGTGTGCGGCGCTCCACCGGTGCCCGGCTTTTGCCACATATGACGGCGTGTCGAGCACGGACGGGAAATACCGTTCGAGCATGAGATTCTCGCGCCACGCGACATCCGCACGACCGGCGTCCCACGCTCTGTTGCGGGCCTGCACGTGCTGCAGTCCTTCGGTCATGAACTGATCCTCGCGCGAGAACCGCGGCGGCCGCACCAGCGGCGGGGCCACCTTCCAGGCGGCGGCGCGTTCCCGATCGAGGGCCTGCAGTTGTGCGGCCGTGAACCGCGACACGAACGACCCGGCGTCGGGGTCCTGGATCTCGACGCCCAGGTGCACGGCATGGACGAACGCGGCGAGGGCCAGCACCGCCACGGCCGTGGCGCGCAGGACGAGCCTCGCCGAGCCGGATCGCCATGGCCAGGAGAACGCCGCCAGCGGCGCGGCGCCCAGGCTGAAGAGCAGCCCACACCCGATCGCCACACCGTTCAGCCACACGTCCTTCAGTTCACCGACGCGCGCGGGCAGGAACCACTGATACCCTTCTTCGGCAATCCCGACCGTGAACGCCGCCACGAAGGGCACGGCCAGCGACGACGGGTCGCCGCGTTCGCGCCAGACCCGGTAGAACAGGAAGGTGATGATGCCGTACTGGATGAAGTGGATGGCCTCCACCCAGAAGATGTTCGGGTCCATGCTGCCCGTCGCCAGCGCGTAGACGGCGGCGATGACGACGGCCAGGCCCATGGCGCCGTAGCGACGGGCGCGCCGTTCGCGCACGCGCGCTACGACAAGGGCCACGGCCAGCGACACGCCGACGAGGCCTTTGACGATGAGCGTGAACTGGCCGGGGAACGCTGCGCGAAGCTGGCTGCGCATCTCGCCGAGGAACGGTGCGGCCATCACCAGCGCGATGGAGGCAACAATCGCCAGCGCCAGGCGACGGCGAACGACGGGCAACATGGTCACGGATCACCTCCGGCGGTCTCGACTGCGGGCCGTGGAACCTCCCAGGCGGGATCATTATGCCCCGGAGTGGCGCGGGTCCGGCCAGGCGCGTCAGCGCCACGTGGTTTCTTCCACGTAGAGTGCCCGGCCGTTGCGCACCGACGTCAGGATGAAGGACCCGACGAGGCCCAGCGTCACCGGGATCCCCACCAGGTCGAACACAAGCACCGGGCCGACCATCGGCAGCTCGACGTGCGGGCTACGAAGCACGGACAACGCGACGGCGGCAATCAACACGCGCAGTTCGGTCGGGCCGAGTCGGCCGAACGACATCGTAAAGACCCCCCGGGCGTGCGTCCCGAGGAACGACTCGGCAGCCACCAGCAGCCACGCGCAGAGTACGCCGGCCGTGACGAGGGGACTCATCAGGCCACCGAGCCCCATGCCGGCGATCATCACGGACGTACCGGCCAGATCGATCACGTGGTCGACATAGAACCCGTAGCGCGGCCGCAGGCGATTGCGCACGCGCGCAACGGTGCCGTCCAGGCTGTCGCCGAACCAGTTCAGAAACAGGCCCACGACGACCAGCGGCAGGCTCACGCCGGGGGCCACGCGCACGCCCCAGCACGCCAGGCCCACACCGATCATCGAGAGCAGCCCCAGCGCGGTCAGGTGATCCGAATTGACCCACTGGGGCAGCCGGGTCGCGATCCCGACGAGCAGCCGCTTCTCGGTGTCGGCCAGCACGCCGCGATTGACGCGCGTATGGATTCCTGCGGACATGAGAACCTCCCTGGCCGGTGGATGGCGTACCCGGCCGTTACCAGGGAATGCGAAAGGGGCGGAGTGGACGGCTCACGGCCTGCGCCGCGGCTTGGCATGGGGCGTTCAGTGCTTGCGGTCGACGATCTTGAGGAGCAGATCCTGCGCCCGGGCGTAGGACGGCGCCACTTCGAGGGCCGCCAGTGCCGCCTGTTTGGCTTCGGCATGGTCGCCGGCGGCCAGGGCGGCCTCGCCCAGATCGCAGTGCGCCGGCGCCACGTCCGCAGGGCCGGCGGCGAGGGCCGCCCGGAACTCGCGGGTGGCCAGGGCCATGTCGCCGTCCTCCATGGCGATCCGGCCGAGGGCCGTGTGCGCCGCCGCGTCGAAGGGATCCAGGGTCACGATCCGCTCGAGCGCCAGGCGGACGGCATCCCGCTGGCCGAGCCGCCTCGCGATCGGCAGGAGCCGCCGCGCGGCCGCCGCATTGTCATGATCGTCGGCGACCAGTGAGTGCCATGCCCGGAACGCACGGGGCAGGTTGCCGGACCGCTCCGCAAGTTCCGCAGCTCTGCCGCGGGCGCTCGCCCCGCCGGTGGCCGTCGGGACGAGCGTGTGCGCCCGCTCGTACGCGTCCAGCGCCGCTTGCCGGAGCCCGGCGGCGGCCAGCGCGTCACCGGCCGCCATCTGCACCGCGTAGCTCTCCCGATGTTTCGCTGCGAGCGCCTGCCACGCGGCGGGTGTCGTGACGCTCGACAAATCGACGCCGTCCGGCACCAGCAGCGCGCGTCCGATGGCGTCATACCGCTGCGCCACGCGTGCATCGAAAGCTGCCTGTAACTCGGGCAGGCCCTGTTTCGTCGCCAGCCGCAGCGCGGCGTCGGTGTCGACGCCCCCTGCGAACGCCTTGACCAGGTCTCCCACCGCGCGTTCACCGTGTTGGTCGGCGATCAGCCCGACCACAAGCGACGCCTGGAAGTACGCCAGTTCGACAGTGCCCGCCCGCGTGAACGCCGCGTTGAGGTCGGCCAGTTTCGGGACCTTGCCGTCAGCGTGGGCTCTGGCGAACACCAGTTCCGAATCGCGGGCCCACTCGGGCTTCACCTGTCCCTCTTCCCAGACCGAGATGCCCTCGGTCAGCCACCGCGGCACGCGGTAGTTCGACATCTGCATCGTGAAGACGTGGGCCATCTCGTGCCAGAGGGTCGCCTGCCAGTTAAACGCGCTGCCCGGCCGCGCACGCGGCGAATCCAGTGTGACCACCTGTCCGAAACACACGCCAAGAGCCCCGAGCAGGCCCGGCAGCCCTTGCGTCCGCACGGCAAAGTCGTCGTGTTTCGAGAAGACCTCGACGTGGATCGGGCCTTTCGGTTCGAACCCGTAGCGGGCCGCCATCTGCGTCATGGCCTGCTCGACCAGCGGCACCGCGTAGTGGCGCAGGACGGGCGCCTCGATCGGGTCCAGCCTCACAATGGCGTTGCCCGTCCGGAAGGAGGCGAACTCGTCGAGCCGGTCGAGCATCTGGAGGAGGTTGTACGTGACCAGATCGTAGGCGTCTGCCCGGAACGCCCGTTCCAGGGCCCGGCGGGCCTCGCGGCTTTCGCCGACCCGCAGCAGGTGCAGGCCGAGCGCCGCATGCGCCCGCGGGTTGTCGTCTTCGATGGCCACGGCCCTGCGCGCCAGCGCGACGGCATCGTGGTACCGGAAGTTGGACGCCGCCAGTTCTGCGGGAATCAAGAAGACCCGGCCGAAGGCCGGGTTGACGGCCAGTGCCTGTGCCACGGCCTGGTCGAAGTCGGCCGTGCGGTCCGAGACGAACGCGAACGCGGCCGCGAACGCCCGGGCATCGGGCGAGCGTGGATCGACCGCCAGGGCGCGCCCGAGGGCCGCCTGCGCCCGATCCATCCGGCCGTGGTACGCCTCCGACTCGGCGATGAAGAGGTGGGCCTCGACGAGAGCCGGGTCGATTTCGACCGCCTGGCGGGCCGCGGCGTCGGCGGCTGCCGGGTCTTCGTCGGCCAGGGCCCGCGCAAGTCCCGCATGAGCCGGTGCCCACTGCGCATCGAGCGCCAGCGCGGTCCTGAACGATCCCGCGGCTTCGCCGGGATCGTGGGTGTCGAGGAACAGCGCGCCCCACTCCGTGTGGATGGCAGGATCATCCTTGGCCTGGGCTGCCGCCTCGCGGAGGATCGTGTTCGCGGTGCGCGTCTGTCCGAGTGCGCGCGCAGCGCGACCGGCGCGCAGGAGCGCGTGAGGGGAGGTGGCGCTCCGGTAACTGGCGGCCACGGGCGACAGGACCTGCCGTGCTTCGGCCTTGCGCCCCAGTTTCAGCAGGACCAGGCCCCACTCCAGCGCGGCTTCACCGGTGGATCGTGTGGCTCCCGGCAACTGGACGCGCCCGAGCGCTGCCTCCAGGCGCCCCGCATCGGCATCGAGGCGCGCCAGGATCGCGGAGCCCGCCTGGTCGGCTGCGCCGCGTGCGGCCGCCAGGCGCGCGGCGTCCGCCCGCTGGCCGCGGGCGATGGCCCGTCCGGCGGCGCGGAGGAACTCCCGATCGTCGGGTTCGGCCGGGGCCGCCGCCGGCGCCACGGGCCTGGAGGCCTGCACCTGAGCCGCCATCGACGAATCGACGCCACTGCCCGCGCCGGTCATCGCGGCATGGGCGGCCATCGTCATGACGACGCACCATCCACGGCGCAGCCACCGGCCCCGGTGCAAGGTCATCGTCGGATGTCGCATGTGTGTCCCGACGAGAATTGTACGCGAAGTGGCTGCCGCCTCACGTTTTGTGTGCAACGAGCGCCACTCGCAACCGGCCCGGCCTGTATGATGGCTCGTTCTCGAGATCCGGCCAACTGCGAACAGCCGTCCTGAGTCTAATGGCAGAGCGGTACTTCCCGGGAGGATCGATGCGTGAGACGCGTGCGGTGCAGACGTGTGTGTTGTGGGCATTCGCGCTCGCCGCGCCGCTCGTCGCAGCCGCGCAACCGCCCGGCCCGCCGCCACCTCCTCCACCGCCCCTTCCCCAGGGCGGCCGGCTCACGCTGCCGGGGCCCGTCCGCGTGTTCATCGACTGCAGCGGGTACTGGCACTGCGACTCGGAGTACTTCCGTACCAACGTCACGTTCGTCGATCACGTCCGGGACCGAAATGTCGCCGACGTCCACGTGCTGATCACGGGCCAGGACACGGGATCCGGAGGAAGCGAAGCCACCCTGACCTTCTTCGGTCGCGGGCCGTTCAACGGCGTCAGCGACGTCCTCACCTTTACGTCGCTCCCGAACGCGGCCAGCGATACGGTGCGAGCCGGCTTGGTCAAGAGTCTGAAACTCGGGCTGACGCGCTACGTGAGCCACTCTCCGGCCGGCTCGAACCTGCAGGTGTCGCTCGCGCCGACGTCCCAGCAGACGCCCACCGCGCCCACGCACGACCCGTGGAACCACTGGGTCATGCGAGTCAGCCTCAATGGCAACGTGGGCGGCGAGTCGTCCTCGACACGGGAGTCTTACTCGGGCAGCACGTCAGCGCGCCGCACGACGAACGCATGGAAGATCAACCTGGCGGCCAGCCTGTCGTACCGGGAGCACAGCTACGACTTCGGTGACGGCGAGACATTCTCCAGCATCTCGCGCAGTTCCGGCGCCAGTGTGCTCGTGGTCAAGAGTCTCGGTTCGCACTGGTCTCTGGGAGGCCGGGCGTCCCTGGAGTCGTCCACCTACAACAACCAGGATCGTGCTCTGCGTGTTGCACCGGCCGTCGAGTACGACTTCTTCCCGTATGCAGAATCGACACGGCGGCTTCTCACCGCGCGGTACTCGCTCGGGGTCTCGTCGCTGGCGTATCGGGAAACCACGCTGTACGAAAAAGACAGCGAAACCCTCGGCCTGCATTCCCTCGAGCTGGGCCTGTCTGCACGCCAGCCGTGGGGACAGATGAATGCCAGCGTGGACGTGTCCCAGTACGTATCCCGTCCCGACAAGTACCGCGTCGAGTCGTGGGGCAGCGTCAATCTGAAGATCGGCAAAGGGCTGGCATTCAACGTGAGCGGCGGCGCCTCGTGGATTCGCGATCAGATTTCCCTGCCGAAGGGCGAAGCCTCGCGCGACGAAGTGCTCGTCCGTCAGCGGCAACTGGCGACGTCGTACGACTACTCCGTCTACTTCGGGATTTCCTACACCTTCGGGTCCATCTACAACAACATCGTCAATCCGCGGTTCGACAGCGGGATGCACTACTGACGGTCTCAGAACCTGTGTGAGCGGCCTGTCTGCGACCGCGAGAACGGGTTCTGAAACCGATTCAGGAGACGGCTTGCTCAGAACTGCCAGAGGAAGTTCACCATTGGAAACGCAATGGCTTCTTCAGCGCCCAACGGCACGACGAGCCCGAGGTCCGCAGCCAGGTGCTCGCCGAGGAACCGGACCCCGATCGAAGCCAGACCCCCGCCATTGAAGATGTAGTTCTCGGTGATGAGCTTGACCCGGCGGGACACGCGGTGTTCACCGCCCACCATCCCCATCGCGGCCCCGTCCACCTCGCCGGATGTGCGTGTGTAGGCGTATCCCGCCCCCAACGTGACGGCCGTGTCGGTACTCCCTTGCGTGACAGCGCCGTACGCGATGCCCAGGTTGCCGTCGCCGACGTTCATGAAGTGCATCACGCCCACGGCCGCCTGGGTGTTCGGCCGTGACAGGACCTGGACCTTCGGCGTGATCCAGAACGGGTGGCCCGATCCACCTCCGAACAGGATCGGCGTCCCCGCCCCGACCGAAATCCGATCCGTGAGGCCCACTTGCACGAAGGGCAGCATCACTTCGTACACGGCGACATAACCTTGGCCTTGTCGGAGGGACCGTCCGGTCGGGCCGAAGAAGAGCCTCGTTGGATTGGGGTCTTCAGCGTAGAAGGCGCCTCCGGCGGTATGGCCGGCCACGACGCGGACGGCCTGGATCTGCGCGATGTCGGCTTCGATGAGGATGCCCGCGGTGGTGCGGAACGCGATGCGAGGACCTTCGATCCGTTCGATCCGGCCGTACGCGCGGGTGCCGTCCTCGAGGACCAGTTCCTGGGTCACGCCGGCGGGAGGCACTTCGAGTCTGCGCGCCTGGGGCGGTACGGACGCCGTCTGCCCGGCCGCAGCAAACGGTGCGGCTACCAGCATGACGGCGCAGATTGCGGCGAGGACGCTTGGGCGGATCATGATCACCTCCAGGGTCCAATGTAGGACTCTGGAGGTGACAAGTCTTGTCGGTGTCGTGAGATTGGCTGACTAACGCTGAAACCGAGAGGCAAGCTTCACTTCTGCACGGCGTCGGCCCCATCCGCAGGCCAGGTCAGGCGCACGCCCGGCGTTGCCACGGCGCCGGGCCGGATCGCCGGATCCCACGTCAAGGTGACGTCCCCGGGCCGGGGCATGCCCACCCACCGCAGCAACGGGGCGGGTTTCGGCTTGTGGGCCTTCGGGACCGCGCGAGCGGCGGGGCTGGCCGCGTGGCCGCCGGCCGCATGGTCGGCAGGTTTCGCCTGCTCTTTCGCCAGCACCGACTGGATGCGCTTGACGACGTCGACGGCGGACGCCTGAGCGGGCTTGGCCGCGTTGGCCGGCGCGGCGTGGGTGGAACCAGCCGCTGTCCCGTGGGAAGCCGTGTCCGTCGCTGCCGGCTCGGCGGCCGCCGGCCTGGCTGGGGGCGCTGGCGCATGTGCGTCCTTCGCTGCCGGCTTGGCTGCGGTCGGTTTGGCTGGCGGCGGGGCGGCCTGATGTGCCGCCTGCTTCTCCGACTCCGCCCCAGCGTGGATCGCGGGCGCCAGTCCTGTGCCAAGTATGGCGACCGTGACCAGCCACAAGCCCGAATACCGTGCAGGTCTCAACATGGCCGTGCTCCTACTTGTGCGGCTCGGCAGCCTTGTGCGGGTCTGGCGCTCCGTGCCCGGGCGTCGCGCCAGCGGCCACGGGCTGGCTGAAGCGAACCCGCCCCGTGCCCAGCTCGTAATAGGCACCCACGACCTGCAGGCTGCCCGCGCCGGCCAGATGTTTCACCACCGCACTGTTAGCCAGCACGTCGTTGACCACCTGCTCGACGTTGGCCAGGATCGCGTCCCGCATATGCTCCGCGTCGGCCGGGTGAGACATCCGCTCGAACGCCGGCCGGATCGACGCGACGAGGGCGTCCAGATTCGGGCCCATTGACGGTGCGCCCGGTTTCGTTTCAATGGTCGCCTTCACGGCGCCGCACGACTCGTGCCCCATCACGACGAGCAGCGGCGTGTGCAGGTGTTCCGCCGCGTACTCAATGCTGGCCAGCACGGCCTTATCGGTCACCTGTCCAGCGGTCCGAACGACGAAGAGGTGGCCGAGACCGACGTTGAAGATGATCTCGGGCGGAATACGCGAGTCCGCGCACGACAACACGATAGCGAACGGCGACTGCCCTTTGACCTGGGCCTGCCGTGCTTCCTCATCCACCGGCAGCGGCGCGGCCGGGTTGGCGACAAACCGGGCATTGCCCGCCTTGAGCCGTTCGAGGGCGCTCGCCGGCGTGACGTCGGTCGCCGTCATTGAGCTGCCCATGGCCGTGACGACGAGCAGGAGCACAACCGCCGCGCGGTGAAGCGTTGCCATATCAAGTCTCCCCGTGCCACCAGCCGACAAGACGCGGCCCCAGAGGTGTTCGTGCGGTGGCCGTAGCCTCCGGACGAGGGTCGTGCTGCCGATTCCAGACATCTGCCTGCAAGGAGAATCGGCCACCTGCGCGCTGCCTTGAGTGGAACCCGCATGATATCCTGCAAAGAGCTACCGAACAGCGTGTTTCAGAACCTCGGCGGAGCTGGCAACCAGAAGCCGGTGCGCCGGCGAGAGGTGTCGTGCTCGACCGAGTCTTCGAACTCGTCTTCAAGTACCGGCCCCTGGTGTTCACGCAGGGTGACCTGGCGATCAGCCCGCCGTGGCCGGCCTGGCTCGTGGTGTGCGCCGTCCTCGCGGCTGCGGCGGCCGCGTGCTGGCTGTACGGCCGCGACCGGCAGGGCGCGCCGGCCCGTGTCCGCGTGTTGCTGCTCGGCTTGCGCCTGTCCGCTCTCGCGCTGCTGCTGTTTGCGTTATTGCGCCCGGTGCTGGTCCTGCGGACCGTCGAACCCCAGCGCAACGTGCTGGCCATCCTCGTTGACGATTCCCGCAGCCTGGCCATCGCCGACCGCGACGGCGTGCCCCGCCACACGTTCGTCGAGCAGGCGTTCGGCCGGGATCGGGCGCTGCGCGCGGCACTTGCCGAACGGTTCACGCTGCGGTTCTTCCGGTTCTCCTCGAAGGCCGAGCGCGTTCCAGGCCCGGAGGCAGCCCGGTTCGACGGGACACGGTCGGAAATCGGCCTGGCCCTGCAACAGACCGCCGAGGAACTTGCCGGACTCCCGGCCTCCGGCATCGTCCTGCTGACCGACGGAGCCGACACCTCGCGCGCGCCCCTGGCCGAGACGCTCCGGCGCCTGAAGACGGCGAACCTGCCGGTGTTTGCCGTCGGACTCGGGCAGGCTGAACTGGAACGCGACGTGCAAATCGGCCGCGTCGACCCCCCGCTGCACGTCCTGAAAGGGGCCACCCTCGTTGTTGACGTCCTCGTCGGGCAGTCGGGGTATGCGGGGGCGACCGTGCCCGTGGTGGTGGAAGACGAAGGCCGGGTGATTGCGACGCAGGAGGTTGTGTTGCCGGCTGACGGCGAACCCGCGACGGCGCGCGTGCCGTTCACGTTGTCCGAAGCCGGCCCGCGTGTGCTGACGTTCCGCATTCCGCCGCAGCCGGGCGAGCAGGTGGCGCAGAACAACGAGCGGCAGGTGCTGGTCAGCGTGGATGATCGCCGCGAACGAGTGCTCTACGTGGAAGGCGAGCCGCGGCCGGAGATGAAGTTCCTGCGGCAGGCCGTGGCCGAAGACAAGAACCTGCAAATCGTGACGCTGCAGCGAACCGCCAGCCGCAAGTTCCTGCGGCTGGATATCGACGGCGCCGACGAGCTGGCAGGCGGGTTCCCGAACACACGGGACGAACTGTTTGCGTACCGCGGGCTGGTGCTGGGCAGCATCGAAGCCGCGGCTTTCACGCCGGATCAGTTGCGTATGATCGCCGAGTTCGTCAGTGTGCGCGGCGGGGGCGTGCTGGCGCTGGGAGGGCACCAGGCATTTGCCGAAGGCGGCTACGCGGGAACGCCCGTGGAGGAAATGCTGCCCGTCGTGCTGGAGGCGTCGCAGGCCGCGGCATCGTTCATCTCGGAGACGCCGGTGCTGCCCACGCGCCTCGGGCAGACGCATGTCGTCACGCAGATTGCCGACACCGACGCGGCGTCGACGGCGCGCTGGGCGACGCTGCCGCCGCTGACGGCCGTGAACCCGATTCGCCGGGCCAAGCCTGGCGCAGCCGTGCTGCTCGAAAGCGGTGCCGGGTCGGGCTCGCCGCAGATCGTGCTGGCGTACCAGCGGTACGGGGCCGGGAAAACCCTGGCCCTGCCGGTGCAGGATTCGTGGATGTGGCAGATGCACGCCGACATCCCCGTCGAGGACATGACCCACGAGACGCTGTGGCGCCGGCTCCTGCGCTGGCTCGTCGATGGCGTGCCGGATCGGCTGAGCGTGGAGGTCGATCAGGACCGTGTCGAGCCCGGTGACCCGGTCACGTTGACCGCCACCGTCCGGGACGGCGGGTATCTCGGTATCAACGACGCGGCCGTCCAGGCGACGGTGGTCGGTCCCGACGGGACCGGGACGAGCCTGCCCATGGGGTTCGTGATCGACCGCGACGGCGTGTACCAGGCACGGTTCCCGGCTCCGGCCGCCGGCCTCTACGAGGTGCGTGTGGACGCGACGCGCGCAGGGCAGCCGGCGGGATCCGGCCGCGGCTACTTCCGGGCGGCGCCGGATGACGGCGAGTTTTTCGACGCGGCGATGCGGGCGTCGCTGCTGACCCGCGTGGCTGAAGACACGGGGGGACGTTTCTACACGCCGGAGACCGTGTCGTCGCTGCCGGACGATATCACCTACCTCGGCCGTGGCGTCACGGTGATCCAGGAAAACGACCTGTGGGACATGCCCGCGGTGCTGGCCGCGCTCGTGGCGCTGGTCGGAGGCGAGTGGGCACTGCGGCGACGGCGAGGTCTGCCGTGAGGCGGGCGCGGCGGCTGGCGGTGGGGGCGTGTCTGGTGCTTCTCTGCGGCGCTCCCGGCGCGGCGCGCGTGAGCGCCCAGGAAGGCGGGAGCCACGTCCTCGTCATTGTCGGGCTCGGGGGCGACCACGACAATGCCGAGCGGTTCCACGGGTGGGCGGCGGCGATTGTGGACGCCGCTCGCGATCGGTTCGCGATTCCCCGCGACAACGTCGTCTACCTCGGTGAGAGTCCGGCCCGCGACCCCGGGCGCATCTCGGGCCGCTCGACGCGCGAGGCAATTGGCGCGGCGGTGACGGCCCTCGCGGCGAAAGCCCGTCCCGGCGATCGGGTGCTCGTGGTGCTGATTGGCCATGGCGCCTCGGCCGTCCCCGGCGCACCGCGGTTCAACCTGCCCGGTCCCGATCTGACCGCGACGGACTTCGCGAAGCTGATGAATCGGTTTGCGGCGCAGACCGTGACGTTCGTGAACACCGCGAGCGCCAGCGGCGGCTTCCTCGCCGCCCTGTCGGGCCCCGGACGGACGATCGTCACGGCCACCCGTTCGGACGGAGAGCGCAACCAGACCAGGTTTGGCGAGTTCTTCGCCGAGGCGCTGGTGTCTTCCGAAGCCGACAGCGACAAGGACGGGCGCGTCTCGATACTCGAAGCGTTCACCTTCGCACGGACCCGGGTCGTCGCGTCGTACGAACGCGACGGGCAGTTGTTGACCGAACACGCGGTACTCGACGACAACGGCGACGCCCGGGGCACGGAAACGCCCGGGCAGCCCGGACAGGACGGGGCGCTGGCGCGTTCGTTGTTCCTGTCGCCCGGAACCGCGGGTGCCGCGGTTGATGACGCGGCGGACCCCGAACTGAAAACCCTCGTGGCGCGTCGTAAGAGCATCGAAGATGAACTGGCCGCCCTGAAGGCGGGGAAGAACAAGATGGACGACGCGGACTATGAGCGGGAACTCGAGCGTGTCCTCACGGAACTGGCACGTGTGAGCCGCGCGATCCGGGAGAAGCAGAAACAATGAGATCCGGGTGGTCGCTTGTCCTCGTGGCTGCGCTGGCCAGCGCCACCGCCGTCGTCGCCCGGCAGCAGCAGCCCGAGGTGCGCCTGCCCGCCATCCAGTTCCCGCCGGCGCCGCCGCTCGGTCCGCCCCAGCCGCCCCCGCCCGGCGGGGGACGGGGCCGCTCTCCGTTCGGCCAGTTCGAAGGGCAGGTTCCGCCGTTCATGCAACTCGAGCGCCCGAGGGAGGCGGCCAACCTGGACGCCGGGCTCGTTGCCTATGACGGAAAGTTCGTGTTCGCGCGGCTGCGGTACACGGAAGGCGTGAGTCCGGACGAACTGGGCAGCGGCCGCGGATTCGGGCGGCGTTTCGGCCGCGGGCAGGGTCCGCCCTGGTCGCACGACTACCCGCGGGCCGAGCGCAATTTCTCGAAGATCCTCGAGGAGATCACGACTATTCGCCCGTACACCGGCCCGCTGGGCGGGGTCATCGTCGAGATTGGATCGAAAGACCTCTTCAAGTTCCCGGTGGCCTACATGGCCGAGGCCGGGTACTGGACGCAGACGGACGACGAAGCCGCGAATCTCGGCGCGTACCTGAGGAAAGGCGGGTTCATCATCTTCGACGATTTCCGCGGCGGCGACTGGAACAACTTCGAGGCGCAGATGAAGCGGGCGCTGCCCGACGTGCGCATGGTCGAACTGGAGATTGCGCATCCGATCTTCCACGCGTTCTTCGACATCGCGAGCCTCGACTTCGTCCAGTTCTACGGCCGCGGCGAACGGCCCCTGTTCATCGGGGCCTACGAAGACAACGACCCGTCAAAACGCCTGCTGTTCATTGCGAACTACAACAACGACATCGGCGAGTACTGGGAGTATTCGGATACGGGCTGGACGCCCATCGACCTCTCGAACGAAGCGTACAAGCTGGGCGTGAATTACGTGGTGTACGCGCTCACGCACTAGGAAGTACAGAGTAGGAAGTAGGAAGTAGGAAGTAGGAAGTAGGAAGCAGCCGATAGCCGATAGCCGAAAGCCGATAGCCGAAAGCCGATCGCCGAACCGGAGAATCCCGTGACCGACCGACTCGAAACGCTCGACGACGTGATGCTGGCAGATCGACTGCGAGACAGCCGCCAGCGGATGCTGGCCGAACTCGGGAAGATCATCGTGGGCCAGGCGGCCGTGATCGAGCAGGTGATGCTGACGCTGTTCGTGGGCGGCAACAGCCTGATCGTCGGCGTGCCCGGGCTGGCCAAGACGCTGCTCATCAAGACCGTGGCGGAGGCGCTGGATCTGAAGTTCGCCCGCATCCAGTTCACACCGGACCTCATGCCGTCCGACATCACGGGAACGGACATCATCCAGGACGATCCCGAGACCGGCAAACGCCACATGGTGTTCTCGCCGGGGCCGGTGTTTACCAACGTCCTGCTGGCCGACGAGATCAACCGGACGCCGCCGAAGACACAATCGGCCCTGCTCGAAGCGATGCAGGAACACCGGGTCACGATCCAGGGGCGTACCTATACGCTGGACGAGCCGTTCCACGTGTTCGCCACACAGAACCCGATCGAACTTGAAGGCACCTACCCGCTGCCGGAGGCCCAGCTCGACCGCTTCATGTTCCACATCGTCATCGAGCATCCGCCCGAAGACGAAGAACTGGCGGTGCTGGCACGCACGACAGCCGTGCAGGACGCCAGGGTCGAACGCGCGGTGGGTCGCGACGATCTGCTGGCGTTCCAGCGGCTCGTGCGCCGTGTGCCCGTGTCCGACACGGTCATGCGCTACGCGCTGGCGCTCGTGCGGGCAAGCCGCCGCCACCCGTCGGGCACGCTGGACTTCGTCGAGAAGTGGGTGTCGTACGGCGCAAGCGTCCGGGCGGCGCAATACCTGATTCTCGGCGCCAAAGCCCGGGCCCTCACGCTCGGGCGGTACCACGTGAGCGTGGACGACGTCCGCGCGCTGGCGCACCCGGTGTTGCGCCACCGGGTGCTGACCAACTTCCACGCCGAGTCGGAAGGCGTGAAGACCGATCGGATTATCGACCGGCTGCTTGAGGCCGTCCCGACGCCTCGGTCGGGGATGTAGCGCGAGACGGTTTCATCGCCTGCGTGACGCGGTCGAGCCGTGCCGCAAGAACGGGCGATGAAGCCGGGTGAGTGGAGACTAGGCCATGCAGACGACCGACCGACGACCGTCGATGCGCGGCGCGCAGTTCGTGGACCCGTCCGTGCTGGCGCGGATCGGCAACCTCGAACTGCTGGCACGTACGGTGGTGGACGGATTCATCAACGGTCTGCACCGGGCGCCGCACCTCGGCTTCTCCCTCGACTTCGCCGAGCACCGGGGATACGAGCCCGGCGACGACCTGCGGCGGGTTGACTGGCGCGTCTACGCGAGGACCGACCGGTTCTACGTCAAGCAGTTCGAGGCCGACTCGAACGCGAACTGCGTGGTGGCCCTCGATGTCTCGCCATCCATGCGGTACGGCAGCGGGCGTGTCAGTAAACTCGATTACGGCCGGTATCTGGCGGCGTCGCTGCTCTATCTGTCGCACCTCCAGCGTGATCGTGTGGGTCTGGCGACGTTCCAGCACCGCATGGCCGAGTTCGTGCCGCCGTCGGCCAAACACCTCGAGTTCGCCCTCTACGCCCTCGACAGGGCCGGCGCCGCTGAAGGCACCGGGCAGGTTGAACCCGCGTCAGCCGGCGGCGGATATGGGGCAGCGCTGACCACTCTGACGGAGCGTCTGACCCGGCGGGGCCTGGTCGTGGTCATCTCGGACTTCTACGACGAACCCGACGCCGTGGCCCAGGCGGTCCGGCCGCTGCGGTTCGCCGGCCACGACGTCATCGTGTTTCACGTGCTCGATCCGTCCGAGATCGACTTCCCGTTCTCGGAAGCGGCCAGCTACGTGGACCTCGAAAGCGGGGACCGGATGCCCGTCGTGCCCGACGCGTTGCGGGATCAGTATCGTGCGCTCGTGCAGGAGCACATCGCCGCCCTTGGCCGGCTCTTCACGGACAGCCGCATCGACTACGCGCTGTTCAACACGGCGCAACCGCTGGATCACGGGTTGTTCCATTACCTCGCAACCCGCGAGCGCCTGAGCCGGGTGCGCTGATGACGTTCCTGGCGCCCCTGTTCCTCGGCGCCCTTCTGGCCGTGGCGATCCCGATCGCGGTGCATCTGGTGCAGCGCGACCGCCAGCGGGTCGTAGCCTTTCCGTCCCTGATGTTTCTGCGGAAAATCCCGACCCAGGCGGTCCGGCGGCGGGCCCTTCGTCACTGGCCGTTGCTGGCCATTCGGACGCTGGCCTTCATCCTGCTGGCGCTGGCGTTCGCGCGCCCCTTCGCGGGCGGCGCGTCGGGCGCCACGACGGGCGGCGGGGATCGGGACGTGGTCATCCTGCTCGATCGTTCGCTCAGCATGGGGTACGGCGATCGGTGGACCCGGGCGCAGTCCGAAGCCCGGCGCATTGTCGGAGCACTGGCTCCCGGCGATCGGGGGACGCTGGCGCTCTTCGACACGGAGGTCGAGTTCGGACCACGGTCAGCCAGCGACCGCGGCGCGCTGGGCCTGGCCATCGACCGGGCCGTGCCCGGTGCCAGGGCCACCAGGATCGGCGCGGCGATCCGGGCGGCGGCGGGCCAGCTCGAAACGTCGGATCTCCCGCGGCGCGAGATCGTGCTGATTTCGGACTTCCAGCGATCGGCGTGGGATCGTTCTCCCGCCATGGGCCTGCCGCCCGGCGTGACGTTCAGGACCGTGTCGGTGGCAGAGCCGTCGGGCGGCAACACGGCCGTCACGGGTCTGACCTTCGAGCGTCTGGCCGTGGCCGGCGGCGACCGCGTGACGCCGACGGTCCGGCTGGCGAACTGGGGCACGTCAGCGGCCGGCAATCGGGAACTCGTGCTCGACGTCGACGGGCATCGCCTCGACGCTGTGCGTGTCAGCCTGGGAGCGGAGTCGGTGACGACTCGCGTGTTGGCGCCGTTCATGGTGGCCGGCACGCCGGTCAAAGTGGCGGCGGGCCTGGAAGCAGACGCCCTGCCCGCGGACAACGACTTCTTCGCCGTCGTGCGGCCAGGCGGGCGGATTCCCGTGCTCGTGGTCGAGAGCAGCAACCCGTCGCCGGACGCCAGTCTGTATCTGGCGCGCGCGATCGGCGTGGGCGTGGATCCCGCGTTTGCGGTGACGGTGACGCGGGCCGACCGCGTGACGCCGGCGCAGATCGCCGCGGCGTCCGTGGTGATTCTCAACGACACGCGTGTACCGTCCGGGCCGGCCGCCCGGGCGCTCGACACGGCCGTGCGAAACGGAACGGGCCTCTTCGTGGCGTTGGGCGAACGCAGCCAGTGGGGCCGCGACGACCCCGACCTGCTGCCCGGAACGCTCGGCACGATGGTCGACCGATCGGGCACTCGCGGCGGCACCCTTGGGTTTGTGGACTACAGCCACCCGGTCTTCGAGATCTTCAGCACGCCCCGCAGCGGCGACCTGTCAGCCGCGCGTGTGTTCCGGTCTCGCGCGCTCACGTCGCCGCCGTCCGTGCTGGCGCGGTTCGATGACGGAGCGGTGGCGCTGGCGGAACGGCGGGTCGGGCAGGGAACGGTCCTGGCCTGGTCGTCGTCGCTCGACAGCCACTGGAACGATCTCGCGCTGAAGCCGGTGTTCGTGCCGTTCGTGCTGCAGGCACTGGTTCACCTCGCCCGCTACGAGCCTCCGCGTCCGTGGGTGACCGTCGGCGACGCGGTGCCCGGCTCGCCGCCCGCTCCAGGCGAGGCCCCGGCCCCGGCGGCGGTCGTGACTGCGATCGGGTTTCACGACGTGCGCAGCGGCGATGCGACGATCGTGTTCGCGGCCAACGCCGATCCGGCCGAGTCCGACCTGTCGTCGTTCGACCCGGCGGACCTCGCCGCGGCCGTTCGCGGCGGAGAGAGCGGCGCGGCGGCGCGCGCCGGCGGGCGGGCATTGACGAACGAAGAACAGGAACGGCGGCAATCGGTGTGGTGGTACCTGCTGGCGGCCGGCTTGCTGCTGCTGGTGCTGGACGGACTTGTGGCGAGCCGCCTGCCACGATTGGCATGACGGCCATGGTGGTGCCCCATGACACGACCCCATCGTGACGAACTGCTCGACATCGTGCGGCAGGTCCGCCGGCGCTGGCGCTGGAAAGTGGTCCTGCGCAGCCTGGTGGTGCTGGCGGGGGCCGGTGTGGGCACCGTGCTCGTGGCGGCGTACGGGCTGGAGCAGTTCCGGTTCAGCCCGGCGTCGATCGTCGCCGCGCGGGTCGCGACCTATCTGGCGTTCGCCGGCCTGGGCTGGGCGTTTTTCGTCCGGCCGCTCGCGCGCCGCGTGACCGACCAGCAGGTGGCCCTCTACCTGGAAGAACACGAGCCCTCCTTCGACCAGTTGCTCGTCAGTGCGGTCGACGCCGGGTCGTCAGACCGGTCACCTGACACGACGGGCGAGTCGCTGGCGCTCCTGACGCGGATGGTCGAGACGGCCATCGCGCGCTGCCAAGAGATCGAGATCGGGCGGCACCTCGAGCGCACGAGCCTCCGCCGGTCGGCGGCCGCGCTGGGAGCCATTGGTGTCGTGACGGCGATCGTGTTCGGGGCCGGCCCGGCCTACCTGCGCCAGGGGGCGATGGCCGTGCTCGTGCCGGTCAGCGGCGTTGAAGCCGCCAGTCCGTACCGGATCGACGTCACACCCGGCAATGCCACGGTGGCGCGCGGTGCCGACGTCCAGATCGTCGCCCGCCTGAGCGGGTTCTCGGCGGCGGACGTTGACCTCTACACGCGCAGCAGCGTTGGCGCGCCGTTCGAACGGGCGCTGATGGTGGCCATGCCGGCACCGCATGAGCCGCAGCCGGCCGCCCCGGGCGGGCCGGCTCCCGGCGCGGCAGCCGACGGCCCCGTCTTCGAGAGCATGCTGTTCGGGGTGCGTGCCTCGACGGAGTACTTCGTCCAGGCCGCCGGCGTACGGTCGGCGGTATTCACGATCGAGGCCGCCGATCTGCCCTACGCCGATCGTCTGCAACTCGAATACGTGTTTCCCGCCTACACCGGGCTCGAACCCGCGACGGTCGAAGACGGTGGAGACATAGCCGTCGTGACGGGCACGACCGTGCGCCTGCGCGCGCACTCGACCCTGGCCACGTCGGCCGGGCGTGTGGTGAGGGACGACCGTCACCACGTTCCGCTGACTGTCGCGCCGGACGGGACCCTGACGGGCGAGTTCGCCGTGACCGGAGATGGACTCTACCGGCTCGAGTTCGCGACGGCATCAGGGACGTTTGTCGCCGCCTCTCCCCAGTACACGATCGATGCGCTGGACGATGGCGCGCCGGTGGTGACGGTGGCGAAGCCGGCGCGTGACCTGAGGGCGACGAGCATTGACGAGGTGTACGTGGAGGCGGCGGCGGACGACGACTTCGGCGTAGCCGCCCTCGATCTGGTCGTGGCGATCAACGGCGGCCCTGAACGGGCACACCGGCTGGCCGGCCCGTCTGCCCGGGCGCTGAAGGCCGTGACGGCCGGCCACACGTTCTTCCTGGAAGAACTCGGTCTGCAGCCGGGCGACGTCGTGTCGTACTACGCCCGCGTGGCCGACAACAACGCGGTGGGCGGCCCGAAGACCTCGACCAGCGACATCTTCTTCGTGCAGATCCAGCCGTTCAGGAAAGACTATCGCGCCGCGGAGAGCCAGGCGGGCGGCCAGCCGGCCGGCGGCGGTCAGGGGGGCGGCAACGACGCGTCGGCGCTGTCCGAACAGCAGCGCAGAATCGTGTCGGGCACGTTCAACCTCGTCCGCGATCGCGAGAAGGGGGGCCCCGACAAGTTCCGAGAGGACGCCGTGTTCCTTGCGCTGGCGCAGGGACAGTTGAAGGACCGGGCGAAAGCGCTGGCCGCGCAGATCCTCGAGCGTGTGGCACAGGCCGATCCGCTCATGAAGGCGATTGCGGGACACCTTGGAGACGCGGCGGTGGCCATGGAAACCGCCGAGCGGCAGTTGCAGGGGCGCGACGCGAAAGGTGCGTTGCCGGCCGAGCAGCAGGCGCTGGCCAGCCTGCAACGTGCCGAAGAAGCGTATCGTGACGTCCGCGTGCGGATGGAGCAGCAGCGTGGCGGGGGCGGGGGAGGCGGCCAGGCGTCGTCAGGCGCCGCCGACGAACTGGCGGACCTGTTCCAGCTCGAAATGGACAAGCTTCGTAATCAGTACGAGACGTTCCAGCGAAGCCAGCAGCAGACCGGTGACAACAAGGTCGACGAGATGCTGGAGCGCCTGAAAGAGCTGGCGCGCCGGCAGGAGCAGGAAGCCGAGCGGCAGCGCCAGGCCGGCGGGGCGCAGCAGCAGGGCTCGAGCGCCGCCGGTGCCCGGCAGCGGCAACTGGCCGACGACACCGAAGAAGCGGCGCGGCAACTCGAGCGGCTGTCACGGGAAGATGGGCGACAGGACCTTGCCCAGACGGCGCGCGGGTTGCGCGACGCGGCCGAGGCGATGCGGCGGGCCGCGGCCAGTGGCGACGCCAGCGCGTTTGCCCAGGCGCGCGAAGCCGCCGAACGCCTGGGACACGCACGGGATCGCCTGGACAGGCAGCGGGCCGACCGGATGGCGCGCAGCATCGACGACACCTTGTCGCGCCTGGATCGTCTGGCGCGGACGCAGGAGGACATTGCGGCCGACGTCAGGGGGCTCGGTGCGCCGGGCCCCGCCAGACGGGAGCAGGTGCAGCGGCTGAACGAACGGAAGGACGTGCAGGCGGCGGAGGTGACAGATATCGAGCGGCAGCTGGATCGTACGGCGTCGGACTTCCGCCGGGAACGCCAGCAGGCTGCGCGGAAGGTACAGGAGACGGCCGACGCCATCCGCGAAAGCCGGCTCAGGGACAAGATCCGCTATTCGAAGGGCGTCGCGCAGAGCGCGCCAGCCGACACGGCAGCCGAATTCGAAGCGCAGATCGCTGCCGACATCGCCGACGCCCGGGAGCGGCTGCGGGCAGCGGCCGGGGCCGTGGGGCAGCGCGAACAGGACGGGCGCGCCGAGGCGCTCGATCGGGCGCGCGGATTGGTCCGGGGCGTGGAGTCACTGGGCCAGCGGCCCGGTGGTCCGTCCGCGGGTGGCGACCCCCGTCAGTTCCAGAGGGAGGCTGCCGAGCGTCGTGCCGAAGCCGAAGCGCTCAGGCGCGACCTCCGGGCGATGGGCGTGGACGCCGGGGAACTGGAGGCCCTCATTGGCCGTATGCGTTCCATGGAAGGCCCGCGTGTGCCCGCCGACCCTGATGAAGCGGTCAGACTGCAGGGTCAGCTGGTCGAAGGATTCCGCCGGTTTGAGTTCGACCTGCGCCGGCGCCTGGGCGCAGCCACCGGAGAGCAGTTGTTCCTGTCGGGATCGGATGACGCGCCGGCGGGGTATCGTAAGGCGATCGAGGAGTACTATCGCGCACTGGCGCGCGAGAAGAAGTAGGGAGGAATCATGCGTGTGAAGACCCTGGTCATGCTGCTGGCTGCGCTTGCGTGCGCGGCTCCTGCCACTGCGACCGACAAGGATGATGTCATCAAGGTCGTGACCGACAGTTACATCACGGCGGTCCACATCACCCGGGACGCGCCGGCCATGCGGGCGGGTTTCCATCCGGACTTCCGGATGCTGGTGCTGGGTGCCGACGGCAAGATGAGCGCCGTGACGCTGGCCGACTGGGCGGGGCGGCTCGAGCAGGCGGCGGCCAACCCCAACGCGCCGAAGTTGCCGGCGCTCAAGTACGAGTTCACGCAGGTGGACATCCAGGGCACCGCGGCCGTGGCCCGCGTCGAGTTGTGGAAAGACGGCGTGCTGACGTTCACCGACTTCCTGTCGCTCTACAAGTTCCCGGAGGGATGGAAGATCGTCGGCAAGATCTACTTCGCGCACCCGCGGAAATAGGGATTGGGGGTTGGGGATTGGGGGTTGGGGACATCCCCTGTCTTTCCCCAATCCCCAATCCCTAATCCCCAGTCCCCTTGGTATA
>CAYJPV010000040.1:3248-44477 GCA_964372095.1 uncultured Vicinamibacterales bacterium | reverse complement strand
CCCCCCTTGTCCCCTGCCCCTTGCCCCTTGTCCCCTGCCCCTTGCTCCTTGTCCCTTGCCCCTTGCCCCTTGTCCCTGTCTTGCCCCAACCCCCAATCCCCAATCCCCAATCCCCATGTAAGATAGTCTCCCATGACGAACAGACCACTGCAGGTCGGATTGATCGGAGGCGGCAAAGGCGCATTCATCGTGCACGCCCACCAGCGGGCGATTCACCTCGACGGCACCCGGCGCGTCGTGGCCGGCGCGTTGCACCCGGATCCCCGCGTCGCCCTCGCGGAGGCGGCGAACTGGCCGTACCCGATCAAGGGGTACCGGTCGTACGACGACATGATCGCCGCAAACAGGTCGGCGCCGCCCGACGAACGCCTGGACTACGTCCTGATCGTGACGCCCAACCACGTCCACTTCGACCCGGCGATGAAGGCCCTGAAGGCCGACATCCCCGTGTTCTGCGAGAAGCCGCTCACGATGACCGCCGCGGAAGCCGCCACCCTGGTGCGGACGCAGCGCAAGACGGGCGTGCCCTTCGCGGTGGCGCACACCTACCTGGGCCACTGGACCACCCGGTTCGCGCGGTTCATCGTCCGGAGCGGCCTGCTCGGCGACATCCGCTGGGTCGATAGTTACTACATCCAGGGCTGGCTCGCGACGAACGTCGAGGCCAAGGGCCAGCAGGCCGCGTGGCGCGTGAATCCGAAACTCGCCGGGGCATCCGGCTGCGGTGGAGACATCGGCACCCACGCGTTGATGCAACTCCGGTACGTCACCGGCCTCGACGTCACGGACGTGAGCGCCAACCTCGAGTGTTTCGGATCCGGCCGCGTGCTGGACGATCACTTCACGACGTACTGCAGGCTGAGCAACGGCGCGAAGGCGCTCGTGCGCGCGTCCCAGATCTGCATCGGCCACAAGAACGATCTCGGCATCGAGGTGTGCGGCACGAAAGGGACGCTCCGCTGGCGCCAGGAAGATACCGAGGGTGTCACGATCAGCCTGCTCGGACAGCCGGATCGCACCTACTATCGCGGCGCCGTATCGGGCAACGACGGGTTCCTCGGGAAGGTGCCGGCCGATTTGCTCGCCGAGCCGAATCTGCCTGCCGGCCACGCCGAGGGGTTTCACGACGCCTTTGCGCGCCTGCACAGGTGCTTCGAGGCGGACGTCCGCACGTGGCAGGAACGCGGGTCCGTCACGATCGACGGCAGCCGCTACGCCACCGTCGATGATGGCTGGGCGGGCATGGCTTTCATCGAGACGGCCGTGAAGTCGGCCGCGCGCAAGGGCGCCTGGACCCGGATGCCCAAGGGCCTCTAGCCGAACAGTTGTCAGGCCGCACGTCTCGATTGGTGGGAGGGCGTATGCGCGGGCTCAGAGCGTTGGCCGCGGTGTTCGTGATGGGAACCCTGTCGGTCGCCGCGCCGGGCGGGCTCGACGCGCAGGCGCCCGCCCCTGAGTCGGCCCTGAACGTTCCGGGCCTGTCGCACCCCGTGGAGATCCGCCGCGATCGCTGGGGCATCAACCACATCTACGCCGCCACCGAGCAGGACCTGTTCTTCGCCCAGGGGTACGCGGCGGCGAAAGACCGGCTGTTCCAGTTCGAACTCTGGCGGCGCCAGGCGACCGGTACTGTCGCCGAGATCCTGGGTCGGCGCGCCGTCGAGCGAGACAGGGGCGCGCGGCTGCATCAGTTCAGGGGTGACCTCGACACGGAGCTGGCCCACTATCACCCGCGGGGCAAGGCCATCGTCGAGGCCTTCGTTCGAGGCATCAATGCCTGCATCGCCGAAACGGAGCGGACGCCGTCGCTGCTGCCGCTGGAGTTCCGAATGCTGGGCATCACGCCGGGCCGCTGGACGCCGGCCGTCGTCATCTCGCGTCACCAGAGTCTCACATCAAACGTGACCGCCGAAGTTGCCGCGGTGCGCGCGATGAAGACCATCGGCGCGGACGCGGTCCGGGCGCTGCAGTACTTCCAGGGCGGGGATCCGGTGTTCATGCTGGACCCGGCGATCGACCTGGCGACCTTCCCCGATGAGGTGCTGAGCCTCTACAACGCGTTCCGCAGCACTGTCGACTTCCGGGCCGACGATGTTGCGCCGGCGTATCGGGCTGACCCGGCGAGCGGGCGCGCCGGGTCCCCGGTTCCGGGCGCGGGGGACTTCTTCGTCGACCCCCGCGACATCGGCAGTAACAACTGGGTCATCAGCGGGAGCCGCACCCAGAACACGTATCCCATCCTGGCCAACGATCCGCACCGCGCGCAGAGCGCCCCGTCGTTGCGCTACTGGGTGCACCTCGTGGCACCCGGGTGGAATGTCATCGGCGGCGGCGAGCCGGTTCTGCCAGGGGTGTCGATCGGCCACAACGAGTACGGTGCGTGGGGCCTCACGATCTTCGGCAACGACAACGAAGACCTGTACGTCTACGAGACCAACCCGGCCAACACCACTGAGTACCGGTATCAGGGGCGTTGGGAACCGATGCGCGT
Organism: uncultured Vicinamibacterales bacterium; assembly: GCA_964372095.1. GTDB lineage: Bacteria > Acidobacteriota > Vicinamibacteria > Vicinamibacterales > JAKQTR01 > CAYJPV01. The sequence goes on along the minus strand of CAYJPV010000040.1, from coordinate 41,986 downwards.
CGTCGCAGACACCATCGTCGTAAAAGGCGAGAAGCCGCAGACGGTCGATCTGAAGTACACCCGCCACGGCCCGGTCATCTTCGAGGATCGGGTCAACCACAAAGCCTACGCGCTTCGCGCCGCATGGATGGAGCCGGGATCGGCCCCGTATCTGGCGAGCCTCCGGATGAACCAGGCGCGCTCGTGGGACGAGTTCCGGGAGGCCTGTGCCTACAACCGTATGCCCGCCGAGAACATGGTGTGGGCGGATCGGTCAGGAACCATCGGCTGGCAGGCGGCCGGCATTCAGCCGCTCCGCCGCACGTGGAGCGGCCTGCTGCCGGTGCCCGGCGACGGGCGGTACGAATGGGACGGGTTCCTGCCCATCACCGCGTTGCCGCACGAGGTGAATCCGCCGCGCGGGTTCGTCGTCACGGCCAACCACTACCTGTTCCCCAACGACTACCCGTGGAAGGAGGCCGTGCACTTCACGTGGGCCGATCCGTTCCGCGCCTCCCGCATCAGCGAGGTGCTCGGCTCAGGCCGGCTGTTCACGGTTGCCGAAACCGCACGCCTCCAGAACGACGACCTGTCGCTGCCTGCCCGGGCCCTCGTGCCGCTCACCCGCGACGTGCCCCTGTCAGACGCGGCCGCCGGGGCCCGCGATCGATTGACGGCGTGGGACTTCGTACTCGACAGGGACTCGGTGCCGGCAGGTATCTATGCCATGTTCCAGCGGCGGTTGATCGATAACGTCCGGCACCGCCTTCTCCCCGGAGCCGGGGGCGGCGGCGCCTCGCCCGCCATCCCGATGAAGAGAATCATCGACTGGATGTACGCACCCGACGGTCGCTTTGGCCCCAATCCAGCCGCCGCGCGTGACGAGGTCATCGCGCTGAGCCTCGAAGAAGCCGTCGTCGAACTCACGACGAGATTCGGCGCCGACATGTCGCAGTGGAAGTACGGGCAGGCTCGGTATCACCACGCGACGATCCGGCACCCGCTGAGCACGGCGGTCAACGACGAAACCCGCGGGCGCCTCGACGTGGGAACGGCCCCGCGCGGCGGCGACGGGTTCACGGTGAGTGCCACCGGGAACGGCGACAACCAGACGTCGGGCGGCTCGTTCAAGTTCATTGCCGACACCGAAGACTGGGACGATTCAATCGGCCAGAACACCCCGGGCCAGTCCGGCGACGTCGCAAGCCCGCATTACCGGGATCTGTTCGACATGTGGGCCAAGGGCCGGTACTTCCCCGTCGCCTATTCACGAAGCAAGGTCGAATCCGTCACCGAAACCGTGATCCGGTTGACGCCGGCTCCCGCGGCAAGGCCGCGTTGAGCGCGACCGATCAGCGCGCCGGACTGACTCGCGCCGGCACGCCGGCCGTGACCTTGAGCTCCTGCACGCGCGCCCCGTACCGGATGCGCACGACCCCGTCGCGGTCCGCGCGCACCACGGCCTCCACCAGAGCACCGTTGTTCCACGTGAGACTGACCGTGTAGCCGCCGCGTCCGCGCAGCCCGGTGACCGATCCGCTCGTCCACGCCGACGGCAGCGCCGGTAACAGGTGCAACTCGCCACGGTGACTCTGCAGGAGCATCTCGGCGATCCCGGCCGTGCCGCCGAAGTTGCCGTCGATCTGGAACGGCGGGTGCGCGTCGAACAGGTTCGGGTAGGTCCCGCCGCCCTTGTACTCCGTGTCGCCGGCGGGACCGACGTACTGCAGGTGGGTGCGTAACATCCGGTACGCATGGTCCCCGTCGTGCAGCCGCGCCCAGAGGCCGATCTTCCACGCCTTGCTCCAACCGGTCCCGCCGTCGCCGCGCAACTCGAGCGAACGTTTCACGGCGGCCGACAGTTCGGGCGTGTCGAACGGCGTAATCTGATCGTCGGGATACAGCCCGATCAGGTGCGACACGTGACGGTGCTGGGGATCCTGATCGTCCCAGTCGAGATACCATTCCTGCAGGTTGCCGCGCCGGCCAATCTTGTACGGCGGCAACCGATTCAACGCGGCGTTCACGCGCTGCCGGAACTCGCGATCCACACCGAGCCGCTCCGACGCCTGTATCACGTTGAGGAACGCCCCCCGAATCAGCGCCAGGTCCGCGGTGGTCATGACGGAAACGGCCCCCACGAACCCGTCCGGCATCTTGTACTTGTTCTCGGGCGACGTCGCAGGCGCTGTCACGAGATGGCCGTCCGGGCCCTCCACCAGCCAGTCGAGGGCAAACTCGGCGGCCCCCTTCATCAGCGGGTAGCCGGTCGCGCGCAACCACGCGATGTCGCCTCCGAACTCGTAGCGGTCCCACAGGTGCAAACTGAACCACAGGCCGGCCATCGGCCAGTTCGCCCACACGGGGTCACCTTGTCCGAGATCGCCAACGGGGTTGCTGAGAGCCCAGATGTCGCTGTTGTGATGCACGCACCAGCCGCCCGCCCCGTAGAAGTGCTTCGCCGTCACGGCCCCGGTGCTGGCCAGGTCGCCGATGAACCGGAGCAGGGGCTCGTGGCATTCGGCGAGATTGGTCGTCTCGGCCGGCCAGTAGTTCATTTCGGTGTTGATGTTGACCGTGTAGTTGCTGCTCCACGGCGGACGCAGGTGCGGGTTCCAGATCCCCTGCAGGTTGGCCGCCGGACCGCCCGGGCGCGACGCGCTGATCAGCAGGTACCGGCCGTACTGGAAGTACAAGGCCTCGAGGCCGGGGTCCACGGCGCCCGCGGCGTACGCGCGCAACCTCCTGTCGGTCGTCAGCGCATCCTGAGCACCGTGGCCGAGATCCAGTTCCACCCGCCCGAACAAGGCGCGATAGTCGCGCACGTGCGCCGCGTGCAGCCGCTCGAAGGTCGCCCCGCCCAGGGCCGCGAGCCTGGTTCGTGTCGCCTGGATGGGATCGGGGCCCCGGCCGGGCTCGTGGTCGAACCCCGCGAAGCTGGTCTCCACAGCCACCACGACCAGCGCCTCCCGCGCCTGGCCGACGGACACCGTTGCCGCATCGCGCGTGACGCGGCCGTCGGTCGCCAGCACGCGGATGCGCGCGGCGAAGCGCATCCCCTTGCCGTCAGGGCCCTCGTCGTAGATCAGCGGTTCCTTGATGTCCCGGCGGTAGTTGGGCTCCGCGTGCATGGGCGCGCGCCCCGCGAGCAACAGGTCGCCGCTGCTGTCGACGCCGACAGTCCGGTGGAGCTGGCTGTCGGCCCTCAGCGTGAACGTGAGCGCGCCGGGTTCGGAGGCCGTCAAGCGGATCACCAGGACCCGGTCCGGGTACGAGACGAAGTACTCACGGGCGTACGCCACAGCGCCCGCGCCGAACACCGTCCGCGCGGTCGCCGATCCGATGTCGAGCTGGCGGCGGAACGCCTCAGCCGGGCCTGCGGACGTGCCGGGCGCGTCGATGTACAGATCACCGAGGGGCGCGTAGGACTGCGAATATCGCCCCTGCAACTTGCGCGTCAACTCGTTCGCGAGCTTGTAGTCGCCTGCGAACAACGCTTCCCGTACTTTCGGCAGGGCGTTGATGGCGCCGGGGTTGGCCCGCGGCTCGATCGGGCCGCCCGCCCACAACGTCGCCTCGTTCAGCATGATGCGCTCGGAGGTCGCATCGCCGAACACCATCGCACCCAGCCGGCCGTTCCCCAGCGGCAACGCCTCTTCGAACGCCGTAGTGGGTTTGTCGTACCACAGCAGAAGGGGCCCCGGTGTGGAAGGGGTCTGCGGCACCGGCACGGCCGCCCACACGGACGCTGCCAGCGTCAGGACCACAACCGCGCCCACCCGCCAGCCACCTGTCGGCTGCTTCACCATGCGAGCCACCTCCGTTGCGCGCACCATAACATCAACCGACCCCGAACCCCAGCCCGCGCAACGACGTCTCGAGCGCCGGTGAACCGCCCGTGATCGACACACGCGTCTGGCGGAACTCGCGACGCGTCGGATACGTCTTCCGCAGGTCGTCGAAGGCCCACCCCCGCGCGGGCAGATCCAGCGCGGCCGCCGCACGCAACCGGCGGTCATCGTCGAGGACCGGATACACCGCCGCCACAACGTCGGCCAGCACGTCTTCGTCCTCACGACCGGCGGCCGCCACCGCCAGGTGCGGAACGGGTGCCGGAGGCGCCGCGCCGTCTATCCGCCAGGCCGGTGCCACACCAAGAAACGCGCAAGCGGCCTCGTACACCATCGATGTGCCGTTCAGCTTGGCCTCCAGCGAATACCCCGCAATGTGCGGGGTCGCCACGTCCACGCGTGCGGCCAGGCTCCCGTCGATCGCCGGCTCGTTCCCCCACACGTCGAGGATGCACGCACCAAGGCGACCCCCATCGAGCGCCCGGTGCAAGGCGGCCTCGTCCACCACTTCACCGCGGCCGGCATTGCAGAACCAGGCTCCCGGTTTCAGCGTCGACAGGAACGCCTCGCCGATGAGCTGAAACGTCGGGTCGGCCCCGCCGTACGTCAGCGGGGTGTGACACGTGACGATGTCGCAGTCGAGCAGGGCGTCGAGGGGACGATACGCGTCCACTCCGGTTTCGCGGGCCTTGGGCGGGTCGTTCAGAACCGGCACCATCCCCAGTGCCCGGGCCTTCTCGACCACCAGGGAACCAACGTGGCCGACCCCGACCACGCCGACACGACACCCGCGAAGCGTGCGTCCCGTTCGCCGCGCCACAGCCAGCCAGGCGGCGACCATGTACTCCGCGACGGAGTTGGCGTTGCAGCCGAGCGCGCCGTAGAACCCGATCCCCAGGCGAGCCAGATCTGCCTGGGCCACGTGGTCTGAACCCGACGTGGCTGTGCCCACAAACCTGACACGCGTGCCACGCAGCAGCGCCTCATCGACACGGGTGATGGAACGGACGACCAGGAGATCGACGTCGGCCAGGCTGTCGGCCGTGATCCGGCGACCGTGCACCAGTCGCACACATCCTATTGAGCCGAAAGCCGCTTGCGCACACGGGATGTTCTCGTCAGCCAGGATCACAGGTTGAGCCATAGCGCGATTCTGCCGCATTGCCCGGGATTCGGACAAACCGTGTCTGTCCAATCCCGCCACAGGTGCCTCGAATCGGGGCACGGTTTCTGGACGCCGCCTGCAGGTCCGCCTGGAGCCCACACCGGGAAAACCCTTACGTCATGGCGTTTACGGCTGACGGCCGCCCTCCGACGATTGCTGGCTGGCATCTTGCTCATAGAGGAGCCGGAGGACTGAAACCCTAATGCATCTCGTCAACACCTTCATCCACCGTCTCGCCGGACTCGCTCGCCTCATCTGGGGCGACGGGATCTGGCACACGTCCACCTGGCGCTGGCGCGTTGCCATCGCCGCTGGGCTGATTACCCTGATCGCCTTCCCCGGTGTCGGCACGGCCGCCAACCAACGCGGCCGCCGCATGGACCGCGCGCTGCGGGACAAGGTCACCAAAGTCGAGAACGGCACGGTCAACGTCATCGTGCGCATGGCTCCCGGGACCTACACGAAGAAAGCCGCCGAGTTCAAGAAACGCGGCCACCTGAAGGGCCGCCACCTCCGTAGCCTCAACGGCATGACCATGCGGGTCAGAATCTCGCAACTGGAAGCCCTGGCAGACGACCCGGCCGTTCTGAGCGTCTCCTTTGACGCGCCTATCTCCTCACATGTGGACCTTGCCACGGAAACCAGTCTGCGGACCACGCTGGCCCTGCCAGACGCCGGTTACAAGTGGACCACGGGCGCGGGTATCGGCGTGGCCGTCATCGACTCCGGGATCGCCCCGAGCGAAGACATTCCGGCCAGTCGCATCGTCGCGTTCCGCGACTTCACGGGCGGCTCCGCCGGGATTGAGACCACACCGGTCGACGGGTACGGCCACGGCACGCACGTCGCCTCATTGATTGGCGCGTCGGGTGTCATGTCGACGGCCGACAGCTACCAGGGCCTCGCGCCGAACGTGTCGTTCATCGGCCTGCGAGTGCTCGACAATCACGGCGCCGGTTCCACCAGCGACGTCATTGCGGCCGTGGAATGGGCCGTCGCCAACCGGCAGCAGTACAACATCCGCGTCATCAACATGTCGCTGGGCCACCCCATCTTCGAGTCGGCCACCACCGACCCGCTGGTGCAGGCGGTCGAAGCCGCGGTGCAGGCTGGCATCGTGGTGGTCGTGTCGGCCGGCAACTACGGCACGAATCCCACCACGGGCCTCGTGGGCTACGGCGGGATTGGATCACCAGGCAACGCGCCGTCCGCCATCACGGTCGGTTCCGTGGACACCAAGGACACGGCCGATCGGTCCGACGACATCGTGGCGGCGTACAGCTCACGCGGGCCGTCACTGGTCGATTCGTTCGCCAAGCCTGACGTCGTCGCGCCCGGACACAAGCGGATCGGCCGGAGCGCGGCCGCCTCGTCGAAGCTCGCACTGGCACTGCCAAACCTGCTCGTCGCCGACAAGAACGGCGACTACACCTACATCCGCCTCTCCGGCTCCAGCATGGCGACGGGCGTCGTCTCCGGCGCGGTGGCGCTGATGATGGAAGAGCACGACGACTACTGGCCGTCGGCGCCGAAGCTGTCGCCCAACACCATCAAGGCGATCATCCAGTACACGGCCATCCCGGTGCCGAACGCCGACTACCTCACGCAGGGCACGGGCGGCCTCAACGCCGGCGCGGCGGTCGAACTGGCCGCCGGCATCGACACCACGGCCGCCGTGGGCACCCAGTGGGCAACCACGGGCACGTCAGGATTCACCACGTTCGGAACGACCACGTTCCCGTGGTCGCGTTCGTACATCTGGGGCAGCTACCTCGCCCAGGGTGACGGCATCCTCAGCAACAACATCGTCTGGGGCGACAACATCGTCTGGGGTGACAACATCGTCTGGGGCGACAACATCGTCTGGGGCGACAACATCGTCTGGGGCGACACCGTGAGTGTCTCGTTGGAAGCCGAAGCGCCTTCCGCGCCCGTCGTGGCCAAGTAGGAATCGCCCGAGCACCAACAGACGGAGTTCACTGACATGTTCACCAGACCTTCTCTCACACCCGCACCGTGGCGGCTGCTGGCACTGGTCGCCGGCGTTCTCGCGAGCCTGGGCGCGACGACGCCGTCGTCTGCAGCCGCAGGTGAGCGGGCCACCTATCACGGCAAGCTCGACCGGGCGATCGAACGCCTGGCCGGCACCACCGGCGACGGCACGGCCACGCGCGTCGTCATCCGGACGTACGCGGGCCGCGGCGCCGCGGTGCTTCGGGCCGCGCGCGCACGGGGCCTTCGGGCCACGCAGGTTGGAAACGACGCCGACCTGCTAGCCGTCCGCGGCACCCGCGACGAGATCCTCGCCATCGCGACGAGGATGGACGTGCACCGCGTGTCCAGCGACGCGCCCGTCCGGGCGCAAGGCCCAGCCGCGAATGCGGCCATCGCCGAGTCCACCGTCACGCACATCAACGCCACGCTGGGCCTCTCCGGTACCAGGTTGAATGGTGCCGGCGTCGGTGTCGTGGTCATCGACTCGGGTCTCACGGCGTCCCGCGACTTCTACCGCTGGGCGTTCTACGACTTCACGGCGCGCGATCGCAACGGCAACCCGGTCGCACCCAGGCGTGGGGGCAAGCCGTACGACGACTATGGCCACGGCTCGCACGTGGCCGGCCTCATCGCCAACAACGGGAAATTCGGCAACGGCAGCTACCGCGGCATCGCCCCGCGTGTGACGCTGTACGCTTTCAAGGTGCTCGATCACGAAGGCGCAGGCCAGACGAGCGACGTCATCCGTGCCATCGACTTCGCCATTACCAACAAGGATCAGCTCGGGGTTGACGTCATCAACCTCTCACTGGGGCATCCTATCCTCGAACCTGCCGACACGGATCCGCTGGTGCAGGCCGTCGAGCGGGCCGTGCGCGCAGGCATCGTCGTCGTCACCTCGGCCGGCAACATCGGCCGGAATCCGGACACACAGGACATCGGATACGCCGGCATCACGTCGCCCGGCAATGCTCCGTCGGCCATCACGGTCGGCGCACTCAACACGCGCCTCACGACGACGCGAACCGATGACAGCGTCGCGTTGTTCAGCTCGCGCGGACCTTCGTGGTTCGACGGGTACGCCAAACCGGACCTCGTGGCGCCGGGCACCAACCTGGTCGCCAACCTGGCAAGTGACAGCAGCATCCTGCTCTCGAATGCCAGCCTCGCCGTTGCGGAGGAGACCATTGCCGGCGGTCTCACGTCGTACGCGCGCCTGAGCGGCACCAGCATGGCCGCCGGCGTCGCCACCGGGGTGGTGGCCCTGATGATTCAGGCACACCGCCAGTCTTCGGCGCCTGCGGCCAGCGCCAACGCGGCGCCGCCGCTGACGCCGAACACCGTCAAGGCCATCCTCCAGCAAACCGCCATCGACGTCCCTGGGGCGGATGCCCTGACCCAGGGCGCCGGCGCGCTGAATGGCGACGGCGCCGTGCGCCTCGCCGCAGCCATCGATACGTCGAGCGAGGCGGGCGCCGCATGGCTGGATCCGTCAGTGGTCACCGGCACATCGTCCATCGGGGGCGACACCTACGCCTGGTCGAACCGCATCGTGTGGGGCGACCGGATCGTCTGGGGCGAGGCACTCTTCTCGAACGACGCCGCATGGGCCCAGCGTATCGTCTGGGGCGACCGGATCGTGTGGGGTGAGCGCATCGTCTGGGGCGAGAGCATTGTGTGGGACGACCCATCCACGTGGGCGACCCGCATCGTCTGGGGCGAAGCGTGCATCGGCGTCGATCTCGGCGATACGACAACCGGTGAACGGATCGTCTGGGGCGACCGGATCGTGTGGGGTGAGCGCATCGTCTGGGGCGAACGGATCGTCTGGGGCGAGGCCGCATTCTCCACCTTGCAGGGCGGCATCGAACAGTAGGACACGGCTATCGCGACCTCGCGCCGGCCCCGTCGACTGGCGGGGCCGGCGTTGCTCAGAGCGCCAGCCTCGTGCCCCGCCCTTGAGCCACGGCACGGCGGTACACTTCCGGGGCCACGGCCATGTCATCGAGCGCCAGCCCCAGGTTCATCGCCATCGTCCGCTCGGCCGCTCCCTCGCGACCCGGTTTGGATCGGCCGACAAGTTCGCCAAGGTCGGCATACGGCTCCGGCGTTGCCGCGAAGTAGCCGACACGCCGGTAATACTGGAACTGCGCGTGGTCGTCCGTGGCAATCCGGTCGAACTGCGCCAGCGCGTCAGCCGTCCAGTAACTGTCGAAGTCCACCGCGGAGGCAAACGACCCGGCTCTGAGCCAGTCTCTGGCGATGGTGGGCTTCGGGTGCTTCAGCAGCGGACCCGACGTGACGACGAGATCACTGGGCTCGACGGCCTCACGCGGGCTGTTGACACCGACCACCTCCACGTCGAGTGCCGCCGACATGTCAGCCACGAAACCGTCGCGGGCAGCCGTGTCCACGTCAAACGCGTAGACGCGCCGCAGCCTGAACAGCGCGGCGAGGGCCAGCAGGTTCGTCCGTCCCTGGAAGCCGCACGCAATAATCCCCGCGACGTCGCTGTCGGGCCGTGCGAGGTACCTGGCCGACACGGCCGTCGCCGCACCCGTGCGGTACCCGGTAATCCAGGTGCAGTCCATGACGGCGTACGGCAGGCACGTGTCGATGTCGTTGAGGATAATCAGGCCGGAGATGTACGGCAGCCCGCGCGCGGCGTTCGCGGGGTTGCCGCCAACCCACTTCACGCCAGCCGACTGCATGCCGCCGATCAGCGCCGGCATCGCATGGATAAAGGAGTCGGGCCGGGGATGGATGCCCGGCTTGGGCGGCATTTCCACCCGGCTCGCCGCCTTTTCCCGGAACCCTTCTTCAACAAGCGCGATGACCGTCGGCATGTCCAGGCCAACCGCCTCGACGTCCGCCCGCGAGAGGTACAGCAGTTCACCGTGGCTCACACATTACTCCTTGGGGCTCGGGGCTTGCGGCTTGGGGGACATCCCCTGTCTTCCCCAATCCCCAACCCCCAACCCCCAATCCCAAGCCTCTATCCCCAGATATCCCCGACCTTGTATCCGGCGGGAAACGGGTCCTCCGCATCCACGACGTACGACGCCAGGCCAGTGATCCAGGCACGCCCGGAGATCTCGGGGACCACGGCCCGATAGGGGCCGACCGCGGTTTCCTCGGTCAGCCGTCCCGTGAACACCGTCCCCAGCACGCCTTCGTGACGGAACGGTTCATCCAGTCCCAGGAGCCCCCGCGCGTGCAGCGTCGCCATCTTCGCGCACGTCCCCGTGCCGCACGGCGACCGGTCCAGCACACCCGTCCACGTGGACGGCCGGTCCCAGTCCAGGACGCCGGTCGAGACCACCACGGCGTTGCGCCGGTGGTTCCGGGTGTCTGCCGGCGGCCCCGACAACTGGGCAATGGTGATGTCGGCAATCTCCGGATTCCCGGGATGCCGCACCGGCAACTGGGTCCGTGCGGCGGCCTTGATCATCTCGCCGACACGGACGATGTCGCGGCCCTCGTCGGGCATGAGCCTCAGGCCCAGCGGCGCCGCGTCGGCGATCACGTAGAACATGCCGCCCCATGCCACGTCCACGCGGACGGTGCCGAGTTGGGGCACCTCGACCGGCTGGTCCAGGTGGACGGCAAAGGCCGGTACGTTGCGGAACGTCACCTGGGTCACCTTGCCGTTCACGCAGTGGGCACGGACGCGAATCAGCCCGGCCGGCGCTTCGAGTACGAGGTCCGTCACGGGTTCCTGCATCGGCACCATGCCGGTCTCGAGCAAGGCGGTCGCGACGCAGATCGTGTTGGTGCCCGACATCGGCGGGTATTCGACGGGCTCCATGATGACAAACCCCGCATGCGCCTCGGGGCACGTCGGGGGCAGAATCACGTTGCAGCACATCGCCGGATAGCCGCGCGGTTCGAACAACATCAGCCGGCGCAGATGGTCTGCGTGCTGTTCGAAGTGTTTCATCTTGGCGAACATGGTCGCGCCAGGCACGTCGAGCACGCCACCGGTGATGACGCGGCCTGGCTCACCGCAGGCATGCAGGTCGACGGCGGAGATCATCCGGGCGAGTCGCATGCGGGGAGGATAGCAGAACTGGGGGTTGGGGGTTGGGGATTGGGGGTTGGGGGGCCACGCAGCAGGCAGTAGGCAGTAGGCAGTAGGCGGACCCGGCCCTGGGGCCGCTCCTTCCTACTGTCTACTGTCTACTTCCTACTGCCTGCGGACGTGTGTCAGATCTTCATGTCAAACGGCTCGAACTTCGGCGCGAGCATGTGGTTGATCGCAAACGCCACGAGGTAGATGAACGCGCAGAATGCGAACAGCACCGCGTACCCCGCCGTGACGTTGCCCGCCCCCTTGAACGAGTCGAGGAGCATGCCGGTGATCGCCGGGAACATGGCGCCGCCTAGCGCTCCCGCCATGCCGCCGATGCCCGTGACAGACGCGACCGCGCGTTTCGGGAACATGTCGGATGCCGTCGTGAACAGGTTGGCGGACCAGGCCTGGTGCGCCGCGCCGGCAATGCCGATCAGGAGCACCGCCACCCATTCGCCGACCATCGTCGTGAAGTAGATCGGCATGACGCAGACCGCGAAGAGGGCCATGCTGGTCTTCCGGGCACGGGTGATCGACCAGCCGCGTTTGGCGAAGTACCCGGCCAGCCACCCGCCGGCGATGCTGAGCACCGTGATGATCGTGTAGATGGTCACCAGGTGAATCCAGCTCTTCTTGATGTCCAGCCCGCGCGTCTGCTTGAAGAAGTCCGGCAGCCAGATCAGGAAGAACCACCAGACCGGGTCGGTCAGGAATTTCGCCATGATGAACGACCACGTCTGGCGGTACCCCAGGAGCTTCATCCAGGGGATCTTCACCGCCCCGCTCTCGTCGTCACGGTCGCTCTGGATATGCTCCAGTTCGGCGGCGCTGAGCGTCTTGATCTTCTCTGGCACGTTGTACAGGGGAAACCACGCGAACAGCCACAAGAACCCGGCGATGCCGGCAGCCACGAACGCCGCCTGCCAGCCCCAGGTCAGCGCAATCCACGGCACCAGAGCCGGCGCGATGATCGCACCGACGTTGGTGCCCGAGTTGAAGATGCTCGTCGCCAGCGCCCGTTCTTTCTTGGGGAACCACAACGCCACGGCCTTGATGGCCGACGGGAAGTTCCCGCCTTCGCCCAGCCCCAGCGCCGCCCGCGCGACGCCGAAGCCGAACGCGGACGCCACGAACGCGTGGCCAAGTGCGGCAACGCTCCAGGCCGTGATGGAGACGGCATAGCCGATCTTCGTCCCGTACTTGTCGATGAACCAGCCGAAGATCAGCATGCCCGCGGCATAGAAGATCTGGAAGACGGAGTTCACGACACCGAACTCCGCATTGGTCCATCCGAGTTGCTCGTCCAGCATCGGCTTGAGCAACGACAGGATCTGGCGATCGATATAGTTGATCGTCGTCGCGAAGAACAGGAGGGCACAGATGGTCCAGCGGACGCGGCCCAGAGGATGTGTCTGTTCAGTCATGGCGAATCCTGTCCTTATGGGGCTTTGCCGATCGTGTCGCGAACGACGTTTGCTCACCATAAACCAGAAGTGGTCAAACCACAAGGGTGTTGTGAAGCATCACAGCTTGGACCGGACTCCGATTCGGCTGAAGTGGTCTAACCACACCGCACACGACAGTCCCGCCCCGGTTCCGCCGGGATTTCCCGGCCGGCTGGCCCGGCGGCCGCTCTACAATGAACGTGGTCCTGGCCGCCCAGGCTTCCCTTTCGGATTCTCGCCGCAGGAGGCATGGCCTTGTCGAGCATCGCCCTCGGATTTCCTTCGTGCCGGTTGATGCGGCCGCGAGCATGAGTGCTGGCGCGCCAGATGTCCCGGCGCAGGTACGGGCGGTGGCCGCGGACCGGTACGTCCAGGCGACCATCGCGACGTTCGTGGCGCTGCTGGCCGTCTTTGTCTCGCCTGCCCTCGACGCCTCCGCCAGACTGATCACCGCCCCCGCGCTGAACGCCGCGTTTCTCGCGGTGGCCGCGGCGGCGTGCCTGATCGACCTGCGCCGTGTCGACGACCCGTCCGAGCGGCAGTTCTGGGTGCGGTTTGCCGCAGCCCTGGGGCTGTGGTTCCTCATCGAGGCGGTCCACGCCCTCGCCCCGGGGCCTGCGCACACCCTGTGGGGTCACGCCGCCACCGACACGCTGCTCCTGCTGTGCTATGCGTTCCTGCTGGCTGGCATCGACAGCTTCGCCGCGCTGCGGACGTGCGGGACCCACGGAGGCGTCCGCCGCACCGTTCGGCAGGCGGTCTTCCTCACCACGACTCTGGGATGGCTGGCGTATCTCGTGGTCGTGCCGCTGGCCACGTCCACGACCGGCACAGGCACCGATTGGCAGGCACGCGTCGTGCTGGACCTGGCCGTCGTCGGTGCCCTGCTCGGCGCGGAACGCCAGAACCGGACACACCGGTGGACGACGTTGCGGCGCTGGCTGCTTGCCTCGTTCACACTCGCGGCGGCCGTCCACATCCTGCCTGGCTTCGTGGCCTGGCGGCACCTGAACCTGCGGACGACGGGGATCTCGCCGCTGCTCTGGGCAACGCCGCACGTCGGCTTCGTCCTGGCGGCCCGCCTGAGGCGCCATCTGCCCCACGACACGCTCGTCGCACCGCGCACGGCCGAACGCAGCCTCGTCACCACGGATGGCACCTTGCTGGTCGTTGCCGCCTTCAGTCTCCCCGTCACGCACATGCTCAACGTCGTGGCGGGCCGGGCGCCTGCTGACGTGCAGTCCGGGCAGGGACTCGTGGTCGCGTTCGTCACGCTGGTGGTGGGAGCGCTCGCGGCCGCCGAGTACCGCAGCATGGAAGTCGAACGAACGAGGCTCGCCCGCGAACGAGCTGAACTCGAACTGGCTCTCCTGCAGATGCAGAAGATGGAGGCGATCGGGCGGCTGGGCGGCGGCATCGCCCACGATTTCAACAATCTGCTTACCGCCATCGGCGGCTACGCCGACATCGTTCTCGAAAGCCTCCCGGACTCGGACCCGACCGCGTACGCGATGCAGCAGGTCCGCGCGGCTGTGGATCGGGCATCGGCGCTGACCGGCCAGCTGCTCGTCGTCGGCCGCCGCCAGCACCTGAATCTCGAGTCGACCGACGTCAACGAGATCATCCGCGACCTGCCCCATGCCCATCGGTATCTGCTGGCCGAACGGACGGAGCTCCGCCCCGCGCTGGCGTCGGATCTCGCGTTGGCGTGGGTCGACCCGTCCCAGGTGGAGCAGGTCATCCTGAATCTCGTCGTCAATGCCCGCGATGCCATGCCCGACGGCGGCGCCATCCGGATCAGCACGTCCAACGTCGTCCTCGGCGACGGGGCGCTTGCGGGCTGGCCCGAGTCGAAACCGGGACGCTACGTGCGCATGGACATCGCCGACTCCGGCACGGGCATCCCGGATGAGGTCCTGCCCCAGATCTTCGAACCCTTCTTCACAACGAAGCCAGCTGGCAGCGGAACCGGCCTCGGCTTGTCCGTCGTCTACGGCATCGTCCGGCAGAGTGGCGGCCGCGTGTCGGTCTCGAGCACCGTGGGCCGCGGGACAACCGTCACGGTCGACCTGCCGGCTGCCGCCCCCCGCACGGCCGGCCGCGCCGTCACCGGACCCGCGCCGACCGAGACGGGCACCGAGACCGTGCTGGTCGCCGAAGACGAGCAGGCCGTGCGCGAACTCGTGCGCTCAATGCTGGTGATGGGCGGCTACCGGGTCCTCGTCGCGGCGAGCGGTGAAGAGGCGCTGACGGTGGCCGACCGGTACGACGGTCCGATCCACCTGCTGCTGTCCGACGTGGTGATGCCGGGCATCAACGGCCGCGAACTCGCCGAGCGGCTGGTCAGGAAACGGCCGGCCATCCGGACGATGTTCATGACCGGCTATACCGATGATGCGGTCGTGCGGCACGGCGTCCGGGGAGGGGCCGTCACGCTGGTGCCGAAGCCTTTCACGCGTCAGGATCTGCTCGCGGCCGTGCGCCGGGTTCTGGACGGCCCGGTGCCGGACCGGGTGGACGTGTCGCCGACGGGAGCCGTATGACCTCCGCGCGATCGCCATACGCCGTGTTCACAACCCTGGCCCGCGACGGGTTCGTGCGCGCCTTCGGCGTGATCGTCGCCCTGGAACTCGTCGTCTACCTGACCCCGCTCGGCACGCCCGCGTTCCGGGAGGCCTTCGGGCGAGCCTGGTTTCAGCTGCCATTCATCGCGCTGATCGCCCCGGCCGCGATGTCCGGGCTCGGTCGAGTTGCCGACCGCGAAGAACGCCGGTTCTGGCGCGCCATCGCGGCGAGCGGCGCCATCTGGAGTGCTGCCGTGTTGACGTACGCCGTCACCCCGCCCGCCGACGGCTTGACGTGGGGCCACCTCGTGGTGGACGGCCTCTACCTCGGGAGTTACCTCTTCCTGCTGGCCGCGGTCGAGTGGCGCCCGCACAAAGGGGTCCCGCCCGTGCCGTGGGACCCGGACCGATGGGTCCATCTGCTGTCGGCCTCCTGCGTGGCCGCCGGATGGTTCGCGTACTTCGTGGCGGTGCCAGCCTGGCTCGGGACCCCGTTCTACGGATCGTCCATCCCGACGTATCTGCTGTTCATCACCCTCGACCTGACGCTGGTCGGCCTCTACTTCTTCGTCGGGCGGCGATGCCGGGTTCTTCGCTGGCGGGCCTTGTACTGGGCTGTCGGCGCCGGTTGCCTGGCGATGGGATTCGTGGACACGCTGGACCTGCTCGTTGAAGCCGGCGTGCTGACCTGGTCGAACGGCCAGGCCACCGATCTGTTCTGGGCGGCGCCGGCCTTCGCTCTGGTCCTCGCGATCCGCGTCCGGCACGCCCCGATGGCATCCATAGCCCGCGCCGAACCGGGACTGCCGGGGTTCACGCTCGAAGAACGCGCGCGGAGCGGAGCGATGGTGCTGGGCAGCGCATTGTCGTTCCCGCTGGTGCACCTCTGGCTGCAGCCGATCCTGCCACCCACCGGCCCCGCCCTGAGACAGGCGCAGGGCCTGGTCATTCTGGCGATGCTCGGTCTCCTGGGCACACTGGCCATCGTGGCGTACCGGTTGCTCGGCAGCCGCCATCGGGTCCTGGCCGAGATCCACCAGAATGTGCGGCAGCGCCTGCATGAATCCCAGCGCCTGGATGCGGTCGGCCGTCTGGCCGGCGGGATTGCGCACGACTTCAACAACATGCTGACGGGCATCGTGGGCTACAACGACATGGCGCTGCAGTCGCTGCCTGACGGCGATCCGAACCGCCCGGCCCTCGAACAGATTGCGGCCGCAGCCGGCCGCGCGTCGAACCTGACGCAGCAGTTGCTGGCCTTGAGCCGGCGACAGATCCTCAAACCCGAGTCCCTCAACCTGAACGCCGTGGTGGCCAATCTGGAACCCGTCCTCGCCCGGGTCATCGGCGAGGACATCAGATTGATCACCAGTCTCGATCGGGATGTCCACGACGTTCTGGCCGACCCTTCCCAGGTGCAGACGATGATCCTGACGTTGGCCGCCAACGCCCGCGACGCCATGCCCACAGGAGGAACCATCGAGATTGGTACCGCGAACGTGGGACCCGGCCACGGCAAGTGGTCCGACGACAGCCGGCGCGCCGCCGGGGAGTTCGTCGCGCTGTCGGTGCGGGACACCGGACCCGACATCCCGCTGGCCAGCCAGGTGCACATCTTCGAGCCGTTCGTCGCCCGGGGCGCCACGGGCCGCGGGTCGGGCCTGAGCCTGGCCGCCGTCTACGGCATCGTGACCCAGAGCGGCGGCACGATCGATGTCCGGAGCGAGCCTGGCGCGGGTACGACGTTCGTCGTCCGTCTGCCCCGGGCGCACGCGGCGGCGGCCATGCAGGAGCACGACGCATGATGCGGTCGCTGTCCCTGCGCCTGGCCGAACGCCTCAACCTGCGCTATCCGGTGCTGGTGGTCGCCCTCGGCGCGCTCACCGTCATCGACATTCTGGTGCCGGACTTCATTCCGCTCGTCGACGAGATTGGATTACTGCTCGTGACGCTGCTGGCGTCCCGCTGGAAGCAGCGCCGGCACCCACCTCCCCCGGCGGCCCCCCGGTAGACAGCGGCCTGGCCCCGGTTAACACCCGTCGGGCGCGGGAACAGGCGGAGTAGAATGGGCTGCGGTCGGACACACATCACGCGAGGAGAACGCACGATGGGCATCATGGATTTGATCAAGGGCGAACTGATCGACGTCATCGAATGGACCGATGACTCCCGCGACACGCTCTCGTATCGGTTCCCCGACGATGACAAGGCCATCAAGAACGGCGCGCAACTCATCGTGCGCGAGTCGCAGGTCGTGCAGTTCATGTACCTGGGTCAGTTCGGCGACATCTTCGGGCCGGGCAAACACACGCTGACCACCGACAACATCCCGGTGCTGACCAAGCTGCAGTCGTGGAAGTACGGCTTCAACTCGCCGTTCAAGGCCGACGTGTATTACGTCAACACGCGGCTCTTCACCGGCAATAAGTGGGGCACCGGCAATCCGATCATGGCGCGCGACAACGACTTCGGGATCGTGCGCATGCGCGCCTACGGCACCTACGATTTCCGCATCACGGATCCGCAGCTCTTCCTGAAGGAGGTGGCCGGCTCCGATCAAAACTTCCGCCTCGACGAGTTCGATACGGCGATGAAGTCGCGGATCGTCAGCATCTTCAGTGTCGCGCTCACCCGCTCGAAGATTCCCGTCCTCGACATCGCCATGCAGTTCACCGAACTGGGTGGAGCGCTGCTGCCGCTCATCAACCCCGAGGTGTCGTCGAAGTACGGTCTTGAGATCACGAGCTTCATCGTCGAGAACGTATCGGTGCCACCCGAGGTCGAGGCGGCGATCGACAAACGCTCGAGCATGGCCGCCGTCGGCAACCTCACCGACTACGTGAAGTACGAAATGGCCAAGGGCATGGGCACGGGGCAAGGCGGTGGCGGCACCGCGGCCGAACTGGCCGTCGGCTTCGGCATCGCTCAGCAGATGATGCAGCAGGGCATGGCTGGCGGCAGCGTGCAGCCGCCGACGGTTCCCGTGGCCGGTGCCGCGCCGGCTGCCGCGCCGGCCATCGAGATGCTCAGCCCCGCCGACGTCGCCAAGGTGCTGGGGGTGCCGGAGAGCGACGTGATGGCGATCATCACCTCCGGCGAGCTGAAGGCCAAGAAGATCGGCACGAGTTACCGCATCACCCGGGCGGCACTCGACGCGTATCTTGCGCAGTAACGATACCCCGTACGTAGCCCCGGGCCTTCAGCTTCCGGGGGGTGGCAGGCAGTACGTAGCCCCGGACCTTCCCCGGCCTGAGCGTGGTCGAAGGCAGGTCCGGGGTACTTCCGCGGATACCCATGAGCACCGAACCCGAATCCCAGATCAACGCACTGAACAAGCACGCGTGCCCCGCGTGCGGCGCGCAGGCCGAATGGAACCCGGGCAAACGAAGCCTGGTGTGCCCGTTCTGCGGCACGGAGTCGCCGTACGAGATCAAGGCCGACACCGGACAGATCCAGGAGATCGACCTCGTCACGGCGCTGCGCGAGATGCCCGACGAGCAACGCGGGTGGAAAGCCGACCGGCGCAGCATCCAGTGTCAGAGCTGCAAGGCCGTCATGGTCTATGACGCGAACCGCGTGGGGCAGAACTGCGAGTTCTGCGGATCGCCGGCACTCGTGGCCTACGAAGAAATCAAGTCGCCGATCACGCCCCAGAGCCTGCTGCCGTTCAAGATCACGACGAGCGACGTCCGCGACAACATCAAGCGATGGCTCGCCGGCAAGTGGTTCGCGCCGGGCGCCCTCAAGAAACGGGCGCTCGTCGATCAGCTGAAGGGCCTGTACATTCCGTACTGGACCTTCGACGCGCAGGTCCATTGCCCGTGGCAGGCGGAAGCTGGGTACCACTACTACGTCCCGGAGACGTACCGCGACAACCAGGGCCGGTCGCAGACCCGGCAGGTACAGAAGACCCGGTGGGAGCACGCCCAGGGCGAGATCGATCATTTCTTCGACGACGAGCCCGTGCCCGGCACGCACGGGATCGACCTCGGTCTGCTCAAGGGCGTGGAGCCGTTCCCGACCAAGGAACTGGTGCCGTACGACACCGCCTATTTGTCGGGCCACGTCGTCGAGCACTATCAGGTGGTGCTGCTCGACGCCGCGAAGCAGTCGCGCAGCTCGATGCACCAGCAACTCCTGGGCCTGTGTGCCGCGCAGGTGCCGGGCGACACGCACCGGAACCTGCGGATCTCTCCGACCTACAGTGGAGAGACCTTCAAGCACATCCTTGTGCCCGTGTGGCTGCTGACGTATACGTTCGGCAAGACGACGTTCCAGGTGGTGGCCAACGGGTATACGGGGGTGTTGTCCGGGCAGTATCCGAAGAGCTTCTGGAAGATCGCCTTCGTCGTGCTCGTGATCCTGACGGTGATTGCGCTGTTCGCCGCGTTGCAGTAGAATCAATTCTTTGCCGGGTGGCCGGGCAACGTGTCGGGGCGGTTAGCTCAGCGGTAGAGCACCGGCTTTACACGCCGGCTGTCACAGGTTCGAATCCTGTACCGCCCACCAGCTTCGGCTGGCAGCGATTCGGACAAGGCTTGCGGGGTTTGCGCATCGCGGTGACAGCGGATGCGGCGCAAACGGGCCCCTCAGGTTCCGCCTCGAGCGGGGTTGTAGTTCAGTTGGTTAGAACGCCGGCCTGTCACGTCGGAGGTCGCGGGTTCGAGTCCCGTCAACCCCGCCAGTATTTCTGAAACAGCCGACGCGGATGCCGATGGCATCCGCTTTCGTGTTTCTGAGCGCCGACGCGGATGCCGATGGCATCCGCTTTCGTGTTGCTGAGCCCTGACGCGGACATTGCTCTGTTGAGCGTGGCGTCCGGCTTCAGCCGGACGTGACTACGCACACACCTCGGGCTGCGGTTTCGGCCGGCGGCGGAACCGCGTGCGCCGTTTCGCGAGCCACCACCACCATTGCACGGCCCCGGCCCCGATGGTCGTCCCCATCAGCAGGAGCAGTGCCTGGGCCCACATGTCCGGCAGTTCAGTCCTCAGGCGGGCATCGTCGGGCCGGTCCGGCAGGTACACGACAACCTGGCTCGAACCCAGCGGGTAGAGATGGACCGGGGCAGCCTCTCGGGCCCGAACCAGGTAGACTCGGTCGCCCACGATGAACTCGACCACGGCCCGAAACAACCGTCTGGCGGGCACCGTCGACGGCCCTGACGCGCGTGCAGCGGAGCTGTCACCATCGCCCGGATCAACCGACAGCGTCACATCCTGGCGAACCACGATGCCTGCGACCGCGGTCCCGCGCGCGCCGATCCACAGATTGCGCCACGCCCCCACCGTCACACTGACCGACGCCAGCAGGCAGATCACGATGACAGCGCGCGTACCAAGCACGCCGAACAGCCGCAGAACGAGTCGCCGGCCTTCACCCAGAAACGATCGAGGCACACGACGATTGTACCTGCTTCGCGGTACACTGGGGCGATGCGTTCCCTCCTGCGTGTGGCCGTCGTGGTGGCAGCAGGCCTGCTCGCCCCGGCGCTGACCGCCGCCGCGCAGGCGCAACCGGAGATTCAGGAACCGCGCCGCCCGCGCATCGGCCTCGCGCTGGGCGGCGGTTCCGCCCGCGGCCTCGCGCACATCGGCGTCCTGACGTGGCTCGACGAGCACCGGATTCCGGTGGATCTCATCGCCGGCACCAGCATGGGCGCCATCATCGGCAGCACGCTGGCCACCGGCATGACGCCGGATGAGGCGTGGGCCATGCTCGCCGCGACGGACTGGGCGGGCATGCTCGCGCCCGACTCGCCGTTTCGCGACAAGACGTTCCGCCGGAAAGAAGACGCCCGCGCGTTTCCGTCGGTGCTCCAGTTCGGCCTGAAGCACGGATTCACGCTGCCCACGGGGTTCAGTCCCGCCCAACAGGCCAGCCTGCTGTTCGACCGCGTCGCGCTGCCGTATTCGGAACTGACTCGCTTCGCTGACCTGCCAATCCCGTTCGCCTGTGTCGCGACGGATCTGCGGACGTCAACGGCCGTGGTGCTCGACGCCGGCCGCCTCGACGAGGCGCTGCGCGCGACGATGGCCATTCCCGGCCTGTTCATGCCGGTGCACATCGGCAACCAGGTGCTGGTTGACGGCGGGATCCTCAAGAACGTGCCGGCTGACGTCGTGAAGGCCATGGGCGCCGACATCGTCATCGCGGTCGATGTCGGGCGGGACCTGAACAGGCCGAAGAAGTCGGGCACGCTGTTCGAGGTGCTCGCCGAAACGCTCGACGTCGTGATGCGGGCCCCGTTGCTCCACGTGCTCGCCTCAGCGGACCTGGTCATTACGCCGGACCTGCGGAACTTGACCGGCGCCCACTTCGGCCGGGTGACGGAATTCGTCAACCGCGGGTACGAAGCGGCCGAAGCGCACCGCGACCGGCTGCTGCCGTACGCGCTGAGCGTGGACGACTACCACGCCCACCTGGCGGCCCGCACGGCGCGCCGTCGCACCAACGTGCCGCCGCCGCAGTTCCTGACCATCGAGGGCGTCTCGGGCGCACAGCAGGCCGTGATCCGCCGGCAGTTGCGCCGTCACGTGGGACATCCGATCGACGCCGATGCTCTCGACCGCGACCTGACGATGCTGACGGGTTCAGACCGCTACGACACGATCACCTACCGGATCGGGAAGACCGGCGGACGTCACGGTCTGATCGTCACGGCGCGAGAGAAGACGTACGCACCTCCCTACCTCGATGCCGCCCTCGACATCCGAAACGCAGAGTCGTCCACGGTGTCGGCTGCCCTGCGCGGCCGCCTCACGTTTTTCGACGTCCTGACGTCGGGCTCAGAAACACGTCTCGACCTCGGCCTCGGGCAGACCACGCACGCCGGGGCCGAGTGGTTCCTGGCCGTTGGGTCGCGGGGCTTCTTTGTGGCTCCCCGGGCGTCCTACACACGCCACTACGAGAACCTCTTCGCGAACGACGAGTTCATGGCGGAGTACAAACGCGAGACCCGCACCGGCGCCATCGATCTCGGCTACACGAGCGGCCGGAGCCTCGAACTGAGAGCCGGTTACGTCTGGGAGCGCGTGGACGGTGCGGTGAGACTCGGCGAGCCGCTGCTGCCGGACGTGAGCGGCAGGCAAGGGTACTGGCGCGCGCAGGTCACCTTCGACGGCCAGAGCAGTCCTGTTGTGCCCCGCCGCGGTCTGTACGCACGAGCCAGCCTGCGCCGATTCAACGACTCGGTGAAGATCGAAGACCCCGACACGCTGGTCGCGTCTCGCGAACCGGACGACATGATGATCGGAGACATCCAGGCGTCGTCCTTCACGCCCGTCAGCCGTCGAGGCCGCGTCTTCGTGTCAGGCGGCGCGGGCTGGTCCTTCCACGACCGGACCAGTCTGAACGCGTTCACGCTTGGAGGCCCGCTCGAGCTGGGCGCACTGAGACGCGACGCCCTCCGCGGCAGCAACTTTGCCCTCGCCAGCGTCGGGTACCTCCACGAGGTCGCACGGATCGTCGAAGGCGTTGTCGGGCGCCTGTACGCCGGCGCGTGGGTTGAGCATGGCACGGCATTCGAGCGGGTGGCCGACGCTCAACTGCACACGAACGTGTCCGGCGGGTTCATCATGGAAACGGTTGTCGGGCCGGCCTTCGTCCTCGGCAGCGTGGGCACCGACGGCAAGAGCCGGGTCTACATCGGACTCGGGCCGATTTTCCGACGCTGACCCGACTACGTGCGTCGAACTTCGTCGAGGCCTGCCTCCTACTTCCTACTTCCTACTTCCTACTTCCTACTTCCTACTTCTCTCCCGCACCGCCTTGAACTCGGTGCCGGGTTTCCACTCGGGATACACGCTGCCGTTCGCCACCGCCTTACCCACGGCGGTCAGCAACTCGACGTCTTCGACGGCGCCACTCAAGTCCCAGTCAGCTTTCACCTCGTCGGAGACTTTGTGGTAGTCGTTCGTCGTGTAGAGGTCCCGCATCCGCTGGCCGAAGTCGGCGGGTTTGTCCCGGTAGTCGGCTCCCGGGTGCAGGAAGTGCAAGGCCGGCACGCCACGTTTGGCCAGCTCAAAGTGATCGGAACGATAGAAGTACCCTTTCTCCGGTTCGGGGTCAGGCAGGACAACCCGATCCTGCTTTGCGGCTTCGGCGGCCAGCACCTCGTCGAGGGTCGTCGTCCCGTGTCCCACCGACACGATGGCGCGCGTCCGTCCCCAGAAATTCATGATGTCCATGTTGATGTCGGCCAGCGTCCGCTCGAGCGGCCAGAGTGGATGCGCGGCGTAGTGCCTGGCTCCCAGCATGCCCGACTCCTCGGCCGTGGGCGCGAGAAACAGGATCGACCGCTTGGGCCGCGGCGACATCCGCGTGAACGCTTCGGCGATGGCCAGCATCTCGGCCATGCCGGAGCCGTTGTCGAGCGCGCCATTGAGAATCTGGTCTCCGGTGAACGCGGGGTTGCGGCCAAACCCGTCCCAATGGGCGCTGTACATCACGTATTCGTTGCGCAGTACCGGGTCGCTGCCGGTCAGCTTGCCGATCACGTTCCGGGACGACACGTTGCGCAGAGTATTGCGCAGCGCAAACGACGCACGGGCCTTGATGGGCACGGGCGCGAACCGCCGTGTCGCCGCCCGCGTTTTCAGGGCGGCGAAATTCAGACCTGCCGCACCGAACAATTCTTTCGCCCGGTCGAGTTGCAGCCACGCATCGATCGCCACGTGGGTCTTCGTGAGGTCGTCCGACATCTCGCCGAACTGCTCACGCGCGTTCGCCTTCACGACGTCCCACGGGTAGGCGGCCGGGGCGGTTTCGTGGATGATGATGGCGGCGGCGGCGCCCTTCTCGGCGGCGATCTCGTACTTGTAGACCCAGCGGCCGTAGTACGTCATCGCCGGGCCCTTGAACACGGCCGGATCGAGCCGTCCCGGGTTCTTCGGGTCCGGCACGGGCGGATCGCCAATCAGCATGACGATGGTCTTGCCGCGGACATCGACGCCCTTGTAGTCGTCCCAGCCGAATTCGGGCGCCACCACACCGTAGCCGACAAACACCATCTCCGAGTCCGCCACGGACACCTCGGCTTTCCCCTGCCGCGAGATGGCGACGTAGTCATCGGGCACCTTCAGGTCGATCGTCCGCGTGCCGACGGTGAACGACGCGGTGGACGACGCCGTGAACGCCAGGATAGGCACGCGCTGGACGTACGTGCCGTCAGGGTTGCCGGGCTCGACACCCATGTTGCGGAACTGCTCCACCAGGTAGCCGACGGCGCGGCGTTCGCCGGCCGTGCCGGGCGCACGCCCCTCCATCTGGTCGGAACCGAGGGCCGTCACGTGGGCAAGGATACGCGCGGCCACTGCATCACGCGAGGCGGCCTGCTGCGCCGCCACGCCCGGACCCGGCGTTCCCGGCACGCCGGCGATCACCACCACGATGGCCAGGGCCAGAAGGATGACGTTCTTCATTACGGTTGACCTCGTCGGGGCTCGACTGCTGCGGTCATGCCCGGCATCAGGCCGGCGCCGGCATGCGTGGCACGAGTCTACAACAAGGAGAGCCTGAGATTTCCGCTACAATCGCGTCATGGCAGTCATACCCGGGATCACCCGTCTTCTTGCGTCGCGTGCCGTTGAAGGCCTCCGCGTCGGGCTCGTCTGCAATCCTGCGTCCGTAGACGCGTCGCTCGCACATGCCTCCGACCTGGTCTTCGACGCGCCCCAGGTCACCCTGGCCGCCCTGTTCGGTCCCCAGCACGGCTTCCGGTCGGACCTGCAGGACAACATGATCGAGTCGCCTCACGGTCGAGACGCCAAACGCCGCGTGCCGGTCTACTCCCTCTACAGTGAAACGCGCGAGCCCACCGCCGACATGCTGACGGACGTGGACGTCCTCGTGGTCGATCTGCAGGACATCGGCGCCCGCATCTATACGTTCGTCTACACGATGGCCAACTGCCTGCGGGCTGGCCGCCGCCACGGGATTCCGGTCATCGTCTGCGACCGTCCCAACCCGATCGGCGGCGACGCGGTCGAAGGCCCGATGCTCGAAGCCGGCTTCGAGTCGTTCGTCGGCCAGTTCCCCATCCCGATGCGGCACGGCATGACGGTCGGGGAGCTGGCGCACCTGTTCAACGACGCGTTTGGCATCGGCGCCGACCTGACCGTCGTTCCGGTCGAAGGATGGGCTCGCAGCCAGTACTTTGACGAGACGGGCCTGCCGTGGGTTATCCCGTCACCCAACATGCCGACCCTCGACACAGCCATCGTCTATCCCGGAGCCGTGCTGTTCGAAGGCACGCAGCTCAGCGAAGGGCGCGGGACGACACGCCCCTTCGAGCTGCTTGGCGCGCCGTGGATCGATGCGGAACGGTTCGCTGACGGCCTGAACGCCCTGGCGCTGCCCGGCGTGTACTTCAGGCCGACGATGTTCGAGCCGACGTTCCACAAGTTTGCGCGGGAAAGTTGCGGCGGCATCCAGAGCCACGTGCTGGACCGTCACACCTACCGTCCTGTCCTGGCGGGCGTGGCCCTGCTGGCCCATTTCTTCCAGGCCCATCCCGCCCGCTTTGCGTGGCGGCAGCCTCCCTACGAGTACGAACACGACAAGATGCCGATCGACATCCTGGCCGGATCCGCGGCGCTGCGCCTGCACGTCGAGGCCGGCACCGATCCCCGGACTATCGCAGCAGGGTGGACGGACAGCGTCGACGCGTTCCTCGCGCTCAGGCTGTCGTACCTGATGTACGAAGACGACGGCAGGGCCGTCGCGCGGTAGGGGGACGATCGGCTATCGGCGATCGGCCATCGGCCATCGGCTATCGGCCATCGGCTATCGGCTATCGGCTATCGGCTATCGGCGAGCCGCAGGTGGCTGCCTGACATGTGGAGCCTGTTGCTGCGAGCCAACAACAGGCTTCTTTTCTTGTACTTACAGCCAACGCATCCGGAGCGCCTGCCCTCGGGCGGTTTCCCGCTGTGCCTCGGGTGTTTTCCCGAGGCGCCTCGGGCAATTCTCCTCACCGAATGAGACATCAGCCCGATGGTAAGAATGGCCGCCGGGCCGTAATCTATCTACAGAGATTGAGACTGCGCGCGGCAATCAGCCGCACATCATAAACGGAAAGAAGGGACATCATGGCTTACACAGGCGGCACGACGGTGAAGAACGGTTTCTACTGGAGCATGAAGGCGTGGGACATGTCGATGGTGCCCGCAGAGGGTGGCGTCCTGCCGGGCGGATCGGACCGCGAGTACACGCGCATCCCGACGGTCATGTTCCTCGTGATGGCGCCGTTCATGGGCGCGGCCTACGTGGTCTTCCTGCCGTTCGCCGGTTTCGCGCTCGTGTTCAGCTATGCCGCTCGCGGGCTGAAGACACTCATCACCGATACGTTCATGAACATCGCCGTGGCGGTGATGCCGCAGTGGGCGCCGGGCGAGGCGTATCTGGCCGCCCGCAAACGCCAGAAGGCCGACAAGGCCGCCAGGCGCGCCGCCGCAGAGCACACGGCCCAGCACTGACGACACTGGCCGGCGCCGGTGTGTCGCCCTGGGCGTCAGTGTCCTGAGACCGCGACGGGATTGCTGCCCCGTCGCACAAGAAAGCCCCGGTACGTTCGAGGGCTGGATGTCGGATGGGGGCCCGACATTCAGTTCGAGGACGGCCCGGGGCTGTTCCATGTACGTCGTACGAACCGCCGTATCCCGGGGGCGACAGCCCGGGTATGATGAATGGACTCAACCAGGAGGAGACCCCCAATGAAGACCAACGTCGGCGGAATTGATCGTATCGTGCGTGGCGCGGCTGGCATCGGACTGATCGCGTGGGCGCTGACCGGCGGCCCGGTGTGGGCCTGGGTCGGTGTGGTCCCGGTGTTCACGGCCGCCGTCGGCTGGTGCCCGCTCTACGTGCCGTTCGGCATCTCGACGTGCCCGAAGAAACGGTAGCCGCCCTCAGCGTGTCACGGGCTGGCCGGCGGCGAGCCGGTCGGCCAGGGCACCGTACCCGCCCGAGGGCCACACACCGGCAGCCAGCCTGAGCAACGGGACGAAGTCTCCGGTCGCAATCGGAATGATCTGCTGATGCGGCCACGTGGCCTGCCCGCTGGTGAACGGTACGAGGTAGTCGAGTGCCGCCCTCAGCGACCGCCCGTCTCCGGTCCGGTAATTCCAGAGGTCGACGCCGGCTTCGTCGCCGAGTTGCGCCACCGTGAACCACCCCTCCAGATTCATGACGCTGTAGCTCCAGGAACGTGTACGCGCCAGTTCTTCCGGCTGGCGCCCGTCGGGCTCGATTTGTGCCGCGAGCCGCTTCCTGGTGCTGGACGAGAGAACAGCCTGGGCCTCCGCATGCTGTCCGGTGTAGAGGAGCAGGGCAACCAACTGCGCTTCATACCACGTACCGTGGTTGTTGCGTGCCGACGCCTCGTCACGCCCGATGGCGCTCGTCCGCAGCCACGCGGCATACGCCCGGCACCACGTCTCGAGGCCGGCACGGTCGGCACCGCTCAAAGACGGTGACGACGCCAGCATCCGCGCCGCGTCCACGACCCGGACCAGCCGCCTGGTTGCGATGATGCCGGCGGCCCGGCCGCTGGTGTGGCCGGGAACAGCCTGTCCGAAATTCAGGTGGGGGTTCATCCGCGTGGCCGGGTCCAGGAACCACGTCCGCAGCAGCAGCGCGGCGCGGCTGCCATAACGTTCGTCGGCGGTTTCCCGGTACGCCACCGCCAGGTCGTACACGGCACTCTGCATCTGCCCGAACGGGCCGTCATCCGTGCCGCTCCGCGATTCCGGGTTGACCTCCCCGTCCCGGCGGACGTACGGCATCCCGTTCGCTTTCGTCGGATCCGGCCACCAGTAGGGCGCCTGCGACAGAAAGTCGTGTTTGTCACCGCTGGGAGGCACGCGGGACTTCTGCATCACACTGAACGGCCCCAGCGTGAGCGCCCGTTCAGCCGCGCGGATCCGGCTGTCGCGGCCCGCGGCCGGCGGGACCGTCTGCGAAGCCGCGAAAGCCGGCAGGCTGACAACCATGGCCGTGGCCAGGATCTGGGCGCGCAGTCGATCGGTGTGTGGCAGCATGGGTGGTGGTCGTGGGCAGCGTCTGTTACTCGGCCGCATCGATGGCGGTAATGTCGGTCCGGGCCAGCACCCGGCCGATGATCTCCGTGGCCACCCAGCACTCGCCGACGACGATGGTCGCGAATGCTGCCGCGGGCAGGATGACGAACGTCGTATCGAACAGCCACCGGCCGGCCAGGACGATGGCCCCGCCAAGCAACGCGCCCGGAACGACCGAGAACGCGAGCGTGAGCATGATCCCGCCGAGCATCAGCAGGCGCTGCCCCATGGCATCGATGCCGCGGGCCCGCGAGGCGCCGATCGCCACCCAGGCCGGGAACAACACAGCCAGCGCGTTGTGGATGACCGTCTGGGACAGAATCACGGCGGGTGCCACCAGCGCGGCCGCCACGGCGTACGACGCGCGGTCCAGGATGACGTCGGAGATGGCTCCGGCCTCAAACGTCAGCCTGCGAGCCACGACGGCGGCCAGGAGGATCAGCCCCCACGACACGACGGACAGGACGACCGTCGGCCCCAGCACGGACCCGCGGACGAGCGCCGGCCCGGACACGGGCCATGTCTTGAGTTGCGCGAGGTTGCCGAGGTCCTGCCGGAGGTCGTTACGCAACATCTGCGGGCCCAGCAGCACGGTGAACATGGCCACCGGAATGCAAAGTGTCGCGACGAAGGCCGCAATGCCGCCGCCGCCGCCCGCATTCTTCGCGAAGAGCCCCAGCACGATGACGAGGGGCAAGACCCGCAGCAGCGTACGGGCTGACGCGAACCGCCCCAACTGAATGAGGTTCTTCCAGAGGATCGCCATCTCGGGACGGCCCACTGGCGACAACACGAAGGGCTGCACGCCAGCGTTCTTGCCCACCCTTGGCACCGCTGGCTGCCGGGTGGCCGCCTGTTCGGCGTGTGCCGCCGACGCCTCCTCAAATGCCGCATCGGAACGCAGCACCCACGCGTAGTTCAGCGCCAGCAGCGCCAGGACGGGCGGCAACGCCTGCCAGAATTCCGCCACCGACGCGGAGAGGGGCAGCCGGACGAGGGCGCGGAACGGGGCCAGCACGGCCCCAGCCGCGCCGGTGGACCCCAGGCGCCGCAACTCGGCGAACACGGCCTCCCCGTCGGCCAGGCTCGCCAGTCTCGGCCAGTCCAGCGCCACGGTCGCCGCCAGCACGCCACTCACCCCGACGACGATCGTGGCCGGCACCCACTGCCGCAGCAGACCGCTCCCGCCGTGCTGCGCCAGGCTTCGGCGGCTCAGCGCCACGCCCATGAGATGCAGGCGAAGGACCACCAGCATCAGCCAGAGCCCGGCGACGATGGTCCACCCGCGCGCGAACGAACCCGGCCGGAGGAGGACCGTCGCAATGACGGAACCGAACAGGATGCCCAGCTGTGATCGCAGCAGCTTGTAGTGCAGCAGGGCACGCCGCGTGACGGGTGCCGTGAAGAGAAACTGGACTTCCGCCCTGGAGAAGGTCAGGGAGCGCCCCACGCCCGGCACGACCCACGCCGCCAGCGCCACGACCAGGAGCACCACGCTGCCGATGAACTGCAGGGGCCCGGCGATGACCTGCAGCACCGACTCTGGCACCCCGGTCGATATCCGCGACCGCCGGGGTGTCTGCCTGAACACCATGAAGTAGAGGTACGCCGCGCCGACC
Source organism: uncultured Vicinamibacterales bacterium (assembly GCA_964372095.1). GTDB lineage: Bacteria > Acidobacteriota > Vicinamibacteria > Vicinamibacterales > JAKQTR01 > CAYJPV01. Next base: position 12,217 of record CAYJPV010000040.1, on the reverse strand, counting down.
AGCGTGCCGATGAAGTACCGCGGTTCTCGCAGGCGCCGGAAACGCCGCCGGACACGGTTCTTGATCGAGCAGGCCCACAGATAGAGGTATGCGCCAACCATCTAGGCCTCGCCGGCCGTCGCCTTCAGGAACAGGTGTTCCAGGGTGGATCCGGCCTCGGCCAGCCCGGCCCGGGCCTTCAACTCCTCCAGCGTACCGTCGGCGATCTTGACGCCGTGATCGATGATGACGATCCGCGTGCAGATCTCCTCGACCAGATGCAGCAGGTGGGACGAGACGATGACCGCCGCGCCGCGTTGTCCCCGCGACACGATGGTGGCCTTCATGTGGCGGATGCCCAGGGGATCGAGACCCGTCAGCGGCTCGTCGAACAGCATGGCGGCCGGTTCGTGCAGCAGGCCGCAGGCAATGGCCACCTTCTGCTTCATCCCGCGCGACAACTCGGCGGGCAGCGCGTGTTCTTTCCCGGTCAACTGCAGTTCGTCCAGCAGTCTTGCCGCCCGCGTGCCCACGTCGTTCACCTGGTAGAGCCGCGCGGTCAGGCGCAGGTGCTCCATGACCGTCAGGTACTCGAACAACTGCGGCTCGTCGGCCATGAAGGCGAGCCGGCGTTTGGCTTCGACGGGATGCGCGACGATATCGTGGCCGCCAATCGTGATGGATCCCCGCGACGGCGCCTGGATGCCGACCATGCAGCGCAGGGTGGACGTCTTGCCGGCGCCGTTGGGACCAATCAGGCCGACGATCTCGCCCGGCCCGACATGGAACGAGAAGTCGTCGACGGCCTTGAAGTCGCCGTAGGTCTTGGTGAGGTGCTGGACGTCTATCACAGAGGCGCAGTCTATCACTGGGGGTTGGGGATTGGGGATTGGGGGTTCGGGAAGAAGCAGGAAGGTAGGAAGTAGTCAGTAGACAGTAGACAGTAGGCAGGACCGGAGCCAGAATCCCGACTACTGACTACTGACTACTGACTACTAGCTCCTGGCTACTGGCTACTGGCTGGCTACTGTCCGCGTCCCCCCACCGGCGCCACGACCTTGCGTTTCCTGTTGGAGAACTCCGGCGCTTCGACGATGCAGGTGCCCAGAATGCCGAGGGACTGGCTCAGGGCCTTGGCACCCATGCGCGGCACGACCGCCGGCGCGGCGCCCACGTCGGGATACCCGTTCGCGTCGGCGGTCACCGTCTCCCAGTTCTGGAAGAGACGCCCCCACTCGCTCGACAGCACGTCTTTCATCAGGCGGTCCGCGTTCCTGGGGTACCAGAAACTGTCGTGGTACAGCACCGAAGCGATGTAGGACCACGGCGCCAGCACCGTCTTGAGGCTCCACTCGATGGGCTTCTTGAGCGGGCCCCAGTAAATCAGGTGCTGCATTCGCGACGCGAACGTCATCTTCTTGAAGGGACCCGCGAAGTGCCAGTTCTGGCGGGCCGCTTCCACGTCGCCGACGATCTCGATCTCACGCGGGTCGCCGCAGCCGAGGCCGAGGTCGTGCGCCAGGCGGATGAACTTGATGTCCAGCGGGTTGAAGCCCATCAGCTTCGCGGCGACGGCGTCGATGGCGACCTGGTCGCTGCTGGCCAGGATCACGTTCTTCACGTGGGGCGTCATGCAGCGGGGGCCCGGGCCGTCCCCGGCGAACGTGCCGTCCATGACGGCGAAGACGCCGCGGTGAATCTTCTTCTGGATCATCAACAGGTCGACAAGCGTCTCGTGGATGACCGGATGCGTCCAGTGTCGCCGTTCGTTCAGCAGTCCGCCGAACGCGTTCTTCATCGCACCTGTCGTCGTGGTGAACACGTGGGTCTTCACGGTCGGCAGGTGAATGATGTTCTCGCCGATGAAACGCCGCGGGATCAGGAAGCCGCCGGGATACACGTCGTTGAGGCAGAGGAACTTCCTGGTCAGGTCGCCGACGGCGTCCTTGATGCCGACCCACTCTTCACCTTCGTACAGGTGGATGTTCCGCAGCCCGTGGGCCTCGACGACGTTGACCTGTTTGTTCTCACGTTCGCCGAGGTGCGAGTCGATGACGACCGTGCGATTGTGGCACGCGTGGATGAGGTTGGGATCGTAGCCGTCGGCCTTCAGTGCCCGGATGACGCCATCGAGCTGCCACGGCACCGTGGAACTGCCGGGAAAGAAGAAGTGCCAGGAGATGTTGACCTTGAGCGCCGTGTCGGCGTCCCTGGCGATGACGTCCTGGTATCCCGCCAGGTTCATCAACTCGTGATAGTCACGCAGAACCGTGGACGGACTGGTACGGAGAATCGCGACTGTGGACCTGGCCATGATAGGACGATTGTACTAGGGGCTAGGGGCTAGGGGCTAGGGGCTAGGGGCTCGCTGGGGATTGGGGATTGGGGGTTGGGGGTTGGGGGTTGGGGACATCCCCTGTCTTCCCCAATCCCAAATCCCCAACCCCTAATCCCCAGCCTATGCCCGGATAGTCTCCAGCCCGTGGGCGTTGGGCCCGGCTTCGTTGCGGCGCAGGAGCCACGCGAAGAGCAGGCCGAAGAACCCCAGGCACGAGAAGATCCACATCCCGAGGTTGTACCCTTCCGGATTCGCCGCGCTGGCGCCAGCGGCGTCGTTGGCCCAGCCGATGACCAGATTGAATCCAGCCAGCCCGACGTTCTGGATGAGCGTCATCAGGCCGTACGCGGTCCCCAGCTTGTTCTCCTCGACGACGTAGGCGACCGACGGCCACATGATCGCCGGAATCAGCGAGAACGCGATGCCCATCATGGCCATCGGCACGTACAGCGAGACCCTGGTGTAGGCCATGAGCAGGTAGACCGGAATCAGCAGCAGCGAGCCGGCCATCATGAACAAGGACCGGCGGCCGATCTTGTCCACCATCAGCCCGAACAGCGGCGTGCAGACCATCGCAAAGAGCGTCAGCATGCTCGACAGGAACCCGCCGGTTTCGCGCGACACGCCGTGGGCCTCCATGAAGAACTTCACGGCAAAGGTCTGGAACGGGAAGATGCCCGAGTAGAACGTGATGCAGAGCGCCACGATGAACCAGTACGACAGGCCGAAGCGGAAGATGTCCGAGAAGACCACCTTGTCGGTCTGGTTGGCCTGGCCCAGGGCGTATCGTTTCTCGGCGCCCGCCTCGAGCACCCAGTAGAAGATGGCGCCCGTCACGCAGAACGTGCAGAACCCGACGCTGATCAGCAGGGGCATGCGCCAGTCGTCGTACGCCCAGGCGGCCCAGGACGGGGAATTGAGGGCGGCGAAGGACCCCAGGCGGGCAATCGTCAGGTTGAGGCCAAACGCGAAGCTGAGTTCCTTGCCCTTGAACCACTTCGCGACGGCCGTCGTGACGGCGACGATGAGCGACTCGGCGCCGAGGCCGAACACGAGTCGGCCCGCCGCCATCGACATGACCGTCCCCGACACGGCGGTGAGCGCCGCGCCCACCAGGCACAGGATCCCGAAGATCATCGTCGCGCGACGGGTCCCGATGCGGTCGATGACGAACCCGCCAATCAGCACCATGACGATATTGGGAATGCTGTAGATCGCCTGCAGGAGTCCGATATTCGCATCCGAGAAGCCCAGCTGCGTCTTGAGCACATCCGCCATCGGGCTGATGCAGTCGTAGACGTAGTAGTTCCCGAACATCGCGAGGCTGATGACCACGAGAACAATCCAGCGGAACGCACGAGGCGGAGCCGGACGGGTGTCGATGGCAGCGGCGGTGGTGGTCGTCATACGGTCTCTCCGTGGCGAGAGTTCAGGACAGCAGAGTAGTCAGTAGACAGTAGGCAGTAGACAGCGCCGGACAGCTCGGTGCTGCGCAACGTCCTACTGCCTACTGGCTACTGCCTACCTTCTGACGTCCCTAGGGCGAAGCCCGGGTCCCGAGAGTGTACTATGTACCGCGTGACCCCCGTGCACGCCACCATTTCCGGTTACAGCCGCGCGATGTTCAGCAACTGGCTGTGGTACAAGCCGCTCAACCTGCTGGTCGACGCGGGCGAAGGCCTGCAGCTCGCTCTCGGCGCCCGGATCTGGACACCGGAAGTCGTGGCCCTGACGCACGGGCATTCCGATCACCTGCTGGGGCTGCCGGGTTTCATTGCGTCCCGAAGATATGGCAAAGGCGCGCCGGACAAGCCGTTGACAGTGGTCTATCCCGACGGCTGCAACGGTGCCGAGGTCGTGCGCGACCTGCTCGGCCGGCTGTGGCCGCGCGAGACATTCCCGATCACGTGGACACCCGTGACCGTCGGTCAGCAGGTGCCGATGGGCCGGAACCGCGTGCTCGAGGCCGTCGCCGCCCTGCACGGCACGAGCGAACCCACGCTGGGTTACCGTGTCCTGGAGCTGCGCCGGCGCCTGCGGCCGGAATTCACCGGCCTGGCACAGCCGGAGATCCGGGATCGTGTCCAGCGGGACGGGAGGGACGCCGTGATGGAGGAATACCGCCACGCGCTGTTCGTCCACAGCGGCGACAGCATGCCGCTCCCGGCGGATCTCGTACGCGACGCCGACATGCTCGTGCACGACGCGACGTTTCTCGACGTGGCCGACCGCAAGTGGGACATCCACGCGGCGTCACAGGAGGTGCTGCAGCTCGCGCGCGACGCCCAGGTCCGATGCCTGGTGCTGCATCACTTGTCCATCCGCTACGAGCGCAGCACCGCACTTCCCGCACTGCGCGAGCAACTGGCCGCCTCAGGATTCGCTGGTGACTGCTGGCTGCTCGACGACAGCCGGCTGATTCCAATCAGGCAAGTAGACAGTAGTCAGTAGACAGTAGTCAGTAGGCCTGCTTCCTACTTCCTACTTCCTACTTCCTACTTCCTACTGTCTTCCCGCTGATCGGTACAAACACCGGCGGCACGGCGGCTTCCCGCCGCTCCCACGCGCGCCGAGCCAGGTCGTACAGTGCCTGCTGCGCCAGGACGGGCGGCTCGGAAGCCGGGCGGGGCGGGATGCGCCACACTCCGTCGGGAAAGAGGCGGCGGCGCTTGACGTTGTCGCGGAAGAGCGTGTCGAGCACCTCCAGCACCCGGCGCCGGCACTCGGGACTGTCCACCGGAAACATCAGCTCGATCCGCCGGTCCAGGTTGCGCGGCATCCAGTCCGCGCTGGCGAGGTACACCTCGTCTTCGCCCCCGTTGTGGAAGTGGAAGACCCGGGCATGCTCGAGAAACCGGCCGACGATGGACACGACGTCGATGGTCTCGCTGAGCCCCTTCACTCCGGGGCGCAGGACGCAGGTGCCGCGCACGTTAAGGCGGACGGTCACACCGGCCTGGGACGCGCGGTACAGCGCCTGCACGACACGTTCGTCGACCAGGGCGTTCATCTTGGCGCGAATCTCCGCCGCCTGCCCGCCTTCGGCGCGTCTGGTCTCGCGCTCGATGAGCTTGACCAGCCGGTCGCGCAGGTGCGTGGGCGCCATGACGAGCTTCTTCAGCCGAGGGGGATCCGAGAACCCGGTGAGCGCGTTGAAGAAGGCCGAGGCATCCACGCCGAACTCGGGCGATGAGGTCAGGAGCCCCATGTCGGTGTACTGCCGGGCCGTGCGGTCGTTGTAGTTGCCGGTCCCCAGATGGACGTACCGGCGAATCCCGTCCTTGCCCCGGCGGACGATCAGGCACACCTTCGCGTGCACCTTCAGGCCGCGAATCCCGTAGATCACGTGGGCACCCGACTCTTCGAGTTCGCGCGCCCAGGCGATATTCCGCTGCTCGTCGAAACGCGCCGTCAACTCGACGATGACCGTGACCTGCTTGCCGCGGTCGGCGGCGCGGCTCAGCGCCGCCAGGATCGGCGAGTCGCCCGACGTCCGGTACAGCGTCATCTTGATGGCCAGGACATCGTCATCGTCAGCCGCCGCTTTCACCAGCTGCATGACCGGGTCGAAGGACTCGTAGGGATGGTGCAGGAAGAGATCGCGTTCATCGAGGCGGTCGAAGATGGTGGCCGCGTCCCGATCGTCGAACACGGCCACCGGTTTGAGCGGCTTGTCGCGGAGGGTGTCGAACCCCGGGAGGTCCACCAGGCCCATCAACGCGCGAACGTCCAGAATGCCCGGCACGCGGTACACGTCGTCTTCGGTCGCACCGGTCTCGTGGGCAATCGCGGCAAGCAGCCCCTGGCTGGCCGTGGCTTCGATCTCGAGGCGGACCGCGTCGCTGCGCCGGCGGCGGCGCAACTCCTCTTCGAGGGCCTCCAGGTACGGGAGCCCGCCTTCGTCGTCGAGTTCCAGTTCCGAGTCGCGCGAGAGCCGCACGATGGCCGACTCGAGCACCGTCTGTCCGGGGAAGAGCGACTCGAACTCGCTCCGGATGACGTCACCCAGCAGCACGAACTGCGTGTCGGTGCCCGGCACCCGGACGAGACGCGGCAGCCGCGTGGGAATCTGCACGATGGCGAGACGCTGGGAATCGCCGGCGCCGACGGGCGGCAGCCGCAGTGCGATGTTGAGGCTGAGGGATGCCAGCAGCGGGAACGGTCGCGAGGCGTCGATCGCCAGGGGCGTGAGCGCCGGCAGGACCTGCTCGCGGAAGAAGACCGAGACGGCCGCCGCCTCGGCGGCATCCAGCTGGGACACGGTCCGGATCCGGATTCCCTCGCGGTCGAGCGCCGGCAACAACTGATCGTTGACGACCACGTACAGGTGATCGACGAACTCGTGCACGCGGGACGCGATGGCCTTCAGTTGCTGCGCGGGCGTCAGGCCGGACGCATCGGCGTCGGCATCGCCTTCCCGGACGGCGTTCTTGAGCCGCGCGACGCGTACCATGAAGAACTCGTCGAGGTTCGATGCCGCGATCGCGGCGAACTTGACGCGCTCCAGCAGCGGGTTGGTCGGGTCCGCCGCCTCCTCGAGCACCCGTGCATTGAACGCCAGCCAGGACAGTTCGCGGTTGAAGAACCGTTCGGGCTGGCGTTCGACCTTGCGCCGCCCCTGTGCCTTGCTCACAACCCGCCTCCCGTGGCGCGCAGCGTCAGCTTGCTGCCGAATACGTCCGTGAACAGGTCGGTCCGGGCCGTCGCGGCCAGGCGCTCCATGGTGAAGTCTCCGACACCCTCGATCTTCAGCACCCAGTGCCCGTCTTCCTGGGTGACGTGCACATCGCGCACCTTGTCCAGATGTTCGGCATCGAGGGCGTTGGCCAGCCGCAGCAGCGCAGCCATCTTGTTCACGCGGACACGATCCTGGCGATCGAGAATCATGTAGGGTTCGTGGGACCGCTGCGGCAGTGCCCGGCGATGATACCGCGCCACGTTGCCGATCACGTCGCGGTCGTCGGCCGACAGGCCGAAGATCTCCGACGCCTGGAGGATGTACTGCACGTGCTTGTGGTGGGCGCGCATGCCGACGAACATGCCGATGTCGTGCAGCAGGGCGGCGACTTCAAGCAGGAGGCGGTCGCGTTTCGGCAGGCCGTGTTCAGCCTGCAGTTCGTCGAAGAGGCGCGTGGCCAGCCTCGCCACCACTCGCGCATGGCGGGCGTCGTACCGGTACTTCTCGCCCAGGGATTCGGCGCTGGCCAGGACCTGGCTGCTGAAGTCGGCCAGGTCGGATTCCGGGCCGTGTTCCACCAGGTCGACCAGCAGACCCGCGCGCAGGGACGCGTCGGGCACCGTGATGCTCTGCGCCGACGTCTCGACCAGCAGGCCGCGGTGGACGAGCAGTGCGGGGACAAGGGTCTCGGCGTCGACGGGCGACAGGCCGTACTTGTCGGTCAGGGCGTCTTCGTCCAGTTTCTCGATCCGGCTGCAGAACTCGATGAACGCGTCGCGAGGCACCTCACGCACCGCGAGGTCCGGGGCGTCCACGAGTTCCTGCGCGGCAAAGCGGATATCCTGCCCGAGCGCGATCATGTACTGGGCCGACCGCAGCGGCATCTCGCGGTGGATGTCGGCAATCACGTTGCCGATGTGCCGCGTGAGCACGTTCATGTGACGATCGTGGTCCCCAGTCCACTGGCCGAGCCCCTGGCGCATCCGGACGGACCCCAGGGCGTACACCCCGGAGTACTTCGGGCGCTCGCCCTCGAGCAGCGTCAGATCGGCCGACCCGCCCCCCACCTCCACGAGCAGGGCATGGCCGGCAGACAGCGCTTCGTGTCCGCTCATCCGATCGCGCACGGCGAGGTACGTCAGCCGGCTCTCTTCCGACCCGTCGATGATCTCGATCTGCAGGCCCGTGCGGATGAGGACGCGGTCGACAAACGTGTCGGCGTTGGCCGCTTCGCGGACGGCGCTCGTCGCGATCGCCCGGTACCGCGTGACGCCGTAGTCGTCCATGAGGCGCTTGAAGCCCTCCAGGGCCTTGAGCGCGGCCTCGAGGCTTGTCGCGCCAATGCGACCGCTCGAGAACGTGTCCTTGCCCAGCAGGACACCGCGCGAGACTTCTTCCATGACGAAGGCACGCCCGTCCGGGCGGACTTCGGCCACGACCAGGCGGACGGCACTCGCGCCGATGTCGATCACGGCCACGGTTTCCGGCGGTGCGGCAGTGGAGCCAGTCATCGTATTCACCTTAGCCCAATCTCACCCGGCGTCACCAAGAGTGCCGGCGTGTGCGATCCGTCAGCGCCCCGGCGTCGCGGGCCGCTGGGTCGCCGCCTGCGCCCGGGCAATGAACGCCAGGATTTCGGCGACCACCAGATAGAACTCAACCGGGATCTGCTGTTCGAGGTCGAGACGGGAGAGTACGTCCACCAGGGCCCGGTTCTGGTGAACGGGCACGCCGTGTTCGCGCGCCTCGGCCAGGATCCGCTCCGCCATCAGGCCCTGCCCTTTCGCCACCAGGCGAGGCGCGGCGTCTTTGCCCTGCTCGTAGCGCAGCGCTGCGGCTCGTTTTCTCGGCGGCTGTCTCTCGGCCACGTTCGCTCCTCCTGAAGGGGCATGGCCCTTCGACGTGGGGGAGGGGCCCCCCGGGGGCCCGGGGAGGGGGGGGGGAGGGGGGGTGGGGGAGGGGGTGGTTTGAGGG
>CAYJPV010000040.1:0-3238 GCA_964372095.1 uncultured Vicinamibacterales bacterium | reverse complement strand
GGCTATCCCTCTGGGGGAGGGCGTTTCGTGGGGCGGCCGGCCCCCGGTCCCCCCCGTCGAAGGGTGGGACATGGGACATGGGGCATGGGGAAGATTCCATGCCTCTGCGCCTTCCCCTAGCCTCTAGCCTCTAGCCTCTAGCCTCTAGACCCTGACATTCACAATCGACCCGCCTGGCAGGTCCGGCAACGGCTCCGGTCCGTCATCCCCGCGACGCGGCAGCGCGGCCACCCGCACGTCGGTTGTGACAGTCGTGAAAACCGCGCCGAGCCGCTGGGTCAGGGAATCCAGCTCCGCCCGCAGCACGTCGCGCGTGGAGTCGCGCGCGACGTGGAACACCGCCTGCACCGATGCCCCCGACCATCGCGCCCGCGCTTCGACCGCGCCGAGTTCCTCCTGATCGAGACGCAGCGTGACACTGAACGCGGCCGGCTGGCCCGGATCGGACTCGGCATCCCGATCGCGGCGCAGACGGATCGCGACGCGTGCGTCACCGGTGGGCAGCCTGACAGGCAGGTCGAAACGGATCGTGCCGTCGGCCAGCCAGCGAAGCGCGAAGTCGGCCTGCCTTGTCAGCAACTGACCTGCAAACGCCGACTGCTGGTCCACAAGGGTCCGTGCCGCCGTTTCCATGGATGCCGCCCCGCGGGCACCGTCCGGGTCGAGGGCGGCGTCGGATCCGGGCCGCCCCCCTCCCTCACGGGCGAGCCGCCCCAGGAGCGACTTCAGGTCGGTCTGCAGCGTGCTCAGCACCTGATCGAGGGTGGCCCCCGGCAGCGACTCGATCACGGCACGAGCACGGGCTTCGAAGAGCAGGCCGCTGTTTTCGAACAGATCGCGGACCGCAGCCGCCAGTGTTCGCGAGTCTGCGGTCAGGACCAGGGGCTGGAGTAACCGGGCGAGCGCGTCCGCCTGCGCCGCCGGGACAGACGTCCGCCCGGCCTGTTGGAGTGCGCCGAGCGCCAGCAGCAGCGCCGCGCTGTCCGGCGCTGGCGCGCCAGCGGCCGCGCCTTCAGCAGCCTTGATGGCCTCCATCAGCGTCGCGAGGGCGTACGTGTGGTCCCCTGAAGGAGACGCCGGCAGGACGGGCTGTTCGAGGCGCAGTTCGATGCGCTGCCCGGCTTTCATGACCTGGACGGCGATTTCTTGGCCAGGCACCAGCGGGAGCGCTGACTGCGCAACGACCTGGCGGTCGCCAAAAGCGAGCAGGAACTGCTGATCGGCCAGGGTCTGCAGCACCCGGCCGGTCAGGTGCTGACCGGGGACGAACGTCCGCGACGCGGCGGACGGATCGACCACGAGTGTGCGCAGCAGCGAAGCATCAACACGGCCAGCATCCATCAGGGCGGTATCCGACCCGGCTATGGTACCCCTAATCCCTAACCTCTAGCCTCTAGCCTCTAGCCTCTAGTCATGATGGTGCCGGACGTCTTTCGCTTCGACCATGAAGATGGCGTCTTCCGCCATGTTGGTGGCATGGTCGGCCGCCCGCTCGAAGTTGCGGCTGAGGAACACCAGGCAGACGGCGCGCTCGATGGTGGCCGGGTCGTCGCGCATCTGCCGGATCAGGTCACGGAGGACCTGGTTCTTCATGGTGTCCACCTCGTCATCCCGTTCCAGCACGGCGCGCGCCAGGGCCGCATCCCGGCTGAGGAAGGCCTCCAGACCGTCGCGGACCATCGAGATGGCCATCTGCCCCATCGCCTCCACGGTCCGCGCCTGCGGCAGCGCGGGCAACCCAACCAGGCGGAGCGTGTTTCCGGCGACGTTGACCGCCTGGTCGCCAATCCGCTCGAGGTCGGCGTTCGCCTTGATGGTGGCCGTGATGAACCTCAGGTCGCGCGCGGCCGGCTGCTGGAGCGCCAGAATGCGGAGAGCCCGCTCATCGATCTCGATCTCCAGGTCGTTGACGGCACCGTCATGCTCCAGGACGAACCGGGCGTCCTCGGGCGTCTGGCTGACGAACGCCCGGAGCGCCCCTTCGAGGCGATCGGCCACGAGGGCACCCATCCGGGCGACGCAGTCCTTCAGCGCCTGCAACTCGACTTCGAACTGATGGCGTTCCACGCGTGTCCGCTCCTGTCCGTGCGGCATCAGCCGAACCGCCCGGTGATGTAGTCTTCCGTGTGTTTCTCGCGCGGATTGGTGAAGAGTTCCGCGGTCTTGCTGAACTCCACCAGTCTCCCGAGCCAGAAGAACGCCGTCTGGTCCGATACGCGGGCCGCCTGCTGCAGGTTGTGCGTGACGATCACGATCGTGTACTGCGACTTGAGTTCGTAGATCAGCTCTTCGATCTTCAGGGTGGCGATCGGATCCAGCGCCGAGCACGGCTCGTCCATGAGGATGATCTCGGGCTCGATGGCGATGGCGCGCGCGATGCACAACCGCTGCTGCTGGCCGCCCGACAATGACAAGCCGCTCGTGTGGAGCCGGTCTTTCACCTCGTCCCACAGGGCCGCCCCCGCCAGGGATCGTTCGCAGGCCTCATCGAGGGTCGCCTTGTCCTTGATCCCGGCAATGCGCAGGCCGTAGACGACGTTCTCGTAAATCGACTTCGGCAGGGGGTTCGACTTCTGGAAGACCATGCCGATCCGGCGGCGTACGTCGATGACATCCGTACCCGGCGCGTTGATGTCCTGCCCCCGGACCAGGAACTGCCCCGTCGTCCGCACGTTGTCGATCAGGTCGTTCATCCGGTTGAGGCACCGCAGCAGGGTCGACTTGCCGCAGCCCGACGGGCCGATAAACGCGGTGACCTGCCGGTCGGGGATGTCCATCGAAATGTCGTAGAGCGCCTGATTCCGGCCGTACCACAGGCTGGCGTCGCGAATGACGATCGCCGCGCGGTGCGGTTCGGTCGGCGGTACCGCAAACGTGACGCCTGCCGTGCTGATGCGCAAGCCGCTGTCTGGTGTGATTTCGGACATTCCTGTCATGACACGTCCTGTCTTGCTCCGCCCGAGCGTCCGGCTGAAGCCGGACGCCACGATTCTCCGCCCGACCATCCGGCTGCCACGATTCCCTGCCCGAGCATCCGGTCGTGGGGGGCGGGGGGAGCCCCGCCCCGGCAGCCGCCCCGACCCGGAGCGCCGCGCGGGCGGCGAGCCGCGCCGCACCGGTGCCGGTGATCGGCCCGGAGACGACGACGGCATGGCCGCGGTCGTATTTGTGGCCGTCGAGCCGCGGCACCGGTAGGTCGGCGAGCCAGAGCGCCGGCTGGTTGTGGAAGGCCTTCGGC
>CAYJPV010000039.1:35952-45748 GCA_964372095.1 uncultured Vicinamibacterales bacterium | reverse complement strand
AGGAAGCAGGAAGCAGGAAGTAGGAAGTAGGAAGTAGGAAGTAGGAAGTAGGAAGTAGGAAGCAGACAGTAGCGGGCCGATAGCCGATAGCCGATAGCCGATAGCCGATGGCCGATAGCCGATGGCCGATAGCCGAAAGCCGATGGCCGAACGCCGATCGCCGAAACATAATGGCATCCATGGCAATCGATCGACGGGTCGTGGGAGCCTCGCTGGCGGCGGCGGTGTTGTGCGTGGGTGGTGCCTGGGGCGTGAGCGCCCGGCTGGCGCCGGTGCGCACGTCGTGGCTGCAGCCGCCGGGTCACGTGTCGGTGCCCGCCATCACCGGCGATCGGGCCGTCCTCATCAGCGGCCGCCATGTGACGCCGGCCGGGCGTGTGCTGCGGACGCACTCCTACAGCTGGGGCATGGCTGTCTCGCCCGACGAGTCGCGCGTCGCGCTCATCCGGTCGGACGCGATCGAGATTCTCGATGTCCAGGGCGAATCACCGCGCGTGCGGATTCCACCCTACGGATCGGAGCGCCCCGAAGAACTGGGGGCCGGCACCTACATGGGGTGTGCGTTCTCTCCTGACGGACGGCTGCTGTACGTGGGGAGCGCCGACACCGGCGAGATCAAAACCATCAACATCGCGAGCCAGCAGGTGGTGTCGTCGCTCTCGATCGACGGCGACGGGTACCGCGACAGCTTTGCAGGCGACTTTGTCCTCAGTGTGGACGGCGGAGTGCTGTACGTCCTGGATCAGTTCAACTATCGCCTGGTGGTGCTGGACCTGCGGCAGGGCCGTGTGGTGCGGTCCATCCGTGTCGGCCGCCATCCCTTCTCGCTGTCCGTCGATCCCGACCACGCTCGGGCGTGGGTGACCAACGTCGGCATGTTCGAGTATCCCCTCCTGCCGGGCGTGACCGAAGAGAACCGGCGGACGGCCGGTCTGAGCTTCCCGGCGTACGGCGTGCCCTCCGAGGAGGCCGAACGCGGCACGGTGGCCGAGGGCCTCCGGGTACCCGGCCTCGGCAGCCCGAACCATCCGGACGCCATGTCGGTGTTCGGCGTCGACCTCTCTGCGGGCACGATCGTGGCCCGCGTCAAGACCGGATACCTTGTCGGAGCCGAACGTGACGGCCAGCGCACGATCGGCGGATCGAGTCCCGGCGGCGTCGTGGCAGGGCGCCGTTTCGTGTACGTCTCGAACGCGACCAATGACACGATCTCAATCATCGACGGCGCGACGGGTACGCTTGCCGGCGAGATTCCCCTGGACGTTCCCGGCCTGGAACGCCTGCGCGGCGTCCTGCCGTTCGGTGTTGCGCTGAGCCCGGACGAAGCGCGTCTCTACGTGGCCTGTGCGGGCCTCAACGCCGTGGCGGTGGTGGACGTGGCGCGCCGCGCCGTGGACGGGTTCATCCCGGCTGGCTGGTTCACCACCGCGGTGGCCGTGTCGCGTGATGGCGGCACGTTGTTCGTCTCGTCGGCCAAAGGGCTGGGTTCGGGCCCAAACGGCGGCGCGGGATTCGTCGAGCCCGCGCGGGGACTGCATCCGGGCGACATCATGCAGGGAACGCTGCAGGTGGTGCCTGTGCCGGACGCGGCGAGCCTCGCCCGTCAGACGCGGCAGGTACTCGACAACACCTTTCGGCGAACGGATGTCCTGATCGAGCGGACGCACCCGCTGGCCCGGGCGCTCACGGGAGACGCCGGCGAGAGACCGATCCGGCACGTCGTATTCGTCGTGAAGGAGAACCGCACCTTCGACCAGGTGTTCGGCCAGCGGCCCGGCGTGCGAGGTGATTGTTCGCTCACGACGCTGGGACTGCGGATGCGGGTGGCCAATCGGGACGCATCGCGCGTGCTCGACGCGGTGGATGTGTCCCCGAATCATCACGCGCTGGCCGATCGGTTCGCGATCAGCGACAACTTCTACTGCGATGCCGACCAGTCCAACACGGGGCATCGCTGGGTCGCAGGCGTCTACCCGAACGAGTGGGTCGAGGTGAACGCGCGGTCCGAGATCGAGGCGCGCCTGTTCAGCACGGCGCCCGGGCGGCGGTACGTCTCGGGCAGCAGCGCGGTGGTCCTGCCCGAGGACTACAACGAAGCCGGGGCCCTCTGGGAACACCTCGATCGGCACGGCGTGCCGTTCTTCAACTTCGGGTTCGGCACCGAGATGCCGGGCGCCATCGAAGAGCAGGCCTTCAAGGAGACGGGCATCCGCATGGCCGTGAGTTTCCCGCTGCCGAAGCCGCTGTTCGACCGGACGTCACGCACGTACGCGACGTACAACATGGCGATTCCGGACCAGTACCGGATGGACATGTTCGAAGAAGAACTGCGCGATCGGTGGCTGAGCGGCACAGAACCGTTTCCCCGGCTCATCACCCTGGTCCTGCCCAACGATCACCTGACGCGCGAACACCCCGACGACGGGTACCCCTTCGCGGAGTCGTACATGGCGGACAACGACCTGGCCCTCGGCCGCCTGGTCGAGACCCTGTCCCGCTCGCCCTGGTGGCCGCACATGCTCATCATCGTCACCGAAGACGACCCCCAGGGCGGGCGCGACTCGGTGGAGGCGCATCGGTCGCTGCTCATGTTCATCGGGCCGCACGTGAAGCCGGGGTACGTGTCGCATGGCCTGGCCGACTTCGGGTCGATCATGCGCCTCATGTTCACGCTGCTGGGCATGCCGCCGCTCAACCAGTTCGACGCCGCGGCGGCCTTGCCGCTCGACATGTTCACAGGCGTGCCCGATCTCCGGCCTTATGCGGCGAAGCCCGTGGACCGGCGTCTCTTCGACCCCGAGCTGGCGTTCAAGCCATTCGACCGCCGCTTCAACTGGCGGCAACTGGCAGAGTCGGTCGAGATGGACGCGCCGGCGGACATGCGCCGGGCATTCGACGAACCTGCCGATGCCCTGGCGGGGGTCGTGGGCGCAGGAAGCAGGAAAGTAGGAAGTAGGAAGTAGGAAGTAGGTAGCAAGAAGCAAGAAGCAAGAAGCAAGGAGTCGCGGCGTCCCGCCGGAGCCGGACGACGCTGGACGCCAGAACCCGTACGAGTGCGCTATGATGCGCCCATGAACACATCCCGCCGCGACTTCATGAGAACAGCCGCCGCCGGCGCGGCGGTTCCGCTCTTTGGACCGCGCGTGCTCGACACGCTCGAGCGCCGCCTGGACGCCTACGCGGGCGTGCCGCCTGCGGCGGCGGCCGAGGACGAAACGTTCTGGGCGGAGATTCGCAAGGTGTTCCCGGCCCACCCCGACTACATCAACCTCGAGAACGGGTATTCGAGCCCGCAGCCGGTGCCGACCTACGATGCGTTCCTCCGGCACGAGGCCGCTGTCAACAACGGCCTGTCGTTCTACATGCGACGGAAGAAGGAGGCCGACTATCTGGCGGTCAAGGCGCAACTGGCCGAGATCGCCGGATGCCCGGTGGGCGAGATCGTCATCACGCGCAACACGACCGAGTCGCTGGGCACGGTCACGCATGGAATCGACCTGGAACCCGGCGACGAAGCCGTGATGTGCAACCAGGACTACGGGTCGATGCTCGAGCAGTTCCGGCAGCAGTCGCGGCGCCGCGGCCTGAAATGTGTCGAGATCGCGATCCCGCTCCATCCCCGCGACGACCAGGAGATGGTCGAGACCTACGCCCGTGCGATCACGCCGAACACGAAACTCCTGCTCCTCTCGCACATGGTCAATATCACCGGCCACATCCTGCCGGTGCGGCAGATCGCCGACATGGCCCACGCGCGCGGCGTCAGTGTCATTGTCGACGCGGCCCACTCGTTCGCGCACGTCAACTTCAGGATCCCCGACCTCGACGGTGACTACCTGGGCGCCAGTCTTCACAAGTGGCTGAGCACGCCGCTGGGTGCCGGGTTACTGCACATCAAGAAAGACAAGATCCGCACGGTGTGGCCGCTGTTTGGCGAAACCAGCGTGCCGGACGATGACATCCGGAAACTGGAGCGGATTGGGACGCATCCGGTCTGGACCGTCATGGCCATCGCCGATGCCATCCGGTTCCACAAGATGGTGGGACCCGAGCGCAAAGAAGCCCGTCTGCGTTACCTCCGCGAGTACTGGGCCAACCGCGTGGCGGACATCCCGAAGGTGTACCTCAACACGCCCTCGGGTCACCGCGCCTGCGGGATTGGCAACGTCGGCATCACGGGCCGCAGGCCGGGCGAGCTTGCCGCCGCCCTCCTCGATCGGTTCCGGATCTACACCGTCGCCATCGACACGGTGCCCGTGAAGGGCGTGCGGGTCACGCCGCACCTCTACACGACCACCACCGAACTGGACACGTTCGTGAAGGCGATGGGGGAATTGTCGCGCTAACGCTAAGGGGGTCGGGACGGGTAAAGTATCCGGCCCTTTTCGAATTGCAGACCTGTAATCGAGCTGCGAACCCTGGGGGGGTACTTTATCCGTCCCGACCACCTGGTTCGAAGCGTGCGAGGCGGGCCGAGGCGGCGACGAGGCGCCGGCCCTCTGCCAGGCCCGCCACCGTTCCCGCGGCGATGGACTGCACCAGCAGGTTGCCCGTGGCTGTGGCCTCCGCCGGGCCGGCAACCACGGGCCGGCCGGACGCGTTCGCCGTGGCCTGGTTGAGATACGCGTTCTGCGACCCGCCCCCGACGATGTGGATGCCGGGAATCGGGGAGCCGGTGAGCCGTTCCAGCGACGAGACGACTTCGGCGTAGCGGAGCGCGAGCGAGTCGAGGATGGCTTTCGTCAGCAACACCGGACTATCGGGTTCGTCGCAGCCGGCTTCGCGCAGCACCGTCCTGATCTCACGCGTCATGCTCTCCGGCGCGAAGAACCGCCGGTCGTCAGGGTTGAAGGTGCAGGCCGGTCCGTCGGTCCGCGCCACCGCCTCCAGTAACTCGGGCAGTTCGACGCCACACCCTTCGGCCTCCCACTCCCGCCGGCACGACTCGAGCAGCCAGAGGCCCATCACGTTGCTCAGCGCCCGCGTCGTGCCGAAGACGCCCGCCTCGTTGGTGATCCCTGCCTGCGCCGCGTCTGCCGTGAGCATCGGTTCGCGGCGTTCGAGCCCGACGAGCGACCACGTGCCTGACGAGATGTAGGCCCATCCGGGTTCGAGCGGCGTGCCTGCCACCGCACTCGCGGTGTCGTGGGTGCCGGGCGCCACGACCCGCAAGCGATCCACACCGCAGGCGGCCGCGAACTCGGCCGTCAACGTTCCCACGCACGTGCCCGCGTCCACCACCTCCGGCATGATGCGGCGGGGGAGGCCCAGCTGTGCGAACAGACCCTCGTCCCACCCGTTCGTGCCCGCCGCCAGCAGTTGCGTGGTCGAGGCGTTGGTGCGCTCGCACGCCAGCGATCCCGACAGCACGTGATGACAGTAATCGGGGATGAGCAGCAGCCGCGCGGCGTGGACGGGAAACCCGTCGCGGACGTGCGCCCAGAGCTGGTACAGCGTGTTGAACGGCTGGAACTGGATCCCCGTCCGTGCGTAGAGTTCGTCGCGCGGTATCAGTCCGCACACCTGCTCGATGGCGTCGCGCGTGCGCGCATCGCGGTAACAGACGGGCTCTTCGACCAGGCCGCCCTGCTCATCGAGCAGCGCGTAGTCGACGGCCCACGAATCGACGCCGACGGACACCAGCCGGCCGCCGAGATCGCGAGCTGCGGCCCCGGCCAGTGTCAGGCCGGTGCGCATCCCCTCGCGCAGGCGCCCGATGTCCCAGCGCAGGTGCCCGTCACGGTGCCGCGGCGCATAGTGAAACCGGTGCACCTCGGTACAACGGAACCCGTCGGCTGCGGGTCCGCCCACCAGGGCCCGCCCGCTGCCGGCACCCAGATCGATCGCCACGTGGACGTCGCGTGTTTTCACCGCAGGAACGCCTCCGGCAGTCCGCCATCGACCGGAATCACATGACCGGTCGTGCAGCCGCTGCGTTCGCCGGCCAGCCACAGGATGGCCTCGGCGTTGAGGTCAGGGGTGATCGGCCGGTTCAGCAATGTCCGGCTTGCGTAGAACTCCGCCAGCTTGTCGCGCAGGGCGTCGGTGGTCTCGTCATCGCTCCAGCTGATGCCGTACTTGGTCAACGACGACTGCACACGATCCCGGGGGAACATCGTCGAGCCCGAGACGACGGTCGCCGGCGCGATCGCGTTGACGCGCACGGCCGGGGCGAGGCGGACCGCCAGTTCGCGCACGAGGTGGCTCACGGCGGCCTTGCTGACATCGTAGGCTTCGCTGCCGCTCTTGGGCACGACCGCGTTCGCCGAACTGGTCAGGACGATGGACGCGGGCGTCTGCTGAGCCGCGAACACCCTGGCGAATTCGTCGACCAGGAGGTAGTTGGCGGTGACGTTCACCGCCAGTGTGGCCGCCCACTGTCCGTCGCTGATGCGCCCGGCCAGGTCCGGCGACGGGAACATGGCGGCGGTGTTGATGAGGATATCGAGGCCGCCGAAGCGGCGGATCGTCTCACGGACCAACCCGCGGATACTCTCGCGCTCGGTGATGTCGACCACGCGCGAGGCGACCGCTTCGGTCCCGGCCACCTGCCCGACGGCTGCGGCGGCGTCCATGACCGCAGACGGGTTGATGTCGGCGACGACGACGTGCGCGCCGAGGGCGGCGGCTCTCACGGCCACGGCACGCCCAATCCCGCTGCCCCCGCCCACGACCACGCAGATGCGGCGGCTGAGTTCCTTGGGCGGAGGCATCCGGTGCAGCTTGGCCTCCTCGAGCGCCCAATATTCGATGTTGAACGCCTCGCGTGCCGGCAGCGCCACATAGTTGTTGACGGCCGTGAACCCGGCCGCCTGTGCGGGGCCCTTCGGCTGGGACAGCGGACCGGGCGCCGTGACGCCCCCGCCAAGCGCGGTGGCGCCGGCCATCACGCGGATGGCGTTGCGGTAGAACTCGGCCGTATACCGCGCTTCGCGCCGCGTCGCGCCGAACGCGAACATGCCGAGGCCAGGCACCAGCACCACCGACGGGTTGGGATCCCGCAGTGGCGGTGACGCCGGTGTCGCGAACGACTCGTAGTACGCCGTGTAGTCGCGGCGGTAGGCGGCCGCGCCTTCGGCGATCGCCGCCTGCAGCGTCTCAATGGATCCGGTCGCCGGGTCGCACCGGACGTAGAGCGGCTTGATACGCGTGCGGACGAAATGGTCGGGGCAACTCGTGCCGACTTCCGCCAGGGCCTCAGCGTCCTGGCCGTTGACGAACGCCAGCGTTTCGTCGGACTCGTCGAACATGCCCACGACGGGCCGCAGCGTGGCCATCTGGCCGCGCAGGTAGGGCAGCAGCGCGGCGGCCAGCGGCCGGCGTTCCCCGTACGCCGTGTACCGCGGCCCCCCGAACAGCGGGATCCGCTGCTCGTGTTCGCGCACGAAGGTGCCGAGGTCGTTGATGACCGCGAGGGTGTTCAGGTAACACTGCCGTGAGGTGGCGCCCCACGTGAACAGGCCGTGGCTGGCGAGGATGATGCCGTCACAGCCCGGGTTGTCCGCCACGGCCTGCTGCAGCATGAGCGCAAGCTCGAACCCCGGCCGCTGCCACGGGACCCACACCAGCGCGCGGCCGAACCGTGTGTTGAACTCGTCGAGTTTGGCCCGGCCGTTGGCGCTGGCCGCGAGGGCGATGGCCCAGTCCGGGTGGAGATGATCGACGTGAGCGAAAGGCAGACACGCGTGCAGCGGCGTGTCGATCGACGGAGCGACGCCGTGGTTCGTCACGCTGAAGCGCGGGTAATGCGCCACCATCTCGTCTTCGCGCGCCTCGCCCCTGTACACGCTGCGCAGCCCATCCAGCCTGTCGAGGGCCAGGACCGCGAAGCCGCCGTCGGGGATGGTGCCCAGGTCGCCGCCCGAACCCTTGACGGCGAGCACGCGGACCGGCATCCCCGTGATCGGATCCCGCACGTCGAACTTGCCGCTCGTGTTGCCGCCGCCGTAGTTGGTGATGCGGTGGTCGGCGCCGAGCAGGTTCGACCGGTATCGCAGCAGGCCCAGTTCATCCGCCCCGATGGCGGCCTCATCGTCAATGGTCCAGAGATCGCGAAGATGTGTCATGTCTATCGTCCTGTCGTGGAGGCGTGTCCTGCCGGCCGGGTGCAGCCGTATAATCGGCGCCATGAAACTCCGAGCACTCCTGACCATCGCGCTCGTCGCGCTGCCGGGCCTGGCGTCGGCTGGGGCGCAGGCGCCCGCGGTTACCGGCCCGTCGGCCGTCACGGCCACCGTGCGTGGCGACCAGCCCGGCCCCGTCGTGAACCGCAATATCTACGGCCATTTCGCGGAGCACCTGGGCCGCGGCATCTACGAAGGCATCTGGGTCGGCCCCGCCTCGACGATTCCCAACACCCGCGGGATGCGCAACGACGTGGTGGCGGCGCTTCGCGCGCTGAAGATTCCCGTGCTCCGGTGGCCGGGGGGCTGCTTCGCCGACGAATATCACTGGAAAGACGGCATCGGCCCGCGGGACACACGACCGGCCATGATGAACACCCACTGGGGCGGCGTCGTCGAGAACAACCACTTCGGTACGCACGAATTCATGGACCTCGTCGAGCAGCTCGGCACCGATGCCTACATCACCGGCAACGTCGGCAGCGGCAGCGTGCAGGAGATGATGGAGTGGGTCGAGTATCTCACGTCTCCCGCGGATTCGCCGATGGCAAACCTGCGCCGGCAGAACGGCCGCGACAGACCGTGGCGCGTTCCGTACTTCGGCGTCGGCAACGAGAACTGGGGCTGCGGCGGCAACATGCGCGCCGAGTTCTACGCGGACCAGTACCGGCGCTACAACACGTTCGTGAAAACCTACGACCGGGCGCACCCGATCTACCGGGTGGCGGGGGGCGCCAACTCCGGCGACTACAACTGGACGGACATCCTGATGAACATGGCCCGGCGCCAGATGAACGGGTTGTCGCTGCACTACTACACGCTGCCGACGGGCAACTGGAGCAAGAAAGGCTCGGCCACGGTCTTCGGCGAAGACGAGTGGTTCTCGACGCTGAAGCGCACGCTGCACATGGACGAGCTCATCACCAAACACGCGGCGATCATGGACAAGACCGACCCCGGCAAGCGGGTGGGCCTGGTCGTGGACGAGTGGGGCACCTGGTACGACGTCGAACCCGGCACGGAACCCGGGTTCCTGTACCAGCAGAACAGCCTGCGCGACGCGGTATCGGCCGCGCTCAACTTCCACATCTTCCAGCGCCACGCCGATCGGGTGACGATGGCCAACATCGCCCAGACCGTGAACGTGCTGCAGGCGATGATCCTGACCGACAAGGAGCAGATGATTCTCACGCCCACGTACTGGGTGTTCGAGATGTTCAAGGAACATCAGGGCGGCACCTCGCTCCCCGTTGAGTTGCAGTCCCCGGACTACGTGTTCGGCGCCGACAGGATCCCGGCGTTGAGCGCGTCGGCCACGCGCGCGGCCGACGGCAAGACCGTCCACCTGTCGCTGGTCAACACGCAGCCGGCCAGCGATGCGGTGGTGATCGTGAAGCTGGCCGGTGTCTCCGTGACGACGGCTGCCGGCCGGCTGCTGACGGCGCCGACCATGCAGGCCCACAATACGTTCGCCAGCCCGGACGTCGTGAGACCGGTGGTGATGAGCGGCCTCACGGTCGCTGGCGACACCCTCCAGGTGCGCCTGCCGGCGAAAGCCGTGGTGATGGTCACCCTGCGCTGAATCGGGCCGCGTCAGCGGTCGCGGGGGGCGGGCGCGGCGGCCCCCGCCCGCGGGGCCTACCCCGCCCCCGGGGAGGAATAGCGCCGGCCCG
>CAYJPV010000039.1:0-35942 GCA_964372095.1 uncultured Vicinamibacterales bacterium | reverse complement strand
CTGGTGGGCGTGCGGGCTAATGCGGTGGTTTTGGTCCCCGTGCGCTTAAGGGGGCCGGGTCTGGGGGCGGGGGGGCCGGGCGGCGCGCCCGCGGCCGGCTGGCCATCCCGCTCCACGTGGAAGACTTCGCGCAGGCCGTACGACACCGGGCTGTCATCCGGGTTGGCCGGCATGATCTCCCGCATGTGCCGCCACCACCGCCGGCAGACGTCGGTCGACGCGATGGCGTCCCACCGCGTTTCGTCCTCCACCTCGACATACCCGAACAGGTCCCGGGTGTCGGGCGCGAGGAAGATCGAATACGAACGCACGCCATGATCGAGCAGGACACGCTCGAGGTCGGCCCAGATGGGCTGGTGGCGGCGCTCGTATTCGCCCTCGGCCCCGGCATTGACGCGCATACGAAATGCCTTGCGGATCACGGTCACGTCCTTCTGCGCCTCATGGCGCCTTGCGCAGCCCTTCCCACTTCACCACCCATCGCCCGTTGCGCGGGAACCCCGGCGCGTCGCCCTCCGGCGCGCCGTCCCAGCCGGCCGCCATGATGGCAACGGCGTACAGCAGGGCCCCGTTGCCAGGCAGATAGATCGTGAGGCCGGGACGCTGGTGATTGTGGCCGTTGCGGCGGTACACGTTCTTGGGCGTCTCGAGCAGCAGCGCGTCGATGGCGAGGTCGGGTTTGCCAAGCCGGGCCGCGGTCATGGCCATCATCGGGTAGTCCCACCCCCACGTCGTGGGCCAGTCCCAGTGTTTCCAGATCCAATCGAGCGTCCGATCCATGGTGGCGCGGTCGATATCGCGCCCGGGCAGGACGCCGAACGCCGCGACGACCGACGGATGGTCGGTCGCCCATCTCGGGTTGGTGAAGGTATCAGGTGCCGTTTCGGCAAACAGGTACTTGCCGTCAGTCGAAGCGGGGACGGCGAGTCTCTGCAGCACGCGGTCCCATCGCGGATCACGCGCGAGGTCCAGCCGCTCGCGCCACACTTGCGCGGCCTGCAGTCCCCACCGCCAGTAGGAGAGTTCGTAGGTGCAGTTGCTGGTGGTGTCCTTGGGATACGTCTCTTGCGCGCACTGCAGCGGCGGCCCCAGGACGAAACGATCGCGGGCCGCGTCCCATGCCGGGAAGGATGCCATGAAGTCGGCGGTCGCGAACACAACGGCCTTGAAACGATCGAGCGTGGCGCGGCCGGGCCGGGCGCGGTGAACCAGTTCCGCATAGAAGATCGGGTGCGGCTGCTGCCAGACGAGGAACGGGCCGACATTCGACGGCGATTCCACACCCGGCGGGCTTGTCATCTTCGGCCAGCGCGCCCCGTCGTACCCCTGGCGCTGTGCCGTGCCACGAGCCTTGGGCAAGATCGCGTCGTAGTAGTCCAGGCTCTTCTCGAGCAGCGGCAGGCGGTCCCACAGGGCGAACTGCGCGGCGTGCCACCAGTGCATCTCGAGGTGGAACTTGCCCTCCCAGCTGTTGAACGTGAGCCCGGTCTCCTGCGGCGGATACCGGCCCGAACACTGGATGGCGGTGAGGTACTGCGACAACACGATCCGCCGCTCGAGCTCTTTCCAGCGCGGGTCGGTACTGGCCGACAGGTCGATGGCGCCGCCGGTTGACCAGAAGCGGCGCCAATGGTCCCGTACGGCCGTGAGGGCCTGTTCGAAGGTCAGGTGCTCGGCTCCCGGGGCAGCCGGTGAGAACGCGGCGATGAACGTCAGGGTGTCCACGCCAGGGCCGGCCGTGAGGACGTAGCTGTGTGGTGCCGTGTCCGCCAGTGTGCCGGACGGCCACCACTGGAGCGACGCGTGATAACGGTCCGCGTCAAGTGTCCGCTCGAATCCCGCGGCGTTCGTGCCTCGCGTCGTTCGGACCGTCGTGTGTGCGTCCGGCTTCGTCCAGTCCGCCGACACCACCTGACCCGTGCCGTACGGGAAACGCAGGCTGATCCGGGCCCGCCCCGACTGCAGCAACCGGGATCGCACTCGCACGGCGACGGCGTCGTGAACGGGGTGACACAGCGTCTCCACGTCGACGGTTTCCCCGTCGAACACAAAACGGCTCACGATCGTGCCCGTCCAGAGGTTGAGTTCCTGGCGAACCTGCGTGATGTCTGTTGGGGACGCCTTCGTGCCGTCGGCCCGCGTGAGGTCGAAACCGATTCGACCGAGGTGCAGACGATGGGGATTGGCCCGCAGCCAGTTGATCTCCGGCGTGCGCGTCTTGCCGGGAATATCGGCGTACCCGACCATGCGGCCGTGGCTGTCGAATTCCTTGAACGCAAAACCCTCGATGGTCCACGTGCCGGGATTCGGCCACGTGTGCCAACCCCACTGCGACAGCGTCCCGAGCGGGATCGTGCCGTCGTAGGCTTCCGCAAATGTCTGGAGCCCGGTGGCGTCAACCGTGAACGCGAACTCGCCGTTGCCCACCGTCAAGGGCGACTCGGGATCGAGGCGGTCGAGCACAGGGTGATGACGGGTGACGAGGGCCTGACGGTCGATGGGGGGGGCAGCCAGGGCTCCGGGCGGCGGGTAGAAGCAGGAAGCAAGAAGCAGGAAGCAGGCCAGGCGGGACATGGTGCGTGCACGGTAGCCCTACGGGGTCGAGGGTTCAAGCGCTTATCCGTCCGGGCAAAAGTTGTGCGATGCAGAACGCAATGCGTCGGGACCGAAGCCACCCAACCCCCGCTCCGGGAGAGGCAGTTTCCCCAGGGTGGCTTCGGTTTGAATCGGGACAAGGATGTCAGTCGTTCTTCATGAGTAAACGAGCTGCCCGGGCCGCACAGTGCAGGCCACCCCACCGGCCACGGAATCCAACACCCCGCTGAACCTGCTCCAGCCCGCGTTCTACTACAATCGGCCGACGAGCGTCTTCGCGGCGCATGGGTACGGGCGGATCCTGCTGGCGGGGCCCGGAATGATCAGGCTGCCCAAGACGCATCGATTCGAGATCAACGACAGCGCGGTTCAGTTCTATCGGAAAGGGACATGACGTGCCGAGACACCACATCTTCTCGATGATCTTCGCCAGGGTCTATCCGCTGTACGTGCAGAAGGCGGAGCGCAAGAATCGCAAGCAAGCAGAAGTTGACCAGGTCATCTGCTGGTTGACCGGGTATGACCTCGCGGGCCTGCGGCAGCAAATCGAACAGGAGCACGATTTCGAGACGTTCTTTGCGCAAGCGCCGGCCATCCATCCGAACAGTTCGCTGATCAAGGGCGTCGTGTGTGGCGTCCGGGTTGAGGAGATCGACGACCCGCTGATGCAGCGAATCCGCTATCTTGACAAACTGATTGATGAACTCGCGAAGGGACGCGCGATGGAGAAGATCCTGCGGCACTGACGGGATTCGACCAAGCTCAATGAAGATGGCCGGGTCCGGGGCTTCACACTCGAGATCGCTCTACGTGAACTCGCGGAACAGTTCTCTGGCCGGGCCCGGGATGACGGCCTTGCCCACGAGGATGCCTTCGTCGGACGCGAGGGCCGCGCCGGCGGTCACGGCGGCTTCGACGCTGGCAATGTCACCGGTCATGACGACGAAACCTTTGCCACCGATAGCCATGGCAAGGTGAATCCGGAACAGCACGACATCCGCGGCTTTGGCGGCGGCATCGGCCACGTCCACGATGCTCGATGCCGAAAACGTCTCGATGACGCCCAGAGCCTTCACCTGTTCCGGTTCGGCATCCACGGCCAGCGAAATCGCCGGGAACACGCTGGGATGGACCTTGGTGACGACGCGCCGCTCGATCAGCGAGCCGCGGCACCGCGCGGCACCCGCGTCCACTGAGGCCTGCACGGACGCCACGTCGCCGCCGACCACGATCAGGTACTTGCCGGCACAGATAGTCCGGGCGAGCAGCAGCTGGACATGGGCCGCCTTCAGCATGGCGTCCTGCGCGACATAGCCGGTGGCAATCGAAGAGACTTCGACCAGCCCGACGGAGTTCATCTTCGGCACCGCAGCCTCCCGTTGACCATCACGCACCATCACGCCTCGATCACCACCGCCTCAGCCGTTGACCGGACCACGCCCGCGATACTGGCGTGAATCCGCGCCCCCAGCGCGCCTGCCGGCGGCGCAGCCACGAGATCCCCGGCCGACACCCGATCACCGTCACGCACGACCGGCACGGCAGGGGCGCCGGCTTGCTGCTTGAGCGGCAGCACGACGCGTGACGGGACGACCCCGAAATCTCCGAGCGGCCCGACGTTGTTGAACTCGGTCAGGCCGAGCCTCGCCATCAGGCGTTTCATGGGGACGCGACGGTCCGGAGCCAGCGGGTGCGGCTCGATCGCCTCGGCAGACCCCGACCAGACGAGCCCCATCTCGCGTGCGATCGGCTTCGAGGCGACGCACACGTTCTTGGGATCCAGGTCTTCGGGACACGCATAGAGGCTGCACAGGTTGCACTCGCAGCAGTACAACGTCCCGGCCACCATCGCCGCGGGGCTCGGGGCGAAGCCGAGCGAACGCATCGCGCGGTGCGGCTCGATTGGATGCCCGAGGAGATACCGCGGGCACAGGTCGGTGCAGAACCGGCACTGGTCGCACGCCGACCGGCCGATGCGGGCAATCTGGCGCGGCGTGGCGCGATAACGGCCGACGAGCGGGTGCGACGCGGGCAGGACGACCAGGCCGCCGAGCGTCTTGGTCACGACGTCGTCGAGTCCGGCGGCCAGCCGCCCCATCATCACGCCGCCCATGAGCACGGCAACGTCCGTGTGGGTGGGGCCGCCCGCGCGGGCGATGACCTCGCCAATGTTCGTACCCACGGGAACGCGCAACGTGACGGGCGTGTGGACCGCGCCAGCTACGGTCAGGTACTTGTGCGTCACCGGCTCGTCCAGGCCGATGTTGACCAGCGTCTCGACGTTGACCACCACCGCCCCGACGTCTTTCGGCAATCCACCCGGCGGGATGATGCGGCCAATCGCGTCGTACACGAGCAGGAATTCGTCGCCGGCCGGATAGCTGTCACGCAGCGGCAGGATGCGCACGCCCGACGGAAGCAGCGGGTCGAGCCCGTCCATGACGTCGGTGTACTTGTCTTTGATCCCGATGATGCCGTCGCGCGCGCCCACCAGCGCCATGGCTGCCGCGAGCCCGCGCAACATGGGCTCGGCCAGGTGGTGGAGGAGTTCTTTGTCCTTGTGCAGGAGCGGCTCGCATTCTGCGCCGTTCACGATCACGGTCGGAACGCTGGCCGCCAGTTTCGTCGCGGTGGGGAAACCGCCCCCGCCAGCCCCGACGACCCCCAGGCCGGCGATGCGCTCGAGTGAAACGGCCGTGGCGGCCCGCCTGGACGGTCTCCTGGATGTTCTTGACATGAAAGTTCGACTGATTATGACAGAAATCAGTCATTCATTTGACTGATACTGTAAATATCCGCTTGATATCTGTCAATTCGATTCGTATCATCGTGGGCAGGCACGGACCGACATGAACATCCTCGTCGCCAACATCGGCAGCACTTCTTTCAAGTACAAGCTCTACGCCGTCGATCGTGACAGCGTCCTTGCCGAGGGCCGGATCGAGCGTATCGGCCAGCCCGGGGGCGAGTGTCCCGACTACGAGACCGCGATCCAGCGCTGCGTCGCCGACGTGGCTGGCCCGGGCAGACCGCTCCGCAGCCTGGCCGACCTGGCTGCCATCGGCTTCAAGGCGGTGCATGCGGGTCCCGTGAGTGGCGCGCGGCTCGTCGATGCCGAAGTCCTGGAGGCCATGGCGGAGTTCGCGTTCTTGGCGCCGGCGCACAACCCGCCCTACATCGGGGCCATGCAGGCCTTCCAGCGCGCCCTTCCCGACGTGCCGCTGGTGGCGCTTTTCGAGACCGCGTTCTTCGACCAGCTCGCCGCCGCCGCGACCACCTGCGCCGTCCCCCTGGCCTGGCGCGACGAACTGGGCGTGCGCCGCTACGGGTTCCACGGCGCCAGCCACCGCGCCGCCAGCGAATACGCGCAGTCGGCCCTGGGCGGCGGTCTGCGTCACGTCTCCTGTCACCTCGGCGGCAGTTCGAGCGTCGCCGCGATTCGCGACGGCGTGGCGATCGACACCAGTTTCGGCATGTCGCCGCAGTCGGGACTGCCCCAGAACAACCGCTGCGGCGACCTCGACGTCTTCGCCGCGTTGTTCGTGATGAAGAAACGTGGTCTCGACCCAGACGGGATGGCGCGGGTGCTCGCCACCAGGTCAGGGCTGGCCGGCATCAGCGGTCTGAGCGGCGACATTCGGGATCTCGACGACGCTGCGGCCAGAGGCGACGCGCGGGCACGCCTGGCTCTCGACGTGTTCGTCCGCGCGGTCCGTCACTACGTCGGGGCCTTCCTCCTGGAACTGGGTGGCATCGACGTCCTGACCTTCTCCGGCGGGATTGGCGAGAACAGCCCTGGGATTCGTGCCGGCATCTGTGCCGGACTCGACGGGTTCGGTCTGGTGCTCGATCACGATCTCAACCAGGCGGCGCGAGGCGACGCCCGCATCTCGTCGGCCGGTTCCCGCGTCCCGATCCTCATCGTGCCGGCTGACGAAGAGCGCGTCGTCGCTCGCGCCACGGCCGACGTCGTCAGACGCGGGGGCACGCAGGAGGGAGGACGCCATGGCCGGTAGCGGCCGCGGCACCAGGACCCTCACCCGAGCGGACGTGGAAGACATCGTGCGCGAGGTGGTGACCGCCAGGTTGGGTGGCGGGCGCCCGGGCGGGCTGAGCCCGCTCGTGGTGCATCCGTCCGCGCGGCACATGCACGTCAGCCGGGAAGACCTCGACGTGCTCTTCGGCCCGGGGTACGAACTGACGCCCGATCGGCCGCTGTACCAGGAGGGGAACTTCGCCGCGAAAGAAACGGTGACCCTCATCGGCCGGCGCAACCGGATCATTCCCAACCTGCGAATCCTCGGGCCGCTGCGCAAGCAGTCGCAGATCGAACTGGCGTTTACCGATGCGATCAGTCTCGGTCTCAACGACGTGCCGGTGCGCCTGTCGGGCGACATCGCGGGCACACCGGGCACGTACGTCGTCGGGCCGGCCGGCATGGTGCATCTGCGCGAAGGGGTCATCAGGGCGGCGATTCACGTGCACATGAACCCCGCCGAAGCCAGGCACTACGGCGTGACGCAGGGCGACATCATGCGGCTTCGGGTGGGCGGCGACGCGGGCGTCGTCTTCAGCCGCGTGCACGTGCGTGTTGACGGCAACTCACGGCTCAACGTCCACATGGACACCGACGAGGCCAACGCGTGCGCGCTGCACCTGGCCCGGGAGTTCGAACTCATCAGCGAGAAAGGTGGCGGGCAATGACAGCAGTTCGGCGAACACAAGGACGGGCCACGGCACCCGCGCTGCGGGAACAGGGAAAGACGGCCGGTCCCGCACGGCGGGAACCCCCGCGCGTGGCCAAACCCGCGCTCGGCATGATCGAGACGCGCGGCCTGGTGGCGCTGTTCGAAGCGGTGGATGCGGCGCTGAAGGCCGCTACGGTGACCTTCACCACGTGGGAGCCCGTCGGCTCGGGCCTGGTGACGGCTTTCATCGAAGGCGAAGTGGCGGCGGTCAAGGCCGCGGTCGATGCCGGCGCCGACGCGGCGAAGCTGGTAGGCGAAGTCGTGAGTGTCCTGGTCATTCCACGACCGCACGACGATTTGAACGGGCTGATCGAGAAACTCGGGCCGAACGCTGCGGCCGGCGGCGCGGCATAGCCGCCTGCGTACGAAGGAGCTGAACCATGGTGGAAGCACTCGGCTTGATTGAAACCAAAGGGCTCGTCGGCCTGGTGGAAGCCAGCGACGCGATGTGCAAGGCAGCCAACGTCAAACTCGGCCAGCCGATTCCGATCGGCGGCAGCTACATCACGGCGGTCGTGCGCGGCGACGTCGGCAGCGTCCGGGCGGCAGTCGATGCCGGCGCCGCGGCCGCCAAGTCCGTGGGGGAACTGGTCGCGGCTCACGTCATTACGCGCCCGCACGACGGACTGGTGTCCGGCATGCTCACCGGGGGGAAGTAGTCATGGCACCCAAAGCGGTCGGGATGATCGAGACGTATGGCCTCACGGCGCTGATTCAGGGAGCCGACGCGGCGCTCAAGGCCGCCGACGTGACGTTTGCCGGCTGGAAGAAAGTCGGCAGCGGCTTGTGCACGGTGTTCGTGGCCGGCGACGTCGCGGCGGTCAAGGCTGCGGTTGATGCGGGTGCCGTCGCCGCACGCGCGGTGGGCCAGGTGGTCAGTGTGCACGTCATCGCCCGCCCGCACGACGATGTCGTGGGGACGCTGCCTAGGGGCTAGAGGCCAGAGGCTAGAGGCTAGAGGCTAGGGGCCACGTCGTGCCTTCGGCGACCCCGGACCTGCCTTCGGCTACGCTCAGGCCAGGTAAGGTCTGGGGCTACGTCAGCAACCTCGGCCGAACGCCGAACGCCGATCGCCGATCGCCGATCGCCGATCGCCGAAAGGAATCACCCATGTTTCTCGCGAAGGTCATCGGCAGCGTGGTCGCCACGCAGAAACACGCGAAGTTCCAGGGCATGAAACTGTTGCTGGTGCAGCCCTGCATCGCGAAAGACGGCGTCGTCATCGAGTCGGGCAGTTCCGTGGTGGCGGTCGACAGCGTCGGGGCCGGCCTGGGGGCCTTCGTTCTCTTCACGCAAGGCAGCTCGGCCCGCCTCACGCCGACGACGAAAGACAGCCCCACCGACGCGGTCATCGTCGGCATCGTCGACTCGCTCGAGATGGCCGGCACCAAGGTGGAGTTGCCGCAATGATCGACCGCGAGCGTGTGGTCGCCGACATCGCGCAGGAAGTTGTCGCGCGGTTGCTGGCGTATGCGGACACTGCCCCGGGAGCGGAGGCGCGCCCGGCATCCGGCGCTGCTGCCGGCCGTGTTCCGGCGCGGGCTGCCCGGACGGCGCGCCCCGCCGACACGAAGCCTCCCACGAAGCGGGCTGCCATCGGCGACGGCGTCTTTGCCACCGTGGACCAGGCTGTGGCCGCAGCGCTCGCGGCCCAGGTGCACGTGGCCGGGATGAGTCTCGAGCAGCGCGGACGCATGATTGCCGTCATCCGCCGGCTGTGCGACGAACACGCGGACGACCTTGGCCGGATGGAACTGGCCGAGACGCGCATCGGCCGCCTCGACCACAAGATCGCGAAACTCAAGGCCATGCGCTATGTCCTTGGCGTCGAGGTGATGCGCAGCGACGCTCGCAGCGATCAGTCCGGCTTGTGCCTGATCGAACGGGCGCCGTGGGGTGTCATCGGCATGGTGCTGCCGGCGACACATTCCGTGCCGACGATGGTCAGTAATGCGATCAATGTGCTGGCCGCAGGGAACACCGCCGTGTTCAGCCCGCATCCGGCCGGCGCGCTCGTGGCCGCGCATGCCCTGGCGCTGTTCAACCGGGAGATCGAGCGCGAAACGGGTGTGGCCAACGTCATCACGACCGTGGCCGAACCGAGCATCCAGTCTGCCGAAGAGGTCTTTCGCCACCCTGACGTGGCGCTGCTGTGCGTGACCGGTGGCCCGGCGGTGGTCAAGGCCGCGGCCCAGTCCGGCAAGCGCGTCATCGCTGGCGGTCCGGGCAATCCTCCCGTCGTCGTGGACGACACGGCCGATCTCGATCTGGCGGCCCGATCGATCATCACGGGCGCGGTGTTCGACAACAACCTGCTGTGCATCGGCGAAAAAGAAGTCTTCGTGCTCGAGGCCGTGGCTGACGCGTTCGTGGCGGCCATGATACGGGCGGGAGCGTTCCAGCTGGACGCGCGCGCGATCAAGACGCTGACGGCGGCCGCCTTCACGTTCGATGGTCCGGGCACCGGGTGCGGACGAGCGCACGTGAAGCGGGATCTGCTGGGTCAGGATGCCAGCGTGCTGGCCGCAGCGGCCGGCGTGCGGGTGCCGCCCGGGACAGAACTGCTGTTCGGCGAGACGGACGACGCGCATCCGTTCGTGCAGGAAGAGCAGATGATGCCGTTCCTGCCGGTCGTCCGCAAGCCGTGCATCGATGCCGCCATTGCGGCGGCCGTGGCGGCTGAGCATGGTTACCGGCACACCGCCATCATCCACACGCGCAATGTCGAACGCGCCACGCGGATGGCGCGGGCGCTCAACACGACGTTGTTCGTGCAGAACGCGCCATCCACGGCGGCGCTGGGTGTGGGCGGTCCGGGCTATTTCAGCCACACGATCGCGACGCCGACCGGAGAGGGCGTCACCACGCCGATGACCTTCACGCGCGAACGGCAGTTCACGATCGGCGGCGCGCTCCGCATCGTCTGACGAGGGCCCATGTACCTGGCGCGCATTGACGGAGTGCTGACCTCGACACGCAAACACGCGACGTTCGAGGCCGTACGTTTCCTCATCGCCCAGCGCCTGGAGGCGGACGGCCGGACAAGCGGGGAACCCGTCGTCGTGCTGGACCGGATGGGCGCGGGGCGCGGCTCCACCGTGCTGGTGTCTACTGACGGCAACCTCGCGCGCGAGTGGCTTGGCAAGACCGTTCCGGCGCGGCTGGTTGTCGTGGGCCTCGTGGAACGGGTGTTCGCGCCCGGACGCGCGGGCGGAGGTGCGACGTGAGGCTCGGGATCGTGCGGGGGAAGGTGGTGCTGAACCGCGCCGTTCCGGGATTCGAGGACACGACGCTGCTGCTGGTCGAGCCGGTCACCGCCGCCAACCTCGAAGCCCGCAACGGCTGCGGCGGGGGACGCACGCTGGTCGTGGCCGATCGCCTGGCGCCAGGCGAGGGCGAGCTCATTGGATTCGTGGAAGGCTCTGAGGCCGTCAACGCGTATGACCCGGGCACGGCGCCCGTGGATGCGTACTGCGCGCTGGTGGTTCGCGACTACCAGTTCGAGCCTCCAGCCGCGGCCGCGCGCCGGGAGACGGAAGGACACTGATGGAACCGATGGATCTGACAGCGTACGGCGTCATCGCCCTGAAGGACATCGACGCCGCGGTCCGGGAAGGTGCCCGCGAGATCCTG
Organism: uncultured Vicinamibacterales bacterium; assembly: GCA_964372095.1. Classification (GTDB taxonomy): domain Bacteria; phylum Acidobacteriota; class Vicinamibacteria; order Vicinamibacterales; family JAKQTR01; genus CAYJPV01. Next base: position 24,966 of record CAYJPV010000039.1, on the reverse strand, counting down.
ACTCGGACGAAGGTCGTCCTGACGCCGTCGGCGCGCGAGGCGATTGAGCGGAACGGCATCGCTGTGCGCGCGGCCGGCGCACCGCGACGCTGTCCGACCGCGCAGCCCGCCGCGGCGAAGGCGGCCACAGAGGCCCCCAGGCCGGCCGTCAGCCAGGCCATCCGCGACCTGTTCCGGTCACCGGAAGCCGAGGCCATCAAGGCCGAGATCGTGGCGACGGGGAAGAAACTGTGGACCCGCCAGTACGTGGATGGCAACGGCGGCAACATTTCCTTCCGCATTGGGCCCAACGAAGTCATCTGCACGCCCACGTTGCTGAGCAAGGCGGATCTGCGGCCCGAGGACCTCAGCCTGGTGGATCTCGACGGCAACGAACTCGTGGGCACGCGCGCCAGAACCAGCGAGATCTACCTCCATCTCGAAATCTACAAGGCTCAGCCGAAGGCCAGGGCCGTGGTGCACTGCCATCCCCCGCACGCAACGGCGTACGCGGTGATTGGCCGCGTGCCGCCGTCGGGCCTGATTCCCGAGTTCGACGTGTTCGTCGGCAAGGTGGCGTACGCGCCGTACGAGACGCCGGGGACGAAGACGTTTGCCCAGACCGTCCTGCCCTTCGTGCAGAACTACAACACCATCCTGCTCGGCAATCACGGCGTGGTGTGCTGGGCCGATACGGTGACGCATGCCGAGTGGTACGCGGAGGTGCTCGAGACGTATTGCTGGACGCTGACGATTGCGTCCCAGCTGGGCGTGCCGTTCTCGCGCATTCCCGCGGACAAGGCGGGCGACCTCCTGAAGATCAAGGAGCGGCTGGGGTTGCCCGATCCGCGATTCAACCCCGTGGCGTGCCGGCTCGGAGACATGCCGGAAGAAGAGCCAGGTGTCATCGTGGTTGCGCCCCCGCCGGGCTGCGTCTACGATCAGGGCGTGTCCGACCATCTGGATCTCGACGCCCTCGTGCGGGACGTGACCGACGTGGTCGTCGCGGCACTCGAACAGCGGGGCTTCAAGACGTGAACCGGACCGGCCGGCAGCTGCGTATCCGCCAACTGCTCGAACGCCAGGAGTACGTGGATCTGGAATCGCTCTGCCGCCTGCTCGAAACCTCCGAATCGACCATCCGCCGCGATCTTGTGGACCTGGAACGCCAGCGCATCGTCAAACGTGTGCATGGCGGGGCGCTGGCGGTCCAGCCGCGCGAACACCTGCTGGATCACGACTGGCAGGCGCGGCGGCAGGCCGACGAGAAGCAGCGCATCGGCCGGCTGGCCGCCACCCTGATCGAAGACGGCCAGACCATCATCCTTGATGGCGGGTCCACCGTAGCCTGTGTGGCCGGCGAACTGGCCGACCGTTCGGTGCATGCCATCACCAACTCGCTGGCCATCGCACAGCTCCTGCGGGGCTCGCGCAAGGTTGAGGTGACGCTGACGGGGGGCTATCTGTTTCCGCGCCTCGAAGTCATGCTGGGCCCGCTCTGCGAGCGGATGCTGGGCAGCGTGGCGGCGGATGTGCTGGTGATGGGGATTGGCGGGATTACTGAAGCGGGCTTCAGCAACAACAACACGCTCGTAGTCGGGTCCGAACTCCGCATGATCGAGGTCTCGCGTACGGTCATCATCGTCGCCGACGCGACCAAGTTCGGCCGTCCGGGGATGGTGCCCGTCGCCCCGCTGGAAATGGCCGATATCGTCGTGTCGGACGCTTCCCTGGCCCCGGAGCATGGCCAGATGCTCGAGGCACATGGCGTAAAGGTGCTGCTCGCCTGACAGGCCGGCTGGGCTACCGTGCCCTTCCCACATCGTTGAGTGCCCAGTCGTAATCGAGAAACCGGATTGGTGTCTCCGGGTTCCGGGCAAGGGCTGCGGCCTGAGGCGGACCGAACGCCTCCACGACGCGGAGGATGGCGGCCTCTGCCGGCGACCGTCTTGCCGGAGGCGCTGCCCCGAACCGTTCGATGAAGTCGTCGCCGTACCACTTCAGGATCGACGTGACGAGCAGCGTCCGGCCCTCCACGCGTACGCCGTGCGGGCTGGCGAGATACCACCGCGCGTTGGCATCGAGCTGCCCATCCAGCCCGGTCGCGCGGTATGGCTCGTTTCGAAGCGGGGGACAGCCGACCGACGCGCAGTTCACCGCGAAGTGTATGCGCGGCTCGTTGAACTCGGGCCGCAGGATCCGGTGCTCGATATCGTCGAGCGTCACCTGCCGTTCTGCGACCTGCCAGGTCAGCCGGTCCCAGACGCCTGGGATGCGCCGGATGCTGTTGCGAGGCCCGAACGTGAGCCAGCCTGCCCGGATAGGGTAGTGGTCCACGATGGCTTGCAGCGTGAACAGGTTGTACGCGTTGATCCAGAACGCCAGCCGCTGCTCGCGCGGCCACCCACGTTCGGTTGACGGGTCTACCGCGCCAAAGCCGGAGACGACAGCCGCCAGCGCGGCCCGGTCGGCGACGAGTCCCTTGTAGTCGACCCGCCCGTCATGAACATGCCGCGCGAGCAGTGCGGCGTAACCGGCGTACGAGTGGTCGAACGCCTGCTGCGGGGCCGCTGCCACGCTGGCCGTCGTCAGCGCGGCAGCGCAGGCGAGCATGCGCACCCTGCGCCGCATCACTTTCTACCTCCTCTGGTCCATCGGAAGTACCGAGAGAGCCACAGGGCGGTTGTCGGCGTCAGCGCGCTCCGGCGAAACCGGTCGCCCACCATGCGGAACGCTTCGGCTTCGGTGGGATACGGATGCACCGTCGCCGAGAACTGTCCGAGCTTTGCGCCATGAGTCAGGGCGTAGCTGGCTTCGCCAATCATCTCCCCGGCATGGGCCGAGACGATGGTGCACCCGAGCAGGCGTCCCTGTTCGTGGTGAACGCGGACGAACCCCTCCGTGTCGTCGTCGAGGATGGCGCGGTCCACCTCCTTCAATGGAACCGTGATGGTTTCGACTGCATGTCCGGCTTCTCGAGCCTCGCCCCCATAGAGTCCCACGTGGGCGATTTCGGGATTGGTGTAGGTCGCCCAGGGGATGACGAGGGCGCTGGCTTTCCGACGGCCGTAGAAGAGCGCGTTCTGAATCACGATGCGAGCCATGGCGTCGGCCGCGTGGGTGAACTGGAACCGCGAACACACGTCACCGGCTGCGAAGATCCTGGCGTTGCTCGTTCGCAGGCGGTCATCGACGGTGACGCCGCGTTTCGTGAACGCGACGCCAGCCGCCTCGAGGCCGAGCGTCTCGACGTTCGGCGCGCGCCCGGCGGCGACGAGGATCCGGTCGCCGATCGTCTCGAACGCGTCGGCCGACCCGTCGGCGCGTGTCCGCACGGCATGCACCACGAACTCGCCGCCGCGCTTCTCGACACGCGTCAGCGTGACGCCCAGTTCCAGGCGGATACCTTCGTTGGCAAACCGCTGCTGCACGATGGCCGCGGCGTCTGCGTCCTCGCGCGGGAGCAGGTGTGGTGCCGCGTCGAAGATCGTGACCCGGCTGCCGAAGCGGAAAAAAGCCTGGGCCATCTCGCTGCCGATAGGACCCCCGCCCACGACCAGAAGACGCGACGGCAGCTCCGTGAGCCAGAACAACGTTTCGTTGGTGAGGTAGTCGACGTCAGAGAGGCCGGGAATCGGCGGCGCCGACGCGCGGCCCCCGGTCGCAATCACCGCGCGGTTGAAGCGCAGCGACCGGCCGTCGACGTCGATGGTCCGCGGGCTGGAAAAGCGCCCCTGCCCGAGGAACACGTCCACGCCGATCTTCGTGAGGCGCTCCGCAGAATCGTGCGGGCTGATGCCGGCGCGCAGCGTGCGCATCCGAGTCATGACCGCGCCGAAATCCACCTCGACCTGACCGGTCTGTACGCCCAGCGACGGAGCCTTCCGCGCCTCGGCGACGGCGTGCGCGGATCGCAGCAGCGCCTTGGATGGCACGCAGCCGCTGTTCAGGCAGTCTCCGCCCAGCAGCGCCTTCTCGATCAGCGCGACGCGAGCCCCCAGGCCGGCGGCCCCGGCCGCGCTCACCAATCCGGCCGTACCGCCGCCAATCACGACCATGTCGTACACGCCGTCGCCGCGAGGGTTGACCCAGTCGGGAGGGTGTACCTGCGCCAGCAGCGCCGTGTTCCATTCGTCCAGCGGCTCCACCAGTTCGTGAACCCGCATGGCGTCCCTCCCTTCGTGTGCTGTTGTCACTTCAGGCCCTGCAACACCGCCAGGACGTCCGGCGCCGCACTCCGATCGCCGTGTGAATGGCTGATCTTTACAAATCGCACCACGCCCTGGCGGTCGACGACGATTGTGGATGGATACGCGGTCTCATTCGGCGCATCCCACCTCAGGCCGTAGAGATTCACGGTCTTCAGGTCCGGGTCGGTGACGAAGTGGAAATTCCCGGGCAGCGTCTTCCCGGTGATGAAGTCGGCAGCGTACTGCTGCACCGACGTGGCGGCGCCAGGGTAGATCAGAACGACACTCGCTCCGGCGGTCTTGAAGGCGTCGGCCTGAGACATGAACCCGCCAACCTGGCGGGTGCAGACCGGTCATTGATAGCCCACCCAGCCCCTTAGCATCAGGACGACCACCGGTCCCTGCTGTGTCAGCACCGACAGCGTGATCGGCGTGCCGTCGATCCGATTGAGCGTGAAGTCGCGAGCCGTGTCGCCGACCGCGGGCGGCGGCGCGGGCGCGGGGGGCTGGCCGGCAGCGCCGGATGGCGCCAGCCAGGCGAGCGACGTGATTAGTACTATGCACAGCGCGGCGAAACGGCCTCTTGATGGGGGCATGTCGATTCTCCTCAGGCTGGCGCTCAGGTGGGGCGGAGCCAGCTGGGCCCAGTGTAACTGAACGTGGCGTAGTCTCCCGGCTTTGAAGAACGTTACACCCGCGCGATGTACAGGCGTGATGCTGCGTGGGAGGTCAGGCCTCTGTAACCTGGCGGCGCGGTTCGCGGAGGGCGGGGGATGGAGCCAGCCGCCAACTCCGTGGGGTGCCGACACGCCCGAGGTCATCCTGCTTCGGCAGGAGGCGACGCGTGACGCACGCCACCGACTATGCCAAGGGGCGCCTGCCCTGGCCAACGCGCATCCAGATGTGGCTGCACCTGGCCATGTGCGCCTCCTGCCGTCGTGACCTCCATCAGATGGACGTGACGAGGTCGCTGCTCGGGCGCGTCGGGCGAGACACTGAGCCTCACGAGATTCCGCTGGCGGTCCGCGAGGCGTTCAGGAATCGCAGGGCCGAGTGGGATCACATCGTGTTCCTCTCGCCCACTCGACCAGTCCAACGCCCGCGGCGATTCCCGCGACGATGGGTGTGAGCGCCAGCGCGTGCGCGTCGTGCGCGGACACCAGAACGATGGTGGCCGCCTGCAGGACCATCGCCGACAGGATGAGCCCCGCGCGTCGCCAAGGGCTGAACGTTCACCCACCGCAGGTAGCGCGTCTCTCCCCGCAGTCCCAGGGTGAGTGCGGCCAGTGCGAGAAACGCCGCCGACGCTACGGCGACCGTCGCGATCGCCGGGAAGACCGAGCATTGCGAGAACGTCGGCAGTCATTCCATCATCGGGCACCTCGGTGCGGGACCTTCTGGGGAAGCCTTGTCTGGACGTCAGGTAGGATCCCGTGTAAGTTCGGCCCGTCCAGCGCGACTAATGGAGGAGGAAGCCGCTCTCGAGAGCCGGGGTCAGCATATGGACGCAGCCAGGGAACAGCAGTTCGCCCAGATACTCGCCGCCAACGCGCGCCGCCTGGACGCCGTGGCCCGCAGTTACGCGGCTGCCGGCGACTGGCAGGACCTGTACCAGGAGATCCTGCTCCAGATCTGGCGCAGTCTCGACCGGTTCGAGGGCCGTTCCTCGCTCGAGACCTGGTTGTACCGCCTGGCGTTGAACACCGCCATCACCTATCGCCGCAAGACGACCACTCGCGCGCGACACGAGTCGCCCGGCGACGATCCGGATGCGAGGCCAGCCACGGACGCCTGCGGACCCCCGGCCCGCGAATTGCAGATGCTCGAGGAATTCGTGCAATCGCTCGATCGTGTGGACCGCGCGGTCTTCCTGCTGTACCTCGAAGACCTGGCGTATCGGGAGATGGCTCGCATTACGGGCCTGTCCGAGAGTCACGTCGGTGTTCGGATCAACCGGATCAAAAAGACATTCGTCGAGCGGTACCTCCGAGGCTGACATGGACGAACTGGATCGGTTTAAGCGCGCGTGGCGGGATGCCCAGGGCTACGCGGATCCGGCCGCTGCGACCGGAGACACGCTGCCCGCGATCAGGGCCAGAGTCGCACGGTTGCGCCACACCACCGTCGCCCGCGACCGTCGCGAAACGTGGACGGGCGTGGCAGCGGTGACCCTCTTCGCCGCCTTTGCCGTGCGCGCGACCACCGCCCTGCCCCGGGTCGGATACGCGGTGTCGATCGCGGCGATTGCCGTCATCGTGTGGCGGTTGCGCCGCGCCAGGAAGGTGGCGAACGCGAGGACCACCGACGTATCGGTGCTGGCGTTCTGCCGTGCCGAGCGAGCAAACGTGCACGATCAGATCCGGCTGCTCCAAACGGTCCTATGGTGGTACCTGACGCCGCTGATGGTGGGGGCGAACCTCGTCGTGTTCGGCCTGGCCGGCATGCGTCCACTGACCCTGGTGTTCCTGGTGGCGACGCTGCTCCTGACGGTGGTGGTATACCTGGCCAACATCCGCGCGGTCGAGCGGCAGTTGATGCCCCTGCGTGAAGAACTGGACCGGCTGATCGCCGAGTTCGAGACGGACGAACCGTGAAGACGGCCGGCCCCGGCGTCTCGAAGGCCAGCATCACCTGCGAATGAGTCAAGTTCTCTGTGGCCTCCAAGACGTCTCGCCCCGCCGCAGGCGGGGCAATCACATACTGTCACCCAGCGGGGCGGAGCCACGTCCACACGCTCGCTGGCCTGAAACGCAGCCTCGCTCGGCCTGGCAGACAAGGAGTCCCGAATGCGCCGTGTGCACCGAATGCGGGTGGTTGTCGGTGTGGTCCTCGTGTGCGGCGTATCAGGCGGCGGTGCGGCAAGCGCCGCCGGACAGCAACCGGGTACGTTGTCGGACGCGGACATTCGGCAGATCCTCGAGGCGCGCATCGCGTCCCGGCCCGAAACCGGGATCGTGGCGGGGTTGATCGAGCCGGATGGGCGCCGCGTCATTGCCGTGGGACGATCCGGCGCGAGTGGTTCCGGCGCGCTCGACGGCGACACCGCGTTCGAGATTGGCTCGGTTACCAAGGTGTTCACGGGCACGCTGCTGGCCACGATGGTCAGTGCCGGTGATGTGAGACTCGACGAGCCCGTATCGACGTTCCTCCCGCCGGGCGTGACGGTGCCCTCTCGAGATGGAAAGACCATCACCCTGCTGGACCTCGCTACGCAGACGTCCGGGCTGCCGCGTCTGCCCGGCAACCTGGCCCCCAAGGACCCGCGCAATCCCTACGCCGACTACACCGTCCAGCAGTTGTACGACTTCCTGTCCGGGTACCAGTTGCCGGTGGACAGCGGCACGCGGTTCGAGTACTCAAACGTGGGGATGGGACTACTCGGCCACGCCTTGAGCCTGCGGGCCGCGTCGACGTACGAGGAGCTGGTCACGCAGCGCGTTCTCGGGCCGCTCGGCATGGGCGACACTGCCATCACGCTGTCCCCGATGCTGACAGCGCGCCTGGCTTCGGGGCACGGCCCCGATGGGCAGGCGGTCGCGAACTGGGACCTGCCGACGCTGGCTGGCGCGGGAGCCCTGCGATCAACAGTGAACGACCAGTTGCGCTTCCTGGCTGCGAACCTCGGCACCCGCTCTGCGCTCGCCCCGGCGCTTGCGCTGGCCCGCCTGGCGCGGCGCAGCCTCGGATCGCTCGACGGCAGCATCGGTCTGGCGTGGCTGGTACGGCGCAGCTCCGACACGGAGTTCGTGTGGCACAACGGCCAGACGGGCGGCTACCGCAGCTTCATCGGGTTCGAGCGGCGACGCGGCCGGGGCGTGGTGATCCTGCACAACGGCGTGACTAACACTGATGACATCGGTTTCCATCTGCTCGACAGCCGGTTCCCCCTGGCCGCGCCGCCACGACCGCGTGCCGTAATCGCGTTGGACGAGGGCGTCGTCCAGGCGTATGTCGGCGAGTACGACGTGGCGCCCGGGTTCGCCTTGGCCATCACGCGCGAGGCCGGACAACTGTTCCTCCAGGCGACAGGGCAGGGCCGGCTTCCACTCTTCGCAGAGTCGCCCACGGACTTCTTCCTGAAGGCGGTCGATGCCCAAGTGACGTTCATGAAAGACGCCAGAGGGCTGGTGACAGGCCTCGTCCTGCACCAGAACGGCCGCGACATGCCGGCTCGGAAGCGGTGAGCCGGCCGGGCGGCGCGTGCCGGTCTACTTCAGCGTCCGCGCCTTTCACGACGGTTCCGCACCACACCCAGGATCCCTCCTGGCGAAACCCGCCATCGACGGGCGCCGGCAGCAGGCGATCCATGAACGACACCGGACGGCGCTGAGGCGGGATGGCCCGCGGGCGCACCGGCGCTGCCCACAAGCCCGGCAGGGAGGCCAGCAGGCCGGCTCCCAGCACGCAGCCGGGCGAGCGCCACGTGCGGTTGCCGCCGTGTCATCGGTCCATCCAGAGCGGCGTGGCCAGAAACCACGCCACCGTGGCCGCCAGCATCCACGTCTGCATGGAGGCAAGTGTCATGGCACCCGTGAAATACAGCACGGGAGGGACGATGGTCCCGGCGAGGGCCACGAGAGAGACAAGTCGTGCGACGGTCTTCACAGCCGCACCTCCTTCTGCTGAATCAGGCGACTGAGGACGACATAGAAACCGGCGGCGAGGAACCAGCCCGGCAGGCCGACGAAGAAGATCTGGATGCCGCCCATCTTCACCAGGGTCAGGCACAGGCCCAGCGTGACGACCCAGGCCAGCCCTGCGGCCCAGTTGATGGAGACCCCGCTCGCCTCCGCGTAGTTGCTGCGGAAGCCCAGCCGCTTCGCCCACCAGAAGTCCACGAAGACGACCGCACCCATGGGCATCAGGACGAGGCCGTAGAGGGCCACAAAGTCCAGCAGCTTCATCGCGATCGCCGGGAACATGCCGGCAACGGTGGCCAGCGCGCCGGTCATCAGCGTGACGCGGTACCGCGACGAACGCGGAGAAATGGCCTGGAACGCCAGGCCGGCGCGGTAAATGGTCGGGTTCGCCGTCGTCCAGCCCGCGACGATCACGCAGATGAGACCGGCGATGCCGGCCGCATTGTAGGCCAGGGGACCGGGCAGCACGCTCGTGTTGTCCGGTGTGACGTGCAGCTGGTGCGCGTAGAGAATCGACGCGGACAGCCAGGCAATGAAGTGGCCGAGGTACATGCCGGCCGCCGTGGCGACGGCGTACCAGGACTTGCGGGCGTAGCGGAAGACACTGAGGTCCGCCATCCCGATGTGCATCGCCATGTTGCAGAACCATGCGAAGAACATCACGTGCCAGAACGTGAATTTGGTCTGGCCGGCCAGCGGCGCCCCGCCTTTCCAGATCAACTCCTGGGCCTTGGGCCAGAAGTCGCCGACCGACTCGATGCCCAGCTGGCGCGCCCCGATGATGCCGAACGCGATGAACACCAGCACCAGCCAGGGGGCGGCGATATTGGCGATGCGCGCGACGACCTTGTACCCGTACGCGGCCACCACGGTGATGAGCGTCCCCATCAGCAGAACCGTCACAACCCAGCCCAGGCTGTTCGGGTAGAGGTCGTTCAGTCCCGGCATCGCGATGTCGAACCAGACACCCACGGCGGTGGCGTTCACCGTGACCATGGCGCCGGCGAGGAAGCAGAACATCACGCCGTTGGCCAGGTTGTAGGCCGTGACGAGGGTGCGCCCGCAGATTTTCTCGAGCTGGAAGTACAGCGTCAGCCGGGCGCGCACGGCAATTGGCGCGGTGAGGAAGAGCCAGCTCAGCACGGCCAGCAGGTTGCCGACAAACAGCCCGCCAACCACATCGATGGCACTCACGCCCGACGCGATGAACAAAGGGCCGATCATCAGTTCGGTGCCGGCCGTGTGTTCGCCGGCGTATTGCCCGATGAAACTCCGGAACCCCAGCCACGCCCGTTCAGGCACTGGCTCTCGTTCGAATTCGTCGACGGGCTCTGTCTGCGGATCGGTCGTGTGGTCAGCCATACGTACGTCCTATCGTCGGGGCAATACGAACGAGGCCGGTGCCGCCATCAGGCGGATCGGACCAAACAACCCGGCAGGGACGGGCTGCACGCGATCCATGTCCTGCGGTTCGAAGCGGGTGCCGTACCGGAGGTTGAGCAGTTTGTAGTCGGGCAGTGCGCGGCCGGCCATGTGGTTGATGGCGAGATTGGCCACGTCGATGCGGAGCGTGTTGCGCCCGGGGCGCAGCAGGGCGGTCACGTCGAGGGCGTACGGCGGGCACCAGACCGACCCGGCGCGCGTGCCGTTCACCGTGACGACGGCGGCATCACGCACCGGCGCCTCGATCCAGGCCTGGACCCGGGCGCGTGGTCCGCCTTCGGGGATGGCGCGCGGCGCGCCGAAGTCGAGTGTGACTGCCGTGCCGCGGGCGAGCATGGCCGCGGGCACGTCGATCTCGTGTTCGTAGACGGCCACGCCCGAGAAGTAGCGCGTCTCCTCGTCATCGGTCCACGACTTCAGTGTCGGCCAGAGGGCTGGCGCGGCACCCGCGCCGACCGCGACCCGCCACCCGCCGCTGATATCGAGAGCCGGTGGCGCAGCCGCCCGGCGGGCGGGCGGGGCCGAAGGCCGCACGCCCGGACCTGATGAGAACACGATCACCGTGGACTCGTACGGAGCGAGGGAGAGTGCGACGGGGGTGCCGCCGCTGCCGGCTGCTGCGACGGCAGGCAGCGGCGTGACGTCACCGGTCAGCGGGTTCCAGCGCTCCGCGCGTCTCGCTGGCACCCGGAACGTGGCGGTGAAGGCCTGCGGCGTGTTCGATGTGTTCGCGAGAAAGTAGATGTCGGCCTCGTTCGTGCGCCGGTGCACGAAACCCAGGGCGCTGGCGCCGGACGATACGGCCATATCGGGGGCGAATCGGGCCGCCAGCGCGCGGCCAACATCGGCGTCTCGGGCGACGAAGGCACCGGGCGGCGCTGCCGGGCCGAACAACCGTGCAGCGGCGGCGGCGATGGCGTCGTGATCGGCAGCAGTGGCCCGATACCCGGGAGCCAAGGCCGGAACGCGGCGGGTGGCGATGACATGCACCCCCTGCTGCGCGTACGACTCGATGGCCTTCATCGTGCCGGGGGGGATACGCTCGATGCCGGGCAGGATGATGGCGCGATACCGGTTCGTGCCGATCGCCAGCTGGCCGCCCTGCACCGTCCCACGGCCGAGCAGCACGCCGTCATCGACGAAGTCGAAGTTGAAGCCCGCTTCGATGATGGCCGGGATGACGTCCGGACCCATCCGCTGGTTCATCGTCTCGATCAACGAACTGATCTTGCCGGGAACAAAATGCGCGCGCGTGTCGGCGACGGGCAGGTACACCGCGACGTCGTTGGCAGGCTGACCCTGGCGCATCAGGAAGCTGACGCGCTGGAGGTACCGCGACACGTCCGGCATCACGATCCACCAGGGGTTCTTCTCGTTGAAGACGCCGGCGGCGTAGAACCGCCAGCCCGGGTACGCCGCGCCGTCAGCCGTGTACGGCCAGCCATGCCCGATGAGTTGATTGATGCCCTGCAGGAAGTGCAGGTCCGCTTCCGCCTTCACGTCCAGCGGCGACGCCATGAAGACCGGCGAATGCAGCCACGTCCAGGTTTCCGACGAGATGACCGGGCGATCATACAGGTGTCCGATGGATGCCGCCCAGCGCGACGCGCGCAACGTCTTCCACTGGGACCCTTCACCTTCCGGCAGGTCCACGCCGGCGTTGCTCGAGATCGTCGCGGGCGGAACCCCGTAGCCCTGGATGCGGAACCGTGTGCCATGTTGCCTGGCCCACGCCTGCATGGGCGCCATGAACTGCTCGTCGAGCAGGTCCGTCAGCGTCTGGGCCCAGTCGTGGCGAAGCGCGGCCGACACGGGACCCGCATCGAGGGCCAGGGCTGGCAGCAGCGGCTTCAGGTCGTAACCACGTTTCGCCTTGAAGACGTCGAGAAACGCCGCCGTCCAGTCCGAGTCGTACACCTCGAGGCTGTCGCAGAAGATCGCAGAGGGCGGGATGGTGCCGAACGCCGACAGCAGGCGGTCGCCGACGCGGCGGAGGTAGTTGTCCAGGGGTGCCCGATCGTAGTGATTGAGGACGAAGCCCTCCGCCCCGACTGCCGGCCGCTTGACCATCATGCCGGAGTGGCTGTTGATGAAGAACAGGACTTCGCGCGCCTGAGGGCCGGCGGCCAGGCGCAGGATGCCGTCCCTGATATCCGAGACTTCGGTGGCGGTGCCTGGCGTGAGCGGTCCCTCGGTCGGCACAAGGAACGCGGCAATCAACCGCTCCCCGACGCGGATGTCGGGCACGGGGACCAGGGTACGGCCGGCGGGCACCGCGATGCGTTCGACGCGCAGTTTGCCCGCCGCGTGGGCAATACTCACGGTGGGCCCGCCGAACGGCCATCCCGATCCGAGGGTGAGGTCCACGCGGAGGCCGAGCGCGCGGGCCGTCGTGGCCGCGTGCCGGACATGGTCGAGAAAGCCGTCGGAGAGGAACGGGTACGTGACCAGCCCCGCGGCTTCGTCATCGAGCGTGACCGGGTAAACCGGCTGGATTTCGACGCCGCCGATCCCGCCGTCTTTCATCAGGCGCAACTCGCGTTCGAGCCCGGTCTTCGTCACCGTCGGCCCGAACCACCACCAGCGCATCATGATGCGCGCGTCGTCGGGCGGCGTGCGGAATGCCTGCGCCAGCGAGGCGCGTGCCTGGTCCGATTGGCCCCGTGCCGGGGCCGACATCGGTTGCGCCCCGAGCGCGGTGAGTGACACGAGGGCCGCCAGCAGGGCGCCTGCAGTGCGAGGGGTGACGCGAGATGACTGTGGCACAAGGCCTCCCGTGAACTGGAGACGAGGAGCGTATGCCGCAGAGCGTGCCGCGATTGGCCGCAGGGCGCAAGAGGCAATCGACCGGGGCGGGGCGTTTACGAGGACGAAACAGGCCACGGGCTACAGGCTACGGGCTACAGGCGACGGGCTCCGAGTCCTGGGCCTGTGACCTGAGGCTTGCGGCCTGGGGTCTGGATGGGGACATCGTCTGCCTTTCCCAACCCCCAATCCCCAACCCCCAACCCCCAGCCCCTAGTACCCCGCGTACGTCCCGACGCCCAGCAGTTCGTCGTTGGGATAAAAATGATCGACGTTCTCGCGCGTGATGACGTGATGGTGGACGAACACGGCCGGCGGGACGGGTTTGCGCGTGAGCAGGTCGACCGCCAGTTTGACCAGGCCGTCGCCGTACCGCTCCGGGAAGTACCCCACCGACGCGACGAGCGGCGTCCGCGGTTGCCGCAACTCCGCCCGGGCGTCGGGTTCGGCGTTCTGCCCGACGATGGCGCAGGTGTCGGCGCGCCCGGCTTCCTGAAACGCCCGCGCGGCACCGAGAGCGGCGGGATCGTTCGCCGTACCAACCAGGATGCGCTGCGCGGTGGTTTCGCGCAGGTGTTTGCGGACGCGTTCGAGTGACGTCTTGAACTGGCCGTCGCCGTCGATGCTGACGACCGGGCAGGTCAGCCCCTCGCGCAAGGTCTCGCGGATGCCGGCCATGACACCTGTGATCCGGGCGTGGGGGAGGGAGCCCGCCCGGGCGATCTCGACCAGGAGGATTTCGTCGACCTTGCCGTTCCAGTGCTGGCGGGCCCAGCGGGCGAGCGTGCGTCCGGCCAGCAGGCCGGCGGTGTAGTTGTTCGCCCCGAAGTACGTGGCGCCGGGGTGGGGGATATCGATCGCGATGAGCGGGATCCCCGCCTCGAGGTAGCGCGATGCGATATCCGGCGCGATGGCTTCGTCCGTCTGGAACTCGATGACGAGGTTGACGCCTTCGCGCACGAGGAACTCGGCGTTGCGGATGGCGGTTTTCGGCTGGTACCGGTTGTCGACAATGACCAGGTCCAGGCCGTGGGCCTCGGCGGCTTTCACCAGGCCGGCCTGGACTTCGCGGGGGAACGACGAGTCCTGCCCCTGGGCGGCGTACCCGATGCGGAAGCGGCGCCGGCGGCGAATCTCGGACGTGAGCCGGTAGCGTGTGGCGTCGGCCTTCTCCAGGAAGCCGCAGCGCTGCAGCGTGTAGAGGAGGCGGAAACACATCCCTTTCCCGAATCCGGTCCGGTCCATCACGTCGCGGAGGCGCAACGTGTCTCCCATGTGCTGGAACGCCGACAGCACGTCGGACGCATGAACCACGGACTTGATCAGGTAGATGTCGCGGGTCGACGTGGCCTGTCGCGCAGGTGGGTCCTCGTTCATGAGTGTTTTGTATAGCACAACTTTCGTGCCGAGTCAGGTTCTTGGTGCCGGGTTGCTGTAACGGTGGACATAGGCGCACGACAGGGCGATTGGCCTCTTCCCGGATGGATCGCGCACGTTGTCCTGTTTCCGTATGCGAACCACGCGACGGCCGGCTGGTGGTGCTTGCGTCGTACTCGGACGGCGTCCACAGTACGCGTCGAACGAGCATGGCGGACGTGCGGCCGGGCCGTATCGCCGCCTGCCGGCGCGAGGACACCGTGGCGATTGACTGGGACGAACTACTGGAGCAGGACCGGCGTGCGCACGAGAGCGCGATGGCGGATGACTACGATCACCTCGGCCGCCAATTGGCCAGGCGGGGGATGGCGATTGGTGACGTGCTGGCCAGGGCCGCGTCGTTTTCGGTGGCCGTGCCGTCGTGGGGCGTGGCGACCGGCGGGACGCGGTTCGCGCGTTTCCCCGGTCCGGGCGAGCCCCGGGACGTGTTCGAGAAGCTGGACGATTGCGCGATCATTCAGCGCCTCGTGCGGGTCACGCCCGAGATCTCGCTGCACGTTCCCTGGGACGAGCCCGACGACCCGCCGGCCCTGCGGGCGTTTGCCGCCGAACGCGGACTCGTGCTGGGCGTGACGAATTCAAATACGTTCCAGGATCAGGCCGGACAGGCCTGCTCGTACAAGTTCGGGAGCCTGGCCCACGCCGACCCGGCCGTGCGCGAGCAGGCCGTGGCGCACAACCTGCACTGCATGGCGCTCGGCGTGCAGCTTGGCGCGCGGGCCCACTCGGTCTGGATTGGCGACGGCGGGAACTTCCCGGGTCAGATGCACGTCCGGCGCGCGCTCGACCGGTATCTCGAGAGCATGCGGTCCGTGTACGCGGCGCTGCCTGCGGGCTGGCGGCTCTTCATCGAGCACAAGCTCTACGAGCCGGCGTTCTATTCGACGGTGCTCAACGACTGGGGCGTCAGTTATTACTGCGCCCGGGAACTGGGGGACCGCGCGTTCTCGCTGGTCGACTTCGGCCATCACGCGCCGAATACGAACGTCGAGATGATCGTGGCGCGCCTGATCCAGTTCGGCAAGCTGGGCGGCTTTCACTTCAACGACAGCCAGTACGGAGACGACGATCTGGACGCGGGATCCATCAAGCCCTTCCAGTTGTTCCTGGTGTTCAACGAACTGGTGGACGCAGAACGGGACGGCGTCGCGGGGTTCGACCCGTGTTACATGCTCGACCAGTCGCACAACGTCACCGACCCCCTCGAGTCGCTGATGGTCAGTGCGATGGAGGTGCAGCGCGCCTACGTGCAGGCGTGCCTGGTGGATCGCGACGCGCTGGCGGGGTATCAGGCGCGCAACGACGCGATCATGGCCCTCGCCACGCTCAAGCAGGCGTTTACGACGGACGTCTCGCCGATCCTCGCGATGGTGCGGCAGACGCAGGGCGGGGCCCTGGATCCGGTGGCCGTGTACCGGCGCAGCCGCTACCGGCAGCAGTGCGCGACCAACCGGCCGCCAGATACGCGGCTGGGCGGCGGCATCGTGTGAGGATGAGAGGGAAACGCGCCGGCCTCGTGTCCCGCGCGTTTCTGTTGGTATGACCACTGTCCATTCGCTTGGATATCCGGGATCCGTTGTTTTGGATCGTCCGCGCGGCGAATGGACGGGGCCTCAACAAGCCTGAATTCAAACAAAGCGCAATTCACGGGGGCTTGACAGACGATGCAATCTGCCCGAGGATACCCGCCGGATGATAAAGTGGTATGGCCACATAATTGCTATTACATGGAGAGGTCTGTCAATACGCGCACCCGGTCGCGCACCGACCTGCATCGCCCGGCGTCTTCGGCTAGAAGGGAGAGAGTGATGGAACGGAAACGTACGCCAGCCAGTCTCGTGACCTGGGCGGTGGCCTTCCTCCTGGTGGCCTTCGTCCTGCCCGCGTCGCTCCACGCACAGGAAACACGCGGCAGAATTCTCGGCCGTGTCGCCGACGCGACCAAGTCGGCAATCCCTGGTGCGTCCGTGACGGTGACGGACGTGGCCCGGGGCGCGATGACCGTGGCGACCACCAACGACCAGGGCTTGTTCCAGGTCAACTACCTGCTGCCCGGCACCTACCGGGTCGTGGTGGAAATTTCAGGTTTCAAGAAGTACACGCAGGACGGCGTCCAGGTTCAGATTGCCCAGACCCGCGAGTTGACCATCGTCCTCGAGGTCGGCGGCATGGAGGAGTCCGTCAACGTGGTGGCCGACGCGGTCACGCTGAATACCGCCGACGCGAACCTGGGGCTGGTGGTTGACCAGGCACGCCTGGCCTCGCTGCCCCTGATTCACGGCGACCCCTACAAGATCATGGGACTAGCCACCGGCCTGGCCCATTCGGGCAGCCAGCGGCTGGACCGCCCCTACGAGCCCACGCACATCGTCGGGTACGCCTACCAGGGCACGCGCAGCAACCGCAGCGACCTGTTGATCGACGGATCGCCGAGCACCGCGACGGCAAACGCGAACGAGGTGATCGCCACCTACGTGCCGCCCTCGGACCTTGTGCAGGAATTCAAGGTGCAGACGGCCACCTTCGACGCGCAGTTCGGCAACACCGAAGGTGGTGTGACCAGTATCAGCATCAAGTCCGGCACCAACCGCCTCCGCGGTTCGGCGTACTACTTTGCGGAACCGTACAAGTGGGGGGCGAACGACTTCTTCGGAAAGGCCCGAGGCCAGGCCATCATCGAGAGTTCTTCGGACCGGCCCGGCCTCACGGTCGGCGGCCCGGTCATGCTGCCGAAGGTCTATGACGGGCGGGACAAGACGTTCTTCATGTTCGGCTTCGAGCACATCAAGGACGTGCGCCCGCGATTCGACGTCGGGGGCGACAGCTGGGTGCCGACTGCCGCCCTGCGGAACGGCGACTTCTCGGCATTCGCCGGGAACATCCTGATCTACGACCCGCTGACTCGCGTGCCTACCGGCACCGGGCAGTTCATTGGACAGCCCTTCCCGGGCAACATCATCCCGTCGAACCGGATCAGCCCGGTGGCGAAGAAGATCCTGGAGTACTACTCGCAGCCGAAGAACGCCGGCCTCGCCGGCAACATCAGGGACTCGAACCTGCCGGAGACGGCCGACTACAACAGCATCACGGGCCGCCTCGACCAGAAGCTCTCCGGCAGCAACAGGCTGTTTGCGAGGTACAGCTGGTACAACCGCGACAGCATCTACAACGAGTACCTCGGCAACCCGGTGTCTTCGGGCACCTGGTTCCAGTTCCAGTCGTGGCAGTTCGTGATCGACGACGTCCACATCATCAATCCGACGACCGTCCTCAACGTGCGGTATGGGTACAACCGCTTCGATCGCAACTCGGGGCAGCAGGAGGAGGCGCGGAAGTTCGATCTGACGAGACTGGGGTTCCCCTCGGAGTACAACGCGCTGATTCCGGAGGCCAACCGGTACTTCCCGCGTCTCGATTTCGACGGCACGACGATGATCGACGTGGCGTTCGGGAACGACTTCAGGCCGGTCACCTCGC
The DNA here is from genome assembly GCA_964372095.1 of uncultured Vicinamibacterales bacterium. Lineage (GTDB taxonomy): Bacteria > Acidobacteriota > Vicinamibacteria > Vicinamibacterales > JAKQTR01 > CAYJPV01. The sequence continues at coordinate 6,995 of CAYJPV010000039.1, read as the reverse complement.
ACACGGCCACCGCGCTGCTGAACAAGGCGTGGCGCGCGCACGGTGTGAAGGCCGGCGCCGAGATGCGGCTCTACGGCGAACGCAGCCAGTCGACCGGCAACAACCAGAGCGGCCAGTACGCCTTCACCAACGCCTACACGCGGCAGAGCAGCGCCAGCGGGACCGACTATTTCGGGTTGCAGAACTACGCGGCGTTCCTGCTGGGCATGCCGTCCACGATTTCCATCACGCGCGCGGCCGAATACGACGAGTACTCCATTACGTGGGGGTTCTTCGTACAGGACGACTGGCGGGTCAACGAAAGGCTGACCCTCAACCTCGGCCTGCGCTACGAGGTCGAGAGCCCGCTGACCGAGCGCCAGAACCGGAGCGCCTCGAACTTCGACTACGGCTACACCCAGCCGATCGAGGCGGCGGCTCAGGCGAAGTACGCGACGCTCAACGATCCGGTGTTGAAGGCGCTCCTTCCGCAGATCAGCGTCAAGGGCGGGTTGATGTTTCTGGACAAGGACACCGAGACCCTCTACACAACGCCCAAGAACACCTTCCTGCCGCGGTTCGGGTTCGTCTACAAGGCGGACGACAAGACCGTTGTCCGCGGCGGCGCCGGGTTGTTTGCCGGGTTCCTCGGGCAGCGGCGCGGCGACGTGTACCAGCCCGGCTATTCCCAGTCGACGACCATTGGCACAACCGTGAACGAGTTTGGCGCGCCGATCCCGAGGTACTGGGAGAACGCCCTGCTGACGCAGCCGATCCTCGAGCCGGTCGGCAACGCGAACGGCCGGCAGACGTTCCTGGGGAGCGGGATTTCGTTCTTCAATCCCAACCCCAAGGTGTCGAAGCAGCTGCGCTGGCAGCTGGGGGCGCAGCGTGAGTTGCCCGGCGGCTGGACCGTTGAGGCCACGTACGTCGGCAACTACGGTTACGACATCGAAATCAACCGCAACATCAACGCGTTGCCGACCAAGTACCTGAACACCGACAACTCGCGGACCGCCGCGATGGTGGCCAATAACCAGTTCTTGTCGGCCGCCGTGGCGAACCCCTTCGCCGGGCTGCTGCCGGGCACCAGCTTCAACAACCCGACCATCGCCCGCCGGCAACTGCTGCGCCCGTACCCCGCTTTCGGCGATATCACGACGCAGGTGAACGACGGCAAGTCGTGGTACCACTCGGGGCAGTTCAGCCTGCAAAAGCGCTTCTCGAAGGGCTACACGGTGGGTGCCTCGTACACCTACTCGCACTGGATGCAGGCCACCGAGTTCCTGAACGCGGCCGACGCAGCGCCGACGAAGATGATCTCGGACCTCGATGTGCCGCACCGGCTGTCGCTGAGCAGCATCGTCGAGCTGCCGTTCGGCAAGGGCAAGCGGTTCCTCTCGGATGCCAGCCCGCTGGTGGATGCGCTGGTGGGCGGCTGGCAGATTCAGGGCGTCTACACGTACCAGACGGGATTCCCGATTGCCTTCGGGACCAACGGGTTCTACAACGGCGGCGACATCGCGCTCGCCGCCGATCAGCGGACCACCCTCAAGTGGTTCAACACAGATGTCTTCACCACGCTTCAGAACAGCACGTCCACCAACGCGACGCCTGTCGACCACCTGCGAACCCTGCCGCTGCGGTTCGACGATGTGCGCCGCGACGCGATCAACAACGTCGACCTCTCGGTCCTCAAGAGCTTCAAGGTTCCCGGCGGGGTCGACGTGCAGTTGCGCGCGGAGTTCATCAACGCGTTCAACGAACCCTACTTCCCGGCTCCGGTGACGGGCATGACGTCGGCGACCTTCGGCCAGATCTCGGCGTCGAACCAGGACAACTACGCACGCCGCGCGCAGGTGGGTGTGAAGATCCTGTTCTAGCGGGATTCGCCTGTTCGATCCACACTGGGCTCCCGGCACGCGGTGCCGGGAGCCCGCTCTTTCTGTCCACCGCGGGTGACGGGGACGACAGGTCCGCCCGTTCCTGCGTCAGTCGCCACGGAGACCGAACGTGACACCGAAGACCGCACGCTGGCGCATCACCGTCGTGACCCTCGTTGCTGCCGTGCTGGCCTGGACATCGATCCAGTCGGCCGGCCACCGGCCCGCCGCCGCCGCGCCGCCCGGATGGGGCGTGCGGTTTGCTGACACGGTGCTGGCCACCTGGCCCGATCCCGCCGCGATCGATCCCGCGAAGAACGGCTGGGAATACAACACCGGCATCGTCCTGTTCGGGATGTCGAAGATCTACGAGTCCACGCGCGACCCGCGTTATCTCGCGTATATCCGCAAGTGGGTCGACGGGTACGTGGACGAGGCGGGTCGCCTCGGCTGGGACCAGACGCGGACGCACAACCTCGACTACATCCAGCCCGGCATGCTGATCCTGTTCCTGTACGAACACACGGGCGAGGAGCGGTACCGGATCGCCGCCAGGACCGTGCGCGAGGCCTTCGACAAGGTGCCGAAGAACGCCGACGGCGGATTCTGGCACAAGAGCATCTATCCGAACGAGATGTGGATCGACGGGATCTACATGGGGCAGCCGTTCCTGGTCCGGTACGGCCGGCTGTTCAACGATGCCGTGTTTGGGAACGACATGGCGGTGTTTCAGGCGACGCTGGCGGCCCGGCACTGCCTCGATCCGAAAACCGGGTTGATGTTCCACGCCTGGGACCAGGACCGCAATGCGAAATGGGCCGACCCGAAGACCGGGCGATCGCCAGTGGTCTGGGGCCGGGGGATGGGTTGGTACGTGATGGCGCTGGTGGATGTCCTCGAGTTGCTGCCCGCGTCTCATCCTGGGTACCCGAAGCTGCTCGACCTGCTGACGCAGAACGTCGCCGGCCTGGCTCGCGCCCAGGATCCGAAAACGGGGTTGTGGTATCAGGTGCTCGATCAGCCAACCCTGCCCGGGAACTGGCACGAGATGTCGGCGAGCGGCATGTTCATCTATGCCATTCGGAAGGCGATTCGCCTGAACCTGGTTGACGCCACGTACCTGAAGGTGGCCGAGCGCGGGTGGGCCGGGCTGCAGCAGACCCTCGAGCAGGATGCGGCCAGCCGCCCGGTGTTCACGGGCGCCGTCCAGGGCATGGGGGTCCAGGTGGACGCGGCAGGCTACCTGAGCATTCCGCGCCTGAAGAACTCGACCCACGGCCTGATGGCCGTCCAGATTGCCGCCAGCGAGATGGAGCAGCGGCCGGAGCGGCCGGCGGTGTTCGAAGACTGGCCCGCAGGCCAGTCCCCGGCCGAGATCGGGCGCCGGGTGGCCGAGAACTTCGTGGTCCGACCCTTCCAGCGCCCGACGGCCTTCATCATCTACCCGGAGGTCTGCACGTGGTACGGGTCGCTCACGCTCGCGCACCTCACCGCGAACGCCAGCCTGCGGCAGCGGCTGGTGAAGAAGTTCGACCCGCTCTTCACGCCCGATGGCGCGAAGAACATCTCGCCGAACGCGCACGTGGACTATCGCGTGTTCGGTGCGGTCCCGCTCGAGATCTACCTGCAGACGCACGACCGGCGGTTTCTCGACGTGGGCCTGAGCCTCGCCGACAAGCAGTGGGAGACGACGACCCCCGATGGCATCACGACCGAGGCCCGGTACTGGATCGATGACATGTTCATGATCACGGCCGTGCAGGTGCAGGCCTACCGCGCCACCGGCGATCGGAAGTACGTCGATCGGGCAGCCAGGTCGATGGTGGCTTACCTCGATCGCCTGCAGCAACCCAATGGGCTCTTCTTTCACGCGCCGGACTCGCCGTTCTACTGGAGCCGCGGCAACGGATGGATGGCTGCCGGGGCGGCTGAACTCCTGCGCTCGCTGCCGGCGGACCATCCGACGAGACCGCGGATCCTCGACGGGTACCGGAAGATGATGGCGTCGTTGCTCGCGATGCAGGGCGAAGACGGCCTGTGGCGGCAGTTGCTGGATCACCCGGAGGCGTGGCCCGAGACGTCGGGCACCGGGATGGTCGCGTCGGCGATGGTGACCGGCGTTCGAGAAGGCTGGCTCGACGCACGGACGTACGGCCCGGCGGCACGCCGCGCCTGGCTGGGGCTGGTGACGTATCTCGATGCGGACGGCAACATCGGCAACGTGTGTGCCGGCACGAACAAGGGCACCAGTGTGCAGTACTACCTGGATCGCCCCCGCAATACCGGGGACCTGCACGGTCAGGCGCCGGTGCTGTGGACCGCGTCGGCGTTCCTGCGCTGAACAACAGGTCGGGCACCGTGCCGGGTGCGGCCACCCGCGGTCTGCCGCACGGGGCGGAGTGTCGGGTTGGCGTTACGGTGTTCGTGGGCGGCGGGTGCCCGTGTCGGTGGCGCGCCGGCCTGACGCGCCGGCCCAGCCCACCAGATTTCCGATCAGTCCGCGTTCGCGGGTCTCCACACGTTTCTTCCCCCGCCGTTTGGCGTCATAGAGGGCATCGTCCGCCCGCTTGATGACCGCGTCGGCTGAATCACCGGGTGCCCAGAGGGTCACGCCGGCGCTGAACGAGAAGCTGATGCCCCTGGTTTCCTGATCCACGGTGTATTGGTACGTTGGGGGGATTCGGCCCAGCGCGGCCTGGAGGATGCCTGCGCCTTCCTCGAGCGATGTCCGCTGCAGGATCACCGCGAACTCTTCGCCGCCGTACCGGGCGACGAAGTCCCGGGGCGAGATGGCCTCCTGGAGGACGCGTGCGCAGGCGATCAGCACGCGGTCACCCACCTGATGGCCGTGCGTATCGTTGACCCGCTTCAGGTCGTCCATGTCGACCATGGCGAGGCAGAACGACGTGCCGGTCTTGGCCGCACGCGTCAGACTGTCGCGCAGTTCTTCTTCGAACGCGCCCCGGTTGGGCACGCCGGTCAGCGCATCGGTCAACGCGCGCAGGCGGGCTTCGCGCAGGTTCGACCGCAGCGTTTCCACCTGCGCCGTCAGGGTTTCCACCCGTTTCGATTCCGAAGCCTGCCGCTCCGTGGAGGCCTTGCGGATGGCGTCGACCTCGCGCGTGAGCACCCGTTTGATCTCGCGGATGTCCTCGACGTCCACCATCTTGCGCATCGTCTCGGTGGACCGCTGCAGTTCCGCCTCGAACTGACGGCTGTCCCCGCGCAGGGCTTCAATCACCTCGCGCAGGACGCCCATCAGGTCGGTGACCTCCTCCTCCCGCTGCCCGAGGTCTTCATGGAACCGGTCGGCGTGGGCGGCGCACTCGGCGAGCACCTCGGCCGCGATGGCCTCGAGCGCCTCCGGCTCGCCAGCGGCGCGGATCTGCGTGCGCCAGGTCTCGATGCGCTGCGCAAACTGCGTGTGGGTGGGGCGCGACGGCTCCGGAATGGTGGACCCGAACAGCCGCAGCAGCCGGTCGGCGAACCCGAGTGCCGCCTTGGCGCGGCGATCAACGGGCGCGGCGTTCGTATCCGTGTGAGGCTTGTTGAGCGCGAGTTCGACGAGTGGTGTCTGCATAGCTCCGCCTGCATCTCCCAGGAGAGGACTCCACTGAAAGAATCGGCAGGACGCCGCGAAAGTTGAATCGGCTCGTCAGTCCGGCCGCACGTCGCCGGGGCGGTCCCGATATCCCTCGAGGAAGCGCATCAGCGTGTGGACATCGGCGAAGTTGGACGCCAGCCCGAGGGACACCCGCATCGTGTTGGGCGTCTTGCCGCCAGCCGCCCGAATCGTCCGCGAGCAGTCCTCGAACGTGACCGGTCCCACGACGCCGTCGAAACACTTGGCCATGTCTTCCCGGACGATTTCGTGGGCGACTTCGCCGTTGCCGGGGTTGCAGAAGCAGCCCGTACGAAGCGAGATGCGTGCCGCGGCAGCGCCGGACTCGATGCTCCGGACGTCATAGGGCAGGCCGTCGGGATCGAGCAGGTAAAACGCGACGGTCCCGCCCCGTTTGGACAGGTCCGTCGGGCCGAAGATGCGGGCCATGGGCGTGCCGTTGCTGTGCTGGAGGCGGGCCATCGTCGTCACCAGCCACGCCGTGAGCGCCATCACGCGCGTGTGGATCAGATCGATGCCGACCGCGGTCAGGTGCTCCAGCCCGATCTTGATGGCGGGCAGGCCCAGATAGTCCACCGTGCCATCCTCGAACCCGGCGTGGCCGGGCGCGAGGTGATGCCACCCTTCGCCCTGGACGGAGGCCATCGTGATTGTGCCGCCGGCGAACCAGGGGCGCCGCAGCATGCCCAGCGCCTCGTGACGGCAGATGAGTGCCCCGAGCCCCGTGGGATAGCCGAACATCTTGTAGAACGACAGCGGCACGAAGTCCGGCGTGACGGCCGACAGATCGAGACGGTTGGTCGGGGCGAACGCCGCGCTGTCGAGAATGACCAGCCAGCCCCGTGCATGCGCGGCGTCGACCCAGGAGAGCGGATGCTGCACGCCGCTGAAATTCGACTGTGCGGGATACGCGAACAGCCGGGGCGCGCCCAGCGTGACCCGGTCGAGTTCCTCCAGCACGCTGGCGTCATCGATGCGCAGGTGCGGTGCCCGTACGGGGATGTAGGTCACCGACGCGCCACGCTGGCGCGCGAACTCGCGGATGCCGTTGACCGAGTTGTGATTGTCGTACGTCAGCAGGTACCGTCCACCCGGCGCGAATGGAAAAGACTCGCCGACCAGTTTCAGCGCACCGCTCGCGTTGGGCGTGAAGACGACATCGTACTCGGCCGGGTCGGCGTTGAAGAAGTGCAGGACGGCGCCGCGTGCCTCTTCGACCAGGGCCGACGCCTCGGTCGACGTCGGGTTGTCGGAGTGAGGATTGCCGAGTACGGCGTTCGCGAGCAGGTCCTGGTGCCGGCGGATCTGCGACCCGGCGTACAGGCCCGCGCCCGTGTAGTCGAGGTACACGTGCTCGAGACGGTCGAGCCGTTCGTAGTCGGCGGCCCGCAGTGCGTCCAGCGCCGACGTGGTCATGTAAGACGGGTGGAGTCTCAGGAAGTCCTGATAGTCAGCGGCGAGGGCTCGTTCCATGGGAATGGGCTCGATCGTATGGGGAGGAGTGGGCGGTG
>CAYJPV010000038.1:0-50552 GCA_964372095.1 uncultured Vicinamibacterales bacterium | reverse complement strand
CCTTGCCCCTTGCCCCATGCCCCTTGCCCCTTGCCCCTTGCCCCTTGCCCCATGCCCCTTGCCCCTTGCCCCTGTCTTTGTAACCGTCGTATAATCATACGCTTGTGGACATGGGTCTCGGCCCTGCCACTATCCTGAGCCAGCCGGAGGCTGACCACAAAGTCCGGCAATCCACGAAGTGCAGGAGGACGCGCAACGCATGGCGAACGAAGACGGCAAGAACAGCCCTGATCTGGGGGCGGTCAGTCCGGCCAGCCAGACCCCCGGGGCTGGGCCGACGACGGTGGTGAACGCGGCAGGTGACTATTTCGAGGAGACGGTCGATCCCGAAGAGTACGCCCGCCTGTTGGACCTCTACGACAACAGTTTCCGACACATCTCGGAAGGCGAAGTCGTCAAGGGCACGGTGCTCAAGGTGACGGCCTCGGAAGTCGTAGTGGACGTCGGCTACAAGTCTGAAGGCATTATCGCCGTCGATGAGTTCGTCGACGAGAACGGGCAGGTCACGGTCCAGCCCGGCGACACCGTCGATGTGCTGCTCGAGCGCACGGAAGACCGCGACGGCTACGTCGTGCTCTCCCGCGAAAAAGCCGAGAAGATGAAGATCTGGGACGAGATCGAGAAGGCCTATGCGGATCGCAAGGTCGTCATCGGTCGCGTCATCGAACGGATCAAAGGCGGCCTGGCGGTGGACATCGGCGTGCGGGCGTTCCTGCCCGGCTCGCAGGTGGACGTGCGCCCGGTGCGCAACCTGGACGCCCTGCGCGGCCAGGAACTGCGCATGCGCGTCATCAAGGTCAACAAGAAACGCGGCAACATCGTCCTCTCGCGCAAGGTCCTCCTCGAAGAGGAAAACGCCGAGAAGAAGAAGTACACGCTGGCGACGCTCGCGGAGGGCAAGGTCCTGCGCGGCGTGGTGAAGAACATCACCGACTACGGTGCCTTCATCGACCTGGGCGGCATCGACGGCCTGCTGCACATCACCGACATGTCGTGGGGCCGCGTCGGCCACCCGTCCGAGATCTTCAAGGTCAACGACGAGATCGACGTGATCGTGCTGAAGTACGACCCGGCCACCGAACGGGTGTCGCTGGGCCACAAGCAGCTCGTGCCGGATCCGTGGAGCAACGTGAACGAGCGGTACCCCGTGGGTTACCGCGTGTCGGGCAAGGTCGTGAGCCTGACCGATTACGGCGCCTTCATCGAGCTCGAGCCGGGTGTCGAAGGCCTGATCCACGTCTCCGAGATGACGTGGAGCAAGCGCGTGAAGCACCCCTCCAAGATTCTCAACCAGGGCGACAGCGTCGAAGCGATGGTCCTGGGCGTGGATCCGACCGCGCGGCGGATTTCCCTCGGTCTCAAGCAGATCGAGTCGAACCCGTGGCACGACCTGGTCTCGAAGTACCCCGTGGGCTCCAAGATCGTCGGCAAGGTGCGCAACCTGACCGAGTTCGGCGCGTTCGTGGAAGTGGAAGAGGACATCGACGGCCTCATTCATATCTCCGACATGTCGTGGAGCAAGCGCGTCAAGCACCCGTCCGAGGTGCTGAAGAAGGGCGACAAGGTCGAGGCGATCGTGCTGAGCATCGACGCCGAGAACCAGCGCCTGTCGCTGGGCCTGAAGCAGCTCGCCACCGACATCTGGGACGAGTTCTTCTCGCAGCACAACGTCGGTGACACGGTCGAAGGCAAGGTCGTTCGGCTGACCAACTTCGGCGCTTTCGTGGAACTGGCCGAGGGCATCGAGGGGCTCATCCACGTCTCCGAGTTCGACGACAAGCAGGAAGAGAAGATCGAACTGGTTGTCGAGCAGAACTACCCGATGAAGATCATCAAGCTGAGCCCGTCCGAGCGGAAGATCGGTCTGAGCATCCGCGCCATGCGCGTGGAGCAGGACCGGGCCGACTGGGCGACCTACAGTGAGAACACCGGCAAGCCGCAGGCGACGCTGGGTGATCACTTCCGGCTGCAGCAGCGGGAAGACAAGGACGACAACTAGGATCGACCATGACCAAGGCCGAACTCGTCGAAGAAGTCTCGAAAGTCTCGGATCTCACGAAGAAACACTCGGAGGTCATCGTCGAGACCGTGTTCCAGAGCATCATCGAGGCCCTGCAGCGCGGCGAGAAAATCGAGTTGCGGGGGTTCGGCAGCTTCAGGCTCCGCCAGCGGGAATCGCGCAAAGGGCGCAATCCCAAGACGGGCGCGCGGGTGGACGTGCCGCCCAAGCGTGTGCCGTACTTCAAGCCTGGCAAGGAACTGAAAGACTTGATCAACCATCAGGCCGATGCCCCCGAGGCACCGGCCGCGCCGGCGGCGGACGACGCCGCCGACACCCCGTCGCCCGACACGCCGTCGGAGTCGTAACGGGGACACGCACCTCATGCACCGCCCGGTTCCGTTCGCGGATCCGGGCGGTGTCGTTTTGGGCGACGACGACGTGAACGCGTCGTTCGTACGTAGCCCCGGACCTTCAGGTCCGGGGAAGGCTGAGGGTACGTAGCCCCGGACCTTCAGGTCCGGGGACAGGGGTCTCTCGTGGAACGTCTCTGGTCACCGTGGCGGTTGAAGTACGTGAGCAGCACCGGGCAGCCATGCGCGTGTGTGTTCTGCGAGGCGCAGGACCACGCCGGCGGCGACTCGCTGGTGGTCTATCGCGGACGTACCGCCTTCGTTATTCTCAATCTGTTTCCGTACAACTCGGGCCACCTGCTAGTGGTGCCCAACCGCCACATCGCGACGCTGGCCGCGGCGTCCCACGAGGAACTCTGCGAGTTGATCGAGTTGACCCGCGTCGCCGAACAAGCACTCACCGAAGTCTACGCGCCGCAGGGCCTGAACATCGGGATGAACCTCGGGCGGTCGGCGGGCGCCGGCATCGCGGACCACATGCACATCCACGTGCTCCCGCGCTGGAACGGGGATACGAACTTCATGACCGTGATCGGCGACACCCGCGTGCTGCCCGAGGACCTCGCGCAGGCCGCGGAAAGGCTGCGGCCCGTGTTCGCGAGGTACGCATGTGGCCAATCGTGAGGTTGGGCGGGCAGGCAGTGAACCAGCGGGGAAGTGGGCGACGGAGCCGCCCGACCCGCAGTTGATGTTCGGGCTGATCGACAATGTCCCGTTGCCGGTTTCTATCGGCGTCATTGGCCACCGCCCAAACAGGCTCCGCCGCGCTGACCGAGAGGTGCTTGGTGCGGTCCTCGGTTCGGTCCTTGATGCAGCGTGCGCGGCGGCCGGGAAGCACCGCGGCCACATTTCGGCTGGCCCGTCACCCCGACCGCTTGTTCGGGCGATATCGCCGCTGGCTGAGGGAGCGGACCGGCTGTTCGCCGAGCAGGCTATCAGCAGGCGCCTCGGACTGCTGTGTCTCATGCCATACCCACAGGCGGAGTACGAACGGGATTTCGAGCCGGGGAACGCTGAAGAGCCCTGCTCGCTTGCGCGATTCCGGTCGGTTCTGGCCTCGGCTCGCGATGCGGGCGGGCTGGAGGTCGTCGAGTACCCTGGCATTCGGGACGCCGCTGGCAGTGCCTACGCCGCCGTGACGGCAGAGGTGGTCCGCGCCTCAGATCTCCTCACGGTGGTGTGGGATGGGGAGTGGCGAGGTAGCAGCGCCGGGACGGAAGGCGGTATTCGCCTCGCATGGGAGCTCGGCGTACCGGCTTTGTGGATCCACGCTGACGCACCGCATGCCTGGCAGGTACTCGAGCGCCCATCCGGCGGCACTGTCTGAACGCGGGAGGACCCGTGGCCGACACGATTCAACCGAGCGACTCTGCTCCAATGGCTACTTCGGTGGTGGAGGCCCCCACTGGCCTCGTCGGTCCGTTGCTCGAACTCGACCATCATCTCGCTGCGCAGACTGAATTGGCTCTCGACGGCAAGCGCAGCGATTTCGACATCGACGATGAATCCGACCGCGCGGTCGTCGCTCACTTCCCCGGGCTGGCTCAAGCGCTCGAGTTCCTCCAAGCCGAGCTGAACCCCAGGTATCGTCCCGCGAACGCAGAGGCGATTCGTTACCAGGACAGGTACCGCCGCCTTGCCAGAGTCTCAATCGTTTCTGGTATCGCCGCGATCCTGCTGGCGGTGACCCAACTGGTACTGGGAAGCGTGTGGCCCAGCCTGGTCAGAGTCGGGCTCGTGCTCGAAGCGCTGGCGGTGGTCGCCGGCATTGGCGCTGTGGTGGTGGGGGTTGGCGCGAGGTGGAACGCCCGATGGCTCTCGCATCGGCAATTGGCCGAGCGGATCCGCATCCTGAAGTTCAGGGCGCTCGGTCGTTTCGATCTGTGGGGCGACGCCGCGGATGACTGGCGCCGATGGGTGCGCCAGGAACTGGCCGAGACGGTGTTGTGCGAGTCGATCGACAAGCTGCACGAGTGGACCAAACGCGATACATCCGAGGTGGACGATCCCGCGGGCTTGCGCCCCGTGTCGGACGTCCAGACGGCGGCTGCTGTTGCCGTGTACTACCGCCACAAACGACTCGCCTATCAGGCCGGCTACTTCCGGAGCAAGGCCGCGCAGGCTATCAAGGTGGCGGCATCCCAGGAGCGCCTGAAGTTCCCCCTCTTCGTGAGCACTGTCGGGTGTGTCGTCGTCCACGTGGCGGTCGATCTCGGCGCCGGTCTGGGCGCGCTCGACGGGCTGCCAGGCGGTGACCACCTGTGGCATGCCATCGCCTCCTGCGCGCTCGGACTCGCTGCTATGTTGCCGGTCGTTGGCGTTGGCGTGCGAATGTGGGTTGCGGCGTTTGAACTCGGCCGTCGCGCGAGAACCTTTCCGGCCAAGGCGCAGGCACTCGACCGGGCCATCTGCCGTCTCGATCGTGACCGCTCCGACCCTGCGCAGGTCATCCGGCGTATTCGAAACAACGAGCTGTTTCTCGAACAGGAGCACCGCGAGTGGCTGCGGCTGCAACTCGACGCGGAGTGGTTCGTCTAACCCCAGGACTCTCAAGGACTCACTTGAGTTGAGAGATCAACTGTGATCCATTGCTCGTATGTCGAATCCCTATCCTCTCGCGCTGCGCGAGCGGGCCGGGCGGACGGACGAAACCACGAGCGCGTCGGATGCGCTGGTCGCGGCCCGGTTTGCGATCAGCGTGAATACCCTGATCGCCTGGGTGCGCCGCCGCCTGATCCGGACCCTGCGGCCCGGCGACGTCCCGCTGCTGGACAACCTGGCGGCCCACAAGGCGCCAGCCGTCGCCGCCTGATTGAGGTAGCCGGGGCGTCCGGAGCGATAGCTCGGTGAGCACCGGCGCCGTCGCCATGGGCAGACCGCAGGTGTATCCGATCGGACACGATTGTGCTTCGGCGGCAGTGCGGTTCTGGTTTGTGTTAGCATCCGCCGCGTCGACGAACGAGCCACGGCGCACCTGGTCCGCCCGGCTCCCAATAGTGTTGGGTGGCATTCGCGACTCCCGTTTCCAGCAGCGATCGCTGTCGAAGGCCAACGAGCAGCGGCGCAGGTCAGCATGATATGAAGAAGCCAGCTATCCTTGTCACTGGTGACATCGTCCTGGACTGCCATCTCTACGGCGGCATCCGGACGGCGGCGACCTCGTTCAGCGAGCCGGGCACGCAATACCGGCAGGAGCTCGGCGGCGCGTTCCTGACGCGAAACATCCTCCGGGCTGCAGCCGAAGCGGGGGGAGCGGCCTACGACGTCCGCCTTGATCTCGAGACGGCCGATCTGGAGACGTCCCTGCCCCCTCACCTTCGCTCGTATGGCGTATGGACCGCGCATGCCGGGAAGAAGAGCGCGCCGAAGGACCGTGTCTGGCGTTCAAGCCAGCCGTTCGGCTACGGGTCGACGGAGCCCACCAGGCAGGCCGACGTCTTCCGGCGCGTGCAGGGCACATCGGACGGCGATGCGGTGCTCACCCTGATTGACGATGGCGGCATCCTCTTCAGGCACGGTGTTTCGACGCCGGTGTGGCCGGCGTTCGCTGGCGACTCGGCTGGCTGGTTCCTGCTGAAGATGAGCTGGCCGCTCTGCCGGGGCGACGTGTGGGCTGCGCTCGAACCTGTCCGGGATCGCTTGATCGTTGTCGCATCCGCAGGCGATCTCCGGAGGGAAGACGTGCAGATCAGCCCGCGGCTGTCCTGGGAGCAGTGCGTCGAGCACACCATCCAGGCCCTCGGCTGCGATCCTGTCGCCGGCGATCTGCTCGGAGCGGCGCACCTCGTCATCACCTACGAATCGGAAGGGGCATTGTGGTACGAGCGAGGCGCTGCCGGTGCGGCCTGGCGGCTGCTGTTCCGCCACGATTCGCTGGAGGGCGACTACGGCCGCCAGTTCGAGGGGACGACGTACGGATTCCAGACGTGCTTCACGGCAGGGCTAGCGCACCGTTTGATGGCGCGCCATGCAGCGGCATTGCCCAGTCCCTTTGCCGACGTCCAGACGATGCGTCACGCACTGCAGGAAGGAATCGCCGGCGGCCTCGCCGCCAAGCGGCTGCTGCTCGAACTCGGACATGGGCCGGCGCGGGCCGGGGTGGCTCCTGGCCTGCCGGTGGCCGAGATCGGCCGCTGTGTGGCGGAGGCGGTAGAGAAGACAGGCGGTTTCGTTCCTGTCGAGGTACCGACTGGGACGTGTATGCCGGGTGGCTGTCAGTGGACGATCCTCGAACAATCCGAACGGGGCGCCGCGGGCGCCGGGTTGCCGGCCGCTCCGCTGACTGGTCTCGCGCAGATGGCGGCACTCCACGGAGGTTCCGCCCTCTCGCACGTACCTGCGCTTCGCATGGGGCCGCTCTTCAGCGTCGACCGCAGTGAGATCGAGAGCCTGCGGACTCTCGAGGCGCTGATCCGGAGGTACGAAGACGGCGGTGTGCAGGGCAAGCCACTGTCGATTGGCGTCTTCGGACCGCCGGGCGCCGGGAAGTCGTTCGGCGTCAAGGCGCTTGCGAAGGCGATTCTGGGCGACAAGTCACAGTTCCTCGAGTTCAACCTGTCCCAGTTCAAGGGGCTCGAAGAGCTGGTCGGGGCGTTTCACCGCATACGGGACGCGGTGCTCGGTGGAACCACTCCTGTGGCATTCTGGGACGAGTTCGACTCCCAGGAGTACCGCTGGCTGCAGTACCTTCTTGCGCCCATGCAGGACGGCGCGTTTCAGGAAGGACAGATCACGCACCCGATCGGCAAGTGCGTGTTCCTCTTCGCTGGCGGCACGAGCCCGACGATCGACGAGTTCGGGGTGCCCGCTCCCGTCGCGCCGTCAAAGCAGGAGTTGTCGGACCTCGATCCGGCCGATCGGGAAGAGCGCTACAGAACCTGGCGGGAGGCTCGCGAGCGCCATCGCGCGTTCGTACTCCTGAAAGGTCCGGACTTCGTGTCGCGCCTGCATGGATTCCTGAACGTCCTGGGACCGAATCCCCGGGCCGGCGCGGCTTGCCAGGACATCACTTGGCCGATTCGTCGGGCACTCATCCTTCGCGGGATCCTGAAGCTCAGCGACAACGAGATACTGGACGTCGATGCCGCGCTGCTGCACGCGCTGCTGGCCGTGCCGGCCTACAGGCATGGCGCCCGGTCGTTCGAGAAGATCGTGAACGCACTCAGCCAGGGCCGGGTCTTCGGACGCCTGAACCGTTCGGCACTACCGCCGTTTCCGCTCTTGAACCGGGAAACGCACGCCGACGCGTTCCAGCGTCTGCTGTCCGCTGGCGACTCGTTCAAGCGAACGCCTGACCTCGAGGCGCTCGCGGCGGCGATCCACCATCGTTTCCTGGACGAGGCCCAGAAATCGCGCCTCGCGGCTGACGCCGCGAAGAACCCGACGAAGGCCTGGGTGATTCATCCCTCCATCATGAAGGCCTATGACGAACTGACCGCGGACGCGAAAGCGTCCAACCGAGCGGCTGCATGGCGGATCCCGGATCACCTCGCGCTGATCGGGTTCGTGCTCGAGCCTCAGCGGGAGGGCGACACGGGAACCTGGCTGCCGCCGCTCCGAGCGGCGATCGAGCAGCATCTGGAGCGAATCGCACGTGCGGAACACCTCGGGTGGTGCGCAGAACGCCGAGCGAACGGTTGGACATTCGCGAAAGACCGCAACAACGACATGAAGTACCACAACCTGCTTGTGGATTGGCCGGACTTGAGTCCCACCGATCAGGACAAGGACCGCTCCGCCGGGCGCGCCATCCCGGACCTGCTGGTAGTGGCCGGCTTCAAGGCGGTGCCGGTGAAGGCGGCAGTATAGCGCGAAGGCCGCGCTGCCGTCCGGGCCGCCTGTCGTCGCCGCCGTCGCCTCGGCAAGCACTCTGCCGCTCGCGGTCGTGCCTGTGTGCTCGCCCCTGGCCGGGCGGCTCGACCAGCCCTCGGTCGTGCTGGATCTCTGAACCCGGCCAAGGCGCGCCGCATCCGAAGGTCCTCGAGCCTCTCCGGCACCCTGCAGTCCTTCTTGAACGCGCGGAGGCAGGTTCCCAATAGCATGGAGAGACTAGCGCGAGGCTCCGGCACTCACGCCAACCCGCAGTCCAAGCCGGCAGAGCCGCCTCAGCCTGCAGCCGATGCCGTCCCCGCGGATGCGGTCCCGCAGTTCGGGCCCGAGTTAGTTGAACCGTCTGTCGCGACCAACTACCGAACAAGGTCTCGAATGTTGAAGCCGCGCGGTCCCAAGAGGGCGTTCACCTTCGTAAGCACATCGTGAGGAGAGAGTTCGGCGAGAGGAAGGCGAGGAACAGGCGCGAGTGGGCGAACCGTGCGCAAGGTGAAGCTGCCAGTCCGCGCCGGTGGTGATGGTGTGCAGGTCGAGGAAGGGGTTCAGTGCGCGCCCCGTGGCGAAGCGCTTGTGCTCGGCGAGGAGTTCCTCGACGAAGCGGGTGATCCAGCCGTTAGCGTCCGTGCCGTTCGAGGCGTTGTCGGTCGAGGCTCAGGGCACAGACCGCAATGCGGTCCGACAGATCTCGGCGTTGCTCGCCCGTATCGTGTTCAAGGTGCAGCGGGTGGGGAGGGCAGGAGGGTAGCGTGCGGCTACCGGCGACCCGCGGCCGCCGTATGCAGCCACCGCGGCCACCGCTTCTCACGCGCGACGAGTCGCCCGGCCGCGAACTCGGCGCACCAGCGATACGGGTGCGCGAGGTCGTCGTTGTCGTACACCAGCACGTGCGGAACCTCGGCCAGGGCTTGTGCGAGATTGGCCATGGTGCGCGGGTAACGTGCGGCGAGTTTCTCGGCCGGCACGTCGTGGCCGCCCTGGGTGACACGCATCGCCACGCGCGTGTCCGAGACACTCGCTCGCGACAGCCCGATGAAGCAGAGGCCGACGTTGTAGCCGGCCGCTGTGGCGCGGCGGAGGAACGCGAGTTTGTCGCCCGCCGGGTCCGAGAAGACCGTTTCGAAGATGAAACTCTCGCGCGCCGCCAGCAGGGCCTCGCGGATGTCGGTCGCCACCCGGGCGGCGTCGTAGGCCTCGAGGCCCAGTTCGCGGCCGATGGCGTCGGCGTTCACGAAACGGAGGCCGGCCGCCGCCAGGTGTGCCTGGAAGAACGTCGTCTTGCCGGCGCCGTTCGGGCCGGCGATGGCGAGGACGAGCGGGCGCGCGTCGAGCCAGGCCTGCCGGCCCGAGTCTGCCGTCGGGACCATTACGCGATGCCGGCCGGACCGGGTTCCCCGCGGTGGACGCGTCACGGCCGCTGCCGCCGCCGGTCTGGCACAACGAAGACGCGGTTCACGAAGCGGCCAACAGCCGTCGTACCGTTCGCCTCCGTGCGAATGAGCCAACCCTTGCGGCCAGGAGCAGGTGCGTAGCGTGGAAAGGGTGCTGCGGCCAGATGCTGCGCCAGGCGATCCCGACCGGCCGCGGAACCGATCCCGTCGACCAGTGTCGACAACGATGCCGCCGCGCCCGAGCGGCACAGCGCGAGGGCCTGGTGGCCTTGCAGGAGTGGCTCGATGGCGCGCCCCAGCTTGGCCCAGAACTCCACCTGACCGGCGATCGACCGCTCGGTGGCCTCGCCCGCCAGGCGGGCGTCCAGCACGAGTTGATCGGAGAGCTTGACGGGCTGGCTCATGGGTGTAGGGTAGCAAAAGGCTACCGTCGTGTCCATGCGATGGTACGAGGGCGGCCGACGTGCGGGCGATACGCCCCTGGGTCGGACCCGTTTCCGCGGTTGAGTCGGCCCGGTGGTTCAGCTACGATGCCGTGTTCTGTCCGGGTGCACGAATGCCGATCTGGGAAGTCACGTACGCTGATTCGAACTCTACGCTCCTGACGCACCGCCTGGTGACGCCGGCGGACCTCGAATCGTGGTCGGTCCGGCCGACCAAGGGCGTGATCCTGGTCGTCCCTCGCGAGTACCTGGCCGAGATGTTGGCCGCCCTGCCGGACTCTGTGCCGCGGCCGCTCCGCATCAGTCAGGCTGATGGTCGTCAGTTGTCCACGTTCCTGCGCGCGAAAAGAGCGGTGCGGCTGGTCGCCAGTAAGTACGAACGGCCGCACCTCGCCGAGCGCGGCATCCGGACCTGCATCGCGACGCGGCGTTTCAAGGACTGGCGTGGGCTGCTGGTGGTGGAGGCCAAGTCCGGCGTCGCAGACGCCCTGCTGCGGCGGGCCGACGTGCAGTTGCCGTCCGCGGGTGCCGCGCCGGGCGAGCCAGCGGGCGCCGGTGGCGATTGGGCCGTCCGCGAGGTGGGCGACATCCCTGTCCTCGACGTGGTGGCCACGTCGTTCGTGGGCGGTTCCCCGGCGGCGTGCGAGGTGCGTCGCCGCATCATGCTGGCGGCCCGCGGTACACACCCGGTGCTGATCGCCGGAGAGATGGGAACCGGCAAAGACAACGTCGCTCGCGCCATCCACGCCGCCGGGCCCAAGCCGGCCGGGCCGTTCGTGGTGATGAACTGCGCGGCGGTCGCGCAGGACGCCGTGGGTCCGGGGTCAT
The DNA here is from genome assembly GCA_964372095.1 of uncultured Vicinamibacterales bacterium. Taxonomy (GTDB): domain Bacteria; phylum Acidobacteriota; class Vicinamibacteria; order Vicinamibacterales; family JAKQTR01; genus CAYJPV01. The sequence continues at coordinate 39,652 of CAYJPV010000038.1, read as the reverse complement.
TCGGCGGGATCCGCGACGGCGCCGGGCACGTGGTCTTCGAGCGGATGGGCCTGTGGGGTGCCGCCAACGGCGGAACACTCTACCTCGACGAAGTCGCGGACCTGTCGCTGGCGCAGCAGGCGGTGTTGGTTCGCGTGCTGGAAGACGGTCACGGACTGGGCACGCTGCGGGATCATACCCCTGCCAACGTGCGCATCATCGTGGCGTCGCGCCAGCGCCTGGGGCGGTTTGTGAGGGCGGCACGGTTCCGCGAAGACCTGTACCTCACGCTGCTGCCCTGGCAGATTCCGACGCCAGCCTTGCGCAATCACCCGGAAGACATTCCGGTCCTCGCGGCGCACTTCTGGGCCCGCCTCGATCCGCAGGGCGACCGGCCCGTTCCGGCCGAGGCGTGGGCGTCGCTGTGCGACTACGCCTGGAGCGGGAACGCACGGGAGCTGAGAGCCTTCCTCGAGGAGATCGACTTCAACCTGTTCTGCCGTGCGCCGAGCGCGGAGATGATCCGGCTCGCGCTGCGCGACTGGCGGGGCAGGGCGGTATCGCGCGATTATTCGTGGGTTCCCGAGGAGAACCGGCGACTCGTCGACCGGTAGCCAGCGCTCGTGACCACCTCACAAGCTGGCTCGGGGTGGATTCCCTGCCGGCTCCGGCTATCGATAGAACAGCACCGATGGCGGCGGAAGTGGCGAGTGCATTTTGTCGCGCAGCGGGATGCACCGCGTGGGATCCCCGTCCTGCGGCACGCACTTGAGCCGCAGGGCGCCTGTCGAGGTGAAGTAGTCAATGAGCAGGATCTTCCGGTCTGGTCCTATGTACTCCCGGCGCTTCTCGGCAACTGAGTTCGGAGCGTTGTGCGGGAAAGCGTCTTGCGCGACGACCTTCTCCCCCTCGTAGAACCATCGGTACAGAAGGGCCCCGTTTTCCCATTGATCCGTCGCGATGTGACGTCCCGTAGCAGGGTCGACGTACTTGAATTCGCCCGTGAAGGCTATCTCTGGAATGATGGACGACACCTGGTGGTCGTAGATCTGGATACGTTCCTGCAACTGCCGCACGGCGTCGTGAGTCTCGGCGAGCCTGTTGCGAGACAGGACAGCACCCCCGACCGGAATCGCACACGAGGCCGCAAGCAGCGCCGCGACCGCCCACAGGGACAGCTGCCACCATCTCGGGACCTTCAGGGCGATTGCGCTGGCGGCCTCGTTCCAGGACGCGTCGGACTCGTCGGTGATTCTGATGATGTCCTTCGCCGCCAACCACTCTGGAAGCTCGGTGCCGCCGATCACGATCGCATACACGTCGCAGCCACAGGAGAAGAGGTGGCGGAGTTCGGCCTGTACCTCGGACGATTTCTTCGATTCCCTCGTGACAATGAAAATGCCGGCCTGGCTCCGACGGATCGCGCGTTCGACGACCATCGGCCAGTAGTCGCTCTTTCTGACATTCTGCTGGTCAATGAAGAGCCTGAATCCTTTTGCCTGCAGCGCCTGAACCAGCGACGCCGCAGACGGTCTCTGCTTGTGCGAGTACGAGACGAAAAAGTCGTAGCCCAGCAGGCTGGCTAGCCGCATGGCGACGGCTCCGTTTCGGCATCGTGTCTGCCGGCAGGTGCATCAAAGCTCAGCACGGCGACAGAGACCGGCGCCAGCGTGAAGAGGCCGATCCAGATCAGGTTCAGGCCGATGAACAGGGCTCCTGGATGCATGACCACGCCGATCCAGACCAGGATGGTGAGCGCCGCCGTGCCTGCCGTGAGCAGCCAGCCCTGGGACCAATGCCCGTGGGGAGCGGAATTCGTCGGCCGGAAGCGGACGCGGCGGCCGGCGGCGGAGGCGAGCAGCGCCGCGGCCAGCGGGAGCAGCAACGCCACGTGCGGGCCGGTGCCCAGGAGCATCCCCATCAGCCACTGGCGCCAGCCGACGCCTTCGACGCGCGCAAGGCGGGTTCGCATGACGACGATGGCGAGGAAGACCCCGGTGACGAGTCCCAGTGCCAAGGCGTAGATCTCGTACCCGGCGGTCCACAACACCGTCGCTCTCAGAAACCCCAGCGTCGCTCCAGCAGACGCGGGCGCGGCCCAGAGCGAACCCAACAGCAGGAGCAGGCCGACTAGGGGTAGCGCGTAGGACAGCAGGTGCCGGCAGAGCAGCAGTTTCAGGCGAAGGGGCACGCGGTGCCATCGCCGCGAGAACAACTCTACGGTTTGCCTGGCCCATCTGGTCGTGCGGGCGATGGAGCGCCCCAGGGTGTCGGGTTCACTCTCGAAGGTCCACGTGTCGACCAGCGCGGTGCGGTACCCGAGTTCCGCCAGTCTCAGGCTCAGCACGGTATCTTCGCTCGTCAGGACCTCGTCGAATCCGCCAAGTGCTCTGATCGGCGCGAGGCGGAGCAACTGGTTGTGGCCGAAGGACATCAGGATGTCCAGGTGGGCGTGCACGCGCTCGAACACCCGGGCCCGCGGCCTGGCGCCGAGCCCCTGGAGGCGGGCGAACATCGTCGTGCCCGCACCGACCCGCGCAGCGGTCTTGGCCTGAAAGACCGCGACGGCTCTATTGGCCGGGTGCGCTGCGGCACGCATCATTGTGGCCGCCGCTTTTGGCGGCACGATGCTGTCTGAGTCGAGGATGATGGCGTTCTGGTAACGATTGCCGGAGGCAACGAGCCAGTGATTGAGATTGCCTCCTTTGGCGCCACGCCTGACGGGCCGGCGCACGACGGTGATCCCGCAAGGGATGGCGCGGGAGGCCGTGCTGGAGTGGCTGGAGTCATCCAGAATGAATACGTCGTGGCCGGCCTCGGCGAGCGGACCAAGTGCGGCAACGGCGTTGGCGTCCCAGTCGTCGCAGACCGTCATCAGCACAGCTGTCTGCGTCGCGTCCGAGGCAGAAGCCGCCAGCGGGAGGCGGCATGGCGTCCATGCGAGAGCCAGGATGAGTTCCGCGCCCTCGAGGGCGAGTGCCAGCGCCATTGCGCAATAGAGCGCAAGAAAGAGGACGTGTTCCCAGTGATGACCCAGCGTCGGCCACAGCGCCATCGGGATGGTGAGGAGTCCGTAGAGGCCGACGATCAGGCCCCCTGCAATGGCTCGGCGCCGGCGCGGAGTCACTGCGCTCTCCACACCAGCACCGGCGCGCTCTGGGCCCATGGCGGGACGGCAGGCGTGCTGCCCGGCAGGAGATAGCGGCCGGCGAATACGTCGAAGAGCGCGCCGTTCGCCGATGCGAGGGCGACCACCTCAAAGGCCTGGCCCGCGCCTTCACGGCGAGTGCCGAGCGTCGCTTCGACCGCCCAGTGTTCGATGCCGCCCCGTCGCGTGCGACTGACGCGTCCGGTCTGAATCCACCAGCGCGGATCGCCTTCGGCGCGAACGGCAAGGGCAATCCGCGCGCCGGCAGGTTGCACCGAACCCTCGATGCGCAGGGCGGTGCCTGTGACGTGCGTCAGCGGGGCGGGAGCAGTGAGGGTGATTTCGGCGTGAGCCGGCGTGGCCGTGTTTCGCCAGAGGAGCACGCCGGCCAGCGAGCCTCCGAGTGTGACCAGCGCGAACACGATCCGACTGCGGCGAGGGAGCCGCAACACGCCCGCCAGCCACCACCCGGCGGCGCAGATCACGGCTGCGAACATCAGCCAGACGCCAACGACGATCAACAAAGGCATACGGACAATCGGGCGCCAGCGGTGAACCGACGACAGCGGTCCCGAACGAAGCCCTTACGCTAAGCGACGGCAGCGCTTCCCGTCAAGTCGGTCGCCAACGGCAGGAAGGGACGACCACGAGTGACTCTCGCGGTTGCGATACCGTCAACGAGGCGGCGAGCCCGTGAGGCTTCCGGCCCGTGCCGCTTCCCGCGGCCGTCGAGGTCACCTGCATGCCCGAACAATCATCGCGGACGTACGAGATCTCAGTGGCGGCCCTGGTCGCTGGCGTCCTGGCGATCCTCATCCCGGTGTGTCTGCTCGCCGTCGCGTACGGCACGACTCTGGGGCGCGCGGGACCGATGAAGCCAGGCGCGACCAAGTCGCCTGCGTTCCGCGCGCCGCGTCCGGCTCCGCGCCACGCGTTTCCCAGCATCCCGGATCCCGCGGAGCGTCGGCGTCAGTCCACCTGACGCAAGTGACTCGCGGTGATTCTTCGGTCCAGCACCGCGAATTGCAGGCCACGCAGCCCGCTCCCGCCGGGGACTTGCGAGTGACCCTCTCTTGCCGTGCCACCCTTTTGGCCTGCAGGCGCCATGCGGCGCCAGGAGGCCACGATGGATCTCGCGACCCTCGAACGTCAGCTCTCCGGCATCACCCTCGCCCCCCCGGACATGCACCGGGAACTCGGCGACCTCGTTGAGAACCGCGAATACGGGTTGCGGCTCTGGCTCGGCAACGCCGCGCGCCTGGGAGAATGACGATGCCCGCTCCACTTCCGTCCCCGCTCTCCGTCACCATTGTCGGCCTCGGCACGATTGGATCCCATGTGGCTCCACTGGTGACCCGCATGCCTGTGGTACGGCGCGTCACCCTCGTCGACCCGGGCGCCTACGAAACCACCAACGTCGTCTCGCAGTCCATGACGGCAGGCGAGGTGGGGAAGAGCAAGGCGAAGGTCCAGGCGCTGCGTCTGCGCCGGATTCGTCCGTCGGTATCACTTGAGGCGTTCAGCGCACTCGCTGAGGACGTCCCGCTTGGACAGCTGCGCGCATCGGTCATCCTGGGCTGCGTCGACAACCGGGCGGCCCGCCAGTTCCTCAATCAGACGGCTCGCCATCTCGGGGTGCCGTACGTCGACGCCGGCATCCTCGCCGACGGCCAGCTTGCCCGTGTGTCGGTCATCCTCCCCGGTGATGGCCACGCCTGCCTCGAGTGCGGGTGGGATCAGGCCGACTACGACGCCCTCGAGCAGCGTTACCCCTGCCAGCCCAGCGGCCAGCGCCTGGCTCCGGCCTCGGGCGCCCCGGCGGAACTCGGCGCGCTCGCGGCGGCGCTGCAGGCGACCGAGTGCGCGCGCCTGCTTCGTGGTGAGCCGAACGACCGCGGCAGCCACGAGATCGTCCTCAGTGCCGACGTGCATTCAGCTGTGGTGACGCGGTTCCGGCGCAACGCCGAGTGCCGGCTCGCAGACCACGCGCCGCGCAAGATCACTTGCCTTCACGCGGCTCCGGACGCTCTCACGTTCGGCCGCGCCCTTGGCCTGGGTTCGGCGGCTCCGCTCGACCCGTCTGCAGGCGCCCTCACGCTCGACGGCGCCCCGTTCGTCGTCGGCATGACCTGCCTGGGATGCGGCCGCGCGGCACCGGCACTCAAACTCGCCCGCGCGCTGACCGGCAAGGATCGCACCTGCAACCACTGCAAAGGCCGCCTCGAGGCGGTCGGCGCGCAGTTGACGGGCATGATCGGTCTGGCCGACGGCGGGCGCGGAGCCGGCGACCGGTCCCTGCGGGCTCTTGGCCTCGACACGGGTGACGTCTTCGGTATCGCCCGCGGCGACGAGATCCGCTGGTTCGAACTGGCGGGAGACTAAGCCGTGTCTCCGGTGCATTCCGGGCGTCGCGTCCGGGGCCCGCTGTTCGGGCTCGAAACCGAGTACGGGGCTGCCCCGGCCGGCGGCGTCGGCAGCCGAACGTCGGGCCTGGAGGCCGCGGGCCGCCTCTGGTCGACCGCAGCCGCTGATCTGCGCTGTCTTCCCGACGAGTCTGACAGGGGCATCTTCCTGACGTCTGGCTCGAGGCTGTATGTGGACGGCCAGCACCTCGAATATTCGGCCGTGGAGACGTCGCACCCGGACGATGCGGTGCGCTACAGCCTTGCGGGGGACCGCCTGATCGAACGCCTACTCGCCGGCGTGTCCTTGGACGAGCGTCCGGTCGTGTTCAAGTCGAACGTCGACTACCTGTCGGGCACCACGTGGGGCGCACACGAATCGTATCTCTCGATACGGTCTCCCCACTGCGTGAACCCCGGTCTGGTGTCACACCTGGTATCGCGTGTCGTCTTTGCGGGCAGCGGCGGGTTCGCCAGCACCCCGCGCGGACTGCGCTTCGCTTTGTCTCCACGGGCGTTCTTCTGCACCGATGTGGTGTCCAGCGCGGCCACAACCGGCCGAGGCATTGTCCACATCAAGAACGAACCGCTCAGCGTTGGCGAGTACCACCGGATTCACGTGACGTGTGGCGAGAACCTGCTGTCGGAGCGGGCACTGTGGCTCAAGGTGGCGACGACGGCATTGGTGGTGGCGATGCTCGATGCCGAACTGGACCCCGGCAAATGGGTGGTACTGCGGAATCCGGTTCGTGCGTTCCATCGCATCGCTGCCGACCCGGCCTGCCGGGCGCGAGTGGGGCTGGAATCGGGACAGACGGTGACGGCCATCGACATCCAGCGCGAGTACCTGCACTGCGCCGAGCACTATCTGGGCGCGGAGTTCATGCCACCCTGGGCCGCCGACGCCTGCGCGAAATGGAGGGCCGTGCTCGACGAACTCGAGTCGGGCGCTCCAACCCTCGCCACGAGTCTCGACTGGGCCGTCCGGCACTCACTGTTCTCCCGGGCGCTGGCGAGTCGTGGTTCGAGTTGGACCGACCTCGAGTACCGGAACGCGCCTCTCCGTGCAGCTGGCGGCAGAGGATCGTCACCGGTCGGCATCGCCGACTTCGAAAAGGCCTCCGCGCTGCGCTGCGACCTGTGTGCACTCGACCTTCGGTTCGGCCAGCTTGGCGGATCGGGGGTGTTCTCTGAACTGGAGCGGGCCGGCGTGTTGTCGCACCGGCAGCCGGGGGTTGGCGACATCGCCCCCGCCATCGACTCGCCGCCGGCTTACGGTCGGGGGAGAGTTCGTGGCCTCGCCGTACAACGCCTCGCCGGCACCGAACCCCGGTATCGCTGCGACTGGCATCGCGTCACGAGCCGCGACCATCCCCGATGGCTGGATCTGAACGACCCCTTCATGGAGACCGAGTGCTGGCGAGACGCACGCACCACCCGCGGGTATTCCACGTACGAGACTCTCCCAGTCGGACCTCCCCTTGACTGGGGAGCGTTCTCTGGCGCCGCGATGGCGCTGAATGCGTATCAGGGAAGGCGATTCGAGGAGGCCTATAACGTTCTGCAGCGACTGATTGCCGAAGGTCACGACCTGCCGTCCACACATTGCCACATGGCACGGGTGCTGCTCATCCTCGGGGATCTGCCCGGGGCGGCGGCGAACGCGGAACGGGCCATGACGGCCCCAGGCCTGGTACCGGACCACATCGTCGCAAGGGTGGCCTGGCTAAGACTGCTCATCGCGATGCTTAGCGGGGCGTCCCATCACTCCACGCTGATAGCGCTGAAGGCGCATTTCTGCCGCCCCCGGCCCCTCAACTCCTGGGCGATGGGGCCTGTCATCGAGTTGATCGATTGCCGCCTCGCGCCAGAGCAAGCGTCGATCATCCTCGCGTTGCTTCGTGCGGGAACAGGCGCCGAGACCCTCGAGTCGCTCGACCGGTTCGAGTGGTGGACGTCGTTGCCATCGGCGTCCGGAGGTGAAGGTGATGCTCAGTGATTCTCCACGCCGCTGGCGCTGAACCCGGCGGGAATTCACCGAGTCGCCGGACGGGCGGCACGGCCGACCGAAGTGACGATCAGGGCGGGGCTAGTCTGGATGCGTCATGTCCGGCTGCCGCTCCCGGAGCCACGCCGGGGGCCGGACGCCACGGGGGGCCGATCCGCCGCGAGGCGGCGGCTGAGCGGGGAGAACGATGGCGCGAGTCTGGATTCGTGAGATCGCCGGACGATTCGAAGCCCGGCCGCTGGACGCCGAGGGGCTGACCATCGGCCGCCTCACGATTCGCCGGTCGGACGCGCTCGCCCGCGACACGTGGGTGCTCATCGGCAGCGGCCGCGGGGTTCTCGTCAACGGCGAACCGCTCGAGCACGGGTTGCGGGTATTAACACACCGGGACGAGATTCGTGCGGGCGACGGCACCATGCTCGTGTTCGCAGACGACGCGCCGGCGGCTCGCGTGACGTTCGAAGAAGGGCGAGGGAACGTCCGGTGCGCGCGGTGCACCGGGGATGTCGCCGTTGGTGAGGCGGTGGTGCGGTGTCCGGCGTGCCGGTCCTGGTTTCACGAGACGGCCGACTACCCCTGCTGGACGTCAGTGCCGTTCTGCCAGGTGTGCGGGCGTCGCACCGACGAAGACGGCGATGCCGTGTGGCGACCGGAGGAAACATGACCGATCGGATTCTGACCCGTTTCCTCGACCGCCAGAACGAGGATGGTCTGGCGCTCGCGCGCCAGAGTGACCTGGTGGATCTGGTGCCGGTGGGGCCGGCGCCGTTCAGCCGCTACGTCGTCCAGCTTCGCTGCACGGGCCTGTTGCGCGAACCAACCGGGACCATCGCCCCGATGACGTACTCCGAAGCATCCGTGGCCTTTCCCCCGGACTACCTCCGGCGCGTGCAGCCCTACCAGATTGTGGAATGGCTGGGACCGCGAAACGCCTGGCATCCGAACATTTCGAGCACGGCACCCGTCGTGTGCCTCGGACGCCTGTCGCCCGGCACGAACCTCACAGAGATTCTCTTCCAGTTGTTCGAAATCGTCACGTATCAACGATACGCGACGCACGACGCGCTGAACCGCGAAGCGGCGGCGTGGGCCCGCCAACACCAGGACAAGCTTCCCGTTGACCGGCGGGGTCTGAAGTGGCGGTCTCCGGCGGCGCCAGGCGACGCGCGCGCGGCGGCGACGGACGACGTCAGCGACCGGAGGCTGGCGTGAGCCCCCGACGCCCGGGGTGGCCGGCGATCGTGGATGCCGCGCTTGCCGAACTGACGTTCCACACCGGATCTCGTCTTGGCCACCGCCTCACCGTGTCAACTGGCGTCCGTGTCCCGCTGTCGGTCGAGATCGAGCGTGAATGGGCGACGCTGCAGTGCGCGGTCACCCCCGAGGCCGAGAACGTGGCCCCGTGGGACGTGCTCAGACTCAACGGCGAGCTGCCTGGGGATGCGAGACTCGTGATTGTCCCGGGTCAGACTCGTGTCGCCGCGCGCGCGGACGTGGCCCTCATGGAAGGCGTGCCGGTGGCGGTGCGGGTGCAGTCTGCGTGTGCCGGCCTGCGGGCCGCTGCGCAACTCTGCGGGCGCTTCATGCGCGCGGCCAGGCGCGCGCGGCCGGTCGATGAGCGCGCCGACCCCACGGCGCCCCTCTGTAGCGGCCTCGTGAGAGCGGTGGCCCCTGCCGGGGCAGTCCTGCGCATCCTCCCGGCGACGGCACGACCCTCTGGCCGCCCGCGCAGCCCCGCAGCCGACGACAACCTCCCCGACCTGGGTGCGGTACTTGCCGCCATCGGATGGCGATTCGTGCAGCGCTCGGCCACCCGGTACGCCGTCGACCTTGGCGTGCGTGGGCAGTTGGTGCAAGCGATCGTCGAGCCGATGGGGGCCGGCCAGGTTCGGTTGCGCGCGGTCCTGGCCACCATTCGCAGTCCGCTGGCTATCACACGCGCAGCCGTCGGCGTGCTGCTCCTGACGACGTCGGCGGCTATGCGCCTGGTCCGCAGCGGCGTCGACGAGGATGCGGACGACTCGGCGATCTACATCGAAACCTGGTTTCACGCGGACGGTCCGGCGGAAGAACTCCAGCACGCGCTGTCCGCGCTGGCCGTCGCCAGCCAGATGGTCGCCCGAGAGGCGCGCGCGCTGGCAGATGAGCGCGTCGCCCGGGAGTACCTCGCCCGGCGCGGGTGGGACGTGCCACCCGCGTGAATGTCGAACGTCATCGCCAACGAACGAACACACAAGAAGGAGCAACGCAATGCACACAGACGGAGCACTGGCACTGGCTGAACTTGAAGTAAGCGATCTGACGGGTCAGAAGACCGCGCGAGTGGGCAACGTGCCCATCGACTGCCGCGTGAGCGAGATGCTGCAGGACGTCGTGGCGGAACTGCAGATGCCGCAAACGGATGGCGCGGGGCGGCCGCTGGTGTATCACGCGCGGCTCGAGCGCGAGGGGCGCCACCTGCACGGGAGCGAGCGCGTCGGCGATGCTCTGGTGGAAGGCGACAAGGTCGTGCTGACGCCGAACATCGAAGCCGGTGCCGGGGCATGACGAAGTCAATATGAGCGCCCACGGCTGGGACTACTCGCTGGTACTGTTCACCGCCGACGGCGTGCCCGTCGGGCGCGCGGCGATCGATGTGGACGTGGAACCGCTCTGCCAGTGGGCGCGGCTTCTGGCGCTGCGTGTGGGCGCGCCACCGGGGGCGGTGCGCACAGAGACCGAGCCCGTGTGGCACGCCCAGGGTGAGCCCTATGTGGGTGGGATTCGGATCCGGCTGTCTGCCGGCAACAACCGCGTCCTGGAGCGCGTCATCGATACGGGCTACTTCCGTCCGTACGCGCGCGCCGCCACGGTGCCCCTGGTCGAAGCCGGGGCGCTCGAGTCGGGTGCGTCCGTGCTCTTCGTGGCGCGCGCGACGCGGGCACCGGACGCACGCCGGGGCCGTTTGGGGCTGTTGGTGGTGGATACGACGTCATTGCCCCGGGTGGAGTCCGCATCGTTGCTCGAGTTCCTGGGTGACGCCGAGGCCATTGACGCCACGGCGGCGGACGAGGTGCCGCTGTTCGTTCCGCGCGCGCTGCTGGGCGAGATCGCCCGTCTCGCCGGTCACGCGTCGCCGAACGAGACGGGTGGAGGCCTGGTCGGGCGTCTGTGGCGAGACCGTGAGCGACAGACGGTATTCGTGACGGCAACGCGACAAGTGGCTGCAGAACACACCGAGGCATCGTCTTCCCGATTGTTGTTCACGGCCGAGACGTGGCGAGCCATGCGAGCGTCGCTGGCTGAGGACGAGTCACTCGTCGGGTGGTGGCACTCGCATCCGGCAGAGGCATGGCTCGCGGCGAACGAGGGTGCGGCGGCTTCCGAGACGGCGCCGTCCGGGGGGGCCGACACCACGTACGCGGTGGCCAACGCCGGTGCCGTGCCGCGTCCGGCCTTCTTCAGCGAGCAGGACGCCGCTGTGCACAGAGTGATGTTCCCGGCTGCCCACCAGATCGCGCTGGTCGTCGACGTTGGCACCGGAGGAGAACGGCCGATCACGGCCTTCGGCTGGCACGCGGGGCACCTGCGGCACCGTGGGTACTTCGTCGCCGGGATGCACGCGTGAGGTGGGTGGACGTCTGTCGCGTGTGGCTGGGCCGCAGGCCTTGCCGAGCGCCTCTGAGGGAGAGAACAATGCCGCGTCCGTCTGCCGACCGCCAGGCCCCCGCTTCCGCCGCCGTCGTGGTATCGCCGCCGCACGAGGGACCCAGTTCGGACGAGCGCCTCCGTGTCATGGCGACGATTCGGAGCTTGGGCCCTGAATCGAGTGCCGAACTCGACCGAACGCTGCTGCGACAGATCTACCGTCTCTACAATGGTCTCGATGCGGCCAAAGACGCCCACGCCGAGTTGAAGCGCATCGTCGACAAGCTGACCGCACCGCCCTGGCACCCGGGAGTGTACATCGGTGCCGGGCCGGGCGATCCCGCGCCGACAGCCGTCGTGGCACACGGATCGACAAAGCGAGTAGTGGTGATCGGCGAATCCGTTCAGGCCGATAGCCTGTCGCCCGGGGATGACGTGCTCCTCAGTCACGACCTGAACCTGATCGTTGCCCGCCTGGCGACCAGGGTTTCGAGTAGTGGCGAGGTGGCGGCATTCGGCCGATGGCTCCCCGACGGCCGCATGGTGCTCAGTGTGCGAGACGAGGAGATCGTCACGGATGCAGCAGGTGCGCTGACGCGGGACGCCGTCAGCCCGGGGGACTTGGTGCGCTGGGACCGTTCCGTCGGCATGGCGTTCGAGCGTGTGGAACGCGCGCAGGGTGCCGACGCGTTCTTCGAGGAGCCTTCGTCTGTTTCGTACGACGACATCGGGGGACTGGACGAGCAGATCGAGGAGCTTGATCGTACCGTCCTGCTGTCACACCGTTACGGTCCGCTCGCGCAGAAGTACGGCCTGGCGGGCAAGCGGCGGAGTGTCCTGCTTTGGGGGCCTCCGGGGACCGGGAAGACCTTGCTCGTCCGCGCGCTCGTCAGCCGTCTGCGAAGCGTGTCCCCGAACGGGCAAGCGCGGTTCATGAACATCAGGCCCAGTGCGTTGAACTCGATGTGGTTCGCACAGAGCGAACGCAACTACCGCGAGGTATTCCGGGCCGCCAGGGAAGCGGGCGCGCGGGAGCCCGACGTGCCCGTGGTGCTCTACTTCGACGAGATCGACGCGATCGGGTCGACCCGCGGCACGTCCCTGATGCGACCGGACGACAGAGTCCTGTTGGCGCTCGCGAGCGAACTCGATGGCTGCCAGGACCGGGGCAATGTGTTAATCGTGTCGTCCACCAACCGCCGGGATGCGCTCGACCCGGCCCTTGTCAGACCCGGTCGCCTCGGCGACTGCGTCATCCACGTGCCGGCGCCGAACCGCCGGGCGGCCAGGGCGATTCTCGGCAAGCACCTGCGTTCCGGCCTGCCTTACGCGACGCACGGCGATGTCGACGCCGGAGCGGCGCGCGACATTATCCTGGATGCCGCGATCGCCAGACTCTTCGCGCCGAACGCCGACGCCGGACTGGCCATCGTCATGTTCCGGGATGGCACGCAGCGCGTCGTCATGTGCCGCGACCTTCTGAGCGGTGCGGTCCTTGCGCAGGTCGCTGCCCTCGCGATCGAGCGCGCGTGTGTCCGCGAGGCCGACACGGGCGCCGAGGGGCTTTGCCTTGACGATGTGACGCATGCCATCGAACGGGAGATGCCGAGCCTGGCACGCGTGCTGACGCCGGCGAACTGCCGGCACTACCTGAGCGATCTGCCGCAGGATGTCGACGTCGTTGCGGTGACTCCCGCCGCGCGGCGCGTGCCCAACGACGCGTACCTGACCCGCGGGCAGGTGGCCTGATGGTCCCCAAACTGTGCGGTATGGACGTCGAGTTGGGGAACTTCATCGCGGGTCGCCAGAGCGCGGTCTCCAGCGGGGCAGAGGCGTCGCGCCTGCTGCTCGCTGCGATTGACGGTGTTCCGGCGCTGAAGCCGACGCCCGCACCGGCCCGGCGACTCTGTCCGTGCGGGTGTGGCGCGTGGGTGGCCGTCGCCGACAATGCGCAGGACCAGGGCCGGAAGTTCCTGGCAAACGGCGGATCCGCCTACATCGATCTGAATCACTGCGAGCTGGCTTCCCCGGAGACACGATCGGCGCGGGACCAGGTGGCCTGCCTGCATGCGATGCTCCGCCTGGCGCAACGGGCCCAGACACGCGTCAACGCGCGACGAGACGAAGGGGCGCGCGTCGAAGCGATGTTCAACAACAGCGACGGGTTCGGCAACAGCTACGGCAGCCACGTCAACATCCTCATGTCGCGGCACGCCTGGGACCGGATGTTCCAGACACGTCTGTTGGACGTGCTGTATATGGCGGCATTCCAGGCGTCGGCCATCGTCTTCACGGGACAGGGCAAGGTGGGTGCCGAGAACGGCGGCGACGACGTGCCGTTTCAGCTGTCGCAGCGCGCCGATTTCTTCGAGACGGTCGTCGGTCCCCAGACCACCGCGCAAAGGCCGCTGGTGAACACGCGAGACGAAGCGCTCTGCGGAGAGAGGCTGGCAGACTGGTCCACACCGGTTTCTTACGCGAGGCTGCACATCATCGGGTACGACGCCACGTTCTGCCACATGGCCACGTGGCTGAAACTCGGAGTACTCCAGCTCGTGGTGGCGATGCTCGAAGCGGGTGTCGTCACGCCGGCTGTGCTCCTCGATGATCCCGTGGCGGCGGTCAAAGTATGGAGCCACGATCCCGCCCTTCGGGCGACGTGCCGACTGGTCGACGGCCGGCGCGTCACCGCCGTCGAACACCAGTGGATGTTCCTCGAGCACGCGAGGCCCCTCGTCGAATCGGGCCGTTGCGTGGACATCGTGCCGGACGCGGGCAGCCTCCTTGCGCATTGGGAACGTGTGCTGTCGCGGCTCCAGTCTGGCGCACAGGACGAACTGGCCGGGCAGCTGGATTGGGTTCTCAAGCAGCGATTGTTGAGGGAGGCCTCGGCACGTTCGTCCGCGTTCGAGTGGGCATCGCCGCAGGCGAAACACCTCGATCTGCTCTACGCGAGTCTGGATACGCAGGCCGGTGCCTACTGGGCGTGCGAGGCGGCCGGCCTTACCGAACAACTGGTGTCGGACGACGAGATAGAACGATTCACATGGAATCCGCCCGAGGATACGCGCGCATGGACACGAGGCATGCTCGTCGCGCGCGGGGCTCTCGCGATCGAACGAGTGGATTGGGACGCGGTGTGGCTTCGTGTCGGTGAATTGGACGGCGCGGTATGCACGAAGCGCGTGTTGCTTGACGACCCCCTCGGGTGGACCCGCAATGACGTTGGTGGCGCGTTCGCAGGGGCCGCGCCGTTCCGGGAAGTCGTGAACCAATTGCTGGAAGGCAGGCAAGGAGGCTGAGATGGATACGATCGAGAGGCATGTCCAACGGGTGGCGTCGGCAAACGTCGGCGGTGGGCCTGGGGCAGACCAGGGCGCCGGGCTCGACGCTGTCAGAGACGAGGCCGAACGTTTCCTCCGGGCGGCGGACCGGGCTATCGAACGCGCGCTATCTGGTGACAGTGAGGAGTTCCTTCGTTCAACACGGCAGCAGGGCGGGCAGTAACGTTTCCGGGTGCGCGAGGGGGATGATGTGGGCGAGCGCCTGTTCGGCGTGGAGACGGAGTACGCGATCGTTCCGGGTGTTGGCGAGGGGACAGGCGGAGCTGCCTCCATCCAGATGGTGCTCCCGGCCTTGATGAACGCGGTGGCCTTACACGAGCCCTGTGTGTCCGATGGTTCGCTCGGTGTCTTCCTGGCGACCGGGTCCCGGCTCTACGTTGATTGCGGCAGCCACGCGGAGTGGGCGATCTGCGAAGTCAGCAACCCCTGGGATGTTGTTCGCTACACGCTGGCGGGGGATCGTGTCCTGCTCGCCGCGGCCGACCGGCTGGCGACGACGACAACACTGGCGAGACCAGCGATCTTCCGCAACAACGTGCACTACGGTTCCGGCACGACCTGGGGCATGCACGAGTCGGTGTCGCACCAGGCGACATCGCTTGTGCTGCAGCGGGAACTCCTGCCGTTCCTCGTGACGCGAACGGTGTTCGCAGGCGCCGGTGGCTTCGACGTCATGTCGCAGGGCATTGTCTTCGTCCTGTCGCCGCGTGCCAGGTTTCTGACCGAGGAGACGTCGATCTCGTCGACGGGCAGCCGAGGCCTCTTTCACCTCAAGGACGAGCCCCTCTGCGCGCCGCCGCACGGCCGGCTGCATCTATTGTGCGGGGAGAGTCTGCATTCTGAGCTGGCGGCCTGGGTACGCGCGGCGTCGTTGGCCATCGTCGTGTCGATGGCCGAGGCCGGCGTCGAGGTCGGCGCCCGTCTGGCCCTGGCCGATTCGATCCGGTCGCTGGACCGAATCATCCAGGACCCGGCCTGCACGGTGCCCTTGCTCCTCGCCGACGGCACATCCAGAACAGCCATCGAGATCCAGCGGGCGTATCTGGAAGAGGCCGAGCGGCACGTCGGGTCGTCGTTCATGCCTGCATGGGCAGACGTCGCCTGCCGGCAATGGCGAGGGATCCTGGACCGGCTGGGAGCGAGCGACCCAGGCTTGTCGGCCTCGATTGACTGGCGGATCAAGCACGAGCTCTTCGGCCGACGCATCGAACGAGCTGGCTTCACCTGGGCGTCTATTGCCGCCTGGACCGGCACCCTCGATGACGCATGGTTGACCCTGTCGGAACAGTCTGACGAGTGTGGCGACGAACTCATCCGGCTCTTCGAAGGCGGTGTTGGGAGCCCTGAGTTCATTGATGAGGCGGGGGACATCGTGGCCGCGGAAGGGCTGGCACGCGAGGAGATGGATGCGTTCCTGGAGCTCCGACGTGAGTTGTTCGAACTCGACTTCCGATTCGGTCAACTGGGTGACGGGGTATTCGCCAGCCTAGATCGTTCCGGCGTGCTGAACCACCACCTGGATGGCGTGGACAACATCGAGCACGCGATGTCGCATCCGCCTGCGGTTGGTCGGGCGCGGCTTCGAGGTCAGGTCATTCGCCGGGTCCAGGGCAACCGAGAGGCGTTCGCCGCAGGCTGGGACTTCGTTCGTGACGAGTCGACCGGAGCCGTTCTCGACCTGTCGAATCCATGGGAAACGGAGGAGCGGTGGCGTATGGACGTGTCCGGGCGACGGCGGCCAGATCACCAGAGTGCGCCCGGGCCGCTTCATCGCAGGGACGAGGCTCTTGGGTGCTTCCTGACCGGAGACCTCGCCAGGGCCGAGATGCTGCTCATAGGCCTCCTGGTTGAAGGGTTCCAGCCCGCCAGCACGCTGACACACCTTGCGCGCGTCACGTTTCTTGCCGGGCGGGTCGACGAGGCGCGGCGGTTCGCTGACGAAGCGTGGGCGCGCCGTCACGACGCGCCCACGTACGTAACCGGCCGCGCCCTGTGGTTTCAGGCCGTGTTCGCACTGCTCGACGGTCGCGACGAACGTGTGTGGATGGGACGCCTGAAAGTCCTGCTTCGTGGAATCGACTGCCAGCTCGACTGGGCGATGGCCCCGGTGATCGCCCACCTGCGCACCATGCTGCCCGGCGTGACGTGCGATCTGCTGGCGACGCTGGTCGACGCTCTGAGCGGACGTACCGATGGACCACTCCTCGATCAGGTGCCGGGCTGGAGCCTGATCGAGGAGGTATTGAGCGATTGATCCGGCCGGGGATTGGCGCCGACTGCCGTCGGCACCTGAGACAGGGCGGTCAGTCCGTGGAACGATCGCCCTCACCAGAATGGTCTGTGTCGCTACACAAGTGGATATCCCGCCGCACGGCAAGGCGTCGCCCGTACGCGCGATGCGTCTGAATGGCATCCCGTGTGAGGCCGGCGTGACGCACGAGGACTGTCCTCAGGCGATACACATACTTGTTGATCGTCTCGTCCGGCAAGGGCCGGTTACCTGTGTGTTTGGAAATGCGGATGGCGAGGTCGCCGAGCGGCTTGAATCCCACGCCCTCGTCCGGCGACGAACCGGTGTCTTCTGCGAGGGCCAGGAGCAGCGCCGCGAGATACGGCGGCAACTGGAACCGGAACGCGCCAATCGACACGATGAAGACCCCGTCTCCCCGGTCCCGCGCTACGACTTTCGAGATCCAGTCCGGCGTGTGCCTGATCGCCGTAACGGGCGTCCGGCCGTCGTCGTTCTCCCTGCCGGTGTTCGCGTGCCTGGGTTGGCGTCTCGGGCCGAGCACGTCGACGAGAATGTCGTCGAGGAGCACCTCGATGTTGTCGAGGAGTTTCATCAAGCGGTCAACCTTGTCGATGAAGTCGAGGGGGAGCCGGGCGACGCGCGCGGTCTCGCGGCGGGTTTCGCCGGGCCGTGATGAGAGTGTGGACGGAGCGTGATCGCCGAAGCGGACGGTTGCCATCGCATGTGCCTCCAGAGTTGGCGGACGGCCGTGATCGATGGCGTGTTGTGCAAGAACAGACGCAGGGCAGGCGCTGCGGGCGCTCCGACAGCGAAATCCTGCAAGTCCTGTTCGACCAAGGGGTAGCGGGGAATGGTGATTCTGACGGGCGTCGTCAGAGGCGAGGTGTCGTTGAGTGGGGCGCTGTGAGTTGCACGATTCAGGCGAGGTAACGCATCAACTCAATGCCGCCGCAGCCAGCGGCGTATGAAGACGACCGGCACCACCACCATCGTGATCGGCAGATACAGCAGCGCCAGGAACGCCGTGGCGACGGACACACCCATGCTGCCCGGCGCGATCAGCGACAGGCCGAACGACGAGAACGGGTTGTCGTTGATCAGGTAGGTCCAGGTGGACGTCGGGCCCCGCAGGTCGGCGCGATCGAGATCGATCACGCCGTTGTGGGCGCGCAGCTGCCGGAAGGTCTCGACCACGTCGTCCCGCAAACCCTCCATCATGGCGGCATACGCATCGATGATCTGCCGCTGGAATTCGGTGAGCGGGTTGCGCCCGCCGTAACGCTGCAGGTGGATGCCTTCGCGAATGTCCTCGATGAGGCCGATGTGGCTGCTCCAGCGCCGATCCAGGAAGATCAGGGACAACTGCCGTTCGACCCTCCGCAACGTCTCCGGCCCAACCTCGCGCTCCAGCGCCGCGTAGTGCTCCGGCGCACCCTCCGCGCACACGGATGCCTCCGCCTCCCCATGCAGCAGATCTTCGCGGCGCTCGCACATCTGCGCGCGCTGTTCTTCCACCATGGCCGAGTAGCGCCACAGCGTCCGGCGGATCTCGAAGTTCTGTCCTTCGATGATGCGCTGGGCGCGGGCGATCTCACGGCGGACGATGGGGTCTGCGACAGGTGCCTCGGAGCGAGCCGGCCGGTGTCGGCGAGGAATCAGGTTGATGACGCCGTATCGCCGAATCAGGTCGTCTTCGAGGCTGACGAAGAACCGGCTGCTGCCCGGGTCGCCCTGCCGGCCTGCGCGGCCGCGAAGCTGGTCGTCGATGCGCCGGCTCTCGTGGCGGCTGGTCCCGATGACGTACAGCCCCCCAAGGGCGGCGACCTGCTGATGGAGCGCCGCGTCGCCGCCTCCGAGCACGATGTCGGTGCCGCGGCCGGCCATGTTGGTCGAGATGGTGATCGCTGCGGGCATGCCGGCGCGGGCGACGATCAGCGCTTCTCGCGCGTCGTGCCGGGCGTTCAGCACGCGGCACTTGAGGTGGCGTGCCCGCAGGACACGGCCGAGTTCCTCCGACTCGGCCACGCTCGCCGTGCCGACGAGAATCGGCCGGCCGGTGGCGTGAACGTCGGCGACCTCGTCGGCGACCGCGGCCATCTTGGCGCTCCGGTGGGTGAAGATCACGTCCGGTTCGTCATCACGCCGGCACGGGCGGTTCGGCGGGAAGACCACGGTTCTCAGGCCGTAGAACTCCTTGAACTCGTCGGCAGACGGCGCCGCGGTGGCGGTCATGCCCGCGACACGCGGCCACAGGCGTACGAAGTGCTGGACGGGAATCGATCCGAGCACCGTGCCCTCCACCCTGACAGTGACACCTTCTTTGGCTTCCACCGCGGGCTGAATGCCGTGCGGCCACCGCCGGTTGTCGGCCACACGCCCGGTGAACTCGTCCACCAGGTCGATGGCATCGTTGCGGACGATGTAGTCGCGATCGCGGTGGAGGAGCACTTCAGCGTGGAGGGCTACGTGGATGGCTGACAGCAGGAGGCGCTGTTCTGGCTGGTGGAGGGGCGGGCAGCGCAGCAGGCGCTCGACGCACCTGAATCCGGCGTCGGTGATCTGCACGTTCCGTTCGTGTTCGTCGCTCCGGAAATCGTGGCCTGGGCGCAGCTGCCGAACCATGGCGGCAATCCGGCGATGGTCGATGGCTGGAGACGGAGTTTCGCCGGCGATCACGAGCGGGACGCGCGCTTCGTCAATGAGGATGAAGTCGGCCTCGTCGACGATCGCGAAGTGGAAGGGGCGCTGGACCAGATCGGCGGGGTCGGTGACCGTGTGGTCGCGGAGGAAGTCAAAACCCGCCTCCTTGGCGGTGACATAGGTGATGTCGGCGGCGTACGCCGCTCGTCGCTCGTCGCGGGACATCCCCTCAGCCACGTGGCCGACCGTCAGGCCGAAGAACCGGTAGACGGCGCCCATCCACGTGGCATCACGGCTCGCGAGGTAGTCGTTGGCCGTCAGCACGTGGACACCCCGGCCGGTGAGGGCGTTGAGGATGGCGGGCATGACCGCCACCAGCGTCTTGCCCTCGCCGGTGGCCAGTTGGGCCAGTGCGCCTTCGTGGAGGGCGATCGCCGCCATCATCTGGATGTCGAACGGGCGGAGTCCGAGTGTGCGGGCGCAGGCTTCGCGGGTCAGCGCGTAGACGTCAGGCAGCAGGGCCGCAAGAGCCTCGCCGGAACACGCGCGCCGTCGGGCCTGGTCGAGCCGCAGGCGCAGCGTGGCATCGCTGGCAGCCGCGGCTCCGGCGATGTCGCAGCGAGACAGGACCTGCGCGTAGCGCCGCAGGTCGTATGTGATGGGAACCCCGGCAGCGCGCAGGTAGAGGTGGCGAAGCCGTTGCATTCAAGCCCATTCTACTGTCTACTGACCAGAGGCTAGAGGCTAGAGGCTAGAGGCTAGAGGCTAGAGGCTAGATACCGATGATTCTCGATCCGACCCCGGCGCAGCTGGCGTTCCAATCCGACGTGGCGGCATTTGCTTCCTCAACCGTGGAGCCGGCCGCAGCGCGCATCGACGAATCCGGCGAGTTCCCCCATGCGTTGCTGAAGGCCGCTGGCGACCGCGGTCTGATGGGCGTCACCGTCCCGGCAGCCTGGGGCGGGGGCGGACGTGACTACGTGAGCTATGCGATGGCCGTGGATGCCGTTTCGCAGGCCAGCGCGACGGTTGGTGTCATCCTGGTCGTGCAGAACTCCCTCGTCGGCGACGTCCTGGCCCGCTTCGGGACCGACGCGCAGCGCGAGCAGTGGCTCCGTCCCATTGCGACCGGTCATGCGCTGGGAGCCTTTGCGCTGTCGGAGGAGAACGCCGGGACCGACGCGGCCAATGTCGAGATGGAGGCTCGTCCGGTCGAAGAAGGCCGCGCGTACGTGCTGAACGGCCGCAAGGTCTGGGTGGCGTGTGCCGAAGGGGCCAACGTCGCGATCGTGCTGGCTGCGACGCGACCGGGCATGCGGGCCCACGGCATCACGGCCTTTCTGGTGCCGATGAGCACGCCGGGCATCGAGCGTATGGCCCGCGCCGACTCGCTGGGCGTCCGGGGGCTGGGGTGCATGGACCTGGCCTTCACCGACGTGCGAGTGCCGTCGGACCAGGTACTCGGGCCGGTGAACGAGGGCTTCAAGCTGGCGATGTGGGCGCTGGAAGGCGGCCGCGTCGGGATTGCCGCGCAGGCGCTTGGGATTGGCCAGGCGGCGCTGGACGCGGCGCTGCACCACGTGAAGACCCGGCACACCTTCGGCAAGGCCATCGCCGACTATCAGGCCGTGCAATTCATGCTGTCGGACATGGCGACCGAACTCGAAGCGGCGCGTATCCTGACGTACAAGGCCGCCGCCCTCAAGCCGCACCAGCCCAGCATCGTCCTGGAGGCCGCGCAGGCCAAACTGGCGGCCTCGATCGCGGCCCACCAGGCCGCCGACAAGGCGATGCAGATCCTGGCGTCAGCCGGCTACCGGCGCGGCTCGAAGGTGGAACGGTTGTTCCGTGATGCGCGCGCCACGGAGATCTACCAGGGCACATCCGAGACGCAGCGGATGGTCATCGCGGAGCGCGTCCTGGGCGTCCGGCGGTAGGGGTCGGGACGGTTAAAGTGCGGCCCCCTCCAATAATGACAATTCCGTCAGTTGCGCCCCCGCTGACGCTCCAGACGGCGGTAGAGGGGCGGGACGGTTAGAGTCGCGCCTCCGGCGACGATTCAGACTGACGGAATTGTAATCTTCGAGGGGCTCCGTACTTTATCCGTCCCGACCCCTGTGTGTCTTACGCTCCTCCCGCCACCATTGCCAGGAACTTCACCGTCGTCAGGTCCGATTTGCCCGCCTGCTCGAGCAACGCCTTTGTCCGCGCGTCTGTCCCAAACTGCAGGGCCGCCGTCCGCACCAGATGCGCGACGACCTCCGGTGTCCGCACACGTTCGCCCTCCCGCCCATAGTCCTGCGCCATCGCTGTGCCGTACGCATCGAGCGCCGACGCATCGGTCATCCGTGCCAGGGAGTACGCCGCGGCGAGCCTGACGTCCACGGCTTTGTCAGCCGCCAGCATCCCCAGGACAGGTACGCCGTCGGGCAGGTTCATCCGGCCGAGCGTCTGCGCGATCGAGATCCGCATGGCTTCGTAGTCGATGTCCTTGCCGGAGATGACGTCCGCCGCTTTCTTGAGCAGGCTCGGGTCCTGCGCCATCGCTTTCAGGACAGGGACGCCGGAGGCATCACCCTGCGTGGCAAGCGCCTCGGCGGCCCGCAGGCGTGTGTGGGTCCAGTTGGTGTTGGCCAGGGCGCGGCGCACGTCCTCGATGCCCGTCTTGTCGCCGAGTTCAAGCAGGCCGATGGCGATGTAGGCCCGCAGCCAGTCGTCCGGCTTCTGGACGGCATGCCCCGCCTGCAGGACCGGGACCGACTGCGGCCCGCCGTACTCGACCAGAATGTCCACGAGCGAAGGACGGTAATCCACGGCGTTCTTCGAGGCGAAGAACCCGCCTTTCTTCTTGGTCAGCTGATCCTGGGCGTAGGCGTAGCCTCCCGCGTCCTGGGCCTTGAGCAGCACCATTCCCGCATAAAACTTGTCATCATCAGTCTTCATCATGCCGCCCTTGGCGTCCTTGCGGAGGCCTTCCAGGGCTGCCGGGTCCTTGAAGCTGAGCGCCAGCGCCCGCTTGGCGGCGCGGGAGACTTCCGTGCCTTTGGTCATGCCCGTCAGTTTCCGGATGGGCTCCACTGCCCGTGGGTCCTTCGTGCGTTCGAGCCCGTCGATGGCTGCTTCGTAGTAGAGGTTGTTCATCATGCCCTGCGTGCGGGCGATGAGTTCCATGATGGCGGCGTCGCGCTGCTCGGGCGGACAGCCTTCGGACGCAGCCAGGTCGCCCATCAGGCGGAGTGAGGTATTGATCACTTCCTCGGGGTTCTTCTTGTCGAGCAACCCCGTCAGGATGGTCATGGCCTGGGCCGGGTTGGCCGCGGCGAGGCCAATCGTGCACCGTGACCGCAACACCGGATACGGGTTCGTCTTCACGCAGTTCTCGAGGAACGGCGCGGCGGCTTCGGGGTAACCGGCCTTAACCAGCAGGTTGGCGGCATCGACCCACGACGCCCAGACGGAGCCGGCCCCTTCCGAGATCCCTTCCCCGACGACGCCGGGCGTGAGCACGCCAGCCAGCGTCGCGAGCGAGGCGGTGATCTGGGACGAAGGCTTGATGTCGATCTCGGCCTTGAACCGGGACACGATCTGGTCGAGCGCCAGTTTGTGCTGGGCTGGCTTGAGCTTCGTGCGGCCTTCTTCCAGCAGGTACCGCAGCAGGACGGGGTTGTAACTCTGCTCGAGCTGACCTGACTTCAGGAACTCATCGATCGGGTTGGGAGCCGCCGCCGGCGCTGGCGCTGGAGCCGGCTTGGCCGCTGCTGCGGGCGCTGGCTTGGGCTTCGGCGCGACCTTTGGTTTGGTCTGGGCATCCGAGAAGGACGCCGGCAGCAGCAGGCAGAGCACGAGCGCGAGACACACGCGTTTCATCGCATCCTCCTCGGGGGCAACGGTCACCTGCTCTGAACCACCGAGGGGGCCATGGCCGGCGGTCCGTTCGCCCGGGCAGGAGAACGAACGGACACATCGACTGTGAGGTGCGTGTGACGTTATCCTCCAATCGCCCGCCGCTGTCAACCGAGTGATCGCGCCTTGACGGCCTCTCGGACGTCACGGTAACCTGCGCGCGTCAGTGCGGGCGCGAGTCCCCTGCATCGGTGTCTGCCCCGCGGCCGGCGATGGCCGCTCCGAACTGCGTGTTCGTCGGAGGTGGTGATGCAGGTCCGGCTGGCCGATCGGTTTCGCGCGATCCGGGTCCCTGCCGGGGCGCCGGAAGGCGAGTTTGCAGGCGCGGTTGCGGCCGGGCTGGGCGCCAGGCCGCGGAGTCTCCCGTGCCGCTTCTTCTACGACACAGCCGGGTCCCGGCTCTTCGAACGGATTTGCGAGCTGCCGGAGTACTATCCGACACGGACGGAGGAAGGGATCCTCCGTACGCACGCCCACGAGATTGTCGAATCGGTGGGGGACGGCGTTGCGCTGGCGGAGTTCGGGAGCGGCAATTCCCGGAAGACGCGTATCCTGATCGAGGCCCTGCTCGATCGCCAGGCGCAACTCGCCTACGCGCCGATCGACATCTCTATCGACTATCTCGAGGCGTCCGCGCGTGTACTCCTGGAACGGTACCGGCGGCTGTGGCTGACAGCGATCGGTGGAGAGTATCTGGACGCCGTCGCGCACCTCCCCAGTCACTCAGGACCGCGGCTCATCGTGTTCCTGGGCGGCAATATCGGCAACATGCGGGAATCGGAGGCGGTGGCCTTCCTGGCGCGGGTGCGCCGGGAAATGGGAGATCGCGACCGCCTGCTCGTGGGGTACGACCGGATCAAGGAACCGAGCATCCTGTGCGCGGCCTACAACGACGCCGCGGGCATCACGGCGGCGTTCAACAAGAACCTGCTCGCGAGGATCAACCGTGAACTGGGCGGGCAGTTCAGTCTCGAGGCGTTCGGGCACGACGCTCCGTTCGTGGAGGCGCACGCGCGTATCGAGATGCATCTGGTGAGCCTGCGCGACCAGACGGTGCGCGTGGCCGCGTTGGGACGCAGTTTCGGGTTCTCGCGCGACGAGACGATCCACACGGAGAACTCCCACAAGTACGACCCGGGCCAGTTCGCCAGGATGGCCGCGGCTGCGGGCCTGCTCGTCACCGAGTCCTGGTCGGATGCCCGCCAGTGGTTCACGCTGGCGTTGCTCGCCTGTGAGGGGGCGCGTCTCGGCGCACGACAGGGGCAATCGTGATCGCCCTGACGGGCGTCAGCAAGCGGTTCGGCGACACGGCCGCCGTGGACACGCTGGACCTGACGTGCGCGGCCCATCGCACAACCGGCCTGATCGGGCCGAGCGGGTCCGGGAAGTCCACAATCCTGCGCCTGATTGCCGGTCTCGCCACGCCGACGGCAGGGACCATCGAGGTGGGCGGCACCCCGGTGACCGCGGAGTCATTGCCGGGGCTGCGGCGGCGCATGGGTTACGTGATCCAGGAGGGCGGCCTCTTTCCGCATCTGACCGCCGAAGGCAATGTGACCTTGATGGCTCGCCATCTGCGTCAGCCCCCCGCAGCCACGGACCGGCGTCTTCGCGACCTGTGCGAGCTGACGCACTTTCCCGCCGACGGTCTGGCTCGCTATCCCGCGGAACTCTCGGGCGGGCAGCGCCAGCGTGTCAGCCTCATGCGGGCGCTGATGCTCGACCCGGATGTGCTCTTGCTCGATGAGCCGCTCGGGTCCCTCGACCCCCTCGTCCGCGCGTCGCTGCAAACCGAGCTGCGCGAGATCTTCACGCGCCTCGCACGCACGGTGGTCCTCGTCACCCACGACCTGCCCGAAGCCGCCTACCTCGCCCATCACATCGTCCTCCTCCGCAGCGGGCGCATCGTCCAGCAGGGCACGCTGGAAGACCTGCGGGACCGGCCTGCCGACGGGTTCGTCGACGAGTTCCTGTCCGCCCAGCGGAGGGCGTTCTGATGAAGGTCTGGTGGATCTGGCTGCTGGTGCTGGTGGCGTGGTCGCCGCAGGCGGCAAGCGGAGACCCGGTCACGGTCGGCTCCAAGCGGTTCACCGAGTCCTACGTGCTGGGCGAGATCGCCCGCCGCGCGCTGGCGGATGCGGGCCTCACGGTGGCGCACCGGCAGGGCATGGGCGGCACGATCATCGTGTGGGGCGCGCTGAAGTCCGGCGGGATCGACCTGTATCCGGACTACACGGGCACCATCGCGCAGGAGATTCTCGGCGGCCTCAGGCTGACCGGACCGAAGGACATGGAGCGATATCTCCTGTCGGCCGGCATCGGCATGACACGATCTCTGGGATTCAACAACACGTACGCGCTGGTCGTCAAACGTCCGCTGGCCGACCGGCTTGGCCTCACCGCCGTCAGCGACCTTCGCCGCCATCCGGACCTGCGGGTGGGCCTGACGCACGAATTCATCGATCGGAAAGACGGGTGGAAGCCCCTGGCGGCGCACTACGGGCTGAAGATGGCCAGCCTCCGCGGCCTCGAACACGGCCTGGCTTACGCCGCGCTGCAGCGGGGCGAGCTCGACGTCACGGACGCGTACTCGACGGATGCCCGCATCGGGGCCGACGACCTGGTGGTTCTCGAGGACGACCTGTCGTTCTTTCCTCGCTACGATGCTGTCTTCCTGTATCGGAAGGACCTGGACCGTGCGGTGGTCGGTGTGCTGACCGCGCTCGAGGGGACCATTGACGAAGCGGCCATGATCCGGATGAACGCGGAGGCCGAACGTACGGGCGATTACCGCCGCGCCGCGAGCCTGTACTTCGCCGAGTCGGCCTTCCGCCGGGAGGATGCCCGTGCGTGGCCGCAGGCCAGACTCATCGCGGGTTGGACCGTGCGGCACCTCGAACTGGTGGGGCTGTCGCTCGTGCTGGCCATTGCGGCTGGAATCCCGCTGGGCGTCCGCGCCAGCCGGCCAGGGTGGGGCAGCCGGATCATCCTGGGCACCACCGGCGCGATCTACACGATTCCGTCGCTGGCACTCCTGGCCTTACTCGTCCCGATTCCGTACTTCGGGATCAGCACCAGGACCGTTGTTGTCGCCCTCTTCCTGTACAGCCTGCTGCCCATCGTGCGGAACACGGCCGTGGGTCTCGAAGATATCCCGCTGACCATACGCGAGTCAGCCGCCGCGCTGGGTCTGTCCGCCCGCGCGCAACTGTTCCTGGTGTACCTCCCCATGGCATCGCGGACGATGCTGGCCGGTGTGAAGACGAGTGCGGTGATCAACGTCGCCACGGCCACCCTGGCTGCCCTGATTGGGGCGGGCGGCCTGGGCGAACCGATCTTCAGCGGGCTGAGCCTGAACGATCACGCCACGATCCTGCGGGGGGCGGTCCCCGTCGCCGTGCTGGCGCTCGCGGTGCAGGCCGTGTTCGGTCTGGTCGACCGGTGGTTGATTCCGCGGGGGCTCCGTCTGAGAGGAGAGGGGCGCTGAACATGGGGGAGTGGACGAAGGCGATCTGCGGGATCTGCCCTGCCGGCTGCTGGGTTGAGGTGTACCGCGACAACGGCCGCCTGATCGAACTGCGGCCGGACGACGAACACCCGCTGGGCATGATCTGCCGGCGCGGCCAGCACGCAGCGGAGCTCGTGTACTCGGAGCATCGCCTGCGTCACCCGCTGCGGC
Organism: uncultured Vicinamibacterales bacterium; assembly: GCA_964372095.1. Classification (GTDB taxonomy): domain Bacteria; phylum Acidobacteriota; class Vicinamibacteria; order Vicinamibacterales; family JAKQTR01; genus CAYJPV01. The sequence continues at coordinate 12,671 of CAYJPV010000038.1, read as the reverse complement.
GGACGGGGCCGAAAGGTACCCTGGCGTTCGAGCCGATCAGCTGGGATGAGGCGTACGACACGATTGTCGAACGCCTCACGGCGATCAAGGCCGAGTCAGGCCCTGAGGCCGTGGCCATCTACACTGGCCGGGGCAGTTTCGAACTCAGCCTGTGCGACATCTTCCAGCCTCAGGGGGTCGCCGTGTCGTCGGCCTCCAGCGTGCTGTTTCCGTTCGGTTCGCCCAACACGATGGGTGTCGGCGCTCTCTGCTACGTGTCGTTCGCGATGATCGCGCCGCACGTGACGCTGGGGCGGATGCTCATCGACATGTACGCCGACATCGAAAACGCGGACCTGCTCGTGGTGTGGGGGGCGAACCCGGCCACCGACTCGCCACCGCTCGACATGTATCGCCTCGAGGCGGCGGCCAGACGCGGTGCCGACATGGTCGTCATCGATCCGCGGCGGACCGAGACCGTCCGGCGCACTGGGGCGCAGTGGATACCAATCCGGCCGGGCACGGACGGCGCTCTGGCGCTCGGGTTGACGAACGTGCTCCTGGAAGAAGACCTGTTCGACCTGGCGTTTGCCGAGACGTGGTGCCACGGTTTCCCTGAGTACAGCCAGTACGTCCAGCACTTCACACCCGAACGTGTGGAGCAGATCACCGGCGTGCCGGCGGCCACGGTGCGCGAACTGGCCCGGCGGATTGCCGGCGCGAGCGGGGCCTGCCCGGTGATGTATACGGGACTCGAGTACTCGAACTCGGGCATCCAGGCGATTCGTGCCGTGCTCACCCTGTTCGCGCTCGCCGGGCACCTGGATGTCCCGGGCGGCATCGGCCTGGCCATGCCGGGCACCCACTTCCCGGTCAATCGGTCGTGCAACATCCCGAATCCGGACGTGGCGCGGGCGGTCGCGCGCGATCGGTTCCCCATCTACTCGATGTACCGGGGCGAAGGTCACGCCAGCGGCCTTGTCACCTCGGTGCTCGAGGGGCGTCCTTATCGTATTCGCGGCCTGCTCATCCACGGGGCGTCGCTCCTGACCTCGTGGCCGGCTACCCCCGTCTGGCGCGAGACCTTGTCGAAGCTCGACTTCGTGGTGTCCATCGATCGTCAGTTGACTGCCGACGCGGCGTACGCGGACATCGTGTTGCCCGCCACGACGATGTTCGAGATCGAGTCGTATATGGTGTACGGCCCGATCTTCCGGTTGCGAGAGCGGGTCATCGAGCCGGTAGGGGAGTCACGGAGCGACTACCGGATCATGAGGGACCTGGCCGCCCGCCTGGGGTACGGTGACCTGTACCCGGCCGGTGAGCAGGACCTGTTGGGTTTCGTGCTGGGCGGAAGCGGGTTCACCCTCGACGACGTTCGAGCCGCGGGCGGCTGGGTTCGAATTCCCTCTCCCTTGATGGAGTACCGGAAGTGGACGAAAGGTCGGCTGCGCCCGGATGGCCAGGCGGGATTCGACACACCCACGGGACGGTTCGAGATTCGGTCGAGTGTGCTCGAGGAGTACGGCTACGAAGGCCTGCCGAAGTACACCGAGCCGACGGAAGGACCGCTCAGCCGGCCGGACCTCCTGGGGGCGTTCCCGCTGGTGTTCAACTCGGGCTCGCGGCAGCACACCAGCTTCCGTTCCCAGGATCATGGCATTGCCGGACTCGTGCGTGACCACCCGGAACCGACGGTCGAGCTGCATCGGTCCGACGCGGCCGTGCGCGGCATTGTGAGCGGTGACCTCGTTGAGGTCCGCACGCCGCACGGCGCGGTGCCGTTTCGTGCTCGTGTCACAGACGACATCGTGGCAGGTGCGGTGGAGTGCGACATGGGCGGCGGCACGCCCGTCGGGCCGCCCGCCTGGCGCGCGTGGAATGTCAACGAGCTGACCGATCTCAACAACTACGACGAGATCTCAGGTTTCCCCGTCTACAAGGCGCTGTTGTGCGACGTGGTCAAACGTGACGGACCGGATGCGGGTGACGGAGCGGGTCCGTCGCAGGCGTGGGGAGCCGCTGACGCGCCGTTGTGTCGTCCCGCACCGCAGGCCCGGCCCGTGCGTCGGATTGACCTGGACCACAACGCGACGGCGCCAGTGGCAGACGAGGTGCGGGAGGCGATGTTGCCGTTCCTCGGAGAGGCGTGGGGCAACCCGTCCAGCCTGCACGCGCGAGGCCGCGAGGCGAGAGTGGCGATCGAAGACGCCCGCCGCCGCGTGGCTCGTCTCATCAACGCGCGGCCACGGCGGGTTGTCTTCACCGGTGGGGGTTCGGAAGCCGACAACCTGGCGGTCAAGGGCGTGGCGTTTGGGGCGCGCACGCGCGGGACGCACCTGATTACCACCGCCATCGAACACCCGGCCATTCTCCAGAGTTGCCGGTTCTGTGAGCGGAACGGGTTTGACGTCACCTACCTGTCCGTCGATGCCGACGGCCTGGTAGACCCGGCCGACCTTGACCGGGCGCTCCGGGTGGGCACGACGCTCGTCTCGATCCAGTTGGCCAATAACGAGGTCGGAACGATCCAGCGCGTGAAGGCGCTGGCGGCGATTGCGCACGCCCACGGCGCATGGTTTCACACCGATGCGGTCCAGGCCGTCGGACGTATTCCGGTGGACGTCGAAGACCTGGGTGTCGATCTGCTGACTCTGGCTGCGCACAAATTCCGCGGTCCAAAGGGGGTGGGCGCCCTGTTCGTGAGAGCCGGGGTGACGCTCGAGCCGCTGATCCACGGCGGGTCGCAGGAAGGTGGGCAGCGGGCGGGCACGGAGAACGTGGCGGGCATCGTGGGGATGGGGCACGCGGCCGGGCTGGCGCTGCAGTCGGTGCAGGCTGGCCCGGACGTGGCACGATTGCGCGATGAACTCGAACGCGCGGTCAGGGCCTTGGTACCGGCAGCCCGGGTCAATGGCCACCGTGAGTGGCGCCTGCCCAACACGCTCAACATGACCCTGCCAGGCTTGCGGGGCGAATCCGTGGTGGTCGCCCTCGACCAGCACGGCGTATCGCTGTCGTCGGGGTCTGCCTGCCGGGCCGGGTCTCCGGAACCCACACACGTCCTGCTGGCGATGGGCCGGACGCGCGAAGAAGCCCACTGTTCGATCCGATTCTCGCTGTCGAGCCGCACGACGGCAGACGACGTGGCGCAGACTGCCGCCGCGCTGGCTCAGGTGCTCCGGGAGATGGAAACGACGGTGCGCTTCCTGCCGTGCAAGTAGTCTACAGGAAGCTCTTCAGTGCCTTTCGCGCCGTCCGATCGGGCCGTACGTCTGTTTCGATCACGACCTGGATCGCGCGTTTTCCGTCCTTCAGCTCCACCACTGTGCCCGGGGGCAGGTGCTGGCGAACCTTGACGTAGCCGGCGCACAGGCCCCTGATGGCGAGCCCTTCGGGTTTGTTCGGCGACGCGACGCTGTAGATTCTGCCTTCGTGCCGCCCGATGGCCATGTCGGTTGCGCAGGTGAGCACGGTGCCCATCTCAAGGCCCTGCAGGTCGCGGACAACGGCGCCGTGTGTGTCGATCTTCCGAAGATCGTTGCCCACGTAGGTCAGGGTGTACGGAGCGTCCTTGGCCTGGTCGAGCGCGGCCGATCCCAGAAACGTCTTGGTGAAGCCATCTCCTGCGGCGTTGAACGGCAGGGCGAAGGGCCACGGGTGATGGATGAAGGCCCAGTGGCCGATGTCCTGGTGCGACAACGGCAGCACCGCGCCGGTCCGCAGCGAATCGCGTGACGCCAGGCCGCAGGCGATCAGCCCCAGTTCCTTGCCGGCGTTCATCAGCAGTTCCCAGATTCGCACGTTGTGCTGCCGCTCGACGAAGATCTCGAACCCGACCTCACCCGTGTAGCCGGATCTCGACAGCAGCAGTGGCGTGCCGTCAAGGAACTGCGCGTCGGCCGCGAGCGGCGATGCCGGATCGAAATGGCCCTTGAACGAGAAGTACGTCAGCTTCTCGAAGGTGGCATCCGGAGACTTGAGCACCTTCTGCATAATCCTGACGGCGGCAGGCCCCTGGATGTCGATCTTGCCAAGCTGGTCGGTCAAATCGACGATGCGTACGTCGCGTGTTCCCGCCTGGGCGGCCAGGTGTGTCGCGATCACGCCGCCCATGCCGGCGTTGACGACGACGAGGTACTCATCGTCTGTCACCTTGTAGACGATGCTGTCATCGATGGCGTGGCCGTGCTCGTCGAGAAACGCCCCGTAGACACACTTGCCCGGGGAAATGGGGGCAGCGTCCTTGCCGACGCATGCGTGGAGATTACGCGTGAAGCACCACTGCAGCAGGTCGAACGCGCCTGAGCCGAACACCCGGACGGCCGCCATATGGCTCGTATCGAACAAGCCGGCGTGGGTGATGACGGCCATGTGCTCGTCCTTGCTGCTGGCGTACCACACGGGCATGAAATAGTCGCCGAACTCGACGATGTTGGCGCCGTGCCGGGAGTGCCACTCGAACAACGCGGTCTTCTTCTTCTCCGGGTTCATCTGGCTGTCCTTTTCCGAATGAGGAATTATGATCCGATTACCGCCCGAGGCCTTCCTCCGAGACCAGGTACGCCATCATCGCCATGCTGATGGCGCCCAGTTCCAACTCCCGGGCGTTGACTCTGTCGATCGTATCGATGCCGGAGTGGTGCACCTCGAAGTAACGCTGCGAGTCGGGGACGGGGCCCATCAGGATCGTGCCGGACGCACCAAGCGGCGCGATGTCGACGCCACCGCCACCGGGACGAATCCACTGCAGGCCAACGCGCCGGAGCAGCGGTTCCCAGGCCTTGATGCGGTCGTACGTCTCGCCTGTGGCGCCCACGCCCATGCCCAGCGGCAGGAATCCGCCGCGGTCCGATTCGATGGCGGCGATGTGCCGTTCGCTGGCGCGCTGCGGCGCCTTGGCGTAGTCGCGGCCGCCGGTGCCCCCGTTCTCTTCGTCCATGAAGAGCACCACGCGGATGGTGCGCCTGGGTTTCAGCCCCAGTTCCCGGATCAGACGCAGCGCTTCGATCGACTGCGCACATCCGGCGCCATCGTCATGGGCGCCCGGGCTGAGGTCCCAGCTGTCGAGGTGACCGCCCATCACGATGACTTCGTCGGGACGCCCGGACCCGCGCAGTTCGCCCATCACGTTGTGGGACACCACCGGCGGCAGCGTCTCGCAGGATGTCGTGAAGGAAAACTCCGTGTCCGGATCCTGCCGCAGCTGCGCGCTCAGCCGTTCGGCCGCCGCGGTGGCGATCGTGACCGCGGGAATCTTCGGCACCGCCGGGTCGTAACTCATCGTGCCCGTATGCGGGTCTTCGCTGATCTCGATCTGGAGCGACCGCACGACTGCGCCGATGGCGCCCACGCGTGCCGCGGCGACCGCGCCGCCTGACCGCTGCGCGGCAGCCCCGCCGTACGCCGCGAACGTGTCCACGTGCGTCGGGTCCATCGCGCCGTTGAAGAAGACAATGCGCCCGCGGGCCCGGTCGCCGACCGACTCGAGTGCCTTGAGGGACCGGACCTCGAGCACCTTCGCGGTGATCCCGCCCGCCGGCGTCGCGATGCTGTTGCCGATGGCGCGCACTTTCACGGGCGTCCGGCCCGTCCTGGAGACGACTGCCCCCTCTTCGTGCGGACCTCGGATCCAGTGGCCGACCGTCGTGGGCTCGGTGCGCACGTTCTCGAATCCCAGGGCCTTCATGTGGTCGACCATCCGCGCCACGGCGGCGTCGGCCTGCGCGGAGCCGGTCATCCTTGGACCCACCGAGAGGATCGCTTCGAGGGATCGGTACGCGCCCAGCTGGCGGAGCCCGGTGTGAAGGAGGCGTGTCGCCACGTCCACGTGGGGCGCAGGCTGAGGAGCGGGTCCCTGGGACGCCAGCGTGGGGAACCCGGTGGATGCCGCCAGCGCGAAGCACGCGGCGAACACAACAGTGCGGCGTTTCCGATGGTGCATGGTCATGTCAGTCAGTGTGCGCCGGGCCCGGCCGGCAGGAAGCTGCGGCGTGTGCCGGACAGATGGCGTCGCGGTGGCGTCAGTCCACGACGGTGTAGCCGCAGGCGGCAATCTTGTCGCGCACCTGCGCGGCGCTCACCTTCGCCGGGTCGATGGCGACGATGACCTTCTGCTCGGCGTGGGAGGCGGTGACGTCCCCCACGCCGTCCAGGCGCCCGAGCGCCCGCTTCACCGCGTTCTCGCATCCGCCGCACGTCATGCCGGTTACGGTCAGGGTCAGGGTGTCCATGGTCGGTCCTCGTCGTGGCAGGAAGTAGGAAGTAGGAAGTAGGAAGTAGGAACCTAGCCCCTAGCCCCTAGCCCCTAGCCCCTAGCCCCTAGCCCCTAGCCTCTAGCCCATAATCTGCTTCGCGATCGTCATCAGCTGCATGTTCGACGTGCCTTCGTAGATTTGGCCGATCTTGACGTCGCGCCACAGCTTCTCAACCGGGTAGTCCTTCACGTAGCCGTAGCCGCCGTACAGGTTGATGGCCAGCGACGTGACGCGCTCGGCGACTTCCGACGAGTACAGCTTGCACATGGCGGCTTCCGTCAGGAACGGCTTGCCGGCATCGCGCAGGCGTGCCGCGTTGTAGACCAGCAGCCGGGCCGCCTCGATCTCGGTCGCCGCACGGGCCAGTTGGGCCTGGACCAGCTGGAATTCGGCGATGGCCTTGCCGAACTGCTTTCGTTCCTGGGTGTAGCGGATGGCATGCTTCAGGGCGCCGGCGGCGGCACCGATCATCTGCGCGCCGATGCCGATGCGGCCTTCGTTCAGGGTCTCGATGGCGGTCTTGTACCCCTTGCCGACCTCGCCCAGCACGTTGGCTTTGGGGACGGCGCAGTCCTCGAGGATGAGCTCGCAGGTGCTGCTGGCGCGGATGCCGAGCTTGTCTTCCTTCTTGCCGACGGTGAATCCGGGGAACCCGCGCTCCACCATGAACGCCGTGATGCCCCGGTAGCCGGCCTCGGGATTGATGTTGGCGAACACGATGAAGACGTCGGCTTCGTTGCCGTTGGTGATCCAGAGTTTCCGGCCGTTGAGCCGATAGTGGTCGCCGCCATCCGTAGCCCGGGCCGCCATGGCGAACGCGTCGCTGCCCGCCCCGGCTTCCGACAGGGCGTAAGCGCCCACGGTGTTGGCGGCCAGACGGGTGAGATACCGCTGCTTGATGTCGGCGTTGCCCCAGCGCAGGAGGGCGTTCACCACGAGGGTGTTCTGGACGTCCACCAGAACCCCCACCGACGGGTCCACCGCCGACAGGGCCTCGACGGCCAGCACCGAGTGGAAGAACGTGGCGCCCGCGCCGCCGTACTGCTCCGGCACTTCGATGCCCATCACGCCGAGATCGAACAACTGGTCGAGCAGCGCGCGGGGAATCTTGGTGTGTTCGTCCATGTCGCGCACGAGGGGCCGGATCTGCGCCTCAGCGAATTCGGCGACGCTGTCACGGAAGAGGATTTCGTCTTCGGCCAGGCTGGTCAGGGCGGAATTCGACGGTTCGTTGGGCACGGCACTCTCCTCGGTGAAGCCCTGATGTTATCATCCTCTCGTGGGCAGATTCCCGCGAACGGTGGCTTGACCAGCACGAGGTGACGTGTGCCGACTGGACGACGGAAAGGGCGGTGGTCGCGGCGGACCGTGGCGGTCCTGCTGACGTTGGGGCTAGCCGCGCTGGCGCCCGGCGCGCCGGGCCCGATCGGCGCGCGGCAGTCTGGCGGGGGGGCGCAGCAGGCGCAGCCGCCGCAGGGAGCGGGAGCCGCGCCCGCGGGGCAGCAGCAGCCACCGGTCTTCCGCGCCGGCGTCAGTTTTGTGCGCGTCGATGTCATCGTCAGCGACAAGCAGGGGAACCCCGTCACCGACCTCAGGGCCGAAGACTTCGACGTGGTCGAAGACGGCCAGGCGCAGAACATCGAGCTCTTCAAGCTGATCAACGCGGACGGCAACCCGGGCCCCGGAGCGGAACCGGCGCGTCCCATCCGCTCGCGCTACGACGAAGAGGTCGAAGCGAACCGTGACGACGTGCGGCTGTTCGTCGTGTTCCTCGACGATTACCACGTGCGCCTGGGCAACAGCATGCGCGTGCGCGACCCGCTGGTGAAGTTCATCCAGACGCAGCTGGGGCCGCTCGACATGGTCGGCGTGATGTACCCCCTGATGTCGGTGTCGGACATCTCGTTCACCCGCGACCACGAGTCGGTCATCCGGGCGATTCGCCAGTTCGAAGGCCGCAAGTACGACTACCGGCCGCGCAACCAGGTCGAAGAGAAATACGCGTACTATCCGGCGCAGACCATCGAGACGCTGAGGAACCAGATCACGATCTCGGCCCTCGAAGGCTTGTGCGTCCGGCTGGGCTCCATCCGGGAAGGGCGCAAGGCGGTCATCCTGGTCAGCGAAGGGTTCACGGCGCTGCTGCCGCCCCAGATGCGCGACCCGATGGCGGCGATGCCGGGCGTCGGCAACCCCGTCTCCCGGAACCCGATGGCGGGCGAGTCGACGACGGAAGAACGTGCCCGGTTCCTGTCCGAGATCGATCTGCAGCGCCTGCTGCGGGATGTCTACGATGCCGCCAATCGCCACAACACGGCCTTCTATGCCCTCGACCCGCGGGGCCTCGCCACCGGCGAGTTCGACATCAACGAGAACGTGGGCATGCGGGTGGATTCGCAGACGCTCCGCCAGTCCATGGACACACTGCGGGTGCTGGCCGAAGAGTCCGACGGCCGTGCCATTGTCAACCAGAATGACCTCGACAAGGGGCTCAGGCAGATCATCCGGGATACGAGCGCGTACTACCTGCTGGGTTACAACACCTCCTCGAAGTCTGATGGCAAGTTCCACAAGGTTGACGTCAAGGTGAAGCGGCCGGGTGTGGAAGTGCGGTCCCGGAAGGGGTACTGGGCATCGACGGCGGCCGAGGCGGCAGCCGCGGCCGCGCCGCCGCAGCCGCGGCCGCCGGCCGAAGTCGAGAAAGCTCTGGGCGCGATGGAAGGACGGCCTCGTGACGCCCTGACGTCGACGTGGACGCAGATGGTCCCCGCCGACGACGGGCGGACCAGGGTGACGTTCGTCTGGGAGCCCATCCCGGCAACCATCGGCGTCAGCCGGCAGGAACCGGTGGCCATCCAGCTCACGGCAAGCAGCGCGTCAGGCGAGACCTTCTATCGAGGCAGGGTGCCTGAGGCCGCAGGCGAGGCCGAGCCCGCGGCGACCACCGGTGCTGCGTCGGCGCCGGCCGCTCCCGCGAAACCGTCGCGTGTGTCGTTTGACGCGCGTCCCGGCCGGGTGCAGCTGCGGATGGCGATCGAAAACGCCAAGGGCCAGGTGATCGACACGGCAGCCCAGGAACTGGTCGTGCCCGACCTGACGACGCAGGCCGTCCGGGTGGTGGCGCCGGCCGTCTTCCGGGCGCGTACGGCCCGCGAGTTCCAGGCGCTGGGGCGCGACCCGGATCCCGTGCCGACGGCGTCACGGTCGTTCCGCCGCACGGAACGGCTCCTGATCAGGTTCTCGGTGTCAGGGCCTGGAACCGGCGTGCCGGTTGTCGCCGTTCGCCTGCTGAACCGGCAGGGCTCGAGAATGCTCGACCTGACGGCCAAGGCGCCTGCGGATGGGGTGGAGTACTACCAGATCGACTTGCCGCTGTCAGGATTCGCGGCGGGAGACTATCTGGTGGAAGTCTCGGCACAGAGCGGCGACGACAAAGCCAGCGAGCTGGTGCCGATGCACATCACAGGCTAGGGATTGGGGGTTGGGGATTGGGGATTGGGGAAAAACACCCCAACCCCCAACCCCCAGTCAGTGTCCCGCCGCCGCGAAGAAGCCGAGGGCTTCTTCGCTGTCGGCGTTCATCAGGATCCGCAGCACCAGCCCGCCCGTCGCCTCAGGTACGTCCACGACGCGAATCGTATCCGACAACGCGGCGTGGTCCGGATCGAGTTCCGCCAGATGATTCGGTGCGCCCAGGAGGAACGCGGCGTTGAAGACGATGCCGGGTTCGTCCGGGTAGACCGGGAGGTAGCGGATGCCCGACTCGACGAGGTCCTGGAAGAAGTGCGTGCCGAACGACAGCTCCGGCACATAACTGCCGCGTTTGGCTGCGACTTCCATCAGCACCGCGGTGTTGTTGATGTCCGAATACGTGACGTTCACGCCCAGCTTGATGTCGCCGCGGCTGCCCCATCGGCCCGGTCCAATCAGGATGAACTGCCGCTTCGGCAGCGCTTTGTTCAGGCGCCCCACCGCGCGGCCGACTTCCCGCAGCGACTCGAGATCGCCAAGACGATCGTACCGCTCCGCATCCACGTAGACGATGTGCGTGATGTCGGGGACGCGGCCGTTCGAGATGTACCGTTTGGCATTGAAGAGGACGCGGTCGGATGCCACGTCCCGCGGAATCGGCGACGGCGCCGCATCGTCCATGGAACTCTGGGGCCGGCACTGGAGCAGGTACAGGTCCGTGCCATCGTGCGCGAACTCGACGTCCACCGGGTACCCGATCCGTTCGCGCAGGAGGCGGAGCAGCGCCCGCATCTGCGCCAGGAACGGGGTGCCGGTGGCCAGTCCTTCGAATGACGCGACCAGGTTGTCGGTACTGCCGTCCCAGTCGAAGCCGCCGACCGGGTGGATCCCGTCGCGATCGCAGGCCGAGAAGACGCGGCGGAACATCGGATACTGCGACCCGAACTCGCGGAGCAGATCCGAGAGCAGCACGGTGCCGAAGCGGTTGGCCTCGAGGTTGATCAGGTCGACCCGGCGGGGCGAATACCGCAGGACCTCCTCAGGCGTCACATTGGCCCGCAGACCGGGCTGTCCCGGGGAGAGCAGGACGGGGTAGTCGTCGGCGAGGCGGTCGACCGCGCGGGTGCCGAGGCCTGGCACGATGCGCAACAGGCCGTCTTCGCGCGCGAGACGCGGCGACCAGCGGAATTCGTTGTTGGAGAACGCGACCCCGGCGAACGCCGGCAGATGGTAGTGGCCCATCTGGGTGCCCACCACCTCCTGGATCATCACACCCATTTCTTCGTGCAAGTCGAGCATGCCGCGTTCGGCGCGGTATTCGATGGGGTCCGGCCCGAAGATCGACGCGTACACTTCCGCGATGGCGTCGACGATCGCCAGCATCCGTTCCCGCTTCGATCCGCGATTGGCCAGGAAGAGGCTCTTATACTTCCCGGAGAACGCCGAGCCGATCCGGTCTTCGAGCAGGCTCGAACTGCGTACGACAAGGGGTTTGTCGCCGATGTCGTCTAGAGCCAGGGCCAGGCCCTTCAGGATTTCCTGAGGGAAGGTCGAGTTCTTGAATGCCTGCACGATGTGCGGGTATTCGCGACGGACCTGCTCGATCTCGAGGTACTTGCGGTTGTGCACGTCCTGCAGGTGGTTGTGGTCCAGGAACGCCAGCAGGCCGTCCGACGAGACGTACCACGTCCGCGGGATCCGGATGCCCCCGAGGGTGTCTGCGTAGTCCTGGGACCGCCGGACAATGTGGTGCGCGAGGAGCAGGCCCGAACTCTTGCCGCCGAGTTTGCCACGGCTGCCGGCCGTGGCGATGACCCGCTGGACGATGTCGCAGAAGTCCGGGACGTGCAGGTAGTGCTTGGCCGTGTTGATGTAGTCGAGGTCTTCGGTGAGAAAACGCCGGACCAGGGACGCGCGCAGGCCCATCTGGACCGAGCGCGACAGGCCCGTATCGCTCATCCCGCTGTGCTGGAACCGTTCGAGGGCCTCGGCCAGGTCGGTGACCGACGTCCGCTGGTTCTCGACCACCTCGACCAGGAAGCCCGCCTTGTCGTCTTTCACCCACTGCTCGATGACGTGAACCATCTCATCTTCGGTCAGGTTGTCCGCCGCGATCCGGAACGCGGCGTTCGTGACACGAATCAGGTCGTCGAGGCTGGCCCGCTCGAGCGGGCGATTCTCGTCCGAGACATCGCGTCCCCGGTGGTTGTGGCCGAGGCGTTCGAGGAGATGTTGGGCTTCATCGACCCCGTTCCAGACGAGGTAGTTGATCATCCGGCGGGAGATCCGGGAGAGCAGCGGCGGATCGGTGCGCCGCAGGAACTCGATGATGATGCGCCATTCCCGCCGGTCTTCACTCGGCAGCTGTTCGAGGGAGACATGCCAGTGCCGGAGCATGCCGCGCATCCGGCGGATGGCCAGGTACTGCCCCACGCGTTCCGCGATGGTGTCGAGGAGTTTGCGCTCCTCCTTCAGGAACGGCCCATCGTCGGCTGGCGGATACGGCTGATCGTAGAACACCTCCACCGCGCCGGCGGGTTTCCCCATCACGGTGATCGGGCAACGCATGACCCACGGCGTTTCGGTGACGAGCGCGGGTTCGTAGACCTGAGACTCAACGGTGATCTTGACCCAGCACCCGTCGGGGTGCTGCCAGCCTGGCGGGATGGCGTCGACCAGTTCCCGGAACACTTCGTCGGGCGGACGCTCCGTATCCGACAGGAGGTCGTGTACCTGGAACAGGCAGTTGAGTTCCTTGGCCCGTTCGCGCAGGCGGTCGAGCATATCCATGGGGCTGTTGCCGTGGGAGGGCATCACGGTAGCTTACTAGGGGCTAGGGGCTAGGGGCTAGGGGCATCCGCCTTCGCCACGGCGACGGCGGACACGCTCCGCGCGGGGCAGTCGGAAGCAGGAAGCCGGAAGCAGGAAGTAGGAAGTAGGAAGTAGGAAGTAGGAAGTAGGAAG
>CAYJPV010000037.1:0-53941 GCA_964372095.1 uncultured Vicinamibacterales bacterium | reverse complement strand
CGCTCGGCAATCAGGTCGCCGATCGGGTAGTCCACCATCGCCGTCACAATGCCGGTCTTCAGCCGGAAGCAGTCGGCCAGATTCGCCGCGCAGTTGAACTCGCCGCCACTCACGTGGATCTGGCACGACGTGGCCTTGCGGAACGGGATGATGCCCGGGTCCAACCGGTGTACCAGCGCGCCGAGCGAGACGAAGTCCAGCTCGCCATCGGGTCGAATGTTCAACGACATCTGGCCTCCATCTGGGGACGGTTTCAAGACCTGCGTTGTGCGGCCTGCCGTCAACCACGAGAACGGGTCTTGAAACCGCGCGCCGGGGTTGGGGATTGGGGGTTGGGGAAGACGGAGGATACCCCCGGCCCCACGTGCCAATCCCGCGGGCAGATCCCAAGCCCCTACTGTCTACTGTCTACTGCCTACTGCCTACCCTTGCTTCCTGCTTCCTGCTTCCTGCTTCTTCCCTACGCCCCCCACTCCGTGTGAAACGCGCCGGCCTTGTCGATTCGCCGGTACGTGTGCGCGCCAAAGTAGTCGCGCTGCGCCTGCGTCAGGTTGGCGGGTAGGCGTTCGCTGCGGTAGGCATCGAAGTACGCGAGGGACGCGCTCATCGCCAGCATCGGGATGCCGAGGCCAATGCCGGTCTGGACGACGGTGCGCCACGCGGCTTGCCGCCGGTCCACGGCGTCGCGGAACGCCTCGTCGAGCAGGAGGTTCACCAGGCCGGTATTGCGCCCGTACGCACGCGTGATATCACCCAGCAGGGTCGCGCGGATGATGCAGCCCGCACGCCAGACCTTGGCGATGGTGCCGGGCTGCAGGTCGTACGCGTACTCCTGCGACGCGAGGCGCAGCAGCGACATCCCCTGGGCGTACGACGTGATCTTCGCGGCGTAGAGGGCCTGGCGCGCCGCGTCGACGATGGCGGCGCGCGAACCAGTGAACGTGGTGGACGGCCCCCGAAGCAGGCGGCTCGCCGCCACACGCTCCGTCTTCAGCGCTGAGATGATGCGGCTCTCGACCGCGGCGTTGATGGTCGGAATCGGCGCGCCCACGTCGAGCGCATTCTGACTCGTCCACTTGCCGGTTCCCTTCTGCGCGGCTTCATCGAGGATGACGTCCACGATCGGCTTGCCGCTCTCGGGATCCTGGACGCCGAAGATCGTCGCGGTGATCTCGATCAGGTAGGACTTCAGCTCGCCGCTGTTCCACTCGCTGAAGACATCGTGCAGTTCCGGTGCAGTCAAGCCCAATCCGCGGTGCAACAGGTCGTAGGTCTCGGCGATCAACTGCATGTCGCCGTATTCGATGCCGTTGTGCACCATCTTCACGTAGTGCCCGGCGCCGCGCGGTCCCATGTAGGCCACGCAGGGTTCACCATCGTCGGCCTTCGCGGCAATTGCGCGGAAGATGGGGGCGACCGCCTCCCAGGCTTCGACCTGGCCGCCGGGCATGATGGCCGGGCCCCAGAGCGCGCCTTCCTCGCCGCCCGACACGCCCGTGCCGATGTAGTTGAATCCCTTCGCCTCGAGTTCGCGGTTGCGGCGGTCCGTGTCCGAAAACAGCGAATTGCCGCCGTCGATCAGCATGTCACCCGGTTCGAGGTGCGGCACCAGGTGCGCGATGGCTGCGTCCACCGGCGCGCCGGCCGGCACCATCATCAGCACGCGGCGCGGCCGCTCGAGGAGCGCCATCAGTTCGGCCGGCGATGACGCGGCGCCGATGGGCTGCCCCGCCGCCGGGCCACCCAGAAACGCCTTGGTCTTGGCGGCATCCAGGTCGTACCCCACCACGGGGAACCCGTTGCGCGCCATGTTGCGGGCAAGGTTGCTGCCCATTACGCCCAGTCCGACGACGCCAATCTTGTACATGTGATTCGCTCGGGAGGTCACTGGTCAGTAGACAGTAGACAGTAGACAGTAGACAGTCGACAACGGGACAAGGGGCAAGGGGCAAGTGCTCCTGCCTTTCCCTAGCCCCTAGTCCCTAGCCCCTAGTTTGTACAGCATCTCCCCCGCCCTCGGGATCACCACGATGCCTTCGGCCTCGCGCCCGGACCACGCCGCGATGTCGACCGCCGCGGGGTCCAGGTACCCGAGGTTGATGCGCCGGCACCGCTCGGCGGGAATGCCCGTGGCCAGCGTCACGCGGATACGGGGTGTTTCGACGCCGGTTTCCGGGTCCCAGGTACCCATGCCCTTGACATGGGTCGAGTGCGCCAGCGCGCTGCCCGGGTAATGGGCAAACCGCTCCCACTGCCCGGTGAAGTAGTCGCGGCAGTGATAGCCGAGTTCATCGATCAGCCGGCCGTGCGTATAGCTCACTTCCGTAATGTGCGGAGCATAAATGACGACCTCGCCGCCGTCGGCAATGGCCGGCTCCATCTTGTACATGCCTTTCGCGGCCGTCCAGAGGTCGTCGTACATCTCCGGCATCACCGACAGGACCCGCGTGAACGGCTTGTCCACCCAGACGATGTGACGCTGCGACGAGAGCGCTGACGCCGCCTGCCACGAGGCCTGGAGGTCTCCGAAGTACAGCCCCGCCACACCGGCGTGCGTGACGACGAGGCTGAAGCATGACATGGGGCGGTCGATGAACCGGACCGCGCGGTCGATGACCGCGCGCACGGGTGTGTAGCCGGACCCGATGACCGCGTAGTTCGTCAGCAGGGCGCCGAGCCAGTGCGAGAAGTCGATGATCTCGGGCCCGCCGATCCCCGGGAAGAAGTACTTCGAGCCCCCCGAGAATCCCACCACTTCGTGCGGAAACACCGGACCACACACGACCAGATGGTCGTAGTCCAGGATCAGGCGGTTCAGCGCCACGGTCACGTCGCGGGCGAACAGCCCGTTGGACAACACCGATGTTTCGGCCTGGGAAATGACGCCCAGCGTCACGAACGTCCCCGGACGTTCCCAGTGGTGGTTGTGCACCACCGATGCGCCGGCGCGGCCGTCGACCACGGGCTCGCCGACCAGACGGCTCAACTGCCCGTCGCTCATCGGCGGGTGGGTGCCCAGCGCCACCAGGAAATCGGTCGCGGCGGCCCGTCCGGCGAGGCAGTCCCGAATCGTCCGGAACATGAGCGGCATGGGCATGGTGCGCGTGCCGTCCGGGATGAGGATCAGGACGCGCTTGCCCTCGAGGGGGATCGACCCGAGCGCCTCGCGCACGATGCCGCGCACGTCGTCATCAGAGAGATAACGGTCTGCGAAACCGCAGCCGACAACCTGTTCGGCAGCCGTGCTCGTCATCGTTCGCTCCTACACGCCGCTGAACGCCGAGAACCCGCCGTCAATCGGCACGACCGTGCCCGTCACGAACGCGGACGCCGGTGAGAGCAGCCACAGCACCGGCCCCAGCAGGTCTTCCGGCACGCCGAAGCGCCCCATGGGCGTGTGAGCCATGATCGACTGACCGCGCGCCGTCAGCCCCCCGGTCTGTTCGTCCGTCAGCAGGAACCGGTTCTGCCGAGTGAGGAAGAAGCCGGGCGCCACGGCGTTGACCCGGATCCGCGGCGAATACTCCTGCGCGATGTGCACCGCCAGCCACTGCGTGAAATTGCTCACACCGGCCTTGGCCGCCGCATACGCCGGAATTCTGGTGAGCGGGCGGAACGCAGCCATCGACGTGATGTTCAGGATCACGCCCTCGCCCTGATCGACCATCAGTTTGCCGAAGACCTGCGACGGCAGCACGGTGCCGAGCAGGTTGAGGTCGAACACCGCCCGCACGGCATCGGGCGGCAAGTCGAAGAACGACCGCGAGGCCCCGGTGGTGGCCTCGGGCTTGTTGCCGCCGGCGGCGTTGATGAGGCCATCGACCCGCCCGAACTGGGCCACGATCTGCGCGGCCGCCTGCTGCAGCGACCCGTTGTCCAGGACGTCCCCGTACACGGCGACGGCCCGGCTGGCCGCATCCGGCCCCATCAGCTCCAGAATGCCGCGCGCGGGGTCGAGGTTCCGGTCGAGCAAGGCGACATTCGCCCCGCATCCGACGAGGGCACAGGCGATCTCACCCCCGAGCACGCCCGTGGCCCCGGTGATGACGATGGTCTTGCCCGTGAAGTTGTACTGCGCCGTTACGTCGTTGAGGTTCATGGGACGACCTGGGGCACCAGTCACACGCCCCGAACGAAAGGTTCCAGATGCCGGATGAAGTGCCGGTTCAGGCAGTCGGCATAGACGGCCCGGTTCGATCGCAGGAGATCCATGATCCGCGTCGCGAACAAGAGCGACCCGCCATCCACCCGAGTCGTGAGCACGGATCCAAACGTGACGTGAAGCACCTGCCGGGCATCGAACTGGTCCAGCACCGTGGCCAGCTCGTCGTCGGCCAGATGCGCCGGCTGCGGCGCCTTCGCCAGTTCCGCGGACACATGGTAGCTGGCCCGGTCCACTTCGTACCGCGCCAGTGCGAACACGTAGATCTCCCGGAACAGGGTCGGCGACACGATCGCCACCGCGCGCAGCGCCTCGAGGTAACTCGTGCCCGCTGTCTTCAGGTGCACGAGACCTCGCGTGTGCTTCGCGGCGATCGGGTAGATCGTGAACTTGTCCGAACCCGAGTGCAGGCTGAGTTTGTAGGGGCCGAACTGGCGGGCAATCGCCGCGTGGACGGCGAACTCGGCTTCGAACGCCGCGAGGTCGCCGATGTAGTCGACGCCCTTTTCGAATCTCCCGACGAATCGCGGCGCCAGGCTCTCCCAGCGGACACCGAGCCGCGACAGTTCGCGGGCCACGTAGATGTGTTCGGCCGGCGTCGTGGGCGTGTCGGTTTCGTCCACGGAGACTTCGAAATCGAAGTGCCGTGAAGGAATCCGGCCGAGCAGGTGCCGGTAGAGGGCCACGACGTGGGCCACCGCCTGCCCGTACTTGGCCGCCGCCTTCAGCACCGTGCCTTCGTCGAACGCCACCGCATGGCCTTCAACGTCCACGCGCGTGCCGGCGTAACGCGCCCGAAGGGCCGCTGCCGAATCCTCGAGGACGTCCCAGGGCAGACGCGCCACCGCAGCCCGCACGTCCGACTCCGGTGCCGTGTCCGCGGTGCCGTCCACGTGCGCGCCGGGATCGATCGTAAAGCCCGTGAATCCCGCCGCCAGGCAGTAGTCGATATCCGTGGTGGATTTCAGATGGTCCGCGTCGGTCCCCAGCCCACCCCGCCAGCCCGCCTCGAACGCCCCCCAGGTCGCCGCGTCCATCACCTCCTGCGGCGTGCGCCCCGTTCGCGTCATCTCCCGGATCGACTGCTGCGCGAACACCGGGACGATCGTGCCGCCGACCGACCGGAGTGCCTGCACGTGGCCCGGCGTCGCCAGGCCGAGGCGGTCGCCCAGGCCGGCTGACATCCGCAGGCCCACCGGTTCCGGCGCCAGCCATGGCAGGTACTGGCGCAGCGCGGCTGCGTTGCGTGAACTGAGCGGGCCGGTGAGAAACGCCCGTCCGCCAGCGTGACGGATGTCGCCCTCCATGGCGACAACGGACACGCCGCTCTCGGGTGTGGCCGACACGGCCAGTTGATATCCTCCCGACGCCCGCACCAGCGCCCACGTGGCGCCCGCCGTCTGCACGCTGGACTCCGGGACGACGTCAAGGTTGCCGCCCGGTTCCGCACTGGATTGTGTATCGTTGGCCATCATGGCTCCTGCTGGGGCTCCCGGGCCGGGAGGACCGGCCGCATCACGCTCGAAGCACGTCTGCGGAGGACTTGCATCCGCCGCGCATCCACAAGAGGTAATACCACTTGGTCGGCGCGGTGTCAACACCTGCATGCGGTCCTGCCAGCCGTCAACACGCGACAGCTGCACGTCACACCCCGATATCATGCAACAGTACGCCTAATACCGGTGGTGTCGTCATCGACTGCCGCCCATCAGCCTGATCTCGCGTGGTGTAGTCAAAACGTTCGCTGAACCCGCGACAGGTTAGTCCACTCGGCAAACCCGCGGGCTGCCCCCTGACGTGCTACCTGGCCACCACGTGCACCTGGAGCGGAGCCGCCAGACGACGCGCGAACTGCCGCAGGTACGCGTCCCACGCCGCCGCGTCGACGATGTCGCCTGCCTTGTCCCATGCCGCGCCCGCGTAATAGACCGCAGGACCGGTTGCCGGCACGCGACCCATCATCAGGATGTTGCCGTCGGCTTCACCGACGTCAGCCACTGACGACGGGGCCATCACCACCCCGCATCCCCAGTTCCCGGCGTCTCGTACCGCTTCCCACGTGCGCATGACGCCGGCCGCTGCATCTGCCACCGCCTGCGTCCCGGCTGCTTTCTTGATGCCCACGGCGTGCCGATCGGGCAGCGCGCCGCCGCTGGCGTAGACGGTCTCGAACCGGCTCAACTGCTGCCCGCCGTCCAGCGTGATCCGTTTACGCTCGCTCACCGGCCGGCCGGCCACGTCCCAGTCGGCGTAGGTCAGTTCGAACACCACCCGGATCGGACCGTTCGCCAGGACGCGCGATCCGCGGAAGTTGGCCGACGGCCACAGCCGCCCCGACACCCAGGGCGCGTTCCCGCCGCACCCGCGGCTCTTGCCGGCCGAATAGAGGTCCGCACCTTCGCCCAGATCTCTATGGTAGTCGTCGACCATGTACCAGTCGTTGATCACGAGGCGGCGCGTCCGCTTGAACCAGACGTCGACCCCGCTGCTGGTGAGCGGTTCCTGTGCCCAGGTCTCGAGGGCGGCCCCGTACATCCGGTGGGCGGTCCGATCGTTCTCCCACGCGAAGTCGTCGCGGCGCTCGCGCACGAAGCGCCCGTACGCCCGGAACTGGTCCTTCGTAAACACCCGCCGTGCGCCGACCGACAGCGCAAAGGTCTTCGTCTGGCCGGGCGCGAAATCCGCCTGGAACACCAGTTCGTCGAACGCGCCGTCATCGTCGACATCGACCGGTTGCGCCAGCACGTCCGCGCCGGTCGCCTCGTCACGGACGTAGACCGTTCTGACATCGTTGACGGCCATCCCCGTTCTGATGTCGGCAGCCCCGAGGACGATGGTCTCGCCAGGCCGTGTGAGGTCGATCGGGTTACGGACGGTGACGCGGGCTTGCGGAGCAGGCGCCTGTGCGGCGACGGCGACGACGACGCCCAGCAGGACCACCAGGGTTGCGAACGTGCGAAACATGTGGAATCTCCCTTTCTCCCGGGGCCGAGCCCCCGGCCTACTTCCTGGGCCTGTAGTAAAACGTGTTGTTCGTCCGCTGGATGTCGAAACGTTTCACCATCGTCATGACCTCGGCCCCGGCCATCAGCAGCGCGCCGTAGCCCTGGGGGGCCGCCAGATCGGTCGGGCGATTGTAGTAGTAGGTGAGGTCGGACGCGGCCGTTGTCGACACGCAGATGCCCTCCACCATGCCGTCGGCGCGGACGCGCTGTTCGAGGGCGCGCCAGCCGGCCTGGGCCGCCGGGGCGTAGGTCGGCGGCAGCCAGCCGCGATTGACGCCGCGGGCCAGGGCGAAGGTAAACATCGCGGAAGCGGAGGTCTCGAGGTAGCTGTCGGTCTTGTCGAGCATCTGGTGCCACAAGCCCATGCTCCCCTGCACCGCAATCACACCCTGGGCGGCGCGGCGGAAGATCGCCAGCACCCGTGCGCGGTCAGGGTGGTTCTCGGGGAGGACGGTCAGCAGTTCGGCGGTGGCCATCAGCGCCCAGCCCGCCCCGCGGCCCCAGTAGAACCGCGGGTCCGGATCCATGTCGGCAAACCACGAGTGGTCGTACAGCCCCGTGCGCTCGTCGAACAGCCGGGCCGACATCTGGATGACCTGTTTCGCCGCATCGTCGAAGTACTTCCGCTCGCCCGTCAGCGCGCCCATGTGCGCGAGGAACGGAATGCTCATATAGAAGTCGTCGACCCAGATCGAGACGGGCCACGGTCGCGTGCGGGCCAGCGTGCCATCGGGCATGCGGCTCATCGTGTTCGAGATGAAATCCGCTGTCAGGTCGATCAGTTCCCGGTACCGGGGATCGGGTTTCTTCTGATAGGCCTTGACGAGCGCGGCGCCGATGGCGCCGCAGTCGTCGAGTTCCCGCATCTCGAGCATCCGGCGATACCCGCCGCGCTGGGGACCGAAAGCCTGGGCCTGGCGGCGGAAGTAGCCGACGTGATCGACGATGAAGTCGAAGTTCTTGAGCGTGTAGTCCTGGAAGCGCGGATCCCCCGTGGTGTCGGTCACCAGCAGCATGCCCGCGAGCGACACGCCGATCGAGTAGGCCCAGTCGTTGAACTCGCCCATCCGTGTATCCACGGCGGCGGTCCGGATCGGCGTCGTGAAGTCGGTGATGGGCTGACCGGTGGCCGTGTCGATGACGCGATAGGCGGTCGACCGCACGAAGTACTCGAGCACCCGGTCGAGGACGATCTTGATCTCGTCCGGCGAAGGCACGGTGTAGTCCACGCCGGCGGCGAGCGACGGCTGGGCGAACGCCGGATCGCTGCGCCCGGGCCGCTGCCCCCCGGTCATGGGGAGATTCGTACTGTGCGTGCTCTGGGCCGCCACCGGGGCTGCGGCGAGCATCGCCAGGACGACCACGACACCACCGCGACACAGCCGTGAACTGACCAGCGACATAACCTTCTCCTTGTCCCTCGGCTATCGGCTATCGGCGATCGGCTATCGGCTATCGGCGATCGGCTATCGGCTATCGGCTATCGGCCATACGCTGTGCCGAAAGCCGAAGGCCGAAGGTCGAGAGCCGGCTACCGCCGGTCGATCCGCTCGTTCCGCACGCGTCCGTTGACGGTGACGTTGGTCAGCGACAGGCCAGAGACGGCCTCAAGGATGTCGTCCCGCTCGACGTTATTGAACGTGCAGTCGATCAGCCGGACATCCTGAATCGGGTCGTGGTTGAAGCCGCGCAGCAGCAGCCCGTGCCGGGTCTTCTGCGCGGTGACGTTCCGGACCTCGACGTCGCGGACGACGGGCGGGAACGGGCCGGCGTCACCTTCTTCGTAGAAGTAGTTGATCGTCACGACGGCTTCCGCCACCTGGCCCACGGTCACGTCGCGCATGTAGACGTGCTCGACCGTGCCGCCGCGTACCGAGTTGGTCTTGATGCGCAGCGCGCGGTCCAGCTGGGGGCTGTCCATGCGGCACCGTTCGGCGAACACCCACCGGGCGCCCCCTGAGATCTCGCTGCCGATGACCACGCCGCCATGGCCGTCCTTCATGACGCAGTCGCGCACAATGACGTTCTCGACCGGCACGTTGATCCGGCGGCCGTCGTTGTTGCGTCCTGACTTCAGCGCGATGCAGTCGTCCCCGGTGTCGAACACGCAGTGCTCGATGAGCACGTCGGTGCACGATTCGGGATCGCAGCCATCGTTATTGGGGCCGTGCGTGTCGATGGTCACGCCGCGGACGGTCACGTTCCGGCACAGGACGGGGTGAAGCTCCCACATCGGCGAATTGATGATCCGGACACCCTCGATCAGGACGTGCGCGCAGCGGTACGGCTGGATGAAGTTCGGTCTGAGGAAAGCGCCTTCACCGAACAGCCGTTCGGCCACCGGCACGCCCCGCTCGCCCATGGCCATGAGCCGCGCGCGGGCGGGCCCCTGCGTCCCGGCTGCCTTCGGGTCGCGGGTACCTTTCCACGGCCACCAGTGCGTCTGGTCCGCCTGGCCGTCGAGGGTGCCGCTGCCGGTCACCGCGATACGCTCCTGCTCCAACGCGTAGATGAACGGAGAGTAGTTCATCAACTCCACGCCCTCCCACCGCGTGAACACGAGCGGCAGGTAGTGGCGGGGATCGCGGCTGAAGGCCACGGTCGCCCCTTCGGACACGTGGAGGTTCACCCCACTACGGAGATGGATGGCGCCGGTCAGGAAACGGCCTGCCGGCACGACGACGCGCCCCCCGCCGGCAGCATGGCAGGCGTCGATGGCCTTTCGGAACGCGTCGGTACACAGCGCCACTCCATCGCCAACGGCGCCATAAGCGGTGACGTCGATGTCCCGCGGCGGGAACGTCGGGGCGGCAATGCGGCCCAGGATGGCGTCGCACCGCGCCCAGGCTGGGGCGGACGAGGCCACGACGGCCGGCGCCGCCTGCGCGTCCGGCCAGGCGAATCCGTATACCGCCGTCGGCACCAGCGTGGCGGCGCCGCCAAGGCCTACGTACTTGAGGAAGTCACGGCGAGAGGCGTGGTCGCGGAGCAGCATAGGGACCCTCTGTGGTATTACCACTTGCGCACTGGATGAATACCACTGGCTCCCTCACCTGTCAAGCATTCCAATGGAGGCGGTGCTGCTTCAGCCATAAGTGGACTATCCACAGACGTGATCCCGTCATAAAGTGGTTCATAGTGGGTCGCCCGTAGGAGTATACTGGCCCCGCTGCCGCACCGAGAGCCCGTGGCGACGAGCAGCGTCAGGCAGACCAAACGTGGAACCCAAAACGCGACAACGTGGAGACAGCACCGAACAAGTCATCGATCACGTGCGGCGGCTCATCGCCAGCGGAGACCTGCGGCCGGGGGATCGCCTGCCCGCCGAACGAGATCTCGCCACCAAACTCGGCGTGAGCCGGCCGACGATTCGGGCCGGGTTGCGCGGACTGGCCGCGATGGGCGTCATCCAGTCCCGCCACGGATCCGGCACCTATATTCCGGACGGGCCGCCGCGCCTCGACAGTGAACCGCTGAGTTTCCTCGCCGCCCTGCACGGCTTCACCCGGGACGAGATGTACGAAGCGCGGCGCGTGCTCGAAACCAGTGCGGCCGGCCTGGCCGCCGAACGCGCAACACCGGAACACCTGGCCACCATCGCCGAAGAGGTGGCCAGCTTGTTTGCGGCGATGAACGATCCGCAGGGATTCCTGGTCCACGACATTCGTTTCCACCGCGCCGTGGCGTCGGCCTCGGGCAATCCGATCCTGGCGTCGCTGGTCGAGATGGTGTCGGCCCTCTACTACGAACGCCGGAGGGAGACGGCCACGCGTGCAACGGAGCGAAACCTGCACGATGCCGCCGAACTGCACCGGCGGATCTACCAGGCGATCCGATCGCGGCAGGTGGAGCAGGCCAAACACCTGATGAACGAACATCTGCTCCATTCGTCGGCATTCCAGGCTCAGGAAGAACACGGGAGCACGCCGGCGGCCGAACCCGCGGCGCCCCACACGCCGCGCTCACGGTCGAAGGCGGCCACGGGAACCCGGGACTGAACGGCAGAAGCAAGAAGCACCACGCAGGCTACGGGCTACAGGCTCCAGGCTACAAGCTCCTGCCTTTCCGAGCCCCGCCTGCCCGCCGTAGCCTGATGGGCGAAGGCGGGAGTCCCTTGCCCCTTGCCCCTTGTCCCTTCCCATGCCCCATGCCCCCTGTCCCCTGCCCCTTGTGTTAACGTACGGGTGATGTTCGTTGACGAAGTCGAGATTCGTGTGGCCGCCGGCGACGGGGGGCGGGGGTGTATCGCCTTCCGCCGGGAAAAGTACGTGCCCCGCGGCGGGCCCAGCGGCGGTGACGGCGGCAACGGCGGCTCGGTGTTCATCGTCGCGAGCCCTCACCTGAATACCCTGGTGAACTACCGGTTCCATCCCGACTTCAAGGCCCGGCGGGGCCAGCACGGGATGGGCTCGAACATGCACGGCGCCAACGGTGAACACCTCACGCTCGACGTGCCCGTGGGGACGGTCGTGTACGAACTCCCGGAGGACGGCGGGGAGCCCATTCAGGTTGCCGACCTCACGGTGATCGGTCAGAAGGTCCGCATCGCGGCCGGCGGGCAGGGCGGGCGCGGCAACGCCCGTTTCGTCTCGTCGACAAACCGGGCGCCGCGCCGCGCGGACCCGGGCGTGCCCGGCGAAGTGAAACAACTGCGCCTGCAGTTGAAGCTGCTGGCGGACGTCGGGCTCGTGGGCTTCCCGAACGCGGGAAAGTCCACCATCATCTCGCACATCTCGGCGGCCAAGCCCAAGATCGCCGCCTATCCGTTCACGACGCTCACGCCGCACCTCGGCGTGGTCTCCCTGAGCGACGACCGCAGCTTCGTCGTGGCCGACGTGCCCGGACTGATCGAAGGCGCCCACCGGGGAACGGGCCTGGGCCACCAGTTCCTGCGCCACCTGGAGCGGACGCGCGTCCTGGTCCACGTGATCGACATGTCCGGCGAAACCGGCCGCGACCCGGTTGCCGACGTCGAGACGATCCGCCGTGAACTGGAGCTCTACCTGCCCGAGTTCGCCGGACGTCCGCAGATTGCCGCCGCGAACAAGATGGACGTGGTCACCGACACGGCAGACGTGGAACGGCTGGAAGCGCATCTCGGCGCCCTTGGCATCCCGGTGCTCCGCGTGTCGGCCGCAACAGGCGCCGGCCTCGACGCGCTGCTCGAAGCGATGTGGACCCGCGTCAACGTCACCGAGGACGACGCCGAGTGAACGGACGGGGGCGAACGGGTGTGCTCGGCGGCACCTTCGACCCGATTCACCGGGGCCACATCGCGGTCGCGAGCGCGGCCCGGCGGGCGCTGGGCTTGGACGAGGTCCTGCTGCTCCCCCTGCGGGCCCCGGCACACCGCCCGGCGCAGCCGCAGGCGGCGCCGGACCACCGCCTCGCCATGGCCACGCTGGCCGCCCAGGGCAGCGGCGAGCCCTTGCGGGCGAGCGATCTGGAACTCACCCGTCCCGGAACGACGTACACCGCCGACACGCTTCGCGCGCTGCACGGGACCGGTCTCCGTCCGTGGCAGATCTACTTCCTGACGGGCGCGGACGCCTTTGCAGAGATTGCCACGTGGCGGGAGTATCCGCTGTTGCTGGATCTCGCCCACTTCGTGGTGTGCGGACGGCCGGGGTACGCCGTTGCCGACCTCGCCGGACGGTTGCCGGCCCTCGCGTCCCGCATGCTGCCCACGGCCGCGCTGCGTGCGCGTCCCATTCTGGCTCGCGGCTTGCCAACCCGGATCTTCCTGCTGAACGCCGAGACGCCCGACGTGTCTTCCACCGCCATTCGCGCACGAGCGCGTGCAGGGTTGCCGATTACGGACCTCGTGCCACCCGAAGTCGAACTGTACATTCGCCAGTACGGACTGTACGGCGCACAGGCGCCCGTTCCCGAAGGCCGGTCCGCGGCAGACGATTTGCATGAGTAAGACTCCAAGTACGCGCGAACACCCCGTTCCGGCCGTTGCGGCCTTGCCGGACGATCTGGTCACAGCGGCCCATGCCGCCTACGGCAAGAAGGCCACCGACGTGGTGGTCCTGAACATGAAGGGCATCCCGTCCTTCACGGACTACTTCCTCATCTGCACCGCGCAGAACGCCCGGCAGATGAGGGCCGTCGCCGACGCCATCGACACGGCGCTTCGGGAACGGGGGCAACGAGCCGCGCACATCGAGGGCGATGAACGATCGGAGTGGATCCTGCTCGACTACTTCGACATGGTCGTCCACGTCTTCACGGCCGACCAGCGCCAGTTCTACGGACTCGAGCGGCTCTGGGGCGCCGCCGAACGCGTGCCGGTCTCCGAACCGTCCGCCTGACGCGCCGTCCGGCGAGGGCGGACCAGACGTCGCCCACCTGCGCGCCCCGGTCGGGCGCCCCGGGTGGCAACTGGTGTCACGCGCCTCGCACGCGGCGTTCGCGGTCATCCTGGGCGCGGAATGCGCCGCATGCCGGACGCCGCTGGCCCGCGTATCGGACGGTCCGGTCTGCGCGGACTGCTGGGCGGCCGTCCGGTTGCGCACGCCCTGCCCCGGAGACCGGCCGCCTTCCCGCCTGCGCCGTCTCGATCGGATCCCTGGCCTGTCGGCCGTACGGGCCGCGGGCTACTACGACGGCGCGCTCAGGCGCATCATCCACGCCTTCAAGTACGATGGGCACGTCACGCTGGCCCCGCGACTCGGCACGCTGCTGCGCGATCGCTGCCAGGCCGTCACCGACGGGGCCGACGCGTGCGTGCCCGTGCCGCTGCACTGGCGGCGCCACCTCGGCCGCGGGTTCAACCAGGCGTCGTTGCTCGCACGGGAACTGGAATTACCGGTGTGGTCTGCCCTGCGGCGGCTCTACGCCACGCACGCGCAGGCATCGCTGCACGCGAGCGACCGCCACCGCAACGTCATGGGCGCGTTCGGGGCGCGCCGGTGGATGCAGGCAGTGGCCCCGGGGGCGCCGTGGCTCGACAGGCACGCGCCCGTGCGGACGGTGTCGCTGGTGCGCGGCGCCACCCTCGTCCTCGTCGATGACGTGACGACAACGGGAGCCACCCTGGAGGCTTGCGCACGAGCCCTGCGGGCGGCGGGCGCCCGGGAAGTCCGGGCGGTTACGATCGCGCGAGTCGAGGTCCGAGCCGGCCGATGATGTCGAACGCCACGACATCCTTGTGGCGGTCCGCGTCGACGACAATCCAGTCCTGCTCGGCCGCCTGCCGGAGGTAACTCATCCGGACCCGCCCGAGCATGTCGAGGTCCTGTTCGAACGTGTCCCGGTTCTCGCGCTTGCGGGCCGCCGCCGCCGCGGGTGCGATATCCAGCAGCACGGTGACGGTCGGCTGCGGCAGCGTTGCCTGAATCACCGTCAGCCACGCCGGGTCGAGCCCCTGGGCTTCCCCGTACGCCACGCTCGACGCCAGGTACCGGTCGCAGATGACCGCACGCCCCTCGCCGGTCCAGGTGTCGATCGCCTGTTTCCATTCGTGGCGGTTCGCCACGTACAACAACTGCATGACCTCGGCGGTGAACCGGCGACGGCCGCGGAGCGCTTCGCCGATCTCGGTCCCGATGGTCGTGGTGTAGTCCGGAAAGCCGATCAACTCGACGCGGAAACCCAAGTGCTCGAACCACGGGCCGAGCATCCGGGCCTGCGTCTCCTTGCCGCTCTGATCGAGGCCCTCAATGGCCACGAGGGGGCCGGGCATGGACGGTGTCACGGGCACGTTCACTCCTCGAGGGCCAGCAGGTCGTCCACCGTCTGGCGGCGGCGCACGACGCGCCAGGTCCCGTCGTCCACCAGCACTTCTGGCGGCATCGGACGGCGATTGTAGTTGGAAGCCATGACGATGCCGTAGGCACCCGCGTCGAAGACGGCCAGGGCATCCCCCACCTCGACGGGACCGAGCAGGCGACCGTGCCCCAGCGTATCGCTGGTTTCGCAGAGCGGCCCGACCACCTCGCACATCGCCTCGGGGCCCGGGCGCGGCGCGACCGCCGCGATCCGGTGAAACGCGCCGTAGAGCATGGGCCGGATGAGTTCCGTCATCCCGGTGTCGAGAATCACGAACCGCGGGGAGCCCGGGTACGCTTTGATGTCCGTCACGCCGCCGACGAGGATGCCGGCCGGGGCCGACAGGTATCGTCCGGGTTCGAGCAGCAGGTGCAGGCCGGTTTCGCGGATGACCGGGAGCACGGCCGCCGCGTACGCCGCCGGAGACGGCGGCTCGCCGCCGTCGTACGCGATGCCGAGGCCGCCGCCCAGATCAATGTGCTCGAGCACGATGCCGGCGTCCCTGACCTCGCGGGTGACGCCGGCCAGCACGCGCGCCGCTTCGCCGAGCGGCCCCATCTCGATCAGCTGCGATCCCAGGTGGACGTGCACGCCGACCGGCAGCAGGCCGCGTCTCGACGCGAGGTCGCGCAGCAGGGCCGGCACGTGTTCCAGGGGGATGCCGAACTTGTTGGCACGCCTCCCGGTCGAGATGTGCGCGTGCGTATGCGGATCGATGTCCGGGTTCACGCGAACGGCCACGCGGACCCGCGTGCCGAGCGCCGAGGCAATTTCGTCCAGCCGGACCGCCTCGCCCGCCGACTCGACGTTGACGGCCTTCAACCCGAGCGCCACCGCCCGCGTGAGTTCGTCGCGCGTCTTGCCGACACCCGTGAACACGATCTGGCCTGGTTCGAAGCCGGCGCGCCGCGCGACGTCGATCTCGCCGCCCGAGTTGGCATCGGCCTGGGCGCCCAGCTCGCGCAGCACCCGCAGGATGGCCAGCGTCGAGTTGGCCTTCAGCGCGTAGTGAATCGTGTGCGGGTAGCCGGCGAAGGCCTCGTCGAGGGCCCGATACGACGCGCGGACGCGGGCTGCGCTGTAGATGTAGGCCGGCGTTCCGACCTGTGCGACGATGTCCGCCACGGGGACGCCGTCGCAGGTCAACGAAAAGGTGTCAAAGGCGAATCCGGTCACAACTGTGCGATCTTACTCCGAGCCGCCGCGTGTTTGACACCCGAAAACCTGTAGGGTACGCTGCCACCTGTTTGAATCCCACGCCGCCGAACCCCTCCGCACAGCCGCCGACCGAGGTCGACACCCTCATCGAGCGTTGCCTTGCAGGCGACCAACTGGCCTGGAATGCGGTGGTGCGCCTGTACTGGCGGAGGGTCTTCAACGTCGCGTACAAGTTCGTCGGCCGCCACGACCAGGCGGAGGACCTGACGCAGGACATCTTCCTCAAGGTCTTCAAGTCGCTGGCCACGTTCGATCGCCGGGCCAATTTCCAGACGTGGCTCATCAGCGTCAGCCGGAACCTGTGCATCGACCACTACCGCAGCGTGCGGAAGGAACGGGAGACCATCGACCGCGGCGTCAATGCGGACGACCTCTCGCCCGTCTCCCGTGAGGTCAGCCCGCACGTGGCGCTGGAGCGGATCGACCTGGCCCAGCAACTGCGCGTCGCCCTGAAGGAGTTGCCGGAGACGCTGCGTGTGGCCGTCGTCATGCGGGACATTCAGGAGTTGTCGTACCAGGAAATCGCCGACCGGTTGGCACTGCCGGAAGGAACCGTCAAGTCGCGCATCAACCGCGGCCGGCGCGAGCTGGCGCGGCAGTTGCGCCGGCGGGGCGGCTTTTCGCACAACGTGCTTGCGGGTGCGCCTGAGGCTCCCGACAAGGCCGGAGCGTGAACATGAAGCAGAGCATCGAGCACGTTCGTGACATTGCCGTGATTCGGGTTGCCGAAAGCCGGCTGATGTACCCCTTGCTGTCGGATTTCTCCAACAGCGTCACCGCGCTCATCGGTGCCGGCACCCGCAAGGTCCTCATCGACCTGACGCCGGTGGTGTACGTGGACAGCGCCACGATTGGGTGCCTGATGGACCTGTACCGGCAGGCGTCGGCCGCCGGCGGGGCGCTCAAGCTGAGCGGCGTGCAGAAGCGGGTCGAAACGATGCTGACGATGACCGGCGCGCACAACTTCATCCAGCTGCACGCCGACGAGCAGACCGCCATCGAGAGCTTCGGGGGATAACCATGCGGACCATCAAGACCACGAGCGGTGCCGAGGTCCAGCTGGATGGCGACATCCTGACGCTGATGGAAACGCTGTACCTCGAGGTCACCGCCAAACGTGAGCTGGATCGTTCTTTCGAGGACATGGTGCGCGAGATCCAGGTGCTCATCGATCAGATGGACGAGGGCGAACGGCGCGCCTATCTGCTCGAGAGCCTGTTCCTGAATTCGGTGACCTACGAGAACGAACGGCTGGCCGCGTACATGCGGAAGCTGGGCACCGAAGCCGAGACCGAGTAGGTTGGCCCTCAATTTCCTGGCGACCCGCTTCACGTGCTCGTGGCCGTGGAACATCCTCGTGATGCTCTGCGACGGACGGATGGTCTGCGGGTGTTCGGATCCGTACGCCCGGCGCGTCCTCGGCGATACCCGCACGTCGTCGGTCCGTGACATCTGGACCGGAGACACCATCACCGGCCTCCGGCGCGACCTCAACGGCGGCGGCTCCAGGTTCTGCGGAGACTGCCCGCTCAAACTCCCTCTCACCCAGGGGGAAGCCCCTCCCCAGCGCGGTCTCGACGCGGGGACATCCCCGTCGCGGATGTACATCGAGTGCACGGCGGCGTGCAACATCTCGTGTTTCCAGGCGTGCTGCGCGCCCGAAACGGGCATCACGCGCACGCGCGAAGCCGGCATGCTCGACTACGACCTGTTCACGCGGGTCATCGACGAAGCCGGCCCGTCTCTGGGGCGCGTGGACTTCTTCAACTACGGCGAAGCGTTCCTGCACAAACGCGCCGTCGACATGTGCGCGTACATCAAGCAGTCGTTCCCGCATATCTACCTCTACACCAGCACGAACGGCCTCGCCCTGAAAGACGAGTCGGCCCGGCGCCTGGTACACACGGGCATCGACGAAGTCACCTTCTCCATCGATGGCGCGTCACAGGACGCGTACGCGAGGTACCGACAGCGGGGACGTCTGGACGTGGCACTGGCGAACCTCCGGGCCATGGTCGACGAAAAGCGCACGCACGGGCTCGACGTGCCCGTCATCAACTGGCGCTACATCCTCTTCACCTGGAACGACAGCGACGACGAGATGGACCGCGCCCGGGGACTCGCCGCCGAGATCGGCGTCGACCGGTTGACGTGGGAAGTCACCGATCATCCGGAGGACGGCTACTCGAGACGTTTCGTGCCGGGCACGCCGGACCACGACCGGATCCGCTACGAGATCTGGGACCACAACAACCTCGGCAACGCCGTGCCGGGCGCCATGCCGCGCGCCCGGATCGACGTGGGGCTGGCGTCGGGACTGCCCGTCATCGCCCGCCGGGAGCGGACGCTGACCGTACACACCCGCGTGCACAACCTCTCGAACAGACCCTTCCCTCGGACAGCCAGCTACGGGAGACGGCTCGTGCGCCTCGGTGCGCAACTGTGCGATGCCTCGGGCGCCGTCGTCGATCGCGACTACGCCAGGGCCTGGCTGCCCCACACGCTCGACGGCGGACAACGCGCGGACGTCCCCATCGACGTGCCCGCGCCCGCGCGCCCCGGCCGGTACCGCCTCAAGTTCGACCTCGTCCTCGAGGGCGTCGACTGGTTCGAGTCCTGCGGCTCGCAGACGACGAGCACCCCGTTCTGGGTCTGGTAATCCCTGCCTACTTCAGTGTGAACGTCACCGTCACCGTCATCACCACCGGCACGGGCACGCCGTTCAGCAACGTCGGCGTGAACACCCACTGCCGGACCGCGTCGAGGGCTGCCTGATCCAGCAGGGCAATCGAACGGAGCACCCGAGCGTCCCTCACCGTGCCCGACGGGTCGATGATGGCCTCCAGGATCACGGTGCCCTGAACACGGGCCTGCTGGGCGATCGCGGGGTACACCGGACTCACGTGATGCACCTTGGCCGGCGCGCGCATCTGCGACACCCGGATCGGGGCCACCGGAGCCGGGACCGCCGGCGGTGGAGGCGCGTCGGGCAGCCCGTTGAGGATCGAGCCGGCGATCCCCTCGGGTAGCCCGCCCGGCACACCGGCGTGGACCGGATCCGGCTCGACAATGCCCGGTTCGTCGCGCACGCCCGTCGGCGCATCGAGCGGGGCCGCATCCGGGTTGGCCGTCAGAACAGTCCGCGGAGCCTCCGGCACCACCGTCCGCACGGGAGGCGGTTCCGGCGGCACGTCCGGCACCACCTGGACGAACTCCGGCAGGACATGGTGTGGCGCGGGCAGCACGCCGGTCGCCATCAGGGGCACGATCACCAGGGCACCGAGGGCGACCGTGTGAATCATGAGCGACAGCGGCAGCGTGTACCAGCTGCGGCCGCCGACACGGGCGGCGGGATGGACGATATCTCCGAACAGATCGCGCGGCATGGCAGTCCTCCTCGTGAAGTGGTCAGTGCACGTCACGAAGCGCCGACTCTGGCCAGAGCAGATCGCCTCTCTGTTCAGTTAGACACCACGACGCGGGGCTTGGGGCTTGGGACATGGGGCTTGGAAGGGACAAGGGGCAAGGGGCAAGGGGCAGAAGCAGGAAGCAAGAAGTAGGAAGCAGACAGTAGGAGAACCCGTAGCCCGTAGCCCGTAGCCTGTAGCCCGTAGCCTGTAGCCTGGAGCCTGGAGCCCGTAGCCCGTAGCCCGTGTACAAAGAACGGGCCGCGTCTGCTCACGCGGCCCGTTGGACAGCCCTCGAGGAGGATGGAGGAGGGTTCGGCGTCAGTTCGCTCTCACAGGGACGGCGGCCGGCACGCCAGCCACCGGCTCGGGCGCGAGTTCGACGATGGTCCACGCGTCATGTTCTTCGAGGACGCGTTTCGCAAACGCCGTGTGCATCGCGTGGCCGGCCCGGTTCGCCACCACGTGTCCCAGAATCGGATACCCCAGCAACGCCAGGTCGCCAATCGCATCGAGAATCTTGTGGCGGACGAACTCGTCGTCGAAACGCAGCGTGTTGTTCAGCACGCCCGTCTCGCTGAGCACGATCGCATTGTCCAGCGACCCGCCCATCGTCAAGCCCTGCTGGCGGAGCATCTCGACTTCGCGCAGGAACCCGAAGGTGCGAGCCGGTGCAATCATCTCGGCAAAGGTCTCGGCCGTCACCGACACCGTATGCGACTGGTGCCGCAGCAACGGGTGATCGAAGCTGATCGTGTAGCTCACCTTGAACGTATCCGAGGGGTACACCGACATCATGGCATCGCCCCGGGACACGGTCACAGGCCGCAGCATCTTCATGTACCGGCGGGCTTCGGCCTGCACTTTCACACCGGCTTCCTGGATCAGGTACACGAACGGTGCGGAACTGCCGTCCATGATCGGCACTTCCGACCGATCGAGTTCAACGACGACGTTGTCGACCCCCTGGCTGACCAGCGCGGCCAGCAGGTGCTCGATCGTGTCGACGGTTGCGCCCTCATGACGCAGCCCCGTGGCGTAGTAGGTACCAGACAGGCGATCGACCGACGCCGGAATCTCAATCCCGCCGAGGTCCATGCGCCTGAAACGAATCCCGGTATCCGGAGCCGCAGGTTTGAGCGTCAGATTGACCTTGTTGCCTGAGTGCAGGCCGATGCCCGCACAAGCAACCTGTCTTCGAAGTGTCCGCTGAACAGTCATGAATCCTCGCACGGTCCCGGAATGATGGCTACCCCAACAGAAGCAAGGGGCATACCGTCACAACCAGGTCCGGCCCATCACACGTAAACATATCATAATCAGTTATTTACAGCCATAGATGACCTGCCGGACACCAGCTGGAACACGCCCTCTGTGGCTGTTCGACCACATCGCATTGAAGCTGGTTCGTGTCCAAATGACCACATGGCCTAACTCGCTTCTGATCTGGGGTTTGCGGCAAACACAGGCAGGACGCCAGCCAGAACCCGCCCGGTGTGAGACGTGGCCCGCATCGCCACTTCTTCCGGTGTGCCGTCGGCGACGATGTAGCCTCCCGCCTCTCCCCCGTCAGGGCCCAGGTCGATCACATGATCGGCGGCCTTGATGACGTCGAGGTTGTGCTCGATGACGACCACCGTGTTGCCCTGGTCGACCAGCTTGTCGAGCACGTCGAGCAGTTTGCGCACGTCCTCGAAATGCAGCCCGGTCGTCGGTTCGTCGAGGATGTACAACGTCCGCCCGGTGCCGCGTTTCGATAATTCCTTGGACAACTTCACGCGCTGGGCTTCGCCACCGCTGAGCGTCGTGGCGGACTGGCCGAGCGTGATGTACCCGAGCCCGACGTCCTGCAGGGTGCGCAGCTTGTTGGCAACGGGCGGGTAGTTCTCGAGCAGGGGCAGCGCCTGATCGACCGTCAGATCGAGTACATCGGCGATCGACCGACCGCGGTACCGGATTTCGAGCGTCTCGCGGTTGTAGCGCCGTCCCTTGCACTCCTCGCATGTCACGTAGACATCGGGGAGAAAGTGCATCTCGATGGCAATCACACCGTCGCCCTGACACGACTCGCAGCGGCCACCCTTGACGTTGAACGAGAAACGGCCGGCCTTGTAACCGCGCTGGCGCGCCTCCGGCACCAGGGCAAACAGGTCCCGGATGAACGTGAACAGCCCGGTATAGGTCGCCGGGTTCGATCGCGGGGTGCGGCCGATGGGCGACTGATCGATTTCGATCACCTTGTCGATCAGATCGATGCCGTCGATCCCGTCGTGCGCGCCGGGTTCGTCGCTTGCCCGGTAGAGGGTCTTCGCCAGAGCGCGGTAGAGGATGTGGTTCACCAGCGTGGACTTGCCCGACCCGCTCACTCCGGTCACGGCGGTCAGCAACCCGATCGGGAAACGGACGTCCAGCGACTTGAGGTTGTGCGCCTTCGCGCCGCGGATCCGCAATTCGCCACGAACGCCCAGCCTGCGCATCGGCGGCACCGGGATCGACTTCTCTCCCCGCAGGTACTGACCGGTGAGCGACGTCCGGTCGTCCTGCACGAGCGAGGCGGGCGTTCCCTGGAACATCACCTGACCACCGTGCGTGCCGGCGCCCGGACCGAGGTCCACGACATAGTCGGCCGCGCGGATCGTCTCCTCGTCATGCTCGACGACGATGACCGTGTTGCCCAAATCGCGCAGGCGCTTGAGCGTGGCCAGCAGCCGGCGGTTGTCCCGCTGGTGCAGGCCGATGGACGGCTCGTCCAGGACGTAGAGGACACCGCGCAGATTCGCGCCGATCTGGGTGGCGAGGCGGATACGCTGGGACTCGCCGCCCGAGAGCGTGGCCGCGCTGCGTCCCAAGGCCAGGTACCCCACGCCAACATCGACCAGGAAATGCAGGCGCTCGACGATCTCCTTCCGGATCCGCCCGGCGATGAGTTCTTCGCGCGGCGTCAGCGGCAGCGCCTGAAACACGAGCAGGCATTCCGATACAGGCAGGGTGACGTAGTCCGAAATCGTGCGGCCCTTCACGCGGACAGCCCGGCTCTCGGGGCGCAGCCGGGCGCCTTCGCAGGCATGGCACTGGCGCAGTGACCGATACGCTTCCAGATCGGCCTGGTCGACCCAGGCGGCCTGTTCCCACCGGCGCCTCAGGTTCGGAATGATGCCCTCGAATCCTTTGCCCCACGGGTCGCGGCTGCGTGACGCTGACCGGGCGATCTTCGCGGGTTTGTCATCGGACCCGGCGCCCGCCTGCCCGGCGCGCCTCGCGGGCGCCGGTCCGAACAGCAGGAGATCACGCGCCTTCTTCGGCAGGCGCCCGAACGGCACGTCGATGTCGATGCCGAAGTTGTGTCCCAGGGTGGTGACGGCTTCCCGCACGAGACGTTCGTCCCCGCGCGCCCACGGGGCGATGGCGCCGACGGCGAGGGACTTCCCCGGGTCAGGCACGATCCGCTCGGGGTCGAAGTCCCAGATCGCGCCGAGCCCCTGGCACTGCGGGCAACCGCCATGCGGCGAGTTGAACGAAAACGCGCGGGGCGACATCTCGGGCACGCTGATGCCACACGCCACGCACGCCAGCGTGCGTGAGAACAGGCGATCGCCGCCATCCAGCGTGTTGATGACGACGACACCGTCGGCCAGGCCGAGGGCCATGTCGATCGACTCGGTCAGCCGGCGCTCGATGCCGTGTTTGACGATGAGGCGGTCGACGACGATGTCGATGGTGTGGTTGCGGCGCCGGTCCAGCGCCAGCGTCTCCTCGAACGACCGCATCTGCCCGTCGACACGCACGCGCAGGAAACCGCGCTGGGCCCATCCCGCCAGTTCCTTCTTGAACTCGCCCTTGCGGCCGCGCACCACCGGGGCCATCACGTTGATGCGCACATCCGGCGGGTAGGTCATCACCTGCTCGACGATCTGGTCGAGGGTCTGCGACGTGATGGGCCGGGCGCACGCCGGACAGTGGGCGATGCCGATGTTCGCAAACAGCAGCCGGAGATAGTCGTAGATCTCGGTCACCGTGCCGACGGTCGAACGGGGGTTGGATCCGGTGGTCTTCTGTTCGATCGACAGGGCCGGCGACAGTCCGTCGATCGAGTCGACGTCCGGCTTCTCCATCTGCTCCAGGAACTGGCGGGCGTACGCCGACAACGACTCGACGTAGCGCCGCTGGCCTTCGGCGTAGATGGTGTCGAACGCCAGGGACGACTTGCCGGACCCGGACAGTCCCGTGATCACGACAAGGCGATCGCGCGGGATGTCCACGTCGATGTTCTTGAGGTTGTGGACTCTCGCGCCGCGAACGGCAATCCAGCGATGGCTCATGCGTCAACCCAGCAGCCGACTGACAGGGGCGAGGCGTCCTGGTGCCTCTCTGCGTTGCCAGACGGAGCGCGCCCAAACTTCTATCTTACATCGGGGATTGGGGGTTGGGGGTTGGGGGTTGGGGGAGAACAGAAGCGAGAGGCAGGGAGCAGGAAATCACGGTCTTCCCCTGGTCTTAGCCCCCCCCCAACCCCCAACCCCCAACCCCCACCCCCCAGCGGGGTATAATCGGCCACCTGCGGTGGAGGGTCCGTATGCCTCGCTTCGTCGGCCGTCACGTCGTGCGCAAAGACGGGTTCGCCAAGGCGGCGGGGCTTGCGCACTACGTCGACGACATGTCCCTTCCCGGCATGCTGCATGCCCGGACGATCCGATCGACCGTGGCCGCGGGCACGATGACGGGCCTCGCCTTCGACTTCGACACCACGGGGTTCACCATCGTCACGGCCGACGACCTCCAGGGCCGCAATACGATCGCGCTCATTGTGGATGATCAGCCGTGTCTGGCCGATGGCGTCGTCCGCCATGTGGCCGAGCCGATCGCGCTGATCGCCCACGAAGATCCGGAGCGGGTGCGCGCGGCGCAGGTCCGCGTCACGTACGACCCCACGACGCCGGCGCTCGACCCCCGGACGTCGCCCCGGTCGTTCAAGGACATCGTGATTGCCCGCGGCAACCTCGCCCGCGGATTCCGCCAGGCCGACCTGGTCGTCGAGGGCGAGTACCGGACGGGGCACCAGGAACATCTGTACATCGAGCCGAACGGGATGCTGGCCGTCCCCGGGGGCGGCGGCATCACGGTGTACGGGTCGATGCAGTGCCCGTTCTACGTCCAGCACGCACTGTGCGTGCTGCTGGGCCTTCCGGCGTCGAACGTGCGCGTCGTACAGGCCGAGACGGGCGGAGGGTTCGGGGGCAAGGAAGAGTATCCGTCGATCGTCGCGTGCCACGCCGCGCTGCTGGCGCTCAAGTCGGGCCGGCCGGTCAAGCTGGTGTACGACCGCGCGGAAGACATGCTGGCGACGACCAAACGCCACCCGGCCATCGTGCGTCACCGCACCGGGGTGACGCGGGACGGAATCCTGACGGCAATCGACATCGACGTCCTGATGGACGGCGGCGCGTACTGCACCCTGAGTCCCGTGGTACTCTCGCGCGGGGCTATCCATGCGACGGGCCCGTACCGCTGTGATCACGTCCGTATCGAGGGCCGCGTGGTGATGACCAACACGCCGCCCAACGGCGCGTTCCGCGGGTTCGGGGCACCGCAGACGCTGTTCGCCGCCGAAGTCCACATGGAGCGGATCGCGGAGCAGCTCGGCATGGACCCGGTGCGGCTCCGCGAACGGAACGCGCTTCGCCCCGGCGACACCACGGCAACGGGCCAGGTCCTCGGGCCGGACGCAGCCGCACTCGACGTCCTGCGCCTGGCCGTGTCCCGCAGCGACTTCAGGCGAAAGCGGCGGGCATACCGCGGGTCGAGCCGCGGGATCGGACTGTCGCTGTTCTTTCACGGCTCGGGCTTCACCGGCAGCGGTGAAGTGAAGCTGCAGTCCAGGGCGACGGTGGAGCTGACGGCCGCCGGCGCCCGTGTGTGCGTCGGCAGCACGGAGATCGGCCAGGGCCAGAGAACCGTCCATGCCCAGGTCGTCGCGGAGGTGCTGGGGCTGACGCTCGATCAGGTGGAGATGGTCACGCCGGACACCAGCCAGGTGCCCGACAGCGGTCCGACGGTGGCGTCGCGAACGACCATGGTGGTTGGCGCGCTGCTCGAGCAGTGCGCCCGGGACATCCGGCGCAAGGTGGGCCGCCTCTCACCACGGGCCTACGTGAGACGCCACGGTCCCCTCTCGGTCACCAGGCAGTATGCGCCGCCCCCCGGCATGGTCTGGGACGATGACACGTATCGGGGCTCCGCCTACGGGTCGTACGGCTGGGGCTGCGATGTCGTGGAGGTGGAACACGACCCGGTGACGCACGAGATCCGCCCGATCCACGTGACGGCGGTGTCGGAGAGCGGCACCATTCTGTTCCCCACCGGCGCGCGCGGACAGGTGGAAGGCGGCACCGCCCAAGGCCTTGGGTACGCCCTGACGGAAGAGGTGGTGATGCGCGATGGTGCCATGGCGAATGCCCAATTGACCAACTACATCGTGCCAACGACGCTGGATACACCGCCCATGGACGTGATCTTCATCGAACGGCCGTACCGTCACGGCCCGTTCGGAGCCAAGGGCCTTGGCGAAATGCCGTTCGACGGCGCCGCACCTGCGGTTGTGAACGCGGTTCGTCACCTGGGCCTGGACGTCAGGGGCATCCCGGCCACGCCCGAGCGTGTCATGGACGCCGCAGCCGCCTCCGTCTGTCGCCCCGGCCCTTCCGCCTCCGTACGTAGCCCCGGACCTCCCGCCTACGCGCCAAGCGCTACGGCCCGGCCGCGACGAAGTTCAAAGAACGTAGTCGGGTCAGGTCCGGGGAAGAACACAGTCGGGTCAGGTCCGGAGAGACGAGGGCCGGGGAAGGCCCGCAGGAAGGCGGTGCGATCGTGACGCGCGCAGCCTTCTCACCCATCGCATTCACGCTGAACGGCAAACGTGTCTCGTTGCGCGTCCACCCGTTGACACGTCTGCTCGACGTCCTGCGTGAAGACTGCCACCTGACTGGCACGAAAGAAGGCTGCGGCGAAGGCGAATGCGGCGCGTGCACGGTGCTGGTCGATCGGGAGGCCGTCAACGCGTGCCTCGTTCCGGTCGCGCACGTCTCAGGAACCCGGGTCGTGACCATCGAAGGACTGAAAGGCCGCCACCCGCTGCAGCGAGCCTTTGCGGAGCACGGCGGCGCCCAGTGTGGCATCTGCACGCCTGGCATGATCCTGGCCGCCTCGGTGCTGGGCCCGCGTCCGACACGGGACGACGTCCGCACGGGTCTGGCCGGCAATCTCTGCCGCTGCACGGGGTACGAGGGGATTTACCGGGCCATCACGGCGGCCGGCACAGGAACAGGGGCTAGGGGCAGGGGGCAAGGGGCACGAGCCAGAAGCCAGGAAGCAAGAAGCAAGAAGCAGCGCCCCAATCCCCAACCCCCAACCCCCAACCCCCAGCGTCGGGGGCGGTCATGAGGGCGGTGACGTCGGGCCTTCGTCTGCTGCAACCCCGGTCGCTGAACCAGGCGCTGCGGATGCTGCGTGACGATCCTCAGTTGACGCCGATGGCGGGCTGCACGGACCTGTTCGTGGGCCTGAACTTCGGCACACTGGGCCGCCGCCACTTCCTGAACCTGTGGGCACTCGACGACCTCCGCGGCGTGACCGTGTCGGAGGACACGCTGCGGATTGGCGCACTGACCACGTGGACGGCGATCGCCACGTCCCGGGTCGTCCAGCGACGGCTGCCGATGCTGGTCGCGGCGGCGCGGGAAATTGGCGCAGTCCAGATCCAGAATCGCGGCACTATCGGCGGAAACATCGCCAACGGCTCGCCCGCCGGCGATTCACTCCCGGTGCTGGCCGCGGCCGACGCGCTGGTGGAACTGCGCAGCGCGGACTGGACGCGCAAAGTCCCGTTCACGGGCTTCTACACGGGCTACCGCGCCTCGATCAGGCGCCCGGACGAATTGGTGACGGCGGTCGAATTCCCCGTGGTTGACGGCAGGCAGTGGTTCAGGAAGGTGGGTACGCGCGCGGCGCAGTCGATCTCGAAGGTCGTCCTGGCCGGTGTACGCGGGGACCGGGTGCGCCTGGCCCTTGGCAGCGTGGCCCCGACGGTGGTGCGCGTGCCGCGCACCGAAGACGCGTTGTCGTCGGGCGCCGGCCTCGAGGACGCGCAGCGCCTCCTGCAGGAAGAAATCCGCCCCATCGACGACATCCGCTCCTCGGCAGCGTATCGCCGTCACGTGTCGGCCAATCTGCTGGCGCAGTTCTGGCGCGAGACGTCCGCTACACGTTCGTCTGCGTGTAGGTATTGCCCACGCCCGCGCCGGTCTGCGTGCAGCTGACGGTGACGTTGCCGTTTTTCCCGCCGGCCACCCGCTCGAGATCGGCGTCGGTCAGTTGTCCCGGCACGGCCACATAGGGCACCACCACGTAGCGGGTATCAGCCGTCTCGACCACGGCCTGGACCGCAACGGGCCCGAGCGAGGTATGGAACTGCTGTTCCACAACGGCCTTGGGGTCGCTGATCAACCGGTCGCGGTAGGTCCGGCTCTCCACGGCCAGCCGGCTCACCAAATCCTGGACCTGCCCTCGCGTCATGGTGGGCATGCCACGCTCCTTCGTCACGGTGTCCGGGCGGCGAGTTTTTCGCGGGCCTTGTTCACGTCGCGGTGGAACACAAACAACTTATCGGCATTCTCGGTGCGGTCCGTGAAGTTCCACGTCTTGCCGCCCCGCTGCTTCACCTTCAGTTCTTTCTTCAGGTAGTCGATCTCGAACGCCTCGATGTCCTTGAAGCTGAGCGTGAACGCATCCTTCTTGTTGGCCGTGTCGTACCGCAAACCTGCCGGAGAAGCCACCAGCCGCCCTTCACAGGAGCCAACGCCGTGTTTGTGGACGACGGCCACCGCGGCATCGAGCCGCACCTCCTTGAACCGCAGCGTGATCGTGGTGTCGCCCGACTCGCCGACCTCGATGGTCTGGACGATGCCGTCTTCGCCGTCAGCCGACGCATTGAGCTGGTGACGCCCGGGGGCAACAGCCGTCGATCGCAGCGGTGTCGTCCCGAGGTACTGGCGGTTCACGAAGACCGACGCCCCGGGCACGTCGCTCTCGATAATCAGTGTGGGGCCGGCCGGTTCGGCCGGTGCCGGGGGAGGCGGTTCGGCCGGCTTCTCTTTCTTCGGCCGCGGCCGTGTTGCGCGGGGTTTCTCGGGTTCGGGCGCCGGCGTGGAGGGCGCTGGTGCGGGCGGGGGTGCCGGCTCCGCTCGTACCTGAGGCTGGGGCCGTGATGGTTCCGGCGAAGGAGTCCGCAGCGATCCAACGAGGAAGTACGCGCCAATCCCCAGCGCAATGCCAATGACAGCAATCAGTATCGCCCTGCCCCTGCCGCCACGGCGGGGTTCCTGTTCTTGATCCAGCACGATCGAATCCTCCCGGCCCTCAGTATAGGCCAGACACGTTGCGATCTGTCCTGGGGGGCCTCGGGATCGCAGCGCCCGGCTTCACAGCCGGATGTCCGCAGGGGCCGGGCTCACGAGACGCGGGCGCTACTGTCCCGGCGGCGTCGTTCGCAGCTTGCTGTGCCGATACCCGTACATCGCGTAGAACACGATGCCGATGGCCAGCCAGATCGCAAACCGGATCCATGTGAGGAGCGGCAGTTCGATCATCAGGTAGCCGCACATCACCACGGCCAGGAGCGGCACGAGGGGAACGAACGGCGTCCGGAACGGCCGCGGCCGATCGGGGTCGGTCTTCCGCAACACGATCACGCCGATCGCCACGAGCACGAAGGCGAAGAGCGTCCCGATGTTGGTCAGCTCGACCACTTCGTTGATGTTGAGGACGGCGGCGAAGACGGCGACGAAGACGCCCGTGAGAATCGTCGTCACGTGGGGCGTCTGGTACTTCGGGTGCACCTTGGCGGCCCACTGCGGGAGCAGGCCGTCGCGCGCCATCGAGAAGAAGATGCGGGGCTGGCCGAGCTGGAAGACGATCAGCACGCCGGTCGTGGCGAACACGGCTCCCAGGGCGACGACACCCGCCGCCCAGCCCATCCCCAGCGACGAAAACGCGGTCGCCAGCGGTTGCGCGGTCCCGAGTTCGGTGAACGGCACCATGCCCGTCAGCACGATCGCCACGAGGATGTAGACGATCGTGCAGATCACCAGGCTGGCAATCATGGCGATGGGCATGTCGCGCTGCGGATTGCGCGTCTCCTCGGCCGCCGTCGAGACGGCGTCGAACCCGATGTAGGCGAAGAAGATAATCGCGGCGGCGCTCGAGATGCCCCGGAACCCGTTCGGTGCGAACGGCGTCCAGTTATCGGGCTTCACGTAGAAGGCGCCGACGATGATGAAGAACGCGATGATGGAAAGGTTCAGCACGACCATCGCCGAGGTGAAGTTCGCGCTCTCCTTGATCCCGACGACCAGGATCCAGGTGATCAATGCCACGATGGCGAACGCAGGCAGATTGAAGATGATCGGCACGCCGAAGACGAGCGGCGCGCTGCTCCAGGCTTCGGCGGCCGCCCTGATGGGGCCCGCCAGCATCGCCGGGTCACTCCCGGCCGCCACGGCAGCAGCCACCTGCTGTGCGGCGTGCGCGGCCGCGCGGTAGTCCGTGCCGAGCCACGGCGGGATGCCCCACCCCAGCCCGAGCATCAGCTCCTGAAAGTACCCCGACCACGACACCGCCACGGCAACGTTGCCGACGGCATATTCAAGGATGAGGTCCCAGCCGATGATCCACGCGATCAACTCGCCGAGGGTGGCGTACGCGTACGTGTATGCCGAACCCGAGATCGGCACCATCGACGCAAACTCGGCGTAACACAGCGCGGCGAACGCGCACGCCAGCGCCGTGAGCACGAACGACACGGCCACGGCAGGCCCGGCCCCGATGTGCCCGCTCCCGCCCGCGGCGGCGGTGCCAATCGTCGAGAAGATCCCCGCGCCGACAATCGCGCCGATCCCCAGCGCCGTCAGCTGGACCGGGCCGAGCGTCCGTTTGAGGTGCGCCGAGCTCCCATCGTCACTGGCCGCAAGTATGCTCGCGACAGACTTGATCCGGAACATGTGTGACATACCGATCACCCGACCCGCGGGACGCGGGTATGAAAAGCGGGGTTGCCCCCAGAGCCTGGAACCGTCTCATGCGTGGAAAACCGGGAACGGCTTGACGGGAACGTCGAGTCGGTACGCAGTGTCGTTGGACGATACCACCAGCCCCCCGCGTGGGTCCAGCGCGACACCGACCAGCGCCGGCGCCGCCAGCACCAGTTCGCGCGCCCGGCCCGGGCGCAGCCGATACAGGCCGGCGCTGCCCGCGAGGGCTTCGACGACGTAGACATCGCCCCGTTCGTCCACGGCCACGCCCTGCGGCCGGCCGAATTCCGCCGACAACACGCTGAGCGAACCCGTGCGTTCCACCACATAGACCGAATCGTAGGTCCCAAGGGTCGGCGCGGTGACGTACAGGCGGCCGTCCGGTCCGGACGCCAGGTGAAAGGCCGCCATGCTGGGCGGCAGCGTCGCACACGGCACGGCACGGCCGGCCGGACCGATCCGGAAGATGGTACCCGTACGATCGCCGACAAACAGGGTACCGTCCGGGCCGAATGCGATGCCGCACGCCACGCCCAGTTCCGTCGCGACCGGCACGACACGCCGCTCGTCCGTCACGCGATACACGGCACCGTCGAACCGGCTCGACACGTGCAGGACGCCGGCCGGGTCGAAGGCCAGCGCGGTCGCGTTGACGATGTCCTTCAGATACTCTTCGCGCTCAGCGCCGGGCGGGACGCGGTACACGGACACCGGGACGCGCTGACCGCGTGCGCCGCTGTGCGTCAGGAACACGGCCCCGCCGGCGTCGATGGCCGGGTTATCGACCTGGTGAATACCGGTCGCCAGGGCCGTCCCGATGTGCAGATCCGCGCGGCCGTCGATCCCGTCGACCAACACGGGCTGGACGCCGCGAGCCAGGTCCTGCGGCACGACGACTGTCAGCCGCGTCGTCGCTCCCATGACGACGCGCGCGACGATGCCCCCCACCGACACCGCGGGCAGATGGGCGCCGCGGACCTCGAAGTGCGGCCCGCGTACGGTCACGCGCGCCCCTGCGACGGCCCACGCCGGGTGGACACTCAGAGTCGATGGCTCACAGGACGCTGGCTGGGACACGACACCTCTCGCCCCTACTCGTCGTCGAGTTCGAGGTTCCAGTACAGGTAGTCGCGCCAGCTCTCAGGCGCGCGGCGGAGTCCGATGGTGATGCGCAGCGCGGGCACCGCTTCAGGCCGCCTGGGGTACCGGATCAGGCGCATGCCAGCCTGCGCGGGCGTCCGCCCGCCCTTCTTCCGGTTGCACCCGATGCAGCAGGCCACGATGTTCTCCCAGTCTTTCCGTCCCCCTTGGGCGACGGGCACGACATGATCGAAGGTGAGGTCGCTTGTCGGCGTCCGTTCACCGCAATACTGGCAGGTGTGTTCGTCGCGCGCGTAGAT
Organism: uncultured Vicinamibacterales bacterium; assembly: GCA_964372095.1. GTDB lineage: Bacteria > Acidobacteriota > Vicinamibacteria > Vicinamibacterales > JAKQTR01 > CAYJPV01. The sequence goes on along the minus strand of CAYJPV010000037.1, from coordinate 21,892 downwards.
GTTGGCCCGGGAAAACGGTACGTAGTCGAAACGATGCCTGATCCGGACGTACCGGAGCAGGCGGATGACAGACGGCAGCCGGAACGTCAGCGTGACGCCATGCACCTCGCGGTCGTACACCGAGATGACTTCGACCTTGCCCTGGCAGAGCAAGGTGATGGCCTTCTGCCAATGCACGACCTTCAGCGGTTCGTACGAGGCGTTGAGGAGGAGCGTTTGCTCCATGCGCGCATTGTGCAGAACTACGCGCGTGGTGTCAAGACACGCGGGCGCGTAAACCGCCCGTCTTCTATGGGTTACATCCCGATCACCGCGGCCTCGAGGCGCGCGTGCCACCGGCGGCTTTCGGCCGTCGGCTATCGGCTATCGGCTTTCCTGCTTCCGTGTTGCCGCCTCAGTTCAGCACCCGTCGCGCGCCCACGAACCGCCTTCCCCAGTAGGTCGATGTCAGGGCCTCAATCCGCACCACACCGCGCGAACTGGGCGCATGCACGAAACGCTGACCGTCGATGGCGAGGCTCACGTGGGTAGGGCCCGGGCCCGTGGTTGAGAAGAACAGCAGGTCTCCAGGCCGGATGCGAGTCCGGGGAACGTCCTGTCCCACCTGCCACTGCCGCTTCACGTCGCGCGGGACGGTGATGCCGTGCCGCGCAAACACGTAACGGACAAACCCGCTGCAGTCGAATCCCGCCGGGTCGGCTCCGCCGTTGCGGTACGGGGCGCCCAGGTATGACTGCGCGGTGCGGACCACCGCCGAAGGGACGGAGGCGGACGGGGGCAGGACGCGGGGCGCCGGGTGGACGGCGCAGGCGCCCAGCGTAATCGTGGCGGCGATGGCGAACAGGCCGACGAGCCGAAACGGGGTGGACGCGTGCACGTTCGGGTTATCGGCCGAACGGCTTCGCATATCCAGAGCGCCCGATGGCCGACAGCCGATAGCCGATGGCCGATGGCCGATCGCCGATCGCGAAGCCCCCGTCAGCGGGGTTGCCGGTGGGCGGCCACGCTGAGAGCCGGCCGAGGGAAGATCCCCCGGGCCCGGTCGGTCCCTGGCTGGCCCGCGATCACACGGCGCGCCGCCGTCTGGGTGAACGCCCGTAACTCGAGGTCGGCGTCCGTGTAGGCGGCCGGATGGCGTGGGTCCCCCATCGGGACGACCTGCGGCGCGCGGGGCGCGCGGGGCTGATCGGTCAGGCGCATCCGGTAACGCTGGGGGAAGGAGGGATAGGTCCGGAACGTGGTCCCGACAATGGTCCCGTGACGCTGGGAGAGATCCGCAAAGTCGCGGCGAAGGAACTCGTAGACGGCCGGATCCGGCCTGGACTGCAGGTACTCCTGCGCCATGTTCGCCACATCCCGGAAGAATTGGGCCGTGTGGGTGACTTCCGCCGGCCTGCCGTCGCCCCTCACGCTCTTGCGAATGCCCGCATCCGCGGGGTCGATGTGGTAGAGCTCGTGCACGATCGTATCGAGTTTCGCGACCCAGCTGTCGTAGCCCTTGTACACGTCCTCTTTCCGCGAACCTTTCAGTGTCTGATCGGCGAACCTCGGCAACGTGAGCGAGATCAGGTACTTGACGCGGGTGGATCCGACCCGGACCTGCGGTGAGCGCATGACGAACCACTCGGAGCGGCGCGTGAGGCTGCCCGTCCGGCGATCACGCCAGAAGTAGTACGCGGGCTCGCTGTCGGGGACCGTCAGGCTGTGGCACGTCGCATACGCGCCATGGGCGGTGGTGCGGCCGAGCCGGGCGAAGACCAGGACTTCCCGCATGTCGATGAACGACAGCGCGGGAACCCGGCGGACAATGTCCTCCATCAGGAGGCGGACGCGGTCGGTGTAGTTGAGCATGCGGGCGCTGGCTCTGGCTCTTGGTTGGCGTCTGCCGCCGGCCCCACGTCAACCGTGGACATCCGAACGGACAGGACCGTCTGTAGTGTCGGCATTGTGACGGTCTGCCTTTAGACCGGCGTTCTGCGCCCGGGCTCCAACCTGCCGCTTCCTGTCTCCTGACTCCTGACCCCTGACTACTGTCTACTGTCTACTGTCTACTGTCTACTGACTACTGACTACTGACTACTGACCCCTGCCCCAGCGCATCGAGGGCGGCGGCCGTTCCCGCCCCGCGCGGAATTGCGGCTCCCTGGGCACGCAACACCGCCTCGAACGCGCCGAGGAAGAGCAGGATGATGTCGGGGGTCGAACTGGCGCCCATGAGGCCGACACGCCAGATCCTGCCAGCCAGCGGCCCGAGGCCCGCGCCGACCTCGATGTCGAAGCGCGCAAGCATGTGTTTGCGTACGGCCAGCTCATCGACACCATCTGGAACACGAATGGCATTCAGCGTCCACAGGCGTTCGCCGGCCGGCGGCAGCAACGACAGGCCCATCGCCTCGATGCCGGCCCGCAGGACGCCGTGGTGCCGCTCGTGACGTGCCCACCGCTGCTCGAGCCCCTCTTCCTCAACCATCAACAGCGCCTCGCGCAGCGCGTAGATCAGCGACGCGCAGATCGTGTGGTGATACTTGCGCCGCAGCCAGTAGTCCTCCAGCAGGCTCAAATCGAAGTAGTACACGGGGTTCGTCACGCGGCGCGCCAGTGCCGCCGGCGAAAACGCCACGGGCGCGATGCCCGACGGCGCGCCGATGCACTTCTGGGCGCAGCTGTAGCACGCGCCAATGCCCCACGCGTCCATGTCGAGCGGATGCCCGCCCAACGACGTCACCGCGTCCACGACGGTCAGCGCGCCGTGTTCGCGGGCGATGGCGGCGACAGCCTCGACGGGGTTGAGCACGCCCGTCGACGTCTCGGCGTGAACGACCGTCACGATGTCGGCACGCGACGCGGCAAGCGCGCGGCGCACGGCATCGGGATCGACCGCTCGCCCCCACTCGTAATCCAGCCGGGTCACAACCCCGCCGTACCGCTGGCACATCTGTGCGATCCGATCCGCGAAGTAGCCGCCCACAAGCGACAGCACCTTCGTCCCCGGCCCCACCAGGTTCGACACGGCGGTGTCCATGGCCGACGTGCCGGTACCCGACGACGCGAAGCAGAAAGACCCGTCTGGCGCCTGAAAGGTCCGAGCCAGCCGGCCCCGCAGTTCATCCATCATGGCCATCAGGTCGGGATCGAGATGGCTCAGCACCGGCGCGGCCATCGACCGCATCACGCGGGGCGACACCATGCTGGGACCGGGACCGAGAAGGATACGTTCGGTGGCGGGAAGTGTGATCATGGTTGCGTACTCAGTAGGAAGTAGGAAGTAGTCAGTAGACGTCACACCGGGGGTTGGGGATTGGGGGTTAGGGGTTGGGGACATCCCCTGCCTTTCCCCAATCCCTAATCCCTAATCCCCAATCCCTAGCTCCCGGTGAGTTCCTGGTAGAGCCTCGAGAGCGTCTCCCGTGCCTCGGGCCGGGCCGGACGCAGCGGGCTGCGCACGTCGCCGCCCTTGTAGCCGGCAAGCTCCATCGCGATCTTCAGTCCGGCGATGCCGAAACCGCCGGTCACGGCCTGCGCGAACGGCGTCAGCCGGCGCTGCAGCAGCTTCGCCTCATCGTGCCGGCCGGCACGGACCAGGTCGTACAGCTTCACGCACACCTCGGGCACGGCGTTGGCCAGGGCCACAATCGCCCCGCCAGCCCCCACCACCATCGCCGGATACATCGTCGCGGCCGACCCCACCAGCACCGTGAAGTCCGGAGACGTCCGGCCGACGATGGCCGCGATCTGACCGACGTCGCCGTTCGAGTCCTTGATGCCGACGATGTTCGGGTGCTCCGAGAGGGCCGCGACGGTGTCCGGCGTCATGTTCAGCGCCGTGACGTTCGTGAAGTTGTACAAGAGCACCGGCACGGGCGAGGCGTCCGCGATGGCCCGGTAATGCGCAACCAGGGCGTCGTGGGTCATCTGCGACTTGAAGTAGAACGGCGTGAGCACGAGCACGGCATCGGCGCCGGCCTTTGCCGCGCGGATCGTGGCGGCGATCGTGGCGCGTGTGGACTGGCGGCCGGTGCCCACGAGCAGCACCCGATCGCGGGGGACGCCCTCGCGGACCGTGGACACGACGCGCTCGGCTTCGTCTTCGTCGAGGAAGGCGGCTTCGCCGTTCGACCCGAGGGCCAGCAGGCCCGTCAGGCCGGTCTTCATCCAGCGGCTGACGTTGTGGCGGAGCGCGGAGACGTCCACCTCGTCGTTGGCGAACGGCGTAATGATGGGCGGATAAATGCCGGAGAGTTGCATCTGGGGAGTATACCCCGCTGGGGGTTGGGGATTAGGGATTGGGGATTGGGGAAGGCAGGGGATGTCCCCAACCCCCAACCCCCAACCCCCAATCCCCAGTCCCTAGCCCTGCCGTGCCCAGCGGACGAGCGTGGCGAAGTTGGGCGGTTTGCCATACATCAGGAGCCCGATCCGGAAGATCTTCCCGGCGAGCCACAGCGCAACCACGGCGCCCGCGGCGCTGACGACGACACCGAGCAGCGGCTGCCAGAGGGGCGGCGGGTTGGTCGAGGACATCCGCAGCATCATGACGAAGTTGCTGAGGGGCGGGATGAAACTCAGGATGGTGGCGAACATCGAGTTCGGATCGCGACTGATGGGCAGCCACAGCATCCAGGGAATCATGATGACGAGCATGAGCGGGCTCATGAACGCCTGCGCTTCGCGCATCTCGTTGACGGCCGACCCGATGGCGGCCATGAACGCGCCAATCGTGGCATAGGCCAGCAGGTAGAACACGAAGAGGAACAGGATCAACTTCGGATCGATGAGGCCCAGCATGGCGAACGAGAACATGCCCATGAGGCCCAGTCCCAGATAGAGGGACAGCACGAGCAGCCCGACGCCGAGCTGCCCCAGCACCTTGCCGGCCATCAACTCCATGGGCGACACGGCAGACAGCAGCACCTCCACGACGCGGTTCGATTTCTCCTCGACGGTCGTCGTGAGCAGGTACTGACCGCTCATCATGACCGACATGAGCAGCAGGCCCATGAGTGCCATGGGCATGAACATGTTCAGCACCTCGTTCGTCGACCCTTCCCCTTCGGCGGTCACCGCGCGCGCCTGGACGCGGCTCACGGACGTCAGCGCAGTGATCTCGGTCCGATCCATGCCGGACAGGCGGACGCGCTGCTCGACGATCGACTCCCGTACGCTGTCCTTGATCTCGTCGACAATACGGTCGTCGAGCTTGCCGCGCACGAACAGGTCGTAGGAACCGAAGGCCGTCTTGCCCGCGTTTCTCGTCACGGCGTCGGGGTGCACCACGACCACCGCCAGGCGCCCGCCTCCGGCCTGGCCGTCCGCCGGCTTGTCCTTCAACGGCACCTTCGCCGCCTCGATGTCGGCCCCTGGCTGCAGGATGACGACCTCCAGCCTGGGCACTTCGCCGAGGGCCTTCTTGAAGGCGTCGTCCACGGCCTGTTGTGTCCTGCTGGCAGAGCCGCCCGACGACCGCAGCGCCGCAGGCATGGCCTCCTGCATGCGGCGGTACTCCTCCTGGCGGCGGCGTGCGATCCGGTCGGGCTGGAGGTAGTCACGCACGCCTCCGGACACCTGGCCGGTGACGTCGATGACCGCCACCTGCCCTTCGATCTTCGGCGGGGCCTCGTTCATGAGGCGGGGCATGGCAAACACGAGGGCCGCGATGATCGCCGGCACGACGAGCACGGCAAAGATGAACGCCTTGGTGCCGGCCGTGGCGACGAATTCCCGTTCAGCAACGCGCAGGATCTTCTTCATCGTGTCTCCCCCGCCGCACCCTCGCGAACCGCCGCCCGCAAGGTCTCCTCTTCCGCGCCCTCGGCTTCACCCGTCACGATGCTGATGAAGACGTCTTCCAGCGTGGGGCGGCGCACCTCGATCCGCGCGGGCGGCAGCGCCGCCACCACGTGGCGGATGGCCGACGTCGGATCGACGCCCGCGGCAAGGCCCAGGTCCCACTGGCCGCCGTCCTTCCGCACGTGCTGGATACCCGGCACGCGGCCAAGGACGCCGACATCCGCGTCGGGGTCGAGCGGTTCAAACAGCAGGCTGCGCGGATCGAACCGCGCCCGGATGTCGCCCAGCGTGTCGTCCAGCACCTTGCGTCCCCGATGGATCATCACGATGTGATCGCACAACTGCTCGGCGTGCACCATCACGTGGGTCGAGAACAGGACGGTGGCACCTCGTTTGTGTTCCTCGAGCACCAGATCGCGCAGCAGGCGCTGGTTGATCGGATCGAGCCCGCTGAACGGCTCATCGAGGACAATCAGGTCGGGGCGGTGCACGATGGCGGCCAGGAACTGGACCTTCTGCTGCATGCCCTTCGACAGTTCTTCGCACCGTTTGTTCTCGACCGACGCCAGGTCCACCTGCTCCAGCCAGCGATGAATCCGCTGTTTCAGGTCCGGACGGTCCGCGCTCTTCAGTTGCGCCATGTAGACGAGGAACTGGCCGACCTTCATCTTCTTGTAGAGGCCGCGTTCTTCCGGCAGGTAGCCGATCCGATCTTTGGCCTCCAGCGCCGACGGACGGCCGAGCACGGAGAGGTCGCCGCGGTCGGGCATGAGGATCGACAGAATCATGCGGATCGTCGTCGTCTTGCCGGCACCGTTCGGGCCAATCACGCCGTACAGCGCACCTTGGGGTACGTGCAGGTCGAGGTCGTTCACGGCGACCGTCTTGCCGAAGGTCTTGGTGAGCCCCCGCAGGGCAATGGCATCAGGCATCTCGCACTCCTGTCAGGCTCGGAATCGCCGCATCGTACCACGCCAGCCGGCGGCCGTGGGTCCGTGGCTCTGGACGATCAGGTTGACCGCCAGGGACACCACGAAGATGGCGATGGCCGGGCTCAGTGTCCAGGGGGCGTCTGCCAGGGCGGCCACATTCGCCGCCTCTTGTAACATGACGCCCCAACTCACAGAAGGTTCCGGAAATCCGAGACCGACGTAGGACAACGTCGCTTCGGCCAGGATGAACGCCGGCAGCAGCAGGGTCGCTTGCGTGGCCAGGAAACCGCGCGCCGCGGGCAGGAGGTGGCGCAGCAGCAGGCGCCCGTGTCCGATGCCCAGCGCCAGGGCGGCCTGCGCGTAATCGCGTTCGCGTTCCGACGCCACGATGGCCCGCACGCCCCGGGCGACGATCGGCCAGCCGATCAGCGCGAGGATGCCCGAGACGAGGGCGAACACCGCCCCCGTCGACAGGACGAGCGGCATCGACGCCCGCAGCGCCAGGATGACGTACATCGCGGGCAGCACGATGACGAAGTCCGCCACCCGCATCAGCCATTCATCGACCGCCGGCGCGGCCACCGCCGCGAAGCCTCCGACCAGGGCGCCGAGCAACAGGGCGCCAAGGGTGGCACACACGGCCACCAGCAACGAGAGCCGCGCGCCGACGATCAGCCGCGCGAAGACGTCTCGCCCGAGCCCGTCGCCGCCCAGGGGCAGCCAGGGTCCGGTCGTCTCGTCCGGCACGCGGACGAGGACCCCATCGGCAAACCAGGCCAGCGTCACCGGGCGCCCGCGGTCTTCGGCGAACCGCCGTTCGAGGCGATCCACGAGGTTGACCGGGTACACGAACGGCGCGCGCCAGCGACCCTGATCGTCGATGACATGGGGGCGCATGGGCGGCGCGTAGATCGCGTCGTCAAAACGCTGATCAGGCGCGTGAGGCGTCAGCAGCGGCGCGAACGCCGCCGCGACGCAGACCAGCACCAGCAGGACCACACCGACGCGCGTCACGATCCGGCCTCCATGCGACCGCGCATGCGCGGATCGATGACCACCAGCGCGACATCCGACAGCAGGACGCCGAGGGAGAGGAAACAGCCGCCGGCGGCCGCGCACCCGGCGACGAGGTACAGGTCGCGCGATCGCAGGGCGTCGAACATGAGTCGGCCAAGGCCCGGCCACGCTGTCACGATCTCGACGATAAACGAACCGCTCAGGAGCGAGCCGAGGATCAGGCCGTAGATGGACACCACCGGCAGCAAGGCCGGCTTCAGCGCGTTGCGCCAGAGGATCCGGCCCCGGGGCACGCCGCGGGCCCGGGCCGCCACGATATAAGGTTCGGCCAGGACCTCCGCCGTCGCGCGTGCCTGCAGCCGTTCGAGGGTGGCCATCAAGGGCAGGGCGAGGGCCGCGGCGGGCACGACGAGGTGGCCCCCGCTATACCCGGCCCCCCGCCCCCCCCCCCCCGCCGGGGGGGGGGGGGAAAAACTAAAAACCCCCCCCCCGCCCCCCCCCCCCCCCCCCGCGACGAACACCAGCAGCAACGAGCTCACGAGGGACGGGAATGACAGGAGCAGCACGGACAGACTGCGAATGGCGGCCGACACGGCGCCCCGGCGACTGCCGGCCACGACGCCGAGGGGGATGCCGACGATCGTCGCACCGGCCAGCGCCACCAGCGCGAGAATGGCGGTGTTGCCCGCACGCTCGGCGACAAGGCCGGCTACGGGCCGGCCGTACATCAGCGACGTCCCGAAATCGAACCGGAGCGCCCGTCCCATCCACGCCGCCAGCTGCGCCCACGCCGGCCGATCCAGTCCGAGGCGCGCCCGTTCCGCCGCGATGGACTCGGCCGAGGCGCCAGACCCCACCAGCTCGGAGGTAATGTCCCCCGGCGCAAGGCGTGTGAGCACGAGCGCGGCCGACGACACCACGAACACGAGCAGCACGGAGATGGCCAGCCGCCTGGCGAGATAGCCGAGCATGGCCCGCAGTATACAGGGTCGGGACACGCCCGGCCGGCACAACCGCGTTGCGCCGGTGTTGCTCAGTCGATGATGTAGCTGTACACCTTGCTGCGGCCGGCCTGCCGGATCACGGAGCCGAACACCCGGATCTGCCGTTCCTGCCCCTGAGCGTCCTTCACGACCAGATAACTCTTGCGCGCAATCACCACGCCCTCGTGATCCGTCTGCCGGCCCGAGAATCCCACGCGCACCAGGGTGAGCCGCTGTCCCCCGAACGCCTCGATCGTCTGGGCGAGGGAACCCCGGCTCCTGGTGAACGAGTCCTGCCAGACATACGTCATGGGCATACCGACCTCCGGCCGGCTCGCCGGCAAGGTCGGCCAGACCAGATCGGCGAACTCGTCCCGGCTGAGCGACAGGGCCAGCAACCGCTCGACATCCCGCGTCTCGATGGCGTCGAGGACAGCCCGGGCAAGCGCGTGGTCGGACTCGAAGGTGGGAGCCAGCGTCCTGGTCGGACGGCAGGCGGTCAGAGACGAGATCAACGACACGACGAGCAGCCACGAGCCCCCCCGACGGAGGGCCCGTGGCACCCGCAGTCTTACTTGAGGACGAAGGCAGTCCACCCGGTCATCCAGTTCGTGACGTTGTCGAACGCGCCAATGTAAGGCGCGATCTGGAAGAAGCCGTCGTTCGGCGGCGTCGCCGCCGGCAGTTGCATCGCCAGGGAGGTCGGCCCGGCCGGCCGGTAGTCCGGGTTTCCGTGTTCGTACGGATTGACCAGACCCGGGTCGTTCGCGCCGCCAACCCTGATGGTGGTATTCGGATTCACGATCGGCGCCGCTGCCGAATCCAGGTTCGCCCGGCCGGCAATGAGGCCGTTGTTGAACACGATGCCGTTGCCGAAGCTCAACGCGCCCGCCTGCGCCTGGGCAATCGTGGCGTTGTGGTCGACGTTGATACCGTACTCCTTGAACCCGAGCACGATGAAGTTGCGAATCGTGCCGGCGGTGCCTTCACGAATCAACATCCCGTCGTCGCTCTCGCCGCCTTCGGCGCTGTCAGGATCGCCCACGAGGGTCACATTGTAGATGGTGGGATTCGATCGCGGCAACAGGTCGTTGTTGCTGCCGTTGTTGTCGGCCTCGAACCCGTTATCGGCATCGTCACCGCGCTGGTGCGCGACCACGAACTGCGCGCGGCCGGTCCACCCGAACGTCCAGTCCATCGAGTCGTCGCCGATGGCCGTCAGCACCACGTGCTTGACGTCCACCGTGCCACCGAACATCTCGATGCCATCGTCCTTGTTCATCGACACCTGGAGGTAATCCACAGTCGTGCCCCGGCCGACAGCCTGGAACGCCACGCCGTTGAGTTCGTTGTCGGGGCTGAACTCGATGCCCGCGAACTCCACGCGCACGTAACGGAGGGTGCCGCTGTTGTCGTCGGGGTTCGTGCCGCCGTACTGGCCCGTGTCGCCTTCGCCGAACGCCACGCCGCCGGGCACGTTGATCGGCGCCTCGCCGTTGATGATGAGACCGCCCCAGTCACCACGGCCACGTTCGCCGACGGGCTGGTCGCTGGTGAACACGATTGGCGCGGTCGCCGTACCCTGGGCCTCAATCCGGCCGCCTTTCTCGATGATGAGCGTGCCGAGCGTGGCGTACTCGCCCACGATCCGGGTTCCGGCTTCGATACGAAGTGTCCCGCCGCGGCCGATGAAGACCGCCCCGCGCAGGACGTAGTAGTAGCGGCTCTCGAGCGCCACGTCGGAGGTGAACCGGCCGAGTATCACGCGCACCGGCTTGTCGAGCCCCGGGACGCTGACCGGCGCCAGGATCGTCCCGGCGCTCTGGGTCATGACCGGACCCTGCACGGCGGCAACCGACAAGGCCAGCACCAGCGTCAGCAGGCCCTTCGTGAGATAGCGTTTCATGAACATCACTCCTGAATAGTCTCTGTCACACACGAGGCGGGCTCGCCCTGAGCGAGGGCCGAGAATCGGCCGAGTCGAAGCCCGCAGGGCGGACTGTTCGACCGATTCATGGACAGTCCGGGCTAGAACGCCGAGAACCCGAAGCTGACCGCGAAGGTGCGCCCCAGGTTGAAGGCGCGCTGGGTCTTGTCACCCTGGGTGTACTTGTGGGCTTCGTCCGTCAGGTTCTCGCCCACCAGCCGGACGTTCAGCTTGCTGCCCAGTTTGTAGCTGAGCGCCACGTCCAGGGAGCCGCGGGCGGCTTCGTAGATATCCGGCAGACCGACGGTGCCGACATCGCTGATTCGTTTGTCGTGGTAGTTGTAGAGCACGCGCACGAGGCCGGACCCGAGCTGGACCTGCCCCATGAGGTTCACGATGTTCTTCGACTGCCCCGCCAGCGCCCGTGCCAGTGAGGTCTGCGCCTGACCGGCCGTGTCGGCGAGGGTGACTTCCGAATCCACGAAGGTGTAGTTGGCGCCCACGAGGATGAGGTCGCCGAGTTTCTTGCGCGCTTCGATCTCAAACCCGTAGTTGCGCGCTTTCTCGGCGTTTGCGAACGAGGTCCTGAGCTGCGCCGTGAACTCGACGACGCGCTCGATGGGGTCCTGGAAGTTCTTGTAGAAGAAGCTCGCGGCGAGCACTTCTTCCGCACCCGGGAAGATCTCGTACCGCACGTCGTAGTTCTGGATGAGCGCCCGCTTGAGGTCGGGGTTGCCCACCGTCGCCCGGCCACCGATGACGTCGGTGAATTCGAACGGCGCGAGTTCGCGGAACTCGGGCCGGTTCGTGGTCTGACTGAAGCCGAACCGCAGGTTGTGGTTCGTCTTCGGCGAGAATACTAGGTTGACTGCCGGGAAGAAGTCCGTGTTGTCGAGTTCCGCGCGAATGACGTCCGGATCCCCTTCGAAGTCGAACAGGTCAAAGGTGTCGACCCTCTGGTGGAACTTCTCCACACGTGCCCCAGCCACGAGACGGGCCCTCATCGACAAGGCGAGGTCGGCCATGACGTAACCGGCCGTGATTTCCTGCCCGGCGTCGTAGGCGTCGGTGACGCGCGTTTCTTCCTTGATCTCGAACTTGGAGCCGATGTTCGCCGGCGTGAACAACTGGGATACTGGCAGCGACAGGTCCAGTCCGCTGGTGCTCAGGGGAACAAACCGGAAGCGGCGCGACGAGAAGTCACGCGTGCGTTCGACGTACTGCCCGCCGAACTTGACCTGCACGGGCAGGTCTCTCACCGTCGAGAACAGACTCCAGTTCGCCGCGAAGTCGGTCGAGTCGTCGTTCAGACCGTTGAACATCCGGAAGCCGGACTGCGATTCGTCCGCCAGGACGAATTTCGTGCCGCTGCGCTCGTACAGGGTCTCGCGCAAGTCGGGCTCGTCCCGCTGGGCCGTCGAATACGTCGCCCGCCAGTCGATGCGGCTGTTGGCCAGCCCGCTGAAGAAGTGCTCCCCGGTGACACCTGACGAGATGAGCTCTTCTTCCACCCAGAACAGACGCTGGTTGCGGATGTCGGTGTTGATGTCCGAGTTGAAGCCTTCGTAGGACCGGGCTTCGTCCTTGCCGGAGTGGGTGTAGAAGTTCTCCCACGTGATCCGGTGGTTCGGCGAGAACTGGGCCGACAGGTTGGCCACGCCGCCAACGTTGGCCTTCCGCGTCGCGGTGTTCAACGCGTAGTCACTGAAGACCGACAACCCCTCGTCCGAGGTCCGGTAGTAGGTCTGCTGTTCGTCGTTGGCTTGTTCCTTGTACGACTGCGTGTAACTGGCCAGCACACCCAGCTTGCCGAATCGGGCGCCAAACGTCGCGCCGAGGTTCGCGTTGGGCCGGCTCGACCGGCTCGTCAGGTCCCAGGTGTTGCTGAAGGACTCGCCGATACGCTCCAGGTCGCTGCGCAGCACGCCGACGTTCGGCGTGTAGATGCCGCCGCGAATCACCTTGCGGTTCGGCACCGCCGCCGGCAACGACCGCGTCCCGTCGTCGTACCCGAGCCAGTCCGAATCGCCTCCGGCGTACGACCACACGTCCTTGCCGGTCGTCAGCGAGTTGTATCCGGCCCCCAGGGAGAAATCGAGCACCGTCTGCCGCGGGAACTTCAGGGGCACGATTTCGACCAGTCCACCGGCGAACTCGGCCGAGCGGTCGGGCGTGTACCCCTTGGCCACCGTGACGCTGCTCAACAGGCCGGCCGGAAACAGGTCCATCGGCACAACCTTCTTGTCGGGCTCGGTGGTGGGCACCACGGCGCCGTTCAGGGTTGTGTTGCTGTACCGCTCGCCAAGCCCGCGCACGTACACGTACTGGTTGTCGACGACCGACAGCCCGGTGATGCGCTGCATGGCCGCCGCCGCATCACCGTCGCCGTTCTTCTTCATTTCCTGGGCGCCCATGTTGTCCGAGATGGCGCCGGCACGCTGACGCTCGACCATCTGGGCTTCGGCGGACGCCATCTCCGCTGTTCCGGCGTCGGCCGTCACGGTCACGGTTTCCGCGAACTTCGACATCGAGATGCCGACGTCCACCGTCAGGGGACGGGAGTTGGCCGGAACCGTCAGCGTCAGGCGACGCTCCTGGTACCCGTCCAGCATGACTTTTAATGTGTAGTCACCCGGCACGAGCGCGAACGAATAGCGGCCGTCGACGTCAGTGTAAACCACCTCGCCGCCAACCACTTCCACCGGAACACCCGGCAGGGCAATCGCGTTGAACTCGTCGCGGATGACTCCCGTCACGCGCACTTTCTGCTGCTGCGCCGTGGCCTCCGACCGGACCTGGGCCATGGCCGGCGCCGCCAGGCCTGCCACGAGCAATCCGGACAGGACCGCAACCCGAGCTGTGTTTCTGAAACTCATACATGCCTCGAAAAGCGAAGGCAGGGAAACCCTGCCGACGACGGGAGGATGACCGAGAGCGAACCTCCCCAGAGGCCCGCCTACCGTACCGAGTCTCAGCGTAGTCGGGTGGGATGAACGGGCCGCAACGGGCGTGTTACGGCGGTGTCAAATCTCGCCCGGGCGGGGAGGCGCGCCCGGATCTCCAGGTCCGGGCGGACTGAAGTCAACCTGTCGCGGATCCGATACACCTACGACGGTACACATGAACGAGCAGTCCTACACCCGGAGGTCCGTGGCACAACACCTGATACGGGATCGGTTCGTACTCCTGTACCTGGCGGTCGCGGTCGCCGAGGTCCTGATCTACGGCGTCCCGCTGCTCCCCCGCGAACAACTGGCGGAGTTCGGCCGATCCGCGTTCCTGATTCCGTTCATCGCCCTGGCCACGATCGCCGCCTTCGACGGGCTGCACACGATCACCGAGTCCAACGAGCGGCGGTTCTGGGTCTTCATCGGCGCGGCGTTCTCGGTGTGGTTGGTCACCGCGGTGGCCATCACCGCCGTCCACGCGGTCAGATGGACGGTCCTGCACGACGTCCTGTTCGACGCCGCCTACATGCTGTTCTACGCGCCGCTGCTCATGGGATTCGAGTACCGGCCCCACGTGCCGTCCGCACGCCTGCCGCGCCAGATCGAAATCAGCCGCCAACTGCGCTGGCTCGGGCTGACATGCCTGTTTCTCGGCTGGTTCTCGTACTTCGTCATCATCCCCGTCCAGTTCGACCCGTCGTTTTATGAGTCGCTGCTGCCGTCGGCCCTGTTGTACATGACGGCGGACGTCGTGCTGATCGTCAGGCTGGTGATGTCGTTCGCGGTGAGTACAACCGTACGCTGGAAACGTATCTACGGTGTGATGATCGGTGCCGCCGTCATGCTGCTGGCCACGGATACGCTCGAGACCTGCTGGCATGCGGGATGGTTCGAGATGGCGGCCGGCACCTGGACCGACTTCGCGTGGGCGGTGCCTCCGCTGCTCTTTCTCGCCGCGGTCCGGCTGCGGCGCCAGCCGGCAGACGGCGGCCCGGCGGACCGGCCGAGGGCGCGGGACGAAGCGCGGGACCTCGAGCCCGAGCGGGCCGGCAGTCTCCTGATTTCCGCGGCCGCTTCGTTTCCGATCGCCAACGTCGCGCAGCAGACACTGGCCGACATCTCGGGCCCCCTCGAACGGGCGCAGGATTCGGCCGCGCTGCTGGGGATGCTGACGATGGCGGCCCTGGCCGCGGCGGCCTACTACGTACTCGAACGTGACCGGAGCGCGGCCGAACGAACCCATGACAGGCTCGAGAGCCGTCTGCGCGAAGCCACGACGCTGGCGGCGGTCAGCCGGCTGGCGGCGGTGGCCGTCCGTGAAACCAATGCGCACATCACCAGCGCCCGGATCGGTCTGGATCACACACTGGACGTCCTGGCCCCGGGCCACGAGGGCCGGGAGACGCTTGGCGACACACGGGTACACCTCGACCGGCTGTACACGTTCGTCCAGTACCTGAAAGCCATCAGCCGGCAGCTTCCGCTGCGGCCGCAGACGCTGGACTTGAACGGCACGATTCTCGAACTGGCCCCGGCGATCCGGGAGTTCGCGTCAGGTCCCGTCACGCTGGACCTCCGACTCGGACCGGACGCCGGACACGTGCTGGCCGACCCCGGCGCCATCCGGGACATCCTGCTCACCCTGGCCGAGAACGCCCGGGAGGCCATGCCCAACGGCGGGACGTTCACGATCCAGACCGGTCGCCTCGACGTCAAGGGACGCCAGGCCGTCTCCCGGGCGATCCGCCCCGGCCTCTATGGACTCATCATCGTGCGCGACACGGGACTCGGCATGAGCCGGGACATGGTGAACCACGCGTTCGAGCCGTTTTACAACGCGCGCGATACCGGCCACGGCCGGGGTCTGGGCCTGGCCAGCGTCTACGCCATCGTCGCCCAGCACGGCGGGACCGTCACGGTCGAGAGCGAGGTCGACGCCGGGACGTCGTTCGAGATCCTGCTGCCTGCCGTCGCACGGAGTACGTAGCCCCGGGGCTACGTACTTCTTGCTTCTTGCTTCTTGCTTCTTGCTTCTTGCTTCTTGCTTCTTGCTTCTTCTGTCTACTTCCTACTGTCTACTTCCTACTGCCTACTTCTTCTCCGGCAGCAACGTCACACGCACATAGTTGCCCGTGTCGAGGTAGGTGCGGGCGGCATCGCGCAGGATCTCCACCGACAGCCGGCGGTACAGGGCGGGCAGGTCCTGGAACTCCTTCACGTTGTCTCCGAACTGCAGGCTGTCCGCAATCCGGCTCAGCACGAAGGTATTCTCCTGGCTGTCGGTCTCCCACGTGCGCAGCATCGCCTCGCGGGTGTCAGCCACGTGCTTCGCCGATGGCCCGTCGAAGCGAAGCTTGGTGATCTCGGCCATCGCCAGCTTCACCAGTTCTTCGGTGCGTTCCGGAGCGCAGCTGAAGTCGATGGAGATCTGGTACTCCGGCTTGGGCAGTCGCTGCGTGTCGGACTCGACCTGAACCCCGTACGTCCCGGACTGCTCTTCCCGCAGCACCAGCCCCAGTTGCCCTTCGAGCACCATCGTCAACGCCTCGAACGCCACGCGCTCGGCAGCGCTCCAGTGGAACGGTCCGGAAAAGACGATGCGCACGCGGCTCTTGTGCTCGATGCCCTTGGTCAGCGTCTTTTCAATGACACCCTTCGGCAGCGTGACGCCGACGTCCCGCCAGACTTCCCGCCGGTTCGTGGCCGGCAGCGACGCGAGGTACCGCGTCACCAGCGGCGTGAAGACCTCGAGGTCGATGTTGCCGACGAACACGAACGTGAAATCCCCCGCATCGGCGAATCGGTCGTTGTAGAAGGCGAACGACCTGTCGAGGTTCATCTCGGCGATGACCTCGGGCGACATCGGGCGCGCCCGCAGGTGGTTCTGGGCCATCGTGCTCTCGACAAGTTCTTCGAACACCGTGTCGGGCATGGCCTGGCGATTGGCCAGCAGCCCCTTCATCTGGTCCGTCATCACGCCAAACACCGTGGCGTCCTTGCGGGGTCGGGTGAACTGCAGATGGATGAGCTGAAACAGCGTCTCGATGTCTTTCACCGAGCCGCCGCCGGACATCCCTTCGTGAGTGTCGCCGATCGTCGGCGTGACCGACACGAGCTTTCCGGCGAGCACCTTGCGCATGCCGGTGAGGTCGAACGGGCCGACCCCGCCAGCCGCGACCACCTGCGCGGCGGTCATGGCGGGCACGAAATCCGCGTCGGAGGCGAGCGACGAACCGCCGGGGCTGAACGCCCGGAACGCGATTTCATCCTGCTTGAACGTGGTGGGTTTGAGCACGACCTTCGCGCCGTTTGACAGGACCCACTCGGTGATCCCGACCTCCGGCACCGTCGTGGTGCGGGCAATCGCGCCGGGTTCGGGCAGGGTCTCGAGCAGCACGTCCGTGTGCTCGGCGTCCACCGGGGCTTCGATCCGGGCGGCGACTGCCGCCTTGATCACCGCGGCCAGCCTGGCCTCGTCAGGGACCTTCAGCCCGGCCTGATCCGGTGCGAAGACCACGATCACACGGTTGCGGTCGCCGTACCACTCGTGGGCGAGGGCATTCACCTCGGCCAGCGTGATGCCGGGCAGGAACCGCTGGTGCTGCTCGTACTCCCACGCAATCCCCGGGATGGACTCGTCCACCAGGAAGTTGCGGATGTACTCGTCGGCCAGAGGTGCCGAGTCCTGGGTCGTCTTCTCGGCGACGGCCTGCTCGTACACGCGCAGCAGGTTGCGCTTCTCGCGCTCGAATTCGGCCGGCGTAAACCCGTAGCGGGCCAGGCGCTCGGCTTCGGTGATCATCGCCTCGAGCGCGCGCTCGATGCCATCCGGTTTGGCGATAGCGTTCAGCGTCGCCGCTTCCAGCGAACGGACGAAGATACTGCGGTTTGCGTTGGCCGCCACGAACGGCGGGTCGGCCTTCTGGCTCAATTCGGCGAGGCGGTCGTTGAACATGCCGGCATAGAGGTGGTCGATGATGCGCTGGCGGTACGACGCGACCGTCGCCTGCTCACGCAGCGGCAGCTTGTTGTAGATCGCAATCGAGGCCGCCGGCATCTCCTTGTCGGTCACGATGGCGAACGAGGTGCCCGGCTGGGCGGGCACGTCAAAGTTTGGTCGTGGCCTGGCCAGCAACGTCGGCGGGATCGCCGAGAACCGGTCCCGAATCAGCTTCTCCACCACCGCCCGGTCGAAGTCGCCGACCGCCACGACGGCCATCAGGTCAGGGCGGTACCAGTCGCGGTAGAACCGCTTGAGCCGGTCGTGGGTGAACGTCTCGAGCGACTCCTTGGTGCCGATCGGGAATCGCCGGGTGTACTGCGAGTCCTTCAGCAGGATGGGCAACACCTGATCCTGCATCCGCTGGGCCGCCCCGCGGCGCATACGCCACTCTTCGATGATGACGCCGCGTTCTTTGTCGATCTCGTCCGGGTCGAACGACAGGTGGCGGGCCCAGTTCTCCATGATCAGGAACGCCCGCTCCATCACGCGCGGCTGGTTCGTCGGGACCTGCATCACGTAGGTCGTGTCGTCGAAGCTCGTGAACGCGTTGAGGCTCGGGCCGAACCGCATCCCGATCGACTCCATGAACGCGCCAATCTCCTGCTTGCGGAAGTCCTTCGACCCGTTGAAGGCCATGTGCTCGACGAAATGGGCGAGTCCGAGCTGATCGTCGTCTTCGAGGACCGAACCGGCGTTGATGACGAGGCGCAGTTCGGCGCGGTTCTCGGGCCGGCTGTTGGACTTGATGTAGTACCGCAGGCCGTTCGGCAACCGGCCCACCGTGATGCTGGGATCGACGGCAATCCGCTGCGTGGCGGACGGCAGCTCAGCCCGGACCTGCGGGGCCGGCGCCACCGGCGTGGCAACCTGCCGCGCGGCAAGGGCCGAGACCGACGCAAAGGCGAAGACAGCGACAGCGGCGGCGCGCGCGTAACGGCGAAACGTCATGGACATCACCTGTGTGGACGGCGACCGGTTTCCGGGCCGATCTCCAGTCTACCTGCCCCGGCGGGGACACGGTGCGGAATTGCGGCCGGGCCCTTCTGTAGGACGCCGGAATTGGACGATCGGCTTCGCCTGACGTGGGAAGCCCCTGCAAGAGCACCCCGGCTGATCGTTCTTCCCACAGGAGGACGCCTATGACACGCCAGATCGTGCGCACCATCACCGCCTGCCTCATCGCCTCGTTCGCCGCCTCGGGCGGGTCATCCCGAGCCGCGGACCGCCCCTCCCCTTTCTCCGGCCCACAGCGGGCCGCCCGGATCGACATCCTGGTCGACGGGCGCGCCCGGCCTCAGTACGTCGCCGCCAGCGGCACGCGCTACGTCGAGGCCATGAAGGGAGCGGATTACCAGATCCGCGTGACCAACCCGTATCCGGTGCGCGTCGCCGTGGCGCTGTCGGTGGACGGCCTGAACACCATCGACGCCCGCCATACGACGGCCGCCGAGGCGCGCAAGTGGGTGCTCGATCCCCACGAAACGGTCACGCTGAGCGGCTGGCAGGTGAGCGCGTCACACGCACGCCGGTTCCACTTCACGACCGAAGCCCGGTCGTACGGGCAGGCGCTCGGTCAGACGGCGGACCTGGGAATCATCAGCGCCGTGTTCTACCGGGAACGGGCGCGCCCGGAGGTGACGATCAACGCCCTCCCGTGGCCCGTCTCCTCGTCCCGGGCTCCCGAGGCCGCCACGCCGGCCGACGGCAAGGCTGCCCGGGCGGCAGCCGCCGACGAGTTCGCGGCGACGGGGCTGGGAAGCCGCACACGCCATGACGTCCGGCAGGTCTCCATCGACCTGGAGGACGCCCCCGCGGCATCGGTGAGCCTGCGCTACGAGTTCAGGACGCAGCTCGTCCGCCTCGGCGTGCTGCCGCCAGCCGGGCCCGGCGATCCGCTCGAGCGCCGCGAACGGGCCCGCGGCTTCGAGCCGGGGTTCTGCCCGGAACCGAAACGGTGAGCCGCAGGGCGCTCTGCCGGTACAATGATCGGCATGGTGTCCGTCTCCCACTCTGCCGCCGCGCAGGGCGGCGAGGACCAGGTCCTCGTCGCCCTGGCCGACGGCCTCGGCGCCCAGGAGGCTCAGCGTCTGCAGGCCGCGTCGGCGTTTGCTCGCGAGGTCTACGGGGAAGCGACCCTGGCCACGGGTGAGGCGATCTTCTCGCACGCGCTCAACGCGTCGCTCATCGTGGCCGGCCTGAAGCTGGACGGAGAAGCGCGGGCGGCCGCTCTCCTCTACGCCGTCCCGTGGTACGGCGAAGGTGCCGTCGCGACGATTGACGAGCGGTTCGGGGCATCGCTGGCCAAGCTCGTCGCTGGCATCGGACGCCTGCACCGGCTGCGGCCGGTGGGACGCATCGCGCCCGACACAGCCCCCGGCGCCGACGCCTCGGCGTCCCGCGAGGTCCGGGCCCAGTCCGAAATCCTCCGCAAGATGCTCCTGGCCATGGTGGACGACATCCGCATCGTCCTGCTGCTGCTCGCCAGCCGCACGCAGACGCTGCGATACCTCGCGGCCCACCCCTCCGACATGCGCATGCGCATTGCACGCGACACGCTGGATCTGGACGCCCCCCTGGCCAACAGACTGGGCGTGTGGGAGCTGAAGTGGGAACTGGAGGACCTCTCCTTCCGCTTCCTGCACCCGGATCTCTACAAGCAGATTGCCGGCCTGCTCGACGAGCGGCGGATCGAACGCGAACAATTCATCGCCGACGCGATCGCGCGCCTGCAGGCCGAGTTGCGCACGGCAGGCATCGCCGACGCGGAGGTGTACGGCCGGCCGAAACACATTTACAGCATCTGGCACAAGATGCAGAAGAAAGGCGTGCCCTTCTCGGACGTGCACGACGTCCGGGCCCTGCGCGTCATCGTCCACGACATCAAGGCCTGCTACACGGTGCTGGGCATCGTGCACACCATGTGGACGCCCATCCCGGGTGAATTCGACGATTACGTCTCGAACCCGAAGGACAACTACTACCGGTCCCTGCACACGGCCGTGCGCTGCGACGACGGGCGGGGCCTGGAGGTGCAGATCCGCACGCAGGAGATGCACCGGCACGCCGAACTCGGTATCGCCGCCCACTGGCGCTACAAGGAAGGCGCGCAGCACACGACGAGCGACACGTACGACGAGAAGATCGCCTGGCTGCGCCAGTTGCTGACCTGGCGCGACGAAGTCGCGGACAGCGCGGAGTGGGTGCAGCACTACAAACAGGCTGCCCTGGACGACACGCTGTATGTGATGACGCCGCAGGGCCGCGTGATCGACCTGCCGGCGGGATCGACGCCCGTGGATTTCGCGTACCGCGTGCACACCACGCTCGGCCACCGGTGCCGGGGCGCGAAGGTCAACGGACAACTCGTCCCGCTGCAGACACCCCTGCAGACGGGCCAGCGCGTGGAGATCATCACCGCCAAGCAGGGCGGGCCGTCCCGGGACTGGCTCAACCCGGCCTCCGGCTACCTGCAGACGAAGGGCGCACGCAGCAAGGTCCGCCAGTGGTTCGCCAATCTCGCCCTCGAGGAGAGCCTGGCCGAGGGCCGCGCCGTCATCACCCGGGAGTTGCAGCGGGCGGGCCGCACGGGCCTCAACATCGACGATCTTGCGGAAGCCCTGTCCTACTCAAAAGCGAATGATCTGTACATCGCCGCGGCCCGCGGCGAACTCAACCTGCGCCACCTGCAGGCCACGCTGAAGAACGAAGGCGAGACCGCGTCGGAGACGACGCCCGACGAGGTGCAGGCGCGGCCGAGCCGCCAGACCGGCACCCACCCGGGCATCCATATCATCGGTGTCGACAACCTGCTGACGCAACTGGCCGGGTGCTGCAAACCCGCACCGCCAGACGCGATTCGGGGGTTCGTGACCCGCGGACGCGGCGTCTCGATCCACCGGAAGGACTGCCCGAGTTTCGCGCACCTCGCCACCGAACACCCGGAACGTATCGTCGAGACGGCCTGGGGCGGCGGGGCCGCCGGCGTGTTCGCCGCCGACATCGTCATCGAAGCGCACGACCGCCAGGGTTTGCTGCGGGATATCTCGGACGTCTTCACGCGCGAGAAGATCAACGTGGCGGCCGTCAGTACACAGGCACGGCGGGGGCAGGCGCGCCTGTCCTTCACGCTGGACGTCAGCGGCCTGCCGCACCTGCAGCGGGCGCTGGCGATCATCCATGACGTGCCAGGGGTCGTCGCCGCCCGTCGGGTCTGACGCCGACGGGCGGGGCTCCGCCGCAGGCCAGCGGGCCCCGCCGCTGCAGGCGGAGCCCGGGCCGCTCGGCGAGCCGTGACG
>CAYJPV010000036.1:0-56582 GCA_964372095.1 uncultured Vicinamibacterales bacterium | reverse complement strand
GGGGGACATCCCCTGTCTTTCCCCAACCCCCAATCCCCAACCCCCAATCCCCAGCTAGAACCTGTGCAACTCGCACGGCTGTGTGGGTTCGGTGCCCGCCAGGAAGGCCTCGTGGAACGCGCGCGGACAGGCGGCCTGCAGGCGCTTGCCGGTGTCACGATCGATGTCCACCCAGACCAGCCCCTCACTGGGTGCGGTGAACGGCACGTTGGGGCGCCCGGCGAGCGCGGCGGTCATAAAACGTGTCCAGATCGGCAACGCGGCGGCGGAGCCGCTGAGGCCCAGGGGCTGGTTGTCGTCGAAGCCGACCCACACGGCGGTCAGCAGTTCGGGCGTGAACCCCACGAACCACGCGTCACGGAGGTCGTTGGTGGTTCCCGTCTTGCCGGCGGCATCCATCGCGAACCCGTGGGCCCGGACGGCCGCGCCTGTCCCTTCATTGATTACGCTGCGCATCATGTTCGTGACGAGAAACGTCGTGTCGGGGCGCGCGATGGTCTTTGGCTGCCGGGGAGGAAGGGCCAGATCCTGGTCGCCGTTGGTGATCCGCACGATCGACCGGAGCGCGTGGGCCACGCCGTGGTTGGGGAATACCGTGTACGCGGCCGCCACCTCCATCGGCGTGGCTTCGAACACGCCCAGTGTGATGGACGGGTACGGACGCGGGGCCGTGGCCGAGCCAAACTCTTTCCACAAGTTGGCGATCGTATCGAAGCCGACCATCTCTGCAAGCTTGACCGTCGCCACGTTGCGCGATTGCGCCAGCGCACGCCGCAACGGGATCAGGCCGTCGTATTCGTCTTCGTAGTTGCCGGGCGTCCACTGCTGATCCTCAAACGTGAACGTGGTGGGTTCGTCGTTGACGAGCAACGCCGGCGTGATGTCCGGCCGGTCGTTCGCGGCGGCGTATTCGAAGGCCGCGAGGTAGACAAACGGCTTGAAGACCGACCCCGGCTGCCGCCGCGCGTTCAGCGCCCGGTTGTACTGGGACTGGTTGTACGATCGTCCGCCGACGAACGCGAGGATGTCGCCGTTCCGCGGGTCGATGGCGATGAGGGCGACCTGCGCCCGCCCCTTGATCTGCTTTCTCGCCAGCTGTTCATCGATACTCGCGATGCCGGCGGTGACGGCTTCCTGGGCGACGCGCTGCAGGCCGATGTCGAGGGTCGTGAAGATATCGACCGGCTGGGCGCTGTTGAGCAGGCCGGAGAACTGGTCCGCCAGCGTCTGTCCAATCAGGTCCACGAAGTAGGGCGCGGCCGTGTCCAGGGCCTGGCGCGCGACCTCCACCGACTCACGGCCCGCCCGTTCGGCGTCGGGCCGCTTGACGTACCCGGCGTCCACCATGGCCTGCAGCACGACGTTGCGGCGATCGCGCGCGCGGGTCAACGACGAGAACGGCGAGTGCGTGTAGGGCGCCTGAATCGTGCCGGCGATCGTCGCCGCCTCGGCGAGCGACAGGTTCGTCACGTCCTTGCCGAAGAAGAGCCGGGCCGCCTCGGCCACGCCGTGGATGGCGAAGGACCCGCGCTGCCCGAGATATACGTCGTTCAGGTAGAGCTCGAGGATGTCGTCCTTGGTCGCGCGCGTCTCGAGCACGACGGCCAGAAACTGCTCCTGGAGCTTCCGGCGGAACGACTTCTCCGGGGTCAGGAAGAAGTTCTTCACCAGCTGTTGCGTGATCGTGCTCGCGCCGACGAGATACGGTTTGGTGCCGCGGATGTTCGTGACGATGGCTCCCACGATACGAATCGGGTCGATGCCAGGGTGGTCGTAGAACCGCTTGTCTTCGATGGCGAGCACGGCCTGCGCCATGTGCCTGGGAATGAGGCCCAGGGACACCCGCCGGCGTTTCTCGCGGCTTGCCGTGATCAGGGAGGTCAGCAGCGGCGGGTCGAGCTGTACCTGTACCACGGCCGAGCCGCCGTCGAGTTCGAGCCGTTCGATGGATCCGGACGGTGTGGACGCTGCCTGGCCCGCCGTCCACGGCGGCGCGCCGCCTTTGGGGTTGAACACCACCGTCACTGCCCGGCCGGCCTGATCGCCCCCGCGGGCGATCAACGTGAGGCGGCCTTCTCCGAGGGCGAATTCGCCCGGCTGGATCGCGGTTTCCCGCTCGGAGTAGCCGAGGTCGTTCAGGCGATCCACGACCTGGGCCATCGACAACCACTGGCCCCGGCGGATTTCCAGGGGCCGCGCGAACACGCGGGGCAGCGTCCGCATCCGCTCCCCGTGCAGGCGTTCGTCGATCATCTTGGCGAAGTTGACGTAGTAGTAGCCGCCGACCACGAGCGCCACAAGCGACGGGAGGCCCAGGCCGATCAGCAGGTAGCGGCGAAGGCGGCGCCGGCGTGGAGGGGCCTTCGGCAGCAGCGGCTTCGGTGGCTCGGGTGTAGATGCCACGGCGCTGCCCTAAATGGTCATCACCCAGTGCGACCCCAGGTCGAGTGGCAGATCGGCGACCAGCCGATCGATCAGCGCCGGGCCGTACCGGTTGAGGAAATAGACGAAGCCGATCGTGCGTTCCTGGGCGTGGCCGCCCGGGAACGTCAGGGCCCGCGTCCGGCCGAACTGGCGCCGCAGCGTCTCGTCCCGACGTTTGGCCGCGTGGATGATCTTGCCGTGCAGCCCCTGCAGTTCGTGACGGACCTTGCCCTGCACCGAGCGGGCCGCGCCTTCGAGGGTCGGATCGATGGCCGGGACGGCCGCGATGAGCCGGCCCAGGCGTTCGTCCAGGGCCGTCGCGGCGTCCTGCAGCGCGTGTTCGACTTCGGGCGGGAGTTGCGCCTCCAGCAGGTGGTTGAGCGCGCTTTCGTCCTGGGCCTGCAGCGATGCGAGCGGAATGCCGTACCGGTCGAGGAAGCGCAGGCCGGCGGAGTCAATCAGCGTGGCAGACCCGCGCGGATACATCAGCGGCATCGGGACGCCGAAGTGCTCGTACACCGGGCGCAACTGGCCGAGGTACGCGAGTTCGTTCGGGCCGGCGACATAGGCCACCGTTGGAAACAACGTGTCCTGGACGATGGGGCGCAACAGGACGTTCGGGCTGAACGCCCCCGGCCGCGTGTCGATCTCGGCGAGCAGCGCGGGCAGGCCCAGCTCACGCCCGCCGACCGTGTACGAACCATCCTGAACTTTGATGGCCGCCCGGCCTTCGTCCAGGCTGAACAACGCCAGGCTGTCGACATGGGGGTCGACCTGCGCGTGATAACCACGGTCCACCAGCTGTCGTCCGGCCGTGGCCGCCAGTTCGGCCGTCGTGCCGGGGAATTGCGCCTCACGTGCGAACACCGATCGCACGAGTGGTTTGGTCGCCGGGTCCGACGAGCAGTACACGATGAGACCGAGTTCACCGAGCGTGAATTCGAGCCATCGGCCGAACGCCATCGACATGCTGACACCGGGGCGATACGCACTGCGCAGCCTGGTCAACAGCGTGCCGGTGAACTCCGTCGGGGGCAGGGAGGCGGCCAGGTCATCGATGATGGCGGAGACCGCGTCGTCGAGGTGAAGGCGGGCCACCGGCCACGTGCCTGCGCCCGGCGGGTCGGGCAAACGCACCGATCGTTTCGTGTAGTCGCCGTCCAGGACGTCCGTGCCGGCTACCTCGTTCCAGTCGTGATCTTCAGCGTCGATCCAGAAGATTGGCACGGCTGGCACGCCGTGTTCCTGGCGGACGCGCGCCGCCAGCTTGATGGCCGTGACGGCTTTCAGGAGTGTGAACAGGGGGCCGCCGAACAAGCCGGCCTGCTGACCGGTCACGATCGCGACGGTGGAGGCGTCACGCAGGCGCTCGGCCGCGGCGCGTGCCTCTGGCGGGGCCCCCCGGAGTGTCTGCTGGGCGAGGATCGCATCGGCGACGGCGTGGCGGCTACGTGCGTGCGAGTGCGCCTGCACCTGGCCGATGACCTCTCCCCACGCCTCTGGTTCGGCCGGGTTGCCGGCGAAAAACGGACGTACCCGGTCGAAGGCGTAGGCATAGTCCACGGCCAGTTTCCGGAAGCCCGGGTACTGCCGGATGTCGACCGCCTGGCGGACTGTTGTCGTATGAGCGGAATTCTGTTGCTGTGGCACCGGGGGTTACTGTCTCAGAGCCTCCCACGAGTGTCAAGCCTCGCGCCCCGTCTCGCGTGGCGGTCCCGTGGCCCGCAACGTGTTCCGCCCGATGCACATTCCGTGGTAGCATCGCGAAACGCTTGTAACAAACGGACTTGGATCCCCATACCTCAAATAGCCAGGTGACATCAGGGACCTCCTATTCACCTCCACCGGCGTTCGGCCGGTTTCGCCTGCTGCACCAGATCGGCGCCGGTGTCCTCGGCCCTGTCTTTCGCACGCACGATCCGGACGACGACCGTCTGGTGGCGGTCAAGGTATTCACCCTCGACCTCACGCCCGAACAGGCTGCTCGGCTCGCCGAGGAGTTCCAGCGTCTGATCGCTGTCGAACTGCCATCGGCCCGCCTGGCGGCGCCGATCGACGCGGGCGTCGAAGAGTCGGTGCCGTACCTGGCGCTCCAGTACGTGGCCGGAGAGTCGCTCGACGCCGCGATCCGCCAGTACGGGCCCGCGCCCGCGCCCGACGCCGCGCGGCTCATCAGCCATGTTGCCGACGCGCTCGACGAGTGCGCCCGGGTTGGCGTCTTCCACGGTGCCCTGCACCCGCGCGACATCCTCGTGACACCTGGCGAGACGCATCTCACGGGGATGGGTGTCGCCATGGCCCTGGAGCGTGTGGGTGCGAGGTCGCCGGTCCGGAGGCCGTACGCGTCGCCCGAACGCGAGACCGTGGGGACGTGGGGCGCTGCCGCCGATGTGTTCTCGCTGGGCGCGATTGCCCACGAAGTGCTGACCGGTTCCCGCGCCTTGCCGGGGACCGAAGAACCCCTGCCGGGTCTCCACGACCTGAAGGTCTACGATCCGGCGGCCCTGCGCGAGGCCCTGGAGGCCGCGTTGGATCCCGATCCGGAGCGCCGCCCTGCCACGGCTGCGGACTTCGCCGCCGCGTGTGCGGCCGCCCTCGGCCTCAGCGGTGGCGCGGTTGCCGCTGGCGGCGTGCGGCCCCGGAAACGCGCGCGGGCCAAGGTGTCGCCGCGGTTGCCGGGACTCGATGATCCGCTCGCAGCCAGTCTGGCTGAGCCGGTTGCGGAGCCGGAGCGTGGTGCCGTGCCCGAGACGGCGATGGCGCCCGAACCGGTCATCGTGCCCGAGCCGGAGGTCCTGCCCGGCATTGAGTTGGCGGCTGAGCCGCTGCTCGTGCCGGCACCGGAGCCCGCTCCGGTGCCCGACCCGCCCGCGAGCCGTCCGGAGCGCGGCCGTCGAGCCCGAAAGACGCCGGCCCCCGTGCCCGTGCCGCCGGTCGCGTTGGAGCCGATTGTCGTGCCGGAGCCGGTCGTCGAGCCGGAGCCGGTTGTCGAGCCGGAGCCGGTTGTCGAAGCCCTGCCGGAGACGCTGCTCTCTGACGTTCAGGCAGCCGTCGAGGAGCAGGCACCCGCCGTGCCTGAACTGGCGGCCACTGGTGAGCGGGACGTTGAACGCGACGAGGTGGCAGCCGCAATTCCTGAGCCGCCTGCTCCTGCTGTGCGCCCGGACACCGACCTGTTCGGTCTGTCGATCACACCTGCGAGCGTCGTCGCCCCCAAGTCCGACTACTCGCCCGAGTTGCAGGCCCTCGCGGACGATCTCGAACGATTCGAGCCGCCTGCGGAGGCGCCCCGTGCGCCCGATGAGCTGGCTATTCCCTCCGGGCCGCGGCGTCTGGACACCGCGGACCTGTCGGCGGACGTCCGGGTCGAGCCGGCTCGTCGAAGCCCGCGCGTCAGCGACCTGCCGCGCCGTGCTCCCGAACTCGCGGTCGATGACTTCCGTGACCCCGGGTCGCTGCTGGCCGAGCCTCCGGTCCCCCGGGCGCTCGATCCTGGCCCGACGCCCAGGCCGACATCATTCTCGCGCCGCGTCGAGCCGTATCGGCCGGTGTCGCCGCAGTCTCGCCAGCTCGTCTGGCCGGTGGCGGCCGGCGTCGTTGCCGGTCTGCTGGTGGGGGCGCTCTTCGGCTATTGGTGGGGCAGTCGGGCGACGCCGGCCGCCACCTCGTCAGGGGCAGCGACTGAAGCCGCCGCAAAGCCCGGTGGGGTTGCAACGCTGCCTGTCGAGCCGCCGCTGCGAACTTCCACGACGCCGGCTCCGATCGCGTCCCCGGCGGTGCCGCCTGCGCGAGCCGGTTCCGGTTCCCTGTCCACCCCGGGCACGCCCGTGAGCCCACGACCGTCCCAGCCCCCGGCGGGCGCGCCGGCCGGGGCGCCGCAAACGCGCGCCGCCGAGGCGGAGCCGGCCCGTCCACGCGCGACGCCAATCAGGACAGGGACGGTGCGGGTGCGGACCACGCCTGGCCAGGCGGACGTGTTCGTTGATGGTGTACGGCGGGGCGTCACGCCGCGCAACGTGGCCAGCGTGCCCTTCGGTACGCACACGATTCGCGTCACGCGGCCGGGTTACCAGCCTCAGGAGCGGACTGTCACGATCGGGGAAGGCAAGGCTGACGTACGCGTGAACTTCACGCTGAAGCGGGCTGGGCGGACAGCACCCGCGCCGGCTCCGTCGGCCTCGGCGCCGTCGCCGGCGGCCGGTGCGGCCACACCGGCTTCGCCTGTTGTCACCACCGGTTCGATTGCGATCGAAACGCGCCCCCCGGGCGCGCGGGTGCGCATCGACAACCGCGACGTCGGCGTGACGCCCATCGTCGTGGGCGACCTGAAGGCAGGGACCCACGCCATCCGCCTGGAACTCAGTGGGTACCGGCCGTGGGTGACCACGGTGACCGTCAAGGCCGGTGCGCGTGTGCGCATCGCGGCATCGCTCGAAGCGGTCCCAGAAAGGTCAGCAACACGGTGAACGCTGTTCTCGCGCTGGAAGACGGTGCCTGGTTCCTGGGGTCGGCTGCCGGGGCCGAAGGTGTGGCCATCGGCGAGGTGGTCTTCAACACCGGCCTGACGGGGTATCAGGAGATACTGACGGACCCGTCGTACGCCGGGCAGATCGTCACGATGACCTGTCCCGAGATCGGCAACTACGGCGTGGCCGACGACGATACCGAGTCGCGCGGCCCGCAGGTCTCCGGGTTCGTTGTGCGGTCGTCGTCGCCCATCGCCAGCAACTGGCGGTCGTCGGGGACGCTGCGCGACTACTTCGTGGCGCACCGCGTCGTGGCCATCGACGGCGTCGATACGCGTGCGCTCACGAGACGGCTCAGGTCGGCCGGCGTCATGCGGGGCGTGATCGCCACGGGCGACCGCAATCCGGCCGAACTGGTCCGGCTGGCTCAGGCCGCGCCGTCGATGGTGGGGGCGGATCTCGTCCGCACGGTCACCTGCGGCGCCTCGTTCGAGTGGCCGCCGGCCGGGGCTGCGAGCGGCGACGGCGGCTACGGCGTGGAACCCAGCCGGCGGGCTTCGCGCCTGCTGCGCGTGGCGGCGTACGACTTCGGGATGAAATGGAACATCCTGCGCCGGTTCGTGGCGCACGGCTGCGCGGTCACGGTGTACCCGGCGGCGACACCCGCCGATGTCGTGCTGGCGTCGAAGCCGGACGGCATCTTCCTCAGCAACGGCCCCGGCGACCCGGCCGCGCTCGAGTACGTCGTGCGCAACGTCCGCCTGGTGCTCGACCGTGAGGTGCCGCTCTTCGGGATCTGCCTGGGGCACCAGCTGCTCGCGCTGGCCCTGGGCGCGACCACCTTCAAGCTGAAGTTCGGACACCGCGGGTCGAACCACCCCGTCAAGAACCTCGAGACCGGCCAGGTCGAAATTACGTCCCAGAACCACGGGTTTGCCGTCGATCCCGGCACGTTGCCTGACGGGACGGCCGTGACGCACGTCAATCTGTACGACCAGACGCTGGAAGGGTTCCGGCACACCCGCAAACCCGTGTTCAGCGTGCAGTATCACCCCGAGGCGTCCCCGGGCCCGCACGATGCGGACTACCTGTTCGGGCTGTTCCTCGCCGCGATGGAACAGGGGGCCTGAGCCGTGCCGCTTCGCCGTGACCTCAAACGTGTGCTGGTCCTGGGTTCCGGCCCGATTGTCATCGGCCAGGCCTGCGAGTTCGACTACTCGGGCACCCAGGCGTGCAAGGCGCTCAGAGCGGAAGGGATCGAGGTGGTGCTGGTCAACAGCAACCCGGCCACCATCATGACCGACCCGGGGCTGGCCGATCGCACCTACGTCGAACCGCTCACGCCCGAGATCGTCGAGGCCATTCTCGCGCGCGAGAAACCCGACGCGGTGTTGCCGACGGTCGGCGGCCAGACCGCCCTGAACCTCGCCATCGCGCTCGCCAAGAACGGCGCGCTGGCGCGCCACGGCGTCGAGTTGATTGGCGCCTCGGTCGAGGCCATCGAGGTGGCTGAAGACCGGCTCAAGTTCCGTGACGCCATGCGCTCAATCGGGATCGACGTACCCGCCAGCGGGTACGCGAAGTCGATGGAAGACGCGCTGGAGGTCGTGAGGACCACGCAGTTCCCGGCGATCATCCGGCCGTCGTTCACGCTGGGCGGCGTCGGTGCCGGCATCGCGTACAACATCGAAGAGTTCCACGAACTGGTGCGGCGCGGCCTGACCATGAGCCCCGTGCATGAGGTGCTGATCGAAGAGTCGGTGATCGGCTGGAAAGAGTTCGAACTCGAGGTCATGCGCGACGCGGCCGACAACTTCGTGGTCATCTGTTCGATCGAGAACATCGATCCGATGGGGGTCCACACCGGCGACAGCATCACCGTCGCCCCGGCCCTCACGCTCACCGACAAGGAGTACCAGCGGATGCGGGACGCGGGCCGGCGGATCATCCGCCGCGTCGGCGTCGAAACGGGCGGGTCGAACATCCAGTTCGCCATCAACCCGGCCGACGGGCGCATGGTGGCCATTGAAATGAACCCCCGGGTGTCGCGGTCGTCGGCGCTCGCGTCGAAAGCCACCGGGTTCCCGATCGCCAAGATCGCGGCCAAGCTGGCCCTCGGCTATCACCTCGACGAAATCAGCAACGACATCACGCGCATCACGCCGGCGTCGTTCGAGCCGACGATCGACTATGTGGTCGTGAAGATCCCCCGGTGGAACTTCGAGAAGTTCCCGGAAGCCGACCGCACGCTGATGACCCAGATGAAGTCGGTCGGCGAGGTCATGGCGATCGGGCGTACCTTCAAGGAGGCGTTCCTCAAGGGGATCCGGTCGCTCGAGATGGGGCGGTCGAGCCTGCTGTTCGACGATCCGGCCAGCCGCGAGGAAGACGAAGACGGGCTGCGGCAGCAGCTGGTCACGCCCAACGACCGCCGGATGTGGGCGATCTTCGAGGCCCTCGACCGCGGCTGGAGCGTGGACACGCTTCACGACCTCACGCACATCGATCCCTGGTTCCTCCGGCAGTTCGCGGACATCGTGGCGTTACGCGCCTCGGTGAAAGGCCGCCCGCTGCTGGCGATCGGCAAGGACTCGATGAGCGCCCTCAAACGGGCAGGCTTCGCTGATGGCCAGATCGCCATGACGGCGGGGGCCAGCGAACGCGCCGTGCGCGAGCATCGCGAGGCCCTGGGCCTGCGTCCGGTCTACAAGCGCATCGATACGTGCGCGGCCGAGTTCGAGTCGTTCACGCCATACCTGTACGGGACCTACGAGCACGAGTGCGAGGCGGAGCCGGGACCCAGGAAACGCGTGGTCATCCTCGGATCGGGCCCGAACCGGATCGGCCAGGGCATCGAGTTCGACTACTGCTGCTGCCACGCGGTGTTTGGCCTGCGCGACGAAGGTCTCGAGACCGTCATGGTGAACTGCAACCCCGAGACCGTGTCCACCGACTACGACACGGCCGACCGGCTGTATTTCGAACCCCTCACCCTCGAAGACGTCCTCGCGATCGTCGACAAGGAACGCGAGGGAGGCGGGGACGTGTCGTGCCTCGTGCAGTTCGGAGGGCAGACGCCGCTGCGCCTGTCTCTGGGCCTGCACAACGCCGGCGTGCGGGTGATCGGGACCTCGCCCGACTCGATCGACCTCGCCGAGGACCGGAAGCGGTTCTCGGCGTTGCTGGAGTCGCTCGATATTCCGCAGCCGCCCAGCGGAACGGCCACGTCGCGTGACGAGGCGCGGGAGATCGCCGCCACGGTCGGGTATCCCGTCGTCGTTCGTCCTTCGTACGTGCTGGGCGGGCGGGCCATGGCGATCGTGTACGACCCCGCCGCCCTCGATCGCTACATGACGACGGCCGTTGACGCGTCGCCCGAGCATCCCGTGCTCGTGGATCGGTTCCTCGAAGACGCCTTCGAACTTGACGTGGATGCCGTCGCCGATGCGACGGGAGCCGTCGTCATCGGCGGCATCATGGAGCACATCGAAGAAGCCGGGATTCACTCCGGCGACAGTTCGTGCGTGGTCCCGCCGTACCTGGTGGCCGAACACCATCTCGAGACCATCCGCGACTACACGCGCCGGATCGCGCGAGCCCTCGGCGTCGTGGGCCTGATGAACGCGCAGTACGCCATCAAGGATGACAAGGTCTACGTGCTCGAAGTGAACCCGCGCGCGTCGCGGACCGTGCCGTACCTGTCGAAGGCGACCGGCGTGCCGCTGGCCCGGATGGCGGCGCGCGTGATGGCCGGACGGACGCTCGCGGACCTGGGACTGACGAAAGACCTGACCGTGGACGGCGTGTTCGTGAAGTCGCCCGTGTTCCCGTTCATCCGGTTCCCCGGGGTCGATACGATCCTCGGCCCCGAGATGAAGTCCACCGGAGAGGTCATGGGCGGTGCCGAGAGCTTCGGCGCGGCGTTTGCCAAGGCCTGCCTGGCGGTTGGCCAGCAACTGCCCACCGAAGGTGCGGTGTTCGTGAGCGTGAACAACTCGGACAAGCCCAACGTGCTGGGCGTCGCACGGGACCTGGCGGATCTGGGGTTCACGATCCTGGCGACTCGCGGAACCGCGGCGTTCCTGCGCGCGCACGGCGTGCCGGCCACGGCGACGTTCAAGGTCAACGAAGGCCGTCCGAACATCGCAGACCAGGTGGTGAATGGCCAGGTGCACCTGATCATCAACACCCCGCTCGGGCGGGCGTCGTTCTTCGACGACCGGACCGTGCGCCGGGCGGCCATGCTCCACGGCGTGCCCTGCATCACCACGTTGACCGGCGCGGCCGCGGCCGTGGCCGGCATCCGGGCTCTACGCAGCCAGAAACTCGACGTCCGCGCCCTGCAGGACTATCACGCAGGAACTGCCACACCGTGAGGCGGCTCGGGGACGCAGGAATTGCTACATCACGTAGGGGGCGCTTTCTGGGGAGAGTAGTCAGTAGACAGTAGTCAGTAGTCAGTAGGGGACATCCCCTGCCTTTCCCCAATCCCCAACCCCCAATCCCCAACCCCCAGTCCCCGGCACGCCCCTTGCCCTTCCCCGGGCGTGCGCCATCCCGCTATTCCCATCGCCCTGGCCCTGCTCGCGGGGACGTGCGCGGGTGCGTTCTGGGCGATTCCGGCTGACATCCTGGCGGCGCAGTGTTGTCTCGGCCTGACTGCGGCCACGCTTTGCGTCTGGCAGCGCCACGAGCTGGCCGGCGTCGTGGCACTTGGTGCGACGACGGCCCTCTGCGGCTGTGCGCTGGCCGTGGTCGCGACCACACGCGCGCTCCAGCCGCCGTTGCGGGCGGCCCTGATCGAATGGCGCGGTCCCGGCGCGGTCAGTGATCAGGCGTCCGATACCGTCGCGCTGACAGGCGTCCTCGGCGAAGATGTCATTCCCGGGGATGGCGGCACCAGGCTGCTCCTGAACGTGACGTCGGTCGCCGCGGACGGAGAGTCCCGGCCGTGCCGTGGCACCGTGCTGCTGAGTGTCGGGGGCGACGCGATGGCGTCCGCGCCCGGCTGGTGGAAGGGCCGGACCGTGCGCGTGCCCGCCCTGCTGCGCCGTCCGGCCCGGTACCTGAACCCCGGCGTGCCGGACCACGAAGTCGGGCTGCTGCGGCGGGGCATTGCCCTGGTGGGGTCGGTCAAGAGCCCCTTGCTGATCGACGTCCTGCATCGGGGCACCTGGCTGAGCGAAGGCGCAGCCCGCGTTCGCGCGTGGGCACGGGCGGTCATCGACCGCGACGTGGGCCGGTACAGCACGCGCTCGGCCGCGATCGTCAGGGCCATTCTGATTGGCGACCGTACCGGGCTGGACGATGACACCGAAGAGCGGATGCAGGCCGCGGGCACCTATCACGTGCTCGCGATTTCGGGCGGCAATATCGCCATCCTTGCCGGGATCGTTCTCGTTGCCGTCAGGCTGCTCGCGTTCCGTCCGCCAGGAAGGGAATCGGCCGCGATCATCATCCTGGTGGCCTACGCGTGGCTCGTCGGCGGGGGATCGTCGGTCACCCGGGCGACGGTGATGGCGGTGACCGTACTCGCGGCGCGTGCCGTGTCGCAGCGGGCGCGGGTGTTCAACGCGCTGGCCGTGGCCGGCGGCGCGGGTCTGGTGGCCAACCCGCTCACGATCTTCGATCCCGGCACCTGGCTGACCTACGGGGCATCGTGCGCGATCACGATCGCGTCGTCAGCTGCCGCCGCGCGACTGGCGGCCCGGCCGCTCTGGTGTCGTATCGCAGTCGGGGTGTTCGTGGCGTCACTCGCGGCGGAACTTGCGCTCTTTCCCGTCAGCGCGTTCGTCTTCTCGCGCGTGACGGCCGCCGGCCTCCTCGTCAATTTCGCGGCAATTCCCCTGATGACGCTGGTCCAGGTGGGGGGGCTGAGCGTGCTGGCGCTGGCGCCGCTCAGTCCCGCGGGCGCGGCGGCGGCCGGATGGCTGACTCACTCGAGCGCGTGGGCGCTGGTCGAGAGCGGCCGATTGGTGGACCTGGCGCCGTGGCTGGCGAAGAGGCTGCCGGCTCCCGACGCCTGGGTGATGGCGGCGTACTACGCCGGCTGGATTGTGCTGGTGGCGTTGTGGGCCACCCGCGCGTCATGCCTCGTTCGTGGCGGACCGTCCTGGGCGGCGCGCCGGTCCGTCCGTGCCGCAGTGGCGGTCGGGTGCGTCCTGATTACCGGCGCCGGACTGTGGATCATCTGGGCCCCGGTTCCCTGGTGGGAGCCGCGCGCCGATGGCGTGCGGGTGACGTTCATCGACGTCGGACAGGGCGATGCGGCGCTGGTGCAGTGCCCGAACGGCCAAAGCCTGCTGGTGGATGCCGGTGGTGCGGGAGGCGGACGGTTCGACGTGGGAGGCCGTGTGGTGGCGCCGGTGTTGTGGGCACGGGGTGTACGCCGGCTGACCTACCTTGTCGTGACGCATGGCGATGGGGACCACATGAACGGCGCCGTGCACGTGGTCAGGGACTTCATGCCGCGAGAAGTCTGGGAAGGTGTGCCCGTGCCGGCACATCCGCCCCTTGGCGAGTTGCGTGCCGCAGCCCTGTCGGCGGGCGCGACGTGGCGTACGGTTCAGCGTGGCGACCGCGTGGCGCTCGGCGGTGTCGAGGTGATCGTGCGGCATCCGCCGGAGGCCGACTGGGAGCGGCAGCGGGTCCGGAACGACGACTCGGTCACGATCGAAATCCGGTACGGCTCGTCATCCATTGTGTTGCCCGGAGACATCGAAGCGGGAGGGGAGGCCGCGGTGGCCGAAGGGCTGGCGCCGGCCGCGCTGCGCGCCTTGCAGGCGCCCCACCACGGCAGCGGGTCGTCGAGCGGCGCGGCGTTCATCAAGGCAGCCGGGCCCACGGTGGCGGTCATCAGCGCCGGGAGAGGCAACCGCTACGGTCACCCGCACCGCGCCGTCCTCGACCGG
The DNA here is from genome assembly GCA_964372095.1 of uncultured Vicinamibacterales bacterium. Taxonomy (GTDB): domain Bacteria; phylum Acidobacteriota; class Vicinamibacteria; order Vicinamibacterales; family JAKQTR01; genus CAYJPV01. The sequence goes on along the minus strand of CAYJPV010000036.1, from coordinate 42,781 downwards.
TTCGCGGACGCGGCCGTGCCCGTGTTCCGCACCGATCGCGACGGTGCCATCACGGTCGAATTCGACGGCCGGAGGATGCGTGTGCATACGTTCGTGGAGGACGTGGCCGCCATGGCGCAGGGGCAGACCGGCCCGGTTCACGAGTGGGGAATCCCGCCCGCTGGACTGGGCGTCAGCCGGCGTCCGGCGAGCCAGGAGCCCGTTCGGCAGCCTTGACGCGCGTCCACTCGTCTTCGAGTTGTTCGAGGGTGCAGTCCTGGAGCGTGCGCCCGCCGTCGCGAATGGCGGTCTCCATCGACGCAAAACGCGTGGTGAACTTGTCGTTGGCCTGCCGCAGCGCGGCTTCGGGCTCGATGCCCAGCTTGCGGGCGAGATTGGCAATCGCAAAGAGCAGGTCGCCCATCTCTTCTTCGGCGTTTGACGGCCGTGACGCGGCGCCGGCCTCGACGGCCTGCCGCAGTTCCGCCACCTCTTCTTCGATCTTGGCCACCACGTCCACCGCGCGTTCCCAGTCGAAGCCGACCGCGGCGGCACGGGTGCCGATCTCGTGGGCCCGCAGCAGCGCGGGCAGTGCGCGCGGGACGCCCCCCAGGACCGTCCGATCTGTGCCAGAGTGGCTCTTTTCGGTGGCCTTCATGGCCTCCCAGCGGCCGAGCACCTCGTCCGGCGTCTCCGGCCTCGGCTGCCCGTCGAGGCGCTCGGACCCTTCCTGGGGACCGAACACGTGCGGGTGCCGCCGGACGAGCTTGGCCGTGATCGCCTGCAGGGAATCGGCCACGGTGAACGCGCCTTCGTCCGCGCAGACCTGTGCCAGCAGCACGCCTTCGAAGATGAAGTCGCCCAGTTCTTCGCGCAGGGCATCGCGGTCGTTGCGGTCGAGCGCCTCGAGGACCTCGTAGGTCTCTTCGAGTACGAAGGGGCGGAGCGTCTGCAGGGTCTGGGCCCGGTCCCACGGACAGCCGCCCGGCGCGCGCAGCATCCTGACGGTGTCGACAAGGCGGGCGAACGCGTCGGCTGCGGCGGTCGTGGGCTCCATGGGCGGTATGCTACCATGCGACCCAGTGGCCGACGGCCGGCAGGACGGGCGTTGGCGGAGGAGACATCGTGGCGGAAGAACAGTCATCGATCGCGTTTTCGGGTTTCGTGATTTCGCTCGTCACCACGGCCGCCGTGCACTTCGGGGACTATCCGGATCCCGTCACCGGAGAGACGAAGGCGCCCAACCTGCAGGGCGCGGCACAGATGATCGACGTGCTGACGATGCTCGAGCAGAAGACGAGAGGCAACCTGACGGCGCAGGAGCGATCGCTTCTGGAGCAGTCGTTGTACGAACTCCGGCTGCGTTTCGTCGCGGCGCAGAAACGAGCGGGTGACACGCCGTCGGTTCAGTCGTGAGCGAGCGGGTCGGGCGGGTGACGTTCCTCGGGACGGCCACGTCCCACGGCGTTCCGCTGATTGGCTGTTCGTGTCCGACCTGCACGTCTGACGATCCGCGCGACCGCCGGTTGCGCCCATCCATCTACGTCGAACTGGCTGACGGGACGCGTGTCCTGGTCGATACCACGCCGGACCTCCGGCTGCAGGCGCTGACCCACGGCATTGTCCGCGTGGACACCATCCTCTTCACGCACTGCCATGCCGACCACGTCATGGGGCTCGACGACGTGCGCCGCTTCAACGTGATGCAGGACGCCACCATCCCGTGTTACGGCGATCGGCGGACGATGGCCGAACTGCGGCGTACGTTCGCGTACACCTTCGCGGACAATCACATCGGCGGCGGTGTGCCGCGCATCGCCCTGCACGCCGTGGCCGGACCCTTCTGCCTGGGCCGGCAGGAAGTCGTGCCGATTCCGATTCGGCACGGCGGCCGGACGATCTTCGGGTTCCGGCTCGGGAACTTCGCGTACCTGACGGACTGCAATGGTATTCCCGACGAGTCGTGGGCCCTGCTCGAAGGCCTCGACATCCTGGTGCTCGACGCCCTCCGCCATCGCCCGCACCCGTCGCATTTCACCGTCGCGGAAGCCCTCGAGGTGACCGCCCGCCTGGCGCCGCGCCACACCTATTTCACGCACATCTGCCACGATCTGCCGCACGCGGCGACGAACGCGATGCTGCCGGCTGGGGTGGAACTGGCGTGGGACGGGTTGCAGCTGGACATCTGACGGTGCGGCGAGTGGTCGGGGGCAGTAGACAGTAGGTAGTAGACAGTAGGCTGGGGGATCAGGGTCCCAGGACCTACTTCCTACTTCCTACTTCCTACTTCCTACTTCCTACTTCCTACTTCCTACTGGCTACCTTCTGGCATTCCAATTCCCCAACCCCCAATCCCCGGTATGATCGTCCTGTGGACGTCATCCATTTTCCAGACGACTCTCGTCCGACCGACTGGCGGACGCCCATCCTCGCGCTCGGCAACTTCGACGGGCTTCATCGCGGGCACATGAAGATCGTCGAGCGGGTACACCGCGGCGCCATGGAGCATGGCGTGACGCCCGTGGTGCTGACGTTCGACCCGCACCCGACGAGAGTGATCCGGCCCGACAAGGCGCCGAAGCTCCTGATGACCCTGCCGCAGAAGATCGAAACCATCGAACGTGCGGACATGGCGGGGGTGGCAGTCGTCAGGTTCACGCAGGCGATGTCCCTGTGGTCGCCCGAAGAGTTCGTCGAGCGGGTGCTGGTGCACTGGCTCGGCGTCTCCGAAGTCTGGGTGGGGGCGAACTTCCTCTTCGGCCACGACCGGGCCGGCGATTCCGTGCGGTTGCGTGCGCTCGGGGCGCACTGGGGTTTCCGCGCGGAGAAGATCGATCCGGTCCGCTACAAGGACGTGGTGGTCAGTTCGACCGGCATCCGGCTCCTCGTGTCGCAAGGCCGGGTGGACGAAGCGTCGGCCTTGCTGGGCCGGCAGTACTTCGTGGATGGCGAGGTCGTGCCTGGCGACGGCCGGGGCCGGGTCATTGGGTTTCCCACGGCCAACCTGCGAACGCCGAACGAACTGCTGCCGCCGCGAGGCGTCTATGCCACGGTGGCGCGTATCGGGACGATCATGCAGCCGGCGGTGACGAATATCGGTGTGCGGCCCACCTTCGGAGACGGCGCGGCCGAGTCGGTCGAGACCCACCTGCTGGACGGGGCGGGCAGCCTGTACGGCGAACCCCTGCGCCTGCATTTCGTCAAACGATTGCGGGAGGAGCGCACGTTCCCGTCGGTGGATGCGCTCCGGGCGCAGATTGCCCTCGACTGTGTGCAGGCCAGGGCCCTGTTCGAGAAGGTTTCAGTCTAGAATCAAGAGACATGTCCGCCACAGACGCGTCAGCCGTGCCTCTGCGTTTCTCTGCCACGTTTCCGTGCGACGGCCGGTTCTGTCCGGCCGTGGCGGACCTGGCCGTCAAGGTGGCGGGCTCGCTCGGGTATCCTGACGCCGAGGCGAAGAGCATCGGCGAGGCCATTCATCTCGCCTTCGAACAGGCCGTCGGCCAGTCGGCCGGCCAGGCCACGGGGCATGGCAGCGTGCACGTGGACGTCACACTGCGCGCGGGCGGCGATGTCATCGATGCCACGGTGCGGTGTTCGGATCGGGTCCTCCTGGAACTGACGCGTCCGCGGGCTCATTGACCCCGGCTTTCAAGGAAAGACAACCACGGTCATGCTGAGGCTCTACAACACCCTCACGCGGCGGGAAGAGGAGTTTGCGCCGCTCCGCGACAACACGGTGCGGATGTACTCCTGCGGACCGACGGTCTACAACCGCGGCCACATCGGCAACTTCCGCACGTTCGTCTGCCTCGACGTGCTGCGGCGGGCCCTGAAGTACCACTGCGGGTACCAGGTGCGCCAGGTGATGAACTTCACCGACGTGGACGACCGGACGATCGCCGGCTCGCAGAAAGCCGGAATGCCGCTGCGCGAGTACACCGATCAGTACATTGCCGCGTTTCGTGAAGACACGCTGACGCTCGGGCTCGAGCCCCACGAAGAGAATCCGCGCGCGACCGACGACGCGAACCTGCGCGCGATGGCCGATCTGATTGCCAGGCTCGAGAAGAACGGCCACACGTACCGCAGCGACGGGTCCATCTACTTCCGTATCGCGACCTTCGGGGACTACGGGAAGCTGGCGCGCCTTGACCACGCGGGCATCCAGCCGGGCGCGCGCATCGACTCGGATTCCTACAACAAGGACGATGCCCGGGACTTCGTGTTGTGGAAAGCCACGCGCCCTGATGAGCCGACATGGGATTACGGCCAGGGGCCGGGCCGGCCAGGCTGGCACCTTGAATGCTCGGCGATGGCGCTGCGGCTCCTCGGCGACGCGCCCATCGATCTGCACGCCGGCGGCATCGACCTCGTGTTCCCGCATCACGAGAACGAAATCGCCCAGAGCGAGGGAGCCACGAAGGTACCGTTTTCGCGGTTCTGGGTGCACGTGGAACATCTGCTGATCGACGAAGAGAAGATGTCGAAGTCGATCGGCAACGTCTTCAACGTCCCCGACATCGTCGCGCAGGGATACCATGCGTCGGCGTTGCGGTATCTCTACATCTCGACGCATTACCGGAAGCAGTTGAAGTTTTCGTGGGCCAGCCTGCAGCAGGCTGAAGAAGCCATGCAGCGGCTCGTGGACTTCCTGGCCCGCATCGATGCCGTGACGGGCGGCGACGGGCATCCCGCGACCGTGGCGCGCGTCGCGCAGGCGCGGGCCGAATTCGGCGCCTGCATCGAGCAGGATCTGAACACGGCCGGGGCCCTGGGCGTGGTCTTCGAACTCGTGCGCGCGCTGAACACGGCGATCGACGCAGGCGACGTCGGGCAGCCCGACGTGGCAGCCGTGCGGGAGGCGTTCGACTATTTCGACCGGATTCTCGGGGTGATCGGCCTGCGGCGGGCCGAAGACGCCAAAGCTGCGCCGTCGCCGGCAGATGTCGAGCGGCTGATTGCCGACCGTCAAGCTGCGCGGCGCGAGCGGCGGTTCGCGGATGCCGATCGTATCCGCCAGGAACTCGCCGCCCGCGGCATCATCCTCGAGGACGGCCCATCGGGGACGCGGTGGAAGGTGGGGAAGGGCTAGTGGCTGGGGATTGGGGGTTGGGGGTTGGGGGTTGGGGCAAGACAAAGGGCCCGCCCGGCGCATCGCCCGGCGGGCCCTTCTGGTTCAATCCCTAGCCTCTAGCCTCTAGCCTCTAGCCTCTAGCCCTAGAGTGTCTCCACCGTCTCCAGGATCTTGATATTCCGCCTGGCGAGTTCGTTGATGAAGTACGTGTAGCCTTCGCCATGGACGGCGTCTTCGGGCGCGACGATGCCCTTCTCCTTGACCATGCCTTTGCCAACCATGATGGCGCCGATGGCGGCGGAGTACCCCGTCACGCGCCCCATGGCCGACACCTTGTTGACCGTGTCGGCTTCGTCCCACAGGAAGTAGGAGATCTTCGTCCGCTTGCCGTTCTTCATCCCGACGACCGTGTTGTACATGATGCACACGTCGGTCTCGCCGGGCTGGGCGCGCAGGCGCGGCTCGATGCGGGCGAGCAGCACCTCGCGGGGGATGACGTGCATGCTGTTGATCTCGACCGGGTCGAGGTCGAGCATGCCGCATTCCTTGAGCGTCTGGACGCCGTCCCAGTGTCCGGGCCAGCGCACCGTCTTCTCGGCGAACTCCTTCAACTGCGAACGCGTGAAGATGAAACTCGGCATGCCGGGCGTAATCGCGCACTCCAGTTCTTCGTTCTTGCCGAGTTGGTTGAACGCGAACGTCTCGCGGCCCGTGGAGGCGTCCACCTCGGTGATCTTGCCGTCCTGGAGCACGTTGACTTTGATCACGTACTCGCGCAGGACGTGGGAGAAGGCCCAGGTGATCATGTAACGCAGCGGGTGCCGTGCCGCGGCTTCTTTGGCCGGAACGCCGCCGACGCGGGCGATGACCGATTCGGCCGTGTCGAGTTTGCGAATGCCTTCGCCGCAGGTGATGTTGCTCATGCCCGGTGCGAATCCGATGCCGTCCATGAACGTCACGTTGTTCTTCACCGCGGTCTCGTGAATCCAGTCGCCGTACTGGTTCAGGGTCATGCCCTGCGGCAGGAGGAGGCCTTCCACTTCATAGGTGTCGGGGCGGAGGTGGTACTCCTCGAGGATGTCGACGAAGTTGAACCCGCAGCGGACCGCGGCGTCCACGACCATGTAGCTGGTGCGGCGGTCGGGCAACGTGTTGATGCCGACGTCGTACTGCTTCATCAGGGCCGTCAGGTCGTCCTTGCGGTTCACGTCCACCTGGTGCGTAACGACCTTCGGGCTCTTGAGCCAGGCGCGGGCGTTCTCGAGGGCGCCGTGGCTCCGATCCGCAAGGCCGACGACCGACACCTCGCCCGACTGGATGAGGTCGAAGGCCACCGTGGAACCCATCTTGCCGCCGCCGCCGAATACCAGCAATTTCATGACTGCTTCCCCCTGCGCCCGACGGGCGCCACAAAGACGAACCTGAATGAATGACCGCCTGCCCAGTCCGGCACCGGGGCCGGACTGGCTGCGCTCCAACGCGTCCGCCTGTGGACGGGGAACCGGGGTGGGGACCAACGCCGGGCCGCGTGACCTGGATGGGCCGCGGCCGGCAGGCGAGCGTCCCATTATACCTGTTGGGGCATGGGGCATGGGACATGGGGCATGGGGAAGGGGCAAGGGGCAAGGGACAGGGGGCCGCTTCTTCTTGCTTCTTGCTTCCTGCTTCTTGCTTCTTGCTTGTCGCTTGCGCCCCTGCCTACTTGCTACTGCCTACTAGCTACTGTCTACCCCCCGCCCCCTCCCGTTGGCCCCGGACTTGCCATTGTTCACGCCGTCATGACCAGCATCAGGACCGTGGGGTTCGGGAAATCGGCCGAAGACCTCGCCTGTGCTGAACTGCAGCGCCGCGGGTACGCAGTTCTTGCCAGGCGCTACCGCACCAGGGTTGGCGAAATTGACATCGTGGCCCGGGACGGATCGACGCTGGTGTTCGTGGAGGTGAAGGCGCGGACCGACGACCGGTGCGGGCATCCGGCGGAGGCCGTGACGCCGTGGAAGCAGCGGCGCATCGCGTCGATGGCGTGGGACTTTCTGACGCGCCGGCGGTTGCATAATGTCCCGTGCCGGTTCGACGTGGTGGCGATCACCGGCCCGGAGGGGGGCAGCCAACGGATTGATGTCATCCGCGCGGCGTTTTGGGTAGACTAGTAAATGGCCTGCGGCCTGCGGCTAGCGGCCACGTCAGTGGCGGGCGTCGTTCACTGGTCTTGAACGGGTGCACGCGGATGTGTTACCGTGATTGTCTGTTGAGCGGGAATAACTCAGTGGTAGAGTGCGACCTTGCCAAGGTCGAAGTCGCGGGTTCGAATCCCGTTTCCCGCTCCACCTTCCCCCCTGCGAATTCGTGTTTTCCTGACAGGGCGCCGTAGCCAAGTGGTAAGGCAGAGGTCTGCAAAACCTCCATTCTCCGGTTCAAATCCGGACGGCGCCTCCAAATTCCCCTGACACCCCCCCGGCGAATTGCCCTGAGCGGGCGCCCACGCGCGGGGTGCGCTCAGATTCCGCGAGCCAGGTAGTCAGCCGGACTCAGAATGACGATGCGTCGGAACGGATTCAGTTCGAGCAGATCCTTGTCACCGGTCACGAGAACGTCGGCGCGGCCGTTGACGGCCGCCTCGAGGAACTTGTCGTCTTTCGGGTCTCGCGACGCGCGAATCCGCTGCAGCACGTCGATGATCTCGACGAGCGACGCGATGCGCTCGAGAAGCGCGTCACGCCGTTCCCGACGTACGTAACGATCGAACTTCGGCGAATGCAGTTTCCCGATCAGTTCGCGCAGCGTGGCTGTCGTTGCAACCAGTTGCGCTGTCGTGACCGCCTTGTCGACGGCCCTGGCGGGCGTCGATGTGGAGAACAGGAGGCCGCTGATCAGGACGTTGGTGTCGATGACCACCCGCTCACGAGTCATCGTCGGCGAGCAGTTCGTTCAGGCGTTTCTCGGTGAGGCCATTTGCGGCAGCTTCGGCCGCGACCTGGTTCCTGAGGTCCAGAAACGCCTGGATGTTACCCGTTCGCACCCGCTCGTAGTCTGCCATAGAGAGTACGACAGCGATGTCGCGGTCCTGCCGACTGATGACGATGGGCTCTCGCTGCGCATCGTCGAGAATCGCACCCAGCCGATTCTTGGCCTCGGTTGCTGACACTGTTTTCATGTGATCCTTCCCTGGCACAGCTGTGTTAGCCATTATAGCCAATCAGGCGCGCGTTGGCCCTATCGGCCATCGGCTATCGGCCATCGGCCATCGGCCTTGTGCCAATCCGGCCCCCTGCACTACGCTGCCTGACGCGGACGTCACGTCCGCGTTGCATCCACTTCGGGAGGTGCCCATGAATCGTCGCGACTTCATCACGTCATCGTCTCTGGCCGGCGGGGCCGTGCTGGCCGGGCTGGCGGGGGAACACCGGGCGAATGCCCAGGCGGCGGCGCCGCGCGAGTTCTACGAACTGCGCACCTACGAGATGCCGACCGGAAACCGCAAGGCGGTCCTTCACGACTATCTGTCGAAGGCCCTGATTCCAGGCCTGAATCGCCAGGGGTCCAGCCCCGTCGGCGTGTTCTCGGTCGTCTCCGGCAGCAACGCGTTGTCGCTGTACACGCTGATTCCGTACCCGAGCCTGGACGCCTTTCTCGCCGGCCCTTCGAAACTGGCCGCCGACAGCGAGTTCCAGAAAGCCGCCGCGCCCTACAGGGCGGCGACCATCGACAATCCGGCCTACACCCGCTACGAGAGTTCGTTGCTGCGGGCCTTCACCGGCCTGCCCCGGATACGGATTCCGGCCGAGACGGCGGCGAAGAAGGCGCGCGTCTTCGAACTCCGCATCTACGAGAGCCACAGCGAAGCCGCAGCCCTGAAGAAGATCGAGATGTTCAACGAAGGCGGCGAAATTGCGCTCTTCGACAGCCTGGGCCTCCGGTCGGTGTTCTTCGGCCAGACCCTCATCGGCCAGCGGCAGCCGAACCTGGTCTACATGACGGTGCACCAGGACATGGCGGCGCGCGAGAAGGTCTGGGAAGACTTCCGCAACGCGCCCGGCTGGAAGAAACTGAGTACCGACCCGGCGTTCGCCAATACGGTGTCGGCAACCACGGTGATGTTCCTCCGGCCAACGGAGTATTCACAGATCTGAAGCCCCTGTCTTCACAAGAAGTCACTGCGAGTCACGGGACGTTCATGGCTCTGAGGACCGTGAACGGCTACGATGGGATCCGTGACAAACGCCCCGTACCTTTCCCTGGCCGGACGTGCCTGGCGGCGCGTCCGGAGTTGCTGACATGCCGCGCCCGCTGAAGATCTGCGGCGTCGGCCGGTACCTCCCGGCGCGAGTGGTGAGCAACGACGAAGCCGGAGCCGCCTGCGGCCTGTCGTCCGCAGACGTCCTGGCGCGCACCGGCGTCGAGTCCCGGCGCCGGGCCGAAGGCCCCGGCGAGACCGCGTCCGCCATGGGGGCGCACGCCGCCCGTGAGGCGCTGTCCGAGGCGGGCCTGGCGCCGCACGATCTGGACCTCGTCATCAATGCCTCGGCCACACCCGAGCAGGCGTTGCCCGACACCGCCCCCTTTATTCAGCGCGAACTGGGTCTCGGCGGGAGCGGCATTCCCGCGTGGAGCGTCGGCGCAGCCTGCCTCAGTTTCCTGGCCGCCCTCGACGTCGCGTCGAGCCTGCTGGCCACCGCCCGGTACCGCCGGATCCTGATCGTGTCCAGCGAAGTCAGTTCGGCGGGCCTCGATGCGGCCGACGCCGAGACCGGGCCGCTGTTCGGTGACGCCGCTGCGGCGGTCGTCGTGGGCTTCCCAGAGCCTGGCGATCCGGCGTGCCTGCACGCGGTCCGGTTCGAAACCTACGGGGACGGCGCCACGCTCACCGAGATCCCGGGCTGCGGCACGCGGCGCCCGCCGGGCGCTCCCGGCTCGCGTGCGGCCGACAGCCTGTTCCGCATGAACGGCCCGGCGCTGCTCAAGATGGCGATCCGCCGCGGCCGCCCGTTCCTCGAGCGTTTCGCCATGGATCTGGGCGACACGGCGATCAACGGCGCCTTGCTCATTCCGCACCAGCCAAGCCGCGCCGGTATGGGCATCTACGCCATGCTGGGGTTCCCGGCCGAGCGGACGGTGACGACGCTCGAGTCGCTGGGCAACTGCGTGGCGGCGTCGATGCCGCTGTCGTTGTACGAGGCGGTCCGTTCAGGGCGCCTCGTCCGCGGCCAGCGTGCGCTCCTGCTGGGCACGGGTGCGGGCGTGACCTTTGGGTGCGGCCTGCTCACGTACTGACCGATGGCGACGATCCTGCTGACCGGCGGTCGTGCTCCCGCAGCGCTCGAACTCGCGCGCCTGTTCGCCAGGGCGGGCCACCGCGTCGTCGTGGCCGAGAGCCTGGCGTGGCCGTTGACGCGCACGTCTCGTGCCGTGGCGCGCCACTACCGCGTGGCCCCGCCGCGCCAGTCCCCGCGCGTCTTCGTCAGCGCCCTCCTCGACATCGTGCGACGGGAGTGCGTCGACCTCATCGTGCCAACCTGCGAAGAGGTGTTCCACCTCTCGCGCTGGCGCCACCTCCTGGCCGATCAGGTGACCGTGTTCGTCGCGCCGTTCGACCAGTTGCGGCGCCTGCACAGCAAGCACGACTTCATGCTGGCGGTGTCGGGTGCCGGCCTGCCGGCGCCGGAGACCGTGCGTGTTACGGATCTCGCCGACGCCGTGGCGCACGTCGCACGTGCCCCCGGCGAACTGGTGCTGAAGCCGGAATACTCACGGTTTGCCACCGAGACGGTGCTGCGGCCACAAGCCGCGTCGGACCTCCGCGGCCTGGATATCAGCGCCGTCAGGCCCTGGGTTGCCCAGCGGTTCGTGCCTGGAGACCCGGTGTGCACCTATGCGGTGGCGCACCGCGGGCGCGTGACCGCTCACGCCGCGTACGGCGTCAGTTTCACTGCCGGGCCGGCATCGGCCATTCACTTCGTGCCGTGCGATGACGCGCGCGTCGAATCCTGGGTGCGCCAGTTCGTCGCGGCAGAGTCGTTCACGGGACAGGTGGCGTTCGATCTCGTGGTGACGACCGACGGCGCCGTGATGCCGATCGAATGTAACCCGCGGGCCACCAGCGGCGTGCACCTGTTCGGCGACCAACCGGCACTGGCGGATACGTTCCTCGACCCCGAAGCGTCCGTGCTGCGGCCCCGGCCCCTCGCGCCCCGGATGCTTGGCGTGCCGATGCTGATCTACGGCCTGCGGCAGGCCCTGGGCTCACGGCAAACGGGGAAGTTCGTCAGGGCGCTGTGGGCCTGCCGGGACGTCGTCTTCCGTTGGGACGACCCCATGCCCACACTGCTTCAGCCCGCCGCCATCCTTGAACTGGTCGCGTTGGCCCGCCGCCACGGCCGAGGGCTTCTGGCGGCGTCAACGGCGGACATCGAATACAACGGGGAGGGCCTGTGCGAGTCCTTGTGACCGGAGCGACCGGCTTTCTCGGCGGCGCGGTGGCCAGACGGCTGCACGCGGCCGGTGACGACGTGCTGGCCACAGGACGCGACATCGGCCGGGGAGGTCAACTGGCGGCCGCCGGCATTCGTTTCCTGCCGGTCGACCTCGCGACCGACGGAGCTCTTGCCGACCTGTGCCGGAGGCAGGACCGGATCATCCATTGTGCGGCGCTGTCGTCGCCATGGGGGCCGCACGAGGCGTTCTACCGCGCCAACGTGAAGGCCACCCGAAACCTGGTTGACGCCGCCGTCCGGGAGGGGGTTGGGCGGTTCGTGCATATCTCGACGCCGAGCCTCTACATGGGAGCGGGGTGCCGTCGCGAGGTGCGTGAGGACGAACCGCTGCCGCGGCCGGTCAACGCCTACGCCGCCACAAAACGTGACGCGGAGATCATCGTCGAAGGGGCGCGGCTGTCAGGCTTGCGGTCGATCGTCCTGCGGCCGCGGGCGCTGTTCGGACCGGGCGATAGGACCATCTTCCCGCGCCTGCTGCGCGCGCTCGAGGCCGGCCGTCTGCCCATCATCGGCGATGGCTCGAACGAGGTGGATCTCACCTACATCGACAATGCGGTCGAGGCCGTAGCGCTGGCGTGCGCGGCCCCCGATGCGGCCTGCGACCGAACCTACAACATCACCAACGGCCAGCCGGTGCGGCTGTGGGGGTTCATCACCGATCTGGCCGAAGCCCTGGGCTACGAAGCGCCGCGCCGGCGCCTGCCGCGTCCCGTCGCGATGGCGATGGCGGGCCTGCTCGAGGCCGTCGCCCGCGTGAGCCGCAGCCGCCGCGAGCCCCTGCTCACGCGCTACTCGGTGTGCGTGCTCGCCGATACGATGACCCTCGACATCACGCGGGCCCGGGAGTACCTGGGCTACTACCCGAGCGTGCCGGTTCACGACGGCCTCGCGCGTTTCGTGCGCGCCCTGCGGAGCGACGCGTGACGACGGTCGGCCTTCGCCTGTGCATCGGCGGCAGCTGCCGGCAGCTCGAGCATTTCGTGCTGCGCAGCTACCGTCCCCGGCTTCTGCGGTTTCCCGCGATGTTCGCGGTCATCGAACACCCGCGCGAAGGCGTGGTCCTGTTCGATACGGGCTACGCCCAACGGTTTCTCGACGCCACCCGGCGGTTCCCCGAGCGGCTCTATGCCATCACCACCCCGGTCACCTTGGGTCCGGATGACAGCGCCGTGGCGAAGCTGGCGGCTCTTGGTCACGCGCCGGGCGACGTGCGCACGGTGCTGATCTCGCATTTCCATGCCGACCACGTCGCGGGACTGATTGACTTTCCCCGCGCGCGGCTGCGTTGCCTGTCGTCGGCCTGGCACGGCGTCCGGAACCGACCCCGCGTCAGTGCCTTGCGCCACGGGTTCCTGCCCGCGCTTATGCCGGGCGACTTCGAAACCCGCCTGGATCCCCTCGACACGCTGCCGACCCGGCCCTTGCCTCCGGACTGTGCTCCGTTCACGCATGGACTGGACGTCTTCGGCGACGAGTCGGTGCTGGCCGTCGAACTGGGCGGACACGCTGCGGGTCAGGTCGGGCTGATCGTCCATGCCAACGACGGCCGCCGGTACTTCCTGGTGTCGGACGCGTGCTGGACGCGAGAGGCGTTCGAGCGCCCCGTGCTGCCGCACCCGGTTGCCAGCATGTTGTTCCACGACACGCGCGAATACGCGCGCACGCTGGGCAAGATCACCGACCTCAGCCGCCGCTCGCCCTCCATCGTCATCGTGCCGTCTCACTGCGAACGCACGCTGCGCACGTGTGTGGAGCCCCAGGCGTGACCCGGACTCGGGTGCTGCGGGCCTGGGCGGCGCAGCACTGGCGACGGTTCTCCACACGCGAGGCGCTCGAACGCCACCAGGCGGCTCGCGTGGGACGGCTCCTGCGCGAGGTGCTCCCGCATTCGCCGTTCTATGCCGAACGCCTCGCGGGGAACGATCGCGAGGCGTTGCGCGCCATGCCGCCGATCGACAAGCCGGTCATGATGGCCGGGTTCGATCGGCTGAACACGCGAGGTGTCGGCCTCGATGAGGCGATGCGGGTGGCGCTCGCGGCAGAGCACTCCCGCGATTTCCGCTCGACCATCGGCGGGCTGACGGTCGGGCTGTCGTCGGGCACCTCCGGCAGCAGGGGCGTGTTCCTGGTCTCCGATGGCGAACGGGCCGCGTGGGCCGGCAGCATCCTCGCGCGGCTGTTGCCCGGGGGAGGGGCGCACCGCATCGCGTTCTTCCTGCGGGCGAACAGCAACCTCTACGAGTCGCTCGGGTCCGGGCGTCTTCGTTTCGAGTACTTCGATCTGCTCGAACCCCTGGACACCCAGATCCCTCGCCTTCGCGACCTGGCTCCGACGGTGATTGTCGGGCCGCCGTCGCTGCTGGTGCAGGTGGCGGCCGCCCGGGAACGGGGCACGCTGAGGTTGAGCCCGGAGCGGGTGGTCAGCGTGGCCGAGGTGCTGGATCCGCTCGACGAGGTCAGCATCCGGCGGGCGTTCCACCGCACCGTGCACCAGGTGTATCAGGCCACCGAAGGCCTGCTGGGCACCACGTGCCCGTACGGCACGCTTCATCTCTGCGAAGATACCGTGCTCTTCGACAAGGAGTACGTCAGCGGAGATCCCAGACGTTTCATCCCGATCGTGACGGACTTGTATCGGATCACCCAGCCAATCATCCGGTATCGCCTGGACGACGTTCTGGTTGAGAGGGAAGTGCCGTGTCTCTGTGGATCGGTGATGACCGGACTCGAGAGGGTCGAGGGGCGGTCGGACGACGTCTTTGTGGTGCGAGGGTCTGATGGGAAGGTCCGGCCCCTGTATCCGGACTTCGTGCGTCGGGCCGTGATCGCCAGCAGTGATGGGATACGGTCCTACCGTGTGAAGCAGGTCGGCTTTCACGGGATCGAGGTGTTCGTGGAAGCCGACGGCGACATTGTCCGGGTCCGGGAGACCGTGCGGGCGTCCTTGACAGCGCTCGTCGAGCGTTTCGGTGGTCTGCCGCCTGACATTGTGTTCGTGGACGCGATGGCCGTCGAGGCCGGGCGCAAGCTGCGGCGCGTCGAGCGGGCGTTCCAGCCAGGGCCGGCAGATCTGCCCGAGGGGTTCAGGAGGTGAGCGCCGTCCACGTGTGCGGGGCCGACGCCGGCCGGGTTCTGTGGCCCGCCACACCCGACGGGGATTATGCGCGCCGCTGGATCCTCCCGTTCATCGAGCACGGTCCGCAGCGATACATCGAGAACGTGACGTGCCGGCTTTCGGCGGTGATGGGGGCGACCTGGGCGCTGCCGGTGACCGAGACGGCCGGCCTCGTGCCGGACAACGCCTATGTCGTGTCGCCCTACACGCACTACGTCAGCTACCTCCGCGAAGAACTGCGCCTGGTCCGTCCGCCAGTGGTCCGGAAGGCGCTGTCGCTGGTGGTGGCCGGCGTGGGGCGATTCCTGCGGGCCGGGGCCATCGACCGGGTAGCGACGATCAACAACTGGATGGTGTCCACCAACTTGTACCCGGCGTTGTCGCGCGAGGACGTGACGGACGCCGTCGATGCCGTGCGGCAGGCCTATCCGGATCACGCGATCGTGTTCAGATCGCTGAACGCGCTCACGGCCGGTTCCGTGATGGACACCCTGCGTGTCAGCGGGTTCACGGCGGTCCTGAGCCGCCGGGTCTACATGTTCGATGCGCGCCGCGAAGAACTGTTCCGGCGCAAGTGTTTCCGGAAAGACCGTGCCCGCATCGCGTCACAGGGATACGTGGCGGTCAGGTTGACCGAGGTGGACGACGTGACGGCGCAGCGCGTCGTGGAACTGTACCGGGCGCTCTACCTCGACAAGTACTCGCGCCACAATCCCGCGTTCACGGCCGAGTTCATCAGCCTTGCGGCACGAGCGGAGTTGCTGACGCTGTACGCGCTGATGCGCGACGGGCGTATCGACGGAGTCCTGGGGTTCTTCGAGCGTCATGGCGTCATGACGACGCCCTTGCTGGGGTACGACACGGCCATGCCGGCTGAAACCGGCCTGTACCGGATGTTGACGGCGCTGCTGAGCACGCTGGCGCGCGAACGTGGGGCGATCCTGCACCGCAGCTCGGGGGCCGCCACCTTCAAACACTCTCGCGGATCTGTGCCTGCTCTGGAATACAGCATGGTCGACTGCCGGCACCTGTCCCGGGCGCGCCAGGCTCCGTGGCGGTTCCTGCGCGCGCTCACCGAGTACGTCGGCAAGCCGCTGATCGAACGGTACGATCGGTGACATCGGACTCCGGGCTTTCGAGGAGTAGGCGGTAGTCAGTAGTTAGTAGCTAGTAGGCAGTAGGCAGTAGGCAGTAGGCAGGCCCGTTCCCCCCATGCCCCATGTCCCTTGCCCCTTGCCCCTTGCCCCTTGCCCCTTGCCCCTGCCGTTTCGTTAACCATCCCGCCCGCCCCGCGTAGTAGTGGCATGAGGAGACTGACCACGATGACGCGTCGTATCCGAACTGCCCTGGTGATCACCATCGCCCTTGTTGCTCTGTCGTCTTCGGCGTGGGCCCAGGAGAACGCCAGGCCGGCCCCGGTTCGTCCGTCGCAGAGCCGGCAGGCCGTTCCGACTGAGGAGGCGGCGTCCGTCCCCGTCGACGACTTCAACGCCGAGCAGACCCGCCAGGAACTGAATGACCTGCTCGACAAGTACCCGCCGTCGTTGGGCCGCGTGCTGAAGCTCGACCCGTCCCTCCTGACGAGCGAAACCTATCTGGCGTCGTATCCCGCCCTGGCGGCCTTTCTGGGCCAGCATCCCGAAGTGGCCCGCAGCCCGGGCTATTTCCTGGAGCGCATCCCCGCGAACAACTGGGATTACCGGATGGATCCGGAGTCCATCCGCCGCCGGGAGATGGCCGAGATTCTTGCCGCCTTCGCGGCCTTCATCGTGTTCGTGATCGTGACTGGCGTCATCATCTGGATCATCCGCACGATTATCGACCACCGGCGGTGGAACAAGGTGTCGAAGACGCAGTTCGACGTGCACAGCAAGCTGCTCGAGCGGATGACGACGAACGATGAGTTGCTGGCCTACATCCAGACGCCGGTGGGGCGGCGGTTCCTTGAATCGGGTCCTGCTCCGATCCCGGGCGAGCCGCGGCCCGTGGGCGCCCCGTTTTCGCGTATTCTGTGGTCGGTACAGGTCGGCGTCGTCCTCGTCTCGGCGGGGGCGGGCCTGCTGCTGCTGAGCGGGCGCCTGGCTGACGAGTTTTCGTTGTTCTTCCTGGTGTTCGGGGGCGTGACCTTCGCCCTCGGCGTCGGATTCATTGCGTCCGGTGGCGTGGCCTACGGGCTGTCGCGCCGCCTGGGGTTGCTGGACCGTGCTGATGTCGACCATTCGTGACATGACCGTCTCGGACATCGACCGACTCGAGTCGCGGATCGACGAGAGAGACGTGCCGTTCACGCTCGACGAAGACACGTTCCGTGCGTTCTACGACCGGACGGCGCGGCCGCTCTGGGCGTATCTCTCGCATATGACCGGCGAACCCGACCTCGCCGACGACCTGCTGCAGGAGGCGTACTACCGGTTTCTGCGGGCGCAGGTGGTGATGGAGGACGAGGCCCACCGGCGGAACTACCTCTTCCGGATCGCCACCAACCTCGTGCGTGACGGAGCCCGGCGCCGGGCGTGCCGGCCGACGGTGCCCGCCGCGGACGACGGCGAGATTCCGGGCGACGTGACGATGGCGGCGAGGGCGCAGAGCCGGGGGGACGTCATGCGGGCGATGGCGCAGTTGCGGCCGCGTGATCGGAAGCTGCTGTGGCTGGCCTACGCCCAGGGGTCGTCGCATCGGGAAATCAGCGCGACGCTGGGCCTGCGGCCGGGCAGCATCAAGCCGCTGCTGTTCAGGGCGCGCCAACGCCTGTCGGCGTTCTTGCGCGGGGCAGGCTACGCGGGAGGAACCCATGGCCGTGCATGAGTGCCCCCGTGAAGCGGACGTCCTCGAGGCGCTGCAGACCTCGGCGTGGCCGGACTGCTGCGGAGAGGATCTGCGCGTCCACGTCGCCTCGTGTCAGGTGTGCGCCGGCCTGGTCGAGATCGCCGCGGCGCTGCTGGACGAACACCGGTTGGCCACGGTGGCCGCCGCCGTCCCGTCGTCGGCCACCGTCTGGTGGCGGATGCAGTTGCGGGCCCGGCGCGAAGCCACCGAGCGGGCCATGCGCCCAATCGCCGTGTTCCAGGGGCTGGCGGTTGCCTGCGCAGCCGGACTGCTGCTGGCGGTGATCGGGTTCGTGTCGCCCACCGTCAGGCAGTTTGGCGCATGGCTGGCCGCCATGGGCGGTACGGCTATCGGCGTGGGGGGCGCGCCCCCCGTCTGGGCCAACGTGCAGTGGTCCAGTCCGTTAGGCTTGGCCGCCGCCCTGGCGGCCGCGCTGGTGCTCGTGGTGACGCCCGTGGCGGTCTTTCTGTCAGTGAGGGACAAGTAGGGAGGTTCCCGGCCAACCGCCCCGGCCGTTCGTCCTAACCTCTGGAAGGCAGACGGGAGGGCGACATGACCGGGTTCGTTCTGGCAGGCGTGCTCGGAGCGTTCATCGTCGTCGGCAATGCGGTTGATGCGGCTGGACAGTCGGGCTCCTCCTCCCCCGGCGCAGCTGTGACGACTCGCGGGCCAGCCCTTACCGTTCGCTTCGCACCCCGGCCGTCTCCGCCGTTCAGCCGCCTGTTCCTCACGCAGGATGGTCAACCGGCGAAGACGGACGGGGTGCAACGCTTCTACAAAGCCCCAGGCACCGTCGTCAGCGTCGTTCCTGACCCTCCCACCGCCGGTCCCTGCGGCGAAAGCCGCCCGGTCCGTCCCTCGATTGACCCGAAGATCGTCGTCCCGCCCCGTGACCAGCACCTCACGTTTACGATCCACCGGGTCGTGCCGGAGAGGTGTATCAAGTAGGCCTGCGGCTTGCGGCCTGAGGCCTGAGGCCTGGCTCAGTTCGACATACTACTGACGGCGGTATGCAGTTTCTGCAACGCCCTGACAAGGTGATCGCTGCATTCTTTGCAGCGTTTCAACCCTTCTCCCCCGAGCAACTGGAGCGAACCGGCCAGTTCCAGCAGGTAGCGCACTTCGGCCGCGGAGCCGATGGCGATATCAAGAAACCGTTGATAATCGCGCACACTCCGGCGTACGCACCCTTCGACAATGTTGCAAGGTACAGATACCGCAGCGCGGCGCAGTTGGCTCTGGAGACCGAAACGCTCTTCCGGCGGGAATGCCGCAGTCAGCGCATAGATCTCCAGCGTCAACTGATGAGCCTGGTGAAAGACCTGAAGCTCGCTTGGATCGCGAGCCATGACCGATGACTCTGCAATCCGGGTGCCCGGCCGCAGGCCGCACGCCGCGGGCCGCGAGCCTACTTGATCAGCTTCCTCAGTTCCGCCACCGCGGCTTCGAGCTGCTGGTCCTTGCCCGTGATGACTGCGGCGGCGTCGTTGGCCAGCTTCACGTCGGGTTCGGTCTGGAGGTTCTCCAGATACTTGCCGGTGTTCGAGTCTTTCACGCCCACACCTGGCACGCCCCAGCGCAGCCCGTCGGCCAGGCCTTCCCACCCGGCGAACGTGCAGGTGCCTGGCACCGGCATCCCGACGAGAGGCCCAATCTTCAGCTGTTTGTACATGTAGGCGTAGCAGTGGCCGTCACTGTAGTTGGCCTCGTTGGCCAGCGAGACGCTCGGCTTGGTCCAGCGGAAGTTCGGCTCGAAGCCGCTGCTCCGCGTGTCGGTGGTGTACTCGAAGAACCGCCGGCCGGTCAGGAACATGTCGAGGTCGGCCACGAGGTCGCCGCCTCCGTTGAACCGGGTGTCGACCACGAGGCCCTTGCGCAGGGGGTACTTGCCCATGGCTTCTTCGAAGGTGGTGCGGTAGGCGCCGTCGTTCATGCCCGGGATATGGATGTAGCCGAACTCGCCGTTGCTCAGCTTGTCGACGTCTTCTCGATTCCGTCGCACCCAGCGCGTGTAGAGGAGGCGGTTTTCTTCCGCCATCGAGATGGGTTTGGTGACAATCTCGGATTTCTTCTCGCCGTCGGCCACGACGATCAGGACCGGTTTCCCGGCCTTGCGGTTCAGGAGCACGGCGATGTCCATGTCGGCGGCGATCGGTTGGCCGTCGATCGACTCGATGAGCATCCCCGGCTTGACGTTCATGCCGGCCTTGTCGAGCGGGCCGTCCTTGATGACTTCCGAGACCTTCATGCCCGCGCCCGTGTGGGCCTGATCGTAGAACACGCCGAGGGCTGCCGTGGCGTCGTCCGTCGGCGTCGAGCCCGAGTAGCTCGAACCGCTGTGGCTGATATTGAGTTCGCCCAGCATCTCGGCCAACATCTCCGAGAACTCGTGCATGTTGCCGATGTGCGGCAGGTACTTCGCGTAGACGGGCCGGATCGCCTGCCAGTCGACGCCATGGTACCCGGCCGAGTAGAACGTGTCGCGCGTGCGCCGCCAGACGTGGTCGAACATTGCCGCCCGCTCGGCCTCGGTGTTGGCGAGCACTTCGCTGCTGAAGCTCACGTTTTCGCGCTTGGCGCTGGCCGGGTCGATCTTCGAGATGGCGCCGTCGGCCAGGAGGAAGATGTTCTTCTGGTCCTTGTCCCAGCGGATGGAGCCGCCGTTGGCGTTGAGCGCCACCAGCATCTTCGTCTCGCGCGTCCGGAGGTTCGTGGACCACAGGTTGGCGCCCCGCTCGAAGCGCGCGAGGTAGTAGAGGGTTTCGCCGTCCTTGCTGACCAGGGCGTCGCTCAGCGACGACGAGTGAATGGTCAGCTTCGCCTTCCGGATGTCCAGGCCGTCGAAGTCGATGACCAGATCCTCCACCTTCGGCGTCTTCGCCGCATCAGCCTTGTCCTTGTCCGCATCGGCCTTGGGCTTCTCCTTGTCCTTCTTCTCTTCGGCCTCCTTCACCAGGGCGTACTCTTCCTTGGTGAGCCTGAAGCGGTCCCAGGCTTCTTTGGTGAAGAACATGCCGTAGACGTCCTGCTGGGCCGATCCGCTCTGGGCCACCGACTTGAGACCGTCGCGGTTGCTGAACCACAACATGGCTTTGCCGCCCAGAATCCACTTCGCCCGGGCATCGTTGAAGCCGCTCGCCGTCAGATTGGTCACGGCGCCCTTGCCGCTCGCGGGTACCAGGCCGACTTCCCCCGGCGCGATGCCCGGCACGGCATAGTCGAACAGCAGCCACTTGCTGTCCGGACTCCACATGACGTCGGTGCCGCCGAAGATCTCCTTGTCGGTCAGGATCGTCCGCGCGGTCTTGGACTCGAGGTTGAGGATCTTCAGGGTATTGCGGTCCTCGAGATAGGCCAGTTCCTTGCCGTCGGGCGAAAACACCGGCTGCGTGTTCTGGTGGTCGTTCACGACCAGCGGCGACTCCTTGAGGAGCGTGGACGCGTAGAAGTACGGCTCGGCATCGCGCGTGCGCCGGGCTTCGTAGATGGCCCAGCGGCTGTTGCGCTCGGAGGCGTAGACAATCGCGTTGCCATCGGGCGAGAAGCCGACGTTGCGTTCGTCTTCCGGCGTGGCGGTGATGCGCTTGGTGACACCGCCTTCGACGCTGGCCACGAACACGTCGCCGCGGGCGATGAACGCCACTTCCTTGCCGCTGGGCGCCACTGCCAGTTCGCGCGCGCCGTTCGTCACCGTGACCACACGTTCACGGTTCGCTTTCGCGTCGGCCGCCACGGTCACAGCCAGCTTCTGCGGGCTCCCGCCGGGCTTCATCGTATAGAGGTCACCGTCGTAGCCGAAGCACAGCAGGCCCGAGTCGGCCTGGCTGAGGAAGCGGACGGGGAGTTTCTTGAACGACGTCACCTGCTGCGACTTGCCGCCCTCGAGGCCCATTTTGTGCACGTTGAACGTGCCGCTCTCTTCGCTGAGATAGTAGAAGGCCTTGTCGCCGTCCCCGAAGACCGGGTTCCGGTCTTCACCGGCGTAGGTCGTCAGCTTCTTGTGGGTGCCGGCCTTCGTATCGAGGACCCAGATGTCCCGGGTGATGGCAGATGTGTGGTGCTTCCGCCAGATGTTCTCGCCGCCCTTCTTGTCGTGGTAGAGCATCCACTGCCCGTTGCCGCTGAACTTCACGTCCTCGGCGGGTGTCGTCAGCAGTTGCGCCGGCCGCCCGCCCGACACCGCCACCTGATACAGCTCGGGCTGCGATCCGGTGGGGAAGAGACGGTTCGCGGCCGTGTCCATCCGGGCCGCGCCGAACACGACAGCCTTGTCGCCGGTCGTGAAGGTGTAGGGGTACTCGGGCGCGGAGTGAAACGTCAGCCTCCGGGCTTCGCCACCGGCGGCCGGAATGACGAACACGTCGAAGTTGCCGTACCGGTCGCTGGCAAAGGCGATGTGCTTGCCGTCCCGGCTCCATACGGGCATGAAGTCGTGGGCCTGGTGGGCGGTCAGCGCCACGGCTTCGCCGCCGCCGGACCCGACCCGATAGAGGTCGCCCTTGTAAGTGAACACCACGGTCTTCCCGTCGGGCGAGATCGCGGGATACCGCAGCCAGCCGGCGGCCGTCTGGGCGCCGGCCGTCGTCACCGTGAACAGGAGGATTCCAAACGCTGCAATCAGTCGTGTTTTCATAGGTTCGACCTGGACAGAAACACTCGGACACCGGGGAGCCAGATTCGCCGATTTTAGCCATTCGACGGCGAATGCGCCAACTACGTTCGTTCGCACGCCGACCGTAGGAAGTAGTCAGTAGTCAGTAGGAAGGTACGTCGCCTGACGGAGCGTGGCCTGGAGCCCGTAGCCCGTGGCCTGTAGCCTGGCATCCCCCCTGCCATCCTCCTATCACCGTCATGTCACGGTTCTGCCCCAACTCCCGGCCGGGTGCGGCGTAACTACCAGATAGAGGGCCGCGTACTCCGCGGTTCGAGCCTGGGAGGCACGACATGACACGCACACAGGTCTGGATGAGAACGGCATCGCTGGTGACCGCCATCGCCGCCGCCGGCGGGGGCGGGCTGGCGTACGTTTCGCGCGCCGATACGGCGCCAGCGGTCTCAACCGCCGTCGTCAGCCGCGGGACTATCGTCGAGACGATCAGCGCGACGGGGACGATTGAAGCCACGACCAGTGTGGAGGTGGGCAGCCAGGTTTCCGGCTCGGTCAAGGAACTCCTGGCCGACTTCAATCAGTTCGTGCGCCGCGGCGACGTCCTGGCCCGGCTGGACCCGGCGTTGTTTGCCACACAGGTCGAGCAGGCCCGCGCGAACGTGATCCGGGCCGAAGCGGACGTGGAACGGTTACGCGTGTCGCTGGCGGATGCCGAGTCGAGCCTGAAGCGGTCGACGATGCTGGCCGCGAAACAGCTCCTGTCGGTGAACGACCTGGAATCGGCGGACGTCAGCGTGCGGCTCGCTGCGGCACAGGTGAAGTCGGCAGAAGCCGCACTGACGCAGGCGCGGGCCAGCCTCAATCAGGCCCAGGTGAACCTCGAGCATACCGTCATCACCTCGCCGATCGATGGCATTGTCCTGTCCCGCAACGTGGACGTGGGGCAGACCGTGGCGGCCAGCATGCAGGCGCCCGTCCTGTTCAAGCTGGCGGCCGACCTGACGCGGATGCGCGTCAGCGCGAGCCTCGACGAATCGGACGTGGGCCGTGTCGCGGAGGGCCAGCCGGTGTCCTTCCGGGTTGACGCGTATCCCGAGGAGGTCTTCGCGGGCACCGTGTCGCAGGTGCGTCTGCAGCCCGTCGTGTCGCAGAACGTGGTGACGTACGTGACGATGATCGACTGCCTGAATCCGGGAGCACAACTGAAACCCGGCATGACGGCGTCGGTGACGATTGAAGTGGCCCGCGGGACCGACGTGCCAACGGTGCCGGCTGCGGCGCTCAGGTTTAGGCCGTCGGCTGACGTCGCCGCTGCGTTTGGTGTGCAGGCCGTGGCGGCGGGTGCGGCGCCGGCGACCACGCTGTGGGTCCTCGACGCCGGGGCGCTGCGCGCGGTCCCCGTCACAACCGGCATCTCCGACGGCACGACCACGGAAATCGTCACCGGAGCGCCCGAGCCCGGCACAACGGTCGTGACGGCGATCAGGCTTGGCGCATCCACGTCCGGCACGGCGGCGACGGCAACAACCCGCAGCCCGCTGGCCATGACGCCCGGCCCGCCGCCACGGTAGCGGGAGGCGTCCGTCTTCTGTATGCTGGTGCCCTCGCGCGAGCCCCCCCCACGCCCCGGGGCCCAGCCGCGCACGCGGCTTGCATGTCATCCCTCAAACAGGCTCATTTCGACGCCTTTCCGGAACCTGACGAGGGATGCCATGGACAGACGGACGTGGCTGCAGGGCGTGGCGGGCTCGGTCGCGGCTGGCATCGCGGCTTCCACAGCCGGGTGCGGTTCAGGAGGGGCAGTTCCCGCACGAGAGCCTCGCGCAGGCGCCCCGTCGGCGGGGTGCGGGGCCGGCGGCCCCGTGGATCCGCGGACCCCGCCGCCGCCTCCACACGTGCCTCCGGGGCGCATGGAGGTGCCGATCGCCCAGGTTCCGGTCGGTGCCAGGACTCGAGTCTGTTTCCAGGACGTTCCGGTCGAAGTCGTCCGTACCGGGAACCGGGTGACGGCGCGTATACTCGTCTGTACGCACTGGGGCTGCACGGTGACCTGGGTGGCCGAACACTACTGGTATCAGTGCCCGTGCCACGACGGGAAGTTCGACGAAGACGGCGAGGTCAAGGTCGGCCCGCCCCAGAAGGCCCTGCTCGAGGTGCCTGCGGCGTTGCACGGTGACGTGATCGTGCTGGGGAGTTGAGATGGACCAGTCGAAACCGGCGCTGGTCATCACGGGCGCGTCGGGGTTTGTCGGCCGCCACCTGCTCGACGTCCTGACGTCGTCCTACCGCATCTACGGCATTGCGCGCCGCTCCCAGTCCCGGTCGGGGGCGCCGGAACACCCCAATATCTCGTGGTTCCAGGCCGACATCGGGGAGCGCCCCCAGATCGCCGCGGCCTTCGAGGCTATTGCCCGCGAGCGCGGCGTCGAGACGGTCCTGCACCTGGCGGCCCACTACGATTTCACGGGCGACGAACATCCGGAGTACATGCGGACCAACGTCGGCGGCCTGCGCAACGTCCTGGACCTCTGCAAGCAGTACGGCGCCCGGCACTTCATCTTTTCCAGTTCGGTGGCCGCCTGCCGGATTCCCCGGCCGGGCGGCGTCCTGACCGAAGACAGCCCGCCTGACGGTGACCATATCTACGCGCGTACGAAGGGGTTGGGCGAAGCCATGCTCCGGGAGTACAACGACAGTTTCCCGTGGACCACGGTGCGATTTGCCGCCTTGTTCTCGGACTGGTGCGAGTACCCGCCGCTGTTCATGTTCCTGTCCACCTGGCTGTCGTTTGCGTGGAACAGCCACGTCCTCGGCGGGAAAGGGAAGTCCGCCATTCCCTACATGCACGTGCGGGACCTGGTGACGTTCATGCAGCGTCTGCTCGAACGGAAGGGCGCGTTTGCCGGACAGACGCTGGTGGCCAGTCCGGATGGCTGCACGAGTCACGAAGACCTGTTCCACGCGGCCACGCTGAACTTCTTCGGCTCGCGACACAAGCCGATCCACATGCCCAGGCTGATCTGCGGGCCTGGCATGTACATGCGGGATCTGGCCGGCATCTTCCTCGGCGAGCGGCCGTTCGAGCGGCCCTGGATGGCACGCTACATCGACACGCAGATGGCCATCGACTCGAGCCGAACGCGTGAACGGCTCGGCTGGGCGCCGCGTCCTCGCCTTGAGATCATCCGGCGTATGCCATTCCTGGTGGAGAACCTGAAGAGCGACCCGCACGAATGGAACCGCCGGAACCGCGCGGCGATGAAAGAAGTGCTCGTCCCGGCGAACCTCAAGATCGTCTGGCTGATCGAGAAACACGAAGACGAAATCCAGCGGGCTTTCCACGACCTGCTGACGTCGCAGGAGCACGAGAGCCGCTTCTCCAGCTATCACAACGTGTCGGACGACGACCACGACTGGAACCACCGGGTGATTCTGCGCCACCTGATGAACGCCGTCCGGACGCGTGATCGCGGCGTGCTGGCGGCGTACTCGCGCGACCTGGCGGAACGCCGCTTCGAACAGGGGTTCAAACCGGAAGAGTTGTGCGGGGCGCTCGAGGCACTCAATCTGGTGGTCTTCCGGGTCCTGCGGCGCGATCCGGCGTCGAACGGCATGCGGCAGGATATTCAGGACTACGTGACGTCAGCCCTGCGCTTCGCCTGCGACCAGGTCCAGGAAACCTGGGACCAGCAGACGGGCCCGCACCAGCACCGGGAACGTTATCGCCCGCTCGTGGCGGACGGCCCCGACGCGCCGGACGACGCCGCCGCCCGGCGGTAAGCCCACCAGACGGCGAGGCCCATCAGCCCATCGCCCGCCGCCGAGAAGGGGACCATCCACGGGCCGCGATCGATCACGAACATCGCCGTAAGGAACACGACGGCGATCGCCTTCGTCGCCAGAAGGAGGCGCACGCCCCGGTAGGCGAAGTACTCCAGCAGATAGCCGGTGGCCACGACGAAGTGAAAGACGCCGGCCTGCCGCGCGAAGAAGAGGGGATGGACATCCGGCCACCCGCCAAGCGCCAGACCCCATCGTGTCAGGAACAGCAGGCCCACGCCCACACCGACGCTGTGCAGTGCCACGAGCACCACGACCCACCGCAACAGGCGATCAGCAGACATCGCGCGGTTCAACCTCCCACCAGGGGGCGAAGGGCAGGGGCACCTGTCTCGGGCGCGCCGGCGTGCCGAGGCGCTCCAGTTCGGCCAGCAGGGCGGCCACGAGGCCGTCCACGGCTCGCCGTACGGCGGGCGACAGGCCTGGATTCATGACAATCGGGCCGGGCACCACGCCCAGCAGGACCACCTGATCCGGCCCTTGGCCCGCCAGTTCCAGCGCACCCAGCGCTTCAGTGACTCCCGGGTCGTGCGGGCTCAGGCGCGGTGGAGGCGGATTCTTCAGCAGGGCGTCCCGATCGTAACGCCTGAGGGTGCCTGGGGGCGCATCCGATTTGACCGTATCGAGAATGATGATGGCGTCGGCGTCGGTGAGGTACGGGATGAGGTCGAGGCCCGGTGTGCCGACGTCTTCGATCGACACCGCATCCGGACACTCGTACTGCGAGGCGAAGAAGTGGGCGGCGAAGGGCCCGAGCCCGTCGTCGCCCATCAGGACGTTGCCGAGGCCGAGAACACGCACGCGCCCGGTCTGCGGCATCGGTCATCCTCTCCGCGCTACAGCGCCTTCACCCGGGAGAGTTCCGTCCCCTCCGGGTCGAGGGTGTGGATGGCGCACGCAATGCACGGATCGAACGAGTGAATGGTCCGCAGGACCTCCAGCGGCTTGTCCGTGTCGGCGACGGGATTGCCCACGAGCGACGCTTCGTACGGGCCAGGCTGCTGTTGTTCATCTCGGGGGCCGGCGTTCCACGTGGAGGGCACGACCGCCTGGTAGTTCTTGATCGTGCCGCCGGAAATGACCACCCAGTGCGAGAGCGCCCCGCGCGGCGCTTCGTGGAACCCGAAGCCGCTGATTTCGCCGCTCGGGAACTCCGGCTTGTTGAAGATGGAGACATCGCCCGAGGCGATGTTGTCCACCAGCAGCTTCCAGTGTTTCTGTGCGGTGTCCATCAGCACGCAGGTCCGGATCATCCGGGCCGCATGGCGTCCCAGCGAGGAGTGGAGCACGGCCGGCGAGAGCTGCGTGCCGGCCAGCTTGCCGGCCAGATCCAGCGTCCTGACCGCCCACTTCTTCGTGAGTTCGTGGCCTTGCGCGAACCCGACCAGCACCTGGGCCAGCGGGCCCACCTGCATGACCTTGCCCTGGAACCGCGGCGACTTGATCCACGAATACCGGTCGGCCGCATCCCACGTCGTGTACTTCGGCACGGTCTCTTCGTCGTACGGGTGTTTCGACCAGTCGCCGTCGTACCACGAGTGGGCGATCGACTCGGTCACGTTGTCCTTGAAGTACGGGTCGTTGAACGACGTGAACGGTTTGACCGTGCCCAGATCGCCGTTGAAGATCGTGCCGCCCGGCAGATCGAACTGGGTGCCCTTGGCGTCGGTCGGGAGATCCGGTACGGCCAGATAGTTGGTGACGCCCTTGCCGTACGGCAGCCAGTCCTTGTAGAACGCCGCGATGGCGCACACGTCCGGGAAGTACACCTGCTCGACAAACGCCTGCATCTGATCGAAGACGTTCTTCACGAAGAACAGCTTCGTCATGTTCAGCGTGGCTTCGTTGTCCAGGTTGATCGCGTTGGCAACGCCGCCGACAGCCAGGTTCTGGATGTTCGGGGTCTTGCTGCCGAGCAGCGCCACGATCTGGTTGACTTTGCGCTGGTACTCGAGGGCTTCCAGGTAGTGCGACACCGCCAGGAGGTTCACCTCGGGCGGCAGCTTCATCGCCGGATGCCCCCAGTAACCATTGGCGAAGATGCCCAGTTGGCCGCGGTCCACGAAGTCCTTCAGTTTGTCCTGGACCGCCTTCAGCTGCAGCCAGTTGTTGCCGGGCCAGGCCGACAGGCTCTCGCCGATCTGGGCGGCTTTCTTCGGGTCGGCCTTGAGGGCCGACACGACATCCACCCAGTCGAGCGCCGACAGGTGGTAGAAGTGGACGATGTGGTCGTGGATCGCGTGGGCGATCACGATGAGGTTGCGGATGTACTGGGCGTTGAGGGGGATCTCCAGCTGCAGCGCGTTCTCGACGGCCCGGACGGACGTGATGGCGTGGACCGTCGTGCACACGCCGCAGAACCGCTGCGTGAACAACCAGGCGTCGCGAGGGTCCCGGCCCTGAAGGATACGCTCGATGCCGCGGAACATCTGTCCCGACGACCACGCGTTCTGCACGCGCCCGCCGTCCACTTCGACATCGATACGCAGGTGGCCTTCAATGCGGGTAATCGGATCGACCGTGATGCGTGTGGCCATCTGTCCTCCTAACGGGCCGTGGCGACCGAACTGCGGCCGCTCAGGATCGGGAACTTCCGGACGGCCGCCACATACAGGGCGACCTCGAGGGCGATGATCCCCAGGGTGATGAACAGCTCCGGCAGCGCCGGGAAGTACGAGTAGTTCCCGCCGGGCTGGAAACCAATCAGGTACACGTTGACGCGGAAGACGGTACCCGCCACCACGAGCAGGAGGGCCGACCGGAACTGGTCGCCGGGCCGGCCGCGCCGCGCCGGCGTCATCAGGACGAGTGCCCAGACCAGGAGGAGCGTCTCGACAATGAAGGCGCCGCCGCGCCAGCTTCCCAGGTGGACGACGTCGCCGGCGATGGCGACCTCCACGAGCCGGAAGGCGAGCCAGCCGGCCGCCACATAGAAGGCGGCGCCCGCCAGCTTGCCCAGCATCGCGGTTTCGATCGGCCGCTTGAACGCCCGGGCGGCGATGTGGCTCTCGAGCACCACCGCGCCGAAGCCCATGACGATGGCATTGACCATGAAGAGCAGGGGCAGCCAGGGCGTGAACCACAGCGGGTGCAGCTTGCTGGCTGGCAGCAGCATCATGGTGCCCAGCGACGACTGGTGCATCGTGGGCAGGAGCAGGCCGAGGGCCAGGATCCAGACGAGCGCCTTGTTGACGACGGTCAAGCCGCGACGGGCCACGGTTCCGAGCACGCCCGGCTCTGTTGCCGACCACTTCTCGAAGAAGGCGGGCGACATCTCGACCAGCAGTACCGCTACGTAGGCCGCGACGCAGAGGGCCACCTCCAGCTGCGGCGAATGGCTCCAGCGCCAGAAGAAGATCGGGACCTTCCACAGGTCCCAGTACCGCCCGAGATCGATGGTCACCGCGACGACGGCCAGGCCGTAGCCCAGCAGCGAGGTCAGGACGGCGGGCCGCACGAGCGGGTGGTACTCGCCCTTGTTCAGGATGTAGACCATGATGGCCACGGCGTACCCGCCGCAGCCCAGGGCCGTGCCCGTGACGACGTCCAGGGCAATCCAGATGCCCCAGGGGTACCCGTTGCTGAGGTTGCTGACGGCGCCGATGCCGAAGACGAAGCGCCAGATCACGGCGACGCCGCCAATGGCGACGAGCCAGAGCAGCGTCTTGTAACCGGGCGTGAAGAGCGTGCCGCCGACCGCCTCGTGCTGGTGGGCCACGGCGTGGGTGCTCATCAGTGCCCCCCTTTCTGTTCCGCAGGCGGCAGTTTCTTCCGGTTCCGCATCAGCACCGCGCCCAGCACGCCGTAGAGGACAACCGGGGCGATGAAGCCCTGATACAGGCCCTCCTGGATCGTGTAGGCCGTCTGCGGGATGCCCTCGGGTGTCAGGGCCGGCAGGCCCACCTTGTCGAAGGGCACGTGCGACAGGTAGAGCACCTGCGTGCCGCCGCCTTCCGTCTCCCCGTACACGTGGTCCGCGAAGTAGCGGCCGGGCGACGCCGCGATCCGTCGTGTGGCTTCGGCGAGCAATTCCGTGCGCCGGCCGTAGATGACCGCACCCCGCGGGCAGACCTCGCAGCAGGCGGGCCCGTGATTGGCCGGGTACCGCGTGTAGCCGCCGGTGCTGGCCAGCGCCGAGCCTTCGACACGATGCCGGCAGAGTTCGCACTTGACCACCTGAGGGACCGGCGTGTCGAACTCGAACTTCACGACGTCGAACGGACACGACATCGTGCAGTAGCGGCAGCCCACGCAGTACGTGGGGTCGTACGACACGATACCGGTGACGGGATCCTTGCTCAGGGAATGCAGCATGCAGGACGCGGCGCAGGCCGGATCCACGCAGTGCATGCACTGTTTCTTGACGAACGACACCATCGCACCTTCTATGTAGAGCTTGATGATGTTCTTCGTCTTTCCGTCCAGGTCCACCGGGGCATGGTACAAGCCGCCGGCATCCCGGACCGCTTCGAGGCCATTGGCCTCGCGGCACGCCACGACGCACGCCTTGCAGCCGATGCACAAGGTCGTGTCGTAGAGCATGCCGAGGGCGTCGGGCGGCACCGCCAGCGGCAGACGGGCTGCCTCGGCTGGCACGGCGCTCCCGGCGGCCACGGCGCCCGATGTCGCCAGTGCCTTCAGGACCTGCCGCCGCCCGACGTTCATGATGACGCCCCCTTATCGGCCTTGTCCGACGGTGCCGGTGCATCCAGTTGTTTGCCCATCTTGTAGCCCGCGCCGAGGGCCGCACCGACGGCCAGCCCGGCCACGCCGGCCGCAACGGCGCTGACGCCGCCTTGCGGCGCGTCGATCGGCGGGTACGTGTCGGGCGGCGTGGGCCGCTCGATGGTGACCGTGGTGTGGATGGGAACCTGCCACAGGATGGTCTTCTCGGTGCAGCCGACACACGGGTGACCCAGCCCGATCGGCCAGGCGTCGGTGACCTCACCGAAGTGCATGACGGAGCAGTTGGCGTGGGTCTGCGGGCCCTTGCAGCCCAGCTGGTAGAGGCAGTAGCCGAGGCGATGCCCTTCGTCACCGAACTGCCGGGCGAACCGGCCGGCGTCGAAGTGGGCGCGGCGGGGACAGTGTTCGTGGATCGTCCGGCCGTACGCCCACTTCGGGCGCGCCTTGTCATCGAGTTCGGGCAGCGTGCCCAGCGTGGCGAACTGCAGGACGGTGCCCAGCAGGTTGTACGGATTGGCCGGGCAGCCCGGGATGGTGACGACGGTCTTGCCCTCGAGTACCTGCGGCGCGCCTTTCGCGCCGGTGGGATTCGGATCGGCGGCGGGAATGCCGCCCCATGAGGCGCACGACCCGATCGCGATGATGGCGCCGGCTTTGTCCGCGACGTCCTTGACGAGGTCGAGGGCCGTGCGGCCGCCGATCATGCAGTAGATGCCGTCATCCTTGGTGGGAATCGAACCCTCGATGATGCAGACGTACTTGCCGGCGTTGGCCGCCATCGCGGCCTTCAGGGCTTCCTCGGCCTGGTGTCCGGCCGCCGCGAACAGGGTTTCGTGGTAGTCGAGGGAGATGAGGTCGAGAATGAGCTCCGAGAGCGCCGGGTGCGACGTGCGCAGCAGCGACTCGGTGCAGCCCGTGCACTCCTGGAAGTGCAGCCAGATCACCGATGGTTTGAGGCCTTTGCCGGCGGCCTCGACGATCCGCGCCGTGGCGGAGGCCGACAACCCGACGGCTGCGGCGGCCATGGTGCAGATCCGCACGAAGTCCCGGCGCGACGTGCGGCCGCACTGGGAGACTTCTTCCACCCACGAAAGCGCCGACTGGCTCATGCGTCACCTCTCCCTTGAGACACGGAGGCCTGTCACACACACGTGCACGGACGAGCATTCCCGAAGCGGCTGCGCATCACGTCGTGAAATTGTCTTGGATAGTGGCACGCGGCAAACCGGCGGTCTGGCGGCGCCTGGAGAGCGGTAAGCAAACCGGCTGCCAGGCCGAAGGGACGTTGGACCAGGGGCATTGGCCGTCACCTACCGCTTGGGACCGGCGGATCATGGGCGTCGTCGCCGGGATCTCGGCAATCCGAACGGTCGTTCGTTCTCCCTGGCACTGGCCTGTGTGAAGCGTGTCACAGATGACGCGCTGCTTCGCCACGCCGGGACTGTCTTTCGGGGCGACTTGGTGTACGCTCTCCGGCTCAGGAGGACACCATTCCATGACGGCATCACCTTACAGCCACCCGGACGCGGCCGTCCGGCACTCGTACCCGCTGTCGGTTCAGCAGGCCGGTTTCTCGACCGCGTCTTCTCTGGTGATCAGGACGCTGCCGTACGCGATTGTCAGATTCGGTATTCTCGTGGGCTTCACCGTGGTCACGGTGATCTGGTTCGGCGCGACGTTCGGCCTGGCTGCCCTGCTGGGCGCGGCCGTTCACCCGTGGGTGGGTGTCGGCACGTTCATCGTCGGCGCGGGCGCCTACGGCTACGCCTGGTTCATCGTTGTCCGGTATGCGCTCTACCTGATCCAGGCCGGCCACGTGGCGGTCCTGACGGAGCTGGTGACGCGCGGCGAGATGGGCAACGGCTCCGAGGGGCTCTTTGCGTACGGCAAGCGAATCGTGACGGAGCGTTTCGGACAGGTGAATCTGCTGTTCGCGCTCGACCTGCTGATCCGCGGAGTGGTCGGGGCCTTCAACCGGACGCTGAACTTCGTGGCCGGCCTGCTGCCGATTCCGGGCCTCCAATCGGTCATGGGCATCGTGAACGCCGTCGTCCGCGCGGCCACGTCGTACATCGACGAGACCATCTTCTCGTACAACCTGGCCCGCGGAGACGAGAACGCCTGGCGCAGTTCGAAGGATGCCCTCATCTACTACGCGCAGAACAGCAAGGAGATTCTGAAGACCGCCGTCTGGGTGGTCGTCCTCGACAAGATCCTGACCGCCGTCGTCTGGGCCGTGATGCTGGCACCGGCGTTTCTGATGCTGGCGATTCTGCCCGAATCGGCGAAACCCGGCGGGTTCATTGGCGGACTGGTGATTGCGGCGTTGCTGGCGTCCAACGTGCGGCAGGCGTTCCTGAAGCCGATCTTCCTCGTCATGGTGATGACGAAGTTCCACGTGCTCGTGCAGAACCAGTCGATCAACCTCGAATGGGATCAGCGGTTGTCGAGCGTCAGCCGCAAGTTCGGTGAGATCAAGGAGAAGGCCGCCAGCGCGCCGCCCTTCCCGGTGCCGGATTCACGGTGACGCGCCTGCGGCCGATGTTTCAGCTGTGACCCCTCCTGTCACACCCTGGTTCTACTCTGGCGTTGAACGCACGAGCAACCTGGGAGGCCGGGATGAATCCAATGGTGAAGCTGATGGAAGACGCCGCGCAAGTCCTTGCATTCAAACCGGTTCTGTCCGGCGGGGGGCGTGGCTCGGTTCATGCCGCGTCCCCGCACCTGTGCCGGGTGTGCGGGCAGCGGCGGTCCCGTTTCTACGCGCGGAGTGGCGTGAAGGCCGATCGCACTCACACCTTGTGTTTCGAATGTTACCGCGCGGTCGTCAACCGCACGCGGGCGCTCCGGAACCGCGTGGCCGCCGATCTTCGGATGCTGGCGAGTGCGCTGCCAGCGGCGGCCCGGCTGCGCGGCGACCGGGAAGCCTTTCATGCCGATCTGCAGCGGCGGCGCCACCAGGCACAGATCGCCGCCCGCCACGCCATGGATGGTCTCACGGGGCTGCAGGTCCAGGACCAGGCCGACTCTTCCGTTCCACTTCAGCGGGTATCGTAAGACTACGTAGCGCCGGACCCTTCGTACGTAGCCCCGGACCTTTAGGTCCGGGGTCCCCCGGGTCAGACCCGGGGCTACGTACGACGGCGCCCTACGTCGCGTCTCCCGCGAACGGCAGGCGTCCCTGCAGTCCCCAGTCCATCATCGCCGCCGACACCGGGCCGTCATCCAGGGCGCTTCGCGTGTAATGGTGCCTGGCCCGTTCGAGTTCCGAAACGACGTGTTCCACCAGGCTGGGGGGCGCTTCGACCGTCACAAGGTGACCGTAGCCCAGGATCCAGTTGTGCAACCACCAGTCGTCGCACACGTCCAGCGACATCCTCAGCGATCCATCCGGCAGGTCCTCCAGCTGTTGGCTGGGATGGTGGGTCCGTTCGCGGATGGAGGAGGCCAGGGCGGCATCGAAACGCAAGACCACGTGAATCGCCGGCTGGCCCAGATTCGGCCCGAGCGACGCCTCGAAGGGGTTGTCCGGCAGGTGATGAGTCGGGGTGAAGCGGGTTTCCAGGGGCTTCACCTTCTTCACGCGTTGCATCGCGAAGGTGCGGATCTGGTCGTACTCGGGCACGAAGGCAAACAGATAGAGCCCGCCGTGCGCGTAGACGATGCGGTAGGGCTGCACGGCGTACGTCTTCGTCCGCTGGTGCAGGTGCGAGTGGTAGGTCATCTCGACGTCGCGATGATCCAGCGTCGTCTGGAGCAGGGTGGCGACGTGGTCCTCATAGTTGGCCGATTTCTTCACCCGGCCTTCGGGCGGCATGGCTGCGAGGGCTGACGGCAGCTGATCCAGGTACTGCCGCATGCGGGGCGGGAGGTCCTGCTCGAAGCGTCCGAAGAGGGCCTGCAGCGGGGCCTGGAAGGGCACGCCGGTCAACACCTCGACCATGCGCCGGCTCAGATACAGGGCGCACAGCTCGGACAATGTGAACCCGGGCTGCCCGAGACGCTTGAAGGGCGGGTCACCCAGCATCCAGTAGACCTTGCCCTCGCGTGTTTCGTTCACCAGCGGAAACCCCGCCTCCTGCAACGCGTCCAGGTCGCGGTAGACCGTCCGCCGTGTCACCTCGCCGATCTCGATCAGGCGCTGGAGCGGGAGGCCGTTACGCGCGGCTTCGATGGATCGCAGCAGGTTCCACTGGCGGACGACTTCGGCGTTACGTCCCATGGACGGTCTCCGTACGGGGGCCGGCTGGCGTGCCGGCGGCGGCCAGCGTGACGACGCGTGTCACAGTCACAGGGCCGGCGTTCCGTGAGTTCTATCAGAGGTCGGTCGGAACGGGCAAGCCGGGCGTCCCGGGGTTGCCAGGGAAACTTCGTGGCGCTTCTTTCGGGACTCGGGGAGGTCAGTAGACAGTAGTCAGTAGACAGCAGACGGTAGAGGCCTGCCTACTGACTACTGCCTACCCCCGGGTGTCCCAACCCCAGTGGAACCGTCGGCCATCCGCGCCGTATTTCCATTAAGATAGGGTGTTCCCAGGAGGATCAGGATGTTGCGGAAATCAATCGTTGCGTGCGCGTTGTTCGCTGCTGTCGCCGTTCCTGCCGCCGCGCAGACGGCCGACGAAGTCATTGCCAGGAGCTTCGCGGCGCAGGGTGGCCTCGAGAAGATCAAGGCGATTTCATCGGTCCGCATGACCGGCCAGATGGTGGTGGGGCCGGGCATGGAAGCGCCTGTCGTCATCGAGCTGAAGCGCCCCAAGTCGATGCGGATCGACATCTCCATCCAGGGCATGACCATCGTGCAGGCCTTCGACGGCACCGATGCGTGGATGCTGAATCCGCTGAGCGGCCGGTCGACGGCGGAACTCCTGCCGAGCGACATGAAGAAGATGGCCGAAGAGCAGGCGGACATGGACGGTCCCCTGATGGACTACAAGGCCAAGGGACACACCGTGGAACTGCTCGGGAAAGAACCCGCTGAGGGCACTGAGTGCTTCAAACTCAGAGTGACCGAGAAGGACGGTGACGTCACGGTGTTCTATCTGGATACCGAAACGTACCTGACCGTCCGGCAGGAAGCCCGGCGCACGATGGGCGGCGTCGAGGTCGACAACGAGACCATCGTGGGGGACTGGAAGGACGTGGGCGGCATGCTGTTTCCCCATTCGATCGACTCCGGCCAGAAGGGCAACCCGCAGCGCCAGAAGATGACGATCGGGAAGATTGAGATCAACGTGCCGCTCGATGACGCCCGCTTCAAGATGCCGAAGTAAGGAACGGAACGCCAGCCCTGGATGGAGGAACACGCACCATGTGTCAGCTGTTTCTCGGGCCCAGGGTCCTTGCGGTCGTGACGGCCGTCGCTTGTGCGACGGCCGTTCCCGTCTGGGGCCAGGGCGTCGCGGTGGACGGTGAGACGTTCGGCGGACTGCGCGCGCGCCCCATCGGGCCCGCGGCCATGAGCGGGCGGATCTCGGCCCTCGACGCGACGGCCGGCGACCGCACGACTATCTACGTGGGGTCGGCCGGCGGCGGCGTCTGGAAGTCGGCGGACGGCGGGGTCGTCTTCAAGCCCGTGTTCGACCGCCACAACCAGTCGATTGGGGCGGTCACGATCGACCCGTCGAACCCTCGTATTGTCTGGGTCGGCACCGGCGAAACCTGGGTTCGCAACAGCGTGTCCGTCGGCGACGGGGTGTATCGCAGCGCTGACGGCGGCGATACGTGGACACGTGTGGGCCTCGAGCACAGCGAACGAGTGGCGCGCATCGCCGTCCATCCGAAGGATGGCAACACCGCGTACGTCTGCGCCCTCGGCGCCCTGTACGCCGACCATGACGAACGCGGCGTGTTCCGTACGCGGGATGCGGGCAAGTCGTGGGAGAAAGTTCTGCACGTGGCGCCCGACACGGGCTGCGCCGATCTGGCGATGGATCCGCGTGACCCGTCCGTGCTGTACGCCGGTCTGTGGCAGGTTCGCCGGCAGCCCTGGCACTTCACATCGGGCGGGCCCAGGAGCGGCCTGTACCGGACGACAGACGCTGGAACCACCTGGGAGCGGCTGACGCGCGGGTTGCCTGATGGCGACCTGGGACGAATCGCGATCGCGGTCTCGCCACAGAAGCCGGGCCTCGTCTTCGCAACGATCGAAGCCCGGAAGACGTTGCTGTACCGGTCGGACGACGGGGGAGACAACTGGGCCGGGTTGTCCGATGCCGCAGCCGTGACAGGCCGGCCGTTCTACTTCTCACGGCTGGTCGCCGATCCGAATCACGCGGATCGGATCTACAAGATGGGGCTCACGCTGGCCGCCAGTGAAGACGGCGGCAAGACGTTCGGCACGGCCGGGGCCGGGGGGCTGTTTGGACCTAGTTACCATGCCGACGTCCACGACGCCTGGGTGAACCCGAAGAACTCCGACCACCTGATCATCGGGACCGACGGTGGCGTCTACATCTCCTACAACAGAGGCGCCACGTTCCGGTTCGTGGCCAGTCTGCCCGTGTCGCAGTACTACCATGTCAGCGTCGACATGGCCACGCCGTACAACGTGTACGGTGGCCTCCAGGACAACAGTACGTGGTACGGTCCGTCCCGGCGCGCCGGAGGCATCGGCAACAAGCACTGGTATTCCCTCACCGGCGGAGACGGTTTCTGGGCGTTCGTCGACCCCTCCGATCCGGACATCGTTTACAACGAGTACCAGGGCGGCAACCTGTTCCGCATCCGCAAGTCGACGCTCGAAACCAAGGACATCAGGCCGGCGCCGGCGGCCGGCGATCCGAAGTTCCGCTTCAACTGGAACACGCCGATCCATCTGAGCCCAGCGGAGCCTGGCACGATCTACTACGCCGCGCAGTTCCTGTTCCGCTCGCGCGACCAGGGCGAGTCCTGGGAACGGATTTCGCCGGACCTGACGACCAATGATCCGGCGAAACTGAAACAGGACACCTCGGGCGGGCTCACGCTCGACAACTCCACGGCCGAGAACCACTGCACGATCTTTGCGGTGGCGCAGTCGCCCCGAAGCAGCCAGGTCATCTGGGTCGGCACCGACGACGGCAACCTGCAGCTCACGCGCGATGGCGGGGCAACGTGGACCAACGTCGCGGGCCACGTCACGGGCGTGCCCCGCGGCACCTGGATCAGCAGCATCGACGCCGGCCGGCACGGCGATGGGACGGCCTTCGTCACCTTCGACGGCCACATGACCGGAGACCTGACGACCTACGTGGCCCGCACCGACGATTTCGGCGCCACGTGGACATCGCTGGCGACACCGGCCCTGCGCGGGTACGCGCATGTCGTGAAGCAGGACCCGATCAATCCCGACCTGCTCTTCCTCGGCACCGAATTCGGGTTGTGGATCACCGTCGATGGCGGACGGCAGTGGGGGCAGTACACCGCGAACTTTCCCCCGGTGGCGGTGCGTGACCTGACGATTCACCCCCGCGAACACGACCTGGTGCTGGCCACCCACGGACGCGGCGTCTACATCGTCGACGACATTACGCCGCTGCGGCGGATGACCACCAGGACCCTGGACCAGGATGTCGTGTTCCTGGAGACGAAGCCGGCGCCGATGATCATGCCGGTGTTCGAATTCGGCTTCAACGGCGACGCCGAGTTCGTCGGCGAGTCGCCGAGCGAGTCTGCGTCGATCGTGTACTACCTGAAGAGACGCCACATGATTGGCGACATGCGGCTGGAGATCAGCGACGCACAGGGGCGCCGTGTCGCGACGCTGGACGGGTCGCGGCGCCGGGGTCTCAATCGCGTCGAATGGCCCATGCGGTCGAAGCCGCCGCGTATGGCGCCTGGCACGGCAGGGCCAGGCAGTGTGTACGCGTTGCTCGGTCCGAGGGTGCCCGCGGGCACGTATACGGTGACGATGGTGAAAGGAACCCTGACGCTGGCGTCCACAGTGACGCTGGTGCCTGACCCGCGTTCGCGCCACTCCGATGCAGATCGTCTGGCGCAGGAGCAGGCGGTCGGACGGCTCTTCGGCATGACCGAGCGCCTCGCGCATCTCGTGGCGGCCATCACCGACGCGCGAGACCAGGCGCGGCGCCTCGCGCCGAAGGTCGGCGAGAAGGACCCGCTCAGGTTGCGCCTCCTGCAGCTGGCCAACGAACTCGAGCGGCAGCGCGCCGAACTCGCATCGTCCCAGCGGGGCGAAGGGATCTCAGGAGAGCAGCGGTTGCGCGAGGAGATTGGCGGTCTGTACGGCAACGTCAATGGATACGAAGGCCGGCCAACGCTGTCTCAACTGGCGCGGATGGAGGTCCTGGACGAGAAGCTGCGAACGGCGAGCGCCGCCTTCGATGCCACGATGGCGCGCGAGACTGCGGCCCTGTCTGCACGCCTGGCCAGGCTGAAGCTGGAGCCCGTTACGAAATTGGCGTGGGAGGCGTGGGACGCGCGGTCCCGCTAGACAGCTGGGCGGCCGCTGGCCAGGCCGGCTGGCCGCCCAGATGGGCGGCGACGTGCGCGCCCAAACGGTTGCCCGCGCGCAGCGCGGCCGTCACCTGGCGGCTGGCCAGCCACTCCGCCAGAAACGCCGCGTCGAAGGCGTCGCCGGCGCCGGTGGTGTCGACCACCGAGATGGGGACCGCCGGTTCGCGCGTCCACCCGGAGGCGTCCAGCGCCGCCGCGCCGTTCGCTCCTTGTTTGATCACCAACAACCGGGCGTGACGCCGCAGTGCGTGCAGGCCTTCGGCCGGGGCCAGCACGCGTGCTTCGTCTTCGTTGGCGATCAGGATGTCGAGGGGGCCCACCTCACCGAGCAGACGTTCGGACCCGTACTGCCGAATGAGCGCGAACGACGACGGATCGAAGACGAGGGGCACCCCGCGGCGGCGGGCTTCGGCCAGGACAGGCTGCAGAAACGCCGTCGTCCGGGCCAGATAGATGTCGTACCCGTTGAAGAACACCGCGGAGGCGCCATCCAGCATCGACACCGGCACGTCGTCAGGCCCGAACCTGAGCACCTTGGTGTGATCGGTCACGAACGAATGTTCGCCGTCGGCCGATACCAGAATCCCGACACGTGTGGTGAAGCCGCCAGACACCGTCTGCACGTGAGAGGCGACACCCTCGGTGTGCAGGTACGTCTGCATCACCTGCCCGAGGGTGTCGTCGCCGACCTTGCCGCGGAGTGCCACGGAGAGGCCGAGCCGGCGGGACCACACCGCCACGTTGGCGGCTGCCCCGCCAGGCATGACGTCCACCGTCCCGAAGACATCGGACCCGCGCACCAGATCGTGCTCCGGGCGGATGAAGATGTCCCAGGCGATGTCGCCGATTACGGCCAGCCGCACACGGTCCCCCGAAGAATGGCGCAACTACTTGACGAGGGTGGCCTTGAGCTGCATCGGCACGGCCGAAAGGGCCTTCGACACCGGACACCCGGCCTTTGCCTGCTCGGCGTGCTGCAGGAAGGTGGCTTCGTCACAGTTCGGGACGACCGCTTCGGTCTCCAGTTCGATCAGCGTGATGGCCGGGCCGGCCCCCAGATGCACCTTCGCGCTCGTCTTGATCTCGGCAGGCGGGAAGCCGCTCTTCGACAGGAGGGCCGACAGGAACATCGAGAAACACCCGGCGTGGGCGGCGCCAATGAGTTCTTCGGGGTTCGTGCCCGCACCGTCGTCGAAACGCGACGCCTTGGTGAACGGCCCTTCGTAGCCGCCCTTGCCAAGTTTCATGGTGCCTTTGCCTTCGGTCAGGTTGCCTGTCCAGACTGCAGTCGAGTGGCTCACGGACATAGTGATCGATCTCCTGGTGTTAACGGGTGATTGTGGACGCCCACGGGCGTAGTTCCAGAATACCACCAGTCGGCCGCCAACCCGGGACTCACGCCGGCGGCTTGTCGGGCGCCGGCGCGAACGCCATGAAGTCGTCGGCAAAACGTCGCGCGTACTCGTCCAGCAGCGTGTCGACACGATGGGCGTCTGCCGAGGTCACGATCAGGCCGGCGTGGTGCTCCTTCTTGACCCGGTAAACGACTTCGGCATCCGCATAGGCCGATGTGTCCGGCCAGGTCTGTCGTGCCAGTGTCAGCACGAGTCCGGCGAACCGGTCGTCGTGGGGCGGCACGGTGTAGCGGCCATCTTCGCCTTCGATTTCGAGCTTCGCCCATTCGCGCCACAGATTGAGACCCGTGCCGGCTTCGACCAGGTCAACGATGTAGGCACCCCCGACCCGGGCAGACGTCTCGAGGAAGAGGAAGCGGCCCGTGGCCTCACTGCGGATGAACTCGGTGTGGGCGACGCCGCGCAGCAGGCCGAACGTGGCCATGACGTCGCGATTCAGTCTGATGAGCGCCCGGGCGTCTTCGCCGTCGGCTGGCAGCGACCGTGTCATGAAGACGCCGCCGCCGTGCGCCACCTGGAAGGGCGGGGCGCCGTAGCGGTGCACCCGCTGGAAGACGACCTCCCGGTTCCAGACGATCGAGTCGACGTGGTACACGTCGCCGGCCACGAACCGTTCAAGCAGGTAGAACGAGCGACGATCACCCAGCGCCTCAATGGCCGGCCAGGCGTCGTCCGGGCGTTCGATCTTCTTCATGCCGATGGCCGCCGCCTGCGAACGCGGCTTCAGGATCCAGGGCAGGGGCACCGTCTCGATGAAGTGCCGGATCTTGTCGTCGTTCACGACGTGGACGAATTCCGGGACGAGAATGCCGAAGTTGCGGGCTTTCATCCGCTCCGCGAGTTTGTCCCGGAAATACCGGGCCGTCGTTTCGCCCATGCCGGGGACGCGCAGGTGTTCCCGCAGCAGGGCGGCCATCTCCACGTCGAAGTCGTCCAGGGCGACGATCCGGTCGATGCGCCGCGTGCGGGCGACTTCGCTCACCCCCTTGAGCAGTTCGTCGCGACCCAGGTCGCGGGGGATGTAGAACACATCGTCCAGGACGTCCCTGGGCCAGTCCGCCTGCCGGAGTTTCTCTTCGGTCAGCAGCAGGACCCGGCAGCCCTGGCGCCGGCACTCGCGCATGAACTCCTGGCCCTTTTCGTAAGTGGCGATGCACAAGACGGTGAGCGGATCCTGCACGGTGACCTCCTCAGCAGCGAGTCGTGGATGCCGAAGGATACATCAGGGGACGACTGCTTGTCTGGACCGTCATCAGGAGATGACGCTACGATGAGAGTTCGGCAGGGACGAGGGAATGGGACCGATGTACGACAGCGGCGCGGGCTCCGTGCTCGCCACGGGACAGGTTGTGGGCAACATCCGGGTGCTCACCGGCGTTCGAAGCCCTGAACTGGGCAACGCGCGGGACGTGCAGGTCTATCTGCCTCCGTCCTACGCCCGGAGCGGCCGCCACTACCCGGTACTCTACATGCACGACGGCCAGAACCTGTTTGACCCGGCCGCGTCGTTTGCCGGCGAGTGGCGGGTCGACGACACCCTCGAACAGATCGCGGCGGATGGTGTCGAGGCGGTCGTGGTGGCGATTCCGAACATGGGGCCGGAGCGCCTGGACGAGTACACGCCGTTCGTCGATCAGCACAAGGGCGGGGGCCGCGGCGACGCGTACCTCGACTTCGTCGTGAACACGCTCAAGCCGGAGATCGATCGCCTGTTCCGTACGCGGCACGAACGCAGCCACACCGGAATCATGGGGTCGTCGCTCGGCGGGCTGATCAGCCTGTACGCGTTCTTCCGGCATCCCGGGGTTTTCGGGTTTGCCGGGGTCATGAGTCCGTCGCTCTGGTGG
Source organism: uncultured Vicinamibacterales bacterium (assembly GCA_964372095.1). Lineage (GTDB taxonomy): Bacteria > Acidobacteriota > Vicinamibacteria > Vicinamibacterales > JAKQTR01 > CAYJPV01. The sequence goes on along the minus strand of CAYJPV010000036.1, from coordinate 442 downwards.
GCCGGCCGCGCGGTGTTTCCGTTCGTGGGCCGGTATCCCCGGTGGAGCGGACGGATCTACCTCGACATCGGCACGGCTGAAGGCCGGACCCACGTACGCGACGCCCGGCTCATGGCGCGGCACCTGCGCAAGACGACCGGGCACCCGCGCCGAGACTTGCTCTATGTCGAAGAGAAAGGCGCCGGCCACCACGAAGACGCCTGGGCGCAGCGTTTCGAGCGGGCCATACGGTTCCTGCTGCCCTTCACGCCGAAGGATCTGCATTGGTAGGGACATGGGGCAAGGGGCAAGGGGCAAGCGAGTGAAGCAGAAGCAGGAAGCAGGAAGCAGGAAGCAAGAAGTAGGCAGTAGGCAGTAGACAGTAGACAGTAGGGGGACATCCTCTGTCTTGGGCCCACCCCCCCAAACCCCACCCCCCCCCCCCCCACTTTGTTAGATGCCC
>CAYJPV010000035.1:45352-57185 GCA_964372095.1 uncultured Vicinamibacterales bacterium | reverse complement strand
GGGTTGGGGGGAGGCAGAAGCAAGAAGCAAGGAGCAAGAAGCAAGGAGCAAGAAGCAACGAGTAGGAAGTAGGAAGTAGGAAGTAGGAAGCCGATGGTCGATAGCCGATAGCCGATCCCAAAAACGAACGGCCCGGCGGGCGCGATGCCAGCCGGGCCGTTCGTTGCGGGCGGGTGTCAGAGGGTGGGGACCAATCCCCAACCCCCAACCCCCAATCCCCAGAGTTAGAAGCCGATCCGCACGCCCATCTGGATGCGGCGCGCACCAGGCGTGTTCGTGCCGCTTTCGGCATTGCTCGGCGAGAACGTCATGAAGAGAGGCGAGGTGAACGACGTGTTCGGTGCGCCCCAGTTCACGTGGTCGAAGATGTTGGCCGCCTCGATGCGCAGTTCCGTCCGGACGCGGCCGAACTGGAAGGCCTTGAAGACCGACAGGTCAACGTTCCACACGGCCGGGCGGCGGAAGTTGTTGCGCTTCGACGTGCCGAATCCGTCAATGCCCAGTCCGCTGGGCTGCGAGAAGATCGACTTGTCGTAGTACGCCTCGGTCGACGATCCGGCGGTGCCTGTCGGCTTCGGATCGCCGCTGACGTTGATGAAGATCGAGCCGCAGCCCTGGCAGGCCATCGCGTTATTCGTGCCGCCGATGGAGTACGGCGTGCCCGTGTACCACGAGCCCACGCCGTTGATCTGCCACCCGCCGAGGATTCTCCCGACCGCGTCGGTGCGATCCTTCAGGAACGGCAGTTCGTACACCCAGCCCATCTGGAAGACGTGCGTGCGGTCGAAGCCGGCGATCGAGAAGTTGTCGTCGTACTTCGGCAGGTAGTTCCAGGTCAGGCCGGTCCAGCCGTCTTCGTCGGCCATGTTCTTGGACTGGCTCCAGGTGTAGGCACCCTTCAGCATCAGCCCGTTCTTGAACGGCCGGTTCAGCGCCACCTGCAGCCCCTTGTAGCGGCTCTTCGTGCGCGAAGCCCAGTCGTTGATGGCCGACGTGCCGGCCACGGCGAAGTACTTCGCCGCGGAACCGCCGCCACCCGGGACGCCGACGTTCTGGTTCAGGTCGGCATAGCCGCCATCCGTGGCGGTTCCGACGTACGCCACTTCAGCAGAGATATCGTACGGGAGACGACGTTCGATCGAGACGTTCCACTGCTGTACGGTTCCGCGGTCCACCTGGTTCGGGTTGGGCGAGCGGATGTAGACGCCCCTTGGCAGGACGACCTTGCCGGAGGACATGTCGGGCAACACAACGGCCGGGATGCCGTTGGCCAGCGTCGTGACCCACTCGTACGTGCCAGGCGCCGACGCGTTGTTGTTGATGTCGAACGGGAACGAGCCGCGCATCGGGCGCGACCAGGGCAGCGGGTTCTTCGTCGCCCCGTAGCCGGCCCTCAGGACCGTCTTCTCGTTGAGGCGGTACGCCGCACCCAGGCGGGGCACGAAGTACCATTCTTTCAGGTTGATGCCCACGTCCTTCGGCACGTTGCCGATGCCGCCCAGCGACACGGTGTAGGTGCTGTAGTCGAGGATCTCGATGCCCCGACCGTCGCGCGACATCAGCGGGTAGTACTCCGCGCGGACGCCGGCGCTGACCGTCAGCTTCGAGTTCACCGTCCACCGATCGCGGAGGTAGAAGGCGAACTGGTTCTCACGGCCGGTCATCTCTTCGGTCTGCGTGTCTTTCGCGTAGTAATTGGGCAGACCCATCAGGAACGCCGCGTAGCTGTTCCAGCCGGGCGAGGTGTACCCGACGGCGCCCGTCGTGTTGTTCGAGAACGAGAAGCCGCCCTTGAGGCCGTAGTTGCCCCATTCCGCCTGGCGGTGGTTCAGTTCAAGGCGCACGAAGTCGGCGCCCACGCGCATCTCGTGCTTCGTGAACACCTTCGTCATGCCGATCGAACCCGAGTAGCTGGTTTCTTTCCGCCACAGAGGCATCCAGTTCGGCGCCGATCCGAGCGTGTAGGTGGACGCGAACGTCGGCAGACCGCTGTTCCGGATGTCCGTGGGGTCGTTGACGCCGGGGATCCCGAGCTCCAGGCCGTAGTTCGTACCGAAGTCGGGCGGCAGGACGGTCTGATTCTGCCGGCTGATGCCGATGTTGGCGTCGAGGACGGAGGTCGGACTGAGCGTCCACGTCGTGCCGAAGGTGCCGAGGTACACGCGCGTGTCGCCGACGGACGGATTGTCGAAGCCGAGAACAAAGCTGTTCCCCGACCCCTCGTTGTCCATCATGCCGAACTTGCCCCACACCATGGCGTTGGCGTTCAGCTGGTAGTTCATCTTGAAGTCGATGTTGTCACGCAGCTGGAACTCTTCGCGCAACTGCGTGTAGTCGTCGAGCAGCAGGTTCGAGTTGAGGTCCCGCGTGCTGTTGACCGCCGGGTAGTACTTCATCGCGGCCAGTGCGATCGGGCTGATGAGGTTCGACGGGATCACGTTGTTCGTGATTTGCTCACGCCCGACGCCGTTGGTCCCGGTGTAGGGGTTGTAGAGCCGGAACGCCGGGTACGCCGCCGCGACTTCACTGAAGTCGCCGGCGCGCATCTTGGCCGTCGGCACGGTGTAGGTGTACGTGGTCGGTCGTTTCGTGTCGTAGCGTTCCCAGGACGCGAAGTAGAACAACTTGTTCTTCAGGACCGGCCCGCCGAGGGTGCCGCCGAAAGTCTGCGTCTTCACCTGCGGCTTGGGCAGGTCGAACTCCTTGTTGAAGTAGGTGTTCGAATTGAAGCTGTCGTCGTTCAGGAAGTAGAACGCGGACCCTCTGAGCTGGTTCGTGCCCGACTTCGTGATGACGGTCTGGGCCGCGCCGGCGGCCATGCCGGTGTCGGCGTCGAAGTTGTTCGTCGACACGTTGACGGTGTCGATGGACTCGGCCGACTGGATGTACATCGCGTGGTGCGGCAGCCAGACGTTCACCGACACGGCGCCGTCGACGCGCGTCGTGTTGGCGTTCGGCTGCGTGCCGTTCACCCACGTGCGCAGCGAACGCGCGGGCGTGTCGATCTCGGCGTTCTGGAACTGCGTGGGCGTGGCGCCCGGCACCAGGTTCAGCAACGTCTGATAGTTGCGGTACTGGTTCAGCGGCAGGTTGGTCACGGCCTTGGCCGAAATCTCGGTGTTGAGATCGGCTTTTTCCGTCTGCAGCATCGTCGTCTCGGCGACGACGTCCACGGTCTCGGCCAGGGTGCCGAGATCGAGGGCCAGGTCCACACGAATCGGGTTGCCGGCACTGACGTTGTAACCGGTCTTCTTGAGGGCCTTGAAGCCCTCGAGCGCGGCGCTGACGTCGTACACGCCCGGAACCAGGTTCCGGAAGGCGTAGGCACCGCGTTCATCGGACACGGTCTCAACCTTGAGGCTCGTGCCGGTGTTGGTGGCGGTCACGGTGACGCCGGGCAACGAAGCGCCCTGCTGGTCTGCCACGGTGCCGACGATGGCACCATAAAGGGCCTGCGCGTTGGCAGGTGTTGGCGTGAGTGCGGTGGCGGCTAGCGTCATGACCACCGCTGCGAGTACGAGCAGCTGACGCAGATTGCGACTTCCGGAAACCATCCTCAATCCCTCCGGGCCTGGCACGTCCTGGCAGGGACGCGCCGAATCGAGACACGCTCGAAAACGAACGTACACTTACAATCAGGGGCAAGGCGGATGATACACGTTTCCGGGGATTAACTCCAGATCCTGTAAGCATTTGACGGATACTCGGCCAAATCTCCGCGTCCCCGACCTGGCGAGGTCACCGCGAGCGCGGCGACACTGCCGACCGGACGTCCGGGATGGACGGGGAGGTGAGGCCATGTCTGGTCGGTGGGCGCTGGCTTCCCTGTGCGGCTCGATCGGGCGGGTTAGGCCTGCCTGGGTGCGCGCACGCCGCACAGGGGCCTGCACACCCCCGTATTTATTGGGCTTTTTGGCCAGTTCCCCGCTGGCACCCTCCTTGCCTTTGTGGATGGTGCGCCAGGGCGCGGAGGTCTCACGTGACTGATACCAGGCTGGACGTGCTTGTCGTCGATGACCAGGAATCCATTCGGGCGCTCACGCAGCGCTGGCTCGTTGCGGCGGGGTATGCGGTCCTCGCGGTGGCGACCGCCGAGGAGGCGCTCGAGGCCATGGCCGCACACGAACCTGGTGTGGTCGTCACCGACGTGCACCTGGGCGAACACGACGGACTGTGGCTGGCCCGGCACATTCGCGCGACGTTTCCGGATACGTCGGTCGTCTTCATTTCGGGGGACGCGGCTGCGGGCCCCATGCTGGCCCGGGCAGGCATCGGCGCCTTCGACTACCTCGCCAAGCCCTTCACCATCGCGCAGCTCACCGAGGCCGTCGATCGGAGCGCCGCCTGCTTCCAGGAGCGGGTCGTTCTGGGCGCGCAGCGGGCCGCCGCGGCCGCGGACGCCGTCTTGCCGCTGTGGTCCTACGACGACCGCGACGACACCTGGGTCCAGCGGGCCGACTGGCTGCCCAGTTCCCTCGCGATCTCACGCCTCGTGGCCGACATGCACCTGGGTGGCGTCCGGCTTCAGCCGGACGCGTGAGGGCCGGCTGAAGCCGGCCCCCACGGAATGTCCCTCTACCTCAGTTCCCGCCACCGTGCTTCGATGGCGCCGGCCGCCGTCAGCAGGTCAGCCACAGCCGCGTGGGCCTGCGTCGTCGGCCGCGCATCGGCCTGCTGGAGCAGGTTCAGCATGAACTGCAGCTTGTGCTGGAGCCCGACGATCGTCTCGGCTGTATCGGGCTCGGCCGTGATGTGTTCGTACAGCAGGTCGGGGTCGCCTGGCAGCCCGGGGCCGCGCAGGCGTTCGAGGGCGGCACGCCGCTCGCCGGGCATGTCCGCCGCCCCGTCGCGCAGTGCCGACTCCACGGCTTCGCGCACGGTCTGCAGTCGGAGGTGCCCGCGGTAACACTCCATGGACAACGTCGTCTGGGCCGCGATGTCATCGATGTCCGCCTCGACACGAGGATCCATGCGGATGTCGAGCGGCCGCTCCGTCACGAAGCCGTCCACCGTGAGCCGGACGCCATGGCGCTTGGGATAGACGAACGGGCCGTTCGGCCCCGGCGGCGTGTTGCCCGCGACGGCGGCGATGGAGTACTGGCGGTTGGTGCCGCGCGGCGGGGTATACCGCAGGTCCCAGGTCAGCCGATGATGGCCGGCCGAGGTGGCGACGCGTTGTGGCGGCCGGAACCAGTACGTCGGGTACGGCAGCCGCGAGGGATCGATCGATTCCGGATCGTCGGCGCTCGAGAAGCGCCGCAGGATGTTGCCGCTGCCGTCCACGATGTCGACCGTGACGCTCCGGGCAGCGCGCGGGAGGTAGTAGTCGAGAATCGCGCCGTCCGGAGGATTCTGTCCGGCCGGCTCTTCGGGGGGCAGTGGCGTGTCCGAGAACATGTTCCACCGCACACGGGTGGCCTCTGGCGGCCTGAAGAGATAGGCGCGGTCCGCCAGGCGGGCCTTCGCCACCTCGCGCAGCGGGGCGATGTTGTCGAGGATCCAGATGGATCGCCCGTGCGTGCCGACGACCAGGTCGTGCTCGTGGATCACGAGGTCCCGCACCGACGACGCGGGCATGTTCTGGCGCAGGGATTGCCACGACTCGCCATCGTCCGCCGAGAAGTACACCTCGCGCTCCGTGCCGGCAAAGAGCAGGCCCGGCTGTTTCGGATCCTCACGCACGACGTTGACCGGACCGGCGTCCGGCAAGCCGGCCACCACGCGGGTCCACGTCGCGCCGCCGTCGTGCGTGCGGTAGATGTGCGGCCGCTGGTCGTCGCGGCGGAGGGCGTTGACGGCGAGGTAAGCCGTCTTGACATCCGCATGGCCCGCGCTGATCTGCGACACCTTGTCCCACGCGCGCAAGCCGGGCGGCGTCACATCCGTCCACGTCTTGCCGCCGTCGTTCGTCACGTGCACGAGCCCGTCGTCCGTGCCGGCCCAGATCGTGGCGGCGTCGAGCGGTGACGGGCCTACCGCATAAATCACGCCGCGGCGGGCCATCGTCGCGAGGTCTGGCGACCGGTAGTCGCCCACGCTCTCGGGCACGTCCGGCCGCTCGCGCGAGAGATCGGGGCTGATGATTTCCCAGCTCTGTCCCCCGGTCATGGTTTTCCAGAGCACGTTGGTCGCGAACAGCAACATCCGGGGTTCGGCCGGATGGAACATCAGGGGCATGGTGCGGAGGATGCGGTAGCGGCCTGACCGCAGGGCCTCCGGGGCCACGTTCTGGGACTGGCCGGTTTTCCGGTTGAACCGCTGGACGCGTCCGCCATAGACAATGTCCGGGTTCAGCGGGTCGGGCGCGACGTAGGCGTATTCATCGGCGCCCACGCCCATCCAGTCGCGGAACGAGATCTGGCCGCCGTTGCCGCGGCTGGCGATGCCGATGGCGCCGCTTTCCTGCTGGCCCCCGTAGACCCAGTAGGGAAACTGGCTGTCGGTGGTGACGTGGTAGAGCTGGGCCGTCGGCTGGTTGTACCAGGAACTCCAGGTGCGGCCGCCGTTCACCGTGATGGTGGCGCCCTGGTCGGTCGTGAGCAGCATGATCTCCGGCTGCAGGGGATTGATCCAGAGCCGCTGGGGATCGTCGCCGCCGGGCGCGCCTTTGAAGCTCGTCCAGGTCTTGCCGCCGTCGTCCGAGCGGTATGCCGCCGTGCCCGCCGCAAAGACGATGTCAGGATTGGCCGGGTGGACCCGCAGTTCGACGCCGAGGCGCCGGTCCGTGCTGACCTGCATCCAACTGTCGCCGCCGTCGTCCGAGCGATACACGCCTCGTTCGGCTTGCGTGCTGATCAGGGCGTACACGCGCCGCGATGCGGATGGCGCCACGGCAACAATCGGGCGCCCCATGCTGCGGTCGGATGCCGGCAGTCCCGTCTGGAGCTTCCGCCAGGTCGTACCGCCATCCGACGACTTGTAGACCCCCGAGTTGGGTCCCGAGAAACTGCCGTTCTCCCACGGCCCCTCGCGATGCTCCCACAGCGTCGCGTACACCGTGCGCGGGTCGGACGCATCGAGTTCGACCTGGGCTGCCCCCGTGTTGATGTCGACGAACAACACCTTCTCCCACGTACGTCCGCCGTTCGTCGTCCGGAACACGCCACGCTCATCGTTCGGTCCGTACGGGTGCCCCATTCCCGCGACGAACACGATGTCGGGATCCGTCGGATGAACGACCAGGCGCCCCACCTGCTGCACGTCCGAGAGCCCGACGTGGACCCATGTGGCGCCGCCATCGACCGACTTGAAGATCCCGTCGCCGACGCCGAGATCCGGGCGGTGCAGACCTTCACCGGTGCCGACGTACAGGACGTTCGGGTGTGACGGCGAGACGGCGAGGTCTCCGATGGAACCCGTCGGCGCGGCGTCGAAGATGGGCGCCCACGTGCGGCCGTAATCGTCCGTCTTCCACACCCCGCCGGTGTGGACGCCCATGAAGAAGACGCCGGGCATCGTCGGGATGCCCACGGCCCCGACCGTCCGGCTGGCCCGGAAGGGGCCGATCACACGGTACCGGAGGTTCTGGTAGAGCGACGGATCGACCTGCAGCGCGCTGGCCGCGGTTCCTTCGCCCGGGGTCGTCCGGCTGGCGGCAGGTCTCTGGGCGTTCAGGCTGACGGCGGTGACCACGATGACGGCGAACAACAACGTGCGCATACGCATGGCTCAGGCCTCCAACGACTTCGGGGCGTCCGGCTTCAGCCGGACGTCCTCAGGATCGCGGCCGGGTGTCGAAGAACGCGGGGCGTTCGCCGGTGAGTTCCCACGTGACCAGCGACATCGGGATGAGGCCGGCCGCCTCCAGGTCCTCCATGAAGCCGGCAAACGAGAACGTCGCGCCCAGTTGCCGCCGCCGCGTGGCCAGCAGTTCTTCGATCTGCATTTTGCCGATGAGGTAACTCGTGCCGTACGCCGGCTGCTGCAGGTACAGGTGCTGCTCGCCGCGCACGAGCGCGCCGTCCAGACGCAGCCATCCGCGGGGCGTGTTGGCGGACGCGAAAGCCGCCGCCTCCTCGAGCGTGAACTGGTTAGCGTGCATGCGCAGGTCGCCGATGGCGCGGGCGGCGCGCTGGGCCACCAGAATGTAGATCAGCTCACGCGAGCGCGGCTGCGCATCGAACATGCCGGCCTGCAGCATCATCTCCTCCCACCCGGTCGCCAGCCCTTCGGTCCGGGAGTCGAAGATGTTGTAGAGGAGCGGGCGCCGGCGGATGGGGCTGGCGTGGGGCAGCGCGGCCATCCGGGCGAGGTCGAACCAGTGAAACCCGTGCGTCCGCATCACCATGGGATCGCGGTAGTCGACCTCGGTGAAGAACTCCCGCGCGCCCGGCCTGAAGCGCCCCAGGCGGGCACGCAGCGCCGGATCCATATAGTCACGCACGGTCAGGAGGTGGCGGCTGTCGAGGAACGCCATGTAGGCCGTGACAGCTTCCGGGAACCGCCGGTCGTGCTCCTCCGGCGAACTGATGGGTTCCTGGGCGGGAAGCGTGCGGTTCCGTTCCTCTTCGAGCGCGAGGAACGTGTGCGCGCGGCCCAGTTCGCGCTCGAGCAGGCGCAACTGGTCGTGCCACGTATATGGCACCAGGTGCACGTGCTTCAGGTACCAGTCGTAATGCTCGATCCCGATGCCCGACGGCCCCGTCTTGGCTGGCGCCTGCGCGTCGAGCCACTCGGCGAAGGCGTCGGTCGCCGCCTGTGCCTCTGCGACGTGTGCGCGCAGTGCGGGCGTGGCATCGCCGAGGCGGGTGGCCAGCGCCGCCAGGTCTCGGCTCTGCTCCCGGATGGCCTTCGCTCCGTGGATCCAGAGGTCCCGGCCATTGCCCACCAGATTGCCGCGGGCCTGCCGGAGCAAACCGGGGATGAGGCGGATGCCGGCGTCGATCTGCGCCGCCGCCTCCGGGCTCAGCGGGAACTGGTAGGTCCACAACTCGACGGCGCCCCAGGACAGCGGGCCTTCGCGGGCGGGCTGATCGCTCTGCGACGGGAACACGGTCACGTAGAACGCGGGGTTGTTTGCCCACGGCCGCAGCACGCGGTGGTCGAAGTCGAGGCCGTTCATCTCGGCCCTGACGATGTGCCAGTCAGTCTGCTGAGACCGGGGCCACCCGTCCGGCACGATCGCGTCAAGGCGGCTGCGGTATCGGGCCAGTTCACGGTGCTGCGCGGTCATCGCGGCCGGCGTGTAGTCCGGCACGCCGTCAACGCGTCGGGGTTGCTGGAACGCCCGCCAGTCGTCGAAGAGCGCCACGAGGTCGGTGTGCCCGCCGGGCTGCGGCGCCGTCCCGGCAGTGCAGGCGGCGCAGATGGCTGCCGTGGCGGCCAGCGCCGCCCCAATCCACGAGCGATAGAAACGGGTTGATCGGCTCATCTCATATCCCCACGTGTCGAAGCGTCTGTGACCCGTAGCATCCGGCTTCAGCCGGGTACTCCGTGGTGGCGTCCGGCTTCCCTCGACTTCGCTCGGGACAAGTCAGCCGGACGTGTCAAGGCGCCGGCTGAAGCCGGCGCCCGCATGTCACCTGCGCCGGCGGCTGTAGCACTCACGCGCGTGCATAACGAGGGACTGTATCCCACGTCTGGATCCACGTCGAGCCTTGTGGTACCCTCGCGCCGGGCCAGGCCCCTTCACCTTGGAGACGGTTCGGAACCTGTGTGTGCGACTGCTCTCAGCCGCGAGAAGCGATCCCGTGAGTGACTTCACCCTGGCGGCGATGGATGAGGGCGACCGGCCACGATGGGACACCTTCGTCCTCGAGAGCCCGTGCGGACACGTCTTCCAGAGCTGGGCCTGGGGCGACCTGCAGGCGGGCCTCGGGGCGCAGCCGGTTCGGATCGCCGCCGTGGCTCCGAACGGGCGCATCGCGGGGTGCGTGCAGGTCCTGATCTTCGACACGGGCTCGCGCGTGTTCGCGTACGTGCCGCGCGGGCCGGCGGCCGATGCCGACGACGAGACCCTGCGGGCCATGCTGGTCGACGCGGCCGTGGGCGTCAGCGCCGGGGCGGGCGCCGATCTGGTGCGCGTCGAACCGCAGTGGGAGCAGGCGGCCCCACTGACGGCGTGGTTCGCAGAGCGCCGATTCGCCGTGGCGCGCCAGCACATCATGCCCCCGCGCACGATTGTCGTCGACCTGTCGCCGTCCCCCGATGCCATCTGGGCAGCGTTCCGATCCAATACGCGTAACCGCGTGAGGCTGGCGGAAAAGCGCGGGGTCACCGTTCGCGCGGGCACGGCCGGCGAAATGGCCACCTTCGTCCGCCTGCTCGACGAGACCAACGCACGCCACGGCCTGCGGCCCGCGCGCCCGGATCAGTACCATCTGGCGGCGCAGCACTTCGGCGACGGGGATCGAATGCGGCTGTTCCTGGCGTCGGCCGACGGCGTCGATCTTGCCGGTATCGTGGTCTTCGCCTGGGGCGCGACGGCCACGTACCTCTGGGGTGCGTCAGCGGGATCCGATGAAGCCCGGCAGCTCAATCCCAACCAGCTGCTGCACTGGACGGCCATGCAATGGGCCCGTGCGCGCGGGTGCGTCCACTACGATCTGTTCGGCGTGCCGGACCAGGACGAAGCGGTGCTCGAGGCGGAATACGGCCGGCAAACCGGCGGCTGGTGGAATCTCTACCGGTTCAAGCGCGGATTCGGGGGCCGCGTGCTCCGGCACGTGGGCACGGTGGACCATCGTCCGCCGGCATCCGCCGACGCCCGCGGACCCCGGGGCGACGTGACACAGGAGGAGGTGCGCGTGCCGGAACCGACGATGGCACCAGGCATGGTCGCGGACAATGTCCTGCTGACGCAGAACGAAGCGGCCGAGGCCGCCGCGCAGGTTCACGCGGCGCGTGAACACTGGACGCGGCGCCACCCGGGCTATCCGATCTTCTCGTTGGGTGCCGCGAGTTATCTCGATGGGCCGACGCTGGGCTTCGCGGGTTACCAGGCCGAGGCCCGGCGGCTGAACCCCTTGCTCGCGGACCGGTTCGGGTGGCTCTACGACCGCCTGCGGGCGGCGGTCTCTGCGCTGGTGGGAGCGGAAGCGGGCTACGACGATCGTGTGGCCCTGCCGGGTTTTCACGTGTACCTGTCGGACCCGGCGTTGCCCCAACCGGTCGCCAGCGTGCACTACGATATGCAGTACGACCAGATCGACTGGGACGGATGGGGCACACCGGAACGGGACCGCCAGCTCTCGCTGACGGTCACGCTGGCCCTGCCGGCGTCCGGCGGCGGGCTGCTCGTGTGGAACATCAACCGCCTCGCCATCGGACGGATGAGCGCCGACGAGCGGCGCGCGCACATGGCGGCCAACCGCGACGCGGTGTATCACGCGTACACCGTCGGACACCTGGCCGTGCACACGGGGCACCAGCTGCACCAGATCGCGTCCACGAAGGACGTCCAGCCGGGTGACCAACGCATCACGATGCAGGCGCACGCCCTTCCGGTGGACGGGCGCTGGCTGATCTACTGGTAGCGCGGGGCAGACCCCCGCAGGAGGCGGCTCATGGGACTGATCATGCAGTTGATCGTCGGCGGCATCGTCGGATGGCTCGCCAGTATCGTCATGAAGACGAACGCGCAGATGGGGATCATCGCCAACATCGTGGTTGGCATTGTGGGGTCGGCGATTGGGGGATGGATTGCGTCGCTGCTTGGGATTGCGGGCGGCACGGTCGTGCAGTGGCTGGTGTCGATCGCCGGGGCGGTGATCTTCATCGCCATCCTGAAGAAGCTCGGGTTGTTCCGGTAGGAGAGGGACCCCCGGGGGGGCGGGCGGGGGTGCGGGAGGGGGCCCGGGGGGGGCGGCCGCCCCCGCCGTAGGTTAGCCAACCC
>CAYJPV010000035.1:18416-45342 GCA_964372095.1 uncultured Vicinamibacterales bacterium | reverse complement strand
CACCGTGGGGTGGTTCCGTTTGGAGTGGCCCCCCGGGGGCTACGTACGTCCTCCCTTACTTCGCCCGGGGGTCGCCGACGGCACCGCCGTTACTTCAGCAACGCGCGCAGGCCGGCCAGAGAGTCGCGCGTGCAGTCGATCGGTGTCCGGCCATCCGGATAGACTTCCTGCTCGATCACGAACCACTCGGTGCCGCCCGTCGAGGCGCACGCCGCGATGGTGGACGGCCAGTCCACCGAGTCCTGTCCCAGAATCGCCTTCCTGGCTGTGTCGCCGTCTTTTACGGTCGGCTTGAAGTGAACCGTCTTCGACCGGCCGGGGTACTTCGTGATGTACGCCGCCGGGTCGTAACCCGCTGCCATCGTCCACCCGCAGTCCATCTGCAGGATCACGTCCTTGCTGGTCCGTTCGGCGAACAGGTCCCAGTAGGTCTTGTCGCTGCCGGGCGGCTTCTGGAACTCGTTCTTGTGGTTGTGATACCCGCACGCCATGCCCAGCGGGCGCAGCACGTCGGCGATCTGGTTGAACTGGTCGGCGAGAGCCTTGCTCTTCTCGGGGTCCGTGAAGGCGGCGTCGCTGGGCACCACAAGATGCCGGCAGCCGATGGCCTGGTGGAAGTCGATCGTGGCCTTGATTGCGTCTCCGGCGAGGGTCCTGGTCTGGATGTGCGTGCCAGCCACCTTCAGGTTCAGCGACCGGAGCTTCTTCGCCAGGTCCGCAGGCCGGTCGCCGTAGGTGTGGTAGCCGGCGAACTCGACGCCCTCGAAACCCATGGCGGCAACCTGTTCGAGCACGGCATCGAAGTTCTGCGCCGAATCCCGGCGCAGCGAATAGAGCTGCACGGCCACGGGAATGCGGACGGCCGCGGACGTCCGGCTGTGAGGGGCCAGCGCCCACGCCAGCGAGGCGGTACCCACCGTGCCGAGGAACGACCGGCGGGTCACGCCGGTGCCGGGGAGACGGAGACGAAACGTGTCGGTCTGTGAGGTCAGTCGCATAAGGGTCTCACTGTGTCACAGGGGCTCGGTGTGTGCTGGGCCGACTATGGATCGCACTGCCGACCTTGGCAAGCCCCGGTTACAATCGTCCTGCCCCCGGGAGGTTGCCCCATGAACTACCCGGTTTGGGACGTTCCGGCGAGTGGGCTGTTCATCGCGGCCATCGCCATCGTCCACGTCTTCGTGTCCCATTTCGCGGTGGGCGGGGGGCTGTTCCTCGTGCTGGCCGAGCGAAAGGCACGCCGCGACGGCGACGAGGCTTTTCTCGGGTTCGTGAAGCTGCACAGCCGGTTCTTCATTCTGCTGACGCTGGTCTTCGGCGCCATCACCGGCGTCGGTATCTGGTTCACGATTGGCCTCGTGCATCCGCAGGCGACGTCGACGCTCATCAACACCTTCGTCTGGGGATGGGCGATCGAATGGACGTTCTTCGTCGCGGAGATCGCGGCGGCGATGGTCTACTACTACGGCTGGGACCGGCTGTCTCCACGCGTGCACATGGCCGTCGGCTGGGTCTACTTCATCAACGCGTGGCTCAGCCTGGCGGTCATCAACGGCATCCTGACGTTCATGCTGACGCCGGGCGCATGGGTGACGACGCGCAGTGTCTGGGACGGGTTCTTCAATCCGACGTACTGGCCCGGCGTGACCGCCCGCACGTTCGCCTCTCTGGGGCTCGCCGGTCTCTACGCCATGCTGACCGCCTCGTGGCTGACCGACCTCGCGCTCAAGGAGAAGGTCGCGCGCTACGCCGGCTGGAACTGGATCGTGCCGATGGCCATCGCGCTGCCCCTGTCGCTGGCCTGGTATCTCGCGGCGGCGGCGGGCAGCGGTGTTCCGGTGAGCGAGATTCTCGGCGCGGCCGACAACTCGATCGGCGCGCTGGCCGCGTCGGTGCTGGGCGGCAGCACGACCGGCCATCCGGTGGCCATCCGCGCCACGTTCCTGACCGTCGCCTCGGCCGTGGCCCTCACGGCCGTGACGTTGTTCATCGTCCTGCGCCGCAGCCGCACCTACGGTTGGCCGGCCGCAGCGATGCTGATGGTGTTCGGGTTCGTCGCCATGGGCGGAGCCGAGTGGCTGCGCGAAGACCTGCGGAAACCGTACGTGCTCGGGCAGGTGATGTTCGTGAGCAGCGTGCGTCTGCCGCCGGCCGAGGGCGTGATGACGCCGCCGCCGTCGCACGTGTCCACCTTCGGTGCCGACCGCTTCACCGTCGACGCGCTGAACGCGACGGGTGTGCGCGCGGCATCGGCGTGGATGCGACCCGTGCCGCCCGATCTGCTGGCGGCCCACGAATACCCCCAGCGCGTGGCGCACCAGGGGCGGGAGCTGTTCCGGGTGTTGTGCGCCGCCTGCCACACCGTGGACGGCTACCTGGCCGTCCGGCCGCTCGTGGCGGGCAAGAGCGTGGCGGCGCTCGACGGCATGCTGACCAGGCTTGCCGTGCCGGTGGACGCGGCCGGCGCGCCCGGGGCGTGGAACAGCCCGGATCTCCACCTGCGCACCTGGCTCGGCCGCCGCATGCCGCCCTTCACGGGGTCGCCGGAAGAGCGTCAGCTGCTGGCGGCGTACCTGGCGCTGCTGGGCGGCGCGCGGCCCGAAAACCTGTCACCCGCGGCGCCGGGGGGTGGCGACGCGGGACAGACGTACTACGAGAGCAACTGCGCGGCCTGTCACGCGGCCGACGCGATGGCGCCGTTCGACGCCAAGGGCCGGCCGGCATCGGTGTTCTTCGAGATGCTGGGCCGGCTGCCCGAGATCAACGAGGCCATGCCTCCGTTCGAAGGCAGTCACGAGGAGCGCACGGCCGTGGCCGAATATCTGGCCACCATTGGATCAACCGCCGGGACGGGAGGTGTCCGATGATCCCCGCGATTCCGCAGCCGGATCCCGTACCGCTGCCCGGGCCGTACTGGCTTATCTGGGCCCTGCTGATCCTGACGTTTTTCCTGCACCTCGTGCCGATGAATCTCGTGCTGGGCGGTTCGTTGCTCGGCGCCCTGGCGCGGGTCCGTGCCCGCCGCGGTGACCGGCCCCACGAAGCGGCGCTCGCCCACGTCATCGTCAAGGCCATGCCGGTGTTGATCTCCATCACGGTCTCGATGGGCGTGGCGGCGTTGCTGTTCCTCCAGGTGCTGTACGGGCGCGTGTTCTTCGTGTCGTCGGTGCTGATGGGGTGGTGGTGGCTCGGCGTGATCCTGCTGCTGATTCTCGCCTACTACGGCGCGTACCTGCTGGCGTTCCGCGAGCACGTGCTGGGCGCCGGCGCGTCGCTGCTGGCGTGGTCGATTGCGGCGGTCGTCGGGCTGGTCTCCGTCATCTACAGCAACAACATGACGATGATGATGAGGCCGCAGGAGTTGCCGGGCTGGTACGCGGTGAGCGGCGCGGGGGTGCTGCTGAACCTGGCGGACCACTCCCTCGTCCCGCGGCATCTCCACATGTTCCTCGGGGCGGTGGCGGTCACGGGGCTGGGGATCGCGGTGTTCGGCGCGATCCGGCTGTCCAGCGAGGCGGCGTTCGGCCGGTGGGCTGTCAAATACGGTGCGGCCGCCTGCGGCATCGCGACCGCACTCAACGTGTTTATCGGCCTCTGGTGGCTCGCGGCGCTGCCGCGCGAGGTGCTGCTGCGCTTCATGGGGCAGGACCTGGCCGCGGTCGTTGTGCTGGTGGCCGGCATTCTGCTGACCATTTCGGGTGCCGCGCTGCTGATCCTGGCGGGCGCCGCCAAAGACGCGAAGCCTGGGCCGTTTGTGTGGGGGGCGGCGGCGACGCTGCTGCCGGGCATCGTCCTGATGATTCTGACCCGGGACACCGTGCGCAGCGCGTCCCTCGACGTCGCGCGCTTCGAACGGGTGGCCTGGGTCGTGCCCCAGTGGGGACCGATCGTGATCTTCGTCGTGCTGCTCGTGGTGGCGCTGGCGTCGGTCGCGTGGATGGTGCGGGCGCTTGTGCGCGGACAGTAGCGCCGGCGGGGGCGGCCTGGAGTAAGATCGCGCCCGATACCGCCGACGCCCCCGGCGAGACGGAGAGCGATCCATGAACACACGGCGCGGCACCAGCCGTCGCGAATTTCTCACGCGTGTGCCGCTGGCACTGGCCGGCGCAGCCACGTTTCCCACCATCGTCAAGGCGTCGGCCCTGGGCCTCCAGGGCGCCGTACCGCCGAGCGATCGCATCGTGATGGCCGGCGTGGGGTTCGGCATGCAGGGGCCGGGCAACATGCGCAACTTCCTCGGGAAACCCGAGGTGCAGTGGGTGGCCGTCTGCGATCTCGACGATGTGCCGCTCGCCAAGGCGCAGGGGATCGTCAACGACAAGTACGGGAACACCGACTGCGCCACCTACAAGGACTACCGGGCCCTGTTCGCCCGGAGCGATCTCGATGCGGTCTCGCTGGCCGTGCCCGATCACTGGCACGCCATCCTGTCCATGTCGGCGGTGCGCGCCGGGCTCGATGTGTACGGCGAGAAACCCTTCACGCACAGCATCCGCGAGGGACGGACGTTGTGCGAGGCCATCCGGCGCTACGGCCGGGTGTGGCAGACGGGCAGCTGGCAACGTTCCGAAGACAACTTCCACCGGGCGTGCGAGCTGGTCCGTAACGGCCGGATCGGGAAGGTCCGTCGTGTCGAAGTCGGTTTGCCGGAGGGGCACTACGACTTCGCGAAGACGTTTGGCCAGGAGCAGATTGAGAACCCGCCGGCTGGTTTCGACTACGAGACGTGGCTGGGTCCCGCGCCGTGGGCGCCCTACTGCAAGGCGCGGGTGCACATGAACTGGCGCTGGAACATGGACTATGGCGGCGGCCAGCTCGTGGACTGGATCGGCCACCACCTCGACATCGCCCACTGGGGACTCGGGCTCGAACGGACGGGGCCCGTCACCATCACGGGAACGGGCGTGCACCCCACAACCGGGATCTACACCAGTGTGACCAAGTATTGGGTGGACACGCAGTACGCCGACGGCACGCCGATGGTGATCGCCGGCGGTTATCCGGAGATCCAGAGCGGCACCAAGTGGATCGGCGAGTACGGGTGGGTGTGGGTGGATCGCGGCGGATTCGAAAGTCAGCCCGCGCACCTGGTGAACGAAGTCATCGGGCCGAACGAAACACGGCTCTACCCGTCACGCGATCACTACCAGAACTTCCTGGACTGCGTGCGCAGCCGGGCGGCGACGATTGCGCCGGCCGAGGAGGCGCATCGGTCGGCCAGCGTGGGACACCTGGGCGTCATTGCCATCGAGACCGGCCGGACCATCAGATGGGATCCGGCCACCGAGACCATCATCGGCGATCCTGACGCGGAACGTCTTCTGGCGCGGGCGTACCGCGCGCCGTACCAGATCCCGGCCTGAGACGAGGGGCATCATGACGACTTCACCAACATCCTCGCGCCGGCTGGCCTTGCGATTCGTGCTGGTGTCGGCCCTGGCCGTCGCGGCCATGGGCGCGGCCACCGGGACGGCGGCCGCGCAAGCGCCGTTGTCAGGCATCGACGCCATCCTCGGTGACGTGGCCACCTACGACGGTGGTATCGAGTCCGCGGCGATCTGGCGGCTGCGGGAGTACGTTGAAGCCCGCAAGAACGACCCGGCCGGCCGGGCCGCGTGTGAGACCGCACTGCTGGCGTTCGTGCGCGGCTCGGCCACGCCGGCCGCCCGGAACGTGGCGGCGCGGCACCTGCGCGTGATCGCCGGCGACACGGCCGTGCCGGCCCTCGAAACCATGCTGGCCGATGAACGGTCTGTCGATGCGGCGCTGTACGTGTTGCAGCCGATGGCCGGGGCGGCGGCAGAGTCCGCGCTGATCCGGGCGCTGACCGTGGCGCCCGGCGCGGCGAAGACCGCGATCATTGCCGCGATCGGTGAACGGCGGATCGCGGGCGCGGTTCCCGGGGTCGCGGACCTGCTCCGGCAGCCTGCGTACGTGGTCGCGGCGGCGACGGCGCTGGGCCGGATTGGAGGGGACGCGGCTGCGGCTGCCCTCGCGGCGGCGTTTGCGCCGGCGTCGGGAGACGTGAAGACGGTTGTGGCGGCGTCGATGCTGACGTGCGCGGAACGCGGCCTGGCTGCCGGCAACCGTCCGGCCGCTGCCCTGCTGTACGAGAAAGTGCTCAGCGGCCTGGCGGCCCCGATGCTGCCCGCGCGGATGAGCCAGGTTCCACCAGCCTCAAGCGGGACAAAGCCGCCATCATCGACCGTACCATCACTGGCCCCGCTGCGGCGCGCGGCGGCGATGGGCAGGATCGCCGCGGCCGGTGCCAACGCGGAGACAGTTCTCGTCGATATGCTGCGCAACGGCGATGTGGTTGTACAGGAGGCCGCGATCGCGAAGATCCGGGACGTGTTCCCGCCAGACGCGATCACGCCGGTGTGTGAGGCGGTGCCGGCGCTCCCCGATGCACTCAAGCTGCAGGTGCTTCCGGTGCTGCAGCATTACCCGGCGCCGCGCATCGTTGCCGTCGTCATGCAGCAGATGTCATCTGGCGCCGAGCCGGTCAGGGCGGCCGCCATCCGGGTGTACGCGGCGTTTGCCGGTGAGTCGGACGGGGCCGCCGAGTTCCTGGCTCGCACGGCGGCCCGGACACGCGGCGTGGAACAGGTGGCGGCTCGTGCCGCCGTCGGCGCGTTGAAGGGGCAGAGGGTTGATGCCGAGATCGTGGCCCTGCTGGCGCAGAAGCCCACGGACCATCTCGCCCACGAGTTGTTGCTGGGCGTGGCCGAACGCCGGGTGTTCCTGGCCCGGAGCGCCGTCACCGGCCTGCTGGCATCGCCGACACGGTCCGTGCGTGCGCAGGCACTCAAGACCCTGCGCGTCATCGGCACGCCGTCGGATGTCGCGCCGGTGCTGGACTTCCTGCTGGCGACTGATGACGAAGGCGATCGCGCGGCGGCGGAGCAGACCATCCGGGCGCTGACCGCGAAGGTGGCGAATCCGGACGCACGAGCCCGGCTCGTGAAAGCCCGGCTGACGCCGAAACTGGACGCCGCGGGGCGTGTCCGGATCATCGGCGTGTTCCCGCTGATTGGGGACAACTCGGTCCTGCCGGCCGTCAGAGCGGCGCTCGACGATCCGGATGCCGAGGTGGCCGACGCCGCCGCACGGGCGCTGGCGGCGTGGCCCACGCCGGCCGTGCGAGGCGACCTGCGCCGGATGGCGCAATCATCCGCCGGAGAGGCACACCGCCTGCTGGCGCTGCGCGGGCTCGTGCGCGTCATCGGCCTCGAGCCCTACCGCAGTCCCGAGGACGGAGCGGCCGACCTGGCCGAGGCGCTGGGCTTGGCAACACGCCCGGAAGAGCGGAAACTGATACTAGGGGCGCTGCCGGCCTTCGCATGCCGCGCCGCGCTGGACCTGGCGACCAAGCTCGTGCAGGATCCTGAAGTACAGGCTGAAGCGCAGGCGGCCGTCGAACGCATCACGGCCCGTCTGAATCGCGGGGTCAGACCTTGAATTGACAGTCTGAGAGGGATGCGCGCCGGAGAGCCTGTCAATTCAAGGTCTGACCCCGTCAACAGAAAGGTAGTTTCGCCGTGAATAAGAAGATCGTTGTCTACGCCGTCCTGCTGACGGCCAGCCTCGCGCCCCTCGCGGCGAAGCAGGCAGGTCAGAAAGTGGAACTGAAGCTGCAGTTGCCGAAACCGATGTTCATCGGCACGCCCACGAACATCAAGAGCCCGAACCTCGAGCCCGTCACGGGCAAGTCGCGCCCGCCCTTCATGGTGCCGGCCGGCACCAAGCTGCTGTCGGCCAAGAAGGTCGTGACGGCAAGCGACATGCAGCCCGTCATCGGCGAAATCGAGATGGTGAACGATGGCGAGAAGGAAGGCGGCGACGGCTACTTCATCGAACTGGGACCCGGGAAGCAGTGGGTCCAGATCGACCTCGGCGCATCGTACGCGCTGCACGCCATCCTGGCGTGGCACTACCACAGCCAGGCCCGCGTCTACCGTGACGTCGTCGTCCAGGTGTCCGACGACAAGGACTTCCTGAAGGGCGTGACCACGGTGTACAACAACGACCACGACAACTCCTCCGGCCTCGGCGTGGGCAAGGACAAGGAGTACATCGAAGTGGCGGAAGGCCGCCTGTTCGACCCGAAAGGCGTCGCGGGGCGTTACGTCCGGCTGTCGTCGAACGGCAACACGACCAACGACCTGAACCACTACGTCGAAGTCGAGGTCTACGGCACGCCGCGTTGATGACGCGGGGTGACGCAACGCGGCGGTGCGGGCCGGCGGCCGGCCCGCACACAGGGTTGCGATGGTCCTGAGCAGGATCGGTCTGGGCTGCCTGGTTGGTCTGGCGCTGGCCGCCGCGCTGGCGTTTCGTCTGGCGGAGCCGTCGCTGCGGCCGATGCATCATGACGAGGCCAACCAGGCCGTCAAGTTCGGGGCGCTCCTCGAACACGGTGAGTACCGCTACGACCGCGACGACCACCACGGGCCCACCCTGTATTTCCTGACCTTGCCTGCCGCGTGGCTGCGCGGGCAGACCACTCTGGCGTCGCTCGACGAGCGCACCCTGAGGCTGGTGCCGGCGCTCTTCGGATCGGGTCTACTGCTGTTGTTCCTCCCACTGGCTCGTCCACTGGGCCGGCCAGCCGTTGCCGTCGCCGCCGCCCTGGTGGCGATCTCGCCGTTGCTGACCTATTACAGCCGGTTCTACATCCAGGAGAGCCTCCTGGTGTTCTTTGCCGCCGGGTTCGTCGTGGCGCTGGGGCTGTACGTCGAGCAACCGCGAGGCCGGACAGCGTTCGCTGCCGGTGTGTGTGCGGGGCTGGCGTTCGCCACGAAAGAGACATCGGTCATCCTGCTGGCGGCCGCCGTCCTGGCGGCCCTCGTGGCCCGTGGCCGCGCGAAGGGAAGCGTGCGCACCGTGCACGCGGCGGTCGCCGTCGCGACAGCCGTGGCCGTGGCTGGCCTGTTCTACTCGTCTTTCTTCAGGGACCCGGCGGGCGTGCTCGAGTCGGTGCTGGCGTTTGGGACCTACGTGGAGCGTGGCCTCGAACCTGCACGCCACGCCCACGCCTGGGATTTCTACCTGCGGATGCTGGCGTGGTCGCCGTCGGGCGGGATCATCTGGAGCGAAGGACTCGTGCTCACGCTGGCCCTGGCCGGCATCGTGGCGTCGATACGAGGGCGCGCGGCGACCTTCTGGCCCCGATACCTGTCGATGTACGCCGTGATGACGGCCGTGGTGTTCTCCGCGCTCGCGTACAAGACGCCGTGGAACGCCCTGCCGTTCCACGCGGGGTTCGTCCTGCTGGCCGGCGTGGGCGCCGTGGAGGTCGTGACACGGTTGAAGGGGCGGGCGCTGACAGCAGCCGGTGTGGCCGTACTGCTGGCCTTCGCAGGGCAGTTGGCGCAGCAGAACTGGCGCGCCAACTTCCGGTATCCGGCCGACCCGCGTAACCCGTACGTCTACGCCCACACGTCCACGGATTTTCTGCGGCTGGTGACACGGTTGACCGACGTGTCGGCGGTGCATCCCGACAAGCAGGACATGCTGGTGAAGGTGGTGGCCGGCCCGTACGAGCAGTGGCCACTGCCATGGTATCTGCGCGGCCACGACCGTGTTGGGTACTGGACTCGTCCGGACGACGCCGCGCCGTTGGCCGGCGTGCCCGTCGTCATCACGTCCCAGGAGCACGCCGAGTCGATTGGCGCGCAACTGGGAGACGCCTACGTGTCGGAGTTCTACGGATTGCGACCCGACGTGCTGCTCGCGGTCTTCATCGAGCGCGGGTTGTGGGAGCGGTTCCTGGGGACGCGATAAGGCACGCGGACACCGGCGTCAACACTGCACGACCGGTTCAACGTGGTTGGCGTTGGGCGCAAGCCGATGGGCCACAAGGAGGTGATACGTGCGCGATCGAGTGGTTCCTGCATTCTCCTGTGTCCTGTTGCTTGCTGCTGCGTTGACTGCCTGTAATCGTGGGCGCGTACCCGTGTGGGATGACAAACCCGTTCTCAACAGGGCGAAGGACGTTTTCGCTGCCACCAGGGAGTGGAGCGAGAACGAGCCGGGGTTTGCCGTGACTCTGGCGCTGTTCAATATCGGCACGATGCAACGATGGCCGTCCTCGTCCCATCCTCCGTCTCGCGGGTTCATTCCGCTCGATCAAGCATGGGAGGTGACCGGGAGGAAGTACTCCATTTGGTTCACCCCCAAGTCCTTCCAGCGGAGGAGTCTCACTGGCGTGAACATGGGACCTCGTGCCGTTGCGTACAACGTGGTACCAGGCTGGATGGCGGTTCACGAGATAGCAGAGGATGGCCAGTCCTTCACGCTGCTGGTCGTGGACTGGTCCGAGCCGTCTGCCGGGGAGCACTACGCCGTGAGGATGGAGTGCCCTCCAGACGGAAGATATGACGACGCGGAAGAAGGCTACGTCGTCGGGCTCGACGATGGGACGTTCCGGGGCCAGAGCATCTGGGACAGGCTGGGCAAGGAAGAACTCGGCAAGAAGTAGGTCCGATCTGGGCCTCATGATCTCGACGACGACGCCCATCACGCTGGCCGGATGTTACACTGCGGCCACCATGGCCACTCAGAGGGGGCCGGTGATGACCGACTCAAGTGACGTCCGCGGTTAGAGGCCCGCCCCCGGGCGCCGTCACCACGCGCGCAGCGGTTGGATCGCCTCCGGCCGCGGGCGGGGCCCCGCTGGTTCGAGTTGCACGACGAGGCGGAACGAGGTTCGCGGTGAGGCCGCGATCCGGAACCCGACCAGCCGCGTGCCGGGGTTGGCGGCGTCCGTCGGCGCGGGCGGCGGATCGGTGGGGAAGACCTCGAGTGTCACGCCGGCGGGCTCGAGCACCCGCAGCGTCAGTGTCTTGCCGCCCTGCTCGAGCGTGGCAGAGGCCTCGGAACCGGCGGTGTCGCCGAGCCGGACCGCGGCCCTGGTGACCATGGCCCACCGGACTTCAGCTGGCGCCTCGAGGGTCGTGAACTCGTCCTGCACGCGCACCGTTCCGTCCGACTGCAACGCCACACCGCGCCGGGCGGCGGCGAGTTGCCCCGCGTAGGTCTCGCCGAGATCCGCGACGGTACGGCCGGCCTTCGTGACCGTGAACGTGGCGCTCCCGCCCACGACCTGCGGACGACCGTCGACGGTCAGGACGTTGTGGCTCGCGGCGCCAATCCGGAACACCTTCCAACGGTCGGAGGCCGGCGCCCGGTTCCACAGATCCACGCCCTTCGACTCGAGTGAGTTGTAGTCCTGGCTGCCGAGGTCATCGGCCCAGCGCACGCCGAGCGCGTCCATGACGAACGTGCCCGCGTCCATGTGCGCGTGGCTCAGCGAGGCGGACCCCGCCTTGAACCCGACGAACGTCGCGTCACGATCCCAGGCGCTGCGGTGAAACGCGACGGGGTTCGGTCCACCGCCCGTCCACGAGCGCGCGACCGGAGCCGGCGGTGCCGGATGATCGTGAGCCAGCCACAACAACAGCAGTGGAGCGAGCCGATCGCGGGCGCGCTCGCCGGGCCCTGCTGCGGGCGCTTCGAGCGCGGGCCACTGGTTCCAGAGCAGATACGGCTCGTTTCGCCGGGCGGCGAACCAGAACATTGCCGGGGACGTGCCCTGACCGCCTCGTCCGGCGTCAGAGTAGTTGAAGTAGAAGCCCGACGGCCCGACCACGTGCAGATAGTAGTCGGCGGTGGCCAAAAATCCCGGTTGAGCGGCGAGCCCGAAGTCCGTCCCGAGCGCCGATTCGAGGGCCGAGATGAGGATCACGTTGAACGACGTGCCGTAGCTCCAGTAACCAGGACCCTCCGGATACGCGCCGTCGGGGGCGAACTCGTGCATCGACACCGGCACGGTCTTGACGGCGCGCGTGATGAGGTCTGCGGCGAGTGCGGGTTCGGACTCGGCAATGGCGAGGGCGCCGATGGTCATACCGCCGTTACAGACCTGGTTCCAGTTGTTCGTGCTCTTCGTCCAGCCGTCGGCCTGCAGACTGGCCTTGAGGCCCTTGTCGATCAGCGCCGTGCGGAGCAGGACGCGCGTCGGCTCGTCGAGCGCCGTGTAGAGCCAGTCGTACCCGAACCCGACGGCGGCGCTCATCTCGGCCACATCGAGGAAGTGGCTCGGATTCCAGTCGGTGAACCGGGCAACTGCGGTGAGCTCCGCCTTGGCCCGCTCGAGGTACGCGGGCCGGCCGGTGAGCCGCCACGCGAGCGCGAGGTGGAGGATGCGCGAGAGGGCCGTGCGCGACTTATCGAGCAGGCGGCGCCCGGTGAGGATGCGCTCAACAGGCGTCGTTGCGAGATGCTTGTCGGCCTCGGCGAGCAGATTCGCCTGGAGCCGTTGGAGAATCGGATCGACGGCGACCCGCGCCTTCAGCGCGGCCTCGGCCTTGAGATCGAGCAGCAACCGCGGATGTGCGGGCGGCAAGACGGCCAGTTTGGCAGCGACCGCCTCGCGGCCGACCACCGTCCCCTGTTGACCCGGCACAACCGCGGGACCCGCCAGGACCAGCACTACCGTCAGAAGGCGCCAGGAAAACCCCCGTGTCATGAGCGAATTAGCGCACACCGCGCCCGACACGTCAACGCCGTGCCTGCACGACTTCTTGACGCGCCAGGAGCAGTATCGCGCGGTGCGCGGCATGGCGAGCGCAGTGTCTACTTCTTCCGCTTGGCCGTCCAGTTGCCGGAGCCCATGCCGCCGAAATCGGCGGTGCCGGTGATCGTGTCGCCATTCACCGTCCCCGCGTAGGTGATGGTCAACTGCTGACCACCCATCTCGATCGTGATCTGGTAGCTGATGGCGTTACCCTTCACCGTGCCCTTGAGCTGGAGCTCGCCCATCTGCCCGACATGGGTGCCGGTGAGTTCCTCACCCGTCTGCTTATAGGTGGCGGCGGACGTCATCGCACCCTGGGGTGACTCGACGGTCGACTCCCACGAGCCGGTGACGTCGATGCCTTTGCCCTGTTCCTGCGCGCCAGCCAGTCCCACACCAGTGATGATCAACGCGGCGACGAGGCACACCAGCTTCTTCACGGCAGACTCCTTATGATTGGCCGTCAGTTCCGTGCGGCATTCTACTCGAACCCGATCCAGTCCAGGTCGCCAAGGAAGTTCGCGGCCGCTGGCCACGCGCACCATCCGTGTGCGGCCCCGTTACCAGCGGAACATGAGGTCGTTTGCGGCGAGACCGAGACGCTGGGCCAGGATTCGGGCGGTGTCCGCCGGCAGGAACGGAATCCGGACGCCGGGCCCTGACAGGCCGGTGCCGGCGGTGTCGACCGAGACGGTGGCCATCCCGCCCCGCCGGTCGAACGGCGACTGCCGGATCGACACCACCTGGATCTTCGACAGCGGCACGACGTCCATCTGGTGGCGGACCAACCCGCTGCGGAACGCGATGGCCCGGTCGGTCAGGGCCCAGGCCATCCGGGCCGTTTGCATGCGCGCGAGAATCGCCGCGGCCACCCCGGCCGTCACGAAGGCCGGGAGCGCCCACCAATGCAGCCGGAACGCCAGGACCGCGGCGGCCACGCCGACCCAGAGCAGACGCGCGCGGAACAGCCGCAGCCACGCTCGTTTGTGCACACGGGCCCACGTCTCCGGCGGCATCACCGCCTCGGGCACCACGGCGTTCAGAAACGCGGTGGTCTGCGCGCAGGGCAACACGGGAGCAATCCAGTCCAGGTTCGTCCCGGGTGATTCTTCCACGCCGCCGCCGGCCGACCGTGCGCGGACGGCGACGCACCGCGCGATCCGATGCACCAGGCCCTGGCGTACGGTGGCGGACTGGATACGTTGCCGCGGCAGCGTGGCGGACACACGGGTGAAGAGGCCGTAGTCGGCTCGCAGGTCGCTGCCCGTCAGCACGAGGCGGAAATCATGGAACCGGGCGAACGTCCACACCATCGAGAGCAGCGCGCTGCCCACGAACCACACCAGCATGAAGACCACGGCGAGCCCGAGGCATGAGAGGACACCCTGCCCTTGAGTCCATTGCAGCAGGTCGAGCGCGGCGTTCGGGCCAAATACCTGGCGCAGTCCGCTTTCGAGCCAGGCCGTCTCGCTGACCACGCCGACCAGCCCGGCCAGGACCAGGGCCGCGCGGTTCTGCGCCAGGGCGACGATCGCGAGGTCGCGCGGGCCCAGCGCCACCAGTGTCGTGCCGGCTTCGCGTTGCCCGGCGGCCACGCCGTCCGGCGTGGTCATGGAGGCCGTGCGCGCGGCGAACACGCGCCGCCGCATATCCTCAAGGGCGGTCACCGGCAGGACGCTCATCGTGACTTCGGGCTCGGCGCCGCTGCCGGTTTCGATGCGCACGGCAATCACGTTGAAGAACCGGTGGACGATCGATTGGGACGCGTTGAGATTCTGAATCCGGCGGTACGGCAGGTGCCGTTCGTGGCGGAACAGCAGGCCCCATCGCACCACCAGGTCGTCGGTGCCGTACCGGTACCGGTACGTGGCGACACGCGTGATGACCACGACCATGTTCGGCACGATCAGCCCGGCGACCCACCAGTCGAGCCGCCACCCGGCGGCTCCGCCGCCGACGAGCAGCAGCAGCAGCGGTACCGCGAACTCCCGCACCTGGGCGGCCAGGCCGAAGAGGATCGAGAGCGGGTGCAGCCGGTGTTCAGACGGCATCGTCGTGATCGCGCGGCAGGAGACTGTCACGGATCTGCATTGCCGTCGCGTGGTCGAGGCCGGCGAGTTCGACCTGAGCATGGATCGTGCCCGCCGTGTGCGTGAGGAGCGTCCCGAGCCCGAAGCGGCGTTCGAGGGGGCCCTGCGACACGTCGATGTGCTGCACGCGCGATCGCGGCACGCGGATGACGTGCCGCCAGACAACCCCCCTACGGACCTCGAGGCCGTGGTCGTCGACGGTGTACGAAGCGTGACGGTGCGCGAGGACCGGCCAGCGATGGAGCCACCAGGCCAGCAGGCCGACGGGACCGAGTGAGAGGCCCGCCAGGCCCGCCGTGCGCCAGGCGGGCCACGCGAGCAGCCACGCGACCGACGCGCAGGCCGCGACAGTCAGGACCGCGACCACGGCGGCGATACCGCGTCCGACCACCTGCCCGAGCGTCACGTAGCGCGGGTCGAGCTGCCGCACAGATCCGTCGGCGACCACCGCCGAAACGGCCTCAGGGACGGTATCAGACCGAACGGCCTCGCGGACGTGCGCGGCCGTCTGGCCGGCGGCGCGCGCGCCGGTCTCCCCAGTCTCGTCGGTTTCTGTCGTCATCGGTCCCCAGCCGCTCCGTCAATCTGTTCACGTCGGCGGAACGAGCCGGGCTGATTATGCCATTGAAGGCCCGGGACACGGCGCCAGCGCCGGCGGCCCGGCCTCAGTGGCCGGTGGTCCGGATCCACGCCGTCACGGTGTCGAGGAACCCCGGCGCGAACGTCTTCGCCAGCTGGTTGTATTCGTTGGGGCTCCCGGTCGTTGCGTCCTGGAACAGATGATTCGCCGCCGGCACCACCGCCACCGTGAGCGCCCGATTGCCGCTCCTGGCCAGGGCTCCCTCGAGGGCGGTACGGTTCCCGTCAAGCGGCACGACCTGGAGGTCCTTTTCTCCGAAGACGGCCAGCACCGGGCACCGCACGGCTTCGAGGGCTGGGACCGGGTCGTCGTCCAGGAAGTACCGGAACCACGCGGACCTCACCGCCGTCAGCTGCGCGCCTTGCGCGCGCGCGAAGCACGGCCACACCCTGACGCGTGAGGTGGTCGGCCAGTGTCGCGAATACCTTCAAACCGCGACAGTCTCGTCGCGGTCCTGCGCCTCGCTGCCGGAAATCAGTACGACCGCCGGCACACGCGCCCCGGCCTTCGGAACAGTGAGGGTGCCAGCGATGGTGATGGCGCCGTTCGAGAACGTCACGTCGGTGCTGATATACGGCGCGGGCTGAACGGGCGGCGCCGGTGCGGGAGCCTGGGCGGCCAGGGGTGACGCGGTCATGAGCAGCGCCGCCACGACGATCCCCGCGTGTGCCGGCCGTATCCACGATTGCATGAGAAGCTCCTGTTCGATGGCAACCGGCTGTCCCGTCAGTTGGTCACCAGCGCGATGACCACCAATGTCATCACTGTGCCGATGAACGCCACGAAGAACATGACGGCCTTCCAGTTGCCGAAGTTGAGGGTGTAGCCGAGGCCGAAGCGGTGTTCGACCAGGATCGCCGGGTCCTCGTGATTGACGTAGAACGAGCCCAGCACCCAGTAGCGGTTGTCCGCCAGACCGTTGGTCAGCGGTGCGCTGCCCGCGCTGCGCTCCAGTCGTGCGCCGCCCTGGCCGTAACGGAGGGAGAGGTAGAGCGTACCGCCGACACCGACCAGAATCACAAGGCCGGTGAAGAGCCACATGGTCCAGGGCAACCTGTCGGAGAGACCCAGGCCGATGTTGACAGACCCGACGGCGATGGTCGTCAGCAGGCCGGAGACGATGATCGCGATCATGCTGAGGTAGCGGGTCACCGCGCGCCGGAACTGGAACTGCGCCTCGGCCGAGACGACGGCGGCCGGGTACCGGATCGCACGCTTGGCCCGGGCCGTCAGCCACGCCATGACCCCGAGGCCAATCCCCAGCACCAGCGTCATGAGCGGCGAGAGCATGACCGTCCAGAAGCTCTTCGTCCGCCAGGCGTCCGGTTCGCCGGAGAACCCGAAATGGGTCGGGACACGGTCGGGCAGCTGGCCGTAGTGTGATCCCGCGTACACCACCGCCGCCAGGCCGCACGCCGTGCCGATGACGGTGGCGACCATCGGCAGCAGGACGTCGACCTCACCGGCGGGAAGCAGCATCGCGGCGGACGGGACGGGACCGCCGGGAACGGCCAGTGTGCGGGCTGCGAAGTAGGCACGGAGGTACAGGGCCAGGAATCCCGCCAGCGTCAGCAGCGGCAGCACGGCAGGGACGACGTGAGGCGGTGCGATGCCGCTGGCGGCGACGCCCGTCCCGACGGCAAGGCAGCACACCATCCAGGCCGCGCCACCCACCGTGTAGCTGCGCACGAGCCCGCGTGCCGTGTCGCCGCCCCACGCCTGTTCTCCGACATAGACGCCAAACAGCAGGCCTCGACGGGTGATGTAAGGGCTGAGCATCATCATGCCGCCCGCCAGTACGACTTCGACGACCATCAGGGCAAACACCCACTCGCGTTCCATGACCGTATCCTCTCGTTCGCGGCGTCTGCGGGTCCGGTTACCGGCGGCCGGCCAGCGAACCCAGCTCGCGCTCGACCCACCGGCGCAGATCGCCCACGCTCACGCCGGCCTGCCGAAGCCTGGCCAGCACCGTGGCCAGTTCTTCACGCAGGCCTTCGGCCCGTTCCGGATCGGTGCCGGCCCGGGCCGGGGCGATCACCTCAGCGCCGGCGCGCTGCTGAATGCGCACGAAACCTTCGTCTTCGAGCAGGCGGTACGCGCGGGCGACCGTGTTCATGTTGACGCCAAGGTCGGCGGCGAGCACGCGCACCGGGGGCAGCACCGTGCCGGCGGGAACGTCGCCCGCGGCAATCCGGCTGCGAATCTGTCCGGCAATCTGGCCGTAGACCGGCACATCTTCCCGGGGGTCGATGAGCAGGGTCAGGATCTCGCTCATGGAGAAAACTGTATACGACTCGGTATACAGTGTCTACTGAAAAGTAGACAGGGATCACGAAGGGCGAGCGTCGGCTTCGTGGGCATCAGGGCCCCGTCGCCCCGCCTACTTATTCACGTTCGCCAGCGGGATGCTCCGGCGCACGCCCGTGTGCGTGAGTTCGAGCGGTCCCCAGCCCCCCGAGATCAGGCGGTGCTGGCTGAACTGCAGGTTGTGCCAGTACGCCGAGCCGTCGGCGGCCTTTGCCGCCGCCGCCACGTTCACATACCGCCTCGTGCCTGCTTCCACCCACCAGTCCTTGTCGATGATGACGACGCGGAGGAGGTTGGTCCACCCCGCGTTGGCCAGCAGGCGCCGCATCTGGCTCTCGAGATCCTTGTTGACCATGGCCGCCGGCGGCAGCGTGCTGAGGGACTCGGCGGCGGCTTTGACCTTCTCGTGCAGGGCCGCGTAGGCGCCGAAACTTGCGCCGGCGATTTCGAATTGCCCGGCGGCGGGCCTGTCCCCGAAGTTCCTGATGTAGATCTTCACCGTGTGCGTGCCGGCGGGCAGCCGCGCCAGCTCGTGTGTGAAGGCAATGGGACCGATCTTCAGATTGCCCTTGCCCTCCCCGAACGTGATATTGGGGTTGCGATACGCCGTCATCTTGTCCGGCGCTGGGGCGATGTCGAGCACGAGGTGCGAGCTGTCGATGTCCGCGGCGGACTTGAGCGTGACGTACTGGAGCGTCTGAGAAGACCCGATCTCCATCACCACCATGAGGCCCAGTTCAGACTTGCCCGTGGCCTCGTAGACCTGCCGCCAGGACTTGGGGGCCTGAACCAGGCCATAGATCCTGTCGCCGGCGTTGAAGCGCGTGGCGAGGTTGGCGGGTCTGGCTGGATCGATCGGCGCGGTGGAGAATACGACGCGTCCGCCACTGGCCGTGCTGCCGCCAGCCGCGGGAGCACCCGCCGCCGCGGCGGCGCGCCGCGACCGTTCGGCGGCCTCCTGTTCGCGGGCGGCCTCCCGGGCGGCCGTCTCAGCCTTGTCGCGGGCGTCGCGCGCCTGGGCATCGGCCTGCGTCGCCGCGCTCATGTTTGCGACAAACGCCGCCACCGCCTTCTCGCCCTCGGCAATGCGCGTGCGGCGGGCCACGATCTCCGGATGCGACAGGCCCATCTTCGCGCCATGCCGGTTTTCGACGATCTGCAGCTTCTCGCGCGCCTCCTGCAGGGAGGCCTCGGCAGACTTCGCGCGATCGCTACGGGTGTAGGAGGCGGTGGCCTCGCTCATCATGCGATCCATGCGATCGAGGGCCTGGTCCGTCTGTTTGAGGTACAGCGCCGCGCCGGATGGCACGGGGGGTGCCCCCTGCGGTGAGGCCGCGGCGGCAGCGCTGCTCCACGCGGTCATGAGCACTGCCGCGAGTACGAGAAGACCGTGGCCCGGCAAACGTCGGCCCTGGCGTACGAGCATATCGTCCTCCTGATGGATCGTGATCGTCGGCGGGGGCCTGAGTCGGGCTGATTATGCCATTGACCGCGGCGGCGGGCGGCCATGACGAGTGGTCCCCGCCCCGGGGCCCCCGGAATGGCAGCCGGCGGCCCTATGTCGCCGGCGTCCCGATCGCCTTGATGACCTCGCGCGTGAGCGCCCACTGATCGAAGCCCTGACGGCCGTAGTCGAGCCCGCGGCGGACGATGACCAGGTCGTGGGAGGGGACAATCACCGTGAACTGACCCCGGTTGCCGTTGGTGGAGTACGCATCGCGCGGCACGTCCGTGCGGTCGTCGGGAACGAGCCAGAAGTGCCCGCCGTACTCGCTACGGCGCGCCTTGGTCGCCGGGGCCGGCGTGCGGACGAAGTCGATCCACGCCTTCGAGAGCAGCCGCGTGCCGTTCCACGTGCCGTTGTTGAGATAAAGCAGGCCGAGACGGGCGAGATCGCGGGCGTTGGTGTAGACCTGGCTGCTGAAGATGAAGTCGCCGAACCGGTCGGTGCCGACCAGCGTGTTGCGCATACCGATCCTGTCGAACAGCGCGGTCCGCGGGAACGCGTGGTACGCCGCGTCGCTGCCGAGCGCCTGCTTCATCGCGTAGACTGCGAGGATCGTGTCGTAGTTCTCGTAGTCCCAGCTCGTGCCCGGCTCGCGGATGAGCCCGCGGCTGCGCGCGCCTTCCACGGAACTGCTGCCAGCCCAGTAGGACAGGCCGGAGCCCGTGGCGTACTCGAGCCCGCCGTTGTCGATCGTCTCGAGGCCGCTCGACATGTGCAGCACGTGCCGCAGCGTGATCGCCGCACGCGGGTCCTTCGCACCCGCCGCCGGGCGAGGCAGCCAGTCGACGGGCAGGGGCGCATCGAGCGCGAGCGTGCCCTGGTCGACGAGCATGCCGACCAGTGTGACCGCGATACTCTTGGCCGTGGACCACGTCCGCGTCCTCGTCGTCTGATCGACGCCCTCGGCGTAACGTTCATGGATGATGCGGCCCTTGTGCACGACGAGCAGGCTCAGCGTGTCCTGCTCGGGTGACGGGCGGGTGAACGCCCAGTCGGATGCGGCCTGGAGCTTCGTGGCGTCGACGCCGGCCGGAAGCGGCTGGTTCCGGACGAGGTCACCGTCGGGCCACGCGACGGTCGCTGCGTCGCCGGCCGGCGGCGGCGCCGTCAATGCCGGCAGGCTCGCGATGTCGTCCAACGTCTGGTTGGGCGCGAGGATGACGCAGCCGAGTCCCTCACGGAATGCCGCACGCATCACGGGCGTGGGCCGGCCCGGCGCGCCGATGGCGACCGCCTTCCGCTCGCGGTCGATCACGTAGTCGCCCCCCTGCGGCGCGCCGACGGGGGTGGGCAGGAACTTCAGCTCGTGCGCGAAGATCTGGTCGAGCGTGCGGTTGGAGGTGAACAGGCCGTTGCACATGAAGATGGCCTGCTGCCCGTAGCGAATCATCTCGCGTTGGGACGCCCAGTAGTCGTACGTCTGGCTGCCGCGCTGCGCCACGACCGGCACAGCCGACATTCCCACCAGCAGCGTCAGGAGCAGTTTCTTCATGGGTCGCACCTCCGGGCTGCGAGTGTACCCGACGTTGCGGCAGGAGAGGAGGCCGTTTCGCCGCACGCCGCACGCCGATCCTCACCCCGCCCGATAGACGACGGCGCCCTCGGCGATGGTCGCGTGCACCTGCAGGTCCGCCGACAGCAGGACCAGATCGGCGACGAAGCCCTTTCGGATTCGGCCACGAAGATCGGCGAGGCCGAGAGCCTTGGCCGGGGTGGTCGTGACGGTCGGCAGCACATCGGCCAGCGAGCAGCCGGTGAAGCGGATGACGTTCCGCACGGCGTCGTCCATGGCCAGGATACTGCCAGCGAGGACGGTGCCCGCCCTGGTGCCGTCAGCAAGGTGGCAGCTCGTGGCATCGACGAACACGTCGTAGTCGCCGAGCCGGTGGCGTCCCGGCGGCATCCCGAGCGCCGCCATGGCGTCGGTCACCAGGTTGAGCCGCGACGGACCCAGGGCCTGCCACACGAGTTTGATGATCGACGGGTGCGTGTGCACGCCGTCGCCGATGAACCCGACCGTGACCCGGTCGTCGGTGAGCAGGGCGCCCGGG
Organism: uncultured Vicinamibacterales bacterium; assembly: GCA_964372095.1. Taxonomy (GTDB): domain Bacteria; phylum Acidobacteriota; class Vicinamibacteria; order Vicinamibacterales; family JAKQTR01; genus CAYJPV01. Next base: position 24,164 of record CAYJPV010000035.1, on the reverse strand, counting down.
AGACCCGGATCGCGATGGGCGATGGCTGGCATCGCGTTGAACAGGTGCGTGCCGTATCGGATACCGGCGTCGAACCCGGCGGTCGCCTGCTCAAACGTCGCCATCGAGTGGCCGGCGCTGACCAGCACGCCGCGGCCCGCGAGGGTTCGAATGACCTCCAGCGCACCCGGCACCTCGGGGGCCATGGTCACGAGGCGGACGCCCGTGGCAGGTGACCAGTCGGCGACCGCGTCGTGCGTTGGTGCCTGAATGTGCACAGGATTGTGGGCACCCTTCTTCTGCGGATTCAGGAACGGTCCCTCCAGGTGCAGTCCGAGCGGCTCCGCGCCGCGGAACCCGGCTGGCCGTCCGTCACGCAACACCTGCTGAGCTTTCGTCACCTGGCCCATCGGGGCCGTGATGACCGTCGGCAGGAACGAGGTCACGCCGTAGCGGGGCATCCGCTCCGCCACCCGCCAGATCGTGTCGGGCCTGGCCGTGAAGTCGTCGCCGAACGCGCCGTTCAACTGCATCTCGATGAAGCCGGGTACGATCGACAGACCCGTGGCATCGATGACGTCCGCCCCGTCCGGGCACGGCACGGCGGCGGCGGGCCCGACGGCGGCAATCGTGCCGTGATCACACAGCACTGCCGTCCCGTCGGCGAGCCGCTCTGGTGCGTAGATGGTGGCGTTCTTGATGTACAGCATGGCTTCAGGCTCCTCACGGCTATCGGCTATCGGCTATCGGCTCAGAGGATGCTACTGTCCCTTGCCCCTTGCCCCTTGCCCCTTGCCCCTTGCCCCTTGCCCCTTGCCCCTACCCAATCCCCTAGCCTCTAGCCTCTAGTGGAAGGCAGACTGGCTGCCGCGATCGACTGTCCCACGCGGCGGCTTTTCTCGTCGGGCAACTGGATGTTCACGCGCGCGGCGAGTTCCGGGAACTCCGCCGTCATGACGGCGCGCGCGCCATCCAGAATCAGTGCGCCACCGCGGCCGGACGTGACGCGTCCCAGAATCAGCACGTGTTTGAGATCGTAGAAGTCGGCGTAGTGCGCCACGCTGTAGCCGAGGTAGACGCCGATGCTCTGCCAGATCCGCGTGGCCCCCTCGTGTCCGGCTTCGAGGTGGTTCTGCACGTGTTTCAGCATGTCTGCTTTCGTCGCGCCGGCGGGCACGGCAATGCCCACCTGTGGCGCGAGGCGGAAGACGCACTGTTGCGAGAAATAGAGGGCGCCCACGCCGGCATCGCCGGACCATTCGTCCACCGCCGCGGCGGGGTTGTGGTCGACCGGCGCGAACGCCAGTTCGTTGAGCCACCCCGTGATGGCGCCGCCCAGGTTCACGTAGCCGCCCGCCTCGCTCGATCCCATGGCGATGCCCAGCACGCCCGTGTCCTCGAGCGACATGGCGCCGGCCAGTGCGGTCACGTCCCCGTCGTTGACGACATCCAGGGGGACGCCGAACTCGTCGCGGATGCGCAGAAACAGGCGCCGGATTTCGTCGAATCGATCGGCGGGCACGCCGCGGAACAACGACGCGACGCGCGGCTGGTTGTCCACGATCACGCCGGCGGAGCTGCCGCCGATGGCGTCCAACCGCGGCAGCTTCGTCCGGGCCAGCCGGAGAGCCGCGGTGATCCGCTCATAGTGGTACGCCGGGTCACGTTGCTCCACCGGCTCCCACACGATTTCTTCGCTGAAGATCGCGTCGCCGTCAATGACGGCCGACACCTTCACGTCCGAGGCGCCCAGGTCGAAGCCAATCCGGCAGCCGTCGAGGTGGCGGCCGAGGGCCTGGCCCTGCTCGCGCGCGGCGGGCACGTCTCCGGCGTCACAGGGCACCACGGTGAACGGGTGCCCGTACACCTGTTCGCCCATGAACAGCGCATCGAACCGGCGCGCCCCGTCCGCGGAGTAGATCCGCGCCAGTTGTTCGCCGACCGACCGCGGGCCGCCGACGTACACGCGCCAGCCGCCGCGGGCCCACAACAGGAACTTCAGAATACGCTCCGCGTAGCCGACGTTGTCTCCGGCCCGGGGATGGCCGTCGGCGAACGCCACCGTTTCGAAACGCGAAATCGCGCCGTCCGAACGCTCGAGGCCGAAGACCAGCGGGGCGGCGGCGCCGCTGGCAGCCACGTCCCGGCGGAAGGCCAGGTTCGCCAGGATCGCGGGGCGGAAGCCCGGTTCGAGCGGGGGGAGGATGCGGGGCACGACGAGGAGCGATGAGGTCGGCATGGCGATAGGATTCCACTTCCCGGCGGTCGGCTGCAAGCGGGCTCGGGAGTGGGGCGGCGCGCCGTCCGGCCCGGGCCGGGGAGGCCCTGGGGAGCGTGCCCGTTCGGGGCGAGATTCCTCCCGTTCGAGTATCGATTGCTCCCATTGGGGAAGCAGATCCTGCTACAATCGCGGATCGGCAACTCCACTTTCTGGCTGGTAGGGTAACAAGGGGGCCTCATGAGATTGACCTTTCTCGTCCCGCTCGGAATCGTCGCGGTGCTGGCGGTGCAGCCGGCCGACGCGGGAATGGCGCAGCAGGGCGCAACGCCGTCGGGCCAGTCGGCCGCGGTAACCGAGGCGCAGGCTGATGCGCCCAAGGACGCGACGGCGTCCGGGTTCAAGTGGAACTGGGACAACACCATCACCTACGGCCTGGGGTACCGGCTCTCGGACCCGGACAAGCGCAACATCGGCCTGGCCGCCGGGGGAACCGGGTTCTCCGTGAACGGTGACGATGGGAACCAGAACTACAAGAAGGGCATCTTCACGAACGCCGCGAAGATCACCAGCGAACTCGAATTCAGCTACAAGAACGTCGGCGGGTTCGTGCGGGGCTTTGCCTTCTACGACATCGAGAACGAAAGCGGCGACCGCGCGCGTACGCCGCTGTCGGAAGCGGCCAAGGACCGTGTGGGCAGCCGCGCCGAGTTCCGCGATGCGTTCCTGTGGGGGCGCTTCAGGCTCGGGTCGCTGCCGGGCGAACTGCGCGGCGGCTGGCAGGTGATCAACTGGGGCGAGAGCACGTTTATCCAGGGCGGTATCAACGCCGTCAATCCGGCGGACGTCAGCGCGCTGCGCGTGCCGGGCTCGGAGCTGCGCGACGCGCTGCTGCCCGTGGGGGCCGTCAAGCTCAGCATCAAGCCGTCCTCCAGCACGTCCCTCGAAGGGTTCTACCAGTTTGCCTGGGAAGAAACGAAGATCGACCCCGTCGGCAGCTACTTCAGCACCTCGGATCTCGCCGGCGCCGGCGCCACCAAGGTGATGCTCGGATTCGGATCGGCTCCGGATTCGCTGCCCGTTGGTCATCCGCCGCTGCCGCCGAGTTACAGCCCAGTCGGCTCGGCCGTGCCGAAACGGGCCGGTGACAACAAGGCGCGGGACGGCGGCCAGTACGGTGTGGCGGCCCGTGTGTTCGCGGATGCGCTGGCGGGCACGGAATTCGGCGTGTACTTCATGAATTACCACAGCCGTCTGCCGCTGATCATGGCGAAGACGGGCACGTCCACCGGCCTGCTGACGGGCAACTACGCGGCGACGGCCCAGTACTTCCTGACCTATCCCGAGGACATTAAACTCTTCGGCGGCAGCTTCAATACGCAGCTGGGCCGGACGGGCATCGCACTGCAGGGCGAGGTGTCGCACCGCCGCGACATCCCGCTGCAGATGGACGATGTCGAGTTGCTCTACGCGGCCCTGACGCCCCTGCGCCTCCTGCCGCCCGTCCCGCAACTGGCGCCGCTGATTGGCCTGGGCAACCTGCTGGCGTCCACAAACCAGGTGGGCGCGTACGGTTTCTCCCAGGAGATCGCGGGCTACAAGCTGTTCAACACGACGCAGGTACAGATGACGGCGACGCGGGCGTTCAGCCGTGTGCTGGGCGCCGACCAGGTCGTGCTGGTGGCTGAAGGCGCGTGGGGCACCGTGCACGACATGCCCGAGCCGAACGTCCTGCGTCTGGAAGGGCCCGGCACCTACACCACGGGGAACGAGGTCCATACGACGGCGAGGATTCAGCCGGGGACCGAACCCGTGTCCGCCTTCCCGACGGCCAGCGCCTGGGGCTATGTCGTGGCAGGCCGCGCGGAGTACAACAACGTGATTGCGGCGGTCAACATGGTGCCGCGGTTCTCGTTCTCGCAGGATGTCAGCGGCATCTCGCCCGGGCCCGGCGGCAACTTCATCGAGGGGCGCAAGGGCCTGACGCTCGGGCTTGGCCTGCAGTACCGGTTCAACTGGGAGCTGGACGTCAGCTACACGAGCTTCTTCGGCGCCGGCCGGTACAACCTGTTGAACGATCGCGACTTCGTCGCGGCCAATATCAAGTATTCCTTCTGAGGCAGACGTCCATGCGCAGCACTGCACGATACGTTGCGGCTATTTCTTCGATCTCGCTGGCCGCGTTTGCGGCCATCACCGTGCTCTCGGCCCAGCAGGGCGGGACGCTCGGAGCCAACCTGACGCCACTGGGCGCCGAGAAGGCGGGTAACGCCGCCGGGACGATCCCGGCCTGGGACGGGGGCCTGACCAAGGCCCCGGCGGGTTACGTGGTCGGCAAACACTACGTCGATCCGTACGCGGCGGACAAGCCGCTCTTCACCATCACGCAGCAGAACGCCGACCAGTACGCCGCGCAGCTCACCGATGGCCACAAGGCGATGCTGAAGACGTACGGCACGTTCAAGATGCACGTGTATCCGACGCGCCGCTCGGCCTCCGCGCCCCAGCGCATCTACGATGCGACGGCGAAAAACGTCGGCCGCGCCAAGCTGGTGAACAACGGGAACGGGGTGGATGGCGCGATCGGCGGGCCGCCGTTCCCGATGCCGAAGACGGGCGCCGAGGTGGTCTGGAACCACCTGCTCCGGTATCGCGGCGACACCGCCGGCCGGTGGGTTGTTCAGGCGGTGCCCACGCGCGGCGGGCAGTTTACGCCGGTCCAGTTCGAAGAAGAGACGCAGTTCGTCTACAGCCTGCCGAACATGACGCCCGAGTCGGCCGGCAACCGGATCCTGCTCTTCAAGCAGACCGTGACGGCGCCGGCCCGGCTGGCCGGCGGCATCCTGCTCGTGCACGAGACGCTGGACCAGGTAAAGAAGCCCCGTGATGCGTGGCTGTACAACCCCGGCCAGCGCCGGGTGCGCCGCGCGCCCCAGGTAGCGTACGACAACCCGGGCACGGCGTCGGACAACATGCGGACCAGCGACCAGCTCGACATGTTCAACGGCGCGCCGGATCGGTACGACTGGAAACTCGTCGGCAAGCGCGAGATGTACGTGCCGTACAACAGCTACAAGCTGCAGAGCGGCGCGCTCAAGTACAAAGATATCGTCACGCCGCTGCACCTCAACCCCGAGCACCTGCGTTACGAGTTGCACCGCGTGTGGGTGGTCGAAGCGACGCTGCGCAGCGGCGAACGGCACGTCTACAAGAAGCGCGTGTTCTATATCGATGAAGACAGCTGGTCGGCCCTCGTCGTGGATCAGTACGACAACCGCGACCAGCTCTGGCGCGTGTCCGAGGGGCACGTGATCAACTTCTACAACGTGCCCGCGCTCTGGACAGCCGCGGAAGCTCATACCGACCTGCAGGCGGGGCGTTACGTCGTGATGGGGCTCTACAACGAAAGCCGTCCCCACGACTTCAACCTCAAGCGGGCCGAAGCCAATTTCACACCGGATGCGCTCCGGCAGGAAGGCGTGCGGTAAACTCTCAGGTTGTTCCCTCGCGCCGGGGGGGGCGGGGGGGGCGGGGCGGGGGGGGGTTTTTTG
>CAYJPV010000035.1:7200-18406 GCA_964372095.1 uncultured Vicinamibacterales bacterium | reverse complement strand
CTGTAGGGGGGGCTTAAACCTCTCTGGTTGCCCCCGGCCGGGGGCGGGGCCGAGCGCCCGGCCCGGCGTTCCTTTTTGTGCTTCCGCAGGAGAAGGTCCGTGTCGACTGGCTCGTATGTGTCGTGGCGTCGCGTGACACGCCGGTTCGGCGTGTCCGCGCTGGCGGGCGCCCTGGCGTTCGGGGCGTTCGGGGCGTCCGGTGGGGCCGGGGCCGGGGCCGCGGCCGGATCGCCGCAGGACGCCGTCAAGGCCCCCCTGGCGGCGCAGTCGCTGCTGCTGGACGTCGCGTGGCCCGGTGATCGGCTCGTGGCCGTGGGCGAACGCGGACACGTCGTCGTGTCCCGGGACGGCGGTGCGTCGTGGGTCCAGAGCGACGTGCCGACACGGGCGTTGCTGACCGGTGTCTTCATGCTCGACGGCTCGACCGGCTGGGCGGTCGGGCACGACGAAGTGGTGCTGCGAACGCGAGACGGCGGGGTCACCTGGGACCTGGTCCACAGCGCGCCTGAAGCCGAGAAGCCGCTCCTGGATGTCTGGTTCGCGAATGCGACCGAGGGGCTGGCCGTCGGCGCGTACGGCAGCCTGCTGGCCACGCGAGACGGCGGGAGCACGTGGGAACCCCGGCAGGTGTTCGGCGACGACGACTTCCACCTGAACCACCTGACGGTGGCACCCGACGGGGCGCTCTACCTGTCGGCGGAGGCCGGTCATCTGTACCGGTCCGACGACCGCGGCGCCAGCTGGCAGCCGCTGGCCTCGCCCTATGACGGGTCATTTTTCGGCATCTTGCCGCGCCGGGACGGGACGTTGCTGGCCTATGGCCTGCGCGGACACCTGTTCCGGTCTGGCGACCGCGGGGCCACCTGGACCGCCATCGTCACCGGCACCGAAGAATCCCTCACCTGCGCCCTCGAACTGGAGGGCGGACGGTTTGTGGTCGGCGGCATGGCCGGCACGCTGCTGTGGGGCGACGCCGGCGCATCGACCGTGCACACTCAGGAACTGCCAGGCCGCCAGGCCATCATGTCGATCGTCCCCGTCGCGCCGGACGCCGTGCTGCTCGCGGGCGAAGGCGGAACGCGACGCGCGAACATCCCGCGCTGATCCCGACCGCTACTGGAACTCAGGCCAGAACCATGTCGAAGACCACTCTTACCGAACGCGCGGAACACCTCATATTCGGCCACCGCCTGGTTGTGATCGCCCTGTTCGTCCTGGCCACGGCCGCCCTGGCGTGGTCCGCGCTGGGGCTGCACATCGACGCCGGGTTCGCCAAGCAGCTGCCGCTAAAACACCCCTACATGGTGACGTTCGTGAAGCACCAGCAGGAGTTCGGCGGCGCGAACCGGCTGCTGGTGGCGATCGTCGCCCGCGACGGCAACATGTTCACGCCGCAGTTCTTCGAGGTCCTGAAGAACGCGACCGACGAGGTGTTCTTCCTGCCCGGCGTCGACCGCGGCCGCGTGCAGTCGCTCTTCACGCCCAATGTGCGGTACACGGAGGTCGTCGAAGACGGCATTGCCGCCGGTAACGTCATCCCTGACGACTTCGCGCCCACGCTGGAAGGCCTCGAGGCAGTCCGCCGCAACATCCTCAAGGCCGGCATCGTCGGGCGCCTGGTGGCCAACGACTTCTCCGGGACCATCATCAGCGCGGAACTGATGGAGTTCGATCCGAACACCGGCCAGAAGCTCGACTTCATCGCCGTCTCGAAAGAAATCGAAACCCGCGTCCGACAGAAGTTCGATGCGGACTTCGTTGCCGGGTCGCCCGTTGACGTCCACGTGATCGGGTTTGCCAAGGTGATGGGCGACATGGCCGAGGGCGCCGCCCGCGTCGTCCAGTTCTTCCTGGTGACGTTCCTCATCACGGCCTTCCTGGTCTACGCGTACGCCCAGTCCGTCCGGCTGTCGGTGACGATCCTGGTCTGCGCGGTCGTGGCGGTCGTCTGGCAGCTCGGCGCGATCACGCTGCTCGGCTATGGCATGGATCCCATGTCGATCCTGGTACCGTTCCTGATCTTCGCGATTGCCGTCAGTCACGGCGTGCAAATGGTGAGCTCGGCCGGGTCCGAAATATTCGACGGCGCCGACAGCATGACCGCGGCCCGGGTCAGTTTCCGCCGCCTGCTGCTGCCCGGGGGCATCGCCCTCGCGACCGACACGATCGGGTTCTTTACAATCCTCTTCATCCAGATCGAGGTGATTCAGGACATCGCCATCGCGGCCAGCGTCGGCGTGGCGTCGATCATCCTCATCAATCTCATCCTCGTTCCCGTGGCGTTGTCGTACTTCCGGTTCGACGAGCGGTATACGGCCAAGCTGCACCGGCGTGCGCGGCACATGGAGCACCTGTGGCGGAGGTTTTCCGGCGTCACCGAACGGGGCCCGGCCATCGCGATCGTCACGGTGGCTCTGCTGCTGGGCGTCTTCGGGGCGTGGAAGGGACAGCAGGTGAAGATCGGCGACATGCACCGCGGCGTGCCTGAACTGCGATCCACCTCCCGCTACAACACGGACACCGCCGTGGTGACGTCGAAGTTCTCGATCGGCGTCGACATCCTGAACGTCATCGCCGAGACGAAACCCGAGGGCTGCGTGGATCACGCCGTCATGACGACCATCGACGAGTTCGCCTGGCGGATGGTCAACCTGCCCGGGGTGCAGTCCGTCGTCGATCTGGCCGGAGTGGCCAAGACGCTCAATGCCGGCTGGAACGAGGGCAATCCGAAGTGGCGGGTGCTGTCGCGCAACCGGTCGGTGCTCACGCAGTCGGTCACCTACGTGCAGACCTCCACCGGACTGCTGAATTCGGACTGCAGTGTCATGCCCGTGATGCTGTTCACGCGTGACCACAAAGCCGAGACGATCGAACAGATCGTCGGCGAGATGAAGGCGTTCGAAGCCAGCCACGGCAACCCGGACGTGTCGTTCAAGCTGGCGACCGGAAACGTCGGTGTGATGGCGGCGACCAACGAGGCCGTCGGGGCCGCGCAATGGCCGATTATGGCCTGCGTGTTCGGCGCGGTGGTCGTGCTGTGTCTGCTGTCGTTCCGGTCGGTCCAGGGCACGCTGAGCATCCTGATTCCCCTTGGCCTCGTGTCGTTGCTGTCGTACGCGCTGATGAGCATCCTCCAGATCGGCCTCAAGGTGAACACGCTGCCCGTGGCTGCGCTGGGTGTGGGTGTGGGCGTCGACTACGGCATTTACCTCTACAGCCGGTTCCGCAACTACTACAAGGCCGGCGATTCCCTGCGCGTCGCGTACTTCAAGACGCTCGAGGTGACCGGCAACGGCGTGCTCTTCACCGGCCTCACGCTGGCGATCGGCGTGGCCACGTGGATCTTCTCGCCGCTCAAATTCCAGGCCGACATGGGTGTGCTGCTGGCGTTCCTGTTTCTGATGAACATGGTGGGCGCCCTCGTGCTCCTGCCTGCCCTCGCGCACTTCCTGCTGGGCAACGAGGGGCGGTCACGGGCGTGACGATCAGGGGCTAGGGGCTAGAGGCTAGGGAAAGGCAGAGGATGTCCCACGCTAGGCGGTAGCCAGTAGTCCGGAGTCCGGAGCCTGAGCGCTACTGACTACTGACTACTGACTACTGACTACTTCCTACCTTGTTTCCTGATTCCTGCTTCTTGCTTCTTGCGTGCCCCCCGGTCGGGATCTATCCTGTCTCTGCCTGCCGACAGGAGGTCTCATGCGCAAGGTGTATCTGGGCGTCGTGATGACGGCATGCACGGGGGCGTGGGCTGCCCAGCCGCCGCAGCTGGCCGACGTGCTGGCCAAGGCCGCGCAGTACGTCGCGAGCGTGGAAGCCGCGTTGCCGGCGATGGTCGCCGACGAGGAGTACGCGCAGACGGCTGAATCCAACAAGATGCTGGGCGGCAGCACGCTCGGTGTGGGCAGTGGCCAGGCTGGCGCGATGATCGAGGGCCACACGGTTCGCACCAAACGGAGGAGCCGGTCTGAGCTGCTGTTCGTGCGGCGCAACGACGCGCCCCTTGTCTGGAGTGGCGTGCGCAACACGCTCGAGGTGGACGGGAAGTCCACGGAGAAGGAACCGGGCCGCCTCGAGCGGCTCGCCGCCGCGCCCGCCGAACTGGACCGCGCATGGCCTGCGCTGGTCGACGAGAGCCGCGCGGTCCAGATCGGTGAGCCCGTGCGCGGGGTACACGCCCCCTGGACGACGCTGGCGCTGCTGCGGACAGATCAGCAACCGCGGGTCGAGTTCAAGAAAGACGGCGAGGAGACGATCAACGGCGTCAGGACCTGGAAGGTTTCGTTCATCGAGCAGAAGACGCCGTCCCTGCTCAGGAGCACGGGCAACGCACAGGTACCGTCGCGCGGGATCATCTGGCTCGACCCCGCGACAGGCCAGGCGCTGCGCACCAGGCTCGAACTGGGCAGCGGGTTGAACCTGCAGCAACTGCGTGTCGAGGTGGACTATGCCCTCGACGCCGGCCTGGGTATGCCCGTGCCCGTGGCGATGAAAGAACGCCACGAGAACGAGCGCGGCAATCACGTGGAAGCGAAAAGTACCTTCCGGCACTGGCGGAAGGTGGCGCCGCGCTGACTACTTCCTACTTCCTACTGACTACTTACTACCTTGCTTCTTGCTTCTTACTTCTGCCCAGCCCCGGCGTACGGATTCCCCGGCTTCGGATCGTCACCCGCGCCGGGGACCCGGGCCGCCCAGAGCATCCCGCGCTGCATGATCGTGCGTGCTTCGGACACGGCGAAGTCCTTCGCCACGTGGCCGAGGGTCAGGTGGAAGACGCGGCCCTTGCCGTACAGCTTCTTCCATGCGACAGGCATGACCACACCCTTGATCCACGGCGCGTGTTCGCCTGAGAACGTGGTGGTCGCCAGCACCTCGACGCCGGGATCCACCAGCATGTAGTACTGCTCCGAGTGCATCGTAAAATCCGACAACCCCTTCGTGATCGGGTCGCTGGCCTTCGCGATGTTGACGGTGTAGTCGATGACCCCGCCCGGGTGGGCGGCCCACGCTCCGCCGACCATGAACTCATACTCGGTGTTGTTGCGGAACGAATCGCTCATCCCGCCGTGCCAGCCAGCCAAACCCACGCCGGCCTTTATGGCGTCGAGCAGACCCTTCTCCTGCGCCGGCGTGATCGTGCTCATGGTGACCATCTGCACGACGAGCGACAGGTTCTTCATCTTCGTCGCGTCCAGGTAGCTGTCGAGCGTGGTGGAGACCTCGACGTCGAAGCCTTGTTCCCGGAGCCACGGGATGAAGATGTCCACCGACTGTTTCGGGGTGTGGCCCTCCCAGCCGCCCCAGACCACCAGCGCCCGCTTCGACGGCGGTGCCTGCGCCACCAGGGTGCCGTGTGCGACGAGAGAGGCGACGGCAGCCAGGGCGATCAGGGCGGTGCGGCGGAGTCGTGTTCCGTGTCCGTGGGTCATGGTTCGCCTCGTGGTCTACCGCGCCAGGTCGCGGATCCAGATGTTGCGGAATCGCACCGGATGCGCGTGATCCTGGAGGCCGATGGGCAGCCGGGCCGCGTGGGCTTTGTACGGCGGCCGCGCCTTGTGGGCCGTCGGGCCCGTCAGCGCCTCGTTGTCGTGGATGAGAATGCCGTTGTGGAAGACGGTCATGCGTGCCGGGGCCTGCAGGGCGCCGTCGGCGCCGAACCGCGGCGCGCGAAAGACGATGTCGTAGGTCTGCCACTCGCCGGGCTTGCGGCTGGCATTGACCAGTGGAGGGAACTGCCCGTAGAGCGCGCCGGCCATGCCGTCGGCGTAGGTCCTGGCCTCGAACGAGTCGAGCACCTGGACCTCGTAGGTGTTCATCAGGAACACGCCGCTGTTGCCGCGATCCTGGTTCTCGCCCACGGCCGGATTCGGTGAGGCCCACTCGACGTGCAGCTGGCAGTCCCCGAACTCCCGCACGGTCCTGATCGATCCCGCCTTCTTCACGACTTCCATGTATCCGTCGCGCAGGGCCCAGGTGGCCGGCTCGCCCTTGGCCGTGACCCATTCTTTCAGGCTCGTGCCGTCGAACAGCACGATGGCATCGGCGGGGACCGGCGCCGGCGGGCCGGCGGGTCCCGGATTCACCACGGCGGGCATCGAACGCGTCATGTCGTGGACGCCCCACTGCTGCAGTTCGGCCGCGCGTGGATGCGGTGGGGCCTGTGCGGCGAGGATGGCGAACGACGCCATGGCCGCGACACCAGACAGGACGATCAGGCGAGTGCGAACGATCACGATTCCCCCCGGGCGAGGCGCCGGCCCGGTGTGGTCGGCGCGGTTCCCCGTGATTCTACGCGAAGGCGGCCCCGAACGGTCCCGTGAACCCCGGGGCCCCAGGTTGTCGCGCACTTTCTCGGCCCGTTGGGGGGCGGCAGCGAGTAATATCTGCCCCAGCACCTCCTGCGGCGTCGCCGCGCGGTGCGGGCAGAGGACCACACGGTGCGGGTGCTGGCGTCCGCAGGGGCCGTGCGATCAACGGAGAAGAAGCCGGAGACAACATATGAACGATGAGAAAGACCAGTCGACCCTCGTATCTCGCCGGACGTTCGTGGGGAGCGTGGCGGCGGCCGCCGGGGTGATGATCGTGCCGCGGCACGTCCTGGGCGGCACGGGTTATCAGGCGCCGAGCGATACCGTCAACATCGCGACGGTCGGCGTACACGGGATGGGCACGTCCAACACGAACGCCGCCGGCAAGGTGGCGAACATCGTCGCGTTGTGCGACGTGGACGAGAGCGACATCGCACGCAAACATGCGGCCCGGACCAAGATCTACGAGAATTTTCCGAAAGCCGTGCGGTACAAAGACTACCGCGTCATGCTCGAGAAGCAGACAGACATCGACGCGGTCATCGTCGCCACACCGGACCACTCACACGCGGTGATCACGATGGCGTCGATGCAGCTCGGCAAACACGTCTACGTGCAGAAACCGCTGACGCGGACGGTCTCCGAAGCACGGGCGCTCACCGAGGCCGCCCGGCGGTACAAGGTGGTCACGCAGATGGGCAACCAGGGGCGCTCCCAGGAAGGTGTCCGGCTGATCGAGGAGTGGCTCAACGACGGGGCGATTGGCAAGGTGCGCGAAGTGCACTGCTGGACCAATCGGCCGATCTGGCCCCAGGGATCGCCCCGACCGGCGGAGACGCCGGCCGTGCCGGAAGGCCTGGACTGGGACCTGTGGGTGGGGCCGTCGCCGATGCGGCCGTTCCACTCGACCTACCACCCGTTCGGCTGGCGAGCCTGGATGGACTTCGGGAGTGGTGCCCTTGGCGACATGGCGTGTCACGTCATGGATGCGTCGTACCACTGCCTCAAACTCGGATACCCGACCAGCGTCACCACCTATGTGGCGTACAACGTTGGACCCGTGCTGCGTGATGATGGGACCATCGGCAGCCGCCGGGTGACGTATAACGACGGATTCCCGCCGGCCACGATCGTGCACTACACGTTCCCGGAGCGCAGCGCGGACTTGCCGGCCGTGAAGCTGCACTGGTACGACGGCGGGCTGTTGCCCGAGCGGCCTGAGGAACTCGAGCCCGAGCGCCGGCTGCCCGAGAGCGGCACGATCTTCGTCGGCGAGAAGGGCAAGCTCATGTGCGAGACGTACTCCGAGAGCCCGCGGCTGATTCCCGAATCGGCCATGCAGGCGTACAAGCGGCCCGCGAAGACGGTGCCGCGGGTGCCGGGTTCGCACGAACAGAACTGGATTGACGCGATCAAGAGCCACGGCAAGGCGACCTCGGACTTCGACTACTCGGGGCCGTTCACCGAGACGGTGCTGCTGGGCAACGTGGGCCTGATGGTTCCGGGCGAGAAGCTGATGTGGGACGGGCCGAACCGGCGCTTCACCAATTCAGAAGAAGCCAACCGCCACGTGCAGCACGCGTATCGTGCGGGCTGGACGCTCTGACTAGAGGCTAGAGGCTAGAGGCTAGAGGCTAGAGGCTAGAGGCTAGAGGCTAGGGGCTAGGGGAACGGCAGCGGGCCCGCCGGGTGAACACCCCGGCGGGCCCGTTGCTCTTGGACGCCGCTAACGGTCGGGTCTTCGATTACGTCTCTCAACTGTACGTACCCCCATGGTCGATCCACAGGCCTCGCCTGATGCCGCGAACCCGGACGACGCGCTGGTTGCCGCCGCGCAGCTCGGGGATCGTGTGGCCTTCGAACGGCTGTACGTGCGGTTCGTACGTATGGTGCACGGGCTGCTTCTGGCACGGGTGCCCCTGCGCGACGTGGACGATTTGGTGCAGGATGTCTTTCTCGCCGCCTACCAGCGCCTGGGCACGTTGCGCGAACCCCGCGCGTTCGGCGGGTGGCTCGCGACGATGGCCCGAAATCGGGCGGTGGACTACCACCGGGCTACGCGTCCCACGGTGGAACTCGACGACAGGGCCGGCGACGACGGGCGCCACCGCGTCGACGCGCTCGCGGTCCTGGCCGCGTTGCGCACGCTGCCGGAGGCGTACCGCGAGACCCTGACCCTCAGACTGGTCGAGGGCATGACCGGCCCCGAGATAGCGGCGCGGACCGGCCTCACACCAGGGTCCGTCCGCGTCAACCTGCACCGCGGGATGCAGCAGCTTCGTACTCTGCTTCAGCACGAGCGAGGCACATCATGACCGACGATTACCTCTGGGATCGTACAGGCGACGCCGATGCGGAGGTCGTCCGCCTCGAGCAACTGCTGCGGCCACTCGGACACGGCGGCCAGCCGCTCCGGCCGATGGCGGCTACCCGGGTGGTTCGCGCGTCAGCCTGGCTGCGTCTTGGCGCGCCGCTGGCCCTTGCGGCTTCGATGGTCATCCTGGTGGGGCAGGTCTGGTTCAGTGGCCGCGTCACTCCCGACACCTGGGTGGCGGCTTCGCTGCAGGGCGTCCGCCTGGGCGGTGGAGGCACCGCCCGGACTGGCCCCGTGGCAGCCGGAGAGTGGCTGCGGACCGATCATGGTGGGCACGCCACGCTGCGGGCACCAGCCATTGGAACCGTGGTCCTTGGACCGGACACCCGGTTCCGGGTCGTGGCCGCCGGTCCGGGGCGTCACCTGTTCGAACTGGCCTACGGCTCTCTGGAGGCGAACGTGACGGCAGCGCCCGGCGAGTTCTCGGTTGACACGGCGGCCGCGCGCGCCGTGGACCTCGGCTGTCGTTACACGCTCGAGGTTGACCGCTCCGGCGCCGGGCGTCTGCACGTGACCCTGGGATGGGTCGGACTCAGCTACCAGGGCCGCGAGTCGCTCGTGCCGGCAGGCGCCCTGTGCGCCACGCGGGCTCCATCCGGCCCTGGCACGCCGTACTTCGAAGGGGCAACGACGGCTTTCGTCGAGGCCCTGGCCGCCCTCGATGGTGATGCCCGGGTTGCCCGCGATGGGACGCTCGAGACGCTGCTTGCGGCCGCGCGTCCCATCGATGCCATCTCGCTGTGGCACCTGCTGACCCGCCTGGACACCGACGCCGCGTCCCGCGTGTTTGACACGCTGGCCACCCTCGCGCCACCGTCGCCCCGCGTGACGCGCCCGCGGGTGCTGGCGGGCGACCCGGCGGCGCTGGCCGTGTGGTGGGAAGACATCGGGCTCGGTGACATTGACGTATTGCGGCAGGGGATGGCCACGCTGAATCGGTAGGACGAACCGCGCACGAGGCCACAGGCCGCGTGCGCGGGGGGGAAATGCCGTTCAGGACACGTGATCCAGGTTGCGCGCGAGCAGCGTGTCGCGACCGGCTCCGGCGCGGGCTTTCTGCGCGAACCTGGCGTACTGCGCGCGGTCCGTGTCCGCCACGATGAGTGCTGCCGCGAACTGCACCGCCGCATCGTCCGGCCTCGCCGCGATCGCCCTGGCGAGCAGCGCGCGTCCGTCCGACGAACCGACTATCGCCCGGGCGTTTCGCGCCCGCACCTGGTGTTCGGCGGATCGGTCCATCAGCGAGAGCTGGCGAAACGTCTCCGTCAGCAGGGCGGCGTCCAGGACCGCCAGCGCGTCAGCCCTGGGGCCCCTGGCCCGCGCCGAGATCATCCCGTACAGGGCATCCGCGGCCGCCCGGTCGGCGCTGGCGTAGATGGCGGCCCGGCGAATCGTCTCCATTCGAACGATGACGGGCGTGGCGGGCGTCAGCAACGCTTCGGTGTCGCGCGCGACGTTCCCGATGGCGTAGTCCGCACGACCGTGGAACCAGGACCGGGAGCCGTCCCAGGGCAACGAACGTGCGTCGCCGATGTCGAGCGGATGGCATAGCAGGGGCGGGCCTGCCACGGCTGGCGTGGCGACGAACAGGGCTGCGACGACGGCGGTGACCGTACACACACGAGCAGCGATTCGGGACATCACGACCTCCTTGAAGTTGGGAACGGGTTCGTGATGAAAGACGGCTGCGTGGCTGGAGGTGTTAACCGCGCCAGTGGCATCCCGGCCCCTGGAATCAGGGAATCAGCGTCCGGCCCTCCCGTACCGGCCGAGCGGGACCGTGACACTGACGCTCGGGTGAATGATTGGCGTGATGAAGTCGTCAGACCCGACCACGAACGCCGTCAACTCCGCGCGGACCGCCACGCGCGACCCGATGGACTTCTGCACGCCGATGCCCACCCGCGGGAACACCGGCGGCAGGAATTCGACGCTTGAGTACGCCGGGATCACCTCGACTTGTCCGCTGCCGGGTTCGACCCAGCGGTATTCGGGCCAGGACCGCCGGCTGTACCAGCCCGTGGTGCCCGCCAGGACGAACGGTTCGAAGCCCTGGGACGTCATGCCAATCGGGCTCCAGCGGATCTGGACCGCGCAGAGGCCGCCGACGCCGTCCGGATCCATGCCGGCCAGGTCCATGAGCCCTTCGATGCGCCACCGCCGCGTCACGGCCACCCCAACCCGCACACCGACACCGACGGGTGATACGTCCGCTGACGTATCCGCGCCAGTCCAGAGCAGAAGGCCGGCCGTGGCCCCGACCTCGATGCGCGGCGGCACCGGCCGGGGCGCATCGGGGCCCTGGGCGGCTGCAAGTCGTGGCGAAATCAGGATCAGTCCGAGCGCGATGGCCGTGCGTGCGGCGTGCGACATAACCAGTCCTCCTGCCGGCATATGCGACATCCAGAGGAAAACGGGCTCATGCCGCGTCCGGCAGAAGCCGGCCGCCACGACATGGTACACGCAGCAACGGAGTTCCGGGGTCCGGGCCTTATCAGGTTTTAGAAGGCTGCCCAGACCCCCG
>CAYJPV010000035.1:1206-7190 GCA_964372095.1 uncultured Vicinamibacterales bacterium | reverse complement strand
GGCGCTGGCGATCATCCATGACGTGCCAGGGGTCGTCGCCGCCCCGCGGGTCTGCCCCCGCCGGGCGGGGCTCCCGCGGCACGCCACGACATGGTACTCGACTCAACGGAGTTCCGGGGTCAGGGCCTTCTCAGTTTTTCGAAGGCTGCCGAGAACGCCGTGCTGGGGGCTTTCGGCGCACTCTGGGGCGCTGGCCGTCCGGCGCGGTGGTCCGGCTGGCGGTCAGGCCGGCCGGCCCCTGTCGGCTGACCGGCTCCAGCCGCGCGGGGCGGACCCGCAGTCACCTGCGACTTCATCGTCAACGCGATACGGCGCCGCGGAAGGTCGACCTCCACCACCCGGACGGTGACGATGTCGCCGGCTTTGACGACGTCGCGGGGATCCTTGACGAACCGGTCGGCCAGTTGCGAGACGTGGACGAGTCCGTCCTGATGCACGCCGATATCCACGAAGGCGCCGAAGTTGGCGACGTTCGTGACCACGCCCTCCAACTGCATGCCCGGCTGCAGATCGGACAGTTCGTGCACGCCGTCCTTGAAGGTGGCGGTCCTGAACTCCGGGCGCGGGTCGCGGCCCGGCTTCTCGAGTTCCGTCAGGATGTCCTTCACGGTTGGCAGCCCGAAACGCGCGTCGACGAACGCCTCGGGCGTGAGGGCGCGCACGACGCCGGCTTTGCCGATGACCTCGCGCACGGGCAGGCCCACGCTGGCGACGATGCGCTCGACTACGGGGTAGGCTTCGGGGTGCACCGCAGACCGGTCGAGCGGGTTGTCGCCGTCCATGATGCGCAGGAATCCCGCGGCCTGCTGGAAGGTGCGTTCGCCGACGCGCGGCACCTTCAGCAGTTGCTGCCGTGTGCGGAACGGACCGTGTTCGTCCCGGAAGGCCACGATGTTCCGCGCGAGTGTGTCGGTGAGGCCCGAGATGCGGGAGAGGAGCGGCGCGGACGCGGTATTGACGTCCGCGCCGACGGCGTTGACGCAGTCTTCGACCACCGCGTCGAGTTTCTTCGCGAGTTGCGTCTGGCTCACGTCGTGCTGGTACTGGCCGACACCGATGGCCTTCGGATCGATCCGTACCAGTTCCGCCAGCGGATCCTGCAGGCGCCGCGCAATCGAGACGGCGCCGCGCAACGACACGTCCAGATCGGGAAACTCCTTCGAGCCCAGTTCGGACGCCGAGTACACCGACGCGCCCGCCTCCGAGACCACGGCCTTGACGAGGTGCAGTTCGGGACGGCGCGCCATCAGGTCGGCCGCCAGCTTGTCGGTTTCACGCGAGGCGGTGCCGTTGCCGATCGACACGAGCTGCACGCCGTGTCTGGCGCACAGGCTGCCGAGCGTCTGCAACGAGCCTTCCCAGTCGTTGCGCGGCTGATGGGGATAGATGGTGGCCGTGTCGAGCAGCTTGCCCGTGCCATCCACCACCGCCACCTTCACGCCCGTCCGGATGCCGGGGTCGAGTCCCATCGTGACGCGCTGGCCCGCGGGCGGCGCCAGCAGCAGGTCGCGCAAGTTGCTGCCGAAGACGCGGATCGCTTCCGCTTCGGCCTGTTCGCGCAGACGGTCCTCGACTTCCGCCGAGAGGTGGGCCATCTGCCTGATCTTCCAGGTCCAGCGCACGGTCTCGAGCAGCCAGGGGTCGGCAGCGCGCCCCTTCCCGGCAATGCCGGCGCGTCCCGCGATGCGGCGTTCGGGTTCCGACGGGCCCGGTGCGCCCTCCTCGTCCGGCACCGCGACGGTGAGGCGCAGGAATCCCTCGTTGCGGCCGCGCAGCAAGGCGAGCACGCGGTGTGACGGGATCTTCTTGACGGGTTCGCTTGCGGCGAAATAGTCCGAGAACTTCGCGCCCTCCTGCTCCTTGCCGGCGACGACGGCTGAGGTCCATTCACCCCGTTCCCAGAGGTACTCGCGCAGGCCGCCGACGAGTTCGGCGTCCTCCGAGAACCGCTCCATCAGAATCCAGCGGGCGCCTTCGAGGGCCGCGGCCGTGTCGGGGACGCCCTTTTCCACATCGACATACGGCGAAGCGGCCACGTCAGGCACCAGGATTGGGTCACTCAGCAGTGCCAGCGCCAGGGGCTCGAGGCCGGCTTCTCTGGCGATCTGCGCCTTGGTGCGCCGTTTGGGCTTGTAGGGCAGGTAGAGGTCTTCCAGCCTGGCTTTCGTGTCGGCGCCCCTGACGGCTGCCTCGAGTTCCGGCGTGAGCTTGCCCTGCTCCGTGATGCTGGCCAGGATGACGTCGCGCCGCGCCTCGAGTTCTCGCAGGTAGGTCAGCCGCTCCTCGATCGTCCGCAGCTGGGCGTCGTCAAGGCCTCCGGTGGCTTCTTTGCGGTAACGCGCGATGAAAGGCACCGTGGCTTTCTCGTCGAGCAGGGCCACGGCGGCGTCGACCTGCGGCAGGCGGACACCAAGTTCGTCACAGATACGCTGGGTGATGGATGTCATGTGGCGCCTCCAGCATAACAGGCCACAGGCTACGGGCTACAGGCCACAGGCTTCGGGAGGCACTCCTGGCCTGGAGCCTGGAGCCCGGAGTCTGTAGCCTGGAATCCCTAGCCTCTAGCCTCTAGCCTCTAGCCTCTAGTACAACTGCAGCATGGCTGCGTACCTTGGACAGTTCCTGCCTGGTGATGGCGACGTATCGGCGGATACGCTGCTGGACCGGTTTCTCGACTACACCGCGGAGAAGGGGCTGTCGCTGTATCCCGCCCAGGAAGAGGCGGTGCTGGAGCTGTTCGCCGGGAAAAACGTCATTCTGAATACGCCGACGGGGTCCGGCAAGTCCCTGGTGGCATCGGCCATGCTGTTCGCGTCGCTGGCGCGCGGGCAGCGGGGTGTCTACACGTGCCCCATCAAGGCCCTGGTCAACGAGAAGTGGATGGCGCTGTGCCGCGAGTTCGGCCCCGACGACGTGGGGCTGTCCACGGGCGACGCCACCGTCAATCGTGATGCGCCCATCCTGTGCTGCACGGCCGAGGTGCTGGCGAACATCGCGCTGCGTGAAGGCGGCGACGCCTGGGTCGACAACGTCGTGATGGACGAATTTCACTGGTACGCCGACCGGGATCGCGGCGTGGCCTGGCAGACGCCGCTGCTGACGCTGCCGCACACCCGTTTTCTCCTGATGTCGGCGACGCTGGGGGACACCCGTTTCTTCGAAGACGCGCTGACGGCGCTCAACGGTCAGCCCAGCGTCAGCGTGAAGTCCGCGGATCGGCCCGTCCCGCTCGAGTTCGCGTACGCCGAAATCCCGCTGGCCCACACGCTCGAGAAACTCGCGGACGAGGGCAAGACGCCGGTGTATGTCGTCCACTTCACGCAGGCCGACGCCGCGTCCAGCGCCCAGGACTTCACCAGCCTCAAGATCTGCACGCGCGACGACAAAGCCGCCATCGCCGACACGATTGCCGGCTTCGAGTTCACCAGTCCCTACGGGGCGGACATCCGGAAATGGCTGCGCCACGGGATTGGTCTGCACCACGCCGGCCTGCTGCCGAAGTACCGCGTGCTGGTGGAGCAGCTGGCCCAGCAGGGGTTACTGAAGATCATCTGCGGCACCGACACCCTGGGCGTGGGCATCAACGTGCCCATCCGCACCGTACTCTTCACCCGGCTGTGCAAGTTCGACGGCCGCAAGACGGCCATCCTCAGCGCGCGCGACTTCCACCAGATCTCGGGGCGGGCCGGCCGCAAGGGATTCGATGACCGCGGCTACGTCGTGGTGCAGGCACCCGAACACGTGGTCGAGAACATCAAGCTCAGCGAGAAAGCCGCCCGGGACGGCAAGAAGGTCACGCGGCGCAAGCCGCCGGAGCGCAATTTCGTCAACTGGGACCTGAATACATTCAAGCGTCTCATGAGCGCCCAGCCCGAGCAGCTCGTGTCGCGGTTCCAGGTGTCGCACGGCATGCTGCTCAACGTGCTGAGCCGGCAGGGCGACGGCTGCGGCGCCATGCGGCAGCTCATCCGCGACTGCCACGAGCCCGACGCGGCCCGGCGTGCCCACCGCCGCCGCGCCTGGCAGCTGTTCCGCGCGCTCGTCGAACGCCACATCGTCGAGTTCGTGCCCAAGGATGAGTACGGGTCGACGCTCCGCGTGAATGTGGATCTGCAGGACGACTTCTCGATGGACCAGACGTTGTCGCTGTACCTGCTGGAGACCGTTCCGCTCCTCGACGCCGAATCGCCGGATTACGCCCTGGATCTCCTGACGCTGGTCGAGTCCATCCTGGAGAATCCCGAGATCATCCTTCGCCGGCAGCTGGACCGCATCAAGGACCGGGCCATCGCCCAGATGAAGGCGGACGGGATGGAGTACGAGCAGCGGATGGAGGAGCTCGAGAAACTCGAGTACCCGAAGCCGCTTGCCGACTTCGTCTACACGACGTTCAACGCGTTCGCGGTTCGGCACCCGTGGGTGGGCGAGGAGAACATCCGGCCCAAGTCGATTGCCCGGGAGATGTTCGAGCAGTTCCGGTCGTTCGCCGAGTACATCCTCGACTACGAACTGCAGCGGTCGGAAGGACTGCTGCTGCGCCACTTGAACAGTGTCTACAAGGTCCTGAGCCAGACCGTGCCCGATGGCGTGAAGTCGGACCAGGTGATAGACATGGAGATCTACCTGCGCACGCTGCTGAGCCAGGTCGACTCCAGTCTCGCGGACGAATGGGAGCGGATGCGTGATCCCGGCTACCAGCCGCTGGGCAGTGCCGCGGCGCGGGCGGCCGACCGGCGCCCGCCTGGTGCCCCCGACGAGGTGCCGGATGTCACGCGCGATCCCCGGCGGTTCACGGCAGCGATTCGTACGGTTGTCTTCCTCTTCCTGCGGGCATGGTCCATCGGCGACGACGGGGCGGCGATCGGCGTGCTGGCGGCCGCCGAGGATGGCGACGGCGCGCCGTGGACGCCGGACCGTCTGCGCGTGATCCGGGACGCGTACCGGCAGGAACGCGACCGGCTGCGTCTGGACCCCGAAGCACGCAACCTGCGCCACACGCACGTGTCGGTCTCGGATGACGGTCAGGCGTGGACCGTGGAGCAGATGCTGGTCGATCCCGAGATGATCAACGACTGGGTGGCCGAGTTCCGGGTCGACCTGGCGGCGTCACGGCTCGCCGATCGGCCCGTGCTCCGCCTGCAGCGGCTGGGTCCGCTGGCCTGAGTCGGAGCCCCGCCCGTCGGCGTGAGCCCCGCCGGGCGGCGGCGCCCCCTGGCACGGCATTGATGATCGCCACCGCCCCCTTGGCGGCCTCTTCGAGGATCTTGGCGAGGCGCTCGGGGGGAAGCCGGCGCGCGTGCAACCCGGCTGCCAGCACGCGGCCGACGGGCGTGCCGGCGGCGCCGGCGGCGCGGATGGCATCGCGGAAGGCGCCCCGCTGCACACAGGCGCGCACCTCATCCATCAACGGGCCGCTCTCCCGGCCGGCGCGGCCCAGCACCACTATTCGCTCGATCATGACGGTAACGGCGACGAGTGAGGCGGCAAGCAGGGGCACCATGACCGGTCCCCCTTTGACAAGAAACTGCACCGCCTCAGCGAAAGAATGGGTCATGCACCTCTCCCTGGAGCGCCGGGCGGCGCTCCAGGGGTATTATAGCCTTCCGACCGGGAGGGTGTCAACGCGAGGGACCGCGCAGTGCCGCGGCGCACCGCTGCGCGTAGGCGTGGCCGGGGTTCAGGTTGGCGCCCTCGCGGAGGGCGGCGGCCGCCTCGGCGCCGCGACCGGTGGCCCATAGCGCCCGCGCCAGCCAGAAATGGGCATCGACGTTCCGGTCGAATGCCCTGAGAGCCCCATCGGCATCGCTGAGCGCCTCTTCCCAATGGCCCTCGGCGCAGCGAACGGCAGCGCGCGCGCTGAGCAGGTGCGACCGCCAGAAGCCGCCCATTGTGCTGCAGATCGTCAGGCCGGCCTCACAGGCGCCGGCGGCCGTTTCCAGGTCGCCAGTCTGACGCAGCGCTTCCGCCCGGCACCAGTGTGCGAC
>CAYJPV010000035.1:0-1196 GCA_964372095.1 uncultured Vicinamibacterales bacterium | reverse complement strand
CCGGTCTCCGCGGCGTGAGCCGAGCGCATCAGTCCCATCCGCCGCGCGTAGGCCGTTCTCCCGCGCCGTTCCGCCCAGTAGTCGCCGGGGCGTGTCGGGTCGGCGCCGGGCACCGGAGGCAGCACTCTCCGGCGCCCTTGCAGAGCAGCGCAGAGGCCGGTGTCCTGGCCCATGGCGTCCTTCTCGGTATCGCCGGCGCCAAGCATCTCTTCCTCGTCGAACCCGGCAGCCGCATCCAGTACCCTCCCGGCGTACAGCAGTGCATCCTCCGGCAGGCCCCGGCGGATACTGAGGTGCGCCATGAGGCGATCCCCATGGTTCCGCCATGTGGCGAACGCCCGCTGGCCGCTCAGGAGCGCTTCCGCGGCATAGACGACAGATACCTGTTCCACCGCTTCGGCGTACCGACCGGTCTCGATCAGAGCCCCGGCCAGCAAGACGCGGACCTTGAGCCCAAAGCTCCTGCTGTTGCCCAGTTGCCTCAGCATCGTCTGCGCATGGCCGATGCCTCTCTCGAACTGACCCATTCCGAGGCACGTGCGCACAGCGTCCTCCGAGAGCGTGACACGCGAGAAGAGCGGCAGCCACGGAGAGCGCAGGGCATCTTCTCGCATTCGCAGGCCTTCCTCCGGATCGCCCATACCCATCAAGGTCGCGCGCGCCTCAACGCGCATGGACCGGTCGTAGATGACCAACCCGATGATGAGGAGCGCGATGGTCGGCCCGACGGTAAGGATGCCCCAGAGGTTAGCGATCACGAGCAGTATCAGTAGGCCGCGAAAGGCGCCCCCTCGGGCGGCCGCGCGCCGGGGAGTGATTGCCCCGCGCCGGAACCAGCGAGATGCGCTTCCCCGCGCCGAGAGCGCTATCCCCAGTAGGAGCCCGAGATAGGCGACCAGCGCCGGGAACGCCGCTGCCGAGCCGGCGATCACTGCGGCCACGGTTGCCACACCCCAAAAGGCCCCCGCCCCCGGGTACACCCACCCCCGCCAGCCCGCCGGCCGGCCCGCCCCGATCCACCGCCCCCCCCCCACCAGAACCCACGCGACCGCGAGCATGCCGGCCGACCATGCCACCATACCCCATCGGACACCGGACGGCAGGGCATGCGCCAACCCGCTGACAGTTTCCGCGGCGGCCCGCGGCGGCAGGGCAAGGAAGTTGCTCGCGTCTTGGCGTGCGCGGCTCCACCAGAC
>CAYJPV010000034.1:0-58055 GCA_964372095.1 uncultured Vicinamibacterales bacterium | reverse complement strand
CCCCAGGATCGCGAGGTTGGCGCTCGGCCCGGTCGGGCGGGCGTCGACGACCGCCAGGTCCACCGCCAGCACGCCTTCGATCGGCGCGCCCAGCCGCTCGATGACGTCGGCCGGCGGCGTCGCGGTGTCCGCGTCAATGCGGATCTCGGCCTCGGTGCGCCAGCGCGGCCGGCGCAGGAGGATGGCGCGCCAGCCCTCGCCGACAGCCGGTCGGACGGTGCCGTCGCCAGGCCTGGGCGAGGCGGACAGCGATTCGCCGCGCGCCCAGCGGGCCGCCTGGTGCGCGGGAGGCAGGGCGGGCGCCGTCTCAGGAAAGCGCGGACGACGGTTACTTCTTCGGGGCGGCAGCCGGCGCCTTCGGCACCGCGTAGGCGGCGTCGAAGCGGGCGATGACTTCGGCCGTCAGATCCAGGCCGGGGTCCGCCCACACAAGTCCGGAATCAGCCTGGCTGAAGAGGAAGTAGACACCTTTCTCCTTGGCCACGGCCTGGATCACGGGCCCCAGCTTGCGCTGGAAGTCGAGTTGCAGTTCGTTCTGCAGTTCCTGCAATTCGGCCTGGGCATCCTGGGTCATCCGCTGGATCTCGACCTGGGCCTTGTCGATGTCCTTCTGGACCTGCACCCGGGCGTCTTCGCTCATGACGGCGCTGCGCAGTTTCGTCTGGTTGGTCTCGACCTGCTTGTTCTTCTCGTTCAGCTCGGCCGCCTTCTTCGCACGCAGCTGCTCGATCCGGCCGCTGAAGGTCTTGCCCTCAGACGACTCGGCCGCGATCTGCTGGATGTTGATGTAGGCGTACCGGGCCCCCTCCGGGAACTTGGCGGCCGGCGCGGCGGCCGGCGCCGCGGCCGCAGGCGGAGCCTGCTGCGCCGGGGGCTGCTGAACCGGGGGCTGCTGCGCGAACACGAGTCCCGACACCAGAACTCCCCCAACGACTGCGGCGATGGTAAACGCTTTCATTCTGCTCCCTTTCATTGTCACGCTTTCCTTCGAGACGGACTCGTTGCCCCCGCGCGGCCGCTGCGCCGTGGGGACGGGCGTCGAATCCGGTTGTGCCACACATGGCGGCCTGCTGGCCCGCCGATCGCGCCGACCACTCCGGCAAACCGCAGGCCGACGGCGCCGGACGCGGGTCCGGCGCACGGGTCAGGCCCGCGCCCGGCTAGAAGGTGGAACCGACTGCGAATCTGAACACGAACTTCTTCGTGGGCTGCAGCTGATTATCGTACACCCCATCCCGCTGCGG
Source organism: uncultured Vicinamibacterales bacterium (assembly GCA_964372095.1). Classification (GTDB taxonomy): domain Bacteria; phylum Acidobacteriota; class Vicinamibacteria; order Vicinamibacterales; family JAKQTR01; genus CAYJPV01. The sequence continues at coordinate 56,811 of CAYJPV010000034.1, read as the reverse complement.
GTTGTAGGCGAAGATCAGCCGGAACGGCACGTTGAGCACCGGCATGAAGAAACGAATCTCCGCGCCGGTCGACGTCTTGAACTCCTTCCACGAGAACTTGTCTTCGGTGCGCCAGATCTGGCCGGTGTCGTAGAAGAACACCAGTCGCACCGGCCCAGCCACCTGGATGAGGTACTCGGCGTTGAACAGCACGCTCTGGTTGCCGCCGATGACCAGACCCGAGAACATGTCGCGGGGGCCGATGCTGCGCAAGTCGAACCCGCGCACGCTGTACTCGCCGCCCATGAACAGCCGCTCGAAGATCGGCAGGATCGTATCGCCCAGGGGCCGCACGTACTGCCACTGGCCGCGCACGCCGAGCGAGAGGCGCCGCGTCTGCGGGAAGTACGCGACGGCCTCGAGCACGGGCTTGATGAACCTCGTGTCCCCGCCCAGCCCGGCCAGGTCGATGCCCGCCGTGAACCGTTTCCCGGCCGCCGGGAAGATCGGATTGTCCACCGAGTTGTACGAGAAACTCGGCACGATCTTGCTGATCGTGCGCCGGCCGCCAGTCGAGGTCAGCAGAATGTCCGCCAGGTACGGGTTCGTGTAGTTCTGGATAGCCGGCGACACGAACACCGCGCCCTCGGGAATCTGCTGCCCGAAGTACTGCTCGTTGATGTCGGTGATGTGGATCCGCTCGTAACTGTACGACGCGAACAGCCGGGAGAACGATCGCACCTGGAGCCCGAAGGACACGGCGCCGCCCGTCCCGTTCTGCGTATACGCGTACGGGTAGCGGATCTGCGTCCGGTGGATGTCGCCGCCGACGGTGATCGGGCGGTCGAACAGGAACGGCTCGGTGAACGCCAGCTGGTAATTCTTGGCCCGGGACCCGACCTGCGCCGAGAGGCTCAGCGTCTCGCCCCGCCCCATGAAGTTCGAGGTCTGGAACATCAGCTGGCCGAACACGCCTTCGTACTGCGACACGCCCGCGCCGAACGTCAGCTGGTTCCGGTTCTGCTCCTCGAGCGTCAGCTTGATGTCGACCTTGTTCTCGGCGCCGGGCGTCTTGTCGACGTTGAGGTCCTTGCCGCCTTCGAGCTGCTTGAAGTAGCCGAGCTGGTTGAGGCGTTTGATGGAGTACTTGAGGGCCTCGGTGTTGAACACCCCGCCTTCGAACAGCCGGACTTCGCGGCGGATGACGTTGTCGCGCGTCGTCGTGTTCCCGACGAACGTGATCCGGTTGATGAAGTACTGCTTGCCCTCCTGGACGCGCATGGTGACGTCGACGGTCGGGACGACGGTTGTCGCCACCAGCGGCGCCGCGTCGCCCAGATCCCGCGGCTTCAGGTCCGGGTAGGCGGTGAACTCGAAATACCCGAGCGACCCGTACACTTCACGGGCCTTTTCGAGCGCCTTGCGGACCTTCTTTTCGCTGTAATACTGGCCGGGTTTCAGTTTGAAGAGCGACGCCAGGCCCTCGGTCTTGACCACCGTGTTGCCATCGAAGGTGAAGTCGCCCACGCGATACTTGTCACCCTCGGTCACGGGCACCCGCAGCTCGACGTACCGGGTCTTGCCGTCCGTCGAGTCCTCGACGTAGACCAGCTCCGGCTGGCCGACGCGGGCCGTGACATAGCCGAGGTTCCGGTAGTGCTCGACCACCTTCTCGGCGTCTTCTTCGAACTTCACAGCCTGGTACGTGCCGCGGCCCGAGAACGGGACCCACCACTCCTGCTTGTTCTCTTTCATCTGGCGACGCAGCTTGCCGTCGCCCACGGCCTTGTTGCCCACGAAGTCGATCGTGCGGATCCGGACTTTCGGCCCCTCGTCGAGGTTGAACGTCAGGTGGACGGTCTTCGGACCGCCGGCCACTTCACGCAGGGTGTGCGTCACCTTCGCGAACTCGTAGCCCTTCTCGGCGAACATGTCCCGCACGACGCCTTCGACGCGGCGGATGAGGCCCTCGTCGATGAACGAATCCAGGCGAATCTGGACGCCCACGTCCCGCAGCTTCTCTTCGATCTTCGACTGCTCCAGCACCTTCGACCCGTCGTAGTCGACGATCTTGACGCGCTGGCGTTCCTCCATGTTGAAGATGACCTCTTTGGCCAGGACGCCGTTCTCGTACGGCACGTCCTTGACTTCAATCCAGAGGTTGTCCAGGAAATTCGTGGCCCAGAGCCGCTTGAAGTCCTCCAGCACCGACTGCTCGTTGTAGGGCACCCACACCCCGTCGCTGGGCCGGCTGGGCCGCGTCTGGATGTAGTAGAGGTATGTCTGCGGTTCGATCACCGAGGCATTCCCCTGCGTGGGGAACTGCAGCCGGATGTACCGCAGCAGGGTCGGGGAGGTCAGGGGCGGCAGCGCGGCCGCCGGCTGGGCCGCCGCCTGGGCAGGCGCCGCCGTCGTGGCCTGCTGCGCCCGAACATCAGTGGCGATCGCCAGTACGCATGCCGCGAGGAGCGCGGCCGTCATCTGTTTCCGCATATCCGACAATCCTGCCGTTCAACCCGGGGGCCGGCGGCAGGAACCGGCCGGCCGTCGTTTTCGGCCATCAACCGCGGCGGCGTCAGCTCCACCCGGAATCCGCCCCCAACCGCGATCAGGTTAGTTTACAAGGTTTAAGACGCTTCAGGCTAGCGGTCGGCCGGATGCCCGGGTTCCCGCCGGCCGGTGACGCAGCTGGTCACCGTCCAGATACACCTCGACATCCCCGCTCCCGAGGTGTCCGCGGATCAGTTCCTCCGACAGCGGGTCTTCGATGTACCGCTGAATCGCCCGTCGGAGCGGGCGCGCGCCGTACGATCGATCGCGACAGGTCACCTCGATGATCCAGCTCATCGCGTCGGGCGTCACATCCAGACGTATGTGCCGGTCCACGAGGTTCCGGTTCACCTGTTCGACCAGCAACCCGAGGATACGCCGGAGGTCGTCGTCCACCAGCGGCTCGAACACGATGATCTCGTCCAGGCGGTTGATGAACTCCGGGTTGAAAGTCCGGCGCACTTCACTCAGCACCAGGTCCGACAGGCTGCGGTTGATGTCCTGGACGTCCGACGACTGGAACCCCATGGAGCTCCGCTTCTGGATGAAGCGGGCGCCAATGTTCGACGTCATGATGATGATCGTGTTCTTGAAGTTGACCCGGTTTCCCAGGCCGTCCGTCAGCTGGCCGTCTTCGAACACCTGCAGCAGGATGTTGAACAGGTCGGGGTGCGCCTTCTCCACTTCGTCCAGCAGCACGACCGAATAGGGGTGCCGTTTGACGCGCTCCGTGAGCTGTCCCCCCTCCTCGTGGCCGACATAGCCCGGCGGGGAACCGATCAGCTTGGAGACGGCGTGTTTCTCCATGTACTCGGACATGTCAAACCGGACCAGCGCCGTGTCGCTCCCGAACAGGAAGGCGGCCAGCGCCCGGGCCAGCTCCGTCTTGCCGACGCCCGTCGGCCCCAGGAAGATGAAGCTGCCGACCGGCCGGTTCGGGTTCTTCAGGCCGGCCCGCGAACGCCGGATGGCCCGGGACAGGGCCGAAATGGCTTTGTCCTGGCTGATCACGCGCGTGTGCAGTTCGTCTTCCATCCCCAGCAGCTTGTCGCCTTCGTCCTGGTTCACCGACGCCAGGGGAATCCCGGTCCACTTCGAGACCACTTCGTCGATTTCCTGACGCCCCACCGTGATTCGCCGCCGGCCGGACGGCCGCCGGAGCGGCGATCCCGATCCGCCGTCGTCCAGGTCCCGTGGCCCCGGCGTGTCGGGCGCGTCGGCCGTTGCCAGGGCCGCGCCCCCATGGGCCACCGCGCGCACGCCACGTTCGGCCGTCGCGGCCGGCTCGCCGGAAGCCCGGAGTTTGGCCCGTGCGCCGGCTTCGTCGAGCAGGTCAATCGCCTTGTCCGGCAGGAACCGGTCGGTGATGTACCGGCTCGACTGGTACACGGCCGCTTCGATGGCTTCGCGCGTGTAGGATACGTCGTGAAACGCCTCGTACCGATCCCGGACACCCATCAGCACGTCGATGGTCTGCCGTTCATCGGGCGCCTCGACCCGAACCGCCTGGAACCGGCGTTCCAGGGAGCGGTCCTTCTCGATGTACTTCCGGTACTCCGCGGGAGTGGTCGCGCCGATGCAGCGGATCTCGCCGCGCGACAAGGCGGGCTTCAGGATGTTCGCCGCGTCGAGCGACCCTTCCGCCGAGCCCGCGCCCACGAGCGTGTGCAACTCGTCGATGAAGACGATGACGTTCGTATTCTCCGCGAGCTCCTTCATGATCGCTTTGAGCCGCTCTTCGAACTGCCCGCGGTACTTCGTGCCGGCCACGACCAGCGAGATGTCCAGGGCCAGGATCCGCTTGTCCGCCAGCATCGGCGGCACGTCGCCCGCGACGATACGCTGGGCCAGGCCCTCGACGATCGCCGTCTTGCCGACGCCGGGTTCGCCGATGAGCACCGCATTGTTTTTCGTACGGCGGCACAGGACCTGCTGGACACGCTCGACCTCCTCCGCACGCCCGACCAGCGGGTCCAGGAGGTTCTTCGAGGCGGCTTCCGTGAGGTCGCGGCTGAACTCGGCGAGCAGCGGGGTGTCTTTCGGGCGCGCGACCGTGGTCTTCTCGTTCAGCAACTGGACGACATCTTCCCGGACGGTGCTCAGGCGCATCCCCTTTTCCATCAGGATGGCGGCGGCCAGCGACCGCTCCTCCCGCAGGATGCCCAGCAGCAGGTGTTCGGTCCCGATGTAGTTGTGCATCAGCCGGTCGGCTTCTTCGGCGGCGAACTGCAGCACACGTTTGGTTTCGCCGCTGAACGGGATCTCGACGGAGGTCGACACCTTCTCGCGCAGCACCGTCCGCCCCTCGATCTCCCGGCGGACCCCATCGAGGTGCACTTCCGTCCGCTGGAAGATCCGGCTCGTCAGGCCTTTGCCTTCCCGAATCAGCCCCAGCAGCAGGTGCTCGGTCTCGATCGACACGCTGCCGAGCTGACTGGCCTCGTAGCGGGCGAAGAAGAGCACGCGTCTGGCACGTTCTGTGTACCGTTCGAACATCCGGCTACCCGCGCAAAAGCGACACCGGGCCTGTGGTGTGGCGTCCCTCAATTATACGGGAACTCGCCGGACCAGGGCGCACCGCGGACGTCACGCCGGCTGCAGCCGACCGTCGGCCAGCCGGAACACCCGATCGCAGACCGCCGCCAGCCGCGGGTTGTGGGTCGCCAGCACCGAGGTCAGGCCGCGCTCGCCGTGCATCTCGCGCAGCAAGCCGTGCAGGTCGTCGGCCGTCCGTTCGTCCAGATCGCCGGTCGGCTCGTCCGCCAGCAGGAGGAGCGGGTGCGCCACCAGGGCCCGGGCCAGGGCCACCCGCTGCTGCTCGCCGCCGGACAAGGTGCCCGGGCGGTGGGTCAGACGGTCCCCGAGGCCGACACGGCGCAGCAGTTCAACGGCCCGCTCCCGGGCATCGGCGGGCGCGACTCGCCCGATCCGCAGCGGCATCTCCGCGTTCTCGACGGCGCTGAACTCGGGCAGCAGATGGTGGAACTGGAAGACGAACCCGACGTGACGGTTGCGGTACGCCACCCGGGCCGCGTCTGATTGCCCCGCCAGGGAGACGCCGTCGATGGTCACATCGCCCGCGTCCCAGGCGTCGAGCCCGCCGATGACGTGCAGCAGGGTGCTCTTGCCCACGCCGGATGCCCCGATGATCGCCACCATCTCGCCGCGTTCCACGGACAGGTCCAGTCCGCGCAGGACGTGCAGGGTCGAGCGCCCGATCGCGTACCGTTTGTGCAGGCCGGTGACGTCCAGCAGGGCCATCGGTGCCTCGCCTATCCGAACCGCAGGGCTTCCACCGGCTCGAGCCGGGCCGCCTGACGCGCGGGATAAATGGTCGCGATGAAACAGATCAGGACCGCGCTCACCATGACGACAGCCAGGTCCACGGCTTCGACGACGAACGGCACGTACGCGATCTGATAGACGTCCATGGGCACGCGAATCAGCTGGTAGGCATCGGCGACGTAGGCCAGCCCGCAACCGAGGGCCGCCCCCACGACTGTCCCCACGACCCCGATCGCGAGTCCCTGCGCCATGAAGATGAACGTAATCGATCGCGCCGACGCGCCCATCGTCTTCAGAATGGCGATGTCGGGGCTCTTTTCCATGACGAGGAGGATGAGCGACGCAATGATGTTGAGGGCCGCCACCATGACAATCAGGCCGATGGTGATGGAGATGGCCATCTTCTCGAGCCAGAGGGCGGAGAAGAGCGCCTGGTTCAGTTCGGCCCACGTCTGCGTCATGTACCGCGGGCCCAGCTGCGCCACGATGGCGGCAGCGACCTCCGGGACGCGGTAGATGTCGTCCACCCGTACCTGAATCAGCGTCACCTCGTCCACGCCGGCCAGGCGCCGGGCCAGCGCCAGCGAAACGAACCCGTAGGTCGCGTCGAACTCGAACAGCCCAAGGCTGAACATCCCGACGACGCGGAGACGCCGGGATCTGGGCATGACGCCCATCGGCGACAGCGTGCCCTGGGGCGTGAGCACCGTGACATCGTCACCGACCGTCACGCCGAGCTGGCGCGCGAGATCCTGGCCGATCACCACGCCGGGCGGACTGTCGTCGGAGGCCGGAGCCGCGAGCGCGCTGAACGACCCCTGTTTCATGGCCGCGGTGATGTCGGTGACCGCGGTCTCGAGTGCGGGGTCCACACCCTTGATGTTGATGAACGCCTCGCCGTGGGGACCCGAGACCAGGGCTTTGCCGGGGATGGCCGGCGCCGCCCCAATCACGCCGGGAACGGTCCGCAGGGCGGCGGCCTCGGCTTCGTAGTCGGTCACGCCTCCCTGCTTCCAGACGAAGACGTGCGCCGTGGCCCCGAGGATGCGGCTCCGCAGTTCCTCCTGCAGCCCCGTCATCAGCGCCAGGGCCAGGATGAGCGCGGTGACGCCCAGCGTCACGCCGAGGGTCGAGACCAGAGAGATGATCGAGATGAACGCCTGCTTGCGCCGGGCGGTCAGATAACGCAGGGCGATCTGCAGTTCGAACGGCAGGGCCACGTTACTCCGCAAGCGGCCGCATCAGCGGAAACAGGATGACGTCGCGGATCGACGGGCTGCCGGTCAGCAACATCACCAGACGGTCGATGCCGATGCCTTCGCCGCCGGTCGGCGGCATGCCGAACTCGAGGGCGCGGATGTAGTCGTCGTCCATGCCATGGGCCTCCAGGTCCCCGCGGCCGCGCTCCGCCAGCTGGGCTTCGAAACGCCGCCGCTGCTCCGCAGGGTCGTTGAGCTCGCTGAAGGCGTTGGCCACCTCGAACCCGCCGATGTAGAGTTCGAACCGCTCGACGGTGTCGGGATCGTCGGCCCGCTGCTTGGACAGGGGCGAGACTTCCGTCGGGAAATCGTAGACAAAGGTCGGCTGGACGAGGTCGTGCTCGCAGAGCGACTCGAAAATCGTCGTCGCGATCTTGCCCGCACCCGATCCGGTCTCGACCGGAATCTCCAGGCGCGCGGCGATGGCCGCAGCCGTGTCACGGTCCCGCAGGTCGTCCGGACCAATCTCGATGCCCAGCCGTGTCGCCGCCTCGGCCCGTGCCGCCTCTCGCAGCGAGAGCCGCCGGAATGGCGGTTCGAGCGAAATCGAGTGGCCGGCGAACTCGCAGGTCGTGCCGCCAATGGCTTCCCGGGCCACCTCGGACAGCAGGGCCTCAGTGGTCGCCATGAGGTCCCGGTAGTTGCAGTACGCCTGGTAGAACTCGAGCATGGTGAACTCGGGGTTGTGCTGGGTCGAGATCCCCTCGTTCCTGAAGTTCCGGTTGATTTCGTAGACCCGCTCGATGCCGCCCACGACCAGGCGCTTGAGATACAGCTCGGGCGCAATCCGCAGGAACAGGTCCAGGTCGAGCGCGTTGTGATGCGTCGTGAAGGGCCGGGCCAGGGCGCCGCCCGCCATCACCTGCATCATGGGCGTCTCGACCTCGAGGAACCCCCGGGCGTCGAGGAACCGCCGCGTGGCGTTGAGGACCCGGCTGCGGATTTCGAACACGCGCCGCGAATCGGGGTTGACGATGAGATCGAGGTACCGCTGCCGGTACCGGATCTCGACGTCCTGCAGCCCGTGCCATTTCTCCGGCAGCGGGCGCAGGCACTTCGTCAGGAACGTCAGGCTCGACGCCCAGATCGTCAGTTCGTTGGTCTTGGTCCGGAAGACCCGCCCCGCCACGCCGACGAAATCGCCGAAATCGAGCAACTTGAAGACCGCGAAATCCCGCTCGGGCAACGAGTCGGCTCGGATGTACGCCTGGATGCGTGCGCGCCCGTCGGTCAGCACGAGGAAGTTCGCTTTGCCGAAACTGCGGATCGCCAGAATCCGGCCCGCCGTGACGGTTTCGGGTCGAAGCGCCTCGAGTTCGTCGTGCGTCCGATCGCCGTGGGCCGCCACGAGCGCCTCGATCGTGTCGGTCCGCTCGAAGGTGCCCGGGTACAGCGTCACGCCCAGGCGCTCCAGTTCGCCCATGTTGGACACGCGTTGCTGGTAGAGTTCGTGGTCCTCAGTCATGTCGGTGCTTGTGAATGGCGTCGAGCACACCGTTGACGAATCGTACGGCGTCCTCTTCGCTGAAAGTCCGGGCCAGTTCGAGCGCCTCGTCGATGACGACGCCCGCAGGGGTTTCGGGAACGTGAAGCAGTTCGTACGCCGCCAGACGGAGGATCAGCCGGTCGATCACGGCCATCCGCGCCAGGCGCCAGTTCTGCGCGTGTCGCTCGATCACCGGGTCCAGCTCAGCGAGGTGCGCGATCGCGCCGGTGGCGAGGCGCTCGGCGAACTCGCGGGCCGCGTCGGACACCGGTTCACCGTCGTCCGCCACCACGGCCCAGTACCGCGCCGGTGCGCTGTCGGCCGCAATGCCGCCCACTTCCCAGAGGTACAGCATCTGCAGCGCCGCTTCACGAGCCCGATGGCGAGTGCCGCTGGTCACGACGTCACGCTCGGGAAGTGACGGGGCCCTGGTCGGCAGCGCCGGGGCCACGCAGCGCCCGCGCCACCGACGCCAGTTCGACGGCAGCCATGGCCGCCTCCCACCCCTTGTTGGCGGGACCGGGCGTCACTCGTTCGAGCGCCTGCTCCGCGGAGTTCGTCGTCAGGACGCCGAACGTCATCGGGACACCCGTCTCGAACGACGCCGTCATGATCCCCTGGGACACCGCTGACGAGATGTAGTCGAAGTGCGCCGTCTCGCCGCGGATGAGACAGCCCAAGCACACCACCGCATCGTAGCGCCGCGTCACCGCGGCGAAACGCGCGGCCTGCGGAATCTCGTACGAACCCGGCACACTGATGACGTCCACGTCCTGCTCCGCCACACCCGCGTGGGCCAGGCCTTCGACCGCCCCCGCCTGCAGCCGGTCCGTGACGAAGTCGTTGTAACGCGACACCACGACCGCAATCCGGCAGCCGCGCCCGTCTGGTTGTCCCTGAATCAGCACTAGCGCCCCTTGAACTCTGGCTTCCGCTTTTCGATGAACGCCCGGGTCCCCTCCCGCATGTCGTCCGTCGAGAACGCGAGGCCGAACAGCGTGGCTTCGAGGCGCGTCCCGTCCGCCAGCGGCATCTCGGGGCCATGGTGGACGGCATCCAGGATGTACCGGACGGCGACCGGCGCCGCCACCGCCAGCGACGTGGCCAGCGCCCGGGCTTCGGTCAGGAGATCGCCGGCAGCCACGACCCGATTCACGAGCCCGATGCGCCAGGCCTCCTGGGCGTCGATGGTCTCGCCCGTCAGCAGCAGCTGCAGCGCGCGCCCCTGGCCCACCAGCCGCGACAGCCGCTGCGTCCCGGCGTAGCCGGGAATCAAGCCGAGCTTGATCTCGGGCTGTCCGAACTTCGCCGTGTCGGCCGCCAGACGAAGCGTGCAGGCCATCGCCAACTCGTTGCCGCCGCCAAGCGCGAACCCATTGACGGCCGCGATGACGGGTTTCCCCAGGTTCTCAATCAGGTCCAGCAGGCGCTGGCCCGTGCGCGCGTACTCGTGGCCCTCGATCGGAGACAGGGTGCTCATCTCCTTGATATCCGCTCCGGCCACGAACGCCTTCGCCCCGGCGCCGGTCAGCACGACGGCCCGCACGGCGCCATCGTCACGCACCAACACCATCGCCTGCTCGAGTTCACGGACAGTCGCGGCGTTCAGGGCATTGAGGGCCGCCGGCCGGTTCACCGTGACCAGCGCCACCGCGCCATCGATCTCGACCTGCACATGTTCAAACGCCATCGTGTGGTTCGCTCCCGCGCCGGATTATACCCCACGCCCACAGCAGGGTCGCGGCCAGGCCGGCGCCGGTGGCGTCCGCCAGCAGGTCGAGCCACTCGTACTGCCGCGACGGCACGAAGAGCTGGTGCAGTTCGTCCGTCCAGCCGTACAGAACGCTGGCCAGGGTGGCTATCGTGACCGTCCGGCCGCTCACCCGCCGCACCTCCCCGTCCGTGAGCGCCCAGACGATGAGCGATGACAGCACGAAGTAGAGCGCCGCGTGGGCGGCCTTGTCCGACAGGCGCGCGGGCAACGAGAGCCCGGAGAGGGACGACGCGATGTAGATGGCCGCCATGTAGGCGATCACCAGCGCCCATCGCCAGGTCAACCTCACCGTCGGGCCGACACGCGGAGCCGGTGGTCCGGACGGAGACGTCACAGGGGCAACACGTACAGGAGCCAGCCGGCGATCACCGCAGCCCCGACGAGCCCGCCGAAGATGCCACCGCCGGCCCGCACCTGGTCGGATCGCCGATCCTTCAGGAGCACACCGCCGACGACGGCCACGAAGGCCGCGTACAGGACCATGAGCAGGAGGTGGTTCTGGAACATCGGCTTACTTGCGCCCCAGGGCGATGTCGTGGGCGTCGATGACGACCAGCGTATTGAGCAGACCGGCGGTGATGAGGAACGCGTTGCCGTATTCGTAGGTGACAGCCGCCGGCAGGCCGGCGCCCACACCTGTCACGCGCGCCACGAAGTAGGGAGCGCCACAGGCCAGGTCGGCGATGGCCGCCAGCGCCACGAGCGGCTCGGTCCACACGAACGGGAACAGTCGCCCCTCCAGCAGCAACCCGACGGTGAACATCCCCGCCAGGGCCACCAGGAAGATCAGCCCCTTCTCCCGCCGGCCGAGCCACAGATGCCCGCCGCCCGGCACCAGCCAGGCCACGAGGTACAGGATCGGAAGCGGGGGTCCGGTTCGGCGGGGCGGTTTTGGGATTGCGCGAGCAGCCATACGTTTTTAGTGTACTCCAGACACCGGCGCCTTGTCCGTCAGCGGGTCTCCCAGCAAGGCCAGCACGATGAAGGCCGAGACCGCACCACCCGACGGCACGGCCGTGAGGGCACGCACGTCGCTGGCGACGGCCACGCCGCCCGCCCACTCGATCCCCCAGGAGACGGCCATGGGAGCCGCGGCGGCCAGCAGGCCGAGCCTCACCATGCGCAGCGACACGTCCCGTCGATGCCCGCGGCGCCCGGCCCACCCGGCCCACGCAAACGCGGCGGCCCCTCCGGCCGCCGCCGCCCCGTAGAGTCCCGTACACCGGGCGCAGACCGGCAACGGCATGCGGCCGCGGTGGAAGGACCGGTCCGGATCCTGGTGACAGACCACGCCGCCCGCCCGGTAGGTCAGCGCGGCGGCAAGCGCCAGCGTGCCATTGACGGGTCCGGCGTCCAGGCGGGCCGGCAGCCAGATCATCCAGCACATCCAACACGTCACGGCCGCGACGTACGCCGCAGCAGCCAGGCGCCTCATGGAGCGTGCGGGCTGCCGGGCTACGCCAGCCTCAGCGGACCGAAGTGATCTTCGTACCGGGCCTTGAATTCCGCCCACGTGTACGAGTGGCTGCTGCCGCCCATGTGCTCAAGGGCGAACGCGGCCGCGACGCTGCCAAGGCGCCCGCAGACGTCGTAGGCCGCGCCGGAGGCCAGGCCCTTCATGAATCCGCCGCGGAAGGCGTCGCCGACGCCGGTGGGGTCCACGATACTCGCCGGCGGCACCGCCGGCACGGTCACCGTACCGTCACGCCGCGCGATGGTGGCTCCTTTCTCGCCCCGCGTCACGACCACGGCGTCGGACCGCTCCAGCATCGCCGCCTCGTCCATGCCGGTCTTCTCGCGGATGATCTCGAACTCGTAGTCGTTGCAGATGACGATACGGGCTCCCAGGACACCGGTCCTGAGGGCCTCGCCATCCATCCGGGCCACCTGCTGGCTCGGGTCGAAGATGTACGGGATGCCGAGTTCACCGCACTCCCGGGCGTAGCTCACCATGGCATCCGGATCGTTCGGCGCGATGATGGCCAGATCGCAGGGGCCGGCAGTCCGGAACGACAGCTCTCCTGCGTGTGCCATCGCTCCGGTATAGAAGGAGGCAATCTGGTTGCCACTGTTGTCGGTGCTGCAGAAAAACGACGCGGTGAACTTCTCGGTCACCTGTTTGACGAGTGAGGTGTCGATGCCCGCCGCATCGAGCCACCGCCGGTAGTCGTCGAAGTCCTGCCCCGCCGTGCCCATCAGTTTCGGGCGTTCGCCCAGGAGCGCCAGCGTGTAGGCGATGTTCGGCGCGCACCCGCCACGGCGCTTGTCCATCGTATCGACGAGGAAGCTGAGGCTGACGCGTTGCAGGTGATCGGGCAGCAGGTGCTCGGTGAAGCTGCCGGGAAACGACATCAGGTAGTCGTAGGCGATGGAACCGGTGACGATGATGTTCATGGGTATGTTGTTCTTCAGGCTACAGGCTACAGGCTACGGGCTACGGGCCTCGAGTTGTGATCGACTGACCACTGACCACTGACTACTGACTACTGCCTACGGACTCTCTGCTGCCCCCGGTCACGTCATGTACTTGCCGATGATCGGTGCAAGCTCCTGCTTGACGGCATCGGGCACGTGCTCGGGCCGCGTGATGATGGCGTGCGCCAGGGCCTGGCCGCACCCGCACTGCCGGGTCGCCGGCACGCGGTCAACGGCGTCGGCGATGATCGCCTGCGCCGTCCGGGCGTTCTGCACAAGATTGGCGATGATCATGTCGACGGTGACCGTGTCGTGCTCGGGATGCCAGCAGTCGTAGTCGGTGACCAGGGCGATCGTCGTGTAGCACATCTCGGCTTCGCGGGCGAGTTTGGCTTCCTGCAGGTTGGTCATCCCGACGATGTCCATGCCCCAGGATCGATAGAGCTTCGACTCGGCCAGGGTCGAGAACGCGGGCCCTTCCATGCAGACATAGGTCCCGGAACCGTGCACCCGCGCGCCGACTGCCCGGGCCGACGCCAGCGCCACGGCCGCGAGTTCGCCGCAGACCGGATGCGCGAAGCCGACGTGGGCAGCGAGACCGCGGCCGAAAAACGTACTGATCCGGCCGCGGGTCCGGTCGAAGAACTGGTCGGGGATGACGATGTCGAGCGGGCGGTAGTCGTCGCGGAGGCTCCCCACGGCGCTGGCCGAGAAGATCCGTTCGACGCCCAGCATCTTGAACCCGAACAGATTCGCCCGGAAGTTGAGTTCCGACGGCAGGATCCTGTGGCCGGCACCGTGGCGCGCCAGGAAGGCGACACGGCGCCCGCGCAGCGTCGCGGTGATGTACGGCCCGGACGGCGCGCCAAACGGCGTGGAGAGGGTCACCTCCTGCCGGTCGTTGAGCTCCGCCATGTCGTACAGGCCGCTGCCGCCGATGATCCCGATCTCGATGGGCATGGCGTCAGCCTTTCCGGGCCTGCTTGAGTTCGAACAGGACGCCGTGGGTGCTCGCCGGGTGAATGAACGCGATCAACGCGCCTTCGGCACCCTCTCGCGGCTCCTGATCGATCAGGCGGATGTTGCGCGCCTTCAGCTGCGCCAGCGCCGCGTGAATGTCGTCCACCCGCAGGGTCACGTGGTGGATGCCGGGGCCCCGCTTCTCGACGTACTTCGCGATCGGCGACTCCGGGGATGTCGCTTCCAGCAGTTCGAGCGCCGATTCGCCGACGGGGATGAAGTAGGCCCGCACCTTCTGGGATGCCACCTCTTCCGGTGGCTCAATCTCGAGGCCCAGGGCATCACGGTAGAACGCCAGGGCCTGTCCCAGGTCGCTCACCGCGATTCCGATATGGTCCAACGTTGCTTTCATACAGCCTCCGTGCGCCCGATGGCGCGTGCCAGCAATTCGCTCGTGGCGGTGTACGGATCAAGCGTACGCCCCGCGATCCGATCCAGAATCTCGTCCAGTTCACCCGCCGCCAGGACGCGGCGGTACACGTAGTCGAGGAACTGGTCGGCGAGCAGTTCACGAACCCGGAACTCGTTGCGCACGCGCCGCCGGCTGGCCTGGTCGGTCTGGGCATGGAGCCGGAACGTGTCGATCGCCTCGAGCAGTTCCGGGATGCCCGCACCGGTGGTGGCTTGCGTGCGGATGACGGGAGGGCGCCAGTCGCCGGGGCCGAACGTCTCGAGCGACAACATGGCCTCGATCGACCCGACAAGCCGATCGGCACCTTCCCGGTCGGCCTTGTTGACGACGAAGATGTCGGCGATCTCCATGATGCCGGCCTTCAGCGCCTGCACGTCGTCGCCGGTGCCCGGCACGAGCGCCACCACCGAGACGTCCGCCGTGCGGACGATGTCCACTTCGTCCTGGCCGACCCCGACCGTCTCGATGAGAATCCAGTCCTTGCCTGCTGCGTCGAGCACGTACGCGGCTTCGTGCGTGGCGCGGGCCAGCCCGCCGAGGTGACCGCGCGTCGCCATGCTGCGGATGAAGACACCTTCGTCTGCGGCGTGGGCCTGCATGCGCACCCGGTCGCCCAGAATGGCGCCACCCGTGTAGGGGCTCGTCGGATCGATGGCGAGCACACCCACCGTCTGCTGTCTGGCGCGCACGCCGGCGGTCAGCCGGTCGACCAGGGTGCTCTTGCCCGCCCCGGGAGGGCCCGTGATTCCGACGAGGTAGGCCCGGCCCGTGAACGCGAACAGCGCGCGCACGACCTCGGCCGCCTGGGGCGCGTCGTCTTCGATCAGCGAGATGGCCCGCGCGATGGCGCGCACGTCACCGTGGCGCACGCGTTCGGCGAGCAGGAGGGGTCCGGGGCGGGCCGCGGCGTCAGTCATCGATCAGGCAGGTTCGGCGAGAAGCTGTCGGGCGATGACGAGACGCTGGATCTCGCTGGTGCCTTCTCCGATCGTCGTCAGCTTGACGTCGCGGAAGAACTTCTCGGCTGGATAATCTTTCACAAAACCGTAACCGCCGTGAATCTGCACATTCTCCTCGGCGGCGCGCACGGCCACTTCACTGGACAGGAGTTTCGCCATGGCCGACTCGCGTGAGGTGCGCACGCCCTGATCTTTCAGGTACGCCGCCCGGTACGTCAGCAGCCGGGCCGCTTCGATGCGGGTCGCCAGGTCCACGAGTTTCCACTGAATCGCCTGGAAGGACGCGATCGGCTGTCCGAACTGCGTACGCTCCAGCGCGTAGCGCCGCGCCGTCTCGTACGCCCCCTGGGCGAGCCCGACCGCCAGCGCCGCGATCCCGATGCGCCCGGCGTCGAGGACCTGGAGGGTGTTGATGAACCCCTGGTGCTCGGCGCCCAGCAACGCGTCCGGACCAACCCGGCAGTCCCGGAAGATCACCTCGCTGGTATCGCTGGCGCGCATCCCGAGTTTATCTTCTTTGCGCCCGGCGCTCAGGCCGGGTGTCCCGCGCGGCACGATGAACGCCGAAATGCCCCGGTGCGCCCGCGCCCGATCGGTGACAGCCATCACCACGATGACGTCGCCGATGCTGCCGTGGGTAATAAACGTCTTCGTCCCGTTCATCACCCAGCCATCACCGTCCCGCACGGCCGCCGTCCGCAGACGGGCCGCGTCGGACCCGGCCGTGGGCTCGGTCAGCCCCCAGGCGCCAACCCAGTCGCCGGTGGCCAGCGGCACCAGATACTGCCGCTTCTGCTCCTCGGTGCCGAACATGGCGATGTGCGAGGCGCACAGTCCATTGTGCGCCGCCACGGACAAGGACACCGCCGGGTCGATCCGGGCGAGTTCTTCGACGCAGATGCAGTATTCGATCGCCGACATGGCGGCGCCGCCGTATTCTTCCGGAAACTGGATGCCCATCAGGCCCAGCGCGGCCATCTTCGACACCAGCGTGCGCGGGAACGCCTGAGCCTCGTCCCATTCCCGCACGTGCGGGCGGATCTCGGTCTCGGCAAACTCACGGACGGCGCGGCGCAGTACCTGCTGTTGTTCGGTCTGGCGGAAGTCCATAGGTTCATCCGACTGTACCACAGGCTCCGGGCTCCGGGCTGCAGGCCGGCGGCGATCGGCGATCGGCGATCGGCTATCGGCTATCGGCTTTCGGCTTTCGGCTTTCGGCTTTCGGCTTTCGGCCCCCTACTGACTACTTCCTACTGACTACCCCTGCTTCCTGCTTCCTGCTTCCTGCTTCCTGCTTCCTGCTTCTACCCCCGCCCCCTACCCCCTGGCCCAGTCCGTGTGGGGGCGCTTGTTCAGAACGAACCAGCCCCACAACAGCGACCCGTAGTGCTGCCAGCGCACTCCCCGCGCCTCGTAGAACGGCGTCAGGGCCCGCTGGAGTCGAGGCAGCCTGTAGAACGGCACGCCCGGAAAATAATGATGCTCGAGGTGGTAGTTGGAGTTCAGGAACACCGAATCCCAGAACCAGTGGCCGCGCAGCAGCGTCGACCACTTTGCGGGGTCCTCCGGATCGATGTTGTAGTGCTGGCCGAGGCGGTTGAGCGTGAAGGCGATGGGAAACACGACGAACACCGGCACCAGGTACGCCCGCGCGGCGGCGGCGGCGCCGCTCCCCCACCATAACGCGGCCAGGACGCCCAGGTGCGCCGCGACCGACAGCCAGCGTTCGCGGGCAATCCTCGCCTGCAGGTCAGGCGGGTACGTCGCCGCCTCGCGGCGCGCGGCGCGGAAGTAGATCGGAAACAACGCCGGGGTGCAATAGAGCAGCTTGTACCAGCGGGCATTCACCTTCGGGGACAAGTGGTGTCGCTTGGGATCGTCGTCGGACGAGCCTAGTTCGGCGTGATGGTCAAGGTGCCATCGCGTGAACTGCGACGCCGAGATGCCACTGGGCACGGCGTAGAGGTAGCCCAGCAGACGTTCGAGCCCGGGCCGGCGTCGCGCAAACACGGCGTGATGCACGACCTCGTGGAGCAGCACCGTGAAGTTGAACACGGTGACCCCCTGCACGACGGCGAGCGGGATCCAGATCAGCGGAGTGGAGTACGTCACCAGGGCCCACGTGCAGGCCGCCAGGATGCCGAACTGACGGGCCGCCACGAGCAGATGGCGCCAGGCTTCCCGGACGTGAAACTGCCGGAGCACGTCGCGAGGGATCGTCGCCCCGAGCTCGGCACGAAACACGCCGGCGTGCTGACTGTAGTGGTGGCGTTTCATCATGAGGTAGACAGTAGGCAGTAGACAGTAGGAAGAAAAACGGGGGCCGGTCCCGAATCCCCAGCCCCGAGTCCCTAGCCCCTAGCCTCTAGCCTCTAGCCTCTAGCCTCTAGTAGTAGACCGTGACCCTGAAGTTGCCGCTGTTGTCGGTCAGGACGTCGTCGTTGATCCCGAGGTACAGGCGGCCAGAATTCCGAATCCGGAACGGGCCGCTGTCGTCGCCGATGAAGAACACGTCTCCCGAACCGGCATCGACTGTGCCGATCAACGCGGCGCCCGGCCGATTCGGCAGCGGACGCCCGGGGTTGTGGGGGGAGTTGTTCTCGCCCGCCGGGCCGTCCTGGCGGTTCTTCCCCCAGCGGACGCGGCCGCCCGCCGAGAAGTAGATCGTCTGTCCGGACCGGACCTCAATGCCGGTGTCGTTCCAGCGTTCACTGGCCGTGACGACCACCTCACGTTCGCGCAGCCCCTGAGGCCGCCCCCCGGAGCCGCGTCCGGAACCGCCCCAGTCGCCGCCGCCACGATCATCGAAGTCGATGCGCCGCACTTCGTCGAGGTCGAACCTGAGCGTCCGTGAGTTCCAGCCGCCCCGCTCACGGAACTCGACGCGGCCGTTCTCCACTCGGATCAGCTCGCCCTCGATGCGCGACCCGTCACGCAGGTGCAGCGTATCGGCCGCGACGCCGATGGCCGCACACACCACTACCGCCGTCGTGATCCATGTCCGCAGAGCTCTGCCCGCCATCGGATACCTCCTGAAGATCGTTGGGTCTGGGGACCGTGTCCGGGTCCCATACTATCATTACTGATCCGCGGCGCCTGGCGGCGCTGCACCGCCAGCTCAGTACCGAAGGTCGCTTACCAGCGTGAAGTTCAGCAGCGTCATGCCGCCGACGAACACGCGACGGTAGGACTTGAACAACGTGCTGCTTTCGGCGGGATAGGCATCGGACAGGATGCGCGAGACGGTGTAGTCGGCCGTCGGCACGGGCGGATCAACGACAAAGGCCATGGTCACGGTCTCGCCACCCTCGTCGTCGTCATCGTCCTCTTTGGCCTTCTCCTTCTTCGGGGGTTTCGCGGCCGTCACCGGCAACTCGGGCGGCTTCGCCTTGACGACGCGCCAGCCTGTGCCCTGCGCCCGCCGCCCGAGGTCCGGCGATGACGCCAGCGCTTCCTTGAGGCGCAGCATCGCGCCCTCGAAATCGGCCAGCCGCGTCTGCTTCACCTGCATCAGCAGGAGCCCGAGGTCGCCCGAAAACACCCGCGGCTCGGAACCTGCCACCGACGTCACCGTCGGGGCGGCACCCGCTTGGCCCGCCGGCGGATCCGCGAGAGGGGGCGTGGGCGGCGCCGCCGCAGCAACGGCGGCCGGCACCGTCGGCAGCACGGACGCGGGTGCGGACGCAGCCGGAGCGGGAGTGAACAGCGGCGCCTGGAATCCTCCCATGGGCGTGGCCGGCAGCGGAATGTCGTCAGGGGACAGTTCGATGGCGGGCGTGACCGTGGCGAGATCGACCATGGTCGAGCAGTCGAGCATGGTCTGCTGCCCGAACATCGCGCTGACGTAGTCCACCTCGGCGGCACGGTTGTCAGGGCGGCCTTCGGCCAGGATACTCGCCACGGAGTAGTCGACGCCGGGCACAACCGGATGGATCAGGAACAGGTACACGATCCCGCCGCCAACCCAGGGCTCGACCTGCTTGTAGATGCGCCAGCCGGCCCGCTGCTGCTGCCGCTCCGGGTTCGGACTGGCGACCAGCACCTCCCGCAGGGCACCGATGCCGGCCTCGAACTGCGCCGAGTGGGTGAGTTTCACCGTGACGAACAACAGGCCCGTATCGCCGGAGACGACCCAGGAAACGGGCAGCACCGCCGGGGGCGCCTGTGCGCGCACGGGCGGCACGCCCACGGCGCAGGCCCCAAGCAGTGCAGCCAGCAGCGCGCCGGCGATGCGACGGTTGCCCGGCGATCGAAACCAGGTGGTCATGACGGCAGGACGGGTGGCATGAATGGGTCCGGCTCTCCGGACGGGGCGACAACGCCCTGCCCTGGAGAGCCGGTCAGAGAAACCGCTGGCGCCGGACCTACTTGCCCAGGGCCGAAATCAACTGGTAGTTGACGTTGCTCACGCCGCCCACGAGGGCGTCGCGGTACTTCTCGAACAACGCCTGCCCCTCGGCGGGGAAGGTTGCGTACAACAGCGGCAGGATGTTGTAGTCGGCATCCTTCACGACCGGGTCGATGAGAGCCACGTACAGCACGTTGCCGTTCGGGCCGGCTTCCATCTGCTTGAAGACTCGCCATCCTGCTGCCTGCGTCTTGCGCGCGGGGTCTTCGCTCTTCGCGAGGGCTTCCTTGAGCCTGGCCACGACGCCTTCGAAGTCCGCCGTCTTGTCGGCCTTGACCACGTAGTAGATCACGCCGGCATCGCCGGTGATCGTGCGGGCCGCAGGGGCCTGGGCAAGGACAGGTGCGACGGACACCGCCAGTGCGGCGAGGGTGAACACCAGTCCGGTGAGCATGCGCCGCCGTCCGGCAGCAGGTGACATCCACGTCGAGAACATCGGAGCCTCCTTGGCGAAAAGCAATGACACGAATGAAGCGAGTGTAACGTACGCCCGCTCAGAACAAAACCGCCAACACCTCGTTGGCCATCAGCATCCCCCGTCTCGTCAGGCGCAGCCGCCCCGCCTCCTCGACGACGAGACCAGCATCGGAGCATGAGTGCAGATGATGGCCGTATTGAGCCAGGAGATCAACCCCAAATTCGCGATGCAGGTCATCGAGCGACACGCCGGCGTTCATGCGGAGCCCCATCATGACGGCCTCCCGCCAGCGATCGTCCGCGTTGAGCACGCGCCGTTCGGTCGTAATCTCCGCGCCGGATTCGACCCGCGCGACGTACTCCGGCGTGGCCGACACGTTCTTCCACCGTACGCCCTGGCGGGTGGAGTGGGCGCCGGGGCCGAACCCCAACCACTCGCCGTCCCGCCAGTACTTGACGTTGTGCCGGCACTGGCGGCCGGGTTTCGCGACATTCGAAATCTCGTACTGTTCGTACCCCGCCGCGTCGAGGCGATCCATCGCCCGCTCGTACATCGCCGCCGCATCGTCGTCGGGTGCGAGCGACCAGCCGGCGCGGGCCATGTCCTCACGCAGAGGCGCGTTGGGATAGAGCTCGAGCATGTACAGCGACGCGTGGTCCGGATCGAGGGAGACCAGCGCCTCCAGGGAGTCGTCCCAGTCGCGGACACGCTGCCCCGGCAGCCACATCATGAGATCCAGGCTGAGGTTGTCGAATCCGGCCTCGCGGGCGTCCGCGACCGCCCGGCCCGCGCGGGCACTGTCGTGAATCCGGCCGAGGCGCCGCAGTTCGTCGTCACGGAACGACTGCACACCGAAACTCAGCCGCGTGATCCCCGCATCCCGCAGGCCCGCCAGCGAGGCGACCGATACCGTTTCGGGGTTCGCCTCGATCGTGATCTCGGACGCGGGGCTGACCCGGAAACTGCCGCGGCAGGCCGCGACCATCGCGCCGATCTCGGTGGGGTCGAGCAAGGACGGCGTCCCGCCGCCGAAGAAGATCGTGTCGGCCTCAGCCGCCGCGCCTCCGTCGGCCACGGCGGCGCCCACCCGGCGGATCTCGGCGAGCACGGCCGTGACGTACCGGTCCTTGAGCGCCGCGTCGAACAGCCCCCGATTGAAGTTGCAGTAGTTGCAGATGGACGCGCAGAACGGAACGTGGACGTAGAGCCCGAGCGGAGGCATCGGTTCCGGTCCCGGCGTGCTAAGACCCGGCCCGGCCGCCGGGCCACAGCAGGTCCAGCTTCGTGTCCTTGAGCTGCGCCTTGACGGGCGCCGGCCTCACGCCGGGCACGCGGCGTCCGCCACGCTGCCGCTGCAGTTTCCACAACGCCAGCAGGTCGTCCTGCCCCGCATTGGCAGGCGCCTCGCGGTAATCGGCCCCGTCGAGGTCGAGGAAGTCGCACATCTCGTGCAGCCGCGATCGCATCCGGAACCCGATGCGGCACAGCAGGGTGTTCGGATCGGTTTCGTCCGGCCGATCTTCGTAGTTCGACGTGAAGACGGTGACGCGGCGTTCGTTGTACCGCGTGTTCACGATGAGGTTGAGCGTCTCTTCGACCCACTCCGACGTCTTCTCGGCGCCGAGGTCGTCGAGCACGAGCAGGTCCGCCGTCATCACCGGCCGGAGGATCTCCAGTTCGGTGGTGCGCACGACGGGATCGTAGGTGCTGCGGATGACGCGCAGCAGGTCCCGCGTGTCGTAGAAGAGCCCGCGCGCGCCGCGGGTGGTCACCGTCTGCCGCAGCACCGCCACCGCCAGGTGCGTCTTGCCGACGCCGGGAGGCCCTTCGAGGAACAGGCCGCGATCCACGACCGGGAACTCGTCGGCAAGCTTCTGGGCCCGGACGCTGGCCCGCCGGAGCGACTCGTTGTAGTCACGGAAGTTGGTGAAGTCGCAGTGCTGGTACCGGCGCGGAATGCGGGCGTCATCGATGTGGCGGACCGCCGCATCGTTCCGCCAGCACGAACACCGCGCGACGCGGCTCACGCCGTCGCGCTCGATCGTCTGCCAGCCGGTCTCGTCACACAGAGGACACGTCATGGGTCCGCACGCACTCACGAATCAGGAGGTGGTGGCCGTCACGCCGCCCGTGATAGACCGTCAACAATACCACACGTCAGTTCAGTGAACTGAGCACCCCCGACAGGCGCCGGTTCCGGCGCAGCTTGTCTTTCGCCCGCGACTCGATCTGACGGACCCGTTCCCGGGACAATCCCAGACGGTCGCCGATTTCCTGGAGCGTACTGGCCTCCTGGCCGCCCAGTCCGAACCGCAGCTCCATGACCTCGCGTTCCCGCGGGTCGAGTTCCTGCATCGCCCGCCGCAACTGGTCGAGGGCGGCTTCGTGCAGCAGTTCCACGTCGACCGCCGGCACCGTGGCCTGCGGGAGCAGGTCCCCCAGTTCCCGATCGTCGTCGCCCTTCCCCACGTGGTCGCTCAGGGACACGTCGTCGCCGCGGATGTGCAGCAGCGCGTCCGCGTCGCCGTCGGAGATGTCCAGGTCCTCGGCGAGTTCGTGCGTCGTGGGTGGCCGATGCAGTTCGGCCGAGAGGCGGGTCACATGCGCCGCCAGGCGCGACGCCGGACCGGACAGCTTGACCGGCAGGGAGACGATGCGGATCTGATCCGACAGCGTGTGCAGGATCGCCTGACGGATCCACCAGACCGCGTAGGTGATGAACTTCACGTGCCGATCCGGGTCGAAGCGGCGCGCGGCCTCGATCAGTCCCAGGTTGCCCTCATGAATCAGATCCAGGAATGGCACGCCCAGGCCGCGATACCGCTTGGCGTAGGAGACAACGAACCGCAGGTTGGCTTCGACCAGACGCGAATGCGCCGCTTCGTCGCCCTGGCGTGCCAGCACGGCCAGCGTGTGCTCCTCGTCAGGCGACAACCGGGGCACCCGGGCAATCTCGTGCAGATACGCCCGGAGCGTCTGGGTCTCCGCCGACGGATCGACTCGGCGTCTGGGCACGGCGCATGATACCGCGCCTGACCCGTGTGAGGGGAATCCGCCCGGCAGAAATCGTGCAGCCGCGCCCGGCGCGTCAGCGCTCGCGGCGTTCGCCGGGCGCGACGCCGGGCAGCACCTGGACGGCGGGGTCGTCGATGGCCGTGCCGGCGCGCACAATACCGGCGGGGTTCGCCTTGACGATGGCCGTGCCCAGCCGCTGCTCCCAGTCGCCGAGCCCGCGGGCGAGTTCCTTCTTCACGTACTCCATGAACTCGTTGACCTCGCGCTGCATCTCATCCATCTTCTGGCGCATGTTCAGGATGATCTCGACGCCCGCCAGGTTCACGCCCAGGTCCCGGGTGAGCGACAGGATGGTCTCGAGGCGCTGGAGGTCTTCGTCGGAGTACAGCCGGGTGTTCCCGTCCGTGCGTGACGGCCGGAGCAGGCCTTCCCGCTCGTAGAGGCGTAGCGTCTGCGGGTGGATGTTGTACTTCTGCGCCACCACGCTGATCATGTAGTAGGCCTTGCCGCTCCCGGCCGTCTTCCGCGTCACCATGATCCCACCCTTTCACGAGCGTGCAGACGGGTCCCCCCGGAGGGCGGCTCGTACGTCTTCGGTTTGGAGCTGGCCGAACTCCCGCAGGAGTTCTTTCGACCGCTCGTCGAGCACCGTCGGCAGGACCAGGCGAAGCTCGACGATCAGATCGCCGCGGTGCCCCTCGCGCATGGACGGCACGCCCCGCTCGCGCAGGCGGAAACGCTGGCCCGCCGGCGTCGACGGCGGCACGCGGAACCGGACCGGGCCGTCGAAGGTCGGCAGATCGAACCGTGTGCCCAGGGCCGCCTCGTGCACGGCTACTGGCACGGTCAGCAGCAGATCGTCCCCGTCCCGCCGGAACAGCGGGTGGGCCTCGACGGCGACGCTGACGTAGAGGTCTCCGGACCGCCCCCCGCGCAGGCCGGCGTGTCCGTGCCCCGCCACGCACAGCCGCTCGCCGTCGCGCACCCCCGGGGGGATGGTCACCTGCACGGTGTCGGCACGGGTCTCGGCCCCGGCCCCGCCGCAGGCCGGGCAGGTCACGTGGCACTGGCGCCCGCTGCCGTTGCACCGCGCGCAGGGCTTGGCGAACACCATGCGCCCGCGCGCGGAGCGTATCGCCCCGGCCCCGCGGCACGCCGGGCACAACGCGTCGGCCGCGACGACCGCGCCCCCGCCCCGGCACACCCGACAGGCGCCCCGGCGCAGCACCTGCACCGTCCGCACCGTTCCGCTCATCATCTCCGCGAACCGTACCGTCACGCCGGCGTGCAGGTCGGCTCCGTGGTCCGGCCCCGACCCGCCGCCCAGCGTGTCCTGAATCACGTCGGCGAAGAGGTCGCCGAACGTCGAGGCCGCGGGCCCGTCGACGCCGGCGCCCGAGAAGTCGAATCCTTCAAAGCCGAAGGTCACCGATCCCACGACGGCCCCCGCCGCCGCCCCGCGCGCATCGTAGTCGCGCCGGCGATCCGGATCGGCCAGTGTCTCGTAGGCTTCCACGACCGCGCGAAACCGCACCGCTGCCGCGCCGTCCCCCGGATTGATGTCCGGGTGGAGCCGGCGCGCCAGACGGCGGTACGCACGCTTGATACGTTCGACGTCCGCGTCGCGCGGCACGCCGAGCAGATCGTAGAAGTCCATCCTATTTCTTTCCGTCGTCAACCACTTCCGCGTCGATCACGTCGCCCGGGCGATCCGGGTTCGGCGGGGCGCCGGCGTCCGCACCGGCGTCGGGGGCCGCGCCGGGAGCGGCCTGCTTGTAGAGTTCCTCGGCCATCTTGTGCTGGACCTGCGTGAGCTGCTCCAGGGCCGTCTTGATCGCCGCCGCATCGTTCTTCTCGAGGGCCTTCTTGACGTCTTCCATCGCGGATTCGACCGCCTGCTTGTCGGAGGCCGACACCTTGTCGCCCATCTCCTTCAGCATACGTTCGGCGGCGTACACGGCCTGGTCGGCCTGGTTGCGCTGCTCGACTTCTTCTTTCCGCCGCTTGTCGTCTTCGGCGTGAGCTTCGGCTTCGCGCATCATGCGTTCGACCTCGTCTTTCTTGAGGCCGCTCGACGCCGTGATGGTGATCTTCTGCTCCTTGCCGGTCCCTTTGTCCTTCGCTGACACGTTCACGATGCCGTTCGCGTCGATGTCGAAGGTCACCTCGATCTGCGGCACGCCGCGCGGGGCGAGGGGAATACCGTCCAGGTGGAACCGGCCCAGCGTACGGTTGTCCCGGGCCATCGGCCGCTCGCCCTGCAGCACGTGCACCTCGACGCTGGACTGGCTGTCGGCCGCCGTCGAGAACACCTCGCTCTTGCGCGTCGGAATCGTCGTGTTGCGCTGAATCAGCGCGGTCATCACCCCGCCGAGCGTCTCGATCCCGAGCGAGAGGGGCGTGACGTCGAGCAGCAGCAGGTCCTTGACCTCGCCGGCCAGCACGCCCGCCTGGATCGCCGCGCCGACGGCCACGACCTCATCGGGGTTGACGCCTTTGTGCGGCTCCTTGCCGAAGAGGTCCCGCACAATCTGCTGCACGCGCGGAATACGCGTGGACCCGCCCACCAGCACGACTTCGTCCACCTGGCTCGTCTGCAACCCCGCGTCCGCCAGGGCCTGCTTCGCCGGCCCGACGGTCTTCTGCAGCAGGTCTTCCACGAGCTGCTCGAACTTCGCGCGCGTGAGCTTCATCTGCAGGTGTTTCGGGCCGGTGGCGTCGGCGCTGATGAAGGGCAGGTTGATCTCGCTCTCCATCACCGTTGACAGCTCCATCTTGGCCTTCTCGGCGGCCTCGCGAAGGCGCTGCAGGGCCATCCGGTCTTTCGTCAGATCGATGCCTTCGGCCTTCTTGAACTCGGCCGCAATCCAGTCGATGACGCGCTGATCGAGGTTGTCGCCGCCCAGGTGGGTGTCGCCGTTGGTCGACTTCACCTCGACGATGCCCTCCCCCACTTCGAGGATGGAAATGTCGAACGTGCCGCCGCCGAAGTCGTAGACCGCAATCGTTTCGTTCTTCTTCTTGTCGAGCCCGTACGCCAGCGCCGCCGCCGTCGGCTCGTTGACGATGCGCATGACCTCGAGGCCCGCGATGGTGCCGGCTTCCTTGGTGGCCTGGCGCTGCGCGTCGTTGAAGTAGGCCGGGACCGTGATGACCGCCTGCTTCACCGGCTGGCCCAGGTACTCTTCGGCGGACTGCTTGAGTTTCTGCAGCACCATGGCCGATACCTGGGCGGGGGCAAACCGTTCGTCCTTGCCGGCCACCTGCACCTGCACGACGACGTGGTCCCCGTCGCGGCCGACGCGGTAGGGAATCATCTTCATCTCTTCGTTGACTTCTTCGAAACGGCGCCCCATGAAGCGCTTGATCGAGAACACCGTGTTCTCGGGGTTCGTGACCGCCTGCCGCTTGGCCACCTGGCCGACGAGGCGCTCGCCGGTCTTGCTGAACCCGACCACGGACGGGGTGAGGCGTCCGCCTTCGGAGTTGGCAATCACGACGGGTTCGCCGCCTTCCATCACGGCGACAACCGAGTTGGTCGTGCCGAGGTCGATACCGATGATCTTGCTCATTGTTCAGTGTCCTCGCTGGCCTGCGGGCTCCGGGCCACCCCAGGAGCATCCCCCACAAGCTTTAGGCACTTATTAGAATAAAATCTTAGCGTGCGCATGTCAATATAATTTCTTGACGCCTGCCGACTGTGCGTCAGCAAATCCCGACGGGTCCACGAGTTACCTGCCCCGTGCTATACTATATTCGCCTGCCTGCAGACTCGGAATGTCCGCCCGCCCCGGCGTTCCGCGCATCGATTGGGGATTCACCATGAACCTCAGTTCTGGCGTACGTCTGTGGGTTCTGCCGTGTCTGCTCGCATGCGCGTCGCTGACATCGGCACAAACGCCCACACCGGCTGCACCGTCCACCACGCCTCCGCCGCTCGCCCATGTGTCGCACGTCGACGGCTCCGCCAGCCTTGACCGCGAAGCACAGGCCGAGGCGTTGACCGCAGGCCTTCCGCTGCTGCCCGGCGACCGGCTCCGCACCGAAACCGGTCGCGTCGAGGTCCTGTTTGCGGACGGCTCGGCGCTGCACCTCGACGAGTTCACGACAGCCGACGTGCTGGCCAGTGATCTGGTGCGGCTGCTCGACGGCCGCGTGTTCCTGCTCGCGGCCGGCGGCCGCGATCCCGCCCGGGCCCAGCGCTACCAGATTGACGCACCGGCGGCGTCCGCGCAGACCAACTGGCCCGGCCAATACCGGATGGCGGCCGTCGCCGGCCGCGTCGAACTCGCGGTCATCAGCGGCGAAGCGACCCTGGCGACCGAAGCGGGCGCCGTCACGCTGCGCGCAGGCGAACATGCCTACGCCACGGAAGGCTCGGCGCCGTCGGTGCCCGAGTACTTCAACTCGGCCCGCTGGGACACGTTCGATCGCTGGAGCGCCTCGCGGCGCGGCGAGTGGACCGGCGCGACGTCGCGCGCGTACCTCCCCGGGGAACTGACCGCGTATGCCGGCACCCTTGACCGGTACGGCACGTGGCGGGAAGAGCCGTCAGTCGGATACGTCTGGTACCCGACGGTGGAAGAGGACTGGCGTCCGTACTACAACGGTTACTGGCGCCCGTACGAGTCCTGGGGATCGGTGTGGGTCGGACTCGATCCCTGGGGCTGGGCTACCCACCACTACGGTCGATGGGGCTTCTCGCTGTCGTGGGGTTGGTACTGGATTCCTTCGCGCAGCTGGGGTCCCGGCTGGGTGTCGTGGAGTACGGCGCCCGGCTATGTGAGCTGGTGCGCCCTCGGGTATCACGACGGCCCGGTGTTCGGGCTCTGGGGCCTGCGTGGTGCCGTCTACGGCCGCCACGTCGACCCCTGGCGCGGATGGACGGTGGTTCCCCGCCATGCGTACGGCGGCCGCACGGCCGTGTCGCGTGCCGCCATCAACGGCCGGCACCTCGACGCACGTGTCCGCGGCTCGTTCGTGAATCATCGGCGCCCGCCTGCGCCGGATGTGGCAGTGTCCCGATCGTGGGCGGCCAACACCCGCGCCCGGTCCGGTTCGCCGGACACGCGGCCCGGGCAGGGTCCCAGCATCGGCACCGCCGTTCCGCGTTACGGCCGCAATGACGGTACGGGGCTGTCGCAGCGCGTCGACGCCGGGGCCGGGCTCCCGGAACGAGGCGCCCGCCGCACGGTGCCGGGCAGCCCCGCCGCAGGGTCTGCCGCACGACAGCCATCGTTCGGCTCACTCGGCTCGGCGTCCGGGCGGCGCTACCAGACGGGTGGGTCGTCAGATACTCGGGGTGACTATCAGACGCTGCGCCCCGGGTCGCGCGGCGGTACGGGACTCCCGCTGGCGAACGAGACGGCGCGCCCCCGCTCCGGATTCCCGCAGGGCACGCCCCGCAGCGGCGACACGGACGACGCGCCGCGCACGTCCGCACCCCGGTCCTACAGCTCGCCCGGCGCGTCCGGAATGCCTCGCACCGAGACGGCGCGCCCCCGCTCCGGATTCCCGCAAGGCACGCCCCGCAGCGGCGACACGGACGACGCGCCGCGCACGTCCGCACCCCGGTCCTACAGCTCGCCCGGCGCGTCCGGAATGCCTCGCACCGAGACGGCGCGCCCCCGCTCCGGATTCCCGCAAGGCACGCCCCGCGGCGGCGACACGGACGACGCGCCGCGCACGTCCGCACCCCGGTCCTACAGCTCACCCGGCGCGTCCGGGATGCCTCGCGGAGCAACCCGGCCCTCGCCCCGCTCATACACACCCTCGGGGCCCTCTGGACCGAGCCGGTCGTACGACGCCCCACGATCGTCCCCGTCACCGCGGTCCGCGCCGCGGTCGTCCGACGCGCCGCGGAGTTATTCCCCCCGCGGCAACGACGCCGGCTCGAACAGTGCGAGACCGCGATACAATTCAGGGACATCGGGCTCTCGTGGGGGCACGCGATCGAGCGCGCCATCGCGACGGCGGTGATCCCTGGGTTCAATGACCAAGACCAAACGAGCGGCTGCCCCCTCCACGCGTCATTCGCTGGCCCGCCAGGCCGGGATCGCCGCGCTCTTCGTGATCGCGGCCGTGCTCGGCCTGGCGACGGGTGTGCTGCTGGCCTACGCCGGCGACCTGCCGCTCATCAGCGCGCTCGACGAATACACGCCCAGCACGATCACCCGGGTACACGCGGCTGACGGCACGGTCGTCGGTGAGTTCGCGACGCAGCGTCGCGTACTCCTGAAGTACGAAGACATCCCGGATACCCTGCGACACGCGATTCTCGCCGCGGAAGACGCGGA
Organism: uncultured Vicinamibacterales bacterium; assembly: GCA_964372095.1. Lineage (GTDB taxonomy): Bacteria > Acidobacteriota > Vicinamibacteria > Vicinamibacterales > JAKQTR01 > CAYJPV01. Next base: position 27,535 of record CAYJPV010000034.1, on the reverse strand, counting down.
ATTCGAAAGCCACGTCGGCATCCGGCCGATCCGCCTGATGGTGACGATCGCCCGCAACGTGATCCACGGGCGCGGATTGTTGTACTCCGGCGCCAGCACGCTGACCCAGCAACTCGCACGCAAACTGTTCCTGAAGCCCGAGAAGACACCCGAACGGAAGATCAAGGAGGTACTCCTCACGCTGCAAATCGAGCGGCGGTACACGAAGCGCGAGATCTTCACCCTCTACTGCAACCAGATGAACCTGGGCCACGGCGCGTACGGCGTCGAGGCTGCCGCGCGTGTGTATTTCGGCAAATCGGTCAAGGACCTCAAGCTCGAAGAGGCCGCGACGATTGCCGGCATCCTGCAGCTACCGGAACGCCAGAGTCCCTACACGAACATGAAGTGGGCGCTGCAGCGCCGCAACTACGCCCTCCAGCGCATGGCCGAAGAGTCGTTCATCACGCAGGCCCAGGCGGACGCGGCCAAGGCCACGCCCATTGTCGTGGCCGGGCTGCCGTCCTACGGCAACACCGCTGCTCCGTACTTCGTCGAACAGGTCCGCCAGCATCTCGAACGCCAGTACGGCGCCCGTGACCTGTACGAATCGGGCCTCGAGGTCTACACGACGCTTGACGCCGACCTTCAGCGGGCGGCCAACCGCGCCATCGACGCCGGGCTGCGGAGTATTGACAAGCGGCAGGGATTCCGCCGGACCGCCCGCAATGTCCTGAAGGATGGGAAGGCCCTCGAGGGCGTGCACGAGCGGCGGTGGGACCGCCCGATCCAGCCCGGGGACATTGTGCCCGCGCTCGTCGTCGAACGCGGCACCGGTCGGGCTGGTGGCCGGCAGTCGTCGGACACGAAACCCGCGTCGGGCACGGCACGCCTGCGCATCGGCAAGTACCAGGCGGATCTCACGCGTCCGTCGGTTCGCTGGACGGGGCGGACGTCGGCAGCGGACGTGGTCAACGTGGGCGATCTCATCGACGTCCGCGTCACGGAGGTCGACGCCGCGCGGATGCAACTGACGGTCACCCTCGAGCAGACGCCGATCATCGAAGGTGCGCTGATCGCCATCGACAACCGGACGGGCCAGATCAAAGCCATGGTGGGGGGCTTCGATTTCGCGCGGAGCAAGTTTAATCGTGCGGTGCAGGCGCCGCGCCAGATGGGCTCCACCTTCAAGCCGATCGTGTTCGCCGCCGCGATCGACCGCGGCTTCACCCCCTCGACGATCATCGTGGACGCCCCGGTGTCGTACCAGGCGGGTCCCGGCCAGCCTCCGTACGAACCGCTCAACTACGACCGGAAGTACGAGGGCCCGGTGACCCTCCGGCGCGTGATCGAGCAGTCCCGGAACATCCCGACCGTGAAGATGACCGAGCAGCTCGGCCCCGCGCAGGTCGCGGCCTACGCGCAGCGCCTCGGGTTCGAGCGCCCCATCCAGCCGTACTTGTCGACGGCCCTCGGCGCGTCTGAAGCCACGCTCCGCGAAGTCACGAGTGCCTACTCGGCCTTCCCCAACCAGGGCATCCGCATGGTCCCGTACGACATCGTCAAGGTGGTGGACCGCGACGGGAACCTGCTGGAGGAACACCGCCCCCAGCCCCAGGAAGGGATCCGGGCCGACACGGCGTTCGTGATGGTCAATCTGATGCGTGGCGTGGTGCAGCGAGGCACGGCCGAAAAGGCCGCCGCCCTCGACTGGCCCCTGGCGGGCAAGACCGGCACGATGGACGAGTACACCGATGCGTGGTTCGTCGGGTTCGACCCGAACCTGACCGTCGGTGTGTGGGTCGGCCACAACGAGAAGAAGCCGATTGGACGCAACGAAACCGGAGGGGCAGCGGCCTTGCCGATCTGGATGGACGTCATGAAGGCCTACATCGACCTTCGGTGCGACCGGGCCAACCCGCCGACCTTCGAGGCGCCCGGCAACATTGTCTTCATGACCGTCGATCGAGCAACCGGGGCGCCGGTCCCGGAAGGCACGCCGGGTGCCATCACGGAAGCTTATATCGCCGGCACGCAGCCGGGGGTGGGGTTTCCACGCTAGGGGTTGGGGATTAGGGATTGGGGGTTGGGGAAGACAGGGGATGTTCCCAATCCCCAATAACCCAACCCCAAAAACCCCGAAGTCGACCCCCCCCCCCCCCAGGCCCACGGGGGCCCCCCCCATGGGCAAAACGTATGGGGTGTTTAAGCTGTCGAGGTCGCCGTCGAGTACGCGGTTCACGTCGCCGACCTGCTCTTTCGTGCGGTGATCCTTCACCATCTGGTACGGGTGGAGCACATAGCTCCGGATCTGGCTGCCGAAGGCGATGTCCTTCTTCTCGCCGCCGAGTTTCTCCAGCTTGTCCTGCTGCTCGCGGAGCTTCAAGTCGAACAATCGCGACTTCAGCACTTTCATCGCGGCGTCACGGTTGCGGATCTGCGACCGCTCGTTCTGACACGACACCACAGTATTGGTCGGCAAGTGTGTAATGCGGACGGCGGAGTACGTCGTGTTGACGCCCTGCCCGCCCGGCCCGCTGGCGCAGAACGTGTCGACGCGCAGGTCTTTCTCTTCGACGACGATGTCCACGTCGTCTTCGAGTTCGGGCCAGACATAGACCGACGCGAACGACGTGTGCCGGCGGGCGGCCTGATCGAAGGGCGAAATCCGGACGAGGCGGTGTACGCCAGCTTCGGCCAGCATGAGGCCGTAGGCGTATTCGCCGTGCAGCATGAGTGTCGCGCTCTTGAGGCCCGCGTCGTCGCCGGGCTGGTAGTCCACGACCTCGCGCTTGAACCCCCGCCGCTCAGCCCACTTCAGGTACATGCGGAAGAGCATGTCGGCCCAGTCCTGGGACTCGGTCCCTCCGGCGCCCGGGTGGATCGTGATGACGGCGTTGAGGCGGTCGTGTTCGCCGCCCAGCACGCGCTTGGTCTCCGCGGCTTCGACCTTCGTCCGGAGCGTCTCGAGCCCCGCCTGGAGGTCGGTGATGACGTCCTCACCGCTCTCGGCCCACTCCACGAGTACGCCGAGGTCGTCCTGCTGCTGCTTGAGGGCGTCCGACAGGTTGACGTCGTCCTGAAGGCGGCGACGGCGCTGCAGCGTCTTCTGGGCCTCGGCCTGATCCTTCCAGAAATCCGGCTGGGCTACCCGTTCTTCGAGGCTGGCGATCTCTTCACGCAGGCGTGCTGCCTCAAAGATAACTCCGCAGCTCGCCGCACCGCTCCGCAAGGTTGTGGTACTGCTTGACCAGATCGTCCAGTTCGATTGCCACTGATGCCTCCTGTCTCCATCCTACCGCCAAAGGGGACCAGGAGGTAGACAGTAGGAAGTAGACAGTAGGAAGTAGGAAGCACTGCCTGCCGGCACCTGCTGGCTACTGTCTACTGTCTACTGCCTACTGTCTACTTCCCTAGGTTTCCCCTCGTCCGCCAGGTGGCCGCCATCGCCAGCAGTGTCAGCGCGACGCAGGCAAACGCAAACACGTCGCCCGTCCGGCCGTAGAGTGTCCGTTCGTCGATGAAACGGACGTCGCCCTGCAGGACCGTTCGGGCAAAGAGGGGCGAACGCGTGACCACGCGGCCGTACGGGTCCACAATCCCGCTGATGCCGGTGTTGGCCGCGCGCGCGAGATACCGGCCCTGTTCGACGGCCCGCACGGCCGCCTGCCAGAAGTGCTGGTGGGGCGCCGACGAGCGGCCGTACCAGGCGTCGTTGGTAATGGTCGTGAGCAGCTGGCTGCCCCGGTCGGTGAACGTACCGATGAGGTCCGGGTAGACGACTTCGTAACAGATGGCCGTCGACAGCCGCCGGGCCCCGACGGTCATGACGGTGGCTTCGTTGCCCGGCGAGAAATCCGACACCGACTCAACGAGCGGCGCGGCGAAGAACAGCAGTCGCCTGAGCGGGACGTACTCCCCGAAGGGCACCAGGTGCATCTTCCGGTAGACGCCGGTCACCACGCCGGCTGGGTCAAGCAGCAGGGCGGCGTTGAAGGACCGGGCTGGCGGACCTGGTTCGTACTGGTCCGTGCCGAACAGCAGGTGGACGCCGGTCTCGCGCACGACCTGGCGGATCGCCGCGTTGCCGGCCTGGTCGTAGTCGAAAAAAAACGGCGTGGACGACTCGGGCCAGATCACCAGGCGCGCGCCGGCGGCGGCGGCCTCGCGGGTCATCGAGAGATACGCCTCAAGGATGCGGCTCGCGTGGCCGGCATCCCATTTCTGTTCCTGGGGAATGTTGGCCTGCACGAGGGCCACGCGGACGGGCTCACCGGCTTCGGCCAGCCGGCCGTCACTCACCCGCCATTGGCCCGCCGCCGCAACCAGCAGGACGACCGCCAGCCCGGCCAGGGGCACCAGTACACGTTCCCGCCCCCGGCCGACGGCTGCGAAGGCCAGGCACACCGAGGCCGCCGCCACCAGCGCCGAGAGGCCGTAGACGCCGGCGACGCTCGCGACCTGGACGATGGGCGTCACTGATGCCTGGCTGTAGCCGAGCAGGACCCACGGGAAGCCCGACAGGACGTAACGGCGCAACAACTCGGTGGCCACCCAGATCGCCGGAGCCAGCCAGAGGGCGTGGCGCCCGAAGGTCGTACACGCCCGCGCCTGCAGCGCGGCGAACAGGGCGGGATACAGCGCGAGGTAGGCGACGAGCAGGCCCCCCAGCACCACGGACACGACTCCGTTGATGTCGCCGAACGTCGACATCACGGCCGGCGTCCAGTACATCGTGCCCGCAAACGACACCGCCCCGGTGACGAGGCCCAGGCGGAACGCGCGGGACCCGGATGGCCGCGGCAACCGCGTGACGGCCACAAACAGGGGCGCAAGCGCACCCCAGGCCACCGCCGGGTGTCCGAACTGGGGAAAACTGAGAGCGAGCAGGAGTCCAGAAACGAAGGCTAGCGCGTAATCCAGGGCTGGTAACCCTCTTTCTGGAGCCGGGCAGCCGTTGGGGCGGCTTCCTGGCGGCTACCGAACGAGCCGACCCTCACGCGGAACCCTCCGCGCGGGTCGCCGTGCGGAGGCGCAAAGACGAAAGCCGGGAAACCCTTCTTCTTCAGGCGGTCCACAATCGTCTGCGCCTCCTCCCTGCGCCGGACGGCGGACACCTGCACGGTGTAGGCGCCAGAGGCCGATGGTACGGACGCCCCCGCCACCGGAGGTGCGGTGGGACCGGCCTGGGGTTCGGCCGCGGCCACCGCCCCACCGGCGGCAGCCTTCCTCGCGCCGCGCGAAGCCGCCGCGGCGTCGCCGCTGCTCTCAGGTGCATCCGGCGGCGGGACGGGCGGGCCGGGTTCGGTGGCTGCGGACAGGGACTCAGCGGGCGGCGTCCCCTTGCCGAGCCGGTCGGGATACGTGAGTTTGTCCGGGGGCGCCGTGATCGTCCCGGCAGCGTCCACACCGAACGCCGCGCCCGCCTCGTTTTCCGCCCCGGGGCCCGACATGTCCGGCACCACGCGGTTGTCGGCGGTCGCGTGCTCGACCGATGCCGGCCGCAGGGCGAGGACGCCGCGTCCCACGAACACGCCGCACAGGAATACCACGACGGCCACCACGGTGGCCGTCATCACGCCGAAGACAATCTGCTTGTCCGAGAGGTGGACGCCTCTCGCCAGTTCCTCGCTCATGGTCCGTGCAGATCCTCAGATCATTTGCCGGTCAGGCTGCGGATGAAGTCGATCGGGAGCGGGAACACGATGGTCGAGTTCTTCTCCGACGCGATCTCGGTCAACGTCTGGAGGTACCGCAGCGTCATGGCTTCGGGTGCGGTGGCAATGACCACGGCGGCCTGGGCCAGCTTCTCGGAGGCCTGCAGTTCGCCTTCGGCGTGGATGATCTTGGCCCGCCGCTCCCGCTCGGCTTCGGCCTGCCGGGCCATGGCGCGCTGCATGTCGGCCGGCAGGTCCACGTGTTTCACCTCGACCGACGACACCTTGATGCCCCAGGGATCCGTGTGCTGATCGAGGATCTGCTGCAATTCGGCGTTGAGCCGGTCACGCTGAGCCAGCAGGTCGTCGAGTTCGGCCTGTCCCAGGACGCTGCGCAGGGTGGTCTGGGCCAGCTGTGACGTCGCGTAATTGAAGTTCTCGACCTGCACGATGGCCTTGAGCGGATCCACGACGCGGAAGTAGACCACCGCATTGACTTTCACCGACACGTTGTCACGCGTGATGACGTCCTGGGGCGGCACGTCCATCACGACGGTGCGCAGGCCCACCCGCACCATCCGGTCGATCGGCTGGAAGACGAACACGATTCCGGGCCCCTTGGGGTTGGGCAGCAGGTTGCCCAGGCGGAACACGACTCCGCGTTCGTACTCGGTCAGCACCTTGATCGAATTCAGCAGGTAGAGCACGACGAACGCGACGAAGATCAGTACGGCTTGGGACATCATAAGGTGGGCTCCTGCACAGGGGACGCGGGACGCACAGTCAGAACCAGTCCGGTCATCTTCGTGACCTCGATCGTGTCGCCCACCGCAAGCGCCGTGGCGGCGTTCGCGGTCCAGATTTCGCCAGCCACGCGGACGCGGCCCGTGCCGCCTGCGGGAATCGCGGAGAGAACGGGTCCGCGCTGTCCGATCATGCCGATGTCGCCCGTCACCGGCCGGCGCCGCTGGGCGATGATCACCAGCCGCACGAGGAACAGCAGGACGCACGAGATGGCCGCGACGACCGGCAGGATCAGGGAGAGGCTGACACGGAGTTCGGGGGCCGGGCTGTCGATCAGGATCATCGATCCCAGCAGCAGGCTGATGACACCGCCACCGCCCAGCACGCCGTAGCTGGTCACCTTGATCTCGAGCACCAGCAGGACCAGGCCGAACACCATCAGGAGGACGCCGGCGTAGTTGACGGGCAGCACCTGAAACGTGAAGAAGGCCAGCAGCAGACAGATCCCTCCGACTACGCCCGGCAGGACGGCCCCGGGCGACCACAGTTCGATGGTCAACCCGAGCACGCCGAGGCTCAACAGGATGTAGGCAATGTTGGGATGCGCGAGCGTGCTCAGGATCCGCTGACGCCAGGCCATCTCCACCCGGGTCGTGGTGGCGCCCGTCAAGACCAGCGTGACCTGGCTGCCGTCGAACCGGCGCACGACCCGTCCGTCGAGCTTGGCCAGCAGGTCCGGCACGTCGGACGCCACGAGATCGATCAGCGGCGGCGTCGCCGACCGCGCTTCTTCTTCGGTGAAGGCCCGGCTTTCGCGCACGGCGCGCTCCGCCAGGTCGACGTTCCGCCCGCGCCCGGCGGCCAGGGTCCTCGCGTACGCCGCCACGTCCGATGCGGCCTTCGCCGACACGGTCTCGTCCATCTTCTCGCCCTGCCCCGACACGGGATGGGCGGCGCCGATGTGGGTGCCCGGCGCCATGGCCGCCACGTCCGCGGCGATTGTCAGCAAGAACCCCGCGGATGCGGCGCGCGCGCCTGACGGAGCCACGAACACCGCCACCGGGGTCTTCGAGGCCAGCATCCGGGTCACAATCGTGCGGGTGGCGTCGACGAGGCCGCCTGGCGTCTCGAGAATGAAGACGAGCAGGGCCGCGCTCTGCGCGTCCGCCCGGTCCATGGTGTCTACCATGAATTCCGCGGACACAGGATGGATGATCGCGTCTACCGGAGCGACCAGCACCACGGGCGCGGCCGGCGGCCCGTCCGCCGCCGCCAGCAGCGCCGTTCCCGCCAGCAGACTGATCAGGGCCGCAACCGCGCCCGCGCGCACACGGCGCGCGACGCGGAGCGAACGAAGGCGATGGATGGCAGTCATGAAGGTCTCAGGCCCGAGCCGCCTTCATTATACGCCTCCGTCACTTCGGCAGCCGCTCGAGCAACTTCTGCGCGTGGATGGAGTTCGGATCCAGCACCAGGGCCCGTGTGGCTTCGGCCCGGGCGGCCACGACGTCCCGGGATTCGAAATAGGCTTCCGCCAGCACGAGGTGCGCCGCCGCGCTCTCTTCGCTCCACAGCGAGATCTTGACGGCGTCAATGGCCTCACGCAGCCGGCCCGAGCGGAGATACACACGGCCCAGCGTCAGGTGCGTCCGGGCATCGTAGGGCGCGAAGTACAGCGCCCGTTTCAGCTCCGCCTCGGCCGCCAGGTCCAGTTCCCGGTCCGCCAGGCGCAGTCCGCGATCGAGGTAGAACGCCGCCAGGTCCTTCTGCCCCTGGGGACCCGACGTGTCGATCGACGTGTCGACGCGGCGGGCATGCCGCGGATCGCGCACGTCCTTGATCCGCTCGAGTCCTCGCGGCGCCGAGGCCGCGGGCCGCAAATCGACCGCGTCGAACGCCGACGACAGCCGTTGCGCCAGCGAGAGTTCGCGGAAGGCCTCGGCCGGCTGGCCCGACGCGTGGAGCGCCTGCGCCAGCAACGCGTGGGCGGCGCCATCGGTCGGATCCAGCCGCACACATTCCTTCAGCCAGTACGCGGCACCGGCCGGATCGCCCTCCACCCAATAGGCGTAGCCGAGGTTGAACACGTAGTCCGCATCACGGTCGTCCATGGCACGAGCCTGGCTGAAAAACCAGGTGGCCCGCCCCACCCGCGGGGCGAGCGCCCCATCCCGGACGACGGCCACACCAATGTTGTTGAGCGTGGCGGCGGACGGCACCCGTTCGTGCAGGGACTTGAGGACGGCAACGGCGTCGGCCGTCTGACCGAGGTGCAGCGACGACAAGCCCTGCAAGAACTGCGCGTCAGCGAACCCGGACCCGCTCTCCCGGACAGCTCGCACACTTTCGGCCGCCGCCTTGTGATCGCCGGCCGCAGTGCGGACGTGCCAGAGCGCGAGGCGGGCGGCGTCATACGTCGGGGACGCCGCCAGGGCGCTGTTCAGGAAGGCCTCCTGGGCCGCCGGCGTCGCCGCGAGCAGCCCTTTGACGTACTGCTCGAACGCCTGGAGCGGTGGGCGCGGCGCCTGCACCGGCCGGCCCGCCGGGCTGGCCACGCCGAGCCGCGCGCCCAACCGATCGCAGGCGGCATACACATCCGCCAGCCCCGAGCGTTCGACCAGGGCAGGCTCCATCACGCCTGATTCCAGCAACAACCGCCGCGCGTGAATGACGACGTCGTCGCCGTCCCGCCGCAGTTCGCCGGTGATCACCTCGTGGGCCCCGACCAGCTGGCCCAGCCGGATCACCGTCGCACGGCTCAGGCTGGCCAGCGGCGGCACTTGCAGCCGCTCGAAGATCCGCAGCCGTTCGTCCCGTGTGAGCACGTCGGCCCCGGCGGCCCGCAGGTGGTCGGCCACGAGCAGTGCCGCACCTTCCCCGAGCCAGGCCAGGCGGGCGTCACGGCTCGTATTCTCGAACGGGAACACGAGCACCCGGGGCGGCGGTGCCGACGGCGCGGGGCTCTGCGCGCGAACGACCGCCGGACCGGCCACCAACAGGAAGACGAGGGCGGTCACGGCGGCCGTCCCGCGGGCGTCGCGTGTGGCGGCGGGCACGACGATTTCGCACCGGTCGGTGCCCTGGGCCCGGCACGCCTCGACGCAGGCCGCTTCGTTCACGCCGAGTTGCCGGAGGAACTCGGACAGGCCGGCCGCGTAGTACGCGCACAGGGGATGCGGTACCGACGTGCGAACCTCACAGAACAGCGAGTCCTCGATCGACAGCCGCCCCTCGCCCTTGCGCCAGCGGACTTGCGTACGGGACTCGCGCCAGGCGTCCGCCACAAGGCGCCGTGCCAGATTGGCCGCCACCCGCCGGCGCCACCAGGACGGCAACCCGCGCAGCCAGGCCCGCCTGACGGCGGCTAGGTCCTGCCACAGCCACGAGGCCGCCAACTCCCCGGCACGGCGCATGACAGGATCGTAGGCGCCATCGTCCTGCCGCAGGAAGCTGAAGGCCGCCCGAATCCCGGCAAGCGACACCCGGCTCGTCCGAAAGCCGTCAGTGGTCAGCCACGGTTCGTAAAAGGACAGGCGCGCTGGGATCTGTTCCGAGATTGCCTGGTGGAGACTTGCGATTAAGAGACGTCCGATTCCCGCCGCACTCATTTTTTGTTAACGTACCATGTTTCGGACCGAATCGGATGCCCAAGACTGCAGCGATCCTCGTCGGAGGCCGCGCTCACCGTCTCGGCGGCCTCGACAAGAGCCGCCTCGACGTGGGCGGCCGGACCATCCTGGACCACCAGCTCGACGCCCTGGCCGGCGTCGTCGACCGCATCGTGCTCATCGGGAACAGCGGCGCGCCGCCGCCGCGGCCCGGCGTGGAGATGGTCGCAGACATCCGGCCCGGTTGCGGCAGTCTCGGAGGCATCCACACCGCCCTGCACGTCGCTGCGGGCCCGGTCCTCGTGGTGGCCTGCGACATGCCGTTCCTGACCGGGGCCTTCCTGGCGTTCCTGCGGGACGCTCTGGGCGGCCATGACGCCGTGATCCCGCGGACGCCGGACGGCCTGCACCCGCTGTGCGCCGTCTACGCGCAGGCCTGCCTCGCGCCCGTGGAACGGCGCCTCGATACGGGCCGGCTGAAAGTCGTCGACGCACTGGCCGGGCTGCACGTCCGGGAGATTGGTCCGCACGAGATCGAACCGTTCGATCCGGAGGGACTGCTGTTCATGAACCTCAATACGCCAGACGACCTCTCGCGCGCCGTCGCGCGGGCAGGCCGGTCCGGAGCGTGACCGTATGATTCTCGCCATTCAGGACACTATTCGCGCCCATGTGATCGAGGCCGTCTGCGGGCAGTACGGCCTGGCACCGGCCTCGCTGCCGCCGATCAACATCGGCTACGCGCCGTCGCGGTCCATGGGAGACCTGGCGGTGACCGTCGCCTTCGAACTGGCCCGCGTTCTCCGGAAAGCCCCCCGCCAGATCGGGCAGGAACTCGCCGCACGCCTTGCCACCATTCCGGGGGTCCTCCGGGTCGAATGTGCCGCGAACGGCTATCTGAATCTCCATCTCGACCGGACAGTTTTTCTGCTGGACCGCCTGGCCGACCGTGCGCCCCTGCCGGCGCTCGCCGCCGACACCGGTAAGACGATCGTCGAGCACACGGCGATCAATCCGAACAAGGCGGCACACATCGGCCACCTGCGGAACGCCGCGCTGGGTGACACGCTCGTGCGGTGCCTGCGCTTCCTCGGCCACGAGGTCGAGATCCAGAACTACATCGACGACACCGGCGTTCAGGTGGCCGATGTCGCCGTGGGCTTCAAGGAACTGGAACAGAAGACGCCGGCTGACGTGGCGGCCCTCGCGGCGCAACCGCGCTTCGACTACCTCTGCTGGGACCTCTACGCCCGCGTGACGGAGTGGTACGACGGCGACAAGGCCCGCCTGGCCGTGCGGGCCGCCGCACTCCACGACATCGAACACGGGCAAGGCGACCTCGCCGCGATCGGACGCCTCGTCGCCGACGCCATCGTCCGGTGCCATCTCAGGACCATGGCCCGACTGAACGTCTTCTACGATCTGCTCACCTGGGAAGGCGATATTCTCCGGCTGCACTTCTGGAACCGGGCGTTCGAGACGCTGAAAGCCCAGGGGTCCGTGTACTTCCAGCCGGCTGGCCGGCTGGCCGGGTGCTGGGTGATGCACATCGACGACGCCTCCGGTCCGCCGGAGGAAGCCGCCGACGTCACGGAGGCGGGGGACGACCAGTCCGAGAAGGTCATCGTGCGCTCGAACGGGACGGTCACCTACGTCGGCAAGGACATGGCCTACCAGTTCTGGAAGTTCGGCCTGCTTGGCCGCGACTTCCACTACCGGCCGTTTGGCGCCGAGGGCAAGAGCGGCCCCCTTTGGGCCACCTGCTCGGTACCCGAAGCGGCTGCCGAGTCGCACCCGCCCTTCGGCGGCGCCACCGCGGTGTTCAACGTCATCGACGTCCGCCAGTCGTACCTCCAGCGGTTACTCAAGCAGGCACTGGCGGCCGCGGGCCACCCTGGCGAAGCCGAGCGATCGACGCACTTCTCGTACGAAATGGTGGCGCTCTCGCACCAGACGGCACGCTACCTCGGGTACGAGACCGATCCCGACGACCTGGACCGGCCGTTTGTCGAAGTCTCCGGGCGCCGGGGCACGGGCGTCAAGGCCGACGACCTGATCGACACGCTGATCGCCAAGGCCGAGGGCGAGGTGTCGAAACGTAACCCGGAACTCCCGCCCGAGGAATGCCGGCGGACCGCCGCGATGATTGCGGTCGCGGCCGTCCGGTACTTCCTGGTGAAGTTCTCCCGGGGCAAGGTCATCGCCTTCGACATCGACGAAGCGCTGAGCTTCGAAGGTGAAAGCGGCCCGTACCTGCAGTATGCTGTGGTGCGCGCGAACAACATCCTGCACAAGATCCGCGAGCGGGTCGGTCTGGATGAAACAACGGTGGTTTCGCGCCTGGGGGGCCTCGACCCCACCGAACTGACCGCGAGCGTGGACGACCACGGATTGTGGGCCGTGGTGTTCGAAGCCAGCCGTCTCGACGAAGTGGCGCAGCAGGCGGCCCGTACCCTCGAGTTCGCCGTGCTGGCGAAATGGGCGTTCGCGCTCGCCCAGCTCTTCAACGCGTTCTACCATCGGTATTCGGTCCTCCAGGAGGATCGGAGTGACGTCCAGTTGTGGCGGGCGGCCGGTGTGGCGTACGTGCGGAAACAACTGACGACGGCCCTCGACCTGATGGGAATCCAGGTTCCGGCCCGGATGTGAACGAGACCAACATGTTGCCCACCATCGCCATCACACCGTGCCGTGCGCTGCCGGACTACGTGGAGTCCGTTCGCCGCGCCGGCGGCGACGCGCGCGTACTCGATTACGGCGCCGACACGCCCGCCGGCGTCCTGACGTCGTGCCACGGCGTGTTGTTCACGGGTGGCGGCGACGTGGACCCGGCCCGCTACGGGGAACCGGCGCACGCGTCGATCGCCGGACTTGACGCCGCACGTGATGCGTACGAGCTGGAGCTGGCGCGACTGGCCGTCGAAGCCGGCCTCCCGGTGCTCGGGATCTGCCGAGGGCTGCAAGTATTGAACGTGACGTTCGGCGGCACCCTCATCCAGGACATCCCGTCCGAAGTCACCGGCGGCGCCGACCATCTGGTCAAGGTGCCCCTCTTCGGGATCGCGCACGATGTGTGGGTGTCGCGCTCGAGCCGGCTGTCGGAACTGATGCACGAAGAACTGGCCACCGGCGACACGCTGGCCGTGAACAGCCGGCACCACCAGGCGGTCAGGGCACTGGCACCGGGGTTCGACGTGACGGCCACCGCCCCGGATGGCATCATCGAGGCCGTGGAACGGCGGGGCGCACGGTTCTGCGTGGCCGTTCAGTGGCACCCGGAAAATTTCTGGCGCACGGGCGAATTCCGTCCCCTCTTTGAGGGTTTCGTCGCCGCCAGCCAGCCGGTGACCACCGACTAGCCCTGAGCGAGTGCCGAGAATCGGCCGAGTCGAAGCCCGCAGGGCGAACTATTCGAGCGATTCATGAATAGTCCGGGCTAGCCCCCTGGATCCAGATGGCGCGTTCCGCCCTACACGCGGGCCAACTCGGCCACCACTTCGACGTGCGCCGTGTTCGGGAACAGGTCGAATGCCTGCAGGCGGCCCAGCCGGTACCCGGCATCGACCAGCCGGCGCACGTCACGGGCGAACGTCGCCACATCACACGACACGAATACGACGCGGTCGGCCGCAAGGGCCGCCACCCCGGCCAAGGCGTCGCGCGTCATGCCCGTACGCGGCGGGTCCAGCACCACGACGTCCGGCCGCGCCACGCCTGGATGCGCCAGAAAACGTTCGACCGGCGCCTCGCAGACACGAATCGCGCCGCCGTACGGTTCGGCGTTCACCCGCAGGTCCCGCGCCGACGCCCGGTGCCCTTCCACAGCCACCACCTCGTACCGTCCCGACGCCGCCAGCGTCACCCCGAACAGCCCGACTCCCGCGTAGAGATCCACGACCGTGCCCGGCGGACAGGCGCCGATGACGGTCTCCACGAGGCCCTGCAGCAGGAACCGGTTGCCTTGAAAGAATGCCCGCGCGTGCCTCCGCAGCGTGACCCGAACGGCCCCGTCGCTCCCGGCAATCTGCAGCGTGTCGACGACGAACGGTACGCCCGCGATGACGTGTTCGCCGGTCCTGCCCCGGGTCGAACAACTGAGTCCGCTGACGCCTGACACCGTCAGCCGCAGGTCGGCCAGGCGCACCGAGGCTTCGGGCTCGAGTTCAAGGTGGATCGCCCGCTGATCCGCGAGCACGTTTTCCGACAGTTCGAGATCGGCGTCGCCGCGCAGGCCCGCGTGCCGCAGTTCGGCCGCCAGACCCGCGCACATGGGCGCGACCGCTTCGTGCAGTTGCCCCGTGGCCACGGGATCGCACACCCGGTGTGTGCCCTCCAGGAAGAACCCGATCAGCCCGTCGCGCACGTGCAGGCGGGCGCGCATGCGGTACCCCTGCTCGGGCGACGCCGCCACCGGCACCGGCGCGTCCCACGGGACACGGCCCAGCCGGCGGAGCGCGTCGACCACCAGTTCGCCCTTCAGCCGGCGCTGCTCGACCGCATCGATGTGCGCGTACACCGCACCGCCGCAGCGGGGATCGAACGCCACGGCCCTGCGCGCCGGGTGGGGCTCAACCACCTCGACAACCGTGGCGAACGCGAGGCTGCGCTCGGTGCGCTCGACCTGTGCCCGGACCAGCTCCCCGGGAATGGCTCCGGCGACCAGCACGACCATGCCGTCGTGCCTCGCCAGCATGCGCCCCCCGGCGGCCGGCTTCTCGATACGAAGGGTGAGCGTGTCGGGGTTCACGGACGTGTCAGTCCAGGAGGATGGTCGGGAGACCAAGGCGGAGCCGGAGCGCGCGAATCCGTCCACGCTCGAGGGCAGTGGCGTAGTCGGCCTCTCCGAGGCGGGGCCGGAACGGCGCGAGATCGGCTTCGGCCTCGGCGTGTGCCCGGGCCACCTGGTCCAGCTCGGCCAGGCGTGCGGCCTCCGCCAGAAGGTCCGCGTCCAGGCGCGCCAGTTCCCGCAGGATGGTCTCCCTGGCCTCACCGCGAGCCTTGCGCGCCGGGGCGACCAGAACGTCCAGCCGGCGCACCGTCGCGTCCAGCGCAGCGCACCACGCGGCCTGCCGCTGGGCCTCGCTGCGCAGCGCGGTCAGACGCGCGATCGTGCGCTCGAGATGGGACGCGAGCGACACGCGCGGCCGGGGTTCGTCGGAGACCTCAGCCTCTTCGTCGGCTCCCGGTCTCAGGTCCGACGCCCGTACGCCAACGGCCCGCCGCCACTCGTCGAACGCGTCCATGACGTCGGCCTCGCAGAACTCGATGCGGACGGGCCGGCGGCGCTCGGGCGACTTCGCGACGGCCCGCTCGACGTGCCGGTCAATCCCCAGGCAGGCGACCTTGAAGGGAACGCCGCGCTGGAACCACCGCTGCACCGCTTCGAATGACGGTCCTACGATACGGACCAGGTGGCCTGCGTTGCGGCGGCACAGATGGGCCTCGAGATCCCGGCAGTACTGATCGGCTTCACGCGTCACCGCACCCTGCCCCGCCGCGTCGCGACTGTCGTCCGGCGTCTGCGCGCCGCCGGCCGGTTCCGCTCCCACAGCAGCCGCAGCCCATGCATCGTCAGGTCACGGTCAACGACGTCGACCACATGCGTCTCGGGGGCGATGACTTCCGCCAGGCCGCCGGTGGCCACGACGTAGGCCCGGCCGCCGAGTTCGGTGCGCAGGCGGTGGACGAGTCCTTCAACCATGCCGACGTACCCGAAGAACAGGCCCGACTGCATGGACGTCACGGTGGTGCGCCCGATGACCTGGGCAGGTTTCCGCACGTCGATGCGCGGCAGCCTGGCGGCGCGCTGGAAGAGCGCGTCGGCGGAAATGCCGATGCCCGGGCAGATCACACCGCCCAGGTACTCCCCCTTGGCGGTGATGGCATCGAACGTCGTCGCGGTGCCGAAGTCCACGACGATGAGCGGCTCGCGCCTGGCGCGGCCGAAACGTTCGTAGGCCGCCATGCCATTGACGATGCGATCGGCCCCGACTTCCGCCGGGTTGTCGTAGAGGTTCGGCATTCCGGTGGTGACGCCCGGCTCGAGGTTGAGCGGCTCGGCGCCCAGGTAGCGGCGGCACATGTCGATCATCGCCCCGGTCAGTTGAGGCACGACCGACGCCAGCACCACACCGTCGATGCGCGCCGGTGTAATCCCGGCGCGGTCGAGCAGGTTGCTCACCATGAGCCCGATTTCGTCGGCGGTGCGTTCCCGGGACGTGGCCAGCCGCCAGCTGCGCGTGAGTCGGGTGCGGGCAAACACGCCCAGCACCACATTCGTATTGCCGACATCGATAGCAAGCAGCATGCGGACTCCTACAACCAGAGGACCTCACCGGACGACACCCGTTCGACGCCGCGGTCCGACGCGACCAGCAGTGCCCCGTCGTCGTCAAGACCCGCCGTGCGGCCCCGTCGAGCCCCATCCGGCGCCCGCCATTCCACGGGCGCGCCGGCCGCGGACGGTGACAGCGCGCGCCATCGCGCCAGCCAGCCGGCGACGGCACCCTCCAGGAGAGCGTGCCGTGCCCGCCCCAGATTCACCAGCAACGTCGCCAGCAGCAACCCGCGATCGACCGGTCGGCCAAGTTCCGTTTCGAGGGAACTGGCCCGATGGGCGATCTCCGGCGGATACGACACGGCGCGCACGTTGATGCCAACCCCGAGGACGATGCTGTCGATCACGCCCTGCTGGAGTGTTCCTTCGGCCAGGATGCCGGCCAGCTTCTTTCCCGAGAACACCAGGTCGTTGGGCCACTTGATATCGGCCGGCAACCCGGTGGTGACGCGCACGGCCTCGGCCAGCGCGACCCCGGCCAGCAACGTCAGGCGGGACGGCGGCGGGACCTGTCCCGCGTGTCGCACGTCGCCTGCCGGCCACAGGTGTCCGGCGGCCCCGAGCCTGATGATCACGGACACGTAGAGTCCCGCACCGGCCGGTGAGTACCAGGTGCGGCCCAGCCGCCCACGCCCCGACGTCTGGGTATCGGCGACAACGGTGGTGCCGTCAGCCGCCCCGGCCTCGGCCAGTCGCGCCGCGACGTCGTTGGTGGAGGCCGTCGAGGGCAGGTAGATGAGCGGCGACCCGATGTGCCGCAACTCGTCGCGGGCGGCGGCCAGCGCGGCGGCCAGGTCGTCAGGAAGCGCTTCGGCCGGCGTCGGGTCAGGCGGGTTCGATGTCAAGAGTGATATCCGATGCGGGCGCCGTGTCGGCGAGGCAGCCCAGTGACAGGTAGTCGGCGCCGGCGGCAGCCGCCGCGTCGCGATCCTCAGGCGTGCGCAACCCCGATACCTCGACGCGCGCCCGCCCCACACAGCCTTCGATGATTCGCGCCAGTTCAGCGGCCGACGCCGCCGAGCACAGGAGGAACGACGCCCCGGCCTCGACCGCCTCATCGGCCTCGACCGCCGAGGCCACCTCGGCCTGAATCGGTGAGTCCGGGTGCGCCGCGTGGGCCCGCCGCACCGCGGTCCCGAGCCCGCCGGCCACGCGTGCATGGTTGCGTTTGATGATGATGCCGTCGTCAAGGGCCAGGCGCCCGTTCTGCCCCCCCCCGATGCGAACGGCGTACTTCTCGATTGCGCGCAGCAGCGGCAGGGTCTTCCGCGTATCCCCGACACTCCAGCGGCCGGCAGCTTCATCCACGAGGCGCCTGGTCCCCGTGGCAATCCCGGACAGATGCCGCAGGAAGTTGAGCGCGGTGCGTTCGGCGGTGAGGAGGGGCGCGGCGAGCCCCTGCAGCTCCGCGAGCACTCCGCCGGTCTCGCACCGGTCGCCGTCCGCGCGACGGGCTCGCACCTGGACGGACGGATCGAGTTGTCGAAACACCTCGAGCGCCACGTCCATCCCGGCCAGCACCAGCGGCGCACGCGCGACGAGGCGGCCGACGGCGATGGCATCGGGCGGTACGACCGCCGCCGTCGTGACGTCGCCCCAGCCCAGATCCTCGGCCAGGGCACGCCTCACGAGTTCGCGGTAGACGCCCGGGTCGAGCCCTTCGGTGGTCACGCGCCCAGATCCTTGAGCATGTCCGTCAGCCGCACCTGGCGGTCGGCGAGATGCACCACGCGCGCGCGTGTGTCCTCGACCAGCGATGCCGGCGCGCGATCGACGAACCCGGGTGTCGCCAGCTTCCGCGTCAGGCTGTCAGCTTCGCGCACCAGGTTGGCCAGCTCCTTCCGGAGCTTCTCGATCTCCGCCTCGCGGTCGACCGCGCCAGCCAGCAGCACGTAGACGTGGGCGTGCGCCAGCACCCGTTTGACCGTGTCGGCCCCGGCCGATACGTCGGCGCGCAGTTCCAGCGACTCGAGCCCCGCGAGCTGGCGCAGGTACGGCGCGTTGGCCTCAATCATGCGGCGCGCCGTCTCGTCCGCTTCGTCGATGACCGCCGAGATCTTCCGGGCGGGCGGGACGCCACGCTCGGCCCGGACCGTCCGAATGGTCGTGACGATCTCCTGCAGGTACGCCACGTCGCGTTCGGCATCCGGCGCCGCCCATTCCGGCATGGCGCGGGGAAACGCCGACAGGGTCAGCGTCTGGCCGTCTTCCGCGCGCCTGGGCAGCTTCTGCCAGATCTCTTCGGTGATGAAGGGAATGAACGGGTGCATCAGGCGCATCAGACGGTCGTGCACTTCGATCAGCACGCCGACCGCCCGCTCCCGTTCGGGGCCGGTCTTCTGGAGGTCGAGCTTGACGAACTCGATGTACCAGTCGGCGAACTCGTGCCAGAAGAAGTGATACAGGCGATCGGCCGCCACGTCGAACCGGTACGACGTCAGGGCATCGCTCACTTCGGTCGTCAGGCGTGACACGCCGCTCAGAATCCAGCGGTGGATCGGCCCCAGGTCGTCCATCGGCGGCACCGGCGGGCGACCGGGCATCTCGCCCAGGTTCATCAACAGGAAACGCGAGGCGTTCCAGATCTTGTTGATGAACTGCCGGTAGCCCTGCATCCGGCCTTCCGCGAGCGGGATGTCCATTCCCGGCGATGCCATGGCGGCCAGAGTGAACCGCAGGGCGTCGGCGCCGATCTCGTCCATCACCGACAGGGGATCGACGACGTTGCCCTTGGACTTGCTCATCTTCTGCCCGCGTTCGTCGCGTACGAGCCCGGTGATGTAGACCGTATGGAACGGCACGTCCCCGGCGAATTTGAGCCCGAGCATGATCATGCGCGCGACCCAGAAGAAGATGATGTCGAAACCGGTCAGGAGCAGGGTCGTCGGGTAATACCGCGCCAGATCCGCCGTCTGGTCGGGCCAGCCCATCGTGCTGAAGGGCCACAGGCCCGACGAGAACCACGTGTCGAGCACGTCCGTGTCCTGGCGCAGCGTTGCGCCGCACGCGCACGAGGTGGGGTCGTCTTCCGACACCGTCGTCTGCCCGCACGCGTCGCAGTACCAAGCCGGGATCCGGTGCCCCCACCACAGCTGGCGCGAGATACACCAGTCGTGGATGTTGGTCATCCACTCGAAGTAGGTCTTGGTCCAGTTGTCGGGGAGGAAGACGACGCGGCCGTCTTCCACCGCCCGGATCGCTTCCGCGGCCAGCGGTCCGATGCGCACGAACCACTGGGTCGAGACGAGGGGTTCGACCACGGTGCTGCAGCGTTCGCAATGCCCCACGGCGTGTTTGTGCTCGGTGACCTTGACGAGCAGCCCGTCGGCCTGGAGCTGCTCCACGAGCGCCTTGCGCGCCTTGAACCGATCGAGCCCGGCGTAGGGGCCGGCCTCCGCGGTCATCCGGCCGTCTTCGTCGATCACCGCGATGCTGGGCAACGAATGCCGCTTGCCCATCGCGAAGTCGTTGGGGTCGTGCCCGGGCGTCACCTTGACCGCGCCGGTGCCGAAGGCGGGGTCGACGAAGGTATCCATGACGATCGGCAGTTCACGCCCGATGACCGGGAGCTTCACGCGCGAACCGGCCAGGTGCCGGTACCGCTCGTCGTCCGGGTTCACGGCGATGGCCGTGTCGCCGAGCATCGTCTCGGGCCTGGTCGTCGCCACCATGACGCCGGGGCCGCCGGCCACGCCGGGGTAGGTGATGTAATAGAGCTTGCCGTCCGTGTCGCGATGATGCACCTCGAGGTCCGACAGGGCCGTCCGGCACCGGGGGCACCAGTTGACGATGTAGTTGTCGCGGTAGATGAGCCCTTCGCGGTACAGCGAGACGAACTCACGACGCACCGCACGGGACAGGCCCGGGTCCAGCGTGAACCGTTCACGCGACCAGTCCACCGACTCGCCCAGTTGCCGCATCTGCCCGGTGATGGTGCCGTGACAGGTCTTCACCCATTCCCAGACACGCGCCTCGAACGCCTCGCGGCCGAGGTCGTGGCGGGACTTGCCTTCGGCGGCCAGGATCTTCTCGACGACGTTCTGCGTGGCGATGCCGGCGTGATCGGTGCCGGGCAGCCACAGCACGTCGTAGCCCAGCATCCGCTTCCAGCGCGCCAGGATATCGGGCAGCGTGTGGTTCAGCGCGTGACCGATGTGCAGGGACCCGGTGACATTCGGCGGCGGCAGGACCATGCTGAACACGGGCTTGCCGGACTCAGGCTGGGCCTTGAACGCCCCGATGGACTCCCAGAAGGAATACCAGCGGGCATCGACGTCTTTGTGATCGAAGGCTTTCGGTAGATCGGACATGGGTTGGGCTGCCGGGATGGTCGCCGGGCGGCGGACGTGCCGCTGGCGTGATGACGCACGATCCCGTTCGTCACACGGAACGTACAGCGTAACCCTTCCACCGAGACCGCTTCAAGCGATTGATTGGGAACCGGGGCTACTTGATGGAGGCGCGCACGCGCTCGATTTCGTCCCGCACCAGGCGCTCGGCGACCTTGGACACGATGTCGGTCACCGTGTCGCGTACGACCCGGTCGGTCATCTGCTCCAGCACCTGCCGTGTCACACGCGCGACGATCGCCTCGGTGTCCACTTCGGGCGGGGGCTGGACTCCGAAGAACGGCATGGCGCCGGCGTCGGCATCCCCGCGTTCGGCCGCGAGCAGGGCCGAGAACGCCTGCGCGAACACCGGCTGGGCCGCTGGTTCGGGCACGTCGGGTGCCGTCTCGGTTTCCGGCAACGACACCTGTGGAGGCTCGACGGGCAGCCCGCCCGCCAGTGACCCGATGTCGAATGGTGGATCCACCGGTGACGGTTCGGGCGGTGTCACCGGAGTCGTCAACTGGCCGACGGCCAGACCGCCCGCCGTCAGGGCCTCGTCAGCCGGCAGCTCCCACGAGAGGTTCAACGGCTCATCCTGAGCCTCGACCGAAGACCGGTGCGTCCGGCCGAGCGAACTGTCGAGTCGCTCAAAGTACTCGTCGAGTTCCGCCCGCCGCCCAGGCACGGGCGTGGCCTCCTCGGACAGGTCCGGTGCCGGCGTCTGCTCCGTCGTGGGCTCGGCTGGCGGCACGCCGAACTCGGGGACGGCCATCGTCTGGCGCCGGCGGATGCGGACGGCCCCGTCGAGGGCGGATTCGATCGCGAACGGCTCGTCGGCCGGTTCGTCCGCCACCGGCGGCTCGGCGGGCGGGACGATGGTGACGCTGGTGAGTTCCGGCTCCGCGAATGCGGCGGCGGGCGGTGACGGCTCGGCGCCCAGACTGAACGGGGCCTGCCGCGGCGGAGCCATCCGGTGCCCGGACACCGGGCGGGAGGCTTCGGCGAGCAGTTCCTTGACCCGGGTGATGACCATCTGCGGTTCGAACGGCTTGGCCAGCACGCCGTCGCAGCCCACCGCACGGGCACGTTCTTCGTCCACAGGTTCGAACGCCCCGGTCAGCAGCAGGACCGGGATGTGAGCGAATCGCGGGTCGTTCTTGATGAAGGCGGCGACTTCGTAGCCGTCTTTCTCGGGCATGCCGACGTCGGCCAGCACGATGTCCGGCGGGTCGGCGATGATGTGCTCGATTGCGAGTTTGCCGTCGCCAACGGCTGTCAACTGGACATCCTCATCGGCGAACGTCAACTCGATGACGCGCTGAATCGTGACCGAGTCGTCAGCCAGCAGCAGCTTATGCGGCATGGTCCCCCAAGATACCCGTTCAACCCACGGCACCGGCCGAGCCGGCAGCGTGCACGACGCGGCACGGCACGCCGCCTCGGCAGTCACTCCAGAATCCCGACCCCGTTGTGCAGGTCACGAATCCGTCTCAGTCGTTATCGGCCGGTTCCCGCGGCCGGAATAGGCGTCCCGCCGTCTACACCGCCGCGCGCGACCGGGCGTGGGCGCCAATGAAGTCGATGATCTCCTGCATCGGCGTGCCGGGGCGGAACACGCCCTTCACGCCCGCGTCGTTGAGTCTCGCGACGTCGGCGTCCGGAATGATCCCGCCAGCCACGACCAGCACATCGTCCATGCCCTTCTCCTTGAGGCGGCGTGTCACCTCCGGGCAGATGTGGTTGTGGGCGCCAGACAGGATGGACAACCCGATCACGTCGGCGTCTTCCTGGGCAGCGGCGCTCACGATCTGCTCGGGTGTCTGGCGCAGCCCCGTGTAGATCACTTCCATGCCGGCATCGCGCAACGCACGGGCGATGACCTTGGCGCCCCGATCGTGTCCGTCCAATCCCGGTTTCGCAATCACGACTCTGATTTTCGACATCGCAGCATTCCTATCGGAGGCACCTGGTTTCGTCCGAGTCCCCGCGCCTCTAGCCTCTAGCCTCTAGATAATGGGCACTTCTTCGTATTCGCCCCAGACCTCGCGCAGGGCATCACACATCTCGCCGACGGTTGCGTACGCACGCACGGCCTCGAGGAGGGGCTCCATCGTATTCGCCTGTCCTTCAGCGGCCCGCTTGAGCGCATCGAGGGCGGCGCGCACACGGCCGTTGTCGCGATCCGCCCGCAGTTGTTTGAGACGGGCGATCTGGCGGGCGGCCGCCGCCTCGTCGATGTACAACGTCGGAATCGGGTTGGCTTCGTTGACCACGAAGTCGTTGACACCGACAATGACCTTCTCCTTGCGCTCGACCGCCTGCTGGAAACGATAGGAGCTCTCGGCGATTTCCCGCTGGGGGAAACCTGCCTCGATCGCCTCGACCATGCCGCCCATCCGGTCGATCGTCTCGAAGTACTCGTACGCTCCGGCTTCCATCTCGCGCGTCAGCTTCTCGACGAAGTAGGACCCGCCGAGCGGGTCCACCATGTTCACCACACCGCTCTCGTGGGCGATGATCTGCTGGGTGCGCAAGGCCAGGGTCGCGGCCTCCGCGGTCGGCAGCGCCAGCGCCTCGTCGAGCGAGTTCGTGTGCAGCGACTGGGTTCCCCCGAGCACGGCCGCGAGGGCCTGGAGGGCCGTGCGCACCACGTTATTGTACGGCTGCTGGGCCGTCAACGAGACGCCGGCGGTCTGCGTGTGGAACCGCAGCTTCAGCGAGCGTTCGTCCCGGGCACCGAACCGGTCGCGCATGACCGTGGCCCAGATTTTCCGCGCCGCCCGGTACTTCGCGATTTCTTCGAAGAAGTCGGAATGCGCGTTGAAGAAGAACGAAATGCGGGGCACGAACTGATCGACGTCGAGACCGGCATCCACGCCGTACTGGACGTACTCGATGCCATCGCGCAGGGTGAACGCCAGTTCCTGGAGCGCCGTGGAGCCCGCTTCGCGGATGTGGTAGCCGCTGACGGAAATCGTGTTCCACTTGGGCACATGCGCACCGCAGAACGCGAAGACGTCGGTGATGAGGCGCATCGACGGCCGCGGCGGAAAGATGTACTCCTTCTGGGCGATGAACTCCTTGAGGATGTCGTTCTGGATGGTGCCCGAGATCGTCTGCCAGCTGGCGCCCTGCCGCTCGGCGACGACCAAATACATCGCCAGCAGCATCGGCGCCGGCGAGTTGATGGTCATCGACGTGGTGATGTCCGCCAGGGAAATGCCCTCGAACAACGTCTCCATGTCGGCCAGCGAGGCGATGCTGACCCCGCACTTGCCCACCTCGCCGAGGGAGAGTTCGTGGTCGGGATCGCGGCCCATCAGCGTGGGCAGGTCGAAGGCCACGCTGAGCCCAGTCCCGCCCGCCGCCAGCAGGTGCTGGTATCGGGCATTGGTCTCCTCCGGCGTGCCAAAGCCCGAAAACTGCCTCATCGTCCAGAGCCGGCCCCGGTAGCCCGTGGTGTGGATGCCGCGCGTGTACGGGAAGGCGGCCGGATCGTTGAGGTCGCGCTCGTACGACCAGTCCGTCAGATCGGCCGGCCCGTACAGGCGCTCGATCGGCCGGCCGGAGATCGTGGTGAAGGCACCCGCGCGGTCGTGGCTCTTCCGGGAGGGGACGGTGGACATGGGGCTTAGTGTACTCGGGGCTAGGGGCTAGGGGCTAGGGGCAGGAGTAGGAAGTAGGAAGTAGGAAGTAGGAAGCAGGAAGCAGGAAGCAGAAATTGAAGAAGGGGCGAATGTTCATTCGCCCCTTCTTCACGTCCGATGGCCGATGGCCGAAGGCCTGTCCCTCCCAGTTGACTTGCCCGAATCCGACAGGTACTCTGACGACGATCCGTCGACGGGGGCCTGTCGGCCCGCCCTCCCCCGTTCCCCCGCACCCGACTGGATGGTGATTCCCGTGAGCGAGTCCGTACCCGGCGTCCCCCGCGGCACTGAACTGCCAGGCCATGGCTCGACGTTTCGCGCCATGCTCGAGGAGTTCAATTCGGCCGCGCGGCTTCTGGATCTCGAACCAGGGGTCTGGAACGTCCTGACGCGCCCGAAGCGGCAGATCGTGGTGTCGTGCCCGGTGCTGATGGACAACGGCGAGATCGAGGTCTTTACGGGCTACCGCGTGCAGTACAACATCGCGCTCGGCCCGGCCAAGGGCGGCATCCGGTATCACCCGTCGGTGTCGCTCGACGAAATCACCGCGCTGGCGGCGTGGATGACCTGGAAGTGTGCCGTCGCCCAGATTCCGTTTGGCGGCGGCAAAGGCGGCATCCTGTGCGACCCCACGCGGATGTCGGCCCGCGAACTGGAAGCCCTGACACGCCGGTACATCGCCGAGATCGTGGACTCGATCGGCCCGGACAAGGACATTCCCGCGCCGGACGTGAACACCAACGAGCAGGTCATGGCGTGGGTGATGGACACCTACTCGATGCACGTGGGCGCCACGACGACGGGTGTCGTCACGGGCAAGCCGCTGGCGCTGGGCGGCTCCGAAGGACGCCGCGAAGCCACGGGCCGCGGCGTCTCGTTCGTCGCCCGCCAGGCGGCACGGCACCTGGGGTTCGACCTCGCGGGCGCGCGGGTCGCCATCCAGGGGTTCGGGAACGTGGGGTCGGTCGCGGCGCAGATGATCCGCGACCTGGGTGCCCGCGTGGTGGCCGTCACCGACTGGAAAGGCGGCGTCTACAACGATCGGGGCCTCGACATCGACGGCATGGTCGACTACGCGCGTCAGGCGCGCAGCGTCGAGGGATTCCCGGGCGGCGACCCGCTCACGAACGAGCAGCTCTTCGGCCTGGACGTGGACATTCTGATCCCGGCGGCCATGGAGAACCAGATTACGGCGCTGAACGCCCGCGCCGTCCGCGCGCGCGTGGTCATCGAAGGCGCCAACGGGCCCACGACGCCCGATGCCCACCGGATCCTTGACGAACGCGGCATCTTCGTCGTGCCGGATATTGTGGCAAACGCCGGGGGCGTGACCGCCTCGTACTTCGAGTGGGTCCAGGATCGTCACGGGTACTTCTGGTCTGAACAGGAGGTCAACGAACGTCTCGAGGCCAAGATGACGACGGCCTTCGAGACCGTCCTGCGGACGGCACTGCGCTATCGCGTCGACTTGCGCACGGCGGCGTACGTCGTGGCCATCGATCGGGTAGCTACCGTCACGCGGATGCGCGGAATGTACGCCTGAAGCCGGACGGCCGTGAGACGGACCGCCCGGGGACGGGGTCGTGACCTGCGTGTGGCGG
Organism: uncultured Vicinamibacterales bacterium; assembly: GCA_964372095.1. Taxonomy (GTDB): domain Bacteria; phylum Acidobacteriota; class Vicinamibacteria; order Vicinamibacterales; family JAKQTR01; genus CAYJPV01. The sequence continues at coordinate 1,631 of CAYJPV010000034.1, read as the reverse complement.
CCTGCGCCACACCGCGACGCAGGCCACGACACCGGTTCGCAGAGCCGCAGGCGACAGCGCGCGTGTTACACCAGCCCCCACACGGCCGGCCCGCCGGGATTCCGGACGGACCTGGCGAAGGAGGTGTCCGGTTCTCATTCGTTCGTGTCAGCGTCCGACCCCGTGAACGTCATTATTCGTTGCGTGCATACATGCGGCGCACATCGCGCCGAAGGAGAAGACAGCGTGGCAAAGCCTTTTAATCCCTTTGAGATGGCCCAGTCCCAGTTCGACAAGGTCGCCGACATTCTCGACCTCGACGGCGGGACGCGTGAATTGCTGCGGTGGCCCATGCGCGAGCACCAGTTCGCCATCCCTGTCCGCATGGACGACGGCAAGGTCAAGGTGTTCCGCGGCTTCCGCGTGCAGCACAACGACGCCCGCGGCCCGAACAAGGGCGGCATCCGGTTCCATCCGCATGAGACGCTGGACACGGTCCGCGCCCTCGCGACGTGGATGACCTGGAAGTGCGCGGTGGTCGACATCCCGCTCGGCGGCGGCAAAGGCGGCGTCATCTGCGACCCGCACCACCTGAGCATGCGTGAGCAGGAAGGCATCTGCCGGGGCTGGACACGCCAGCTGGCGCGCAACGTCGGCTACCTGCAGGACGTGCCCGCGCCCGACGTCATGACCAGCCCGCAGCACATGCTGTGGATGATGGATGAACTCGAGACCATCCGTGGTCACAAGGAACCCGGGTTCATCACCGGCAAGCCCGTGGGCATGGGCGGCTCGCTCGGGCGGACCGAAGCGACCGGCTACGGCGTCGTCTACACGGTGCGCGAGGCGGCGAAGCTGATCGGCCAGCCCATCGACAAGATGACCGCCTCCATCCAGGGATTCGGCAACGTCTCCCAGTACGCCGTGAAGCTGTTCACGGAATACGGCGGCAAGGTCATCTCGGTGGCCTGCTGGGACAACGCGGACCAGAAGACCTATACGTTCCGCAAGATGGACGGCGTCACGTTCGAAGAACTGATCGGCATCACCGACAAGTTCGGCACGATCGACAAGGTCAAGGCGAAGAGCCTGGGCTACGAGATCCTGGCGGGCGATGCGTGGATCGAGCAGGACGTGGACGTGCTGATGCCCTGTGCCATCGAGAACCAGGTCACGGCCGAGAACGTGGACAAGATCAGCAAACGCGTCAAGATCTTCGCCGAAGGCGCCAACGGGCCGACCACGCCCGAGGCCGACAAGGTGCTGGAGGCACGCGGCGTGTTCGTCGTGCCCGACTTCCTGTGCAACGCCGGCGGCGTCAGCTGCAGCTACTTCGAACAGGTCCAGGGCAATATGAACTTCTTCTGGCCGAAGGACGAAGTGCTGTCGAAGCTCGACACGCTCATGACCAACGCGTTCCACGGCGTGGCGGACCTCGCGAAGTCCAAGAAGCTCTACGCACGCGATGCGGCGTACGTCATCGCGATCAACCGCGTCGCGTCGGCCTGCCGTCAGCGCGGCTGGGTATAGACGCTGGGGGTTGGGGATTGGGGATTGGGGATTGGGGCAAGGCACCTCAGTCCCTGATCCTCGGCTATCGGCTATCGGCTATCGGCTATCGGCTATCGGCTATCGGCTATCGGCTATCGGCT
>CAYJPV010000033.1:568-58380 GCA_964372095.1 uncultured Vicinamibacterales bacterium | reverse complement strand
CCCCCCCCCCCCCCCCCCCCCCCCCCCCCCCCCCCCCCCCCCCCCCCCGGGGGCCCCCCCCCCGCCTGTACGGCTGCGGCACTCGTCGGGCGGCCGAACGGCGCCGGGGCTTCAGCCCCGGCGTTGATCTACTCCCGGTGGAGCGCCTCGACAGGCTCGATCCGCGCCGCGCGGCGCGAGGGCAGGTAGGACGCCAGCAGGGCCACCGCCTGCAGCACGCCAGACAGGCCGGCGTAGGTTGGCACGTCAACTCCGGACACGCCGAACAGCAGGCTGCTCAGGTAGCGCGTCAGCGCGAAGGCGCCGCACAACCCGAGAACCATGCCGACGGCCGACAGGACGGCTCCCTGGCCGACCATCATCGCGAGGATCTGGCCCGGCCTGGCACCCAGCGACATGCGAATCCCGATTTCGCGCGTCCTCTGGCTGACAGTGTAGGCGATTGTGCCGTAGAGACCGACCACCGCCAACACCAGGGCCACGCCGGCGAACAAGCCCAGCAGCAGCATGCCGAACCGCCTCTGGGCCAGCGACGCCCCGCGAACCTCTTCCATGGTCCGGATGTGGAAGATGGGCAAATCCTCGTCCACACGCGCGATCTCGGCGCGGACCCTGGTCACGATAGACGATGGATCGGTCCTGGTCCGAACGGCCAGGCTGATCGATGGCATGCGGAACGGCCACTGGGTGTAGCTCAGATACAGCGTCGGTTTCGGTGCCCCATCCAGGCTGCTGCTCGGCACATCGTCCGCGATCCCGACGACCCTCCAGGTGATCGCCGCCAGATCCTCCGGGCCCCTGAACTGCACGCGCCGGTCGATGGCGCGTTCACCGGGCCAATAGGTCGCGGCCATGGCCTTACTGATGACCACCACCGGCTCGCCCCCGGCGCGATCGAACGCATTCAGCGCGCGCCCTTCGAGCAGGCGAATCCGCATCGTGTCGAGGTAGCCCGCCGACACGTGCCGCACCAGCGTGCTGGGCGTTGTGGACTCGCTGGCAGACCTGCCGTCGATGGTGAAGCTCCAATTCTCGACATCGCCCGCCAGTGGCAGGGCGCTGATGGCTCCAGCCGACTCGACTTCCGGCAGCGCCGCGATCCGCTCGACGATCTGCTCGTGGAGGCCTGACATCTGTTCCGGTTCCGGGTAGGCAGTCACCGGAAGGGTGTAGCGAAACGTCAGGACGTGCCTGGAGTCGAACCCGGGTTCCATGGCCCAGAGCGTCATGAAGCTCCGCATGACCAGGCCTGCGGAAATGAGCAGCACCAGGGCGAGCGCCACCTCGCCGACGACCAGCAGACTTCGGAATCGGCCGCGCAGGCCGGCTGACGACGAACGTCCGGCCTCTTTGAGCGAAGCGTCCAGATCGGTCTTGGACGCCTGGAGCGCCGGGATCACGCCGACGAGAACACCGGTCGCGACAGAGGCGAGCCCCGTGAAGGTCACCAGGCGCCAGTCCAGCGCGACCTCGTTCATGCGGGCCAGCGCGTCACCTGCCAGAGTCGGGAGCCAGCGCACGCCCCAGAACGCGATCAGCAATCCTGCTGCCCCGCCCGCGAGGGAGAGCAGTACGCTCTCGGCCAGCATCTGGCCGACGATGCGTGCTCGACCAGCGCCGAGGGCCGACTGAATGGCGACCTCCTTCTCGCGGGACGCCGATTGGGCCAGCAGGATGTTGGCCACATTCGAACACGCGATGAGCAGCACGAAGCCCACCGACGCCCACAGGATGAGCAGCACCGCGCGGCTGTTGGCCACCAGCGACTGCTGCAGCGGCTCGACCGTCACGCCCCAGCCCTCGTTCGTGTCCGGATACGCCATGGCCAGCCGGCTGGCGATGGTGTCCAGCTCGGCCTGGGCCTGTTCGAGTGTCGTCCCCGCCTTCAGGCGCCCGACCACATTCGCGAAATGGCGTCCGCGGCCGCCGGGAACCAGCTGCGGGTCTCGAGGCAGCGGGCTCCAGATCTCGATGTCGGCGGATGCGAACTCGAACGACGCGGGCATGACACCGACGATCGTGTGGCTCACGCCGTGCAGGCGGATGGTTCTGCCAACGGCGGCGACGTCGCCGCCGAAGTACTCCTGCCAGAACCGGTGGTTCAGGATCACGATCGGGTTCGTCGCTTCGCGAGCATCGTCGGGACCGAACGAGCGCCCCAGCGCCGGGGTCACGTTGAGCACGTGAAACAGATTGTCGGAGACCGTCGCGTAGATCACCCGCCTCGGCTCGGCTCCCCCTGTGAGGTTCGCGGCTCTGGCCGTGTAGATGGCCATGCCGTCGAACACGCGGCTCTGGCTTTGCCAGTCGGCGAAGTTCTGCACCGCAATCGAGAACCGCGAGAACCCGCGCGCGAAGTTGTGCTCGTAGAGGTTGACCAACCGTCCGGCATCCGGGTAGGGCAGCGGCCGCAGCAGCACGGCATCGACGACGCTGAAGATCGCCGAGTTCGCGCCGATGCCGAGCGCCAGGGTCAAGACCAGGACGGCGGTGGTGCCGGGCCGCCGGCCGAGCATCCGGATGCCATGTCTGAGGTACTGCCAGAGAGTATCCATTCCTTGGTTCCGCCTGGGGGGCAGGGTCCCGGGGGTCGGGCGAACTGAGGCGTTAGACGGGATTCACACGCGAAGGTTGCCCGGGTGGATCTGGTTACATGGTTCCCGGCTGGTTCGGGAAGGAGCAGCCCTTCTGCTACAGTTCTCCGGACTTGCTCCTGCCCCCGGGAGGTTCGCCAACGTGATACGCCGGATTCTCATCCTTGTCCTTCTTGCCGCAGCCGCCTGGGCCTCGGCGCCCGCACCAGCCTCGGCCCAACCTGCGGGCCACGCATCAGTGGTCGTTATTCGCGGCGCCACCATCCTGACGGTGACCAACGGAATCATTCCTCACGGCACGGTGCTCATCCGCAACGGCAAGATCGCCGAGGTCGGCGCGAACGTGCAGGTGCCGGCGGGTGCCGAGGTGGTTGATGCCTCGGGCAAGTTCCTCACGCCCGGCATTGTCGACGCCCATTCGCACATCGCCGCCGAGTCGATCAACGAAAGCGGCACGACGGTGTCGTCAATGACCGCGACGGACGACATCCTCGATCCGACGGACGTCAATATCTACCGGGACCTGGCGGGCGGCTGCACGATGGCCAACGTGCTTCACGGGAGCGCCAACCCCATCGGCGGGACGAACAGCGTCATCAAGCTTCGCTGGGGCAAGACGCGCGCGAAAGACTTCCTGTTCGACGGGGCCGTGCCCGGGCTCAAGTTCGCCCTCGGCGAGAATCCGAAACGCCCCGGGTCGGGCCTCGGCCGCGGCCCGCGCCGCTATCCCGCGACCCGACAGGGCGTGGAGTTCGTCATCCGCGACGCTTTCACGCGCGCCAAGGCGTACCAAAAGGTCTGGGCCGAATACCGGGCCAGCCGGGCTGCCGGACGCGATGCGGTGGAGCCTCGTCGCGATCTGCAACTCGAACCGCTGGCGGAGGTGCTCGAGGGCAAGCGGCTCGTCCACGCGCATGCGTACCGCGCTGACGAGATGCTGATGCTGATCCGTCTGGCCGAAGAAATGGGCTTCAGGGTCGCGTCGTTCGAACACACCCTCGAAGGGTACAAAGTCGCCAAGGAACTGGCCGCGCACGGCACCGTCGCGTCGAGTTTCGCCGACTGGTGGGGCTTCAAGGAGGAAGTCATCGACGCGATTCCTCACAGCCCCGCCATCATGACGAAGAAGGGCGTCACGGTGTCGATCACGTCCGACAGCGCCGAGCACGCCAGGCGCCTGAACCTCGAAGCGGCCAAGGCCATGAAGTGGGGAGGGCTGACCGAGGACGAGGCGCTTCGCATGGTGACGATCAACGCCGCGAAGGGGCTGGGCGTCGAGAAGCGGGTTGGCTCAATTGAGGTCGGCAAGGACGCCGATCTCGTCATCTGGACGAAACACCCGCTCAGCGCCTTCACGACGGTCGAGCGCACGTACATCGACGGCGTCCTCTACTACGACCGGCAGGCGGACGAGCGGCGCGTCGCGGAGCGTGAGCGCGAGAAAGCCGCGCTGCTCGCCACCGAGACCGCGGCGGCCGCGGCCAAGGCTGGTACCACGGACGCCCCGAAGGCCAAGGCCCAGCCCGCCCCTTCCGTCACCGCAGCCAGCGGCCTCGTGGCCGCACCCGCGCCGCCGAAGACCGGTCCCGTCCCGCGTGAAGGCGCGGTGGTGGCCATCACGAACGCGCGCATCCACCCGGTGACGAGCCCGACGATCGAGCGCGGCACCATGGTCATCCGCGGCAACCGCATCGCCGCCGTGGGTGCCGACGTGCAGGTACCCGCCGGCGCGACGGTCATCGACGCCAAGGGCGGCGACGTCTATCCCGGCTGGATCAATGCCGCCACGTCGCTGGGCATCACCGAACCAGGCCCCGGCGGCTGGTACAACGACGCCGCTGAACTACTCGACGTCAACGCACCGCTCCGGACACGGGTGGCGTACAAGGCCGACAGCGATGCCATCGCCATCGCACGCACCAACGGCGTCACCGCGGCCGCCATCATTCCGATGGGCGGCCTGATCGGCGGTGACATTCCAGTGATGAATCTCGATGGCTGGACGTGGGAAGAAGCCACAGCGCGCCCGTCCATCGGGATGGTGCTGCGTTTTCCGGAACTGGACAGCGGCGGCGGGCCCGGCGGCGGGCCCGCGCGCGAGCGTACCTACGACGATCTCAAGAAGGAGCGCGACGGCACGCTCGACACGATCGCCGCCATCTTCGACGACGCCCGTGCCTACGCCAAGTCGGGCCCCGGCCGCGCCATCGACTGGACCCTCGACGCCCTGGGCCCGATCGTCGATGGACGCCAACCACTTGTGATGGTCACCCAGACGGACGCCGACATTCGCGACGCGATTGCCTTCGCCGAACGGCTGAGAATCCGGCTGGTGATCGCTGCCGGTCCCGAGGCTGCGCTCGTGGCACCGCTCCTCGCGGAGAAGAAGGTTCCGGTGATCCTGATGTCGGTGCTCACCCTGCCGTCGAGCGACGACATGTTCCACGCAGCCGCCTACCAGGCCCCGGCTGCGCTTGCGCGTGCGGGTGTCCCGTTCGTCTTTTCGACCGGCGGCGACGCCACCAACGTACGTCTGCTGCCCTATCACGCCGCCATGAGCGTCGCCTGGGGGCTCGATCGAAACGAGGCGATCAAGGCCATGACGATTCGCACCGCCGAGGTGCTTGGCGTCTCCGATCTCATGGGCAGCCTCGAGCCCGGCAAGCTGGCGAACTTCTTCATCGCCAGCGGTGACCCGCTCGAGGTCCGCACGGCGGTAACCCACGTCTTCATCAACGGACGCGACGTCGGGACGTCCGACCGGCACCGCGTGCTCTACGACAAGTGGATGGCGAGGCAATAACCATGATCACCAGATTCCGACTCCCGATGCTCGCCTCCATCGCCGCGCTCGCACTCGTCGCGGCACTCCACGCGGAGGCCCCGCGCGCGTTTGTCATCACGAACGCACGGATCGTCACCGCAGCCGGCCCCATCATCGAGCGCGGCTCCATCGTCCTGCGTGACGGCCTGATCGAGGCCGTTGGCGCCGGTGTCACATCTCCGCCTGATGCGCGTGTCATCGACGGCACGGGCCGCACGGTCTATCCGGGCCTCATCGATATGGGCACGACGATGCCCGTGGAGGTCCCGACAGCAGAGACCGCTGGCCAGCCTTCGACGACGGAGCAGGCAGAGCGAACGAAACGCGACGCCATCTTCCGGCCAGGTTTCGAGGCATCGGAACACATCCGCACTGACGCAGCGGACCTGACGGCGCTGGCCAAGGCCGGTATCACAAGCGTGCTGGCCGTGCCGGAGGGCACCGTGTTTCCCGGGCGGTCGGCACTGATCAATGTCGTGCCGCCTGCCGATGAGCCGCAGATCGGGTCCCTGGCCGACGTCCGGGATGGCCTGCTTGTCGTCAGGGCGCCGGTCGCACAGCACGTGGTGTACACCGATCGTCCTCCTGGCAGCGGGTATCCCAACTCGCTGATGGGCGTGATCGCGTTCGTGCGGCAGTCGTTCCTCGACGCCCAGTACGCCAAACGGGCGTCGCAGGCCTACGCGGCGAGACCCGCCGGCCGTGAGCGGCCGCGGTCCGACCCGGGCTTCACAGCCCTCGAGGCCGCCCTGGACCGGCGGCTGCCCGTCGTGTTGGCGGCCCAGAAACTGCGCGACATCCACCGCGCGCTGGCACTGGCAGCGGAATTCTCGCTCGATCCGATCGTGGCCGGCGGCCTCGAGGCCGATCAGGCCGTCGCGGAGATCAAGGCCGCATCGGCGCGGGTCATCTTCAGCCTGAATGTGCCTACGCGCCCGGCCACGCTGGCCCCGGACGCCGACGAGCCGATTCGCGTGCTGCGGCGCCGGGCTAACGTATTCAAGGTGCCCGCGGCCCTCGACAAGGCAGGCGTGGTATTCGCGTTCCAATCCGGCGGCCTGAAGGATCCGAAGAGTTTCCTGAAACACGCCTCGAATGCCGTGAAGGAAGGACTCGCGCCCGACGCGGCGGTTCGCGCGCTGACCATCAACGCCGCGCGCATTGCCGGCGCCGCGGACCGGGTCGGGTCTCTCGAGCCTGGCAAGATCGCGAACGTCATTGTCGTCAGTGGCGATCTGTTCGCCGAGGCCACGACAATCACCCACGTGTTCGTGGACGGGCGGCTCGTCAGGTAACAACGTCAGGTCACACGCGTTGACAGCCCGGCGGGCGGGTGGTAGAAACCGGAGGCTCCTGGAGGGCGACGTATCCCGACTATCCGGTTTCTGCCGTTCGACCGACGGACCTCCATCGAAGGACCGGTAGAGCTGTTCGTCGCGGGTGCCGCCTGCGACATCATGCTCGATCATCCCTGTGGCGGATCGGGCTCGTGCGGCCTGTGCCGCGTGCGCGTGTCGAGCAGTCAGCCTGTCCCGATCACACCGGCCGACTCGGCCATCCTTGAACCGCACGAACTCCTGCAGGGCTGGCGCCTTGGATGCCGTCTCGTCCTCGCCGCCGACGCGCAGGTCGAGGTCGAGTCCTGGGCGACAGCGCCGCGCGAGAAATCGTTCGGCGGGTCGAACCTGATCGAGCCCGGCCGCGTCCCCGTCCGCAACGTGCCCGCATCCGGCCGCCTCGGGCTGGCTGTTGATCTCGGGACCACCACTCTTGCACTAGCTGTGATCGATCTCGAGTCAGGCTACGTGGAAGCCGCGCGGACGCAGATGAATCCCCAGATCGCCATGGGCGCGGACGTGATGAGCCGCATTGCCAGGGCCAGCGAGTCGGCCTCGGCGCTCCAGGCGTTGACCACGTCCGTGCGTGGCGCCATCACACGCGCGACCGCGGCGCTGGTCGAGGAACTCGGCGCGAGTCCCAGCGACATTGTCAGCGTGGCGGTCGCGGGCAACCCGACCATGATCCACCTGTGGCTGGGGCGGGACGTGACCTCCCTCGGTCAGGCCCCCTTCTGCGGGTCGCTGTCCGGCTCGCTGCGACTGAGCGCCGCAGATGCCGGCCTCGAGGCCCATCCGCAGGCGGCGGTGTACGTGCTTCCCGGCCTGCAGTCCCACGTGGGATCGGACGCGGTCGGCGGCGCGGTCGCGGCCGGGCTCGACCGTGCCGATGGACCGTCGCTGCTGCTGGACCTGGGCACGAACTCGGAGGTCGTGCTCCAGACTGGAAGCCGCGTCTTCGCGGCATCGACGGCGGCCGGGCCGGCGTTCGAGGGGCGCTCGATTTCGATTGGCATGCGCGCCGAGGATGGCGCCATCGATGCCGTGCACATCACAGACGACGGCGATGTCGTTACGCGGAGCATCGGCCACGTGCCGCCCCGCGGTGTCTGCGGCTCGGGCCTGATCGACGCGGTCGCCGACCTCCGGCGATGGCAGGTCATCGACGCTCGCGGCGCCCTCAAGCCGGCCGATTCGCTCGCCGGCGTCGTTCCGGACGCGCTCCGGACACGCGTCGTCGAACGCGCGTGGGGCCGGGGATTCCTCCTGGCTGGTAACCCCGGCGAGGAAGTGATTCTCCGCGCGATCGACGTACGGCAACTGCAGCTCGCCGTCGGATCCGTCCGCGCAGGAATCGCAGTCCTGCTTGCCGAAGCCGGCCTCGCGGCCTCCGACCTGGCGGTCATGCTGGTGGCGGGCAACTTCGGGTACTTCGCGCGCCGGCAGAGTCTCGCGCGGATCGGCCTGGTTCCAGACATGGCCATCGACCGTGTACAGTTGGCAGGGAACGTGGCCGGCGTGGCCGCCCGGCTGGCCCTGCTCGACGAGCGGTTTCGCGAACGCGTCGAGGCGCTGGTTGGCACGGCCACCTTCGTGGACCTTGGCGGACGGCCGGGATACACCGACGCATTCATGGCGGCCCTGACGTTCCCGGTGCTGGACTGATCATGAGTCTCCTGGAACTGATCACAACACGCGTAGCCGTGCTCGACGGGGCGATGGGAACCGAGCTGCAGGCGCGCGGCCTCCCCCAGGGCGAGTCTGGCGACTGGTGGTCGGTTTCGCAGCCGGATCACATCCGCGCGATTCATGCCGCGTACCGCGACGCAGGTTGCGACATTCTCACCACGAACTCCTTTGGGGCCAACATCTGGGTCCTCGACCGCCTTGGACACGCGGACCAGGTCGAGGCCGTCAATCGTGCAGCCGCCGAACTGGCGGTGTCCGTTGCGGGGCCCGGCATGACCGTCCTCGGGGATATCGGGCCGTCCGGCCAGTTGGTCGAACCGCTGGGCCCGGTCACCATCACACAACTGCACGATGAATTCGCACGACAGGCGCGGGCGCTGCTCGACGGCGGTGCTTCCGGCATCATCGTGGAGACGATGAGCAGCCTGGAAGAAGCCGTCGCGGCGGTCGAAGCCTCGCGGACGGCGGGCGCCGACCTCATCGTGGCGATGATGGCGTTCAGCCGTCTGCCGAACGGCCGGCTGCGAACGATGATGGGTGTCGCGCCGGAAGACGCGGCGCGGGCGCTCTGTGAAGCGGGCGCGGCGATTGTCGGCGCCAACTGCGGAGCCCACATGGGATTCGACGCCTTCGCAACGGCTGTCGCACTCATGCGCAGTGCCGTTGACGTGCCTGTGGCGGCATTGCCGAACGCCGGGCAGCCGCGATGGCACGACGGTCGCGCCGTCTACGATCTCGGGCCTGCGTCGTTCGCCGAGGGAATGCGGGTCGTCATCGACGCGGGGGCGGCGGTTGTCGGGGGGTGTTGCGGGACAACACCGGCCCATGTCGCGGCGCTGCGCCGGGTAGTCGGATCAGGCTGGGCTGGCTGAAGCCGGCCCCACGGGACAGGCAGGGCTGGCTGAAGCCAGCCCCCACGGGGGTCACAATGGAGCGCGACGTTCTGCGGGACCTGGCGGCAAGCGTGGAGAGCGGGGACCGCACCGCAGCGGCGGCACTGACCCGCTCGGCACTCGAATCCGGGATTCCGGCGTTGAGCGTGCTGAATGACGGGCTGGTGCCCGGTATGCGTGTCGTGGGCGAGAAGTTCTCGACCGGCGAGTACTTCCTGCCGGACATGCTCGTCGCAGCGGCCAGCATGAAGGCGGCCATGGCTATTCTCGATCCCGTGCTGATCGCTGGCGGCGCCGGTCCAGAATCACGGATCCGCGTGGCCATCGGGACCGTGCGCGGCGACATCCACGAAATCGGCAAGTCACTTGTCGGAACCATGCTGGGCGCCAGCGGGTTCGACGTCATCGATCTCGGCGTGGACGTGCCCGCGGAACGGTTCGTGGAGGCTGTCGCCGACCGCGGAGCTGCCATCATCGGTCTGTCGGCGCTCCTCACGACCACGATGGGCTCCCAGAAGACCGTCATCGAGGCGTTGTCGGCAGCGGGCTTCAGAGACCGCGTCAAGGTCATGGTCGGCGGCGCTCCCGTCACCGAGAAGTGGGCGCACGACATCGGTGCGGATGGGTATGCCACCGACGCCGTCACGGCGGTTGCTCTGGCCAGGCGACTGGCTGCATCGTAACGGGCGCAGGCTTGTGACAGCACGTTTCCGCCCATACGTATAGAATCAGGTCGATCGCCGGTTCAGATTCATGAAGGAGGTATGTATGGGTAAGGACAGGTCGCCGAAGAAAGAAACCAAGAAGCCGCCAAAGAAGAAGTAACACAATGTGAGGTCATGCGCGCACGCCTCGCAGCCTGGCTGACGTATGCTTGACCGCGCATGACCTTACCCGCCGCTCTGCCAACCGCCACATTGCGCCGCGCCCTGGGCCGCTGGGACCTGACGGCCATCGGCATCAATCAGACCATCGGCGGTGCCATCTTCCTCATGCCGTCGCAACTGGCGGCGGCCGTCGGCGCCTGGAGCCCGATCGTCATCGTGCTGGGCACGCTGGTGACGATGCTCATTGCGCTGTCGCTGGCGGAGGTCGGGAGCCGCTTCGACGCGACGGGAGGACCGTACCTCTACGCCCGGGCGGCGTTCGGGCGCTTCGTGGCGTTCGAGGTCGGCTGGATGCAGTGGTTCACTCGCGCCACGAGCCACGCGTCGGTGGCGAATGGCTTGGCGCTCGCCTTGGGTTACTACTGGGCCGACGCCGCGTCTGGCGTGTGGCGCGTGGCCGTCATCACGGGTATCACCGCCATCCTGACCGTCATCAACCTCCTGGGTATCAAGCAGGGTTCGAGAACGGTCAATGTGCTGACCGTCGCCAAGTTGCTGCCTCTGGGATTGTTCATCGTCGTCGGCGTGTTTTTCGTCAGTCCGGCGCGTTTCACGACGCTCGAGGCGGTGTCGTTCGAGCAGGCGGGAACGGCGGCCCTGCTCACGATCTTCGTGTTCGGTGGGTACGAAGTGCTGACCGTGCCTGCGGGTGAAGCGAGAGACCCGAGGCGTCACGTGCCGTTCGCCCTGATCACGACAGTGCTGGTGGTTGGCGCCGTGACAATCCTGGCGCAGATCGTCGCCGTCGGAACGCTCGATCAACTCGCGTCCTCGAAGACCCCATTGGCCGATTCGTCCTTGTTGTTCATGGGTGCGTCCGGCGCCCTGCTGATCGGCATCGGCGCGATCCTGTCGATGACCGGGAACCTCGCCGGCCAGATCCTGACCGGCTCACGGATGTTGTTCGCCCTTGCCGAGCAGGGCGATCTGCCGCGTGTGTTTGCGAAGATCCACCCGGTCTACCGCACGCCGGTCACGGCCATCCTGTTCACGGCGGTTGTGGCTGTCGCGCTGGCCATCTCGGGATCGTTCGCCTGGCTGGCCATCGCAAGCGCCGTCGCCCGCCTGGGCACGTATGCCGCGTCGTGCGGGGCCGCGGTGCTGCTGGCCCGGCCGTCGTTTGCCGGCCGGGCTGGCGCAGCAACGTTCGTGGTGCCCGGCCATCCGATCGTGCCCCTGCTCGCCACGGTCGTGTCACTGGGCCTCATCGCGGGCGCGTCACCAGCGCAACTGGCAGGAGGCGCCGTCGCCGTCGGCGCAGGCGCGGTATTCTACGGCATTGCGCGGGTGTTTGGGGAAGAGGGTAGACAGTAGATAGTAGGCAGTAGTCAGGACCCCGGGAGCACCTGGGCCGTGCGAGGACAAGATCATGAAGCGTCACGTCATCATCGCCCTGGTTTTCGCCGGTATCGCCGTCGTATCGCTGGCGGTCGTGGCGGCCCAGACGCCTGCGGTCTTCGACACGATAATCCGACAGGGACGAGTGCTCGACGGCTCGGGTAATCCCTGGTTCCGGGCCGACATCGGCTTGCGGGGAGATCGGATTGTCGCTATCGGTGATCTCGCGGGCGCCACCGCACCGGTCGTCATCGACGCCAGGGAGTTGTACGTGGCGCCGGGATTCATCGACACGCATACGCATACGGGCCCCGGCCTCGCCACGGAGAAACTCTCGGCTGCCGAGCCGCAGCTGGCTTCGGGCATTACGACCGTCTTCGTGAACCCCGACGGAGAGGGAAGTCTGGATCTGGCCGCCCAGCGCGCAGCGTTGATCAAGGCCCGGATCGCCGTGAACGTGGCGCAACTGGTGCCGCACGGCCCCGTGCGCGAAGCCGTGCTGGGCAAGGAAGACAAACGCCCGAACGCCGCCGAGCTCGACAAGATGCGCGCCCTGGTGCGCGCCGGTATGCAGGAAGGCGCCTGGGGGCTGTCGAGCGGGCCGTTCTACTTCCCGCAGAGCTTTGCCGACACCCAGGAGTTCGTGGAGATGGCAAAGGTGGCCGCCGCGTTCGGCGGGGCGTACCAGAGCCACATCCGCGACGAATCGGACTACAACGTCGGCGTCATTGCCGGCGTGGACGAAGTGATTACCGTGGCCCGCGAAGCGAAACTCCCGGCCATCGTCACGCACATCAAGGCGCTGGGCCCCGGCGTCTGGGGGTTTTCCACCGCCATGGCCGTGCGCATCGAACGAGCCAGGGCCGAAGGCCTGGAGGTGTGGGCGGACCACTACCCGTACACGGCCGGCGCCACCGGCCTGGCCGCGGCGTTACTGCCTCGATGGGCACAGGCTGGCGGAGAAGCCGAACTGCGGGCAAGGCTGGCCGATCCGGGGACGCGGGCGAAAATCCGCAACGAGATGGCCGACAACCTGGTGCGCCGCGGCGGCGCGGCGCGCATCCAGTTCCGGCGCGTGCTTCAGGATCCGTCAATCGAGGGTCGCACGCTGGACGCGGTCGCCCGTGAACGCACGATGCACCCCCTCGACGTCGCTCTCGGGATCTTCGAGAAAGGCAACGCCAGCATCGTGTCCTTCGCGATGGACGAAGCCGATGTGCGGGTGTTCCTGCGAAAGCCGTGGGTGATGACCGCGTCGGACGGCGACCTCGTGACGTTCGGCCAGGGCGTTCCCCATCCGCGTTCGTACGGCACGTTTCCCCGGAAGATCCAGCGGTACGTAGTGGACGAAGCCGTCATCACGCTCGAACACGCAATTCGCAGCATGACGTCGCTGCCCGCTCGTGTCTTCCGGATGCCCGACCGCGGCGAGTTGCGGGCCGGTGCCGTTGCCGACCTGGTGGTCTTCGATCTGGCCCGCGTGAAGGATCGGGCGACCTACACACAGCCCCATCAGCTGAGCGAAGGCATGGTGCACGTGTTCGTCAACGGGAAGCAGGCCGTGAAAGACGGTGCGTTCACGGGCGAACGCGCCGGCCAGGTGCTGCGCAGGAACTAGGGGCAAGGGGCAAGGGGCAAGGGGCAAGGGGCAAGGGGCAAGGGAAGATGATGTCGCGATTCGATGTGGTGTTTGCGGATACGTGCCTGGGCGGGAGCACGGTGGCCGCCCGCGTGGCGGCGTCCGGAACCGGGTTGCGAGCCTGTTTCCTGGCAGACTACGCCATCAATCCGCTGGGTGTGAAGGCGCGCGACGACGTGCACGCCGTGCTCGAGCGGTGGGTCCGGATGGCCGCGGCGTGTTCCGGCACCCTGGTCGTGGCCTGCAACACGGCATCGGTGCTCCTGGCACAGTCGCCAGACGTTCTCGCCATGGCGGAATCCGCGGGCCTGCGTGTGTTGTCGATGGTGGATCTGCTCGACCGCGTTCTTGCCGCGCATGACGGAATGGTGTCGGGCAAGCGTGTCTGCCTCATGGGAACACGTTTCACCGTGAGCCAGCCGATCTACAAGGATCGGCTGATTCGTGCGGGAGCCGCCGAGGTCGTTCCCCTGGCAGCCACCCGGACTGAAGCGACGATCGCACACCTGCGCCACGAGACCGCCGAAGGTCGGGCGGTGATCCTGGACGAGATCGGCGAGATCGTCCGTCGGGCGGATGTCGTGGTGCTGGGCTGCACGCTGTTTCCGCTGATCGCTCCGCTCGTGCGCGAGATCAACCCGTATGCTGCCCTTCTTGATCCTGCGGCAGGCATCGACGGGTTGTTCACGTCGGACAACCTGGACCCACACACGCTCACGCTGGCGTTGACGGGCAACGCGATGGCCCTCGACGAGGTGCGGGTGCAGGCTCCGGCACTGTTCCCCGGCTGGAAAGTACTTGCGTCCTGCTTCCTGCTTCTTGCTCCTTGCTTCTGAAGGCCCGGGGCCACGTACGGCGTGGAGCCTGCGCTATTGCGGCCTGTACGTGCGCTCCAGGTGAGCCGCAACGTCGGCCTCGCTGAACCAGACGGGCCGCAGATGCCGATTCGCGAAGATCCGGATCTGATCGCGGCTGTGCGCGGAGGCCCGATCGGTGGTCTGACCGTACGCCAGGACGGAGAACGCCTGCACGGGTTGCGTGAAGTGCACGAGCTGCACCCAGGCGTCGCCAAAGCCGGTCAACTGCCGGTCCGCCTCGGCCCACCCTGCCACGCGAACGCCGTCTGGTTTGCCGGGCACCGCATCGAACTGCTGGACGCGATAGGCACCAAGCTGGCCCGAGGCACCTTCGCCAGGCAAGTCGACATCGCCAAATCGGTACCGGTTGGCGTCGCCCCACGCCACGTCGGCGGCACCGAACGTCGTGCGGGTCCACGCGACGGCCTGCGCCAGGTGCTCGAGCGCAACGTCCGGGCTGGCGAGGCCCTGCGGGGTCGCCGTGGGCCGCGCCGCGTCCCACGGTTCGGCAAAAGGCTGCGGAACCGCCGCGCGGTACGTCTCCCAGAACCGCTGAAACAGCAGGGCGCCTCGGCTTGTGGCAGACGCACGGCCGTCCCATGCGCCGAGCACGGACCGCGCCAGCTCCAGGTCATCTGAGGGAGCCGACACCGCGGCAATGGCCGTGAGCAGGGCGGGCTTGACACGCTCGGCGAGCAGGAGGCGCGTATCGAATTTCAGGCGCGTGAGATCCTCCACCGAGAACCTGTCACGCGACTCAAGCATCTCGAGCGCCAGCTGCGGTCGCAGTCCCAGGTCGCCACGTTCAAAGTACGTCGGGTACCGCGTGGCGTCGAGTGGTTGTCTGAGCGACGGGAACCACGGCGGGTTGTTCGCATTCTGGACGTATCCGCCCGCGGGGTTGAGCAACTGCGGCAGGTCACGCGTCGGATGCAGGTCGTTCCAGACGTACTTCTTCGTGGTGCCCGGCACGTCGAGGTCGTAGCTGGTCCCGTCCTGCGGCCGCTTCGGGATACGCGCGTTCCACAGGTAGAAGATGTTGCCCTCGGCATCGGCATACGTATAGCTCGACGTCGGCGACAACCGCATCGACATCACCTTCACGTAGTCCTTCAACGAACGTGTGTGGCTCAGCCTCCAGAAGCCCTCGAAGAACCGCCAGGCGTCCAGCGCCGTCGATCGGTACGCAAACGCCGTTCGGGCGTTGCGATGAACGATGGGGCCGAGGTGCGAGCGCCAGAAGATGCGGCGCTCGGTTTTCAGGGAGCCGTCGTCCTGCTTCACGTCCACCGCCACCTCGACGCGGTTCAGTGGACGCGGCTGGCCTTCGAAGATGTAGTGGTCGGGCTTTGCCGGATCGAGCGGCAGCGCGAAGACGTCTTCGTTGTCCGGATCGTTGTTGGTCTGCACGTAGCCAAGACGATCGTTGAACCCCGCCCGCAGCCACGGATAGCCGACGAGTGTGGAGCCGTAGAAGTTGAGCTTCCCCGGCACCGTGACGTGGGCTTCCCAATAGAGTTGCGGCCAGCGCAGGTGGGGATTGGCCAGCAACATCGCCGCGCCGCTTGTGGTCTTGCTGCCCGACAGGGCCAGGGCGTTCGACCCATCCTGGTCGCGCAGGCCTGTCTCACCGTCCAGAAGCCCGGCAAGACGGGTGGAGCCGGCGGGCACCGTCGTACCGTCCGGGTACTTCTGCTGCAGCGCGCGGGCCAGGCCGGGCGAGGAGACGGCCGAGACGGCGCTGGCGTGGGTTTGAGCCAGCGCATCAACGGCGGTGATTTCGATGACCCATGGGGGCAGGATCTCGCGGTGCTGCCGGACGTAGAGGTTGTAACCCCCGGCAAACCCGTCGAGCACCGCGCGAAAGGTCCGGTCCAGCGTGGGCAACGCCCGCCGTGCTTCTCCGAGATTGTCCAGCCGCCGCATGGCCAGGTCGCTGTCCAGCCAGGCGGGTCCCAGATGCGCCGCGGCTGCGCCACGCGCGGCCAGGAATCGCCGGGACATGTCGGCGGCGTGATCTTCGGCCTGGGCGTAGCCGAACCCGAAGCCTGCCGCCGCTTCGTTTTCGGCGAGGATATGCGGCACACCGAACGTATCGCGGCGGATCACCACCTGCTCTGCCAGAGGCCGGGCAGCATCCAGCGGTTCCGGCGACGGGCATACAACCACCGCTGCAAGGCCCGCAACGATGACCAGGTGACGGAGCGCGCGCGGGTACGGCATGGCCCGCATCATACAGCCGGGACGGCATTAGCGGGCGGTGGATCGTCGGGGCGATTACCAGCGTGACTGGAAGACGTACTGTCCTGATTCGATCCGGTACACGGCCGCGTCACCGTCGCGACGGATGAAGCTGACGCCCGGGCGTGAGGCAGCCGCGACGCCGCCTTCCGTCACGGCGCTGCCGTGACGGGATGGCACGTACACGTCGGCCGACGTATTGGCCGGGATGGTGAGCGTCAGGGTGAACCGATCGCCATGGCGTTCCCATCGGGACGAAATCCTGCCGCGCAGCGAGCGGTAACTGGCTTCGGCCCACGCCAGCCCGTCTACTGGCTGAGGCCTCAGCGCGAACGTCTTGAAGCCCGGGCTCGCCTCGTCCACCGTGATCCCGGCAAGGTCCTGGTAGAACCACTCGATGATCTGGCCGAGAATGAAGTGGTTCTGGGACGCACTCAGACTCGCATCCCACGATTCGGCCAGGCTGGTCCCACCCTTCTTGATCTGGTAGCCGTAGCCAGGTTTCTCGTCCTGGTCGATCAGGCGGTACACAACATCCGAGCGCGCGTTGCCCGCGAGGGCCTGCAGCACCGACCGGAAGCCGATGTCACCGGCGGTCGCGTACCCGCGGTGTTCGATGTCACGCACCAGCGCGTCGAGCACGGCCTGCCGGCCGGCGCCAGCGGGTTCCGCAAGTCCCAGGGCGAGAGGGATCGCCAGGGACGCCTGCGACCCCGTCCCATAAGACAGCCGCGTCGAGTCGAAGAACTCCCGGTTGTAGCGCTTCCGGATAGCCGCCGCCTTCCGGCTGTACGCCTCCGCGTCGCTCCCCTTGCCGAGGACGCGCGCAATCTGCGACAGCGTGGCGACGTCCAGGTAGTAGTACGCCGTGGCCGTGATGGGCGGCGGCGTCAGATTCGCGCGGCCGGGCGTGGCGAGGTCGAAATCGTACCAGTCGCCGAGGCCGTCCGCGAGGATGCCGTCTCGCACCCGCGAGTCGAGATAGGCAACGTAGCGCGTCATCGCCTCGTAATGCTCCCGCAGCAGGCTGCTGTCGCCGTCGAACAGGTACTGCTGCCACGGCACGAGAATGAACGCTGCGCCCCACTCGGCCGCGCCCCTGAACGCGCCTTTGAACTCCGTGTATTCCGGCGCGATGTTCGGCACCAGCCCGTCTTCCAGCTGCGCTTCAGCCATGTCGCGCATGGCCTTCGTGAAGAGGCGCGCCGTGTCGAACTCGTACCGAAGCGACGGGCCATTCAGGTGAAACTGCTCGATCCACCCGAGTTTCTCGCGGTGCGGGCAGTCAGTCAGCACCGACACCATGTTGGAGCGCTGCGCCCAGCGAACGAGGTCGCGGATGGCATTCAGGCGCGGATTCGCGCTGGCAAACGTCCCGACCGGCTCCGCCGACGAGTGAACGATGACCGCCTCGAGGCTCGTCAGGCGCGGGAGCCGCGTGGCATCCGCCGACGACGGCGGCTCTCCGCTCTGGCGTTCCGTTGCGGTCGGCGGCGTCTCGCCCGGAGCGAAGAACTCGGCCTGCACGTACCGGCTGCCAACGTAATAGAAACGGGGAAACCAGTCTTCGTCGGCGTCGGTGGCTTTCGTGTACTGCCACCACGAACTGCCGCGGGCGGCCGAGCCCATGGTGCCCCGAAAGATCCTCCCGTCCTCGGCGATCACCTCGGCTGGCGTCAGCCGTACCGTGCTGCCGGCCGGCCCCGCCACACGGAGGCGCGGCATGAACGAGGCGTTCTGCCCGAAGTCGTACACCGACGTCCCGTCCGCGAATGCCCGTCTGCCAACCGGGCGGCGGGTCTCGATCGCCCGAATGGGCTCGGCGCCGGCGCTGTGGCCACGCAGCACATCTTCGAGGCGGATGACCGGCACGGCACGCGCCCACGCCCGATCATCGAAGCCTGGCGTGCTCCAGCCGCGCGGCTCCAGCCTGGCATCGTGATCTTCGCCACCGTAGATGCTCGAATACGTGATCGGGCCCGGGTGCACGCGCCAGGTCCCGTCCGTACCGACGAACTCGGTGGTCCCGTCGGCGTATTCCAGCCGCAGGTGGAGGATCGCCCGCAGCGGTCCAAACGACCCGGTGAACTTCGCGAACCGGTTCCGCCGGACGACGTGATACATGCCGTTGCCGAGGATGATTCCGGCCGCGTTCCGGCCTTCGTGAAGCGATGCGGTCACGTCGTAGGTGTCGTAGAGCGACGTCCGGGCGTAGTCCGTCCATCCCGGGGACAGCAGGTCCTGTCCCACCTTCGAGCCGTTGATGGCCAACTCGTACTGCCCAAGGCCGCTCACGTGAACGATGGCGCGGCGCAGGCCTCCTCGCACCTCGAAACTCCGTCGCAGCAACAGTGATTCGGTCCCCGCCGGGGCGGCAATCCAGATGCCCTTCCACTCCTCGGGCTTCAATACGCCCATGGTCCAGGTTGCAGGCGCGCTCCACGCCGAAGGCGTTCCTCGCCGGTCCCACACCCGCACTTTCCAATGCACGATCTGTGACGACGCCAGCGCGGCTCCCGCATACCGGATGTGGGCCGTTTCGTCCGAATCGACGCGGCCGCTGTCCCAGAGGTCGCCGCGGCCGGAGACCAGGATCTCTGCAGACGACGCCACCAGGACGTGCCACGCCGTCTGGCGCTCGCCGCGGTCCGCGCTCTCAACCTGCCAGAACAGGCGCGGCTTCGCCACGTCGATACCGAGGGGGTCGACGGCATACTCGCAGCGGAGGCGCGTCGGCGCAAGGCGACCGGTCTCGGGTTCGCCGGCTGCCAGTGGCACGGTCAGCAACGCAGTGGCGAGCGCGAGAAACCCGACCAGGGACAGGCGCGCAGGTGTCGTCACGCCGCGCATGTTATTCGCCGTGTTGCTGACTGATCGGCTCATTCGAACGCTCAGCGGCAGTCCGGCTCTGGCCAGCCCTGCTGTTCGCGGAGACGGGTGATGTGCGCCACGTGATGGCGCCCGTGCCAGGCGTAGAGTGCGAGGGCGCGGTCCAGGGTGACCGGCCCAAGCTCGGAGTGATTGAACGTCCGCGCGAAGTTCGCAGGCTCGAGCGACTCGAGGAAGTGCACCCATCGCCCGTGGACCGCGTCGAGGATGGCCAGCGAACCTCCCAGGTTGGTCGAGACCGCATCGGGGAATCTGGCCCACGCGCCCTCCTTGTACGCCACCACCATGGGATTGTCGGCCGTCGCGGCCAGCTTGAAACGGATGTACGCGTTCATGTGGCTGTCAGCCAGGTGATGAACGACCTGCGCGACGGTCCAGCCCTCGTCGCGGTACGGGTGTTGAATCTGCTCCAGCGTCAGACCGGCGACCGCCGAGCGGACCTGCCGCGGAAGTGCGGTAACCTCGCGAATGCGCTGCTGCCTGTCCTCGGCTGAATAGGACGACGGCGGTGTGAACGTGCCAATCGGGTAGCGGGCGTCACTCATCAGTGTGGTCCTCGAGAGAAGGGTTGTACCTGCTGATCGTCGGCAGCCGGCCGGCGACGGGCGTGCATGGCACATTATCGTCGCCCGCTCTCCTGTTGCCCAGCTCCTTGCACCGAACCAGACGTCCGGGCATGCGCGAAGGGCGGACTCGGAGCACAATAGGGCGAACCCGGGACGGGGAGGGAGTGTCTGCCATGAGTGCCCGCCACTTCGTCATCACACTAGCTGTCCTGGCCTGGACCGCGCTGGGCACCGCCGGGGTGGCCGCTCAGACCGAGCGCCCGAACATCATCTTCATCCTCGCCGACGATCTCGGCTATGGAGAGGTCGGCTCGTACGGGCAGGAGCTCATGCTCACGCCGAACGTCGATCGCCTGGCGTCGGAAGGCATGCGGTTCACCCACTACTACGCGGGGAGCACGGTGTGCGCCCCGTCACGCAGCGTTCTGATGACGGGCCTCCACCTGGGTCACACCCGCGTCCGCGGCAACGCCGGTGGCCGCAGCATGGATGCCCAGACGCTGCAGCCCGGGGATGTGACCATCGCCCGCGTGCTGCAGCAGGCCGGCTATGCCACGGGACTGGTCGGTAAGTGGGGCCTGGGTGAAGTCGACAGCGTCGGAGAGCCGCGCAAGCAGGGTTTCGACTATTACTTCGGCTACCTGAACCAGACGCACGCGCACAACCACTACCCGCCTTTCCTCTGGCGCAACGGCGAGCAGGTCGCCCTGCCGAACATCGTCACGCCGGTGGGCACGACGCCCGGTGCCGGCTACGCGGCTACGGGCGTGGTGTACGCCGACGACCTGATCGCAGACGATGCGCTGACCTTCATCGAGCGCCACAAGGACAAGCCGTTCTTCCTCTTCCTCTCGTTGGTCACGCCTCACGCCAACAACGAACGCGCGCGCGAGCGGGGAGACGGCAACGAGGTGCCGGACTACGGCATCTACGCGGACCGGCCGTGGAAGGACTCCGTCAAGGGGCACGCGGCCATGGTCTCGCGGCTCGACCGCGACGTGGGCCGGGTGCTGGATCAGGTGAAGGCTCTCGGGCTCGACCGTCGCACCCTCATCATCTTCTCGAGCGACAACGGCCCCCACCGGGAAGGCGGGCCCGACTATGACCCGTCGTTCTTCAAGGCCAGCGGACCGTTCCGGGGCATCAAACGTAGCCTGACCGACGGAGGCATCCGCGTGCCCTTCATCGCCCGCTGGCCCGGGACGATCACGGCCGGGAGCGTGTCGCCTCACGTGGGCTATTTCGGCGACATGATGGCCACGTGGGCCGAACTCGGGGGTGGCAAGGCACCCGCCGCCATCGACAGCCTCAGCATCGTGCCGACGCTGCTCGGGCGCCCCGGCCAGAAGGCACACGAATACCTGTACTGGGAGTTCTACGAACAGGGCGTCAGCCAGGCCGTGCTGATGGACGGACGCTGGAAGGCGATCCGGCTGAAGACGCCGACAGCGCCGATCGAGCTGTACGATCTCGCGACCGACCCATCGGAAGCGTCAGACGTCGCCGCGCAGCAGCCGGCGATTGTCGCGCGCGCCGCCGCGCTGTTTACGTCGGCGCGTGTCGACAACGAACACTGGAAACTCGCCCCCGCTGCGGCGGCGGGGCGACAAACGGTCAGTTCATCATCGGCCGGCCTCGCCACCAATCGCAGGCAGCCCGGCTGTTACGCTGCCTCCCGGCCATCGCCGGTTATGCCAGCGCCATGTCGTCCTGCGCGCTGACAAGCTGCAGCTTGAACGTCTCTCCAGCCGCGACGACGAACGTCTGCCCCTCTTCGCTGAGAAGGAACACCTTGCCGTTGAAGGCCAACGGTGAGGAGGTGAACGCCGTTGCCGCCGGGTCGATCCGCGTCTTGTAGGTGACGTTCCCCGTCTTCGCGTCTACGACGTGACGGACGTTTGCGTTCTCGGCGCCATTATGACTCTTGGGATAAGATGTGCGCTGAATCTGGCATGCTCGCCGCCACCGACACACTGGAAAGCGTCGTCTTCCATGCGGCGCGTCACCTGCCCGACACGCTGGTCTCCGCGCGTTCCTGGCGGCAGGTGTGCATCGTAGCCTCTCGTCTGCCGCCGGTGCCGCTCATGGCACTGGAGCACCGTATCGGGTCGAGGAGCGGAGCCGTTGACCTGCTCGTCGCCGGATCGCCGGCCGTGTTCCTCACGAGCGGCACCGCGGCGGTGCGCCGGATCGGACCCGGCTGGGATCTCGTCACACGCGTGGGCCGACGATGGGCACGGGCCACCCCGCGCTCCCTGACCCGGAAGGGCATCGAGTGCGTGTGGCTGGAGTTCGACGTCAGTCGAACCAACGCCTTCTCGCCTGCCGTGGTGTTTCTGGACGGGTTCCCCGCCGACGCCGACCTGCGGGCGCACGTCAGATTCCGCCGGACCGTCACGGCGTTGCTCTGTGGACCGGAGCGGGCAAAGACGGCCGATGCCGGGATCGCCCGATGTGTCGGAGCCCTGCCCCCTGGCGCCCGGGTATTCTCGCTCGGCGACATGTCCGCCCGCCCGGGCGGTGGCGTCCGCGTCGCGTTGGCCGGGCTGACGCCCGCGACGTTGGACCGGTACCTCGACCGCATCAACTGGCCGGGGTCTCGGCCAGCGGTGGCGGGCATCCTCGCCCTCGTTCCGCCTGCTGCGACACGCATCTGCGTTGACCTGGACATTACGATGGGTGTCGGTCCGAAGATCGGCGTCGAGATCTACCTGAACGGCCGCGCAGACACTCGCGCGTGGGCGGGATTGTTCGACGACCTCGTCAGGAAGAACCTGTGCGTACCCGAGTGGCGGGACGCGTTGCTCGGATGGCCTGGCCATGCTGCGGAAGATACCACCGCCGGTATGTGGCCCCGCCACGCCGCGTGCCTGCGGACGCTGCTGGGCGACCGAGTCGCCTGCCGCGCGGAGCGTTCCCTGAACCACATCAAGATCGTGCACGAGCCCGCGCACGGACTCGAGGTCAAGGCGTACTTGTTCGTGAAGCTCGCCTGTGGCGTTCGCACATGACCATCGACGACGAGCCCTCGCGCCCGCGGGAGTCGCGCCACGCATGAGGGTCGTCGTGTCGTTTCTCGGCACGGGCTGCGGCGACCGCGTCGTGCATGAGTTGTGCCTGCGGAGGTTGCGCAACGATCGTCCGGGCATCGAGATGTTCGGTCTCGACGATCGAAGCCCGTTGCCTCTCGAGGAGTTCCGGCTGCCCCTCGACGAGATTGTCCAGATCGCCCCCCCTGCGCTCGCGGAGTTCCGGGAGGATGTTACGCCGGGCGATCAGGAGGCGATGATTGAGCGGTTGCGAGGGCATCTCGCGGACCTGCTCCAACAGTTGCGCGCCGACGAACTCGTCTTCTTCCTCGGGGATCCGTGGGTGCTTCGGGCGCTCCCGCGTGAGGGCACTGCGCTGTCTGTCCACCGGGGATGGAGTCTTCTCGAGATATGGCGTCGGCAGGGGGAGTATCCGCGCTTCCCGGTGACGCCGGAGGAACGTGAGCAGGCCCGGCGCCTCCTGCCATTTCCGCCGGGCCGACCGCTGCTGGCGGTTCACCTCCGGAACCGCGGATACCGCGCGCGCAGCAATCTCCCGTTGGACAAGTACGGGACCCTGATCCAGGCGCTCCAGCAGGACGCGAATATCGTCCTCTTGGGCACCCCCGGCGAGAGCCCCGGCCTGGCGTCTCCCTCGATCCTTGATCTGACCAGCCGTGCCAGGCCGTTGACGGTCGGGCAGCTTGCGGGTGTCCTCGGTGAGGCGACCGTGTTCCTCGGTGGTGAGACCTTCCTGACGCACCTCGCGTGCGCGTGCGGGCGGCCCGTGGTGGCCTGCGAGTACAGCGCGGCGCACGGGCCGTTGGTGCCCGACGACGACAGGACCGTGTTCTGGAGCGAGCCGGCCGTGCCAATCGACGTGATCGCCGAGGCTGTACGCCGACGCCTGCTGCGCTTCCGGCGTCAGGGCTGACCGGCTCTCCCGCTGCGCCTCAGGCGGGAGGCCCTGGCCTCTGCTGCCGGATGACGGCCGTCGATCCAGTCGAGCATCATCTGTACTCCGCGCAGCACATCTCCAACGGTGATGGCCTCGAGACAGGGACGGGATCCGTTGGCAAAGGACTCCTGCTCCTTGATACACGGACAGTTGGGGCAGTTGTCCGGGCAGGTGGCATCACGGCGTGTGAGCAGGACGTGCGGTGATCCCCACGGGTTCCAGATGGCCGCATCGGACACGCCGTACACGGTCACCGTTGGGATGTTCAGCGAAGCCGCCACGTGGGTCAGGCCGCTGTCGTTTCCGACGAAGAGGCTCGCCTGTGTGAGGAGGGCCGACATCCGGGAGAGCGACTCTCCGACCACGAACGGCAGGCCGCTCCCGGCCCGAGCGGCCACGTCGCGTGCGAGTTCGTCCTCCGTTGGCCCCCCCACGACGAGGCACGAAAGACCTTGGCGGTGGTGCAGGTCCGCGCACACCGCGGCAAACCGCTCGGCGGGCCACCGCTTCACCGCCCCCCCGCTCCCGGGGTGGACGACCACGAGCTTTCGTCCCGGACGCCGCCAGACCTCGGTCCGCGCCTGTGCCCAGCGCAGATCCGTTCGCGGGACGGCTAGCAGCGGGAACGACAGGAAGCTGAGGATCTCGTCGACGAAGGCGTTGGCATACTGCCGACGGTGAATCAGACTGGCACCCTGAACGTAACTGTCGAAGTTTCGATTGATGAAGACCCGTTGGCAGCCGGAGGTTTCGAGCGCACGGTTCAGCAACTCCGTGCCGCGGTAGAAGCAGGCAATCAGGTCGAACGCGGCGAGTTCCTCTCGCATCGCAGGATCCCAGAGGAGACCCCGTCGCCGGCCGTTCCGCGAGCGGAACGCTTCGTCCGAGCAGACACGGGCCATGCCACGCAGCAGCGGGGCGATCTGCATCGCCTCCTCTCGCAGCACGAGGGTGGTGCGCGAACCCGGAAACCGTTCCTGGAGGCGCGCAATGGCGGGGAGCACGACGATGACGTCGCCGATCCCGCCCCGGAGAATCAGCAGCAGGCGCCGGATCGCAGCGGCCCGCCCGGTTCCGGCAGCCGGGAACTTGACGTAGCAGCCTCCGTCGGCACTCCATCCCTGACGCAGCAGGCGATAGTGGATGGCTCCGGGTTTGATCGCGTCCACCCGAACAGGCGCGGGGTGCCGGCTCAGACGCCCACCTTCCCGGCAGGCTGTTGACAGACCGGGGTCTCACCGTCATCCAGCAGTCCCAGGCGGCGCCATTCGAGAATGGTCCGCCGGGCGCCGTCGAGCGCGTGTTCATCGGCAACGCCGCAGGATCGAGCGACGTCGCGCGCTAGCACCCGCCAGGGGGTCGCCGCGTCGCACCGCTCCCAGAGGCTGCGGGAGACTTCATCGAGTTCTCGGACGTGCTTCGTCCGCGGATCGTAGAGCACAATCCGCTGGTCGCGCGCCACCGAGCGCACGTCACGGTGTCGCCGCGGGCGGTAGCTGTGTTCGAGCCAGCCGGGGATCAGGTCCTGCAGGCGGGACGGGGACTCCGTCCGAAGGCGATGCAAGACGTAGAGACCGAGCGTCGCCAGTTGACGCTGCACGGCGCACAAAAGCGGGTGCGGCCGCTCGACGCTGCCGCCGATGATGTACGCGTCGGCATGACAGCCGCCACCGCACAGATACCGGGCCCAGCAGAGCCGGCACGGATCCTTGGTGTCCACCGTTGCACGCCACAGATGGCGGCCAATATCGGGAGCGCGGATGCCCTGACCTACGTCGCCGATACACATGCTCGAGATCCCCACGAACCGCGCGCAGGGGTAGAGCCGTCCATCTGTCGCGACGCTTGCGTGTCCCGAACCGGCCCCACACTGCCGGATGCGTCGCGGCCCGAGGCCGGCGCTCTCGAGGATCCGCGAGAGCTGCAAGTATCGGAACGTTCGTCGGCCGGACGTCAGGTCATCGGCCAGACGGAGGGCGAGATGCTCGCACCTCGAACGGATCGACGGCAGATCATCCGCCCGGATGGCCAGCGGATGCCCATCCGGCATCGCCCCGTACGCCAGGGAGATCGAGTCGAATCCCTGGTCGGCGAGAAAGTAGAGGGCCGGTTCGGGATCCAGCGTCGGACGGAAAAGGGTCCCGCGGATCGTGAGGCTGGCCCTGGTCCCGGGCCCCGCCTGTTCGATCCGCCGACGGAGCCCGAGCGCGTGTTTCAGCGCCGGGCCCGAACTGGGCGATCCGTCCGCGAACGGCCGCAGCGCATCATGGGCGCCTGGGGGGCCGTCGAGGCTCACCTCCACCTCGACGTCGTGCGCCACCAGGAAGGCCTGGATTTCTTCGCAGAGCAAGGTGCCGTTGGTGGTGATCTCGAATTGCACCCGCCTGCCTGCGGCACGCCGTACCGCATGGAGCACGGTGTCGCGGACTAGGCCCCATTCGAGCAGCGGTTCACCGCCCATGAAGGACAGCGTGATGACACCCTCGCTTGCCCCCAACACGAGATCCACCGCACGGAACGCGCTCGCGCGGCTCATGCGGGGCCCTCGCATGGACTCGGCGCGCCGCCCGGGCCATCGCCGGTAGCAGTAGGCGCACCGCAGGTTGCAGGCGCGCGTGACGTTGAGTTCGAGGCTCTTCAGGGCGGGAGGATCGGCGGCGTCCGCCTCAGGGGGCCGAACCGGCGCGTGGTCCGATCCCTGGGCCCAGGGGACGGCGGCCGCCACAGCCGCCGCGGCTGCGCCCCGGACAGGTTCGCCGGCGGCGAGCGTTGACCAGAGGTCATCTGGCAGGCTGACGGGGGAGCCGTCGCGCGTGTCAACGGCGAGCCGCGTGCCGAGGACCTCGACCAAGTAGAGCCACTCGAAGGGACTGGAGACATGTCTCATGAAACGTGATCGACCGGATCGCTCACGGGGCCGAGAACGGCCCGGCGCTGGAGGTCCTGGACGATATCCCGGACACCATCGGGCGTGGCGTGATCGGCCGGGTCCGCGCCGGCGGCCAGTGCCTGCGCGATGCCTCGGACCGTTCGTCTCCCGTCGCACAGCGTCCAGACTCGGGCGCC
Organism: uncultured Vicinamibacterales bacterium; assembly: GCA_964372095.1. Lineage (GTDB taxonomy): Bacteria > Acidobacteriota > Vicinamibacteria > Vicinamibacterales > JAKQTR01 > CAYJPV01. The sequence continues at coordinate 31,573 of CAYJPV010000033.1, read as the reverse complement.
CAGGCGATCCAGTTGATGGATCTTCCTGGCCAGTGGATCGTAGAGCACCACGCCATCGCCGTGCGCGGTCACCCGCACCTCCCGGTTGCGGAGCGGCGTCGTGTGCTCGTGCACCATCCCCGGCAGCAGCGCCTGCAGTACCGCAGGCGCCTCCGATTCGAGGCGATCCAGGAGATAGAAGGCGAGCTTCATCCGATGACGCAGCAGCGCGCAGGACACCGGTTCGGGATGCTGGAACCCGCCGCTCGCCAGATAGGCGTCCGCGTGGCAGCCGCCGCCGCACAAGTAGCGCGCCCAGCACGAGTTGCACGGCTCCTTGGTCTCCGCATGGGCATCCCAGAGCGCGCGGCCGATCTCGGGACGCTCCACCCCGCCCGCCAGGGTGCCCACGCGCAGGTCGGGATCCCCGACGAACTTGTGGCACGGATAAAGCGTGCCGTCCGGACCGATGGCGAGGTAGCCCGTCCCGGCCCCGCATTCCCTCTTGCGACCGCGCCCGGCCACCAGCGCCTCCAGGGCGCGGATCATATGGAAATGGCGAAACCGGCGCGTGCCCTGGATCAATCCGTCCGCCATGCGCGCGACCAGGCGATCGTACCGGCGCGTAATCCCATCCACGTCCTCCAGGCGCAGGGCGAATGGCCGATCCGCCGGGACGACGCCGTTCTCGACGGAGATGGACTCGAAGCCCTTGTCCGCCAGGTAGTACACGGACGAGACGAAATCGAGCGTCGGCCGGAAGTACGTGCCCCGAACGGTCACGGAGGCTGCGGTGCCCGGGCGGGCGTCCTCGATGCGCTGCCGCATCTCGAGCGCATGCCGGAGCACGATCTCCGAACTCGGCGATCCGTCCCTGAACACCCTGAACCGATCGTGCACCGCTGGCGGGCCGTCGAGACTGAGAATGACCTCGAAATCGTGCTCGACCAGGAACGCCTGGATCTCGGCGGACAGCCTCGTGCCGTTCGTTGTGAGGTGGAACGACACCTCCTTCCCGTGGTCCCGCGCGGCCTGCCGAGCGTACAGCGTGGCCGACCGGACCACGGGCCAGGCCAGGAGCGGCTCACCTCCAAAGAAGCTGATCGAGACATGCCGGGCGCCGCCGCTCTCACGCATCAGGTAGTCGATGGCGGACCGGGCGACCTCGCCGGACATCAGCCCGCTGGCGGGCCCGGCAAGCCCACGCAGGTGGGGCCAGTCTTCAAAACAGTACTCGCACGCGAGATTGCAGAGACCCGCCACGTGCAGGGTAAGGCTGTGCACGGCCGGAGGAGATTCATCCTCCGGACATGCCCACGGCCCGGGATCCCCCGCCAGGCTCTCCAGTTCCAGAGCCACGTGCGCCGGCGGCTGCCGCGCGCCGGCAACTGGCGCAGCCTGGTCCGGGCGCACGGCGCGCGCAGACTCCAGGAAGCGCCGGCAGTCAGCGCTCAGGCGCAGTCGTGCCCCGCGCGCCGCATCCGCCGCGTAAGGTCTGCCGAGAGCCTCGAACAGGTAGACCCGGTGGTAGGGGTCGGGAGCGTACCCTTCCATCTACTTCTTGCCGCCGCCGGCTGTGCAGGTGGTCTCGCACGCGCCCTTGGTGCAGGACTCCGTACACGAGAACCAGCACCTCGAGGCTGCCGCAATGTCGTCGTCGGCCATGGCCTCGAATTCCTTGCGGCTGATGCCCAGCGACGCCAACTGTTCGTCCGTCAGCTTGAGCGCGTCCTTGCGAGTGGTGTTCTTCTCCACAGGCTCACCCCTTCTCAGAATGGCCACGCCATTGCGTGGCCGTTGACGAGGGGGCTGCACGGCTGGAGCGCAAGGAAACGGTCTTTATCACGTTTCTACGACTGGTGTCAAGGCTCACGACCAGGCTCACGGCCGGGAGCGTCGCGCCTCACCTACTTCGGCGACATGATGGCAACGGGGGCCGAACCCGGGGGCGGCAAGGCACCCGCCGCCATTGACATCCTCAGCATCGCGCGGGTCGACAACGAACACTGGAAACTTGCGGCCGCCGCGGCGGCCGCAGTCCGGTGAGCGGTCAGTTCGTCATCGGCCAGCGTCACCGCCGATCGCGGGCAGCCCGGCGGCCTTGAGCGTCGCGTTCAACGCAGGCAGGTCCGCCGTTTTCAGGGTGGCCCACCGCGCCATCACGCCCTCCGCGGCGTTGAGCGCGGTGGTGACGGCGGCGAGCGTATTGGCCGTTGGCGCCACGTCCGCCGCCTGCATCGCGTTCATCTGTCCCGCGAGCAGGGCGCTGACGGCCCACAGGCTGTTGGGCGCAGGCAGGGCCGCACCCGCACCCTGGCCACCGCCTGCCGCCCCGCGTCCACCTGCGGCGGCGGCCGGGCGTTGCCCCTCCAGCGCCGTGGCCTTCTGCACGAACGCGGCCAGCGCCTGCGCCGCCGCTCCCTGCGCCTGGATCTTCGCAGCCTGCTCGCGCATCGCCGAGACGGCCGCGGCTGCCTCCTGTGCTTCGACCGCGCCAAAGTACATCGCGTCTGTCAGCGCGTACACCTGCTGCATGACCGCAGGCGGCGTCATCACGCGCGGATCCTGCCGGACGATGATCGGCTGTGAGGAGGTCTTGCCGGCCACGGTCAGCGTCACCGTGTAAGTACCCGGAGATGCCCAGGGCGTGGTGGCCGCGGACGGCGAATTGCCCGGGATGCCCTGGATCGGCAGACCACCGCGCCCGCCCCCGGCCGCGCCAGCAACCGGCTGGTAATGCACGTCCCACAGGAACCGGTGCATGCCGGGCGAGGTCGAGAGCACCTGCGGCTGGCGATACCAATACGTGGGAACCGGGGCGTCTTTTGGCTCGGGAATCGGCGTGACAGGGTCCGCACTCGTGTAACGCCGAACCAGGCGTCCGTCGTCACGCCGGATCTCGAGGGTCACCGGTGCGCTCGCCGCCGACTTCAGGTAGTAGTTGATCAGCGCGCCGTCGGGCGGGTTGGCCCCGGTGGGTTCTTCCTTGGGCCACGGCATGTCGGTACTGGTGTTCCAGCGCACGCGCCACGCTGCCGTCGGCTCGAAGAGGATCACGTCTTTCGCTGCCGACGCCGCGTCGATCTGCCGGAGCGGGGTGATGTCGTCGAGGATCCAGAAACCCCGGCCGTGCGTGGCGGCCACGAGGTCGTCGTCCTTCACGATCAGGTCGCGCACGGACGAGGCCGCCATGTTCAGCCGCAGCGACTGCCAGTGCGCGCCATCATCGAACGACACGTAGACCGCCCGTTCCGTCCCGGCGAACAGTAGTCCCTTGCGGCGCGGATCTTCCCGAACCGCATTCACCGTTTCGCCGTGCGGGATGCCCGTGGCGATTTCGACCCACGTGGCCCCACCGTCACGCGTCCGGAAGATGTGCGGCCGCATATCGTCGAGCCGGAGCGTGTTGACGGCCGCGTACGCCGTCAGCGGGCTGAAGCGTCCGGCATCGATCAGCGAAATCTTGGCCCAGGGCCCGACGCCCGGAGGCGTCACGTCCTTCCATGTGCGTCCGCCGTCGGCCGTGACATGAATCAGCCCGTCGTCGGTTCCAACCCAGATGCGCCTGACATCCTGGTACGACGGCGCGATGGTGTAGATCACGCCACGCTGCTGGGGTTTCGCAGCCGGGTCGTCGCGGTACTTGCCGACGCTCGTCGGCGTGTCCCACGTCCCACGCGTGAGGTCGGGGCTGATGCGCGTCCAATGCGTGCCGCCATCAAGCGTCTTCCACAGGTAGTTGTTCGCGAAGAAGAGGGAGACCTTGTCGACCTCCGAGAAGACGACGGGCATCGTGCGGACCGAACGAACCGGCCCTGGGGTGGCCGCGCCGGCGCCGCCTCCGCGGCCGGCCACGGGGCCGACGGTTGACACCTGACCTGTCCGGCGATCGAACCGGCTGACGCTGCGGCCGCCGTAAACGAGGTCGGGGTTCAGCGGATCGGGTGCCACGTAGCCGTACTCGTCCACGCCGACGGGGAGCCAGTCGCGATTGGAGATCGCGCCGTAGTTCCCGCGGCTCGCGACGCATGCCGAGCCACTCTCCTGCTGCCCGCTGCACACGCGGTACGGAAACGCGTTGTCGGCGGCGACGTGGTACAGCTGGGCCGTCGACTGGTTGTACCAGGAACTCCAGGTCTCGCCGCCGTTGAGCGTCACGACGGCGCCCTGGTCGGCCGCCAGGAGAATGATGTCGGGATTGTCGGGGTTGATCCAGCCGTTCTGATAGTCCTCGCCCCCTGGCGCCCCCTTGAAGACCGCCCACGTCTTGCCACCGTCGGTGGTCTTCCACGACACCGTGGCCGCCATGATCACCGTGTCGACGAGTTTCGGGTGGGGGATCGGCACCGGCAGGTCGCCGCCGCCAATCCGTCCAGACGGCCTGGTATCGGTCGTGATGCGCGTCCACGACTGCCCTGCGTCATCGCTGCGGAAGATGCCCGTGGTTCCGCGGCTCGCGCTCGACCCGGGCTGCTCGGCAAACGCGACCGCCGCATACAGGCGCCGGTGATCCGCAGGCGAGATGGCCAGATTGGCCTGCACGACAGGCGGGAGGCCGTTGGTGAGAGGCTTCCAGGTGGTCCCGCCATCGGTCGACTTGAAGATCCCCCCGCCGGTGCCCGCCCACACGGCGTTCTCCCATGGTCCCTGCCGTTCCTCCCACAGCGTGGCATACACGACGTTCGGGTTCACCGGGTCGATGTCCACATCGTTGCCCCCGGTGTTCTCGTCCTTGTACAGCACCTTCTGGAACGTCCGCCCGCCGTCGAGCGAACGGAAGATGCCGCGTTCCTCGTTGGGCCCGTACGGATGGCCGAGCGCCGCCACGAACAGGCGATTGGCGTTGCGCGGATCCACGTCGATGCGCGGGATCTGCTGCGCGTCGTTGAGACCGAGGCGGCTCCAGGTTCGCCCGGCGTCCGCGGACTTGTAGACGCCGTCGCCTGTCGAGAGATCGGGCCGGTGCAGTCCTTCACCGCTGCCAACGTAGATGACATTGGGATCGGATGGCGCAACCGCGATGCAGCCGATCGACCCGGTGGGCTGGTCGTCGAAGATTGGCACCCAGGTGCGCCCCGCATCGGTCGTCTTCCAGACGCCGCCGTTCACGGCCGCCATGTAGAAGGTATGGGGCTGACGCCTGTGACCGGCCGCAGCGACCGTGCGGCTGGCGCGGTGGGGGCCGATATTGCGCCACTGCAGCTCCGCGAACAGCGACGGGCTGACCGCCGGCGGCTCCTGTGCAGGCACGGACGCAAGCAGGGCCACGACGAACAGGGGAACTGCGATGACGACACGGCGGAAGGACATGGCTGCACTCCGGGTTGGCGATCGGCGCAGTATAGCCCGAGGGCTGCGCGCCCCTGTTCTTCGACTACTTCAGGAGCAGGAGGCTGACGGCCATCAGAACCATCCCGCCGGCAATGCAGGCCAGGACTTCGTGACTATGGCCGTACCGGTGCGCGGTCGGCAGCAGTTCGTCGATCGAGATGTAGACCATGACACCGGCCACGCCGGCGAAGACGAATCCCAGCGCGTATTCGGGCAGGAACCAGTTCAGGGCCAGTGCGGCAGCGAGCCCTCCCAGCGGTTCGGACAGGCCGGACAGGAACGAATAGGCAAACGCGCGCCCGCGTTGTCCCGTTGCGTAGAAGATTGGGACCGACACGCTGATGCCTTCGGGGATGTTGTGCAGCGCCACCGCAATGGCAATCGCCACCCCGGTCTGTGGGTTGTCGAGCGCGGCCAGGAATGTGGCCATGCCTTCCGGGAAGTTGTGGATGGCAATAGCCGCCGCCGTGAAGAAACCCAGACGGCCGAGGTGCATGCGATCGCCGGGTTCGGCGGCGAGGTCGCCGCGCCGGCGCTTGAGCGCGTCCAGGTCGGTGTCCGCCCGCACTTCGTGCGGGTTGTCGGCGCTGGGCACCAGCCCATCGATGATCGCCATGGCCAGGATGCCGCCGAAAAACCCGGCATTGGACAGCCAGCCGGCAGCGGAGGCGCCGAAGTGCCCGGCGAGATCGCTGGACGCTTTCGGCAGGATCTCGACAAACGACACGTAGAGCATCACGCCGGCGGAGAACGCCAGCGACTGGGCCAGCAATCGAAGGTTGGTGCGCGGTGCGAAGAACGCCAGTGCGCTGCCGACACCGGTCGCGAGACCGGCCAGCAGCGTCAGGCCGAAGGCGAACCAGAAATTGCCCGAGCCAAAGACAGACGAGGCGTGGTCCATTGCGGCAAACGTTGTCCCGGCCTTGCGGCCAGCCACAGCATCATACCGCGTTGGCAGCCCGTGAGCCGACCGCGAGGGGGGACATCATTCATCCCGCAGCACACGCGCCGGGTCGACACGCGACGCCCGGCGCGCGGGCAGCCAGCCGGCCAGCGCGCCCACGCCCAGCAGGACGACGGCTGAGGACGTCAGCGTGATTGTGTCGCGGGGTTGCAGTCCAAAGAGCAGGCTGCTGGCAAATCGAGTGACCCAGAGACTCACCAACCCGCCGGCCACAACGCCTGCGCCAACCAGGAACGCCACCTGCCGCAGCACCATGCGGACGACGGCGCCAGGCTCGGCGCCAAGGGCCATCCGGATCCCAATCTCGGTCCGGCGGCGATTCACGCCGTACGACGTCACGCCATACAGGCCCAGTCCGGCCAGCAGCAGGGCCAGCACGCCGAAGAAGCCGGAGAGCATGGCCAGCAGCCGCTCCTGGATAAGTGAGGCATTCACCTGCTCCGCCAGGGCACGGACGGTCAGCGACAGGTTGCGATCGACGTCAAGCACCGCGGCAAGGACCGGCCGCGCCAGTTGGACGGGAGAACCGCCCGCAGCCCGGATGCTCAGGTATGCGTTCGAACCGGCGAGGCCGCCTTCACTGGTGTCGATCTGCGCGAAAGGCAGGTACATGGTTGGCGGCACCGGCTCACGCAGCGATAGGTAGACAGCGTCGCGCGCCAGGCCGACGATTTCGATGGGGGGCGTTTCCCTCCCGGGTCTGCTCTCCTGGCGCACGATCCGCCCAATCGGGTTCTGGCCATTCAGGAATTTCCGGACAAACGCCTCGTTGACGATCGCCACGGCCTGGGCGCCGGCGCGATCGCCGGTCGAGAAGTCCCGGCCGGCGAGAATCGGCGTGCCATAGGCGGCAAACCAGCCCGGCGTCACGTGGTTGATGTTGCTGATCCGTTCTTTCTCCGGCAGCGCCGTTCCGTCGGGAACCTCGATGCGGTTGTTCCACGTCATGCCACTGACGGGCGTCACGGCCGAGACGGCGGCAGACGTCACGCCGGGCAGGCGGGCTGCCGCCTGCCGCACGCGCTCGAACAGGTCAGGGCGTTGTTCCATCGGGCTGCTGCTGCGCTGGGCATTGATGCCGACAAGCAAGACCGGATCCCGGTCGAAGCCGAGATCCAGCGTCGCCAGCGAGGAAAAGGTGCGCATGAAGAGTCCGGCCCCGACGACAAGCACCAGCGAGAGCGCGACCTGTGCGACAACGAGTCCCTGACCGAGACCAGCGCGGCGGCCCATGGCCACGCCACGCCCCTGGTCTTTCAATGCTTCGTTCGGCTCGACGCGGGTGGCGCGCAGCGCCGGCACCGTGCCGAACAGCATGGCGGTCCCGATCGCAACGGCGGTGGTAAAGCCCAGCACGCGCCAATCGAGAGACAGGTCGAGAAACACCGTGCTGGTGGACGTCGAGAGCTGGCGGACCAGGAGGGCGCTGCCCCACCGGGCGAATCCCAGGCCGATGGCGGCGCCAATGCCCGCCAGCAGCAGGCTCTCCGACAACAGTTGCCTGGCCAGCCGCCACCGCGGCGCCCCAAGCGCCAATCGTACGCTGAATTCGTGGCGGCGCGCCGTCGTGCGGGCGAGCAGCAGGTTCGCGATGTTGGCGCACGCGACGAGCAGCACCAGGCCGACAACAATCATGAGGACCACGACCGGCCGCTCGTACCGCCGCCGCAGAAACGAGGCGCCGCTTGCCGCCGGCTCCAGCGTCAGCCCTTCCTTCAGGTACTGCTGGAGGTCCTGAGGCCGCCACCTGTCGGGTAGCGTCGCCTCTCGAATCTGCGGCTGGATGCCGCGCAGCGCCGCCGTGGCCTGGTCTGCGGTCTGCCCCGGCTTGAGGCGGGCCATGATGTTCAGCCACCACCACGAACGCTGGTCCAGCGCACTGCGATCGGGCCGCAGCAGCGGCTCAACGCCAATCGGGATCACCACGTCGAAGGTGCGGCCCACGTCGGGGCCAAAGAAGTCGGGCCCCGTGACGCCAATGACGGTAAACGGTACCCGTTCGAGGGTGACCGGCCGGCCGATGACATCAGCCGCGCCGCCGAAGTGACGCTGCCAGAATCCGTAGCTGATGACCGCCACGGGCCCATCCGGCCCGCCGCGCCGGACATCGTCTTGCGGCGTGAAGGTCCGGCCCAGGATCGCCGGCACGCCCAGTACTTCGAAGAAACGTCCGCTCGCCCAGATGCCGGTGGCGTAATCGGTCTCTCCGCCGTTCGCCAGATCGAATCGTGTCCCCGACCACGCGAACGCGCCACCGGCAAACTGATCCTGGCGCGCCCGGATCTGCTCCCAGATCGGGTTGGTCCACGATCCGTTCTTCAGCATCACCAGCCGGTGGGGCTCGTTCACCGGCAGGGCGCGCATCATCAGGCTGTCGAACAACGAGAAGATGGCGGTGTTCGCGCCGATGCCGAGCGCCAGCGACAGGATGGCCACGGCCGAGACGACCGGAGTCGCCCACAGTGCCCGGAACGCATTACGCAGGTCGGACATGGATCCTCCACAGCATCAGCCCGTTAGCCCGGACTATTCATGAATCGGGCGAATAGTCCGCCCTGCGGGCTTCGACTCGGCCGATTCTCGGCCTTCGCTCAGGGCTAACCCTGAGCAAGGTGCGTAGCACCGCGTCAAAGCCGGGGGCCGCGGGAACCGCGATGCGCGGCGCATGGTTCACGAACGCGCGGCGTTCGTGAATCATGCGGGTTAGACGGCCTCGCACGCGCGTTGGTTGGCAGGTGCACCTCGCCCGTATAATGGCGGGGCGCCTGTTCACCCCGGTACGCAGGCCGGCCTCGCTGACACCCATGCGAATCCCGCCACGAGGACGCACGACCGGACATCCCACGAGGAGCACGCCGTGACCGAGCCCGAGGAAGATTTTGCCGCGATGTTCGAAGCCTCGCTGCAGGCCACACGCATCGAGCGAGGCCAGACCGTCGAAGGCACGATTGTGGCCATCGGGCCGGAGGTGGCGTTCGTCAACGTCGGCAGCAAGGGCGAAGCCACGATCGACATCGCCGAACTGAAGGATGACGAAGGTGTGCTCGAGGTCGCGGTGGGCGACCGCATCGAGGCCATGGTGGTCTCGACGCAGGGAGGCCTGACACTCTCCAGAAAACTGGCGCGAGGCGCGGTCACCGACCGGCAGCTCGACGACGCGTTCCACGGCGGACTGCCGGTGGAAGGCAAGGTCGAACAGGCGGTCAAGGGCGGATACGAAGTGCGCATCGCCCGCCAGCGCGCGTTCTGCCCGATCTCCCAGATCGACATCGTCCGGGACACGGCACCCGAGGCCCACATCGGGCACGTCTATACGTTCCGCATCATCGAGTACAAGGAAGGCGGCAAGAACCTCGTCGTTTCGCGGCGGGCGTTGCTCGAGGAAGAGCAGCGGGCCAATGCCGTCGAGGTCAGGCGTACGATCGTCCCTGGCGCGGTGCTGACCGGTCGTGTCACGTCCGTCCGCGACTTCGGCGCATTCGTGGATCTCGGCGCCGGCGTGCAGGGCCTGCTCCACATCTCCGAAATGGCCTGGTCTCGAGTGGCCGATGCCGCACAGGTGGTCAAGCCGGGCGAAGAGGTCACCGTGAAAGTGCTGCGCGTCGACGAAGACACGCAGCGCATCGCGCTGGGTCTGAAACAACTCAGCGCGGATCCGTGGTCGACGGTCGAAGCCGCGTACGAGGTGGGCCAACTGCGTCCCGGACGCATCACGCGCATTGCGGACTTCGGCGCTTTCGTCGAACTGGAGCCGGGCATCGAGGGGTTGGCGCACGTCTCGACGTTCGCGCCAACGGGTCGCGCGGACGGATGGTCCTCGGCGGTGGCCGTGGGCATGACGGCGGTCTTCGAGATCCTGAGCATCGATCTCGAAAAGAAGCGCATCGGCGTCGCACTCGTCGAAGCCGGCCTGGCGCGTGACGGCGGGCCCGCCCCGTCATCGACCGAGATCGTGCCTGGCGCCCGGCTCACCGGCAAGGTCGAGCGTCACGAGAAGTTCGGCGTATTCGTGTTCCTGGCGCCCGGGCGCACCGGCCTCATCCCGTTGAGCGAGACGGGCATCGCCAAGGAAACGAGCGTCGTGAAGGCGTTCCCCGTCGGCTCGGACGTGGACGTGGTGGTCCTCGAAGTCGAGGCGACCGGCCGCCGCATCCGCCTCAGCCGCAAAGCCGTGCTGGACGCCGCCGAAGCCGACGAAGTGCTCGACTACAGCGCCCGCGCGGGCGCCGAAACGGCAACGGGATTCGGATCGCTGGCCGACAAACTCCGAGGAGCCCTCAAGCCGAGGTAAAGGATCGGAGGCTCGGACTCCGCGGTGCCTATTGCCCCCCGGCGTCGTAGTAGACGAGCAGGTCCGTCGACGGGCAGCGGGCCCCGACCTGGCGGAGCATCGTGCCGACCTGGCCCCGGTGGTGCGCTGAGTGATTCAGGACGTGGTGCAGCTGCTGCCACAGCGGGTACCGCCAGGTCTCGCCCTTCAGGTTCCGGTACTCAATCACCCGGAGCAGGGCGTCATCGGTCAGCGCGTCGATGAACACGGACCGCTCGGCGTCCACGGCGACGTGGCGCTCGTGCAGGCTGTGCGCGTCGGGGAAGTCTGCCGGCGCGAACACCAGCGTGGGTGAGATGCCTTTCCATCGCTGCAGCCAGAGCCATTCCCCCCACAGGATGTGGACCAGCGTGTCGCGAATCGAGCCGTGGCTGCTTTCGATGCGCCGCACGAAATCGGCCTGAGGGAGGTGCGCCGCGGCGGCCAGCATCCGCTCGTTGGCCCAGGCGGTGTGACGGAACAGGGCGGCAGTTGTGGCAAGTGGCATAACATGTCGACTGTACTACCAAACGCCCATGTCGGCTGTTCTCTTGCAGCCGCCTTGCCCGGCCAGTACCATGGCCGCTGCTGAAGGATGTTCGAGGATCTGGGGCCGCGGTCCGGCGGCCGGGTTGGGTACTGACATGGGTGACGTGGTCGCAACCGACGCTGGGGCTGGACTGGACGACGTACGTGCCGCCAAGCGGGTGACACGCGCCGTCACGCTGAACGAAGAACATCCGCTCGCGCTGGCCAGCCGGCTCGCCTCCCGATTCGCCCTGCCGCCACCCGTCGAGGTGCACGACTTTCCCGACAAGGGGAACATCAATCAGCACACCTACGTGGTGCGCGCGGGCGTCGGCCAGCCGCGCGAATTCCTCCTCCAGCGCATCAACGATCGTGTCTTCACCCGTCCGCGCTCCGTGATGCAATCGATGATCGCCTCCATCGACGCCCAGCGGTCTTCGATTGACGCCGGTCGCCTCGCCGCCGGTGACGAATGGGAAGCCATCACCCTGCTCGACACGAACGACGGCCGGCCGTACCTCGAGATCGACAATCACCGGGGCTACAGCTGCTGGCGGTTGATGGTGAAGATTCCCGAAGCTCGGACCTACAAGAGCCTGGGCGAGATCCCCGACGCGGCCGAGCGGCTGCGCATCGCCGGCGAAGCCGGCCGCGGCCTGGCGCTCTACAGCGACTTCACGTGCCTGATGCAGACCGACGGCCTCGAAAACCCGCTGCCCGGGTACCGGGACACCCGCCTCTATTTCAATCAACTGCGCTCGGTGCTCGCCGGCTACCGCACGGCGGAACAGGCCGCGTCCCTGCTGCCCGCCGACCCGACCGTTCGGCAGAGCACGGAGGAGCACTTCCTGGTGCATCTGCCGGAAGCGGAGTATCGCCGTCGCGTCCACGATCCCGAGGTGCAGCCGTATCTCGATCTGCTGCGCGCCGCAGAAGGATTCGGCGTCACGCTGCTCGAAGGCATGGAGTCGGGCCGCATCAGACGCCTCGCGATCCACGGCGACACGAAGCTCGACAACTTCCTCTTCTCGACGCGCACCGGCCGCGTGAAAGCGCTGGTCGATCTCGACACGATCATGCCCCACACGTGGCTGGCCGACTGGGGCGACATGGTGCGCTCCCTGGCAAACGTGGCCGGCGAGAAGACGCGCGATCTGACGCAGGTCCGTGTCGATGAAGACGTCTTCCGCGCCGTCGCCCGCGGCTTCCTCTCGACGGCGCGCGAGGTCACGCCGGCCGAAGTGGACCTGATGGTCGAGGCCGCACAGATCATCGCGATGGAACTCGGCATGCGGTTCCTGACCGATTACCTGCGCGGCAACAGCTACTTCAAACTCGGCCCCGCCGATCCCCTCGACCTGAACCGCACGCGGGGCATGGTTCAGCTCACCCTCTTCCAGCGGTTCCGTGACCGGGCCGACGTCCTGACACGGATCATCGCCGACGCGCGCGGGGAGAACTAGACGTGGCCCTCCGGGAACTCAAGATCGGCGCATCCGGCGTGCGGGGGGTCGTTGGCGATGCCCTCACGCCTGAACTCATCGTCAACTTCGCCTGCGCCTTCGGGACGTGGGGGGGCGGCGGGGCGGTGGTCATCGGCCGCGACACGCGACGATCGAGCGTGGCGCTTCGCGCGGCGGTGGTCTCGGGACTGTTGTCCACCGGCTGCCGCGTGGTGGATCTCGGCGTGGCGTCAAGCCCGCTCATCTCGTTCGCGATTCGGGAACTCGGGGCCGCCGGCGGTATTGCCGTCACCGGCAGCCACAATGACGCCGAGTGGAACGCGCTCAAGTTCTTCGGCCCGGACGGCGCGTTGCTGAATGCCGCAAAGAACGAAGAACTGCTCGATGTCTACCACGGCTCGGCGTTCGCCTTCGCGCCCGCCGCGCGCCTGCGCCCGATCGAGCCCGCGCCGGCCATCGAAGAACGGTACCTCCAGCACCTCACCAGCGTTCTGGACGTCGATGCCATTCGCGCCCGGCGACTGCGCGTGGCGGTCGATTTCACGAACGGCGCGTGCGGGGCCGTCGGCTCGCGCTTTCTGGAGTCGCTGGGGTGTACGGTGCTGCCCGTGAACGCCGAACCAACAGGCGAGTTCGCGCATCCGCCGGCGCCCACGGCCAAGAACATGCGCCAGATCGCCACCCTCGCCCGGTGTTTCGGAGCCGACGCCGGCGCGGCGCTCAACGTGGACGGCGACCGGATCGGCTTCGTGACCGGCGAAGGCGCGCCGCTTTCCGAAGAGTGTTCCCTGCCCCTGGTGGCCATGCCCCGCCTGCGCCGCAGGCCTGGCACCGTGGTCACGAGCCTCTCGACCTCCGGAATGGTCGAGGACCTGGCCCGCCTGCACGGCCAGCGTGTGGTCCGGGGACCTGTCGGCGAAAGCCAGGTGGTCGACCTCGGCCTCACGGAAGGTGCGGTGCTGGCCGGCGAGGGCAGCGGCGGCATCGCGCTGCTCCCCCACAGCGTCGCCTACGACGGATTACTCGCCCTCGGCCTGGTGCTCGAGGAGATGGCTACCGGCGGCCGCTCGCTGGCCGAACTCGCCGCAGCCCTGCCCGCCCGCGTCATGCGCAAGCGGGAACTGCGGTGTCCGCCGAATGTCGTGTTCAAGGTCATCGATCGTTTCCGCCGGCGGCATGCCGCGGATGGCCCCGACTGCACGGACGGTGTCCGGCTGGCGTGGGACGACGCGTGGCTGCACGTGCGGGCATCCGGCACCGAACCGCTGCTGCGGATCATCGCGGAAGCCGCGGACGCGTCGCGTGCGGATGCGCTGGTGGAAGACGCGGCCGCATTCGCACGGCGCATTACCTTCGGGCACGAGGGGAACTGAGTCCATGCCGCAAAGCCTGTCGCTCAAGATCGGCCCCTCAGGGGTGCGGGGCATCGTCGGCGAATCGCTGACGCCGCAACTGGTGACCAGTTTCGCCGCCGCGTTCGGCACGTATTGCGGCGCCGGCCCGATTCTGCTGGGCACCGACACACGGCCGTCGTCCGACATGCTGAAACAGGCGGCCATCGCCGGCCTGCTGAGCGTGGGCTGTACTCCTGTCGACCTCGGCATCGTGGCCCTCCCGTCTCTCATGCTTCACGTGCGCACGGCCGGGGCCTTCGGTGGGATGGCGATCAGCGGAAGCCGGGGAACGCCCGAGTGGAACGCGTTGCGCTTCATCAGCGCCGATGGCCTTGCGCTCAGGGCGAACCAGGCCGCGGAACTCACGGACCTCTACCACCAGGGGGCGTTTCCCCGCGTACGCGCGTCCGAGATGTCCGATGTCCGGATGGACACGACCGCTGTGGCCCGTCATGTCGGCGCCGTGCTGGGAGCCGTCGACGTCGGAGCGATTCGCGCGCGAGGCCTCCGCGTGGCCGTCGACACCAAGGGAGGAGCGGCGGACGCGGCAACGCGGCAGTTGCTCGACGCACTTGGCTGCGACGCCGTGTACCTTGACCCCGGGCCTGGCGGCGACCAGGCGTCGGAGGTGGACGCACTCGGCGTCGAGGGTGTGAGCGGTCTCGTCCGCGACACCGGGGCAGATGTCGGCTTCGCGCAGGATACCGACGGCGACCGCCTGGCACTCGTCGACGAACACGGCACACCGCTCGGGTCTGACGCACCTCCGGTGCTCGCCATCGCTCACTGGCTGACGCGCCAGCCCGGGCCGGTCGTGGTGAACGCGGGCACGACACGTGCTATCGAGGACGTCGCCGCCCGGGCCGGCGTACCCGTGTACCGCTGTCGCGTGGGCGAAGCGAGCCTGGTCGAAGCGATGATGGAACATGGCGCGCAGGTGGGCGCGGAATGGGACGGCGGCGTGGTCCTGTTGCCCGTGACTCCCGGCCGCGACAGCTTCGCCGCCCTGGCGCTGGTGCTCGAATCGCTGGCCGTGTCGGGGCAATCGATCAGCGCGTTACGCGCGCAGGTGCCCACCTACGCGATGGTCCGCGACCGCCTGCTGTGCTCGGCTCGCGACATCGCGCCGTCGCTCCGCCTCGTCCGGGAGCTGTTCCGCGGCGAGCACGTCGACCTGACGGATGGCGTCAAGGTGGTGTGGCCGGATCGCTGGTTGCTGGCCAGACCCGCGGCCACCGAACCCGTCATCCGGCTGGCCGCGGAGGCACCAACAGAGGCCGAGGCCCGCGCGCTCATCAACGGCGTGCTCGAGTTGCTCAGCCCGGGGGCGTGACCGAGGCCCCGGGGCTCAGAAGACCGTCGTCGCCTTCAGGAACAGCGTATTCCCCTGTTCTGATCGTTCGCCGAAAGCCGCGGTTCCCCGCTGGAACACCATCTGAACCGTGCCGAACGGCGGCAGATAACGCCAGACGACTGCCGCCTGGATGTTCCGGCGATCGATAGCCGTATTGACTTGGGCGAACACACGAACGAAGAGGTCTTTCGTGAAGTACTGATTGGCTCGCACCACATGGATCCAGGTGCTGTTCCCGTCGGGATCCGGAGATCGCCAGAGGCGCTCGAGCGAGTACTCAACCGACACCTGCGGCGTGAGCTTCCGCCGGACTCCCGCGGACCACAACTGGAAGTCGGCGTCGTAGTTGCGACCGAACTCGACGTTCACCCTGAGCGAGTTGTACTCGCGGGTGTTGTAGCCAGCGCCGAACCCTGCCTGACGGTTGCGGAAGTCCTTTTCAAAGCGGATGAACTGTTCAGTGTACTTAGCCTCCGTACTCCAGCGGTTCCGGAACTGCACGTCGACCGATTCGTCGATCTGCCAGTTACGCAGCACGCCGCGCTGACTCCAGTAGATGTTGTAGTTCGAGTTGTACTCGACCTGCTCGAACGCCCCTTTCGCGACGTGCCAGGTCTTCGACAGGGCCGAATCGAGTTCACGCCGGTCGTCGTCCGGTATGCGCCCGATGGAATTGAGGTTATCCCGCAGCCGATCACCCAAGTGTGAGTACCGGACGTGGAAGTGTCCCGTAGGCGAATCGTACGACGGGCGGAAGTAGAAGGCCTCGGTCCCCCGGCTGAACGGTCCCCAACTTTGCACCACCTGGGCCGTCATGCCGACGAACTTGCTGAAGAAGAGGTTGGTGTCAATGCTGACAGAACCCTGGTCACGGCCGTCGAGACGCCGGTTGTCCAGGTTGACCGCGATGGCCGACCGTCCGAACACGTCTCGCTGGAGCCGGCCTACGGCGTAGTTGGCACGACCCAGGGAGCCCACCGGATCGGTCTGTGCCGTGATGAAGGCGGTCGTCCATGGCCCCTGTCTGCCGAGCAGCTTGCCTCCTCCCTGGATGTCTGCAATCCGGCGGGAGTAGAAGGTTCGGATGCGCTGGCCAAACAGTTCGTTGCCCTCCAGGAAGAACTGACGCTTCTCGGGCAGCGACACCTCGAATCGTGTGAGGTTCACCTGCTCGACGTCCGCCTCGACCGTCGCGAAGTCGGGATTCATGGTTGCGTAGACCGCCATTTGCGGCGTGAGGCTGTACCGCGCGTCGATCCCGGCCTCCCAGTCGGTCGCGGATCCCTCCTGCACGCTCGCCAGTGCATACGGCACGACCTGATGCCGGCGGGCCGGTGGTACGAGGTCGAGACCTGTCAACGTGCCGGACTGAGAGACACGCGCGACGGCATCGAGCGGTCCTGACCAGGAACTGAACTCCAGGGATCGGCGGCGCTCACGCCCGAAGTTGATCCCCCACTCACGACCTGCACCTGCAGCGTACTTCAGGGCCGTGAATGGAATCGCAAACTCTGCCGACCAGCCGTACTCCGTTCTCTGCGCGGCCGAGCGCCAAGGACCATCCCACGTGTTATCGGTCTGCCGGCCATCGTCGATCACCCGGCCGTCCATTTGTGTGCCAAGCGGGTTCGTGTAGAAGTAGTACGCGGTCTGACGATCGCGCGCTGTATCGAGCAGCACGACGACGGAATCGTCCGACAGCAGGTTGCTGTCTCGCTGCGTCAGGCGCGCGGTCAGCGGTTGGTCATCCCAGCATCGGAAGGCTACGTACAGATGGGTCGCGTCAACGAGCACGCGGGCTTCTGTCTTGATCGACGCCGGCTCCCCGCGCCTCGGTTCGTACTGCACGAAAGAGCCCGCGACAGGCGCGCCCTCCCACTCGGCGTCGGTGACGGCCCCGTCGATGACGGGTGGCTGAGTGACTCGCACGGCTCGCACCATCGGCCGGCCGGCATTCGGGACCTGGGCCATGACTGCACTGGTCACGAGCCAGGCCAGGGCAATTCCAACAGTCATCGCACGTGCGCGCATGGCGCGAGATTCTGTCACAGGTCGCACCGAGCCATCCACCGGGCGTTGCGGGCGTCCACCGGGAATGCAGTCCTGCCCGTCTTGACAGTCGGTCAGCTATCCGGCTTACCATGACTGCGTGGGACTCCTGAGGGGCACGGCCGTCGTGGCGCTGGCGTGCGCGCTGGTGACGTCGGGTTTTGGCCCGATGGATCACCTGCACCCGGCCACGCACGTTCACTCCGCAGTGGCGCACGCGCACCCCGACACGGCCGCCGCCACGGACCACGAGGCATCGGCCGCGCACGATGACCATAGCGATGCGGTGCCCATCCGCCGCGTCATGACCCGGGGGCAGACGCCCCGGGTCGCGAAACCGGCCACGACACCTGGCACGACGTGGCTGTGTGAACCCGAAGGCGCTTCCCTCATCCATCGCAGTCCCGACCTCCTCCCGACGGGTTCGCCTCCGGGGCGACCTTCCGCGCCGCGCGCACCGCCCGCCTGATCCTCACCCTGCCAACTCATCTGCCCGTGGTGTGTGTCCTGGTGTGTCGGGAGGCGTATGCGTGTCTGTGTCTTCCTGTTGATCGTCTTCGTCTGCGGCTCCGGCCCCTGGGCTCCCGCTGTGGCCCAGGGCGTGCTGACCGAGGCCGAGGCCGTGGCGCGGGTGTCCCTCGAGAGCCCCCGAGCCCGTGCGATCCGTGCCAACGTCGACATCGCCAGGGCCGACGCCCTGGCGGCCGGCCTGTGGCCCAATCCCCGCGCCAGCTACAGCCGGGAGTCCGTTGCGGGAGCCTCTGAGCAGTTCTTCCTCCTGTCACAGACGTTTCCTGTCACGGGCCGCCTTGGGCTGGCGTCCGACTCCGCCTCCGCAGCCGTCCGGGCAGCGGAACTTCGCGCCGACGACCTGCTGCGCCGTCTGCGCGTCGACGCGCGCCGGGCCTTTGTCAGCCTGGCGGCCGGCGAGGCTCGCATTCGGCACCTCGAACGGGCCATCGAGGAACTGCGGACACTCGTGGGGATCCTGGCCGCCCGTGAGCGCGCCGGTGATGCCGCCGGCTTCGATCGGTTGAGGGCCGAGCGGGAAGTGGCCGAGCTGGCGGCTGAGCTTGGCACCGCCCGCGCGTCACGTTCCCGGTGGCAGGGCGAGCTGGCGGTGTTCTACCACCCCGCACCAGACCCGGCATCGCTGCGCGTGGAGCCGCTGATGCCGAACCAGACGCCGCTTCCAGCCACCGAGGACCTCGTGGCTCGGGCTGCCACGGCGCGGCCCGACCTCGTCGCGCTCGAGCGCGACGCTGATGCCGCGCGGCTGGCAGGGGCGGCGGCGGCCCGCAGCCGTATTCCGGAGCCGGAAATCACGGCCGGACTCAAGACCAGCAGCACCGGGGAGGACCGGCGGGGTTCGGTCTTGTCCCTGGGAATTGCGCTCCCGCTCTTCGACCGCGCGCAGCCCGACCGCGCCCGCGCGGATGCACAGACCAGACGGGCGCTGGCCGAACGCGAGGCGCTGAGAAACGAGATTCACGTCGCCATCCGCGCCCGCCACCTGGCCGTCCAGGAGCGACGCACGACCGCCGACGCGTACCGGCGGATGGCGCTTCCGGCCTCCGAAGAACTGCGCCGCATCGCCCGCGTCAGCTACGACGCCGGAGAACGCGGCATCCTCGAACTGATCGACGCGTACCGCCTGGCGTCAGACGCCGCGCTGCGCGTCGTCGATCTGGATGCGGCGGCTGCCGACGCCGAGATCGATCTGGAACTTGCCACGGCGCTGGAGATCCGTCGATGACACCTCTGAGATTGCTCACCTGCTTGCTGGCGGCCGCCGTCGTCGGCCTGGCCCCGGCCGGATGCCGAAAGGCCGCCGAACACGCGCACGACGACGAAGTGCCGATGGTCAGTGTGACCCACTGGACGGAGAAGACAGAACTCTTCATGGAGCATCCGCTCCTGGTGGCGGGGGCAGAGGTCCGCATGGCCGTTCACGTGACGACCCTGGCGGACTTCAAGCCGCTGAACACCGGCCGGCCGGCTATCGACCTCGTGGATCGCGCAGGGAAGACCACCACGCTGCAGGGCAGTGACCCCCTTCGCCCTGGTGCGTTCCGTGTCGAAGGCCGGGTTCCGGGGGCAGGCGCTTACACGTGGCGTCTGCGCGTGCAGGCCGGGACGCTGACGGACGTCCACGACCTCGGCAGCATCACGGTGTTCGCGACCACGCAGGCTGCTCTCGCGGCACCGCCTCCTCCTGACGGCCCACCGGCGATTGCCTACCTCAAGGAACAGCAATGGGTCAGCGACTTCGCCACGAGCCTCGCGCAACCCGAGACGATGCGTACGGCCGTGCGTGCCGCAGCCACGGTCGTGGCAACGGCCGGTGGCGAGGTCGTGCTGGCGGCACCGTCGGCCGGACGCCTGGTGACCGACCGGCTGCCACAAATCGGCGATCGGGTGGCGAAGGGCGCGTTACTGGCGCATTTCGAACCGCACCTCGCGTCACTCGAGGATCGCAGCCAGTTGCAGCAGCAGCTGATCGAGGCCCGCGCGGCCGAAGAGGCGGCGGTGGCCGAGCACGCGCGGGCCGAACGCCTGTTGTCGGAGAGGGCTGTCCCGGCACGTCGTGTGGAAGAGTCCGCCCGCGCACTGACCGTCGCCCGCGGCCAGCTGTCCTCTGCCGAAGCACGGCTTGCGCAACGCGACCGGGCGCTGAAGTCTGCGGGACCTGGCGCGACCGACCACGCCTTCGAACTCCGGGCGCCCATCAGCGGCACCATCGTCAGCCTGACGGCCACGCCGGGTGCCGCCTACGAGGCCGGCGCCGAACTGGTGCGCCTCGTACGGACGACTCCCGTCGTCATCGAAGCTCAACTCCCGCCGTCAGGCACTGACCTCCGCGGCCGTGTGACGGGGCTCGCGCTGGAGATCCCCGGCCTGCCTGAACCGGTTGCCGTCAGGATCGTGAAGCAGACACACGCAGCCGTGGTCGATCCCCGTTCGCGGGCCGTCGTGCTGCGGTTCGAAGTGGACAATGCATCCGGACAGCTGCTGATCGGGCAGGCCGGCACCGCGGTGCTCTTCACCCGGGATGCCGTGTCGGTTCCGGTTGTGCCGCCACGGGCCGTGCTCACGGAAGCCGGCCGCCCGTACGTCTTCGTACAGGTCGGGGGCGAGGCGTTCGAACGGCGGATGGTGCAGTTGGGCGCCCGGGACGGGGATCGCGTGGCCGTGCTCGCCGGCATCGCGCCTGGGGAGCGCGTCGTGACGCGCGGCACCTACGACATCCAACTCGCCTCGGCGGCCAGGGGATTGCCCGCCGAAGGCCACGTCCACTGAGGCCGCCATGAAACGCCTGATTGCTCTCTCGGTGGACTATCGCTGGCTGGTCATCACGGGCGCCGTCCTGCTGCTTATCGCCGGGTGGTGGACCGCGCGCGGCATGCCGATCGACGTCTTCCCGGATCTGACGGCACCAACGGTGACGGTGCTCACGGAAGGCCGCGGCATGTCTCCCGCAGAGATGGAAGCGCTCGTCACGTTTCCCATCGAGACCGCCGTCAACGGGGCGGCGGGCGTTCGCCGCGTCCGATCAGCCACGGCGCTCGGCATCTCGGTGGTGTGGGTGGAGTTTGACTGGGGCCGCGACATCTACATCGCCCGCCAGATCGTCAACGAAAAGCTCTCGCTGGTGGCCAGCTCGCTGCCGCCGCAGGTCGAGCGGCCGATTCTGACGCCGATCTCGTCGATCATGGGCGAGATCCTGTTCTTCGCCATCTCGTCCGAGTCGATTCCGCCGATGGAACTGCGGACGCTGGCAGACACGGTAATCCGGCGGCGCCTCCTGGCCGTTCCCGGCGTGTCGCAGGTCACCCCGATTGGCGGTGACGAGAAGCAGTTCCAGGTGGTGGTCGATCCCGTCCGGCTGCGTGCCAGCGGCGTCACCAGCAATCAGCTCGTACGCGCGCTCGAGGGAGCCAGCGCCAACACGTCCCCGGGTGTGTTCGTGGACGGCCCGCAGGAGTACGTCCTCGAGGCCATCGGCCGGGTTCGATCCGCGGGGGACATCGGCACGACCGTCGTGGCGATGGTGGGCGATCGCCCTGTGCTGGTGCGCGATGTGGCCGCGATCGCCGAAGGCGCGGCGCTGAAGCGCGGAGACGGGGCCCGCAATGGTCGCCCGGCGGTCATCGTGGGCATCCAGAAGCAGCCTGGGGCCGACTCGATCGCGATCACGGGCCGTCTCGATGCGGAACTCGATGCGCTGCAGTCGGAACTGAGGGGCATCACGATCGACCGCCGCATCTTCCGGCAGTCGGACTTCATCGAGACCGCCATCCACAATGTGGTCGCTGCGCTTCGGGACGGCGGCCTCCTCGTGATCCTGGTCGTCGTGCTGTTCCTGGCCAACTTCCGGGCTGCCGCCATCACGTTGACCGCCATCCCGCTCTCGCTCGCCGGCGCCATTCTGGCCTTGTACGCGATGGGAGCCACGCTGAACACCATGACCCTCGGCGGCCTTGCCATCGCGATCGGTGCGCTCGTGGACGATGCGATCATCGACGTCGAGAACATCGTCCGCCGGCTTCGGGAGAATCAGGCGCGCCCGGTCGCCGAACGACGCTCGGCCCGCGATGTGGTGTGCGACGCCACGACCGAGATCCGCTCTTCGATCGTCTATGCGACGTTGATCATCATCCTCGTGTTCCTTCCCGTCTTCGGGCTCTCGGGCGTCGAAGGTCGCCTGCTGGCCCCGCTCGGCTTCTCGTACATCGTGGCGCTGGCCGTGTCGCTGGCGGTGGCCATCGTCGTGACGCCGGCGTTGAGCTACGTGTTCCTTCCCCGGGCGGCGTCGGTGGCGGGGGGACACGACGGCTGGGTGTCGCGCCACCTCAAGTCCGTCTACGGCCGGTGGTTGCCTCGAATCCTGGACCGGCCGGTCGTGGTGATCGCCGGCGCCGGCACGCTCCTGGTCACCGCGGTCTCGGCACTGGCCTTCACGGGGTCGGCGTTCCTCCCCGAGTTCCATGAGGGCACGCTCACGCTGAGCATGAACACGATGCCGGGCACGTCGCTCGCGAAGGCGAGCGAGATCGGTATTCGGGTCGAGCAGATCCTGCTCGAGCAGCCCGAGGTCGTGGCGACGGCGCGCCGGCAGGGGCGCGCGGAGTTCGACGAACACGTCCAGGGCGTCGAAGGTGCCGAAATCGACGTCGGCCTCCGCGAAACCGGGCGTCCGCGCCCCGAACTGCTGGCCGAGCTCCGACGGGCGTTCGCGTCACTGCCCGGGACGAACGTGGTCATCGGCCAGCCGATCTCTCACCGGATTGACCACATGCTGTCGGGCACCCGGGCCAACATCGCCATCAAGATCTTCGGCGACGACATGGGCGTGCTGCGACGCGTCGGCGAGCGGGTTCGCGACGTCGTGACCGGAGTACAGGGTGTGGCGGACCTGGCCCTGGAACAGCAGGTCGACGTGCCAACGATCCGATTCGTGCTGAACCGTGAGGCCCTCGCGCGCTACGGGCTGCAGGTGGACCAGGTCACGCGGACGATCGAGATGGCGTTTGCCGGGACGACCGTCGGCCGCATCTTCGAGACAGGCACGTCGTTCGACCTCGTCGTGAAGCTCGACGAGTCGGTGCGGGCCGACATGGACCGGCTGGCCCTGCTGCCCATCGAGGTGTCGGACGGGTCGACGATTCCGGTCAGCACCGTGGCCTCTGTCGTGCGGGAAGAGGGCCCGAACATGGTCTTGAGGGAGAACGTCGGGCGCCGGATCGTCGTGTCGTGCAATGTGGCCGATCGCGACCTCGGGAGTGTCATCGCTGACATCCGGTCTGCCATACAGGAGGGTGTCGTGCTGCCGCCAAGTTACCGTATCGAGTACGGCGGGCAGTTCGAAAGCCAGCAGTCGGCATCCGACCGTCTGGCCCTCCTGGGCTTCATCGCCCTCGCGGGCCTCTTTGCCCTGCTCATGTTGGCCTTCGGCCGGGCGCGCGATGCCTTCATCGTCATGGCGAATCTCCCGCTCGCCCTCATTGGAGGCGTCGCAGGGGTGTTTGCCTCGGGCGGCGTGCTCAGCGTCGCGTCGGTCATCGGGTTCATCACGCTCTTCGGGATCGCGACACGCAACGGCATCATGCTCGTGTCGCACATCCGGCACCTGCGGGAGGAGGAAGGCGTCATGGACTTCCGTGCGGCCGTGGAGCGCGGAGCGACCGAGCGCCTCGTCCCGATCCTCATGACGGCGCTCGCGGCGGGCCTGGCCCTCATCCCGCTCGCGATCAGCGGCGGGCGAGCAGGCAGCGAGATTCAGACGCCGATGGCGATCGTCATCCTGTGCGGGCTCGCCACGTCGACGTTGCTGAACATGGCGGTCGTCCCCACGCTGTACCTGCGTTTCGGGCGGAGGGACTAGGGGTCCGGCTAATCTCGCAGGACGACAGGTGCTGGACCTGTCGGTGATGTCGTGACCACCTGACGTTCTCATCAGGTGTTCGACTCGCGCCTGTCTACTCCGGCGTGTCGTCCTTGCGCGCTTCGACGTCCGCGATCATGCGACGCCAGTGCTCCGCCAGAAACGGCGGGTTCTTCATGCTGTCGCGGACGTATGAGCGGTCCGCTCTCGACAGGTCCAGCACGGCCGTGATCATCTCTTCCTGGTAGTACCCGGCCTCGGCCAGCGGGATGCCGTTCGGCTCCCGGATGAACGACGACCCGCTGGATGTCTGTTTCCCGTCGGGCGACTCTCCAACGGTGTTCGCCACGCAGTGGAAGATCTTCGAGTTCGGCCCGACAGGCTGCTGCGCCCGGCCGGACGTCCGTTTCCAGCACACCGCTTCGATCTCGTCCGAACTGCACGACGGGTGAAACAGGATCTGGGCGCCGGCCATCGCCGGCACACGGTACAGCTCCGGGTGGCGCCCGTCACGGCAGATCACCATCGTGCACGTCACGCCGTCGATCTGGAACAACGACAGTTTGTTGCCGCCCCGGCAGTACTGCAGCTCGTCGCGGCCGGCCATGTTCACCTTCGCGTACTCGTGGACGATGGCGCCCGACGGGTCGATGACGTGCATGAGGTTGAGGAAGCGGTCGTGGGTCTTGCGGATGGTGCCGACGATGACCCAGATCCCGCGATCGCGAGCGGCAGCCCGGACCGCCTCGAGCGCGCCGGCAACGTCCGCCGGGTCGAGGCCGATCACGTACGGGAAGTAGTAGCTCGTCAGCGTCGCCTCGGGCAACAGCACCACGCGGCTGCCGGCGTCGGCCGCCGCGGAAATGTAATACAACGTGCGCTGCAGGTTGAACGCCAGCGGCCTGGCCCAGTGCAATTGCACGCAGGACACCTGCAGCGTGGCGGGAGGGGTTGTCGTCGGACTCGGGTTCACGGCCATGAAGCCTCCAGGGCGGAATGGCCTATCGTATCGCGACAACCGGCGAACACGGCGCGTTATGGGCTGACGGCGTCCAGCACGTGCTGTGACCGGTCACGGCACGCCGAGGCTGACGCGATACCGGCGGGTCATCATCGACATCGTGCCGTAAGTGCCCCAGGAGGAACCGGACGCGCCGAGAGGTGCTCCCCGGCGCGCCGGAGGGTTTGGTGGCTACCGGCACCCGTCAGCGGATCTGCCGCTGGCGCCCCACCACGGCCAGTGCCAGCAGTCCCGCGGACGCGCCAGCGTAGGCCAGCGTCACGGGGAACGTGGACGTCTGCGCGCTGGCGCCCGTGAAATCGAGCGCGGCGATCCCCTTCATCGGGCCGATGTACCACCACAGGGTGTAGATCGCCTCGAACGCCCTGGTGGACGTCGTCCAGACACCGAGCGCCAGGGCGAGCGACGGAATGAAGCAGGCACCGGCCACCCAGCCGGCCAGCCCGACGGCGTCGCCGGTGAGGGTCAGCCTGCCCGCAAACCCGATCCCCGTCACCGCAGCCAGCGCCACGCCCGATGCCCAAAGCCCCAGGAACTGGCGGGCCAGCGGCCTGGGACAGGAGAACACGAGCGGGCCTGTCCGGTGCAGGCTCTCTCGTACGCCCATAGTCGACCACAGCAGCACCGGCCAGAACCACGCGACGCGATGCACGTAGCGCGCGGCGGGGAGCGGAGCCAGCACGCTCGCGACGGCCAGACCGACAGCGACGAGCGCCCACCAGGCGGTCGTGCCACTCAGCGCAAGCCGGAGTTCAGCGGCGACCATCATCCCGAAAGGCCCTGCCGAGGCCGCCAGGCGTTCAACCAGGCGCCACAGGGCCGTTCCGGGCCACAGCCCTGACACGCTGACGCGAGAGAGCCATGCGCGGCGTCCCGGCACGGGCACCGCCCGGCGCTGGGATCTCACGCGGGCCTGGTCGAACCGATCGAACGCCGGGGAGGCAACGGCGACGAGGATGACGGCGACCACCGCCCACGACACGCGCGCGGCGATCGTGACCGGCGTCCAGGCGATGCCAGCCCACTCGAGCGGCATCAGCGACGACAGGTCCTTGGCGGGCCCCATGGTGAACGAGATGCCGGCGTCCGCCTCGGGGGCAACCGCGTGCACCGCCGACGCGAGCGAGGCGTCCACGAGGCTGATTCCGCTCCAGTCCGCCCACGGCTGCCCGGTTGCGAGGGGCACGATGAGCGCGGCACCCCAGACAACCACGAAGAACACGTTGCCGAGACCGCCCGCCAGCAGCGGAACCGTTTCGAAGACGACGGCGGCCCCGGCCACGACGCACATAGCCGGGGCGGCCAGCAGGACGAGCGGCAGCAGCAGCGCCGGTGCGTCAGCCACGGCCATCGGCCCCTGCGCCGCACGCAGCAGCACGGCGACCACGCCCAGCGCGATTACGATCGTGCCGAGCACCAGGGCGTTCGAGAGCCGTTTGGCCAGGAGGTACGTGCGCGTCGAGACGGCTGTGGCCGCGAGGATCTGACCAACACCCGTGCGGCGGTCGCGCTCGATGCTGTCCTTCACCACGTAGAATCCGGCCAGCGACACGAACGTAGTCACCGACAGTGCCACGACCGTCCCAACCCACGCCGCGTTGAGAATCCCTCGAAAGCCGCCGACCCACATCTGAATGTTGTCGGCGTAAACCAGCGACCCGATCCAGGCCGTGGCACCGAGCGTCAGGAGGTAGCCCGAGCCTCGGACACGCTGCAGGACGTCGGCCCAGGCCAGTGCCGTCATCTGCCGCGCGTTCATACGCCGCGCTCCGCGCGGGCGGCGTCGATCGCTTCGAGATAGACATCCTCGAGCGAGGGCGGCAGCGCCTTGGCCGATGCCCGAGGCGGTTCGGTCGAGACGACCCGCAGGTGCACCCCGTCGGTCCGGCGGACGGCACCGGTCACGAGCCAGTTGCGCCGGGCCGCATCGACGTCGGACTCCGGCACGACGAGTTCCCACACGCGGCCGTCGAGCATTCGCAGGAGGGCCTCGGGCGTGTCAGCGCGCAGCAATCGCCCGCCCGCCACGAGCGCGATCGACGTCGCGGACGCCTCGATATCCGACACGATGTGGGTCGAGAGCAGAACGATCCGGTCGCCCGACAGCGCCGTGAGGATGTCCCGAAACCGGATACGTTCCTCGGGGTCGAGGCCCGCGGTCGGCTCGTCGACGACGAGGAGGTTCGGGTTGTTGAGGAGCGCCTGGGCAATCCCGACGCGCTGGCGCATACCGCCCGAGAAGCCGCCCACGCGGCTGTGGCGGACCTCCGACAGATTGACGAGCGCCAGCAGTTCGTCGATTCGCGTGCGGGTCTGGGCGGCGGACAAGCCCTTCGCGGCGGCCAGGTACTGAAGGAACTCGACGGGCGTGAGGTTCGGGTAGACCCCGAAGTCCTGGGGTAGATAGCCGAGTACCGTACGCAGGGCGTCAGGGGCGGTCGCGGTGTCGGTGCCGTTCCACGTCACGCGGCCCGACGTCGGCTTCGACACCGTGGCCAGGATGCGCATCAGCGTCGACTTGCCGGCGCCGTTCGGCCCGAGCAGTCCGACAACACCGGGCCGCAGCGTCAGCGAGAAGTCACGCAACCCCCAGACGTTCGGGGAGTACTGTTTGGACACATGTTCGACGACGAGTTCCATGTCTGGGTCTCAGGCGCATTCAGTACAACTGCTCGGCGCCGCGCCCCTGCTGGATGAGTGGCACGTAGGTCTCGAGTTCCGCCTGGGTGGCGGGATCGGTCAGGTCCACGACACTCCGCCGTTCTGCCGACAGGTAGGCGGCCATCACGAGCTTCGTGATTTCAAGACCGTAGCTCCAGGGCATCATACCGTCGCGACCGTTCGCGAAGGCGTCGATCGTGTCGGCGTTCTCGTCGGTGTACCCGTACAGGTCTGGCTCGTTGGGCTGAACGGCGAGCAAGCCGCGCGAAGCCGTCGACTTCTCGAGGGCGGTCTCGGCATCGACGACGGCCTCGGCGGCGACATCGCCGATGAAGATGTTCAGCGGAGACAGCAGCGTGTTGATCTCGAAGGCGTAACCCGGCCCCATGCCGTCCATCAGCACGCGCAGGCCCTGCTTTTCGTACATCCACGAATTGGTGAACTGGGCCTTCACGCGCTGCCCGGTTTCGGGATTCCGGAATGTCACGACGCCCGTCGCGAAGTCTTCGGCAGGCGTCCTGGCGTAGTCGACACCGCGCTCCCGCAGCAGTTTCGCCCGCCACTCGGGCTGTCCCCACTTGAGCAGGCCCACGTCGGCGGTCACCGCAACGGGCTGCAGGAACGTCAGCGGCTTGTCCGACGGCGTCAGCACGTGCCAGCCCGTCGCGATGCTGTGGCAGCCCATGTCCGACAGCACACCACCGCCCTGCCGGGTCGGATCCCAGAACCACCCTTCGTGCGGCCCCCCGTGTTCCTCGGCGGATCGGGCCAGCGTCATCGGTCCCATCTGCCGACGCACCTGCTCCAACTGCGCCATCTGGGCGCGGAGGACCTTCATGTACAACTGGTTCTCGTAATACGCCGTCCGCAGGCTGACGGACTCTCCCAGTTCGACAATCCGCCGGGCCTCGCGAACGTTCCTCCCCAGGGGTTTTTCGCAGGCGACGCCCAAGAGCCTCGCGCCGGCTTTCACGGCGTCCACGATGGCGTCGATAACCTCCAGGCGGGCGAAGTTCGGGGCGTAGATCGCGATGGCGTCGACGTGCTTCGCCATCTCGCCGACGGAGGGGTACACCGTGGCGTCACCGGTTCCCCACTGCCGCGACAACGCGACCAACTCGTCGGCGCCGCGCGGCGCCGTGACGCCGGCCAGTTCCACGCCTCGAATCTGCCGCAGCGCGGCCAGTTGAAACTTCGCGATGAACCCTGCGCCAACGAATCCGAACTTCACGGGTGCCTGTGCCATGTGTCACTCCATCCCAGCAGGGAACCCTGCGGCAGCCCACGGCAATCGAACCACCGGCGGCGGCGCCCACGTGCCGCTGATGATAGCCGACGATGGGCTCGCGTCGCACCGCATGTGTACGGCGCAGTCCGCCTTTCCATTGCTGGCCGTCATCAACCGCAGCTGGCCGGGCAGAAGCGCCGCGCCGCAAAGGCGCGGCCGGGCCCGGGGTTTTGATAACGCTCGAAGCGCGCGGCGGTCTTATAGTCAACCAATTCCATAGAGACGATTACCCGCCATGGCCTGGCACGAGCAGTCTGGACGTTCAGCCCGGCATCGTGCCCGGCGAGGCGCCGCGCCAGATTGGACGTGAGGCCGACCTGGTGCTTCGACGAGTCGGTCTCGCTGCGGAGGACGTAGACGGTGGTCTTGGGAAAGTCGCTCACGCGACACAGGCGTGCAGGAGCTGGGCCGGGCGCCCGATGATCGCAAGCGCTGAGATCCAGGCAGACTCGTGAAGGGAGATTGAAGAGACTGCGACGGGTGCGGGGGTTCGAATGTAGGAGAAACTGCGGTCCGCCTTCGCAACGCTCCGGATGGACACTCTCCTCGCGTTGCTTCGGCGAGACAGCCTTCGCGTGTCACCGGCCTGCCTAGCCGAAGCTCACCGAGGAAGATGGCAGGCCGCAGGTGAGCGAAGGCTGGCGGAGAGGGGGGGATTCGAACCCCCGTGCCGGTTACCCGACAAGACGCTTTCGAGGCGCCCCCGTTACGACCACTTCGGTACCTCTCCGGATAAGGCCGAACGCATATTATACAGCAACGTCTGACACGACGAAGGGCAGAAGGTCCGGAGTGGGAACTGAGGCTTACCCCGGATCTGACCCGACTACGTTCTTCGAACTTCGTCGAGGCCTCGCCGGAGCGCCTGGCGCGTAGGCGGGAGGTCCGGGGCTACGTACGGCGGGTCCGGGGCTATCTCCGGCAGATCCGTGGCTACGTACGGATGCGTCGCTGCTGGAAGAACTCCTGGATGAGCGCCCGGCACTCGTCAGCCAGCACGCCTCCGACGGCCTGCATCCGATGGTTGAGCGCCGGGTTCTCGTGGGCTTGGCAGGACGACACAATCGCGCCGGCTTTGGGCTCTGACGCTCCATACACGACGGTGTCCACGCGCGCGTGCACCATGGCGCCCACGCACATCAGGCAGGGCTCGATCGTCACGACCAGGGTGGAGCCCACCAGCCGGTAGTTGCCCACGGCGAGCGCGGCCTCGCGCAGCGCCACGATCTCCGCATGCGCGGTCGGGTCGGTCGCCGAGATCGGCTGGTTGAATCCCCGCCCCACGATCCGCCCGTCGAGGACCACCACCGCGCCGACCGGGACCTCGCCTGCGTCGAAGGCCTTGCGCGCTTCGACCAGCGCCTCGCGCATACATTCTTCGAACGTGTCGTTCATCAGCCGTGCGCCTCGTCCAGGTACCAGACGTGCTGGCCAAGACCCGTGTCACAATCCTGTTCAGGCCGTGCCCCAGGGTGCCGATTGTATGCGAAGTCCCGGCGCCGGACGCGCGTTCCGCCAGTGCGTCCGGCGCGATGAGCCGGGGCATCCGGCACGATTCCTGCTCTAAGAGCAGATAGCGAGCCGGTTGGTTGGCGGATTGTCCTGATTCGGTGATAGGATCTCGACCGCTCGTCCCCTGGCATCGGAGTCGTCCGAACGGGGGCGGGTGCCCCCGAAGGCAACACGTCTCTGAACGGTCGGACGGCATGTAGCTGTGCCGATCTCCCTGCCGACGCACGCCGCGGCCGATGGTCGGCCGCTCCGCCGGGCAGGCATACTGGTCAAGGAGGCTGCATGAAGAAACTGCTCTATCTCGCACTCGCGCTGGTTGGCCTGGCGCTCGTGGCCGGCCCCGTCGTGACGCTGGCCCAGGAGAAAGCTCCTGGGACGGTGATTCTGAAGGGTGCCCCGATGGGCGGCGTCAAGTTCGACCACGCCGCGCACGTAAAGGCCGCCGGTGGCGACGCCAAGTGCGACACCTGCCATCACCCGTCGAAGCCCGAGAAGGCCAACGCGTCCAAGCACCAGAAGTGCCAGGACTGCCACACGAAGGTTCCGACGGCACCGATGAAGACCAAGGCACAGGCGGCTTTCCACGACGCCATGGCGAAGAAGGGCACGTGCATCGATTGTCACGTGACCGCCAAGAAGGGTCCTGCGAAGTGCGCTGACTGCCACAAGAAAGAAAACACCTAATCCGTCGACGAACCGGGTAAGTCTGGCAGCGGGGGGGGCCGGGGGGCCCGGCCCCCCCCGAGCCAGGTAGGGGCCTAGGGGGG
>CAYJPV010000033.1:0-558 GCA_964372095.1 uncultured Vicinamibacterales bacterium | reverse complement strand
AAAAAAAAAAAAAAAAAAAAAAAAAATCTTCGTTATCTCTGTGGGTTTTGGGGGGGGGGGGGGGGGGGGGCCGCCCCCCCCCACCCCGTTCGCCTGTACGGCGAATCGTGGCCACGACGAACGAAGTGCAGAGGGAAGGGCAGCCAGGACCCGTTCGTCGCGGTGACTGCCGCGACGACCTGAGGCCGGCACAAGCAATCACGCGCCACCGCGCTGTAGCGGCGGGAAGAAGACTCTGGGGACTGGGACCGTCTGGGTGGTGGCTTGCCGGACGAAGCAACGCGAGGAAGATAACAGACCGGAGCGTTGCGGAGTCTGGCGCGCCCTGCAGGACTCGAACCTGCGACCTCCTGGTTCGTAGCCAGGCGCTCTATCCAACTGGGCTAAGGGCGCGTATCGGTCGGTACCGGAACCGTCTCGTCGGCCACCGGAGTTTTTAATCGTAGCACGAAGCCGCACCGCTTCGAAATCACGAAATGCCACCCATCCGGCCACCGCCAGCACCAGCCTGTCTCCCTTGTCCCTTGTCCCTTGTCCCTTGTCCCTTGTCCCTTGTCC
>CAYJPV010000032.1:0-63291 GCA_964372095.1 uncultured Vicinamibacterales bacterium | reverse complement strand
TGAGCCTGTTAGACTTTTAACCGGACACTACTGGTCAGTAGTCAGTAGTCAGTAGGAGAGCCGAAAGCCGATAGCCGAACGCCGAATGCCGCCGTCCCCTGTCAGTTACGATGTCCCCAACCAACCAGGGACCTGCTGTGTCTATTGAGGGTGTGAGCGATTCGGAACTGGTCGACCGGGCCCGGCGGGGGGATACCGCCGCGTTTGGCACGCTGGTCGATCGGCACCGGACGCCCGTCTTCCGGGCGGCGCTCGCGGCTCTCGGATCGCCGGAAGACGCCGAAGAAGTGGCGCAGGAGGCCTTTCTGGCTGCGCATCGAGCGCTCGGGGGGTTCCGGGGAGATGCCAGCTTCAGGACCTGGGTCATCGCGATTGCCTGGCGAAAAGCCCTGACCCGACGGCGGAGCGTCAGGACCATGATGCGGCGGTTCGTGGAGCCGCCAACCGAGTCAGGTTGGGAGTTCCCGGACCCGGGGCGCTCGCAGGAACAGGCCGTACTCGATGCGGAATTGCGGAACCAGCTGAGGCGGCTGGTTTCGCGGCTGGCTCCGAAACTGAGGGACGCGTTGCTGCTTGCCGCCACCGGCGAGCACACGATGGAAGAGATCGCCGTGATTCTGGGCATCCCGACCGGAACAGTGAAGTGGCGCATTGCCGAAGCGCGGAAACGGGTGAAGGTGGGGCTAGAGGCTAGAGGCTAGAGGCTGGAGGCTAGGGATGATGACTGACGACGAACTGAATCGTGCCATCGACGCCGTCGCACGCGACATGGTGAGCGCGGAATCACCCGCCTCCCTGCGCGCCTCTGTCACGGCGCGAATCGAGGAAGACCGGCGCGGAGGTGGCGTCGCTTTCTCGCGCTGGACGTGGGCGACGGCTGGCGCGGCAGTGGTGGTGGTGGTGGTTGTCGCGGCCGGCACGTGGCTGGCCCAGCCGGCACACCAGCCTCAACCCGAAGGCTCGTTCGTGACCGCCTCCACCCCCGCCGGTCCTCCGCCGGTTGCCTCCGGGGCACCGCCGGTCACGACGGCCGCACCGGTTGCGGCGAGCACACGGCCCACGGTCACGGCGCGCGTCCGGAAGCCTTCCCCCCGCCCGGCGCATGGCCTGGCATGGGAAGCAGGCCCCGATCCGCTGGCAGGACCTGCGCCGATCGTCATCGACGCACTCAGCCCTGACAGCCTGGAGGTTCCCGAGATTCACATCGCTCCCATCGCAGACATCGAACCCATCACGATTCCGGCGGCAGGTCCTGGCCTGCCCGAACCACAGAGGAGATACTCACGATGAACCCACGAGTGATCCTGGCCTCGTCGGCGGCCCTGCTGCTGGCCGCCTCAACAGCCACCTACGCCCAGTCCGCCACGACACCCTCTCCTGCGCCACAAGCGGGATGGTCCGAAGCCGCGGTTCAGCGGCCCGCAACCGCCGCGCCTCGACCGTCCCGCGCGTCGGGCTACACATTGGAATCCGATCAGCAGGCACACACAGCACAGGCCGGCACCGGCCAGGCCACGGCCACACCCACCCCCCAGGCACCGCGGATGATGCGGCCTCAGCGCGGGCAACTGATCAACGTCAGAGTCGAGTTCACGATCACCGACCAGATCGGGACCAAGCCGCCCATCAAGAAGACCATGACGATGGTCGTGGCCGACGGGGAATCGAGCCGGATTCGATCGACCGTCGAGTTCCGCTACCCGATCACCGTCAAGAACGACAAGGGTGAACAAGTCAAGACGACGAACGGCGGCAATGCTCCACTGTCGGTGGACGTCAGTCCTGCGGTGGAGGGCAACAAGGTCAGGCTGGACTTCTCGGTCGAATACAGCGCTACTGATTTCCAGGAGGACGGGTCGATGAATTCGAAGACGACCGTCTCTGAACGCCTCGCCGCCATTCTCGACAGCGGCATCCCTCTCATCGTCGCGCAGTCGTCCGACGCCTACAGCGACCGCAAGGTGACGGTGGAGATCAAGGCCACTATTCTGAAATAGGGGTTGGGGGTTGGGGGTTGGGGGCAAGGCAGACGATGTCCCCGGCCCGCCACCCCCGGCCCGTTCCCCGGGGCTACTTCCTACTTCCTACTTCCTACTTCCTACTTCCCCTTGCTTCCTGCCTCTTGCTTCTTCCCTCTAGCCTCTAGCCTCTAGCCTCTAGTACCATGAACGGTTGTGTACGTGGGGCCGGCACCGATTCCGGCTGATTCCGTTCAGGAGGGGTGCATCATGCGTAGGTTCCTGGTTGCCGTGTTGATGATTCTGCCGTTGATCGCCGTTGGCTGCAGCAAAGGGCCGGCCGAAGCCGCGTTGAAAGCTGCGGACGAAGCGATCGCCAATGTGAAGCCGGATGCCGAGAAGTTCGTGCCGGCCGAGTTCAAGACACTGACGGACGCGGCCGCCGAGGCCAAAGCCAAGTTCGACGGCGGCGATTATTCCGCCGCGCTGACGGTGGCCAAAGATCTGCCGGCGAAAGCTGCTGAAGTGGCCAAAGCCGCTGCCGCCAGGAAGGATGAACTGACGGCACAGTGGAACGAGATCCAGGGTTCGGTGCCGGCCATGGTCCAGGCGCTCACCGACAAGGTCGGCGCACTGGCGGCGATGAAGAAGCTGCCGAAGGGTTTTGATGCCGCGCAGTTGGAAACGGCGAAGACCTCACTGACCGACGTCACCGGCATGTGGACGGCAGCCACCGAGGCGTTCAGCGGGGGCGATCTGGCTGGCGCCATCGCCAAGGCTGGCGACGTGAAGACCAAGGCCGAAGAGCTGACAAAGACGCTCGAGACCGTGCAGGTGCCCCCGGCCAAGTAACGCCGCCGCGCGTCGCGACCATCAAAGGCCTCTCGCCTCACCGGCGAGAGGCCTTTGTGCTTCAGGATCGGCGCACGCGGAACTCCTCGAGCGCGGCGTGCAGTTCGGCCCGGGAGATCGGCTTGGTCAGGTGTCGCACGTCGGCGCGCGCCAGGAACTGCTCGGCTTCGATCGTCACCGCGCCTCCGGTCAGGAACAGCATCCGGCGGCGGTGGTCGGGATCACGCTCGCCGAGGGTACCTGCGACGTCGATGCCCGACATGCCCGGCATCATCAGGTCACAGAGAATGACGTCGAAACGCCTGCCTGCCACGAGTTCGAGGGCCTCGGCGCCGCTCGATGCCACCGTCACATCCCACGCACGCCGCAGGATCGTCTCCAGCAGTTTGGCAACAAGCGGCTCGTCATCAATCACAAGGACGCTGGGTTTCTCGCCCTGCGGCACGGGCTGCGGGAACGGCAGGACGTCGGCCATTTTCGGCGGCGATCCGGCCTGGGTGACCGCTTCCGCATTGGCGTCACGCGCAGCGACGGACGGGTTCTCAGGCACGTGAGGCGCTGGAGTCGCAAGAGCAGCCGGCGCGGCCGGTACCGGTACAGCCTGGAGTGATTCGCGGAGCCCCGGAAACAGAAGCCTGACGGCGGTGCCAGCATCTGGCGTCGAGTCGATATGTATGCGGCCGCCATGCGCGTCGACGATGCCCCGGGTCACGAACAGGCCGAGGCCCAGGCCTCCCGCCTCGGCCCGCGTCGTGAAGTACGGTTCCCCCAGGCGGTCGAGGTGCTCGGCGCGAATCCCGACGCCGTTGTCCTCGACCGCCAGGACCGCCTCCGCGGCTGAGCCGGTGGTCGTTGAGACGCGGATAGCCCCCGTCCCGGGCTTCGCCTTGACTGCCTGGGAGGCGTTGGTCAGGACACTCACCAGGGCCTGGACCAGCGTCGGTTCGTCACCGAGGATCCTGGGAGCGGGATCGAATTTGAAGGTCACGTCGATGGACGGGTCGAGCGCCGGAGCCGCCACGTTCACGGCCGCCTTGACCACGTCCCGCAGGTCGGTGGGTACCCGCTCGTGATGGCGGCGCGAGTACGTGCGCAGCCGTTCGGCCACCCGCTGGATCCGCGTGGCGCCATCCTTTGCGTGGCCGAGAGCGGCGGCCACGTCCTGAGGGGCGCCGGTTGCCTGCAGATGGGCTTCGACTTCGCCGAGCGACAACGTGAGGTACGTGAGCGGATTGTTGATTTCGTGGCCGACGCCAGCTGCCATTCGTCCGAGGGCGGCCATCCGCTCCGCCTCGGCCAGGGCCACCTGGGCGCGATCGCGCCATTCGCTGTGCGTGCGGAGGCTGCCGGCCAGCTGGCCGCTGCGTTCGTTGAGGCGCTCGGCATCCGTGATGAACCGGCGCAGCACGCGAACCGACACGGGGAGAACCACGACCAGCATGCCGACGTCGGCTGGCGAGAGAAACTCGACGACCCGGTTGGCCACCAGGAGCTCAACGATACCCGTGGCGAAAAAGGCGCCGAACGCGAGCACCTGCAGCAGTTCGTTCCGCTCGCCCTGCAACAGACGGCGCAGGAGTTGAACGAAGATCACCGAGAACTGCAGCAGGATCAGGATGCCGTACCAGTCGCCCAGCCCCGTCGTCACGGGATAGTGGTACGCGACGCCCGCCCATGACACCTCGATGACGTCCACGCGAGGCTGCAGGTGCAGGCCGCTGGCGGCCAGCGCGAGACCGAGGCCCAGCGACGCACCGGAAGACCACCGCACGGCGCGGGGTACGGCCGCCCACGAGGCCTCGGGGCCTCCGAACGCCAGCAGCAACCAGGCCAGCGTGTTCAGGTGCGCGGCGAGGTAGGTGAGCCGGGCGGTGTAGTAGTAGACGGGGGTGTCGAGTCCGCTGATGCAAAACACGAAACTCGTGCAGCTGTACAGTCCGGCCGTCGCCGCGATGGCGGCGAATACGCGAGCCACGCGCCAGCCGGGAGCCTTGGAGATGGCAACCAGGACAACGGCCGCACTGATGTTGAGCGTCGCCGCGACGAGTGCGATGGCGGCAGCAGGATTCACGGGCGAACGGCCTCCCGGCCAGCTTCACGCCCACGCGGGACTCGTTCCACGCAGGTGGCGGAATGACGTGCTTCACGCGGGGGGCTGCAGGACTCGTGTGAGCTCCGCCACGCTCTGTCCCGTCGGCCATTCTAGCGCAACCGTCTGTATCAATACTGGACACGCACACCGGGCCGATTCATGCGGTCTCTTCGCCCTCGTGGCGGGAAGTGCCACCCGGGCGGATGGTCAGTCGAACAGGCGTCCCACCGGCGACGGGCGGCGGAACGAAGCGGACGATAACGAGGGCCCGTGGTCGGCCAGGCCCGTGCGTTCCCGCGAGGCGTGGAACATCCGCTCAGCAAGGCCGGCCAACGGTCCGTCCCCTCTCATCCGCGAGCGGAAGTGCGAGTCGTTGAGCCGTCCGCCTCGGACCTGGCGAATCCGCGCCAGCACCTTCGCGCGCTCCCCGGGCGCGTGCGCCACGAGCCACGCGTCGAACAACGTCCCCACGCCGTGCGGCAACCGCAGCATGACAAGCTTGGCCCACGACGCGCCGGCGGCGGAGGCGCGTTCGAGAATCCTCGGAATCTCGTGATCCGTCAGTCCCGGAATCACCGGCGATACCATCACGCCGACAGGCACACCCTGCCGGGCCAGGCCCTCGATGGCGCGCAGGCGGACGTCGGCCGATGCGGCCCGCGGCTCGAGCGACCGGCGCAACGACTCGTTGAGCGTCGTCAGCGTGATCGCCACACTGGCCGCATGCACCCGGGCCAGGTCACCCAGCAGATCGGCGTCCCGCTCCACCAGTCCGCTCTTGGTGACGATGCACACGGGCTGACGGCATTCGGCGAGCACCTCCAGACAGCGGCGCGTGATCCCGAGGCGCCGCTCGACGGGCTGGTACGGGTCCGTGACCCCGCTCAATGCGATCGTATCCCCGGCCCACCGCCTGCCGCCAAGCTCTTTCCGGAGCAGGTCCGGCGCGTCTTCTTTCACCAGGATCTTGGTCTCGAAGTCGAGGCCCGCCGAATACCCCAGATACTCGTGGTACGGCCGCGCATAGCAGTAGATGCAGCCGTGTTCACATCCCCGGTACGGGTTCAGGCTGAACCTGAACGGGATGTCTTCGCTGTCGTTCTGGGCGATGACCGTCCGGCTCGTGTCGCGGAGGTATTCGGTGGGGACGTCCTGACTGCCTTCCCCACCCTCCGGCTCCGGTTCGAGGTCCGGCGCGAACTGCAGCCGCTCGAACCTGCCGGGTGGGTTCAGGGGCGTGCCGCGGCCGCGGGGGGCAGTGCCAGTCAGCATGGGCCCAGTTTATCTGATGTTCGTTTTTTGTTCGTTATTTATTTCGCCATTGTTTCGCTGTTTGATTCAGCCGAAGTCGAATTGCCCCCCGCCTGCACGGGTGGGCCGGGTTCGTGCCCTGGCGCGCCGTGGACACCGGCGGCCTTCGCGACGACAATGCCCTCTATGACTGACTTCAGGACGCGGCTGGGGCGGGAGATCATCGTGTTCGACGGCGGGGTGGGCACGTACCTCTACGAGAAGGGCATTTTCATCAACACGTGTTTCGACGAACTCAACCTCATCAATCCCGACATCGTCGCGGAGGTCCACCGCGACTACGTGAATGCCGGCGCGGATGTGGTGGAGACGAATACCTACGGCGCCAACCAGTTCAAGCTCGCCCCGCACGGTCTCGAGAAGAAGGTGTACGAGATCAACCGGCGCGGCGCCGAGATCGCGAAGGCCGCGACGAAAGAACGGGCACTCGTGGCGGGCTCTGTCGGCCCGCTGGGTGTGCCGCTGGAGCCGTTGAGCGCCCTCTCGTTCGACGAAGCGAAAGACGCCTTTGCGGACCAGGTTCGCGGGCTGGTCGACGGCGGCGTCGATCTCATCGTGCTCGAGACCTTCGGCCTGGCGAAAGAACTGGAACAGGCGATTCGCGCGGTCAAGACGCTCGCGCCTGACCTGCCGCTCATTGCGCAGTTCACGGTCAACGACGAAGGCACGCTCATCGGCGGATCGACGCTCGAGGGTGCCGTCAAGGCGATCGCGCCGTATTCCGTCGACGCTGTCGGGTTGAACTGCTCGATCGGCCCGCGGTCGATGCTCGAAGCCCTCGAGCATCTGAAGACGCTCACGGTCTTGCCGATCTCGGTGCAGCCCAACGCGGGCGTGCCGCAGAACGTCGGCGGGCGGTACATCTACATGACGTCGCCGGAGTACGTCGCCGAGTACGCGAAGCGGTTCATCCAGACCGGCGCATCCATCGTCGGCGGCTGCTGCGGCACCAATCCGTCGCATATCCGGGCCATCCGGCGGGCCGTGCAGGCTCTGCAGCCAACGCGGCGCCTGGACGTCAACGTCGCGGCCCTTGCCGTCGAGACACCCGAGACCGTAAAGGCGTACGACCGCACGGAGAAGTCTCGCCTGGCCACGAAGCTTGTCCGGGGCGAATTCGTCACCCTCGTCGAACTCGTCTCGCCCCGGGGCGTGTCGCCGGTGAAGGAACTGGCAAACGCCAGGCGGTTGCACCATTTCGGCGTCGACGGCATCAACATCCCGGACGGACCGCGGGCATCGGCGCGGATGTCAGCCCTCGCGATGGCCGTCCTGATCCAGCGTGACATCGGCATCGAGACCGTACTGCACTTCGCCTGCCGCGACCGGAACGTGATCGGCATGCAGTCGGATCTGCTCGGCGCCTGGGCGCTCGGGCTGCGGAATATTCTGGGTGTCACGGGCGATCCGCCCAAACTGGGCAACTACCCCAACGCCACGGCGGTGTTTGACGTGGATGCGATTGGGCTGGTGAACCTGCTCAACCGGCTGAATCACGGACTGGACCTGGCCGGGAGCCCGATCGGCGAGCCGACCGGCTTCAGTATCGGCGTGGGCGTGAATCCGGGCGCCATCAACCTCGACGAAGAGTTACGCCGGCTCGACTGGAAGATCGAGGCGGGTGCCGAGTACATGGTGACGCAGCCCGTGTTCGACCTCCGGATCCTCGAAGCGTTCATGAAGCGGGTCGAGCACGTGACGTTGCCGCTGGTATGCGGCATCTGGCCCCTGACGTCGTTCCGCAACGCCGAGTTCATGAACAACGAGGTGCCCGGCGCGAGCGTGCCGCCGGACATTCTCGAGCGCATGCGCCAGACGACCACGCGCGAAGAGGGGTTTGCCGAGGGCGTGCGCATCGCCCACGAGACCTTCGAGCGCGTGCGCACTGATGTGGCGGGCGTGCAACTGGCGGCACCGATGGGCCGCATCGATGGCGTGTTGTCGATTCTGGAGACGCACGAGGCGAACTGAGCGGACCCGTCGTACGTAGCCCGGACCACGTACTTGCTTCTAGCGGACTGCGGCGAATGCGGTCGGCTCGGCGTGATCCAGCCAGGCCTCGAGGATGGTCGTCAGCGAGCCGTTCGCCCGTGACAGGCGCTGGCGTTGTTTCACGAGGCTGGCAAGGCGCACGGGCGAGTGTGCTTCCAGCCGCGTGCGGTACCCGTCGCTGTAGCGGTCGGCACACGATGCGGCCGCGTCGGTAATCGTCTGACTCAGGCTCTGGCGGATGAGGTCGCGCACGTGCCGGGCGACCGCCGAGGGGAAGCTGTCGAGCCTGTCCACCACCGCGGCACCAACGGCGAACGTGCGCGCAGTCGGCGCGTCGAGAGGCTGTCGTCCAGGCGCGGACGAGAAGACCGTCCACTGGTGGTTCGCCCGATCGGACGCCAGGTCCTCCAGGTCATCACGCAACTGCAGGAACACCCCAAGACCGTACACACACTCGGCCTGCCTCGCCGTGAGCGAACCGGCTGCCAGGTAACCGTCCGCCAGCACCGATGCGCCGCCCTTGTCGACGGTGATGTCGATGATGTCTCGCGCCGACGGCGGTTCGGTGGCGTGCAGCAACGCCAGGCTCCGCTGCTGAGCCGCGTGGATCGCAAGCAGGCTCTGAAACACATTCAGGTGCCGCTCACGCGAGTACTCGCCTTCGATCATCTCGACCAGACTGAAGATCCGCCGCTCGTGAGGCGATGCCGGACTGGTGTGCTCGCCGCGAAGCCGCCCTGCCAGTCGCGCGCCGAAGCCCACCTTCCCCTCCACGTCCAGGCTCACGTCATCCAGGTAGTTGTCGGTGTAGGGATAGAGCAGGCTATAGGCCAGGCACGACGGTGTGGGGCGGACCGGCCGGTCGAGCAGCCGCTGGAGGCAGTGGAACGTGATGGCGTTGCGGGCGGCCTGGTAGACGTCGGACGGGGTGAGCGACGGATCGAAGCGACGGGCGAGGGTGGGGAATGCGCGCAGCGCCGCCGCGAATTCGTCAGCCTCCGGCCCCTCCAGGAGCGACGGGTCCCACCCGAGCGCCGGACACGCGAATTCACGAACGGCGTGCAGGACACGCATCTGGGCCGCCTGTCCGAAGGTGCGATCGTGCCGGGCCTGGCGTGATTCACGGCTGGCGGTATCGACGAGGGCGCCCAGCCGCACTTCGTTGCGAGCCTGCTCGTCTCGTGAGAAGAGGCGGCCGCCAGGACCAGCGTCCGGGTCCGCGTGGTGCCAGATCCCGCTGAAGGTCCGGCGCAGGCCCGCCGCGAACTCCCCGTCACGGCCGTCGCTGCGGGACGATGAGTGGGGAATCGGAGGTGGAAGGAGGACGGTGGCCAGCTGCGTTGCCATCGTCTGTAACTACGAAACGGGCAAGCGTTCGGTTGCACGCGCGAGCCGGCTAGCCTCGATTCATTGACTGAGGTTGCCAAGGACGTCCTGCAGTGACAAGGCTCCTGTCACGCGGAGGCAGCTCGGACCGCCTCCACACGTCGCCGTACAGCACGTCGTCGGTGAGCGCAGCCATGCCGGGCGCGACCTTCTGTTGCAGCGGGCCCGACGGCCGGCTGGCGCCCGGCTGCGGGCGTGCTGACTGGGACTGAGGCGTGGTGGCAACCGGGGCCGGCGTGACCGTGGCTGCGCGTCCGCCCGACGTCGACGGGGTGACGTTGTACTGCTCGTCGCTCACCTGCTCCATCCACACCACAGTGGTGCCGTCACGGTGCTCGGAAATCGCGACATGGAGCCTGCGCCACCGCAGTGATGGCCGTGCCTGGGTCCGCGCCTTCCGCGAGATCTTCGAAGGTCGACACGGGCGGCGGGTTGGCGGCATGCTTTCGTGCGGCGCGTGCAAGGCGACGTGCCGAAACCATGTGAACATCGGATCGAAGATCGCGCAGCTCGGGGCCGCGACACTC
This sequence comes from uncultured Vicinamibacterales bacterium, assembly GCA_964372095.1. GTDB lineage: Bacteria > Acidobacteriota > Vicinamibacteria > Vicinamibacterales > JAKQTR01 > CAYJPV01. Next base: position 53,173 of record CAYJPV010000032.1, on the reverse strand, counting down.
CATCTGACGGTCTCGTCACTGGGTGGCACGTTCCCCTGCGCTGCTCACGGTCCGATCAAGGGACCAGTCCGGACCAGGTGGCGGGTGTACCCGCGCCTGACGAGTTCTTCCCACGCCGCCCACACGCCGTCTGGAATCGGAACGGGCGTCTGAAATCCGCGGTCGGCGTACACCCGCATACGCTGGACGTCACCGACCAGGATATTGATGACGAGGTCTTTCGGGATGTCGGGCGTCGGGTACTGATCGTACGCAATCGGCGGGGACGTCACCTGGACGGCAGGACCTGGCCAGTGTCGCGTGAACGTGGCCCAGGCCCGTCGCTCCATGTACGGCTTCTGCACGAGGATCACACGGGCCGGATCGACGCCGCGCTCCGCCAGCAGCGCTCGTGAATACGTGACGTTATCGCCGGTGTTCGTGGACCTGGTTTCAAGCAGGATCGCGCTCTCGGGCACGCCGCGCGCGCGGGCGACGTCGGCGAACGTCTCGGCCTCGGATGTCGCGAATCGTCCTGCGGTCAGCCGCCCGACGTGGCCCGAGAACACGACGACCGGGGCGAGGCCACGCTGGTACACGTCGACACCGTGCCCGGCCACCCGCACGTCGTTGCTGCCGAGGACGATGATGACGTCCGCTGGCACAAGGGCGTGGCCCAACAGCATGTAGTCCCAGAGCGTGCGGGCCAGTTCGTCGGTCGTCACGGGACTACCGGCTCGCCGGCACGTGAGGGCGTACCAGCCTGACGACGAGGCGGGCCGACTCTCTGGCGTCGGTCGCATCGCCCTTCCGGTAGAAGTCGCTCGGCGTGAGGTCTTCGGCCCCATAGAACGCCAGCTCGCGGTCGCGTCGTAACGCGCGCGAGGCCGCCCCCAGCCGCGGAATGTCCGGTTGGAGCACGTCGGGAATCCGGGCGCGCTCGGCTTCGAGGATGTCCGCGAAGTCGTGGATGCGGGGCGGCTCCACGCCGGCCGCCCGGAGCAGGCCCTTGAGCGCCAGTTCGACGACCTCCTGCGACTCGCGCACGACATCGGCCCAGCTTTCGGCCTCGTACAGCACGTCCAGGGCACGAATCCTCGCTTCAGCGCGTCGCAGATGATCCGCCGCGAGATCCCGGTTTCGCATCAGGCTGCCACCGTCCAGTAAGGCTGACCGTGCGCCGAACGCCGCACGAGGCGCCCGGACGCAATTGCGCCCCTGACCGCAGCCAGGTGGCGTGTGACCACGCCGTCGCGTTCGAACAGCACCACGCCATCGATAGCCGCTTCGCACCAGGCTCCGGGAACGGTTCGCCCGTCGAGCGGCAGGTGCACGAAGTGGGGACCCAGCGTGCGCTCGGCCCACAGCGGCGGGGCGGTGTCCCAGGCACGATAGAGTGCGCGGGTCAGCGGAACCGACGGGCTGACCACCACCAGCAGATCCACATCGGATGCCGGGGTGGCGTCGCCGCGGACGAACGATCCGAACACGAGAACGCCGAGCAGCCCGTCACCGAACTGCTCGAGCGGCCACTCCACCGCCGCCGCGGCGCCTTTCTCGACGAGCACCGCGGCACCTGGCACGCCCAGCCGCCGGACACAGTACTCGTTCATCGACACTCCGAGTGCCCGGGCTGCTTTCTGGAGGCGTGCGTGCACGTTCTTCTGCACACGAAGCAGGAACCGTCCGGACACGTCGGTCGCCTTCCGCCTGGTCACCATCTGTGAGCAGATGATATCACCCATGCTGGCACACCGATACCATTCTGACCGGCCACCTGGCCGGACCGGGTGCCCTCAGACGCCCCGCCGTCTGGCCCGGTCCCGTCTCGGGAACGGAGGGGCCGGAAGTCGGGCGCTGGCGCTGGGGCCTCGGGCGTTACAATGGTCGGATGATGAATCCTGTCCTGACCGCCCTGTATCGTCCCCGCACCGTCACGTTGTCCATCCTCGCGCTCGCAACGCTGGCCGGTGCGTGCCAGTCGAAGCCGGCTGCCCCGCCTGTGTCCGCCGATGCCTGGGCGGTGGTGGACGGCCGCGAAATCAAACTCGCCGACGTGGACAACGCCTACCGCCGTAACCAGCAGACGAACCCGAACGCGTCGCAGGATGAAGTGGCCGCCGCGAAACTCGCCATTCTCGACGATCTCATCACCCAGGACCTGCTCCTCGCGAAAGCGAAGAGCCTGCAGATCGCGCTGCCCGACACCGAACTCGACGCGGCGTACCTCGAGGCCCGCAAGGACATCCCGGACGAGGCGTTCAAGCAGGAACTGGCGAGACGGAACCTGACCGTCGGGGACATGCGCGAAAGCCTGCGTCGAGACATCCTGGTGCAGAAGGTGTTCGAGCGCGAAGTCTCGTCGAAGGTTGTCGTGTCCGACCAGGAGGTGACGGCGTTTTTCGAGGGCAACCGCGCCCAGTTCAACCGTACGGAAGACGCCTACCGTATCGCGCAGATCGTCATCACGCCGGTCCGCGACGCGCGGATCGCCAATCGCACGGGCAACGACGCGACCACGCCTCAGGAAGCGGCGGAGAAAGTACGGATGGTGATGGACCGGCTGAAGGCTGGCGCCCAGTTCACCGACGTGGCGGCGGACTTCTCGGAGGATCCCGAGACCGCCCAGAGGGGCGGCGACATGGGATTCGTGCCCGTGTCCGCGCTGCGGCAGGCGCCGCCAGCGTTGCGCGATGCGGTGCTGAAGGGCTCTGTCGGCTCGGCGCGTCTGCTGAGCGGCAACGGCGCCCACACGATCGTACTCGTCGTGGCGAAGGATCCGGCAGGCCAGAAGGAACTCACCACGCCCGGCGTGAAGGAGACCATCACCCAGGCCCTGCGCGGCCGCCGCGAAGAACTGCTGCGGGCGGCGTTCCTGAGCTCGCTGCGCAATGACGTGGTCATCGTGAACCTGTTCGCGAAACGCCTGGTGGACGCGAAGGGCACGTTGCCGACGCTGGCCCCGGCAGCCCCCGGCACGAAGTAGTCCCGCGCTCCCGCCGCGCGGCGCGCGGCGATTCAGGCCCGTCGCGGGCGAAGGGCCTCCCTTCGTCCGCGACGGGCCTTTCGACCTATTGCGCAGTCCAGGTGCGTGAGCGCGCCGGCAACCCCGCGTCGGAGGACAAGCCATGAACCAGGACACGCACCCGGGCCAGACTCCGGAGGCCACCGCGTGTGGCCTCGACGGCGCGCAACCGGCCGTGCGGATGGCGGATCCCTGCACCGTCGTGATCTTCGGTGCCACAGGCGACCTCGCGAAACGAAAACTGCTACCGGCCCTGTTCAACCTCGCAGGCCGGGGAGCCCTGCCGGAAACGTTCACGGTGGTCGGCGTCGGGCGCAGGCCGATGTCGGACGAGGCGTACCGGGAGAAGGTGCGCCAGGACCTGGCCGCGTTCAGCCCGATCCCCCTGGACGTCGCGCTGTGGGCCTGGCTCGCACCGCGGGTTTTCTACGCCTACGAATCCCTCGGAGACCTGGCCAGCTACGTGTCGCTGCGGAAACGCCTGGTGGCCGTCGATGGGCCGGGGCCGGTCAGCCGCGGGTACGTGTTCTACCTCGCCACGCCACCCGCCGCCATGGCCGAAATCGTCCTGCGGCTGGGCGCCGTCGGTCTGCTCGAGGAAAGGTCGCCCGGCACCTGGAAGCGGGTGATTCTGGAGAAACCGTTCGGTCACGATCTCGACTCGGCACGGGCGTTGAACCGCCAGTTGCGGTCCAATCTGGCCGAGCCCCAGATTTATCGTATCGATCACTACCTCGGCAAAGAAACGGTGCAGAACCTGATGGCGCTGCGGTTCGCCAACGGGATCTTCGAACCGATCTGGAACCGGCGGTACGTGGACCACGTGCAGATCACGGTGGCCGAGACCGTGGGCGTGGAAGACCGAGGCGGCTACTACGACTCGGCGGGGGCGTTGCGGGACATGGTGCAGAACCACATGTTCCAGCTCCTCGCGCTGACGGCCATGGAACCGCCGAACTCGTTCAGCGCCGACGCCGTTCGCGACGAACGCGTCAAGGTGCTGCAGGCCATTCATCTCTGCTCTCGCGACGAGGTCATGACGTCGACGGTGCGCGGTCAGTACGTGGCGGCGGCGTCCGGCGGCAAGGCCGTGTCCGGTTATCGGAACGAGCCCAGTGTGGCGGCCGGTTCGACGACCGAGACGTACTTCGCGATGAAACTGCTCCTCGAGAACTGGCGATGGGCGGGCGTGCCGTTCTATCTGCGCACGGGCAAGCGGCTGCCGGCGCGCGTCACCGAGATCGCCGTGCAGTTTCGAAGCGCCCCACTCCATCTCTTCCGTGATTCGGCCGTCGAGTGCCTCGCGCCGAACCAGCTGGTGGTGCGCGTCCAGCCCGACGAGGGCATCTCCCTGCAGTTCCAGGCGAAGGTACCGGGACCGCAGGTCAGGCTGGGCACGGTGAAGATGGATTTCAGCTACGCGGACTACTTTGCCAGTGCGCCCAACACGGGCTACGAGACGCTGCTCTACGACTGCATGGCTGGCGACCAGACACTGTTCCACCGGGCCGACATGGTGGAGACGGGTTGGTCCGTCGTGGCGCCGATCCTGGACGTGGTGCAACAGGAGTCGGCGGCACTGCTGCACGACTACGCCGCCTTCACGTGGGGCCCGACGGCGGCGGATACGCTGCTCGAGCGGGACGGCCGCGTCTGGCGGAGGCCAGCGTCATGATCGCGCGCGGTCCAGCTTCCGGAGCCTGACATGGCCCCCGCACACATGGTCCACGTGTACCCGTCGCGGCGGGAACTCGCTCACGCAGCGGCTTGCGTCTTCATCGAGCGCAGCCACGAGGCCATCGGGCTGCGTGGACGTTTCACGGTGGCGCTTGCGGGCGGATCGACTCCGAGGGACCCCTATCGACTGCTGGGCGACGATGGCGCCTTCCGCGGGGCGGTGTCGTGGCCTGATGTGCACGTCTTCTGGGGCGACGAGCGGCATGTCCCGCCGGCGCACGCCGACAGCAACTTCCGGATGGCCCGCGAGGCCCTGCTGGACCACGTTCCAATCCCCCGGCACCAGATCTACCGGATCGAGGCGGAGCACTCCGACGCGGAGGGCGTGGCGCTGGCGTACGCAGAGACCATTCGCAACGTTTTTGGCCTCGCTGACGGAGCGTGGCCGTCGTTTGATCTCGTTCTGCTGGGCATGGGCGAAGACGGCCACACGGCATCACTCTTCCCTGGCAGCACCGCCGTCCATGAACGCGTACGGCTGGTGGCCGCGCCTCTGATCGAGAAGTTCGGCTCGCACCGCATCACGCTGACGCCGCCGGTCTTCGCGCACGCGCGGGCCATCGCGGTGCTCGTCGCCGGCGCGGAGAAGGCACCCACGCTGCGCGACGTGCTGGAGGGCCCGCTCGTGCCCGACCAGTATCCGGTCCAGTGTCTGCGGGAGTCGATGGGCACGGTCACGTGGCTAGTTGATGCCGCTGCTGCAGGGCTGTTGACGCCTGGCAGGCACTCAGCGTGAGACGAAGGATGGTCCTCCGGGTCGCAGACGAACGTCGCTTCGCCCGCGACCCTGCGACCAGCAACCGGGCTCAGGTGGCCAGCGGGAATGGCGGCTGGGCCAGAGCTTTGGCAGCGAGCGCCATCATGGCCCATGGGTCATCGTCTCCCGCCACGCGGTTGGTCCGGAGAGTGCCGCAGACATAACACCGGTGAATGATGGCCCATTCACCATCGCGCTTGACCCAGATGCCGATAGGTTCCATCAACGACTGGCACGCTGATCGGCGGTCGCCTGGCGACTCGTCCAGGTGCAGACTCCACAGGCAGTACGGGCAGTGATTACGCTGGCGCGTTCCGTAACTCTCGGCGCTTACCGGGCGCTTGCAGTGTCGGCACACGAAATCGGACGAAGAGCGGTGGCGGAAATCTCGACCCACTGGACGGCCTCACGACGGCTAACGGATACACCAAGCCACCGACGGAAGCGAAGACAGGGATCGCGAACCGAGGGTGACAGGAGCCAGCGTTAGCGTGAGGCAGTGGTCGGCATGAAGAAATAACGTTAACAGAACCCGCCGAGGGCGCGCAAGCGTCGGGCCCGGTGTAACCTCGGGGCATCCTTGCTAACCCGCATTATTCACGAACGCCGCGCGTTCGTGAACCATGCGCCGCGCATCGCGGTTCCCGCGGCGCCGGCTTCGACGCGGTGCTGCGCACCTTGCTCAGGGTTAGCCCTGAGCGAAGGCCGAAAATCGGCCGAGTCGAAGCCCGCAGGGCGGACTGTTCGACCGATTCATGAATAGTCCGGGCTAAGGCGCGAGCAGGCGCAGACCCGGGAAGTACGCCCGGTAACGCTTCGGGTCGCGTGTGAGCAGCGTCAGTCCGTCGACTGCCGCGTGCGCGCCGATGTAGAAGTCGGGCATCGGGGAACGACGCGGGCCGCCGCGCCGGCGGTAACGGACGAAACACCGCCCCGCCAGGAATGCCGCCTCCCACGGGAGGGGCACACGCCGGTAGTACGATGGCGGCAAGGCCTCTTCGACGTCTTCGATGCGCTCGAACCCGGCGGACACTTCAGCGTAGACAATCGGGTTGATCACCAGCGGTGTCCGAGAGGCCGCCGCCGACAGCGCCGCCGCCGACCAGTCGAACCACTCGGCGTCCTCGGTGATGACATCGAGCAGGACGTTGCTATCGACCAGCGTCGGGGCCACGTTACTCCCCCCGCGTGAGCGCCAGAATCTGATCAGTGGAGAGTCGCGGCCTCGTGGCGCGGCGGCCGACGTCGCGCATGTGCGCGACAAGCCCGCTCCCGCGAGCCTGTTCGGCGGCCCGTCGAATCCGCACACTGTCGCCGACGACATCGAACGTGACGCGCGTGCCGGGGAGCAGCCCGAGGCGCTCGCGAATGTCCTGTGGAATGGTGACCTGACCCTTGCTGGTGAGCGTCATGACATTACTCTTACCGGTTAGAGTAATACTTGTGATTGCCTGGGTCAAGCGTGCTGGCCCAGCGGGTCTGCGGGCACTCGTCACTCGCGCCGGTCTTGCTCTCCGTCACTGACGCGTTCGGCGGCCCGGCGGGCGGCTTCGTCGCGCTCGTCGCGCAACGTCGCGGTGCACATGCCGGCAAACGCGTTGCAGTTCGGCGGCGGATCGGCGGTGTAACATCTGTCACGGCCGCTGCCCATGAAGGCCAAGCTGCAGGTGAACCGAAGCAGCGTCGTCCAGGAGGCCCAGAGCCCGAGGAGCGCCAGGAGCAGGATCATGGCCAGGGCGTGCTGGCCCAGCCACTCTGCGCGCTCACGCAGGATATTCGTCGTCGCGCACGAGGGGCAGAGCCCGGGTGTGGTGACGGGCGCCATGCAGATGCGGCAGCGCCGGTCCAACGCCGCGCGTTTCTCCGCTTCGCAGCGGTGGCAGATCAGGACACCGCGGCAGTCGGTAACGACCTGCACGTCGGGGTGGTAAATACACCAGGGCATACTCGCGCCTCACACGTCCGACGGATCGATGCCCCACGACCGGAGAATGGCGGCCTCGTCCGCAGCGCCGGTGCTCTTCTTGAAACGGGCGCCGGCGCGCCCCTTCACTCGGGCCTCGCAGGCCACCCATGTGGCATGGCGCATCGGTCGGCCGTCGACCACGCTGACGTAGGAGTAGGCGGCGCCTTTCGACGATCCGGTGCGCGACGCCGGTTTCGGCGTCTTCCGCGGCGCCGATTCGTCGGGCACGTCCAGGATGTCCGGAACGGCGTAGGCCGACAGCGGGCCGTCGTACAGCGCGACAGGCTTCCCCGTGGCGAAGGCGTCGGCGATGGTGTCGACGCGCTCGTTTCCCGGGATGCCCACGTGGCCGCGCACGTGGTGCCACGTGATGGCCCGCGCCCCGCGTGCGGACGTGAGGTCGTGCAGGTCCTCCCACAGCGCGCGGTTGAGGACGTCGCCTCCCGTCGCCGTCTTCCACCCGCGGCGTTTCCAGCCGTGGATCCACTCCTTGATGCCCTGGATGACGTAGGTCGAGTCGGTGTAGATCGCGATTCGGCCCTCGACGCGCTCGAGATGGGACAGCGCCTGGATGGCGCCCGTCAACTCCATCTTGTTGTTTGTCGTCATCGGCGAGCCGCCACCCAGTTCGGTGACGTGGCCATCCGGCCGGACGATGACGACGCCCCAGCCGCCGGGGCCCGGGTTGCCTTTCGACGCGCCATCCGTGAAGACGACAATCGGGTCGCTGCTCATGCCCCATCAGTGTGCCCTGTTTCGGCAGAGGGCGCTACCCGCCCGTGCGGCGCATTCCTGGAGCGATGCGCCCCGGTGCAGTTTGCCTGATCGTTACCCCAACGCACCCGAGACGTCATGGCGGTCGCCGACAATATCCGTTATGGAAGACCCTAACGACAGTGACGCACCCGAATCCGGGCTGCGGGATCTCATCGACCATCGCGTGGCGGTCGAGGCCCATCACACGCTCGAAACCGTCCATCGCGTGTTCAGGCAGACGGGCTGCCGGTACATCGCGGTGCTCCGCGACCGGCGGGTCATCGGCGTATGCGCGAGCGACCACGTTCTCGACGTCCTCAGTGGCCGCTACGGGTTCGCGCTGGCCAGCCGGGCCCGGGCCCACGAACACCGGTCAGCGTCCCACCTGACCTTTCATGCGGACGTGCCGCTGCTTGAGGTGCTCGAACGTGCGTTTGCACGCCGAGGAGCGGAGTTCAACGCCGACGTCGTGGTGGTCGATGATGATGATGCGCTGGTCGGCCTGATTGAGACGCGGACGCTGGTGCTGGCGCAGTCCCGGGTCATGCACAAGCAGTTCCGCCTGGTCGAATCCCACCGCCTCGAACTGGAAACGGTGAACACGAGCCTGGCGCAGACGCTACGCCAGCACCACGCACTCGAACGCAGGATGATCAGGAAAGAGAAGGCGGCGCTCGTCGAGACGCTGGCCGGCGGCATTGCTCACGAAATCAATAACAAGCTGCTGCCGATCATCGGTTACGCCGAGATGATGCTGGATGAGGCCGACACGACGCGGTACCCCCAGTTTCGCGACTACTGCGAGACGGTCCTGCGCAGCGCAATGGACTCCGCCCACATCATCAAGCAACTCCTGCAGCTATCGAGGCCGGCGCGGGCGGAACTCCGGCCCGCCAACCTGCTTGACGTCATCCGGGAAGCCCTGACGCTCGTGCACCTGCGGGTCAAAGAAGCGGCTGTCACGCTGGTGGTGGATCTGCCCGAGTCTCCTGTGTTGGTGCATGTCGACTGCGGGCAGTTCAAGCAGGTGGTGGTCAACCTGCTGCTCAATGCGCTGGATGCAGTAGCTGATTCGCCAACGCGCCGCATCGTGGTCAAGGTGTTGAAGAACGGCAGCACGGTCACGATGACGGTGACCGATACCGGTGCCGGGATTCCGGAGGTGATCCGTGAACGTGTATTCGATCCGTTCTTCACGACCAAACGTCCCGACAAGGGCACGGGACTGGGCCTGTCCGTGTGTCTGACCATCCTCAAGCAGCACGGCGGTGACATCAACATCGAGTCCACCGAGGGAAGCGGGGCGTCCTTCCACGTGACGTTGCCCCTGTCGGACACGAGCGTGTGCCAACTCGACACACCCGTTCAGCCATCGTCTACTCCGGTCCCTGCGCCAGTTGGCGGCGTCGTGCTTGTGGTCGATGACGAAGAAGGTGTGGCGGATTTCGTGGGTGCGGCCTTGCGGATGAAGCTCGGGTGCGCGGTTCATCTCGTGGCCAACGGCCAGCAGGCCATCGACGCACTCGAGGCGACATCGTTCTCGGCGATCCTGTCAGACGTGAGAATGCCTGTCGTCAACGGCGTGGAGCTTCACGACTGGGTGCAGGATTACCGTCCGGAATTGGCCTCCCGCATGGCCTTCACCACGGGCGATGCGAGCGGATCGGACCTCAACGGCACACTCGAGTCGCGCGGGTGTCACATTCTTCGCAAGCCGTTCAGCCTCGATGCGCTGGTCTCGTGCGTCCGGAGCCTCATCCCCGAGCCATCGCAGGATACCGACCGCCTTGGTCCGTTGCTGGCGAGACGACGCCCGGTCCTGGCAATGACCTCCAGCCCACGCGGACGCCGTCGGGAGCGGGACCTGACCGACGCGGCCGTCTGACCGCGCGGCGCCCGCTGCTCGGTTCGGGCGTTCGCCTTATCCTCCCACCCGTGGGCAAGCTCGGCCCGAAGATTGCGTGACGGGTTGCAGAGGGACGCCGCGTGACCTTCGCCGAACTGGTTCGCGTGCTTGAGCAGGACGGCTTCAAGCTACTGAAACACAAGGGATCCGTCCGCTACTACTCCAAGCCTGGCGTCGACAGGCTGATCCGTGTGGACTATCATGGAAGCAAAGAAGTGCCAACTGGAACCTGCCAGGCCGTGCTGAAAAGTGCGTACATCCGACAGGGAGGGCGCCGATGATCCGGCTGAGCTACTCAATCGTCATCGAGGCGACCGGCGACCCGACCTTTTACGGGTTCTACGCCCCTGACCTGCCTGGTTTCACCGGAACCGGCACCTCGGTCGACAACTGCATCGAGAAGGCGCAGGCCGGAATCCTGGAACACGTCGCCCTGCTCGTCGAGCAGGGGTTCCCTGTTCCGCCGCCGACATCGCGGCCCACCGTCACCGTCCAGAACGAACGCCGGCTCGCCGACGCGGCAGGATTCTGATCACCCGAGAGCATCCTCTCGCGTTCAGTGCACCACCGGCGCCGTGTTCCGGTCGCTCGCCTCGCCGTCCGCCGTGCCCGCGGTGCGGGCCCGCTGGACGGGGGGACGCCGACCGGTGGGCTTTGTCGGCAGTGCCGGGTGACGGTATTGTAGGGCCTTGGAGAAACCGCGCCGCATGAGTTACGCGAGAATAGCCGACCAGCTGCGGCGCCACGACATCATCATCCTCGATGGCGGCACGGGCACCGACATCCAGCGGCGCGGTGCCCCGATGAGCGGCGACACCTGGTGCGCGGATGCCACCCTCACGCATCCGGACATCGTGCGCGCGGTGCATCGTGATTACACCCGCGCGGGCGCCGACATCATCACGGCGAACACCTTTGCGACCAGCCCGATCCTGTTCAGCCACATCGGGAGGCTCGATGATGTCGCGCGCATTGACGCCGTCGCCGTGACCCTGGCCCGGGACGCGACGGCCGGAACCGCGGCGTGCGTGGCGGGTTCCATGTCGACCATGCGACCGATGGCGGCCGGAACCGACCGCAACAACCTGAGCTTCGAGCTCGGCGAGCGCGAAGCGCGCGCGTTGTTCCAGGCGAAGGCAAACGGACTCGCGGCCTGCGGCTGCGACCTCATCATGATGGAGCTGATGCGGGACACCGACTACGCGGTGTGGGCCAGCGAGGCGGCACTCGCCACCGGATTGCCGGTGTGGATCGGCCTGTCGGCCGAGCGCGGCCAGAAGGGCACGCTGCAGGGCTGGGGCCGCGACGACTGTTCCTTCGACGGGATCGCGCGCACGCTGGCGGCGCTCGAGCCCGCGGTGATGATGGTGATGCACACGTCACCGAACAACACGGATGAAGCGCTGGCGATCCTGCGCACACACTGGACCGGCCCGATCGCCACCTATCCTGAGTGCGGGTACTTCAAGTCACCGGACTGGGAATTCATCGACGTGATCCCGCCAGATGAACTGGTCAGGAAGTCGCATGACTGGCGGCGACTGGGCGCTTCCATTTTCGGCGGTTGCTGCGGGATCGGTCCTGGCCATATTGCTGCGCTGACCAGGGAGTTCAGGTCGCCGCGAATCCGTTAGGTCACGACCCGCGATCCGTCGGCGGCCCGGTCGCGCGCTGATCTGGACCACGACAGACTATTGCTGCTCGCCCTGGTCAATGCGGCAGACGACGACTCGACCGTCGACCACGTCAACGCGATAGATCGGATCGACTTCGTCACTGCGGTATGCCCCGCTGTACTCGGCGGCCTGAACGGCCGTCGGCAGGAATGGTTCGACGCTTTCGTACTGAATCGGTTTCACCGAACTGCCGCGCACGGACTCGGTCAGCCGGCGGTCCTTGTCGGCGCTCATCTCCACACGAAAGTCTGTCGTTCGCCCCGCAAAAGGCGCCGGCGCCCACGGCCTTCAGCGGCGTCACGAGCAACGGAATCCTATGATGCGAGCTCTCACAGCGCAAGCGGTCTGCGCACGCGATCGTGACGCCGCAGTCCAGGAAGTAGCCTGTCGCGCCGTTAGGATCTGACGCCACCGACGCGCAACGTGTGCGCCTTCCGCCGGACAGGTTTACGCAACGCCCCTTATGCGACCCGGTTCTGCGGGAATCGGCTCCTTCAAACCGCCCCCTAGCCGGGTCGCAGCGCCACCATGGGATCGGTGCGGGCTGCGCGGCAGGCCGGGATAACGCACGCGCCGAGGGCCACGGTCGCGACCAGAAGCGAGCCGCCCACGAAGGTGACGGGATCCATGGCGCTGACCCCGTAGATCTGACTTGAGATGAAGCGGCTGAGCCCGAGTCCGGCTCCCCCGCCCGTCACCAGGCCGACGAGCGAAAGGCTGAATCCCTCGCGCACCACCATCCGGACCACGCCTCCCGGGTGCGCGCCCAGCGCGAGGCGAATTCCGATTTCGCGCGTGCGCTGCGCGACCGAGAAGCTCAACACCCCGTACAGGCCAACGGCGGCCATGATCAGCGCCGCGACGGCGAAGCAGCACAGCAGAAGCATGCTGAAGCGGCGATCATCCAGAGAATCAGAGACGACTTGCTCCATCGTCGTAAGTCCGGTGATCGGCTGGTCTGGGTCAGCCTTGAGCACCGCCGCCCGCATGGCGTCGGCCAGGCGAGCCGAATCCAAGCTGCTACGCACGACAAACGTCGTGAACCCCAGCGTCGCCTGGGCGTAGGTTTGGTAGGTCTCGGGCAGGGCGGCGGCATCCAGTCCCTCGAGGTGCGTGTCTGCGACGACGCCGACGATCGTCGACCACTCTGCCTTCGTGTCGTCCGGATCGCTCCAGGTGATTCGCTTACCGACCGGGTCCTCACCCGGCCAGTATTTGGCGACGAACGCCTCGTTGACGAGAGCGACCGGTTGGCCGTCGGCGGTATCGCTCGCGGAGAGCAGTCGGCCACGAACCAACGGAATACGGAGTGTACGGAAGTAGTCGGGGCTGACGGACTGGAACCCGGCGAGCGTCTCCTCGCCGTGCTCGTAATCGCGACCCTCGATGCCGACGCGCAGGGTTCCACGGATACCCCAGTGCATCGGCAGCGTGAGTACTGAGCCCGCCGATTCGACGCCGGGAACCGAACGGAGCGTCCCGAGGACGGCGTCATAGAAAGCGACGATCTGGTGATCTTCCTTGTACGTTGAGTCGGGCAATGCGACGTGCGCGACCAGAGTGTCGCTCGGATCAAATCCGGGATCCACGGCTGTCAGCTTCAGGAACGTCCGCACCAGCAAACCTGCGCCGATGACCAGGAGGAGGGAAAGGGCGACCTCGGCAACGATGAGTCCCCGGCCGAGGCGACGATGACGGCGGCCGGACACGAGCCCGCCCGACCCTTCCCGAAACGCACGCTGCAGATTTTGATCGGCGAGTCGTGCCGCCGGGGCCAGCCCGAAGAGCAATCCGGAGCCGAGCACGATCAGGACCGCAAAGAGCATCACCCGCACGTTGATCGCGGCGTCGTGAACGCTCGGCAGTTCGCCCGGGGCGAGCGCGACGAGAGCGTCCGTCGCGTAGACGGCGATCAGCACGCCGAGCGCTCCTCCGGAGGCGGCTAGAACGACGCTCTCCGTCAGCAGTTGACGAACGATTCGCCAGCGGCTCGCTCCGAGGGCTTTCCGGAGCGAGATCTCCTGTTCCCTGCGCGACGCCTTCGCCAACAACAGATTGGCGACGTTGGTGCAGGCGATCAGCAGCACGACTCCGACCGCCCCGAGCAACGTCAACAGCAACGGTTGAACGTCGCCGGAGATTGCCTCGTGCAGGGGCACCACGGCGATTCCCTCGTTGGCATTGGTGTCGGGGTACTCGGTCGCGAGGCGCCGGGCGATCACCGTCATCTCAGCCTGGGCTTCAGTGAGGGTTGCCCCGTCGGCCAGCCTGCCAACGCCAGCCAGGTAACCGCCGCGCCGATCCTCCCCAGGATTTCCGCCGAAGTCGAGAGGGGGATCGGGGACCCGCGTCCGGGCCGCCGTCCAGAGCTCGATGGCGGCCGGCGGCCCCGCGGGGAAGCCGAAGTCGGGAGGCATGACACCCACCACCGTGAAGGACTCGCCGTTGAGGAGGAGAGACCGGCCGAGGGCGGAGGCGTCGCCGCCGAAACGGCTCTGCCACAGCGCGTGTCCGATGACCGCGACACGCGCCCCGCCTGGCGGATCCGCGGCGGGCGAGAAGACGCGCCCGATGTGCGGACCGACTCTGAGCACCGCGAAGAAGTTCGGCGTGACCGAGGCGCCGCGCACGCGGAGGGGATGCCCGGATCCCGTCAGGGTCCAGCTCAGCGTGCGGAACGCGGCGAGTTCGCCAATCGAGACGCTGGCAGCCTGCCAATCGAGGAAGTCCGCTCCCGTGAACGCGCCGCGGTCGTCGCGGGTCGACTCGTCGGTCTCGAACACCTGGACCAGCCGCTCCGGATCGGGGTACGGCAGGGGGCGAAACAGGACTGCGTCAGCGACGCTGAGGACCGACGTCGTCGCGCCGATCCCGAGCGCCAGCGTAAGAACGGCGACGACGGTGAACCCGGGCGTGCGAAGCAGTCCGCGGCATGCCAAGCGGAGGTCTCGCCCGAGATCGGTCAGCGATCGGAAGCCGACGGCATCCCGGTGTCGTTCGCGTGCCTGCTCGACACCGCCGAGGGCGATGAGGGCCCGCCGCCGCGCTTCAACCAGCGTCATGCCCGCCCGGAGGTTGTCGTCCACGTGGAGCTGCACGTGGCTTTCGAGCTCCGCCGAGAAGTCGCGATCGCGCCGGCTTCCCGCGAGCAGGTCGAACACGCGACGCGCCGCACGGCGAAGCGTGCTCATGACCTGGAGGCTCCGGGCATGAGGAAGCGGGCGAGAATGTCGGTGGTTGACTGCCACTCCTCGGTGGCCCGGGCGACCCGGCGCCTGCCCGCCCGCGTGAGGCGGTAGAACTTCGCCTTGCGGTTGTTCTCGGAGACGCCCCACTCGGCGGCGATGTATCCATCGTCTTCGAGACGCACGAGCGCCGGGTACAGCGTGCCGTAGTTGAGCGAGAGCAGATCGCCGCTCGTTTGCTCGATGCGCCGGGCGATGCCGTAGCCGTGCTGCGGTCCCATCACCTCGAGCGTCTTGAGCACCATCAACGCGAGTGTGCCCTGCCACACCTCTTGCTTGCCCATCGCACCTCCTATTGCCTGCCAATATGATGGCATGAGTTCCTATGGCAACACAATAGGTCAGTCATCGGCGGCGCGGTCGATCTCGATCACGTCCTTGTCGCGTCCGAGCTTGCGGGCAATGTGTTCGGAGATCAGGTTCCGCCGATGCTCACAGCTGCAGGTGCTTCGCCAGGATGATCCGCACGGGGCCGAGGAGGCCGGACGGCTGAAGCGGCGTTTCTTTCCGGGAGAGGGACGCCCGCATGTTGCTCCTGGCATACCCCTGTTCCGGAGGCAGGAACGCGTCGCCCGTCAGACGATTGGTCCAGGTGTTGGCCACCTCCGGGGATTACCTCGTTTCTCGCCCCATAGGCCCCATCCTCTCTCCGAATGGACCCTCCGACAAACCAGGCACGGTTCAGGCTGGACGGGTACCGCTGCCGGCCCCATTCGGAAAACATTCGTAATGAAAATCCAACTAAACTCTTAGTTGACAAACTAAGGTTTTCGTCACACCTTGGCGGCATGAGGGAACTCACCAGGGCCGAAGAGCAGATCATGCAGGTCCTCTGGCGCCTCGGGCGGGGCTTGGTCAAAGACATCCTGGCCGAACTGCCCGAGCCCCAGCCGGCCTACAACACGGTCTCCACCATCGTCCGCATCCTCGAGAAGAAAGGGTTCGTCTCTTACAAGGCCTACGGCAAGACCCACGAGTACTTCCCACTGGTCTCGATGAACGAGTACCGCCAGACCTGCCTCCGCAGTCTGGTGCATCGCTTCTTCGGGAACTCGCCCCAGGAACTCGTCTCGTTCTTTGCCCAGGACCGCCACCTGTCGCTGGAGGACCTCGAGGCGATCAAGGCCTCGCTTGGCGAAGAAATCGCCCGCCAGAAAGGACAACACCAATGAGCGGTGTGCCCGCGTCGCTCGCCGAGACCGCCGTCGGACTCGCGGTCTTCTACCTGCTCTACCGGGCGTTTCTCCGGCACGACACGCACTTCCACCTGAGCCGCCTCTATCTGGCCGGCTCGCTGGTCCTGGCATTCGCGTTGCCCTGGATCGACCTGCCCTCGCCGCTCCGCACCGTGGGGCCGTCGTCGGTCTCGCTCGGGCCCGTCGACCCAGCCCTGATACCGGTGGACGGGGTGGACTGGGCAGCAGTGGCGACGGGGCTCTACCTGATGGGCGCGGGCGCCATGCTCATCCGCCTGAGCTGGCATCTGTGGCAACTGGGCCGGCTGTCGAACCGCGAGCCCGTCGTCCTGGCCGACGGGCTGCGGGTCGTCTACCTGGACGACGTCGGCCCACCGTTCTCGTTTTTGCGGACTGTCTTCGTGCATCGCCCAGCGCAGGCCGACGAGAGAGCCATGGCCCAGGTCGTCGCCCACGAGCGCGCTCACATCCGTCAGGGGCATTCGATCGACGTCCTGCTCGTCCAGCTGGCCCTGGTGTTTCAGTGGTTCAACCCGGTTGTCTGGGCCTACCGGAACGCCCTCACCGACGTGCACGAGTTCCTCGCCGACCGCGAGGTTCTGCGTCACGGACACGAACGGTCCACGTACGCACGCCTGTTGCTCGCTCAGCATCTTGGCGCCAGCCCGCTCGAGCTGGCCCACCAGTTCCGCCACTCGCAGATCAGAAGGAGACTCGACATGATGACCCGACATTCCCGCCGCTGGACCATCGCCAAGTACCTGCTCGTCGTTCCGGCTCTCGCCCTGCTCGCCGTCGCGTACGGCGAGCCGCGGATCGTGGCGGCCGACGACACCGCGGTGATTGGCACCCAGACCGCGGCCACAGCCGCCCAGCAGCCTGCGGCCGGCGCTCAGGCCACCAGCCAGAAGACCGCCACGCCCGCCGAGAAGGATCTCGCCGGGAAGAAGGCTGCCGAAGCCGAGTTGAACGAGAAGCTGAAGACGCTCGAGAAGAAGCACAACGCCACCAACGATCCCGCACTCAAGAAGGAGATCGAGCTGAAGATGAAGCAGCTCCGCGAGAGCAACGGCAACGGCGGGAACACCCTCAAAGTGAACCCGAACGACCCCGCGGCGCTCGCCGACGTGATCGCGAAGATCTCCCAGAAGATCGAGATGCTCGAAACCAAGCGGGCCAGCACCACCGACGCGCAGTTGCTGGCGAAGATCAGTCAGGACGTCGAGAGCCTGACGATGAAGCGGAAGGAACTGAAGGCCGCGCTGGCCGAGCTCAAGAACGGAAAGCAGAAGTAGCCGATTATTCCGGCACCGCGTCTTGCGCCGAAGGCGGGGCCGGCCCCGCCTTCGGTCTCGAACAGGCGCACCAGGCGGTCGGCCTCGTCTTTGCCGTCATCGTTGTTGGACGCTCCCGGAGGCCATCGCCGCCGCCATCGCGTGCACGACCCGCAGCCACTCGTGGCGTTCGACGCCGAGTTGCCGCTCGCCCGCGCGGGTCATCCGATAGTATTTCGCCCGGCGGTTGTTTTCGGAACTCCGCCATTCGGCGGCCAGCCATCCGCGCTCTTCCATCCGGTGCAGCGAGGGGAACAGCGAGCCGAAGCTCACGCTGAAGGTGCCGTTCGTCATTTGGCCGATGCGCCGGCTGATGCCCACCCCGTGCAGCGGTTCGAGGGCGACCGCCTGGAGGATCAACAGATCGAGCGTGCCTCGCAGCAACTCGGTTCGTGTGTCGCTCATGCCGTTCCCTATTGATCGCGCAGCGCCCGCACCACGTTCAGCCGACTGGCCCGCCAGGCCGGAACGCCGGCCGCGGTGACGACGACGACAGCCAGCAGCACGCTGGCAGCGCCGAACGATACCGGGTCGGCGAAGGACACGCCGTAGAGCTGGCTGCGGGCCGCGACGCCGAGCGCGACGGCCCCGGCCAGCCCGAACGGCGCGCCCACGGCGAGGAGCCGGAGCGCCTGCCCGATGACGGCGTGCCGGATCGTACGGGGCGTGGCGCCCAGCGCCATGCGCACGCCGAACTCCCGGACGCGGCGCCACACGGTGTACGAGACCACGCCGTAGAGCCCGAGCGCCGCCAGCAGCAGCGCCACCACGCCCATGACGCCCAGCACCGTCCCGCCCACGCGCTGCGCGAAGAATGCAAACCGCACGTACTCGGTCATCGCCTGCAGGTCCGCGACCGGCAATCCGCGATCGACCGCCCGGACCGCCCCCCGGACGGCCGCGGTGGCCGCGGCGGGATCGCCGGGCGTCCGGACCACCAGGTACAGGTTCTCCCAGTATTCCTGCAGCGCCGGCACGTAGACGCCCGCCCGCGACGGCTCGTTGATCGAGTAGTTCTTGACGTTGGCGGCCACACCAACCACGGTGAACGTGCGGCGGCCTCGGCGGAACGTGCGCCCGATCGCGTCGCTGTCTGGCCAGCACCGTTGCGCCATCGTTTCGTTGACGACGGCCACCAGCGGTCGGCCGGCCACGTCGTCGGCCGAGAAGGCGCGCCCGGCGCGCAGGGGAATGCGCAGCACCCGGAAGTAGTCGGGAGCGACGACGTCGATGGTCACCTCCACCGGATCGCCGTCGCGAGACACGTAGCCGTCCACGGCGATCCGCGTGCTGGACCGGTTAAACGAGCTGAGCGGGATGCGAGACGCCAGCGTCGCCGACTCGACACCAGGCGTGTTCCTGACCTGTTCCAGGAGGCGCGCGAACAGCGCCAACCCGTCGTCGGTGCCGTAACCGGCGGGTCCCAGGGCCACTCTCGCCACCAGCACGTTCTGCGGATCGTATCCCGGCCGCAGCGTGCCCGCATTGGCGAGGCTCCTCAGAAAGAGGCCCGCACCGACGAGCAGGACCATCGACAGGGCCACCTGCGCGACGACCAGCGCCTGTCGAACCGCGGTGCGCGTCCGCCCTCCCGAGGCCCACAGCGACTCCGCGTTCAGCGACGGCAGCACGACGGCGCGCGTGGCGCTGATCGCCGGGATCAGGCCGACGACCAGCGAGGTTCCCATCGTGACGCCCAGCGCGAAGAGCAGCGTCTGCCGGTCGAGGCCGAGCGCCAGACCGATGGGCATCCCCACGGGCGGCACGAACGCCAGCAGCAGACTGGAACTCGCCTGCGCGATGGCGACCCCGCCCAACCCGCCTGCCGTGGCGAGCAGCAGGCTCTCGATGCCGAACTGGCGCACCAGGCGCCAGCGACCCGCGCCCAGCGCCAGCCGCACGGCCATGTCGTGCTGGCGACCCGCGGCCTGCGTCAGGAGCAGATTGGCGACGTTCGCGCACGTCAGGATCAGCACGAGGCCCACGACGGCGCCGAGAATGGCGATGAGGGGCAGCAGGATCTCCGCCGACCCGCCAGGCGCCTGCCACAACGGGAACAACACCAGCGTCCGCGCAACGGACCTGCCGCTGGCCTTTTCCAGTTGCCGGGCAATCGGCGCGAGATCCGACGTCGCCTGGGCCATCGACACGCCAGCCTTCAGGCGGCCGTAGACTTCGTCGGGCTGCACGCCCCGCGCGATCGGCTGGGCCGGCGACAGCGGCGTCCAGAAACTCTGGACGATGCCGGGCTCACCGCCGGCGAAACCCGGCGGCATCACGCCGACCACCGTGTGAGGCGTGCCGTTCAGCGTGATCGTCCGTCCGACGATGCCGTCGTCGGCATGGAACCGGGTCCGCCACAACCCGTCACCGATGACCACCACCGGCGCGCCCCCGGTCACCTCGGCGTCCTCCGGCTGGAACACGCGGCCCCGCGCGGCCTGCGCCTCGAGCACGCGGAAGAAGTCGCCGGCGACCAGCCCGCCCCAGAGACGTTCGGCTTCCCCGTTGAGCAGGAGATTGGCCTCGGTGAGCCGTGAACCGTAGAGCCCGACGAAGGCCCGCTGGTGCTGCCGGTACTGGTCGAAGGCGACGAGGGACATGCCCAGGCTGTACGGGCCGTCCGGGCGGGACATCGTCAGGACCGCGAGTTCGTGCTGACGGGGCACACCCGGCAGCGGTTCGAGCAGCGCGCGGCGGGCCCAGCCATAGACGGTCGTGGTGGCGCCGATGCCCAGGGCCAGCGTCGAGACCGCGACGAGCGCGAACACCGGCTGCCGCGCGAACAGCCGCATCGCGAGCAGAACGTCGCGCCACACGCCATCGACGAGGGCGCCTGCCCGGATCTCCCGGACCCGTTCCTTCACCTGTTCGACCCCGCCCAGTTCGATCGCGGCATGTCGGAGCGCCTCGTCCGCCGGCAGGCCCTGGGCGCGCTTCTCTTCGGCAAGCGCGTCAATCGCGGCCGCAAGTTCCGCATCGAGGTCCCGTTCGACGGCGTCGCGGCTCACCAGATTGCGCAGGGCCGCCAGGAGACGATGGACCATGGTTCCTCCTCGAGCGTCGGTGCGGTCACGCGCCTTCGTATCGGAATACGATAGGAACGGTGTGGATGTTCCCCTGAAGGGGTCCCCGGACTGCCGTGGACCCGTCAAGCCCCAGGTCGAGCACCTCCAGTCGAAGCCCGGGCCCACGCGCGTTTGGCGGGACCGCCGGCGTCGCGTCCGGCGTCGTATGTGGCATTGGTGTGGAGCTTCACCTTCCCCTGCCTGGCAGGGGTTCGACGGGAGCGTGTGCACATGTCTGACAAACGAACGATCGCGGTAGTGGGAGCGACGGGGGCTCAGGGCGGCGGCCTGGTTCGGGCGATTCTGGCCGACCCGGCTGGCGGGTTTTCCGTGCGTGCGATCACGCGGGACGCGAACACCGACAAGGCGCGAGCCCTCGCCGCGTTGGGCGCGGAGGTGGTGGCGGCCGATCTCGACGACGAGGCGAGCCTTGCGGCTGCATTTGCCGGCGCGTACGGGGCCTTTTGCGTGACGGCGTTCTGGGAGCACTTCTCGCCCGAACGGGAGATCGCCCAGGCCGGGAACATGGCGCGGGCCGCGCGGGCGGCCGGCATGCAGCACGCGATCTGGTCGACGCTCGAGGACACGCGGCGTTGGGTGGCCCTGGACGATGAGCGGATGCCGACGCTCAGCGAACGGTACAAGGTCCCTCACTTCGACGCCAAGGGCAGCGCCGATGCGCTCTTCACGCAGGCCGGCGTACCGACGACGTTCCTCCTGACGTCCTTCTACTGGGACAACTTCGTGGCGTTCGGGATGGGACCCAAGAAGGGGCCAGACGGTGTCCTGGCGATCGCCTTGCCCATGGGTGAGGCGAAGTTGCCCGGGATCGCGGCCGAGGACATCGGCAAGTGCGCTTACGGGATCTTCACCGGGGGGACGTCGCTGGCCGGCCAGACGATCGGCATCGCCGGCGAGCACCTCACGGGCGCCGAGATGGCCGCCGCGATGGGAAAGGCCCTGGGCCAGCCGGTGCGATACAACGCCGTGCCGCCCGCGGTCTACCGCAGCTTCGGTTTCCCGGGCGCCGAGGACCTCGGCAACATGTTCCAGTTCAAGCACGACTTCGAGGCGTCGTTCTGCGGCGCGAGGAGCGTGTCCGCCAGCCGGTCGCTCAACCCCGAACTGCAGTCGTTCGCGGCCTGGCTCGGTCTGAACGCGACGCGTATCCCGCTGGAGTGAGTTCTGCGCGCGCGATCGTGACGCCGCAGTCCAAGAAGTAGTGGGCGTCGCGATGATCGTCCAGCGCCTCGAGGCCGCCGAAGTCCGATTCACCTAACCGACAGCCATCCCGGCAAGGGCCGCCGTCACGGGAATACTGCTTTCGACCGCAGCGAGGTGACCGCCTCCGCGCGCACCCAGTAGATATCCGCGTTGCCGTTGCCGGGCCGTCCGTGCAGCTCGCGGAACAGCCGGAACGTCAGCCGTTCGGGGATCTCGCGGCGCGACGACATGAAGAAGAAGTACCGCCCGTCGGGACTCACGTACGGCGAGAACTCCTGGCCGCCGCGCGTGTTGACGGCCGGCCCCAGGTTGATCGGTTCGCTCCACCGATCGTCGTCGTTGCGGAATACGACGTAATAGTCGCATCCGCCCAGCGAGTCGGCCCGGCCGTCGGTCGGCACGATCAGGTAGCTCTCGTCGGGCGCGACGAATGCGTTGTACTGCGACCGGCCCGAGTTGACCCGCGCGGGCAGCCTCACTGGTTCGCCGTAGCCGGCCCCCGCGCGTCGGGCGCGCCAGATGGCGCTCTGGCGCGTGCCGGGCTCCTCGCGCGTGAAGTAGATCGTGCCGGTGCGCGTCAGCGACGGGAAGTACTCGGGCAGGGCCGAGTTCACCGGGGCCCCCAGATTGCGGGGCTCGCCCCAGCCGGCCCCCGCGCGCGTGAGCGCCCAGATGTCCTGGTTGCCGGCAGCCGCCTGGCCCGTGCCGCCCGCTCGCGTCGACAGGACGTAGAGCGTCTGGCCGTCGGGCGACAGCGCCGGCTCGAGCGACATGCTGTCCGGCGTTTCCAGGCCCGGCACGAGTTCGGGCTCGCTCCAGCGCCCGTCCACGAGCCGCGTGACGGCCACCGACGTGTACTGGTACGACGGGCCGGCCACACCGAAGTAGATCTCGGTGCCATCCGGCGTGATGGCGACGTCGCGCTCGAATCCCCCGGTGCTGACGAACCCGGGGGCGAACAGCGCGGGGGTCATCCCGGGATCGGGCTCTCCGAGGTACGGACCCGAGCGGTCGGTGGACCGGGACGAAACGGACGACGCCTGCCATGGCAGGACGGACACGGCGAGGGCGACTAGCGCGAAGGGGAGACGCATTACGGATGCTCCTTTCTCAGTGGTTCGATTCGCCATGACGGCGCATGTGCCGGGCTGGTCGGCTTTGGCAGCCGAACGATCAACGCCCAGCCGTCCCAGGCCGGATGGGTGGTGAGCCTGACGGGATGGCTGCCGTCGGCGTTCGCCTGATACACCTCGAAGTTGCCGTCGCGAACGCTCCTGGGCGCGAGTGCGCGGCGCTGGACTGTCACAGCTTCACGTGCTTCGCCAGGATGATCCGCACGGGGCCGAGGAGGCCGGACGGCTGAAGCGGCGTTTCTTTCCGGGAGAGGGACGCCCGCATGTTGCTCCTGGCATACCCCTGTTCCGGAGGCAGGAACGCGTCACCCGTCAGACGATTGGTCCAGGTGTTCGCCACTTCCACGACAAGGGTATTCTCCCCGGCGCGGACCGCGGCGGTGATATCAATGCTATACGGCGGTTTCCAGAGAATGCCCAGCTCCCGGCCGTTCAGCGTGACTCTGGCCACCTGCTGGACGGCGCCCAGGTCCAGCTCCACGCTGGTGCCCGCATCCAGTCGGTCACGCGGCAGATCGAACGTCTTCCGGTAAACGGCCCGGCCCGAAAAGTACTTGATGCCGGCATCGTCCGACTCCGTCCACGAGGCCAACTTCTCGAACGTCACGTGCTCGGGCGCGCCCCAGCCTTTCGGGAAGCCCACCTGCCATGGGCCCGCGATCTCGACAGGCTGAGGTACGGCCGAGACCGCCACGGTCCTCGACCGCCCCTGCGAGTCGTGGAGGACGTACGTCCCGGGCGTCCACACTTTCAGATACGAGCTGTTGTCCCGATCCGACCGGACCTCGGCGCCCGGATGCAAGACCCCCAGCTCGGCATCGTCGGCCGGATCGAAGGCCGTCCCGCTGGACACCGACTTCACCCGCACACCGGCGATCTCCTCCCGCCCGAAGAACGACACCTTGGACAGCCCGACAAGCGGGCTGCTCCCGTCCAGGTAAGTGGCACCGAGATCATGGTTCGATCTGATGTCGAACCGGACGTAGCGGACTCCCGGGGCGGCGACGGCGATGTCCTGCCCGTAGTTCCTCTCTTCATTCTCTGGCGCGATCGTGACATCGAACACGCCGACGGACCGAAACGCCAGGCCATCCTCGGAGGCCAGGATCTCCAGGGCCTTGACGCCGAAATTCAAGTTCCCGCGCGCGTGATCGTTGTAGTTCCAAATCCGGACCTTGCTCAACTCGCGGACCGCGCCCAGGTCGAACGTGATCCACTGCGACTCCGGCCCCTTGGCCCCGTCAGAGAGCCACATCGGTCCGCCCGGCGTGTCGGAGTTCGCGAACAGGACAGGCGTCACGCCGGCGGTCGCCCCTCCAGGCCCCTCCATGCGGGTGAAATGAGTCCTGGCGGCCGGTTGCCTGAACAGGACGAACACGGACTCGGCCGGCGCCAGATGCAGTCTCAACCGCGTACCGGCGTCATCCGTCTCGTAGACCGGAAGGACCCGCGTTTCGCCCGTTTCCGGATGCCAGATCTCGGGCTGCATTCCCTTGACCCTGAACGTGCACTCCACGTCCTCCCAGCGTTCGTTCATGTTGCTGACGAAATAGATGTCCTGCTCACCCGCGCGGCGAGGTCAAAGGCCTCGGCATTCTCCTCAAGTACAGAGTAGGCGAAGGCAAGCTGGCGTGTGACCGCATCCAGAACGAGCTCGCAATGCCCCTCGGGTCGGAAGACCCCGTCCGCCGCGAAGTGAGCGTAACAGAGGTAACAGAGCCTACTAACCGGGCAGTCACTGCACTTGCAGGCGCTCAGAACGCTGGCCGAGTACCGCCCAATGAGGTCTATCACTGCATCGATGTCGAGGCCTGAAGATACCGACCCAATTGGGAAGTGTCCGTTGATGCGCTCACACACGTGGTAGCGGCCGTCTGGCGTCACAGCGATCTTCTCGCCCGGAACACAGGCGGCGGTATGCGAGATGAGTCCGCACCTGAGGCCTGCGCCAATGGGTCTTCTGAGGAGGATCGTCGACGACGATCCGTACAAGCCCCACAAGTACGGATTCGGGGCTTGGTGTCCGGCGGTCAGTTCGGATACCAGCTGGTCTCGCAGCGCCGCGTGCCGAGCGTTGCGATACTCCATCCCGGGCTGTTTCACGGCTGAGCTGTACTACGACGTGAAGTAAGGGGACACGCTATACCCTCGTCGGGGCGCGAAGCACGTCTCGGCTGGCTGCGAAGAACTCAGCGGCGGCAACTACATCTGTGTCGTCGTCGAAGCACGACAGAATCAGAAGCTCGGCCTGAGGGTGGCGAAGACGGAATGCGCGCACGTTCGCGAACACTCTATCGAATGTACCGTTGTCGAACGTATCCACCCTGTTCCTGTCATGAACCTGCTTCGGACCATCAAGGCTGAGTGCCAGAGACACCCAGTGTCCAGCCAAGAAGTCGCCGGTTGCTTCGTCCAGCAGGAGCCCATTCGTCGAGAGGCTGAACGACAGGAGTGGTCCATAGCGCGCTCGCGCGTACTCGATCAACTGCTTGACCAAGTCGAATCGGACCAACGGCTCGCCACCGTAGAATGTCACGGCGGGATGATATGGGTTTCGCGACGAGGCTTTCGCTCCATTGACGAAGGCGTCTACTGCCTGCTGCGCCACATCGAGCGACATCGATGCCCCGCTGTGTGTGCGGGTGAAGTGATACTGCCCGGAGAACGCGCAGTACCTGCACCCCATGTTGCACGCTTCGGTCAGCACGAGAGTGAGTTGGCGGAAGCCCTTCGCGCTGAGATGTCGTTCCACGCCTTCCCGGCTTGGAGACGTCTGGGCTGGTGAGTCACGGTCGCCACAGCTTCCCAGTCCGCCTCGGAGAAGAGGGCCGCAGGCGAAGATCGACTCGTCGACGTGACCAGGGGCTGTGGGTGTGTGTTCGTCGCACTCGTTGGTCGGCACCATGTCCTCTTCATGTCTTCGCCCCTCTCTCTAGCTAGAGATTCGCCACCGTTTGGGCTCTACTCACGCAGAAGCAGCTCAAACGCGGCACGCATCGTAGCGTCTGCGACCGCCAACGCTCCATTCGCAGGTACTTCGCAATCACCGACAAGGTGCCGACGCCCTTCGTCTGGACCAAGACCGCCGACGGAGCCTGGCCCGCGTCGCGAGATTCTGTCAGCGAATCCCTTTGGCTCCAGTATTGGCACAAGACCACCTCAGAGGCGGCTCAGTTGCACAGAGAACCTGCGACGCGATTTCTCTGTGCAAACGGCCTTGACACGAGACCAGTAGTTGCACGATAGGACGTATTAGGGCACCCTCCTTGGGGCCTTTCGGCGGCGAGGTTAACCGAACGCCCCTTATGCGGCCCGGTTCTGCGCGCCGGCTCCCGTACCCGGACGCCTGGAACGCCGAGACACGACCTGGCTGCGTTGCTCAACACTCGCATATTGCCCGCATGGTCTTCTTCGTCCAAGTCTTCTTCGTTCAAGGGCCTGTGCCCTCGTCCACCACTCGGACGGACTCTAACCCGGTGGGCGATCGGCCCATTAATTCCCAATCCCTACCGACGCAAGCCCCTCTTCCAGAAAGGACAGGAACCTTTCCATCAGGGGGTGGTCAGAATCCGGCGGCAGGTAGGCCATCAACGAAGTCTCCGGCAACGTTGGGAATACGTCGTCCAACACTTTCATCTGCTCCGTCACAGCCGAGTTGCCCACAACGGAGACCCCCAGCCCTGCAGCTACCGCTGATTGAATCCCGAGGATGGAGTCCGCTTCCACCGTAACCCGGAAGGTCAGGTCGCCCGAGGTCAGGGCGTGGATGGACGCCAGGCGGTAACTGCAGGGCTCCTGCATGAGAACGAGCGGCACCGGCTCGTCCTTCTTGAAGACATAGTCAACGGGTCCCACCCAGACCAGCGGTTCACGGGCCAGAACCTTCCCGTCCACTCCACCGGGGCCTGCGACCACAACGTCGAGATTGCCGGCATCTACTGCATCGAGAAGTTCAAAGCCGTGCCCAATGCGCAACTCTATTGGAACCTTCGGGTGCGCCCTCTGAAAGCGCCCAAGCAGCTGGTGCAGATGCTCCTGAACCAGGTGGTCTGCAAAGCCTATGCGAAAAGGCCCGGATACATCGGGAGCTGAGATCGCGGTCATCACCTCGTCGGCGATCGAGAGGATGCGTCTGGCGGAAGCCAGCAGCATCTCTCCATCAGTGGTCAGCTTGACGCTCCGGCTCGTGCGCTCGAAGAGCCGGGTTCCCATCCTATCCTCCAGCTTGGCGATCTGAGCGCTCACTGCTGACTGTGTGCGGGAAACCTGCTTCGCTGCAGCGGAGAAACTGGATTCCTCCGCCACGGCTACGAATGCCCTCAAGGAGAGCATGTCCGTGTCCAGGCGGAACTGTGATCTATTCACCATGTTTGTAGTTCCTACAAAAATAGGTCGTTTCTCTTCTCGAACGAATTGTGCCATGCTTCTTCTCGATCAGCAAGTACTGAGCAGCAAAGCAGATAGATAACCTCAACAGGAGAAGCATTCATGAAAGCGATGTTGGTTGAAGCCTATGGGAAAGACGCTGGATTCAAGGAGGCGGAAGTCGAAACGCCGAAGGTCAAGACCGGGCATGTCTTGGTGAAGATCTCTGCGTCGAGCGTGAACACGGTCGACACCATGATCCGCACAATGGGCAAGGAGCTACCGCTCTCCCCTGATACGCCTGCCATCCTAGGAATGGACTTCGCGGGAGCGGTTGAGGCAGTTGGAGAAGGCGTGGAGGGATACTCCGTCGGTGATCAGGTTTATGGCTGTGCCGGCGGCTTGGCGGGTCTGCCTGGCACCCTGGCCGGCTACATCGTTGCGGACTCCAACCTGATCGCCCCCAAGCCGAAGAACCTGACGATGAGGGAATCCGCCGCGCTGCCACTGGTCGCCATCACCGCATACGAGGGCCTGACCCGAGCCGGCGTCAAAGAGGGGCAGAAAGTTCTGGTACATGGCGGCGCCGGTGGCGTCGGCCATGTGGCAGTACAGCTGGCGAGACACTTCGGCGCCGAGGTGTATGCAACGGGTAGCGGGGCGAAGAAGCTCGAAGTCATCGAGCAGCTCGGTGCAACCGCTATCGACTACACCAAACTAACCGTCGAGCAGTACGTAGCCGAGCACACGGGCGGCGCTGGTTTTGACGTGGTCTTCGACTCCGTCGGCGGCGCAAACATGGCTAAGTCATTCGAGGCCGCCGCCCTGAATGGTCAGGTAGCCTCCACCGTCTCATTGTGCGAGCTGGACCTGACCCTGGCCCACTTCAAGGGGTTGTCGCTGCACGTCGTATTCATGCTCATTCCGATGCTGCACAACTACAAGCGGGAAGAACACGCGCAGATCCTGCGCGAAGTGGCGAAGATCGCGGAGTCCGGCGGCCTGACACCCGTTCTCGATGAAAACCGCTACTCGCTGGAAGAGGTCGGCCAAGCGCACACCCGCTTGGAGAGCGGCAAGGCAATCGGCAAGGTAGTTGTCGAGAACTGAGAAGGAATCAGCGATGCGTTACGAGGGAAAGGTATACCGGCCCTGGATCGAGGCAGAGAGTCTGCTGATTCAGATCACGCTGGGGTGCACCAACAACAAGTGCATCTTCTGCGACATGTTTCGGGAGAAGAAGTTCGGTGTTCGTAAGATCGAAGACATCTTGGAGGACATTGAGCACGCTAGGAGAAGCTATCGCCATGTCGATTCGATTTTCCTGACGGACGGCAACGTTCTGGCCCTGCCGACAGGCATACTCTTGCAGGTCCTGGAAAAGATCTCCTCGACCTTTCCGGAGTGCAGGAGAGTATCGGTCTACGCGGGGCTCAACGACCTGAGGAAGAAGTCCGTGGACCAGTTGATCGAATTGCGCAGATCCGGGCTGGCCAAGGTTTATGCCGGGCTGGAGTCCGGCGATCGGTCGACTCTGAAACGCATCCAGAAGGGGCTCACTCCCGAGCAGGCCGAGGAAGGCATGGCGAGGGCGAAAGCCGCCGGCATCGAGGTGCTCGTTTCAATCATCTTCGGCATCGGCGGCAAAGAGCGGTCAAAGCAGCACATCGCCGAAACCACCAACCTCCTCAATACCATGCGGCCCGAAGAGCTGGCCCCCATGGCGCTGACGATCCAGCCTGGTACTGTCTTGGCGGAACAGGTGGAGACGGGGGAGTTCGTCCAGGCCACCCCGCTGCAGATGCTCGAAGAAGAACAGCATCTGCTGGAGAGCCTGGGGGATTTCGAGATGTTCTATTGGGGAGACCACGCCAACAACATCGTGCCGCAGAAGGGGAGACTGCCCGAGGCACGGGAGTTCTTCCTCAAGAAGGTTGAGCATGCGATCGCCAATCACCCGGTGACGGAGCAGCAAGTGCTCCTTGCGACGCCCTGGTAGCGGATCAGAGGATTGAGATGAGTGACCAATACGCTATGAACGGCAAGACGGTACTGATCACCGGGTCGACGGGAGGTATCGGGCGCATCACCGCCGAGAAGATGGCACGGGCAGGCGCCACGGTGCTCGTCCACGGCCCCTCCGCCGACAAGGTCGACGCAGCCGTTGCCGAGATCCGGAAAGCCACGGGCAACGACCGCGTTCACGGGTATGCGGCGAACTTCGGGAAGCTCTCCGAGGTGCGGGCGTTGGGGGACACGGTGCTGTCACAGCACCCGGAACTGGACGTGCTGATCAACAACGCCGGCATCGGCCCAGGCAGCCCGGACAAACAATCACAGCGACTGACCAGCGAGGATGGCTACGAGCTGATCTTCCAGGTCAACTACCTCGCCACCGCACTGCTGAGCCAGCTCCTGCTGCCGGCGCTGAAGAGAACCCGGGGTCGCCTCATCAACATCGCCTCGGAGGCCCAGGCTCCGCTGGATTTCGAGGACCTGACGGGCGCGACCGGCTTCGGGGCGTATGCCCATTCCAAGCTGGCGGTGGTGCTGTTCTCGTTGTATTTCGCAGAGCAGGTGCGCGACGACCATGTCAACGTGTACGCCCTCGATCCCGGCTCGTTCCTGAACACTCGCATGGTTCAGGAGACCTGGGGCCCGTCATCGCGCAATCCGGAGATCGGCGCAAATGCGCACATGTATCTCGCCTGTTCGCCTGAGCTTGCTTCGGTGACCGGCCAGTTTTTTATCGGACAGCGGGCATCTACGGCGCACGGGCAGGCCTATGACCCGGCGGCGCAAGAGCAACTCTGGCGGACCACAGCTCAGTTGCTCCTGGCGAAGAGCTGACACGTGGTCCGTAATCAGCAGGTCACCCGTTCAAGTCGGGTCGCCGGCTCCATCTTTCTCCAGTGCAGAGAGGAAACGGTAGGGGGCCACTCGCGGCCTTGGCAATGACCTCAAAAAGAGGTCATATGACCTGCTATGAAGGCGGACTTCGTCCTCCAGGGTCGTGCCGCCCAGCGCGACCTTGAGGAGGCCCTTGGCGAGTGGGGATTCGTTCGGCAGGGCCCTGAGTACGTTCACCCCGAGGTTCCCTTCACCGTTGAGTTCCCGCCCGGGTCGCTCTCGATCGGTGACGACCTCTCAAGGGTATCTCGGCAGGCACGCGTCCCACCGGAGTGCGGCGCCGTCGCTCGGCCTGCGCGTCACCCACGACCGCGGCGACGTGTCCCGCCCAGACCGAGTGCGACGGTCTGTGCGACGCGAGGTGAACGAAGGGCCGGCGTTCGGACTCGTTCTGCACGAATACGCCCTGGATTAGTTGACTCTTAATCTGCGGGTTGAAGGTTCGATTCCTTCGCGGCTCACCACTTCCCCTCGACTGCCTGCGTGAGGTTGGCTCCCCGGCTGCTGGTGGAGGAGATGCTCCCCGTACGCTGTACGATGCGCTCGCGTCAGTCTCTGTCGGTGTGCGCACCCGTCGGTTGGCGTGGAGGCCGGTTCGCCCATGATCGGCGAGACCTTTTCTCACTACCGCATCTCGGCGGAACTCGGCCGCGGCGGCATGAGCGTCGTCTACAGGGCCGAGGGTCTGCGCCTGAAACGACCAGTCGCCCTGAAGTTCCTGCGCGAGGAGCAGTGCTGCGATCTTCAGGCGGTCGCACGTTTCTAGCGAGAGGCCCAGGCCGCGTCCGCGCTCAACCACCCGCACATTTGCACGATCTACGACATCGACGAGCATGAAGGCCGCCACTTCATTTCGATGGAGCTGCTCGAGGGCCAGACGCTCGGCCAACGCATGGTCGAGCGGCGCCTCGAGGCGGACGAAGTCGTCACCTGGGCCATCCAGATTGCCGACGCGCTTCTCGCGGCGCACGCCGAGCGGATCATCCACCGCGACCTCAAGCCGGCGAACATCTTCGTCACGAGGCGGGGCGACGCCAAGGTGCTCGACTTCGGCCTCGCAAAGCTCCTCAGGCAATCCGTGCCGATCCTCGAGACGTCCGAGGAGACGGCACCGTCAGCGGCCGCCACCACCCAGAGTACTCGTCCAGGAACCGTCGCCGGCACGATCGCCTACATGTCGCCGGAGCAGGCCCTCGTGAACGACCTGGATGCGCGCAGCGACCTGTTCTCCTTCGGCCCAGGGAATCTCGGGATGGTCCACTTTGAAGTCGAGTGAGAGGCGCTTCGAAGCTTCACCAACGACGATCAGGGCATGGAGGACCGCAGCCTTGGTCTTCTTGTCGCCCGAAAATGCCTCGAACGTCATGCCAGCCACGAATTCCCCCACGTCCTGAGCGAGCAACAGCATGTCGAGCAACGTCGATAGGTCACGCGGCGAATACGACATGGCTCTCGTCCAGAATCCGTTTCCGTCGAATCCAGTTACGACTCTCCTCGACGGCTGCCCTCGCTACCAGATCAACGGGACGGCCGAGCGTCTTCGCCAACTCCTCTTCCATCTGCATGAACTCGAACAAACTCCAGCCGGCGTCGGGGTCGAAGCGCACCAGCACGTCGACGTCGCTATCGGGACGGAAGTCGTCCCGGAGCACCGATCCGAACAGCGCGAGTTCGGTAACCTTCCACCTCGCGCAGAACGCCAGGATCTTGTCCCGCGGTAAATCGATGTGAATCGTGGCCATCTCCGGTCCTCTTGGCGCCGATGTTACCATTGTTGGCTCCACGGAACGATCACCTGCAAGGTAGTCGACCCTGTGCGCCGCCCCTCTCCACAACGCACCATAGCGTCGGTTGCGAGCCCCCGCAACCGTAAAGGCCACTGGGCAAGACCCGGTGGCCTTTTCCATGGACAGCCCAGGGATTTGAACCCGTTGTTCGCCGGCAACCACTCCGCCGCCCCATCCATGCGCGGCGCGTTGCCTCGCCCCCCCGCGACGCCGAAAGACGCTTGGCCTGACACGACGAACTCGACGTCGTCAACAAGGGAGATCTTGCCGACATTGGAGGGTTGAATCGGCCCGCCAGGGCCCCACGGAGACTGGGTGCAGACGCGCCCCTCAACTGGCTGCGCCGAACTGCATGAGGGATGATCTACGATCTCGCTCTGAGGATGCGCCAGACGAGACGATAGGACGTATTAGGGGCACCCTCCTTGGGGCCTTTCGGCAGCGAAGTTAACCGAACGCCCCTGATGCGACCCGGTTCTGCGCGCCGGCTCCCGTACCCGGACGCCTGGAACGCCGAGACACGGACCTGGTTGGTCGGAACCGTCGACATCCGACGCCCCGCGTTCGTCTGCGGAAACGTGTCGGCCAGTTGCCCCATGAGTACCTGGAGCTGGGCCGCGGCGCGCTCTGCCGTCACGCCCGGCTTCAACCGCCCTTTCGTGAACTACCAACGCTGGCCGCGTCGATCCACGCGGCCGGTGCCCGTTGGCGAGGCCACGGTGTCGTGCAGGCCGGCCGGCTTGACGGATCCCACCTGCGTGACAGGCAACCAGATCTCGAGGGCCAGCAGCGGCGTCATCCCGTTGAACCAGGCCGGCGCAACGCCAACGACGGTGTACGGCTCGCCCCGCAACCGAATGGTCTTGCCGATCGCGTCAGGAGCGCCCGCCAGCTCGCGCTGCCAGTACCGATAGGAGACCATGAGCACGCGCTCGGCGTTTGGCCGTTCGTCGTCCGGCGCGAGCGTGCGTCCGCGATGTGCCGGAACGCCGAGCCCCTGGAAGTCGTTGCCGGAGACCACCTCGCCGATGACGGGGCGCGACCGATCGTTGCCGGTATCGCCGACGAAGGTCGATACCAGCAGCGTGGTGAGATCCGGGTTCAGCTTGCTCACCGCGCCCCACACCTGGCCAGGGCGCACGGTTCGTGTAAACGCCCGCTCCGTCGTCGGATAGTCGGACGAAAACGTGCTGCTGCCGACGAACACATTGCCGCCGCTGTCTACCAGCAGCCCATTGACGCCGCCTTCCCGGGCCTTCCCGCCCAGCAGCGTGGCGGCGACGAGTTTCGTCAACCCCGGATCGAGTACCGCCACGAACTTGGCGCCCTGGTCGGAGCCCATTCGAGTCTGGAACGCGCCAGCGGTCACGGGAAACGCCGCGCTTGCGGTCGTCCCGCCGACCAGCACGCGCTGGCGCGGGCGGTCGAAGACCACTCTCGTCGCCCCGGTTCGAGGCGCGGACTCGCGCGAGAGGACGGCGGCCGAGAGTACGCTGGAGAGGTCGCGCGACAGCCTGGCGACGAACGTCCGAGACCTGGCCTCGTCACTCCCGGAGTCGAGCATGGCGGCGCCAGGCGGGAAGTCCTTCGACGTCGTGGAGCCCGCGATGTAGATGTCGCCCTGCGGTCCCACGGCGACGTCGCAGTCGCCTTCGTCTCCGGACCCGCCGATTAGCGTGGCGGCCAGCAGGGTTCTCAAGGTGGCGTCGAACCTGGCGACGAACACATCGCTGGCGCCCGTGACCGTCTTCTTGATGGCGTTGCCCGTCACGGGGAACCGGGTTGAGCCGGTCCGGCCGACGACAAGCACCGAACCGTCAGCCTCCACCGCGACTGCGGCGCCGCGGAACATCTCCTCGGCTGCGTCGTCCCCGATGAGCGTGGCAGCAAAGACGGGCGCCCGCTCGGTGTCGGCTTTCGGGCCGGCAGGCGTGGCCTTCTGGCCGACCACGGGACGCGCGGCCGCGGCAAGTCCAAACAACATGACCGCAAGGACCAACGCTCGTGAACACGCAAGTGCCTGTGACATGGATCGCCAACTCCTTCGTTGTGCCGGCCGGGCGGCTCCCGCATATGAGGGCCCGTTAGAAAACAAAATGAGCAGGTCTTGTTTTCTTACGGGCCCTGATGGCGGGCCCGCAGGTTCCGCCTGCTACGTTCATTCATTTCCAGCGCCTCACCGATGGGCCCCCGGCGCCCCGAGACTGATCGCGACGAGTGGCTGGACCGCGCGCGTGGCCCCGGCCGCGGCAGGAGCGGGGCGGGGTTGGCCCGCACCTGCCGCATGGCTTCCGGCCCGCACGCGCGCGAAGAAGTCGATGAGGTGCCCGCTCATGATGCCCACGATCCGGCTCGCGTCGTAGCCTCGCCGCACCAACTCGCGGTGGATCGCGCCGAAGGCCCGCGCATCGCGCAGGCCGACGGCTTTCCCCTCGCTGCCCTGAATGAAGTCGCTGCCGAGACCGATACGTTCCAGACCATGCCGCCGCACCATGTGATCGAGGTGATCGACCAGCTTTGTCGCGCCGCTGTCGCGGCCGGCCGTGCCGGTTCCGAACAGGAACTCGTGATCGAAGGTCAGCTGCACGAACCCTCCCGTCCTGGCCAGCGCGGCCAGCACCGCCTCTGACAGGTTGCGGGGGACGTTCGCCAGCGCACGGGTGTTCGAGTGGGACGCCCACACCGGCGCGCGCGAACACTCGATGACCTCGAGCTGCAGCGCTTCGTCAAGGTGCGAGATATCGATGGCCATGCCGTGCGCGTTGAGTTCGCCAACCACCCGTCGCCCGTGGTCGGTCAGCTGCCGCCGGCCGTTCCGGTCGATCGCCAGGCCGTCCCTCTGGTGATCGGCCAGCACGATCGACACGATGCCGGAGGCCCGCAACCGACGGATGTTCTCCAGGGAACCGCCAAAAACACCGCCGAAGTACTCGAGCGCGAGCGCCACCTGGAAGGGCGCCGTCCGTGCGCGACCACCGGGTGCGTCGAAGACCTCAACGAGGGCAACCGGCACGCCGGCAGCCGCCGCTTGTCTGGTGATCGACTCTCTGTCCCGAACGACGTGCGCCACGACGTCGTCCACTGACGAGGGGTCCAGGGGCAGGTTCACCACCGCTCCCCCGACGCCGGCGGCCGCCATCGCCCGCACCTCGTCGAGGCGAGACACGGTCCTGTCGCTCCGGAAGAGGCGATGCCTGTGCCCATCGATGGCAAACAGACCCTGGGGCAGGCCCTGGTCCAGTCTCGGCGGCGGGCCGGCCCCCGGGGCGGCCGCCCACGTGACCCATGCTGCCGCCGCGAGAACGACGAGACGACCCGGAAACGCGACGTTCCTCATCACGGGCAGTGAGACGCGGTCGGCGGGGTCCGCCGTTCGGCGATTCCCACCACACGTTGAGCGTTCGGGGGTTGGGACATCAGGTTCATTTGGGGATTCGCGATCGCCGCTGTGGAAGGGCATGCGAGGCTTGGTTGATGCGTCGGCCATGAATGGCTCCTTGCCGGTGATGCGCCTCCACATGGCCCCGACGTTGTTCTGCGGCCTCTCGACACTCCCGAGGCTCCCGCGGCGGCCGGCGGTTCATCGTGATGATTCTACGGAGCCTGCCGACCGATCTCCTTACGGCGCGCTTCGGAAACGCTTCGGACCGACGAGCGGACTCGGCTCCAGGCCCGGTGTGTCCGGGGGCCGGATTGCCGCCGGCGCCTGGTGAACCGACGGCATCCCTGGGCGCCGGAGACAGGCAGGGCGAGTGGCGGGCCGCCCCTTTCGCGTGGACGCGGTGAGGGCCCGTTAGAAAACAAAGTGAGCAGGTCTTGTTTTCTTACGGGCCCTGATGGCGGGCCCGCAGGTTCCGCCTGCGACGTTTATTCATCTGCAGCGCCTTGCTTGGCGGTTCGTTTCATGTACAGCGTCATCGAGGTGAAGTCGAACGTGACAACGTATGGACGGAAGAACGCATGCGAGATCAGTCCGCCGGTGCTGAACCCGTGCCGGCTGCCGACGCCTGGCGGAATCGCACCGTGCAGGCCCGGTACCTGCAACTCTCGCGCGTCGCCGAGTGTCAGGTCGACCCGGAACGGATAGACCGTCACCGGGCCGCCGCCGCCCATGCCCTGGAGCCCTTCTTTGGGCAGCTCGATCTTGGCTGCTTTGATCACCTCGTCGGGGCAGTCGAAACCGCCGCCGCCCATCCCGGTGTCAATGAAGAACAGGTAGGGGCCGGCCCCGTTGGCAGTGCCCCACGCGTACATGAAGTGCGTTCCGGCGAACCAGAACGGTATGCGGACGGCCGAGGCCGCGTCGGCTTCGGCCCGTACCGCGCGTGCCACCTCGGGCGTCTTCCGCCGCAGGACGAGCTGCCCGCCGGGGTAGTCGAGGCTGAAGATAAAGTGGCTGAGCACGA
Source organism: uncultured Vicinamibacterales bacterium (assembly GCA_964372095.1). Taxonomy (GTDB): domain Bacteria; phylum Acidobacteriota; class Vicinamibacteria; order Vicinamibacterales; family JAKQTR01; genus CAYJPV01. The sequence goes on along the minus strand of CAYJPV010000032.1, from coordinate 16,703 downwards.
CCGTCCCGATCACGCCGTCTACCGGCTGTCCCCCGGGACCCGTCGGGAGCACGACTGGAACGTGACGAACCACGAAGTCGCCGAGCCGCACGCGGTCGGCCATGCCGCCCGCCACGCCCGCTCGTGCGCCGCCAGCGTAGGTGGCCACCTGCGGTTCGGTCAGGCGCGCGATCCCGCACTTCTCGGCGAACGCGGGCCGGATATGGAGTTCCCACCCGCCGGTGTCGATCAGGAACGTCCCCTTCTGGCCGTTCACTTCCAGTTCCACTGCCGGCAGCGGGTCGGTGCGCAGGAACCTCAGCGCCGAGGTGTCAGGCCCGCTCTCGATGAGAAACGGCGTCTTGCCGGCGAACGCCCGCATCTTCTGGGCGCGCGCCGTTTGTCCGGCGGCCTCGAACAGCGGCGCGGCGTGTTCGTAGTCGTCGCGGCGGTAGGCGGCCTCGCCGAGCAGGGCGTTCGGCTCCACCTCGTTCGGTTTCAGGCTAGCCGCTTTCTCCAGCCAGACCACTGCGGCCGCGAGGTCGTTGCGCAGCAAGGCGATGCGTCCCAGACCGAGTGCCGACGCGTACGACGTCGGGTTCGTCTTGGCATCCGCGGCGTAGAGCGGTTCGGCCTTTTCGAACTGGCCGGCGGCAAAGAGCCGGTCGGCCTCGTTGCTGCCACCCTGCGCCTGCAGGCCGACGAGGGCGATGCAGGCCACCACGATGGCGAGCGACGAGATGTTGGCGACGGTCACTTCGGTGACCCGTGGTCGTCGGTGGTTTGTCATGACGCAAGTCCCCTCTTGATGCCGGCACGAAACGCCCGGCACGGGCGGGCCGGTCGTGCATCGCCTCGAGCGTACATGGCAGTTGTGGAGATTCTGCGGAGGCGAGCCACGACCTGACATCTGCCCTAGCCGCGGCGGCGATGGGGGTGACGGGGCTCGTCGGGTGCCTGTGCTGGCGTGGCGAGCGACACGCGTCGACCCGGTCGTTGCGCTCGCGGACGGCTGAAGCCATGGGGCGTTGCGGCGCCAGCGGCCGGCCGGCACGTCAGTGGGAATCACGGAGCGGTTCGTGTCCGGGTCGAGCGTGTTGGGCCTCTCCATCGCTTCTCCACAATCCCCGGGTAGGCTCGAGATGCAGGAGGTTCTTACCGATGACGACGAAGATACTCACGGGGTTGTTGGGACTACTGATGGTCACGGGCGTGGCCGCCACCGGGACCACGCCGGAAGCCGTCTCGCCGACGGCTACGTTCCAGGGTGCCGCGGGCGATCGCTCCGTGGCCCAGGAACTCCCGGCGGCGATCAAGACCCGTCTCGACGCGTTCGTCCGGGCGGTCGTGAGCGGCGATGTCGCGGCGTTCGAGCGGATGGCGCAGGAACACTACACGCCCGAGTATCTGGCGCAGCGGACGCCGGCTCAGCGGAAGGAGGTGGTCGACCGCATCAGGGGTGACTTCGGCACGCTCGCGGTTCGCGGTATCCAGGTCCGCGACGCGGAGCCGATCCGGGTCGGTGTCCGTGGATCCACCGGGCTCCCCGGGTTCTTCGACATCACGATCGAGCCCGCTCCGCCGCACCGGATCGCCCGAGTGAGCATGCGGGCCGGGAGCGACGGGATCGACAGCGGACGACCTGGCGCCGGGTCCTCACCGGCCGTGCGGCCGACCATGACACCGGCTGAACTGACCAAGGCGATCGACGACTACCTGGCGCCACGAGCGGTGGCGGACACGTTTGCCGGCGTGGTCCTGGTGGCGAAAGACGGGATGCCCGTCTACGAGAAGGCGTTTGGCCTCGCCGACCGCGACAAGCGGGTCCCGATCACGCCCGCCACCAGGTTCAACATCGGCTCGATCAACAAGCTGCTGACCAAGATCGCGATCGCACAACTGGTGGCGCAGGGTAGGCTGGCGCTTTCCGACACAATCGGCAAGCTGCTGCCGGACTACCCGAATGCCGAGGCCAAAGGGGCCACGGTGGAGCAGTTGCTCGACCACAAAGCCGGCATCGTGAACTTCTTCGGCCCAGAGTTCGCCAAGACGCCAAAGTCGAGGTTCCGATCCAACGCGGACTACTATGCCTTTGTAGCGCCGAAGCCCTTGCTCTTTCCGCCGGGGACGCGCACGGAGTACTGTAACGGCTGCTACGTCGTTCTCGGCGCGATCATTGAACGCGTATCGGGACAACGATATGAGGACTACGTGATGGCCCGGGTCGTCGCACCGGCCAGGATGAAGGGCGCCGGCTTCTTCCACTCGGACCGGTTCCCTAACGACGTCGCGACGGGCTACACGAGGGAGGGGCCGGATGGCGGTGGCCCGCTTCGCAGCAACGAGCAGCTGCATGGCGTCGCCGGCAGCGCGGCCGGCGGGGCCTACGCAACCGCGGCCGACCTGCTTGCCCTCGACACGGCGTTGCGCGAGCGAAAGTTGGCCGATGCCGCGTCCACTGCCTGGATCCTGAATGCCGAGGCCGAGGCCGCCGCCGGTCCTCGCGTTTCAGGCGCCAGAGCCTGGGCCGGGGGCGCGCCTGGTTGTAATGCGTTTCTCGACTCGGACGGTACGTGGACCGTGGCCGTGGTCGGGAATCTCGACCCGCCGAACGCGATGCAGGTCGGCGAGGCCCTCGCGAGGGCGCTGCGGCGTTGACGAGAGGCCGGGGTATGTCTCTGATCCTGATCGTCGAGGATGACCATGTGGTAGCCGAGACGCTGACTCTCTACCTCGAGCACGCGGGTCACACGGTGGCGGTCGTCCGTGACGGGTCGAACGGGCTGCAGCGGGCGCAGCAGCCCGACGTCTCGCTCGTCGTGCTCGACTGGCTGCTGCCGGGGCTCAATGGCCACGACGTCTGCCACCGGTTGCGGGCCGTGTCGAGCGTCCCGATCCTGATGTTGACGGCCCGCACCTCGGAGGACGACCGTGTCCGCGGGCTCGAGGGAGGCGCCGACGACTACGTGCCCAAGCCGTTCGCGCCGCGGGAGGTCGTGGCGCGGGTACAAGCCCTGCTGCGCCGCGCCGGCGGCCAGGCGGAAGCGCCACGCGCGGATCCGGTTCGCGTGGGTGACCTCGAGGTTGACGTCTGGCGGCGCCAGGTACGCGTGCGCGGCGAGGCCGTCGACCTGACGGTCACGGAGTTCCGGTTGCTCGAGGCGCTGGCCCGGCACCCGGGCCGGACCTTCACTCGGGAAGAGATGGTCGCCCGGGCCTTTGGACCCGACTACGATGGGCTGGAACGAACCGTCGATTCCCACGTCACGAACGTGCGGCGCAAGCTTGCAGCCGCCTCCGACCGCCGCTACATCCAGACGGTGCACGGACTGGGCTATCGCCTGCGCGACGATGATGCGGAGTAAGGCGCTGTAAATGAATACACGTGGCAGGCGGAACTTGCGGGCCCGCCATAAGGGCCCGTAAGAAAACAAGGCCTGCCCACTTTGTTTTCTAACGGGCCCTAACAGGGAGTCGTCATGAGGATGGGGATCGGCCGGCTGAGTCTGCAGTGGCGCCTGCAGCTGGCCGGTGGCGCATTGGCGTTGGCCGCCGTGGTGACAGTCGCCATGGCGGCGCGTCAGGGCACGCGTCACGAGTTCTTCCGGTACCAGCAGTTCGAACGGTTATCGAAAGCCGCCGTTGAACCGGATCTGATAGGCCGGCTTGCGGCTGACCTCGACGGGCGCTGCTGCGAATCGGCTTTCCCCACTGCGGCCTCGTCGACGATCCCTGCCGGCCTGATCATGATCGTCGTTGAGGAATCGAGCGGCTCCGTCGTGGCTTCACGCGGGCAAGCGGCGGCCCGCCTCGAAGGGCTTGCCGTCAGCCGAGACCAGGGCAGGATCACGGTGGAGGCCACGTTGCGCGGCGGGCTCGACCGCCGGAAGGTCGTGATTCAGGTCGGCGCTGAAGGTGTGCCGCTCCGGCTCGCCAACGGGCGTTCCGCTCGTCTGTTCCTGGTGCCGTTCCCGGAAGCCGCCCGGGCGCAGAACGAAGCGAACTTCCTCGGTTCGCTCGATCGTCGGCTGATCGCGGCCGCTGGACTCGTGGCGCTGCTGGCGCTGGGCGGCACCTGGCTGCTGGCCCGCAGCATCGCCGGACCCTTGGGCGAGTTGCGTGCGGCGACCGCGGACCTGGCCACGGGTGACCTCGGTCGGCGGGTGGCGCCGCGGGGTGGCCGCGAGGTCGCCGAACTGGGCCAGGCGTTCAACACCATGGCCGACGAGCTGGAACGGCAGCAGACACTGCGGCGGTCCCTCGTCCACGATGTCGCGCACGAGCTGCGGACGCCGCTGACCGCGCTGCGGTGCCGGCTCGAGACCGTGCTGGACGGTCTCTCGCCCGACCCGGCACGTGCCGTCCGCGACCTGCGTGAGGAGGTGCTGCATCTGGGCCGCCTCGTCGACGATCTGCAGGACGCGGCCCTGGCCGAGGCGCGCGAACTGAGACTCGACCTGCGGCCCGTGCGGCTCGCGGACGTTGTCTGCTCAGCGACGCGGACCGCCGGTTTGGAGGGAGACGATCGACTTCGCGTGGCCATTCCGCCGGACTTGTTCGTCAGGGGTGACTCGGCGCGAGTGCGGCAGGTGTTGCTCAACCTGCTGACCAACGCCGTGAGACATACGCCGGCGGGGCATGTGGTCTCGGTCACCGCCACCCTGGCGCCTGACGTCACCGGCGGACCGCTCGACCGCGTCGACGTCGAGGTGCACAACACGGGAAGCCGCATCGAACCCGGCGCACTCGATCGAATCTTCGACCGGTTCTACCGCGATGACCCCGCACGGCAGCGGGCCACCGGTGGCACGGGGCTTGGCCTGGCCATCGTGAAACACCTGGTCGAGGCGCAAGGCGGACGTGTGTGGGCTCGAAGCGACCACGAGAGCGTGACCGTCGGCTTCGCATTGCCGCACGAGCCCGTTCGCGATGCCGCCCCGGCCGCGCCGGCCTAGACAGCTTCAAGGGCCGAGCGTTGGACGCTGGCTTCAATCGTCGCGAAGTCGGCCCTTGAAGATGTCTAGCGAGGCTCCGCCTCAGACCATCGAGCCATGTGGCGGGGGCTCTGCCTCGCTAGATCACAGTATTGGTTTTGCCCCGCCTGCGGCGGGGCGTAGACGTCTTGAAGGCCGCCGCAGAACTTGACTCATCTGCAAGCATTCTGGGCCTTCAAGACGTCTAGAGTCGGTCTCCCAACAACTGCTCGAGTCGCTCCCGGTAGCCGCGGGTGAGTTTCAGGTCGTTGCCGCCAACCAGCCTCACGAAGTGCTCGCCACGCGCGGCGGGAACCAGATCGCGGACACGTTCGAGGTTGACGATAGCCGATCGGTTGACCCGCACGAAGAGCCGCTGGTCAAGTCGTTCCTCCATCTCGGCCATCGTGCGCCGGAGCAACCAGGACTGCGGCCCGACGTGCAAGCTGACGTAGTCGGCGCAGGCCTCGATCCAGTCGATCGATCGGATCTTCAGGAAGAAGATCCGCCCTCGGTCCTTGATGACCAGGCGATCCAGATAGGGGTTGGCCCTGCCGTGCTCGCTGCCGGCGAGGGTGGCCTCGACAACCTTCCCGGCGGGCACGGCAACGAGCAGCCCGTCGACCGGACCCGAGGTCGCGAGGGTGACGTACAGGTTTCCGAAGGGGCGCTGCGCAAGCGGGAAATAGACCTGCGGCAGGTTGCGCCTGGTCGGGCCTCGTTCCCGGACGTGCCGCGCAACGCCCACAACGGTGCGCCACACGGCGGGCGAGCCATCCTGTATCACCACGGCAACCCGTATGCCGATTGGGCTTGAACCAGACCAGGCCTCCTCGGCGAACCGGTCATCCACGATGATGACCGGTGATGCGGCGGCTGCGTCGGACTCGTGAAACTGCCGGCCGGCCACCAGGGGAATCCCCAGCGCCGGGATGTAGCCCGGACTGGCAACCCGCCAGCCCGCATTGACGAATCCCCAAGGCAGCTGGAGAGCGCCATCGCTGACCGGCTTGCCTTCGACGGGAATCCGAATCCGGCCGGCATGATGCCGATCACGGTATGCGGCAGTCCCTCGATGGTGACCGTCTGGCCGACAATGCCCGGATCGCCTCCGAACCGGCTTCGCCAGAAACCATGGCGGAGGACCACGACCTGGCTGATGCCCGGTCGATCCTCGCCACTCGCGAACGTGCGGCCGTGGATCGGCTCTACCCCGAGCACGCGGAAGAAATCGCTCGACGCCAGGACCGCGCGGATGCGGACCGGACCGCCACGGCCGGTGAGCGTCCCCGTGTCGTCGTGATACACCGCGAACGACTCCAGGCCGTGCTGGCGATCGCGATAGTCGAAGAACTCCGGGGCAGCGAAAGAGTAGGCGCCGAACTCACCGTTCTCGAAACGAACCAGGCGGTCGGCCTCCGGGAACGGCAGCGGGCGGAGGATCACGCTGTTGACGATCGAGAACACCGCCGTGGCCGCTCCAATCCCGAGGGCCATCGTCACGATTGCCGCGGCCGCGAATCCCGGTTGCCAGCGCAGCACGCGTCACCCGTGGCGCAGGTCCTGTCAGAAGCCCGCCATCCAGCGTCGCCGCGTCGTCCTTGCCTCCGGATCCTCAGGAAAGGCGCGTGCAGGCCTGGGGCTGGGCTGCTGGGCCAAGATGGCACAGCCATCCGATAGCTGACACGTGTCCCCAAGCTCCCGGAGCGCCGCGGCCGTGGCCTGCGCTTCACTGGCGCCGCCGGCAAGTTCGGCCCGACAATCCTCGTCCAATTCCTGGGCAACCTCCTCGATCACCTCGTCGGCTCGATGGTCGGCGCCTGGCGGAAACAACAGCCGATCTCGCAGGAAAACACGCCTTTCAGGCGTTGGTGACTCCAATGATGCGGTCGATGGCCACGGAGAACTCCCGCCAGGTGTCGCGCTGCGCGGCGAGCACCGTGAGGCCGAGCGGCGTGAGGCGGTAAGAGCGGCGGCGCCGCTCGCCGGGTTTCTCGACCCACCGTCCCTGGATCCACCGGCGGGTTTCCATCCGGTAGAGCAGCGGATAGAGCGATGCCACGTTCAGCACGACGACGCTGCGCGATCGCTCGGCCACCAGCTTCCGGATCTCGTAGCCGTGGCGGGCGCGCTCTTCGAGCAGGCTCAGCACGACCAGTTCGGTGCTCCCCTTTTTCAGTTCGCCGTTTCCCATAGACGCCGTCATTATAGGTAACATTCATACATATATCAACGTGACCTGTCTGCGTCATCGATCGGCCCGTCTGGAGGACTCGGCGTGCGGCTGGCCCTCGGTGCCACCCGCGGGTCGGGGCCGCGTCGGGTGGACTGGACGGACACCGCGAATCTGTGGCGGATTCGTGCACAATAGGCCGCATGACCCTCTCGTCGCGTATCCGGACGTTGCCCAAGATCGAGTTGCACCTGCATCTGGAAGGTGCGATCCCCCTGCCGACTCTCTAGGACCTGCTCTCGCAGTACGGCCGGCCCGACGACATCCGGACCCTCGGCGACCTCGAACGCCGCTTCACCTACCGCGACTTCCAGCAGTTACTCCATACGTGGGGTTGGAAGAACGGATTTCTTCGCGAATACGACGACTTCACCTTCATCGCGTCAGCGGTGGCCGCCGACCTGGCCGCCCAGGGGATCGTCCATGCCGAGGCCTTCTTCTCGCCGGGCGATTTCGCCCGGCACGGCCTGCGGCCGGCGCTCTTGGCCGAGGCCATCCGGAAGGGGCTCGACCAGCACGCGGCAACGATCACCGTGGACCTGGTGGCCGATCTCGTGCGCGACTTCGGTCCCGACCAGGGTCTCGTCTGGCTGCGCGAGTTGGCCGACGCTCGGGCTCTCGGCATCGTCGGCATCGGCATTGGCGGGTCCGAACACGCGTACCCGCCGGAACCGTACGCGACGGTGTATCACGAAGCTCGCGATCTGGGATTCAGAACCAGCGCGCACGCGGGTGAGGCGGCCGGGCCCGCGAGCGTGTGGGGCGCGGTGCGTACGCTTGGCGTCGATCGGATCGGGCACGGCACCCGCGCGGTCGACGATCCCGCCCTCGTGGCGTGGCTCGTCGAGCACCGGGTGCCTCTCGAAATGTGCCCCATCTCGAACCTGCGCACCGGCATGGCGTCGAGCCTCTCCGCGCATCCGATCCGGGCGTTGTTCGACGCGGGCGCGGTGGTGACCGTGAACACCGACGATCCGAAGATGTTCAATACGAGTCTTCAGGACGAGTACGAGGCGCTCGCCACGCACCTGGGCTTCACGTGGGACGACATCCGCACGCTGAACCGGAACGCGCTCGCTGCCGCCTGGTGTTCTGACGACGAGCGAATCCGCCTCGCCGCGATGCTCGATGCGGCCGAGTCGCCTCGAGAACCCGAGCCCGCGTTGTTCACGAGCGCCACCCGTTCGTGAATCATGCGCCGGCGGCAGCGGGCCGCTCGCTGCCGCCGATCTCGGCCCCGCGCGACGCGCGGGGCTCAAGACGTCGCCCGGGCGCCTCCTGACCCTTCGACCAGCTCAGGGTCACCCCGAGCAGGGTCGGGGGGTGAACGAGGGCCCGCGGATTGTGCTGCTCCAGCGCCTTATTGCCTGGGCGGGGTCCGCCGATCGGCGAAGTAGATCTTGTTCATGATCTTCCACACGCCGTCGACCTTCATCAGCGACATGTAGTCGGTGAACTTGACCGCCGGGTAGTCGAGGATGATCTTGGCCACGGCCGCATCGCCGGTGATGTCGAGGCTCACGATCGTCCGGGTGCGTTTCGTTTCGTCGGCCGCGGGTGCCCCCGAAAACCGAGCCGCGAACTCCTCTGCGGTCCGGCAGAGTAGTTTCCCGTTCTGGTTCGAGCAGATCTTGGCGTCCGGATGGAACGCCTGCCGCATGAAGGCGCCGTCGTTGAGTGCGTGCCCCTTGAAGGCACGATAGGACGTATTAGGGCACCCTCCTTGGGGCCTTTCGGCAGCGAGGTTAACCGAACGCCCCTTATGCGGCCCGGTTCTGCGCGCCGGCTCCCGTACCCGGACGCCTGGAACGCCGAGACACGGCCGCCCGTGCCCCAGGTCGCCGCGAAGCCTGCGGGACAGCCAGCGACCGAACTCGTGCTCGGCCCCGCCGACCACGACGTGCAGGTCCGCGACGGGCTCGTCATCGGTCTGCTCGGCACGCTGGCGCGCAGCGCCGTGCCGTCGGATCTGCTGGCCTGGACGCTGGCCACCGGCACGTTCACGGCACCACGCGAGGGCGACGTGCTCGGTCCCGACGATCGCAACCGCACGCAGGCCTGGACCCGCGCGCAGGCAGGCGCCGACGGCTGGATCCAGAACCGCGCCCTGAACGGCGGCTACTTCTTTACGACCATCGTCTCGGATCGGCCGCGGACGATGATCCTGGACGCCTCGAGCCACTACGTGGCGCGACTGAACGGCGAGCCGAGGGGCGGCGAGAAATACGGCACGGAATGGGTCCGGCACCCGGTGCGATTGCAGAAGGGACGCAACACCCTGCTCGTCCAGGGCGAGCGCGGCCGCCTGCGCGTCCGGCTGTTCGACCCGCCGGCGCCGCTGTTCCTCACCGACGTCGACGCGACGCTGCCCGACCTGCTGCCTGGCGAGACCGGCCAGTATTGGACGGGCCTGCGCCTCGTCAACGCGACGGCCGACACCGTCACCGGAATCGAGATCGCGTACACGTTCGGTGGGCAGGCCCGGGTGGCGGCCATCGACGCGACCATCCCGCCGTTCATGACGCGCAAGCTCGCGATCCCGCTGCTGCTTGGCGCACCGGACCGCGCCGGGCCGGCGACGGTGTCCCTGCGGCTGCGCGCGCGTGCCGGCGCGAAGAGCGTCGATGCCCCCGCGTTCGAACTTGCGCTGAAGACCGTCGACCCTGCGGCACACCACGTCCGGACGTTCGTCAGCGATATCGACGGCAGCGTGCAGTACTACGGCGTCGTGCCACAGGCGCCCCGCGCGGCGGATGCCGGGGCTGCGCCCGCCGGAAAGCCCGCGCTCGTCGTCTCGCTCCACGGTGCCGGCGTCGAAGGGATCGGGCAGGCGAAGGCCTACACGCCAAAGGACTGAGCCGTGATTGTCGCGCCCACCAACCGTCGGCCCTACGGGTTCGACTGGGAGGACTGGGGGCGGCTCGACGCGATGGAGGTCCGGGCCGAGGCGGCTCGCCGTTTCGGCACGGACCCGCAGCGCACGTATCTCACGGGCCACTCGATGGGCGGCCACGGCACGTGGCACATCGGCGCGACCCTGCCCGGCCAGTGGGCGGCGATCGCGCCAAGCGCCGGCTGGCGCAGTTTCTCGACCTATGGGGGCGGTGCCACCTACCAGGATCCGACGCCGGTCGAGCAGATGCTCGTGCGCGCGAATCACCCGGGCGAGACCCCCGAGCTGGCGCCCAACTTCCTGCGCTACGGCATCTACGTCCTGCCCGGCGACAAGGACGACAACGTGCCGGTGGCGCAGGCCCGCGCGCGTCGAGTTCGTCACCGCCAATCCCGGCGCGTCAGCCAGCTCGCGGTTCGTCACCATCGTCGCGCAGGAGCATCCGCTCGAGTACAGCCGCGCGGCGATCGATCGCGATCCCCTGACCGGCGGGTTCAAGGGGACGACGGCGAATGTCGCGGCGATGGCGCAGACGCCGCTGAAGCCGCCCGTGGCCGGCCCGGTTGTCGCCTCCGTCGCGGTGGACGTCGACGGCACGCGCATCGACGTCGCGCCGTCGCCCGACGGGCGGCTGCATCTCGAGAAGGCCGCCGAAGGGTGGCGTGCATCCGCGCCGCCCGACCCTTCGAGAAAGGGGCCGGCGCGCAACGGGGGATTCAAGGACGCCTTCCGCCATCGCGTCGTGCTCGTCTACGGGACGCGCGGCACGCCAGACGAGAATGCGCGCGCGTTCAACAAGGCGCGGTTCGACGCCGAGATGTTCTGGTACCGCGGCAACGGGACGCTGGATGTGGTGGCCGATACGGCGTTCGATGCCGCGACGTCGCGCGATCGCAACGTCGTGCTCTAGGGCAACGCCGACACGAACGCGGCGTGGGCGGGGCTGCTTGGAGGCGGGCCGATCGACGTTCGCCACGGACGCATGCGCGTCGGTTCGCGCGAGCTGACGGGAACCGACCTCGGCGCCTACATCATCCGCCCGCGCGCCGGCAGTCCCACCGCATCGGTCGGCATTGTCGCCTGGACCGGGCCGGCAGGGTGGGTGGCGGCGACCCCCGGGCAGTACTTCGTGTCGGGAGCCGGATTCCCGGATCTGATGGTGTTCTCGGCGGACACGCTGCGCACGGGCGCGAGGGGCGTGCGCGCGATTGGCTGGTTCGGCCGCGATTGGGGCGTCGAGAGCGGCGAGTTCGTGTGGGGGAGCGCCGCGCCGGCAGGGAAGTAAGGACCCTGACCGGAATAACTCCGCCGCCTTGAACGCCGATGCATCCCGCCGGGCTGCGTTGCTCGTCGCTTGCGTACTCCCGATATGCGCGCTCCTCACGCCTGGCCGGGCGGGCGCCTCGACGCCCAAGGTGGCATACCTGTTCCGATCAGGGTCCTAAGCGGGCGCGGCCGTGCGCCCTCCTGCGAGCCGTCGCGCGCTAGCGTGCCCGGTGGTAGTGCGCCTGCATGAACTGGTGCCACTGGCCGTCGGGGCCGAGCATGCGGGAGGTCAGCGTGCGGTGGTCGTCGCTGACGAACGCGATGACGTCCTGGTACTTGGCCATGCCCTCGCCGGTGAAGGCGGGGCCGTCCGCGTCCAGGGTCAGCGTCGCGGTGCTTTCGTCGAGCGACCCGCCGCTGTAGATCCACAGGTGGGTCATCATCGAAGCGATGAACGTCCCCACGAACCGCCCGGCCGAAGGGTCGTAGCCGAGCGTCATCACCGACGTCCACGCGTCGTCGCCAGAGCCGCCGGCGCCGTCTGCGATCGTCCACAATCCGCCAACCGAACGGACGCTCTCCGTCCCGGAGACCGTCATCGCGGGTTGATCCGGGCCCATGTCGCACTCGGAACTGTAGGTCCAGTCGCCGAGCAGTTTCTCCAGCCATCGATGCTGCGGCTGCGGTTCAGGCTTCATAGAGGCTCCTACCGTGAGGGATGTCGGAAACCCACTCAATGTAACCCGGATTGGCTGCCCAGTCAGCCATCCAGGTACCGGGCTGGCACCGGCAGGCCCTGGAGCCTGAAGAACGACAACTGATCGAAGTAGCCGCGCTGGCGCACGATCTGATCCTGCTGCACGAGGAAGAACCCGCAGCCCCTCAGCCCGTTCGGGTCGATCCACTCGAGGATTGCCCATTCGCCGCACTCGAAGAGGCTCTCGACATGGCACGTCATCCGGGCGCGGCCGAACTCCACGGAGAACATCTGCCGTATCGCGTCGCGGCCGACGAGGGGCTCGGTCACCACCTGGTGATTGACGGCGCCCGGCGCGTAGAGCGCGGCGAGCCCGTCGACATCGGCGGCGTTGAAGCGCGCGACCCATTCCTCGACGAGTTGGCGTGGAGACATGCGGTGGCCTTTCCCGTTCGGGTGCTCGCTACTTCCTGAAGCTCAACTCGACCTTGTGGATGGCCTTGGCCTTCAGATTGCCCTTGAGATCGAACTTGACCGGCTCCAGCGTGAAGTCCGCGCCTGCCGACGTGTCTTCGGTCACCACGAAAGACACCGAGACCTTGAGGGCGTTGAGGGACAGCGGCGGGCTGCCAGCCAGGCCCTCCTGCACCCCCTTGGCAGCCTGCACGATGGCGTTTGCCAGTTCGTCGGCCAGGGCGTCCGATCCCTTCCCGCTCCTCGCTTTCGGAGGCGCGAGGGTGAGCACCAGCTCGTGCGCCCGCTCCTTCTCCCACGTCCGGCCGAAGGAGAACACGAGAAACTTGAACTTCGCGCCTCCGGCCGTGGCGATGACGGTCTGGAGCGTCACGGTGGCGGACGCCAGGGGCGGAAGGCCCATGCCGGCGGTCTGGTCTGCAGCCGTCTGCAGCGCCTCCCGCACCTGCGTCAGCACCTCGGCGACAACGGCGCCCTTGGCGGCCTTTCGTGCGGGTCGTCTCTGTGGCATCTGAAACCTCCCCCGGGGGCCGAATGAGTGCCCGTCAGTCGCGATCCCTGGAGCCCGCCGCCGGCGAGAGCAGGGTGGTCTCGGTCCTCGCATCGTGCGCCGCCGCCACGACAATCTTCCACCCGTCCGCACCGCAGCGGACGAGGTACGTGAATCCGAAGCGGCCGATCTCGGCGTCCGACCCATCGTAGCGAACGAAGACGCCCGTGAGTTCGGCCAGCCCAGGCGCCAGGGTGCGAATCGTGAGATCGGGCACCTCCGACCGGGTGTATCCCTGTGCCTTCGCGTGCTCGATGAGATGGTTGGCGAGCCCGAGTGCGGTGACCTCGTCCTGGACCACCCAGACGCCGTCGGGGCGGATGAACGTGCAGGGCAGCGCGTAGAACGGCACCACCGCTTCGCCCCGCAGGGTCTCGAATGCGCGCACGTACGCGTTGAGCATCTCCGACGGCGTGCCCGGCTCCATTGGCGTCCTCCGTCCTCCTGTCGACTATGCGCCGTCCGGAATCTCCGGCTCGACCAGGTGCCCCAGCAGCGACAGCAGTCGTCTGGTGCAGCGCGCGGTGCGGCCGTCATCTCGTCTTCACGCAGGTAAACACCGTGTACTCATCCTCGCCCGCGTTGTACTGTCCCTCGTGCACCTCGAAACCGGAGTCGCGCAGAACACGCCTCCACGTGCCGAGAGAGAAGAGGCCCATTGCCCAATGGTCGGTCTCAATCCGAAGGCGCCCATGGTCGCGGATGAGATAAAGGACCGTCGTTTCATACTGGTCATCCGCGGGATCGGGGTCGTACGCGTTCTCGACAAAGACGACATCGAGTTCGTTTCCTGTGCCCGTGCGCGTCGCGTGGGTGGCGGTGGTCTTGTTCTGCCGGAATGTCTCGGTCGTCACGTCGGGAGTCGCGATCAGAACCCCGCCGGGGTCCAGGTGGGCCGACGCGGTGCGGAACGCCGCCTCGAAGTCCGAGAGGCAGGCCATGTATGAGATTGCGTCGTCCATCAACACGGCATCGAACGTCCTGCCGAGCCGGAACGTCCGCATGTCCCCGGGGACGAACGTGCTCGCGGGGTTCAGATCCCTTGCCTGCGCGAGCATGGTGGGACTCAGGTCCACACCGGTGACACTGAACGTCCCCCTTCAAGTTGAAGACGTTCTTGCCGCCGCCGCACCCGATGTCCAGCAAGGTGCCTGCCGGACGCTCTGCGTGCTGTTCAATCAGGCCGGTGACCTGACGGCAGTAGTGCGCGTACTCATCGGCGGCATCGCCCCACATTGGCCACAGCCATGCCAGGTCCGTATAAAGGCGACAAGTGTTCTCCATGACTCGTCTTCTGCCCTGGATCTGCGTTGCCCTCAGTGATGCCGAACGCTGCAGTCAAGCTGCGAAGATCCGAAGTTGACCAGGTCTCGTCCGCTTCAACTCCTTGTCCGGCGAACTGCACCTGCAGACCCACAACGTACCACTTCCTGCCGAGCAAGCAGGTAGGCGATCGCGAACAGCACGAGAAGCCCGCTCTCGATTGCCACCATCGGCATCGCAGCCACCGATGACCGGAAGCCACTCTGAACTGCCACACCCTGGGCCACCAGCAGCCCGGCAAGGGCCGGGAAGGCCGTCAGCAGCAGAACGGCCCTTCGCGCCACGGGATCCCAGCTCGCCCACACGAGGAGCGCACTCCAGGATAGGACAAGGCTGCCCGCAGTCCACATGGCGTACCCAAACCCAGTGCCTACTTCCACGCCCGGAGCCACGAAGCGCTCCGCGAGGAACATGCGAGCCGCTGCGGCCGCGTCGAGGAGATCTCCGCGGAATACCAGTTCGGCTTGCTCCAGAGCAGCCGGGTCAACGGCCCCCCCGAAGCTCCCGGCGCCTGGCCAAGTCCCGAGGCGGCGCCCATCGCCGCCAGCCTCGCCTTGGCCTGCGCGGCGGGCGCGCTCTGGTCGCCGAAGCTGGCGACCACACGCTCGTACGCCTTGCGCGCTTCGGCCTGCTCGCTGGCGCCCAGCTTCTCGTAGCACTGCCCCATTCGCACGAGTGCCGGGGCGGCCACGGCGCGATCGGCGCCGGCAGCGAGAGTGCGATACATGCCGATCGCGGCCTTCAGATCACCGTCGACGACTTCCTTGTCGATGGCGGCCTTGAGGGCCACCTCGGGCTTCTGCTGGGCGGTTGGCGCCACGGCGACGGCGAGGGCCAGAAGCGACAGTGCGGCGAGCCAGGGTACGAGGCGGAATGGGCGACCGGCGGAACGTGTTGTCATGGCGATCTCCTGATCACCAATCTAGCGATCGCGCGTCGAGCGCGGATGCGCCGCGTGTGGAGAGTTGGTCGAGGTGCGCGGTCAGTCGCTCGGCGGCCCCGCCAGCAACTGCTCGACCGACAGTCCAATGTCGCGAGCGATCTGACGGAGGAGGGTCGGAGCAATGTCGCGGCCCGGATGGAACGGAATCGTGGTCACGCGCCCGTCCGGATGACGGAACTGCTTGTGGGAACCGCGCTGGCGAACCTCGGCGAATCCCAGTCGCTCGACCAGCGCCACGACCTCGCGCGGCTTGAGGATGGGTGGCTTCGCCACGGGTCACGCTACGCGGACGGTCTGAGTGCCGACAAACTCCGCTTCGAACGCGGTGTCGCCATCCTCGAGCAGCATGGCGACGACCTCGCGGAGGTTGGCGTTCAATTCGTCCAGGCTCCCGGCCTGGGTATGAGCGCCCGGAAGCCCGGGCACATAGCCGACAAACAGGCCGGTGTCCGCATCGCGCTCGACGACGGCCGTGAACTGTCTCATAGGCAAGCCTCCGACAGCGGTACGATAGCAGAAACCAGCAAATCCGCTCCAACCCGCGCACCGTATTCTGTCGGCGCTCCATCGTCGCGGTCGAGGTCCGCGGCGCTCATCCATCGAACCGGTAGCCAATGCCGCGCACGCCGCGGATAAATTGGGGCTCGGCGGGCACCGGCTCGATTTTCTGCCGCAGATGCAGGATATGCGTGTCGACGACGCGGTCGGTGACGTTCGTGCCGGCGTCCCAGGCCAGGTCGATGATCTGCGCGCGGCTCAGCACGCGCCCGCGCCGCGAGAGGAACGCCTTCAGCAGCCGCAGTTCGAGCGCCGTGATGACGACAGGCTCGCCGTTGCGGCGCACCTCGGCGCGATCGAAGTCCACCTCGACGTCGCCGAAGCGCTCCACGCCCGCCGGGCCGTCGGCGTCGGTACGCCGCAGCACGGCCTTGATGCGGGCACGCAGTTCGGCCGGGCTGAACGGCTTGGTGACGTAATCGTCGGCGCCCAGTTCCAGGCCCAGCACTTTCTCGGCCTCCTGCACCTTCGCCGTCAGCAGGATGATGGGCGTTCTGTCGCCGCGTGTCCGAAGCGCGCGGCACACCTCGTAGCCGTCGAGCTTCGGCAGCATCACGTCGAGCAGGATCAGGTCGAAGCGCCCGGCGTCGGCCCGAGCCAAGGCGGCCTGACCATCGCCCACCATGTCCACGTCGTACCCGTGGCGGGCCAGGTCGTCACGCAGCCCGAGCGCGATGTCGGGTTCGTCTTCGACCACCAGGATGCGGGACATGGGCTCCTTCGATGACAGTAATCAGTAGAAAGTAGTCAGTAGTCAGCAGTCAGTAGTCAGTAGTGTCCGGTTAACGCTGTCGCCTGAGACAGCAAGTCGTTG
>CAYJPV010000031.1:14649-65847 GCA_964372095.1 uncultured Vicinamibacterales bacterium | reverse complement strand
CCCATGCCCCATGCCCCATGTCCCTAGTCCCTAATCCCTGACCCCTAGTATGATCCCCCCATGGGACACGTCGAACACAAAGCGCTTTCTCCGGCGGTGGCGCACTGCTACATCCTGACGATCAGTGATACACGAACCGAAGCCACCGACGACAGCGGCCGCGCCATCTGCGACCTGCTGTGGGCCGAAGGCCACCAGGTGACCGGCCGCCGGATCGTCCGCGACGAACCAGACATGGTTCGCGAGGCCGTGTCGGCCCAACTCGCGAAAGATGACGTCCAGGTGGTGATTACCACGGGCGGGACCGGTATCACCTCGCGCGACACGACGTACGAAGCCATCTCGGGGCTGCTCGACAAGAAACTCGATGGATTCGGCGAACTATTCCGCATGATCAGCTACCAGGAAATCGGCTCCGCCGCGATGCTCTCGCGGGCCGTGGGCGGGCTGGCCCGCGGCAAGGTGGTCCTGAGCCTGCCCGGATCCGAAGCCGCCGTCCGCCTGGCGATGACCAAGCTGATCCTGCCCGAACTGGGTCACCTCGTGCGCGAGGCATCCCGGTAGGGTGTGAGGGCCGGTAGCCGGTAGCCTGTAGCCTGTAGCCTGTAGCCTTGGGGAATGTCGGTCATGAGCCGTATGCGCCCGATCCGCGAAACGATCTCGCTCGATGATGCGCGGTCCATCATCGATGGGCGCATCACGCCCCTCAGCCGGACGGAGCGCGTCCGGATAGACGACGCGGACGGGCGCGTGCTGGCCACGCCGGTTGTCGCCCAGTCGGATGTCCCGCCGTTCGCCCGCGCAGCCATGGACGGGTACGCCGTCCGTGCAGCCGATACGTTCGGCGCATCCACGCACGAACCACGCCTGCTGACGTCGGTCGAGACGGTCTACACGGGCCAGGTCCCCACGCGGGCGGTTGGTCCCAGGCAGTGCGCGGAGATTGCCACGGGTGCGCCAGTTCCCGTGGGCTCCGATGCTGTGGTCATGGTGGAAGAAACGGACAGCAGCGCGGACGGCCCCGTCCGCGTCTTCGCACCGGTCTACCCCGGACAGAACGTCGCGAAGCAGGGCGCTGACATCCGGGTCGGCCAGCGTGTGTTCGAACCGGGCACGCTGCTGAATCCCAGCCG
This sequence comes from uncultured Vicinamibacterales bacterium, assembly GCA_964372095.1. GTDB lineage: Bacteria > Acidobacteriota > Vicinamibacteria > Vicinamibacterales > JAKQTR01 > CAYJPV01. Next base: position 64,714 of record CAYJPV010000031.1, on the reverse strand, counting down.
GCTCGGAGCGCTGGCTGCGCTCGGCTTCGTGGACGTCGAGGTGTACGCCCGCCCGCGCGTAGCCATCCTCTCGACGGGCAACGAGATCATCGAGCCCGGCCAGCCCCTGGCCCCCGGCCACATCTACGACATCAACCGCTTCACCCTCGGCAGCATCATTCGCGAGCACGGCGGCCAGCCGGTTGTGCGGCCGACGGCGCCCGACACCATCGCGGAGCTCCAGCAGGCCCTCGAAAGCTGTCTGCAGGACGACCTCATCGTGTTCTCGGGCGGCAGCTCGGTTGGCGAACGGGATCTCATCCTTGACGTCGTCGAAACGATGGGTGAGGTGCTGTTCCACGGTATCGCGGTGAAACCCGGCAAACCGACGCTGTTTGGCCTCATCCGCGGCACCCCGATCTTTGGGATGCCCGGCTACCCGACGTCGTGCCTGTCGAACGCCTACATGCTGCTGGTTCCCCCGCTGCGGCGGATGGCCCACCTCCCCGCCGCGGCGATGCGCACCGTTCGCGTGCCGCTCGGGCAACGCGTCGTGTCGACGACGGGTCGCCACCAGTTCTATACGATCCGCCTCGTCGACGGCGTCGCCCTGCCGGCGTTCAAGGCGTCGGGCGATATCACGAGCATGGCGCAGGCGGACGGCTACATCGAAATCCCGGCGCAGATTGACGTCGTCGAAGCAGGCGAGACCGTGGAAGTCACGCTGTTCTAGGAACTTACACACCTCGGACTGCCCGCGATAAACGCCCCGCCCTCCGGCAGCGTATTAGGTACAGCTCGCCCCCCGCTCGCCCCGACGCCGTTCTTGCGTCCGGAAACCGCTCGGAGGTCACGTTTCCATGTCTGTCTCAGGCCGATCTGCCTCGAATTCCGCCCGCATACGCGTGGCTGCTGGCCTCCCCGTCGCACGGTGCCCGCGGAGTCTCCTCATCACGGCAGCGGCGGCACTGCTGCTGGTGGCCGCCTGCAAGAGCGGGCCGGACCCGCGGCAGGGTCGGGGCGGCGGCCAGGGCGTGCCGGTCAAGACGACGTCCGTGCTCCGGATGTCGGTTCAGCGGCAAATCGACCTCGCCGGCACGTTGTTGTCTCCGGATCAGGCCAGGGTGAGCGCCGAAGCCGCCGGTGTCGTCCGCAAGGTGTACGTCGAGATTGGCCGGGAGGTTGGCGTCGGCACGCCGCTGGTCCAGATCGAGCCGCGTGAACTGGCGCTGGCGCTCGAGCGGGCGGAAGCGGCGTTGCGGCAGACGCGGGCGCAGCTCGGCATCCACGGCGGCGACCTCAACGTCGATGAGGCGCTGCCTCCCGACGAGACTGTTGCGTCGGTCAGGACGGCGACGGCCACGCGGGATGATGCCAAGGCCGCCTACGAACGGGCCAAGGCGCTGAACGCCCGCGGGATCACGTCGTCCGAAACACTGCTGACAGCAGAGACCCGGTTCAAGGTGACGGATTCCGCCCTGCAGTCCGCCCTCGACTCGGTGCGGGCCACCAAAGCGCTGCTGCAGGATCGGAGGGCTGCCTACCAGCTGGCGGCCAAGAAGCTCGGCGACACGGTTGTGAAGGCCCCCATCGCAGGCGTCGTGTCCGAACGCCCGGTCCAGGTGGGCGAGTACATCTCCGAGCGGACGGTGGTCGCCACCATTGTCCAGATGAATCCCCTCAAACTGCGCACGGGCGTCCAGGAGCGCCACGCGGGCATCGTCAAGGCTGGCCAGCCAGTCGAGTTCCGGGTCGAGTCGTTTGGCGACCGCCTGTTCAAGGGCTCGGTGGCCTACATCAGCCCGTCGCTCGACCAGACGATGCGGACGTTCACCGTCGAGGCGCTGGTGGACAATGCCGAGCGCCTGCTGAAGCCGGGCTTCTTTGCCAAGGGCGTCATCCTGACGCATCGGGACGAGCGTGTGCTGGCGGTTCCGGACGCGGCGGTGTCGGTGCTGGCGGGCGTGAGTTCGGTGTACGTCATCAAGGACAACACGATCACGCAGCAGAGCGTCACGCTCGGCGTTCGCCAGGGAGACATCTGGGAAGTATCGAACGGCCTGGAGGGGAATGAACTGCTGGCCGCCAGCCGGCTGAACGAACTGGCTTCGGGCGTCACGGTCACGGTACTGAAGGAAGGCGAGACCGAAGGCGGGTCCGGGGGCGGCGAAGCTGGCGGGACTGGTCGCGGTGCCGGCCGCGGTTCGGGCGGTCGCCCCCCGCAAGGAGGCACGCGATGATACTCGCGGATGTCAGCGTCCGTCGGCCCGTCTTCGCCGTCATGATGAGCGCAGCCCTGCTCGTCCTGGGCTGGTTCTCGTACCGCCAGCTCGGTCTCGACCTGATGCCGAAGACCGACTACCCGACCGTCACGGTCTCAACCAGTCTGTCGGGCGCGAGCGCCGAGGAGATGGAGACGTCGGTCACCAAGCCCATCGAGGCCGCGGTCAACACGATCAACGGCATCGACGAGCTGCGCTGCAGCTCGAACCAGGGTTCGTCGCGCTGCTCGATCACGTTCGTGCTCGAGCGTGAGATCGAGGCCGCCACGCAGGACGTCCGGGACAAGGTCGCGGCCGTTCAGCGGCAGTTCCCTCGCGACACCCAGCCCTCCACGGTCACGAAGATCGACCCCGACTCGTCGCCGATCCTGACCCTGATCATCTCAGGGCGGCGCTCTCCGAAAGAAATCTCCCTGATCGCGGACAAGCAGATCAAGGAAGTGCTCGAGACGATCCAGGACGTCGGTGAAGTTGGCTTCATGGGCAACCGCCGGCGCGAGATCCAGATTTTGCTCAACCCGAATCGCCTGAACGCGTACGGCCTGACGACGGAAGGAGTCCGTTCGGCCATTGCACGGCAGAACATCGAAGCGCCAGGCGGCAGCTTCACGGCCGGCCCGACGGACATCGCGATGCGGACGATGGGCCGGCTTCGCTCGGTGGCCGACTTCAACAAGATCGTCCTGGCGTACCAGGACGGGTCGGCCGTCCGAATCGAGGACGTCGCCCGGGTCACGGACTCGGTGGAAGAAGTGCGCAGCCAGACGCGTCTCGACGGCGAAACGGCCGTGTCGCTCACGATCCGCAAGCAGTCCGGAACCAATACGGTCGAGGTGGTGGACCGCGTGCTCGCGCGTCTCGAGCGGATCCAGGCGGCGCTTCCCGCCGACATCAAGGTCAAGCCGATCCGCGATCAGTCGCGCTTCATCAGGAAGTCGTTCGAGGAAATCCAGCACCACCTGGTGCTGGGTGGCCTGCTGGCCGCATTCGTGGTGTTCCTGTTCATCCGGAACGTGCGCGTCACGTTCATCGCGGCGCTGGCCATTCCCACGTCGATCATCGGCACGTTTACGGTGATGAAAGCCCTGGGCTTCACCCTGAACAACATGACGATGCTCGCCTTGTCGCTGGCAACAGGCATTGTTATTGATGATGCGATCGTCGTGCTGGAGAACATCTTCCGGTACATCGAAGAGAAAGGTGCGACACCGAAAGAAGCGGCCATCAAGGCAACCGGCGAGATCGGCCTGGCCGTGATGGCCACGACGTTCTCCCTGGTGGTCATCTTCCTCCCGGTCGCGTTCATGACCGGCCAGATTGGGCGTTACTTCTTCAGCTTCGGCATCACGTCCGCCACCGCAATCCTGATCTCGATGTTCGTGTCGTTCACGCTGACGCCGGCGCTGTGCGCGTGGTGGCTGCGTGACTCGGACGCGCGGCAGGGCCACGCTGTCCAGACGAAAGAGCGCGGCGCCTACGCGTGGATCGACCGCACGTACGGCCGTATGCTCGAGTGGTCTCTGGCGAACCGCCGGCTGATGCTGATCATCTCGGGGCTCTTCGTGGCGTCGGCGGCGGTGCTGTACCCCTACGTCGGCAAAGAACTGGTCCCGGACGACGACCAGAGCGAGTTCAGCATCAACGTGCGGTTGCCGCGCGGGACGAGTTATCAGCGGACGCTGGAATACGTGACGCCAATCGAGGGCCAGATTCGCCAGCTCCTGGGCTCCGACGTCGTATCGGTCATGACGTCCATCGACTCGGGAGGCGCGAACTACTGGGTGCAGCTCACGCCGCTCGAGGAGCGCGACCGTTCGCAGCAGGTGCTGATGGCGTCCACGCGCCGCCTGCTCAGCCGCTACAAGGACGCCCGCATCAGCGTGTCGGGCGGCACCGATATCTCCGGCGCCAGTTCGGGGGGCGGGCGCGGCGGCGGCGGCAGCACCAACCGGCTGAACATGATCATCCAGGGGCCGGACATGGAGCAGTTGCAGGCCTACTCGCAGGACCTCCTGGCGCGAATCAAGACTATCAGGGGGATCACCGACGCCGACACGAGCTTCGAGACCACGCAGCCGGAACTGCGCGTCACCATCGATCGCCAGCGCGCGGCCGACATCGGCGTGCCCCTCGAGTCGGTCTCGTCCAGCCTGCGGACCTTCGTGGGCGGCGAAGAAGTATCGAAGTTCAAGGACGGAGACGACCAGTACAGCGTGCGCCTGCGCCTCGACGAACCGTTCCGCCGCGACCCGTCGGCCATGGGCGATCTCTTCGTCCAGGCCAGCGGCGGACGGATGGTGCGTATCTCGGACGTGGCCCGGCTGACGATGGAGAATGCGCCGGCGTCGATCGAGCGGTACAACCGGATGCGCCAGTTCACGGTGAATGCCAGTCTCGACCGTGAGCAGACCACGCTGGGCGAAGCGTTGTCGGCCGCCAGGGCGAAGGTGGGCGAACTGGGACTCAAAGCCGGGTACCAGGTGACCTTCGGCGGCAGTGCCAGGACGCTCCAGGAAGCGCAGAGCGACTTCGCGATCGCGATTCTGCTGGCCGTGATCTTCATCTACATGGTGCTGGCGTCGCAGTTCAACTCGTTCATCCACCCGTTGACGATCATGACCGCTCTGCCGCTGAGCCTGCCGGCAGGCCTGCTCGCCCTGATGGCATTCGGCATGACCATCAACGTCTACAGCGCCATCGGCCTGATGATGCTGTTCGGCATCGTCAAGAAGAACTCGATCCTCCAGGTGGACTACACCAATACGCTCCGGGCGCAGGGGCTCGATCAGCACACCGCGCTCGTCCAGGCCAGCCACGTGCGACTGCGCCCGATCCTCATGACGACGATCGCCATCGTCGCCGGGATGCTGCCCATCGCGTTCGGGCGCGGGGCCGGATCGGGTTCGCGTGCGTCGATGGCCGTCACCATCATCGGCGGCCAGCTGCTCTGCTTGTTGCTGACGCTGCTGGTGACGCCGATCATCTACTCGTACTTCGACGGGTTGCGGACGTGGAGACCCAGCGATCTGCTGGAGATGCTGCGGATCCGGAAGCTGCGGCGGGGCGAGGCGGCTGGAACTGCGCCGGCGCTGGACCGGCCGGTCGTCTGAGTACGTAGCCCCGGGTCTTCCCTGGCCTGAGCGACGTCGAAGGCAGACCCGGGGTCCCCCGGACCTGACCGCCTCCGCCAAGGCTATGGCGGTCCGCCGAAGCATTCCGCGCGAAGGCGGAAGGTCCGGGGCTACGTAATCTGTGCGCTACCGCTCGCCGCCGGAACCAGAGCCGGCGGCTGCGGGTGCAGTTGGCCAGTCCACCGCATCGAGGGCCGGCGGCGTGAAAGGCGGCAACAGCCGCGGCGGGATGACCACGGCTTCGGTGGTGGCGACCCGCGCCGCCTTGACGGGGATTCGATACGCCCGGCCTGCCCGCCAGACGGTCGAGCGTAGCCCGTTGGCCTGCATAATGGCGCGCGTCGTCGTACCGTAGCGCGCGGCAATCTGCCCCATCGTCTGCCCGGAGCGCACGACGTGGCGCACGGAATACACCGGTTTCGGGACGACTTCGGCCTCGACCAGGAGGGGGTACGCCCGGCGGCCCAGTTCCTGGGCTACGGGATTGTAGAAGCGGACGTGGTAGTGATTCCGGTGGTTCTTGACGTGCTGCACCAGCGCGTCGCGGTAGCCGCGCGAGAACTGGAACACCCGATCGAGCCACTCTTTGTCTTCGCCGATGCTCAGTGCGTGCTTGTACAGCAACCGCTGAATCCGCGTGTCGAGCAGGACGACATCGACGTCCGTCCTCACCAGCCAGGCGCGCAGCAACGCCCAGTTCCGCGGCAGGTCGAGATTCGCTGCCGTCCCGTTCACCATCCCGCCGGGCGGCCCGCCTTTGAAGTAGAACCCCACGTCCACGTCCCGGCCCGACTGGTGCGACAGGTGGCGTTTGAGGCGGCCTCCGTCGGCTCCGCTGAAGTCGCCGATCCGGATAGGATGCGTCTCGGGGTACAACTCGTGGACGGTATCGAGGCCAGCCTGGATGGCGGCGACAGACTCGGCCGTCGTCCAGGTCTGGGCGTTGTCCGCGATATCGCAACGCGGATCCGCCGGCATGGCCACGGGATTGAACAACCGGCCGCTTGAGGGGTCACCAATCGACAAGGGCCCCAGGACTGCGGGGTCGGTCTTGATCCGCTCGAGCAAATCCGCGTCGCTGAGCTCGAGCAGGGCGGCCGGGTCGACGGTGGTGGAATCCGGGGACGAGATGGCAGTGTGGCGGGTCGTCCACGCCGTCGACAACGTGTCGGCCAACGTCGGGCTGATCAACAACCAGAGGCCCGCCAGCGCGGTAAGTGGTGTCCCCATAATGTGTTCCGAGCACTTTCCCCCAGCCGCCCCACCCGAGTCAAGGGTAAATGTCTGGAATCGGATACACGGCCCGGGCCATCATGGGGCAAGATCGTCCCAGGAGAACGTCCAGTGCCCGACTCTCAGGACCGCCACCTGGCTCCCGGCGACGCCGCCCCGGCGTTCACGCTGCCGGACATCCGGGGTGACGTCCGTTCGCTCGCCGGCTACCTGGCCCGCGGCCCGGTGCTGCTCGCGTTCCACCGGGGCATCTGGTGACCGACCTGCCACAGCCGGTTCGGTGAACTGGCCCAGCGCTCCCGCGATTACGCCGCACTTGGCGTGAGCGTGGCTGTGCTTGTCGCGCAACGATCCGAGAAGGTCAAACGGTACGTCCTGGACAACCTGTTGCCGTTCGACGTGCTGATCGACGACAGCCGCGCCGTCCTCACGGCGTATGGCGTCTGGCAGCCCGCCGCCACCGGCGGCGCCAGCATCGTGAGGCCCGCGCTCTTCCTGATCGGCGCGGACGGGTGCCTGGGGTACACGTTCGTCGCGCAGTGGCAGCACGAATTCCCGGCGTTCGAAGAGATCGCGGCGGCGATTCGGGCAGCGGGGGTTGCGGGTTAGCCCTCCACTTTGCGGGTGATCTTGTTCCAGCGCAGCGGGCGCCCTGCCTTGAACGACAGGTTGCACATGTGCCCGACGAGGGCGGCGTGGTGGCCAACCTTGGGGTGCTCGATCGCCTGGCCGCCGGTCCGGATGGCCTCGACCCAGTTGCGGATGTGGGCGCGGGTCGATTCTTCGTCGTTCGGTGACCGGTATTCCACCGCTGGCGCCACGCTGGGGCCATCGACGGGCGTCAGGTTGTCGTTCAGGTTCATCAACTCCTTGAACGCCGCCGTGGTTGCCTTCGGCCAGGAGTGCGTCGAGTAGCCGAAGCCGTCGGACGGGGGCTGATGATAGTGCGTAAACGACGCGCCGTTGTACTCGATGGTGCCCTCGCTGCCGTAGATCGTCAGCAGCGGGCCCGGGTGCGCGTTCCCCGACGTGCTCGACAGGCGAAGCACGAACCCTTCCGGGTAGGTGACCATCGACGTCATCTGGTCGGGCACTTCGCGGTAGTTCTTCCAGTGGTAGATGTCGCCGAAGCTGAACACGCTCTGCGGGTCCTGCACACCCATCACCTGGTGCACCGCCGTAATGAGGTGCACGAACAGATCCGTCGGCAACCCGCCCGAGTAGTCCCAGAACAGCCGCCACTGGAAGAAGCGGCGGAGGTCGAAGTCGCGGGCGGGCGCCGGCCCGAGGAACCGTTTCCAGTCAACCGTCTCGGGCGACGCATCAGGCGGGATGGGATAGTACCAGGCGCCCGTGCCGGAGTTGCGGTGGATCCGTCCGTCGATCAGCGTGACGTTCCCGAGGCGGCCGCTCTGCACGAAGTCCGCCACCTGGCGGGCACAGCCCATACTCATGTACTGGCTGCCCACCTGGACCACCTTCCCGCTCTTCTCGGCCGCTGCGACCAGGGCTTCGCCCTGTTCCCAGGTGTGGGCCATCGGTTTCTCGACGTACACGTGTTTGCCTGCCGCCAGGGCGTCCTGCGCCATCTTGAGGTGCCAGTGATCCGGCGTGGCAATCAGCACCGCATCCACGTCGGCGCGCGCCAGCAGTTCGGTGTAATCGCCGGTCGTGGCCGGAGGCGGGTTCAGCAGTTCCTGAGCCCGGACGAGATGGCCCTTGTAGCAGTCGGCTACCGCCACGACGACGACACGGGAGATCCCGGCGGCCGCCTCGATCAATTGTGTGCCCCTGATGCCGACGCCGATGCACCCCAGCCTCACCGGCTTGATCGACAGTCCTGCGGTGTTGTTGATCTGGCGCGCAGGTTCGGCCGCACGTGCGGTGGACGCGGCCGCGGCGACCAGTGTGGTGGCCTGAAGGAACTGACGCCGGTTGATCGTGCGGGACTTCGCCATGATTCGCCTCCGTCAACATCGTGCCTGCCGTGGGCGCATGCTATGCCCGCGGGTGGCACGTGTCAACGCGGCGAGGCTCTGTCTCAGCCTTGCCGGCTCACCATCGCTTGAATCCAGATCGGAGCGAAGGGGGACGTGCAGCCTTATGAAACGGGGTGGTCCCGATAGATCCTCAGCTTCTCGCCAATAGCGATGGCCCGCATGCGGTGCTTGGGGACGTGGATGCCGATGGCCGCAAGCGTATTATTCATCGTCCACTGCACTTCGGGCGCGGCGCCGGCCATGTCCGACTCGATGCGAGCCAGCAGCACCGGGAGATCGAGCCCGTCCGGACTCTTGGCGACCCGCTCGGCGGTGAGGTCCCATCCGGCACGGGCCGCCCAGCGGTCGTCCGCCGCCATCCAGTCCTGGCGAAGTGCCTCCTTGTCCGGGTGCTGCCGGACGACATAGGCGATGAGCCAGTCCGCCACACGCGTGAAGGTGATGGTGCGCACCATCCGATCCATCTCCGTGGCCGACAGCTTCTTGGGCTGTATCAGGAGTAGGTGCAGCGCCTTGTTGGGCCGCCTTCTCCCGTCTTGCCTCTCGGGACGGAACTCCAGACGCAGCGTCGCATGGCGCCGCGCCCGCACCGGCCGGCCCTCCCTACCTCCCAGTCCGCAACGGCGACGCCTTCCGGCCACCCCTCGGTGTCGATTCCACCCCCACCCCATGGCCCAGCAAGCGCACCGCCATCTCGACCCCCCGCGTCACAAGCTGACGTGCCCCTTCCCGCAGGTCCTCGCTCTTCTCCACCACCTCCATGTTCCGCTCCATGTCCTCCGCATCCCAACCCCGGCTGTGCGCGATGAACGGAAACTGCGGAAAGTGAAAACCGATCTCCGAGAAGAACGTCAGCAACTGACCCGCCACACCCTGAATGTTGTCTTGCCCCCCTGTGATGATGAACGTTGCCACCTTGTTCCGGATCAGCACCCGATCGTTGATTGTGATCTGGTTCTGAATGCAGTTCATCCGCTCCGCCATCTTGTAGAACAGACTGCTCGCGTTGCCCCAGCGGATCGGCGTCGCCAGCACGATGACGTCCGCCCAGAAGACCAACGCCTCATACACGCGCTGCATCTCATCTGCCGCATCCGCCTGCGTGATCGTGCACGGCCACGTGCACGACTTCGCGCTCTTCGAGTAGTAACCTTCGCAATTGCGGAACGCCAAGTCGTTCAGCTTCAGGAGACGCGTCTCGGCGCCAAGCACGGAAGACGCGTGGTCGAGTGCCGCGCCGAGCAATCGCTCCGACGTCGAGTAGCGCGGCGTCTCGCGATTCATCACCGTCGTCGAAATCCCCACGACGCGAACCGGCCCCGCCTCGCGCGCGATATCCCGCTCCAGCGGATGTTTCGCCGTGTGAACGACGGCCTCGTCGCGACCGGAGGCTAAATCGACCCGAACGCGCCCGTCGCGCACCTCCACGTCGTACGCAACGACCCCCGCAGGACTCCCCGGGACGCGACCCGTGACGCGGTCGTACTTCCACTGGTGCCACGGGCAGACGATGCAGCCGCCGTCGAGCACTCCCTGGTCAAGCGGACCGCCTTTGTGAACGCACTTGGCGCTGATGGCCGCGAACCTCCCGTCGGCGAACGAAAGCGCCAACGCGAGACCCTCGGCCTCGACGCGCGCGATGGGCTTGTCGCGCAGATCGAGCGCGGCCCCGACATCGACCCACTTACCCGTCGCCATCGGCTCCTCCTTGTTGTGAGGATCATCGTTTCTGACGGCGTCTCTTTCGACAGCGTCAGTGTCAGACAGTACCGCCGTCGGCCCAACGTTCGCGCTCACTCGCCGGCGCCCGCGAACTTGTGCCGGTCGAGTGCAGCGCGTTGTTATGCCGCGCCCTTCGTCGCATCAACCCAGCGCAGGGCCGGACGCCGCCTTGATGATGCGCAGTCACGCAAGTACGAATTGATGAGCGTCTGATACGGGATACCGTTCTCCGCCGCGAGTCCTTTGAAATACGCGATGGTCGTTTCGTCGATGCGAATGGTCACGGGTCGCTTCAAACGCTTAGCATACGGGTTCGGTCGAGCATGGCTAAAGTCGTATTCTTTCCTCATAGTCCGGGCCTCTTCACGTAGATAGTGCGCTCGGCCTTGGTGGCCTTCCGAGCCGAAATAATGCGAATCGTGTCCTGCGCCACACGATACGCATGCACAACAGCGAGAATCCGAGAGGCGGCGCTCACGCCCAACAACACGAAGCGATCCTCCTCGTGGGAATGATCCGGATCGTCAATCAACAAGGCTAGGTCGTCCGAGAACGCGGTCTCGGCTTCTTCGAAGGCTACGCCGTGTTTCCGTAGATTCGCGGTCGCCTTGGCCGGATCCCACTCGAACCGGATGTCCCGCATACGCTTCACATAGTATGCACGATGTATTGACTTGCGGGAAGAGGGTCGATTTCGGCGGCATAACGTTGGCGATGAGCCGCGGCGCCCGGACGTCAGTGCGGCGCCGTCGGCTCCATCGCGGTGTTAGCCTGCGTCACAGTGGACGGACGTGCGGTGATCCGCCTCGCCATCGAGAACGCGACCGCGCAAGCACCGCATCCGAGGGCCGAAAGAACGAAGGGGTAGAAATCGGCCCTGTAGATCCACAACGCGATGCCTGTGCTCGACGCGATCACGGCGCTACTCACCGTCGCCATAGCGAAGGCGATGGTTCCCCCGACCCACCCGACTGACGTGGCGATCATCGTTCCCGAGACGCGTCCTCGCCACGACTTGGCGGTTGTGAAGAAGAACGCGCCGCAGCCGACCAAGACGCCCGTACCGACCGCCGCGATCGGACTGAACTCGACGGGCTTGGTAATGACGACGAGGTCCGGCTGCCGAACCAGGGCGTACGAGGCGTGCAGGAGCGCAGCGATCAGCCCGACGGCCGCGGCGGGGACGACGTGGATGCGCTCGGACCGCCTACGTCGAACGCGTCGAACCGCCAGGGACAGCGCCATTGCGGCGAGCAGGACCGCGATGACGTCGCCGCCGTGCCGTCGATCTGCCATGCTGATGAGCAGTTGGTCCAGTGCATCGGCCAGCGGATCGGGCGCGAGCCGGACTAACCTCGGCCGCTCGCGTAGGCTGATCTGGAGGTCGCCGCCCCGGTGCTCCACGAGGAGGAGGCGATCGTCGCCTATCGCCGCCATCTGCAGGCGGCGGTTGTAGAACTGCTCGCCGTCCCACGCCGAGGTGCCAGCGACCTCGACGAACGTGTACCGGGCCCCGTCCGGAATACGCACCGGAACCAGCCCCGACGGCGCATCTGAGCACGAGAGCGTCCGCACGCCGCCCGAGTGCCCGTGATCCAGCAGTCGGCAAGGAGGTTTAGAGCGGAGGGCGATACGCGGATCGCCAAGCAGGAGATGGATGGGAAACCTCGCGTATCCCTTGACCGCTCCGGCGTTCATCGCCTCGACGACGTGACCGATCGGGACCTCAGGCCACGTGTAGCGAAACGGACCAGCTTCCTCGCCGATTTGGTATCCCGTCATGGGGCTGTAATAGAAGCCGGAGTAGGCGGCCGCACCTGCGTCGACCATGCCCAGCGCAATTGAGCCCGGCTGCCAGATGCGGGTGGTCTGGCAGCTCATCGTACTAATCACTACCGGTGGCAGCGGCGGGACATCGTGCGCGGCGATCCGCTCGTGGCCACGAAGCCGCCAGTAGCCGCTACCGCCGTGGCCGGCGTAGTGGACGTAGTCGACGTGCCTCAGCAGATTCACGACATCCGTCGTGGCGGCGAGAGGCTGACTGCGCCGCTGGTCTCCCACCAGCTCCACGAGCTGTCCCGTGCTGAAGGCGTCTTCGCCCAACACCGCCGCCGCGCGGTCGCCCCGCGCGCTCCCTGCGCGTTCGTAGAGATCCCGCGCGAGTCGCAAGCTCGATCCAGTAATCAGTCCTGTTGAAGGACGCGACGGTGCCCGGTGGAGCGCCAAGCTGAACGATGTGGCGGCGTGGTCGGACAGTTCCGTCGGCGAGACCACCCAGAGCAGGAACGCCGGTCGCAGCGCCAGCGCTTCGGCTACCGAGTCCACAAGCGGAATCGCCTCCAGCGCGGCAATGTGTTGGGCGAGCGACTGGTAGGGACTGTCAGGACGCGCGAGTACGACCGTCGCAGCCACTGGTAGCGATGCGCCGGAGAGACGCCCGTCTCGCTGCGGACCTCTCGCTTCGGCAGGCCCAAGGGCAAGCAGCAACCCGAGCGCCAGCGCCAGCCGCAGTCGTTCGAGCACCAAGCATTCCTTCCGACAGTGGCCGCGGGGACCCCCGAGACCACAAAGTCCCCATCGCGTTCCAGTGTCCGTATAGGCGTTCGGTCGGTGTTCAAGCAGGCTAACGCCGCGGCTCAGCCGCGGCGCGTCACTTTCCTGCGGGTCGCGCCGTCGGCTGCATGCCATGTTAGGCCGAAGGTCACTTCGTCGAACCCTTCCTGACGATTTCGAGCGCAAAGCTTTCGGCGCCGGTGCTCGTCTTTCCCATCTCGATCCGGGCGAAGGCGAATGCCTCTTTGAACTGACCGAAGTCGACACTGCCAAAGTCTCGAACCCATTGCTGGGCGAAGACCTCGCCGCCTGTGGACGTCTTTCCCATCTCGTATTTGGCGAAGGCGAATGCCTCCTTGAACCGGCCGAAGTCCACATTGCCGGAGTGTCGAACCCACTGTTGAGCGAAGACCTCTCCGCCGGTGGAGGTCTTTCCCATCTCGCCTCTGGCGAACAGGAACACGTCCTGAAAGAGCGGCAACTCGTCCTTGACGAAGACAGCTGTATTCGTTGAGCTCAGACTCTCCTGGTTGGGCGCCGCACCAGACGCCGGCGGTACTTCAAGAACTGGAGGCATAACCGAAGCCGCGAGCTCGTCTACGACCTTCATCACGCCCCTGGCGGCATCAAGACAGGCCTCGTCACGGTCGGCCCATCTGCTAATAGGCTTCGCGTCGCGGGGAAGAGCCTGAATAGCGCCGAATGGGGTTTCTTCCCACGCGCAAGGTCGTAGAACTATCGGGATGACCCGAGCCGCACCAACCTTGTGCCTTTGCAAGGCCGCTTCGCCTTCGATCTCGTAGCAGTAGCGGGATTCGATGAAGTGCGGACTCATGAACAGAAGCACGACCCCAGCTGCTTCGAGTCGAGCGTCGATTTGGTTGCGCCACTCGGCGCCCGGTGGAATCATCCGGTCGTGCCACTTCAAGATACGGCCATTGCGTTCGAATACGATTAACTGTCGACGCACGTCGTTCATGAGGTCTTCGTCCTCATGGGCGTACGAAAAGAAGATCTCCAGTGGCGCGTTCACACATCCTCCGACACGTTTGCGATCGGCCTAACGCTCCGGTTCAGCGGCGGGCCGCGCAGCGGACCGTCCGCTGCAACCGGTTGTTAGGCGGCACCGATGGCGCGTCTGCGTCGCTTATGCCAGACCGGCACGAAGGCAAGTAGCGAAATGCCGCATGCGCCCGCGCCGACCACAGGCATCACTCGGCGGATCTCGGCGGGGACGGTGAGTACGTCAGGCAGGCCGGTTTGCCAAAACACCCACTCCGCGCCGAGCTGCGACGCGAGCCCCTTGCTGCCGGTCGCCAGGACAATTATCGCGTCCTCCGTCTTCGGGTTGATCCGGACAGTTGCGCTAATCGCTGGCTCATTGGTCCCGTCATGGCCGAAGACGGCGCCGCCATGCTCCGTTGGCGCGTAAAGGACCGTGCCTAACCCCCAGATGTCGACTCCCATCGATGTTGCTTCGGCGGTGCGCATAGACTCGAGCGTCGTCTTGGCGAGTGGGCTACCCTCAACCGTTCGCAGCTGCGCAAGCACCAACATGACCATGTCGCTCGCTGACGTGGTGAACCCCGTCGCAGCTCTTGAAGCGTATCGGTAGATCATTGCGGGCCGGCCATCAGCGTCATATGACTTCGCTGAATTGGTCGTTGCAGACAGGTCAGCGTAACCAGAGCGTACCATCCCGAGGGGCTGGAGTATCTGGCGATTGACGAAGGTCTCGAACCGATCTCCTGAGAGCTCTTCCACCAACAGTTCGAGCAGCAAGTAACCACCGCCCGAGTATCGAAACTGAGTGCCAGGCTCGATCCCCACGGCGATGGGTGCCGCAAGCCGACCAGTCGATGCCCGAGGCGCGGCCAGCGCCTCCTCCAACGTCGGTAGGGCCTCATCAGGTCGGTAATCGCCAAAACCCAGCCCGTCGGTAAGTCCGGCCGTGTGACTCAGAAGTCGCCGCGCGGTCACGCCGCGCGAACTGAACGAGCCCGCTGGAAGCTGCCATCTCGTGAGGTAACTCTCGACCGGTCGATCGAGGTCCAGCTTGCCTTGCTCGAAGAGCTTCATCACGGCATGTGCTGTGATCCATTTGCTCAAGGACGCCGTCGCGAAGACACTGTTCCCGTCGATGGTATCGGCGTTGGCAGAGTAGTACTCCCCACCGATGGCACCTCCCTCGATCAGGACGAGGGCCGTGTTGGCACGATTACCCGCGTTGACGATGGGGATTGCTGCTCGCATGAAGGCGTGCGGATCATCTGAGGGTGCGATCGGCCGCCGCCACCAGCCAAAGAGCGCGCCACCTATGAGCACTGTGGTCCATAGGATGATCAGCAGCAGAGCCACGCCAGCGCGCTTCACCATTGCCTTCTTGGAGCCTCCCGAATCCCTTGTGGCCACTTTGTCGGCACCTTGCCGCCTAACAGATAGTCGACTGCAAGAGGGGGCAACCCACTGGTCAGCCCATGACTCCGCCGACGGTCACCGGCAGGTCGTGCCAACCCTCTGATCGTGCGTATCCTAGCACCGGAGGGTCGAGAATCTGCGAGTCGCGATTGGCTGCGGGGGGACTTCCAGCGCAATGCCTGCCAGGGCCGCACCCTCCTGCAGCGGCTGAAACACTGCCGTTGCCGCCGAAACCGTTGGACCCGCAAGAGTTACACCCGCAGAGCCAGTGCGTCGGCGAGTAGTGATCGCTGCGAGGCACGCAGCATATCGTGGGCCGGTGTCGGCGTCGCAGCGATCCCGGTTTTACCCACGACGCCGCACCAACTGCTACAGCCGGTCGGCGGGGCTCCGAACGCCGAGGGCGCCGCGATGTAGCACGTGAGTGTAGATCATCGTCGTGCTCACATCCGCATGCCCGAGCAACTCCTGCACGGTCCCGATGTCGTAGCCGTCTTCCAGGAGGTGGGTGGCGAACGAATGCCGCAGGGTGTGACAGCTGGCCAGTTTGTGGATGCCGGCCCGCTGTACGGCGGCCTTCACCGCGCGCTGCACGGCCGACTCATGGAGGTGCCATCGAGTCGGTCCGCCAAACTGCGGATTGCGGCAGAGCCGCCCGGCGGGAAACACAAACTGCCACGCAAGCTCTCCCGCCGCATCGGGATACTTACGGCCCAAGGCGCCCGGAAGTGCAACGCGGCCGAATCCGGCCCTCAGGTCACGCACGTGGATGTCTCGTACGGCCGCAAGCTGGGCAATCACGGCCCGCACCTCGTCCCGGCTCAGCACGACGGGCAGCCGCACGGGCCCCTTCGCCCGCACGATTCCGCCGACCTCCGCGAGCGGAAGGTGCAGCACGTCACGATACAGGAACGCCAACGCGTTGAGAGCCTGGTTCTGCGTGGACGCAGCCACCATCCGCTTCGTCGCCAGCCAACTGAGGAACGCCCTCACCTCATCGACCCGCATCGACCTCGGGTGGCGCCTGCCGTGGAACACGATGAACCGCCGCGCCCACGCGGCGTACGCCTCCTCTGTCCGCCGGGAGTAGTGGCGGACGCGGCATTCGTTCCGGAGGCGATCGAACAGCCGGGGCGGCGGCAATGCGTCGCGAGTGGGACCAGGTGAAAGCGGGTCCATGGAATTGCCGGTTGGAAGATGCGTGCAGTCCGGACAGGCGGGAACCTACCGACAGACAGCAGCGTGCACGAAGGGCCGCCCGCGGACGCATGCTATGCCCGCGGTTCTGCCGCAGCGCATGGTTCGGCATGCCCCTGGCTGAACGTGCGTATCCTACCACCCCAAGGCCGGAAGCCTGGGCGTCAACGAACAGTGAGATTCTGGAGGATGTGGAGGGCAGGTGGCCTGAAGCCTGAAGTCTGGAGTCTGTAGTCTAAAGCCTAAAGCCTGGAGCCCGAGGCCTGATCGGGCATGGAACCTGGTATACCCAAGCCCCATGCCCGGCGTTCCGGTCTACCGCGTGAAGCGCTTGGCGACTTCGCTCCAGTTCACCACGCTCCACCACGCATCAATGTAATCGGCACGGCGGTTCTGATACTTCAGGTAGTAGGCGTGCTCCCACACGTCCACTCCCATGACGATGGATTTGCCTTCCATGAGGGGGCTGTCCTGGTTCGCCGTGCTCTCGATGGCGAGTTTGCCGCCGGCGTTGATCAGCCAGGCCCAGCCGCTACCAAACCGGCCGAGGGCGGCTTTTTTGAACTCGCCCTTGAAGCTCTCGAGGCTGCCAAAGCTGGCCTTGATCGCATCGGCCAGGGGCCCCGACGGGTCGCCGCCGGCCTTGGGCGCCATCAACTGCCAGAACATCGCGTGGTTCGCGTGGCCGCCGCCGTTGTTCCGGACGGCCGTACGAATGGCCTCAGGCACGTTGGCGATGTTGCGGATCAGGTCTTCCACGCTGTGTTTCTGGAAGTCGGGGTACTGGTCCAGCGCGGCGTTCAGATTCGTGACGTACGTCGCGTGATGCTTCCCGTGGTGGATCTGCATCGTCATCGTGTCGATGAACGGTTCGAGCGCGTCATGCGCGTACGGCAGGGCAGGCAGTTCGTGCGCCATTCAGGTCTCTCCTTACACGAGCAATTGTTGGGTAACGGATTCGTCTATTTTAGCAGTGAACCGGCAAATAGGACCAGTTCAATCCACATTCCATAAGACGCAGGAATCGCGGGTTTGGTGACACCGGGGCTCGGGACTCGGGGCTCGGGACTCGGGGGCCTGCCCTGCCCAGCCTCTAGCCTCTAGCCTCTAGCCTCTAGCCGAGTACGTTGTAGAGCGTGTCGCGCTCGACCGGCGTGCGGCCGGCCGCCCGGATGAGGCGCTGAATCTCGCCGGTGGTCATCATCTCGGGCGTGCGGGCGCCGGCCATGTGGTAGATCTTCTCTTCCTGCACGGTGCCGTCGAGGTCGTCCACCCCGAACCACAACGACGTCTGCGCCACGTCCACGCCCGTGGCAATCCAGAACGCCTTCACGTGAGGCACGTTGTCGAGGAACAGGCGGGCCACGGCGTGGACGCGCAGCGTGTCCGACGCCGGCGGCGCCGGCAGCTTGCGCATCTGGTTGTTGTCGGGGTGAAACGCCAGCGGAATGAACGCCTGGAACCCGCCGGTCTCGTCCTGCAGGGCCCGGACGCGCATCATGTGGTCCACGCGCTCCTCCATCGTCTCGATGTGGCCGTAGAGCATGGTCACGTTCGAGCGCATGCCGAGGCCGTGCACCAGGCGATGGATGCGGAGATAGCGGTCGGCGTCACACTTGTCGTCGCAGATCTTGCGGCGCACACGCTCGGCGAACACCTCGGCCCCGCCACCGGGCAACGAGTCGAGGCCTGCCGCCATCAGTTCGCGCAGCACCTGCTCCTCCGACATGTGGAACGTGTCGGCAAAAAAAGCGATCTCGACGGCGGTAAAACACTTCAGGTGAATACCGGGCTTGGTGGCCTTCAGTCCACGCAGGAGGTCCGTGTAATAACTGAACGGCAGATCGGGATGCAGGCCATTGACGACGTGGACCTCCGTGATGGGTTCGTGAGCCCTCACCCGGAGTTTGTGCAGCACATCGTCAAGCGACAGCGTGTAGGCATCCTTGTCGCCGGGCATCAGCCTGGCGAACGAGCAGAACAGGCAGTTCGCTACGCAGACGTTGGTGGCTTCGATGCGGATGTTGTGGTTGTAGTAGGTCAGATCCTGGTGGCGTTTCTCGCGCTCCCGGTTGGCCAGCCAGCCCACCGCAAGCAGGTCAGGGCAGGTGAACAGGCGCACGCCATCCTCGAAACTCAGCCGCTCTCCGGCCAGAAGTTTCTGGTTGATGTCTGCAAGTCCCGCCGTCTCAATCCGCGCGTCAGTGATCACGCTTGGTTACCCGCAGTAGACAGTAGTCAGTAGACAGTAGGGCTCCGGGCCACAGGCTCCCGGCCCCGGGGACATCCCCTGCCTCTTCCCTAGCCTCTAGCCTCTAGCCTCTAGCCTCTAGCCCTGATCCTCGCATGGTATACTTCGACCCGCAAGAACGCTCCGGCTGCTGGCCAGGGAAGCTGGGTGCAAATCCCACACGGTCCCGCCACTGTCAGCGGGGAGCGCGCACAGGCAAGTGGATGCCCGGATCCGGGCTCCCGTCACGGTGTCTCACGATGCTGGAAGACGTGCTGTGCGCGTGACGATCCGCAAGTCAGGACACCTGGAAGCCGCCACGTAGAAGCCGGCGTCACTACCGTTCGCGTACATGAGTGCGCGGCGCAGTTGAAGGCCGGTTCCAGTAACTCCGTCCGCCGCAACCTTCCCAGGGTTGACGCGGCACGCTGGTGCGAGGCAACACCAGCAAGGGGGCTTCATGAGTCGTCGTGTACCTGTAGAGTCTACTCTCCTTCCGTGCGCCCGTCGTGGTGTGTCCGCCGTCGTGATGGCGCTCCTCACCGCCGTGGCCATCGTCCTGTCTGCCGTTGGGGCCTCGGCCAGCCCGTCCGGCGGGTCCGTCAGCGGCATGGTGGTCGATCCCGCCGCGCAGGTTGTCGCGGCAGCCCGGGTGACGCTGCGCTCTGCCGCTGGCATGACCCGCGATGTGCGCACCGACGAAGGCGGCCGGTTCTCGTTCGAGCACGTCCAGCCCGGCACGTACGAACTCGTCGCGATCGTCGACGGGTTCCGAGCCGATACAACACGTGTCAGCATCCGGGACGGCGTCAGCACGGCAGTCACCCTTTCGCTGCGCCTGTCCGCCGTCACCGAAACGCTCGTGGTGTCGTCCTCTCTGGTCGAGACGCCGTTGTCGCAATCCCCTGCGGGCACGGTCGCGGTCAGCGCGCGTGACATGGAGGCCCGGCAGTTGGTCACCGTCGCGGATGCCCTCCGGCTGGCGCCGGGCTCGGCGGTGGCTGCCAACGGCGGCGCCGGCAGCGTCACGTCGGTGTTCCCGCGCGGCGGCGAATCGGACTTCACCCTGGTGCTCGTCGATGGCGTCAAGCTCAACAGCTTCGGCGGAGGGTTCGACTTCGGCCATCTCACCACAGGCGGGCTGGCGTCCGTGGAAGTCGTCCGGGGGCCGCAAAGCGCCGTCTTTGGCGCGGATGCCATCGGCGGCGTGATTCAGGCGCGGACGGCCATCGGCGGCCCAACCGGCGCGCGCGCGAGCATTGAATCGGGCGGCTACGGACTGAACCGTGTGGCGGCTGGTTCCACAGGGTCCGCGGGGACGTTCCGCTGGGGCGCCCACGCGGAGCGGGTCGAGAGCGACGGCTGGACAACTGAGGCGCCCGGCACGAACACACGCGTCTCCAACGACACGTACGAAGCCACGTCGCTCGTGCTGGCCGCGGCGTGGCGGCCCGCCCGGGCCACGACGGTCCGCCTCGACTCGCGCTACGCCACGAACGAGCGCGGGTACCCGGGCCCGTTCGGATCCAACCCGATTGGGGCGTTCCCGGGCATCGACACGGTCTCGCGCGGCCGCAATCAGATGGCCATGGGCACCGTGTCGGTCACGCATGAGTGGAATCCGAGCACGGCACTTCGGGTCCGCGGTTCCGGCATGCAGCTGGATTCCGACTTCGCCAGCCTGTGGGGCGACTCGATGTCGGCGACGCGCCGCTGGTCGGCGCACGCCCAGATCGATCGCGCGTTCGGGTCGGCGCTCTCGACATCGTTCGGCGTCGATACTGCGCACGAATCCGCCGAGAGCACCTACATCACCGATGCGTCGGCATCCCGCATCCCGGTTGAGCGGCAGGTCACCGGGTACTTTGCCGAAGGCCGGCTTCGCGCCGGTTCACGCCTGTTGCTCACCGGAGGCCTCCGCCTCGAGCACATCGTCCGAGCGACGCTCGGCGCCGATCCCATGTCGTTCACGCCCAGGCCCGAGTTGCCGGGCGATACCATCCTGTCGCCCAATCCGCGTGTCGCGGCCAGTTACTACGTGAGGACATCGGCCGAATCGGGCGGCAACTGGAGCCGGCTCCACGCCTCGGCCGGGACGGGGATCCGTGCCCCCGACGCCTTCGAGATTGCGTTCACGGACAATGCCGGACTGAAGCCCGAACGGAGCCGCAGCGTCGATGCCGGAGTCGAGCAGAGCCTGTTCGGCGGGCTCGTGGTGCTGGACGTCTCCGCCTATTCGAACAGCTACGACGACCTGATCGTCGCCGTCGGCCGGTCCTTCGCGAACGCCAGCCAGTACCTGACAGACAACATCGCGAACGCCAGAGCGCGCGGCGTTGAGATGTCTGGAGCCTGGCGCACCCGCGCGGGCCTGGAGACGCGCGTCGCGTACACGTTCGTCGACTCGGCCGTGCTCGCGGTCGACCGCGCAGGGGAAGCCCCGCCGCCGTTCTCCGTGGGCGACCCCCTCATCAGGAGGCCGAGGCACCAGGTCTCCGTGGACGTGCTGTTCACGCGCCGGGCATGGTCGGCCTACCTTCGGGCAGCGGGCCGGGGGCGGGTTCTTGACGTGGAGCCCAACTACGGCGCGTACGGAGGCCTGTTCCACACCGCCGGTTACACGGTGGTTGACGCCGGTGGCAGCATGAAGCTCGGCCGTTTCGCCGAAGTCATCGCCCGGCTCGACAACCTGACCGACCGTCAGTACGAAAGCGCCCTCGGCTATCCCGCTCCGCGGCGCACGTTCACCGTCGGGGTTCGACTTGCTGCAGGCCGATAACGTCACGTACGTCCATGGCACGCAGCCGCGCCGGCCGAAGGGGGCCGGCGCGGCCGATGTGCCCGCCAGCCGGCCGGGTGTCGACGACATCAGTGTCGCGGTCGAACGCGGCGATGTGGTTGGCATCCTCGGGCCGAACGGTTCCGGCAAGACCACGCTCCTCCGGCTGCTCAGCGGGCTGCTCCTGCCGGCCTCCGGCAGCGTGACGCTGGGTGGGGCTCGACTGTCCGGCATCCCGCGGCGATCGCTCGCCCGGCGCCTGGCAGTGGTTCCCCAGGAAACACATCTCGCCTTCGACTACAGCGTGCTCGAGATCGCCCTCATGGGACGGTACCCGCATCTGGGCCCCTTCGAGCTCGAGAGCCCGCGCGATCTGGCCATCGCCCGTGATGCGCTCGACGCGACGGGCACGGGGCACCTGGCCGCGCGACCGTTCTCGACATTGTCGGGCGGCGAAAAGCAGCGCGTGGTCATCGCAAGTGCGCTGGCTCAGGAAGCCGACATTCTGCTCCTGGACGAACCCACGGCCTCGCTCGATCTCGGGTTCCAGCTGGACGTGGCCGCGCTCCTTCGACACCTGAACCGCGAGCGCGGGCTGACGATGGTGGTGGCCACGCATGACTTGAACTTCGCGGCGGCGTTGTGCCGGACGTTGCTGCTCGTCAAGCAGGGCCGCGTCCTCGCACATGGCCCCGTCGAACGGGTGCTGACGAGCGAGAACATCGCCGCCCTCTACGGCGTGACGGCCGACGTGCACTTCCACGCGCCGGCCGGCCACCTCACCGTGGTTCCGCTCGGCCGCGTGCCGGCATCACCTGGAGGCCTGGCGTGACGGGCGGATCGGGCCTGGCCCCTGCGACGCCGCACGTGCGGACACGCCTTCTCGGATGGACGGCGTTGTTCGGGGCGATTACGCTGGCCGCCGTTGTGGCCGCGCCCCTGTTCGGCACGACGCGCATCAGCCTGGCCCGGGCCCTCGACAGCTCGTTGCCATTCGTCGACAACATCGACGCCCAGATCTTCTTCATCGCCAGGCTGCCGCGCGTCGTCGCCGCGGTGCTCGTGGGCGCATCCCTCGCAGCTGCGGGTGTGGTATTCCAGGCGTTACTGCGAAACCCCCTGGCCACGCCATTTACGCTGGGGGTGTCGGCCGGCGCCGCACTCGGTGCGATGCTCGCCATGTCGTTCAGGCTGCACATCTCCGTCCTCGGCGTGTCGGCCGTGACGGCCGCCAGTTTCGTGGGGTCCTTGACGGCTGTGGGCATCGTCTATGCCCTCGCCCGTGCCAGGCAGCGTGGGTTCTCCACCAACGTGCTTCTGCTGGCCGGCGTCACACTCAATTCGTTCTTCTCGGCCCTCATTCTGCTTGTGCAGTACCTCGCGGATGCGTCGGAGGCGCTGCGCGCCGTGCGCTGGCTGATGGGAGACCTCGACGTCTCGAGCTACGGCCCCGTCCTTGCGGCACTGCCGCTGCTGGCGGTGTCGGGCATCGCCTTCGCGTGGCTGCCGCGGGCCCTCAACCTGCTCAGCCTCGACGCCGACGCGGCCGCGTCTCGAGGGGTCAATGTCGTCCGCGTCCAGCAACTGTCGTTCTTCAGCGCATCGCTCGCCACCGGCGCTGCCGTGTCACTGGGCGGACCCATCGGCTTCATCGGGATCATCGTACCGCACCTGGTCCGCCTGATCGTCGGCTCGGATCATCGCATCGTGCTGCCGGCGTCAGCCTTGTTCGGCGCGGCGTTCCTGGTGATGTGCGATCTGGTGGCTCGCCTGGTGATGGCGCCCGTTGAATTGCCGGTGGGGATTGTCACGGCCGTCATCGGCGGGCCGTTTTTCCTGTGGTTGCTCATCAGGCAGCGCTAGGGGCTAGGGGCTAGAGGCTAGAGGCTAGAGGCTAGAGGCTAGAGGCTTGAGGCTAGGAAGACGATGATACGGTCGCGCGTCAGGCTGACTCATTACGTTGCGTTCTTCTTCGTAGTGTTCTCCATTCTTGGGGAGACAACCCACGCCCGGCAGGCGCCGAGGCGCATCGTGTCGCTGGTGCCGTCGGCGACCGAAGCCCTCTTCGCCATGGGAGCCGGGCCGCGCATCGTCGGCGTGGGCAGCTTCGATACGTTCCCGCCCGACGTGGAGCGCCTGCCCCGGGTCGGCGCGCTGCTGGACCCTGACGTTGAACGTATCCTGGCGCTCAAGCCTGACTTGATGATCTGCTATGCCAGTCAGGTGGACCTGCACACGCAGTTGCGGAGGGCCGGCATCCCGCTCTTTCTCTACAAACACGGCTCGCTGGCGGATGTCGTCGCGGTGATTCGGCAACTGGGCGAGGCGATTAGCGCCCCACGCGACGCGGAAGCCCTGGCATCGCGCGTCGAACACGACCTCGATGCGGTACGTGCGCGCGTCGCGGGCCGGACGCGCCCCCGGGTGATGCTGGTGATTGGGCGCGAGTCGCAGTCACTGCGCACCATCAACGTGAGCGGCGGGTACGGGTTTCTGCACGATCTGGTGGAGCTCGCGGGAGGCATCAACGTCTTCGCCGAGGTCCAACGCGAGTCGCTGAGCATCAGTAGCGAAACGGTCCTCGTCCGTGCTCCTGACGTGATCATTGAGCTGCGTTATTCGGGGACGGGCACGGATGGGGAGATGGCACGTGAGCGGCAGGTCTGGGCGGGGCTGCCCGGTGTTCCAGCCGTCCGGGCGCGGCGCGTCCACGTGCTGTTCGGGGGTGAACTCGTCATCCCGGGCCCGCGGGTCGTGCGGACGGCCGCGATGTTCGCCGCCGTCATCCATCCGCCGGCCCAGGCGCCCCGCTGACCGGCTACGCCGTTTTCACGCCGTAAGTCCGGCCGATGTCCTTGAGACCAAAGAGCGTCTGAACGCAGACCCGGGAGAAGCCGGTGAAGTTGAGCTTCAGCCTCGCCTGGCATCGTTCGTCCACCCGCATGTCCAGCCCTTCGGCGCCCAGTCCCGCGCCAACGGCCTTGGCCGCCAGGTTGGCCACCACCACCGCGTCGAGCACCGGCGTCGAGTCGCCGAGTGGGGTCTCGTGGTGGCGGGCGATGGCCTCCTGGATGTCCGCCGGGAATCCCCAGTGGCGGGCCACCTCGCCGCCGACCTCCGCATGGTCGCACCCGATCAGCTCGCGCTCCGCCTCGACAAACGTGATGTCGTGATGGTCGCGGACGGCAAGAATGGCCGAGAAGTCGGCTTTCATGTACCGCACCATGATGAGCTTGCCGACATCGTGAACCAGCCCCGCGATCGATGCAGACTCGGTCAGGCCCGCTTTGGGGCATTCCCGCGTGATGGCGCGAACCGCCAGGGACGCGGCCGTCGAGTGGAGCCAGAGGTCGTCTTCGCTCAGGTCGTACAGTGGCGCGTTGACCTGCAGCTTCCGCAGGTGATCGCCCAGGATCATGTCGATAACGCGGGTCTTCCCAAGCCGGGACACCGCATCGCGCACCGACTCGGTCCTGATCCATCCCCCGAATGCTGCCGAATTGGCGGCCCGCAGCAGGCTCGCCACGACGGCGTGGTCGAACTGCACGATCTCGCCGATCTGCGACGCTCCGACGCTCTCGTCTTCGAGGGCTTTCAGGAGACGCTGCAGCGTCACGGGCAGAGGATCGAGGCGACTGATGCCGTCGAGCAGGTTAGCGGGGATCGCCATGGCACACTCCAGAGGGGACCAGCCCCTCATCCCTAGAGTCGGCCAAACGGGCGATCACTTGAATCTGGGAGTCAGTAGTCAGTAGTCAGTAGACAGTAGACAGTAGACAGTAGGAGGCAGGGCCGTTAGCCGACCGCCGATGGCCGATGGCCGACCCGTTACGTAGCAAACTCGACGGGTACTTTCTTCGGAATGAGGCCCTTCTCGAACGCCTCGTCGAGGAAGAGGGCGACGGCCTTGCGGCTGGCGTCGGTATAACCCAGCGTCAGGTTGTTCACGTACATCCCGACGAACCGGTCGGCTTTCGCCCGATCGAGGCCGCGCCCGTACTGCAAGGCGTAGTCGAGCGCCTGCTCGCGGTTGTCGAGGGCGTACTTGATGCTGCCGTGCAGCATGCGGCTCACCTGGCTGATCAGCGCGGGACCGAGGTCCCTCCGGATGACGTTGCCTCCGAGCGGCAGCGGCAACCCGCCGGTGCGCTCAGCCCACCACTCGCCCAGATCGACGATCTTCCTGAGACCTTCGTCCTGATACGTGAGCTGGCCTTCGTGGATCAGGAGGCCGGCCGCAACATCGCCGCGCCGCACGGCGTCCTGGATCTCGTTGAACGGCATTACGACCGTATCGAGCGTCGGGTCGAAGAGTTTCAGTGCCAGATACGCGGACGTCAGTGTACCCGGGACGGCCACGGTGAGGCCCTTCAGCGACGATGGCGCATCCTGGCGCACGACAAGCAGAGGACCGTAGTTCTCGCCCATGCTGGCGCCATGGGGGAGCAGGATGTACAGCTCGTGCAGGTAGGCATACGCGTGGAACGACACGGCCGTCACTTCGTAACGCCCGTCGAACGCCGCACGATTCAGGCTTTCGATGTCCGACAGGACATGCCCCACCTCGAGGCCGCCGGTGTCGACCTGGCCACTGGCCAGGCCGAAAAACATGAAGGCATCGTCCGAATCCGGGCTGTGAGCGACGGTTATGCGCATGGGGTTAGTGTACTAGGGGCTAGGGGGAGAAAGAAGAAGCAAGAAGCAAGCAGTAGTAAGTAGTAAGTAGTAAGTAGTAAGTAGTAAGTAGTAAGTAGTAAGTAGGCAAGGCCGATAGCCGATAGCCGATAGCCTATTTGATCACCAGGTCCGGGTATTTCGCCTTCAGTTCGTCGTCCCGCTTCTTGCGTTCGGCTTCGGCCTTGCGCCGCCTGGTCTCTTCGGCCTGCCATTGGGCGAGTTTCATGATCCCCAGAATCGCGAGCGAGCTGATTGGCACGCTCTGGCCTTTGAATTCGGGCTTCGTCCAGAGTTCGCGGACCATTTCGCGGTGAGTCGGCGGTGCCCCCGGCACTGGGCCGGTCAGCCGGAAGTCTTCGGGCGTGAACAACTGGATTGGCGGCGCAATGCCCTGGACCTCGACGTAATAGTCGAGCTTCAGCGGTCCACGCTCACCCGGCGCAGCGGGTAACTCGACGCCGAGTTGCCGCTTGATCCGGTCCAGCGAGACGCCCAGCGCGTCGAGGGTCTGAGGCGCGGCTGCGGGGCGGGGCGGAGCCTGAGGAGCGGCCGCCTGCGACGTCGCGAGCGCCACGGTCGGCTGGAAGCCGATCAGCAACGCCAGCAGGGCCGCAAGCACCTCGCGCATGGTCTATTAGACGCCCCGACGGGGTGTCTGGCCGAACGGCGGCCTATTCGCCGTCCTGAGTCTCTTCGTACCACGCCATCTGGATCGCTTCCAGTTTGGCCTCGTTCGAGGCGTGCGGATCTCCCGTGAACCCGTCGAGTTCCAGCACACGCTGCCGGAGATCGGTAAACCGGACGCCCAGCGGATCGACGCCGGGAAACTTGTCGGCCAGGGCAATCCCGATATCTTCCGTGTCGGTCCACGTCATGACCGCACCTCTTCGCTTTTGGCCCGGCGCTCGGCTTTGCCAAGCTGGATGGCCCCGCCTTCCTGCACGTAATTGCGCGTGTACATCGGGATCTCGCACGTCACGTCCCCACGAACCACCGCCTGGCAGCCGAGCCGCGAACGCGGCGTCACGTCCCACGCGGTGTCGAGGCGGTCCACCTCGTCGTCTTCCATATCGGTCAGGTTCTGGGCCCCGTCCTTGACGATCACGTGGCACGTCGTGCAGGCGCAGCTTCCGCCGCACGCATGTTCGAGCGGGATGTCGAGGTTCTTGGCGATGTCGAGCAACGACCCCGGCTTGCCGTGATGGGAATACGGCAGGGTTGCGAGGTCGACCTCGAGGGTCTGCGGAACGTCATCGACGATAAAGGTCACTTTCGGCATTTCTGTCTCTCTGATCGGCTATCGGCTATCGGCTATCGGCCATCGGCTATCGGCCATCGGCATTCGGCTTCGGACCCAGGGCTGCTGGGGGACATCCTCTGTCTTTCCCCAATCCCCAACCCCCAATCCCCAACCCCCAGCGTCCTACCGTCCCTGCACCTGGACCTCGTCGGCGCGGCGGCCGGCCAGGGCCGCCTGGACCGTGCGGTTCATGACAACTTCGGCCAGGTGCTGTGTGGTCCGGTTGAGTTCGGTTGTCCGTGTGTGAATGGCGTCGCGGTCGTCGCCGCCAATCACGGCTTTCAGGCCGGCGAGCGCGCCCGTGATGGCGTTGCGTTCGCCGGGTTTCAGGTCGTCCGACACGATCGTGTCGAAGTCGGGGCGCCTGAGGATCTTCTCGGTCGCCCCGATCATAGTCTCGGCTTCGTTGCGCGCCTCGATGAGCAGCCGGGCATCGACGTCCTGCTGCGCGTGCTCGAACGACTCGAGCAACATCCGCTCGACCTCGTCATCGGTCAGCCCGTACGACGGCTTGACGTCGATGGACTGTTCGACCCCGGTGCGCAGTTCGTGGGCCGACACGCTCAGAATGCCGTTGGCGTCGATCTGGAACCGCACCTGGATCCGGGGCAGTCCCGCGGGCAGCGGCGGGATGCCGCGCAGCTTGAAGCGGCCGAGGGATCGGTTGTCGGCCACCATCTCGCGTTCGCCCTGCAGGATGTGGATGTCGACGGCCGTCTGGTTGTCGACGAAGGTCGTGAACATCTCGCCGCCGCTCGCCGGAATGGTCGAGTTGCGCAGGATGATCTTCGACATCACGCCGCCCATGGTTTCGATGCCCAGCGACAGGGGCGTCACGTCGAGCAGCAGCATCTCGCGGCGGCCGCTGACGAGGATGTCGGCCTGGACGGCCGCACCGAGCGCCACCACTTCGTCGGGGTTGAGATCGGCATGCGGCGCGCGGCCGAACAGGCGCTCCACTTCGCGGCGCACCATCGGGATCCGGGTCGACCCGCCCACGAGCACCACGTCGTCAACCTGATCGGGACGCAGGCCGGCGTCTTCCAGAGCCTGCCGGCAGGGTGCGAGCGTCCGCTGGACGACGGGCGCGATGATCTGCTCGAATTCGCTGCGTGTCACCGCGCGCGTGTAGCCGTCCGGGTGTCCGGGCAGCGCGCCGATCCGGATCTCGGTGGACTCGAGGTCCGAGAGGTCCCATTTCGCCTGGATGACACCCTTGCGGATGGACTGGATGGCCTCCGGGTGCACGCGGGGATCGACAGCCAGTTCGACGGCAATCTGGCGAATGAACAACTGGTCGATGTCATCGCCGCCCAGGTGCGTGTCGCCGTTGGTGGCCAGCACCTGAAAGACGCCTTCTTCCACCTTGAGGATCGACACGTCGAAGGTGCCGCCACCCAGGTCGTACACGGCAATCACACCTTCGGCTTTCTGGTCGAGGCCGTAGGCCAGGCAGGCTGCCGTGGGTTCGTTGATGATACGCAGGACCTCGAGGCCCGCCAGGCGGCCCGCGTCGCGCGTGGCCGTGCGCTGCGCGTCGTTGAAATAGGCCGGCACGGTAATGACCGCCCGGTCCACCTCCGGATCGAATTCTCCGGACGCCTGGAAGAACACCTCAGCACGGCGCTTGAGTTCGCGCAGGATGAAGCCGGAGATCTCCGGGGGCGTCAGTTCCCGCGTGCCCAGGTGGATGTGCACGACTCCGCTGGGCAGGCCGCTGACCGCAAAAGGCATCCACTGCGCCTCGTCGCCCACATCTTCCAGCCCGCGGCCCATGAACCGCTTGACCGAATACACCGTCCGCGACGAGTCCGTCAGGAGCCGGCGCTGCGCTTCGCGGCCCACGAACACCGTGCCGCCTTCGTCGAGCGACACCACGGACGGCAGCAGCCGGTCTCCGGACTCGTCGGCGATCACGTCAGGCCGGCCGTCGACGACGTGCGCCACCAGGCTGTTCGTCGTGCCGAGATCGATTCCGACGACCTTGCTCATCGGTCCGCCCCTTCGATCGCCGCCATCTCGCGCTTGACCGTGGTGAGCAGGTTGACGAGGTACGTCCGCTCGAGCAGCAGGGTCCGCAGGCCGTCCAGCGCCGCAACCCGGCCGGCCGCATCGCCCGCCGTCAGCCGGTCGTCGTGGCGCGCCATCAGGTCGCCGAGTTCGCGGTCGTGGCGCAGGAGGTTGGCCTCGATGGGCTGGCGGGCCTGGTCGAGGCGCGCGCGGATCTCGGCCACCGCCCCCCCGTCGGCTCGCATGTCCTGGATGTTTTCGAGCTCTTCGTTCAGTTCGAAGACTTCTTCGAGCAGGCCTGGCGGCACCTGGGCCGATGCCTCACGGGATTCTTTGGGTGCGTAGCCCTCCAGCTTCAGCAGGTACTCGAGCCGGGCCACCGGGTCCCGCAGCGTGCGGTACGCGTCGTTGAGGTACGCCGACCGCTCCAGGCTGGCCAGACGCTCGGTGGTGGTCGCGTTGCCGTAGAAGTCGGGATGGAACTGGCGGCTCAGGCGGCGGAACCGCTGCTCGAGATCCTTGAGATCGATGCTCAGGCCCCGCGTCAGGCCGAAGAAGGCGAAGTAGTCGCCGTGCCGCCCCAGCGTGAGGATCTTGTCGCACCGCGGGCAGAAGTGCACGTCCACGGGGGCCCCCGTGCCGCAGTGTTTGCACGGCTGGATCGGCAGGGCTGTCGTTTCTGGCAACATGGTTGATTGACCGGACTGGCGAAAGGGGAAACCCCGCCGGCTACCCGGCGGGGTTTCCTGTGTCCGGACCGGCTTGGGGGCCATGGTGGATCCGACCCGGACACCCGCTTGGCACCGGCTCCATCGGCCGGCCTCATCCGCAGACGCGGCCGGCCGTCCGTCCATCGCGAGTCCGACTCGCGCCGGGCGGACGCCGTCGCGCCGTCTGCTACACCGTGAACGAACTGCCGCAGCCGCAGCTGGCCTTGGCGTTGGGGTTGACGAAGTGCAGCCCCTTCCCCATCAGCGCTGAATCAAAATCCAGCGTCGTGCCAGTCAGGTAGATCAGGCTCTTCTTGTCGACGAACACCTTGACGCCGCCGGGACCTTCGATCACCTGATCGCCTGTGCGCTCTTCCCGTTCCCAGCTGAACGTGTAGCTCAGGCCCGAGCAGCCGCCGCCCTTGATGCCGACGCGGAGCCCGCCCTCGCTGATGTTCTGCTTGGTCATCAGCTTGCGGATCTGGGCCGCCGCGCTCTCACTGATTTCGATCATCGTGTCCGCTCCCCGGGGGCGAGGTCCGTCCCGACCGCCCTACTGGGCCTGGGCGACGGCCTGGCCGGCCGCAGCTTCGGGCGATTCCTGCTTCCGTTTGTAGTCCGCAATGGCCGCCTTGATGGCGTCTTCGGCCAGCACCGAACAGTGTACCTTGACCGGCGGCAGGCTGAGTTCCGCCACAATGTCGGTGTTCTTGATGGCCAGCGCCTCGTCGACGGTCTTGCCCTTCAGCCACTCCGTGGCCAGGCTCGAACTGGCAATGGCCGAGCCGCACCCGAATGTCTTGAACTTGGCTTCGTCGATGATGCCCGTCTCGGGGTTCACCCGCACCTGCAGCTTCATCACGTCGCCGCATTCGGGCGCGCCCACCAGACCGGTGCCAACATGTTCGTCCTGCTTGGGCAACGACCCCACATTGCGGGGATTCGTGTAATGGTCAACGACTTTGTCTGAGTACGCCATAACGGTCTCTCACTCTCAATTCGACTATCGGCCATCGGCTTTCGGCCTCACGTCAGTCAGTAGCCAGTAGTCAGTAGGCAGTAGGCAGGCCAGCCTCTAGCCTCTAGCCTCTAGCCTCTAGCCTCTAGCCTCTAGTTAGTGTCCATCCGCCGCCCACTGGACCTTCGACAGGTCCACGCCTTCTTTCACCATTTCGTAGAGAGGCGACATCTCTCGCAGCTTGCTGACGACGTCCACCAGCT
Organism: uncultured Vicinamibacterales bacterium; assembly: GCA_964372095.1. Taxonomy (GTDB): domain Bacteria; phylum Acidobacteriota; class Vicinamibacteria; order Vicinamibacterales; family JAKQTR01; genus CAYJPV01. Next base: position 33,272 of record CAYJPV010000031.1, on the reverse strand, counting down.
TGGCGGCGACGTAGTCCACCTCTTCTTCGGTATTGAAGCGCCCGATCCCGAACCGGATGGACGAGTGGGCCAGTTCGTCACCGGCGCCGAGGCCCTTGAGCACGTACGACGGTTCGAGGCTGGCCGACGTGCAGGCCGAGCCCGACGAGACCGCCACGTCGTTGATGCCCATCAGCAACGACTCACCTTCGACATACGCGAAGCTGATATTCAGGTTGCCGGGCAGGCGGTGTTCCATGCTGCCGTTGATGTAGAGCTCGTCGAGGCCTTCGTGCAGTTTGGCGTTCAGGCGGTCCCGCAGGCCCTGGACCCTGGCGCTCTCGGAGGCCATTTCCTGTCGCGCGATCTCGCACGCCTTGCCGAATCCCACAATCGCCGGCACATTCAGCGTGCCTGACCGCATGCCGCGTTCGTGGCCGCCCCCGTCGATCATCGGCGTCAGCAACACGCGCGGATTGCGCCGCCGGACGTAGAGTGCTCCCACGCCCTTCGGCCCGTAGATCTTGTGGGCCGTGACGGACGCCAGGTCCACGTTCATCGTGTTCACGTCGAAGGGAACCTTGCCCACGGCCTGCACCGCATCCGTGTGAAACAGGACGCCGCGCTCGCGGGCGATGGCGCCGATCTCGGCCACCGGCTGCAGCACGCCAATTTCGTTGTTGGCGGCCATGATCGTGATCAGGATCGTCTTGTCCGTGATCGACTGGCGAAGCAGGTCAAGGTCGACGAGACCGTCGGGCCTGACCGGCAGGTACGTCACACGGAAGCCCTCTTTTTCGAGGCGCTTGCACGAATCGATGACCGCCTTGTGCTCGGTCACCGTCGTGATGATGTGATCGCCCTTGTCGCGGTACATGTTGGCCACGCCCTTGATGGCGAGGTTGTCGGATTCCGTGGCGCCGCTCGTGAACACGATTTCTTTGGCGCTGGCGCCGATCAACGCGGCAATCTGCGCCCGCGCGCGCTCAACCGCTTCTTCCGCTTCCCAGCCGTACTTGTGGTTCCGGCTGGCGGCGTTGCCGAACCGCTCCGTGAAATACGGAATCATGGCCTCGACCACTCGCGGATCCGCGGGCGTCGTCGCGTGGTTGTCGAAATAAATCGGGAACTTCAACATCGAAAACCTCTCGTTATTCGGTCGCACGTACTCAGGACCGGCCTTGCACCGCCACGAGCCTGGTCTCTTCCGGGGAAACCTGGTCTGACGCCAGCTCCGACACCGACGTCGCCGACAGGGCAGACACGATGATTTCGCGGATCCGGAACAGCGGATGACGCACGTTGCACTTCTCGAACTGGCCGCACCGCCCCGCATGTGACGAACACGCCGTCACCGCCACCGGTCCGTCGATCGCATGGATGACGTCCGCCACCGAGATGGTCTGCGCCGCGCGGGACAACTGGTAGCCGCCTCGCGTGCCCTGCTGTGACGTCAGCAGACCACGCCGGGTCAGGCGCTGCAGGACCTTTGCCAGCAGTTCGACCGGAATGTCGTACTGCTCGGCGATCTCGCGGGCGCTCGACGACCGGGCCTTGAGGGCCAGGTGCGTCATCGCCATGAGTGCGTAATCCGCTTTCTTTGACAGCCTCAGCATAGGAGGAGATCCATCTCGGACCTCATGAGTCCTATATTAGAACCCCTCACCGGCTGGGTCAACGAAAAAATGGGACCTGGATGGTCGGGTATTCACGCTGGGGGTTGGGGGTTGGGGGTTGGCTGAGATTGTGTCTTCCCTAATCCCCAATCCCTAGTAACGCGGTACCGACGGATCCACCTCGGCGCTCCACGCGTCGACACCGCCGCGCAGATTGCGCGCTCCGGCAAACCCTGCGTGCCTCAGAAACGCCACGGCATGCATGCTGCGAATGCCGAGGTGACAGTAGACGACGATCTCGCGGGCGTGGTCCAGTTCATGCTGGCGTCCCACGAGTTCGCCAAGCGGTATCAGTGTCGAGCCGGGCAGGTGCACCAGGTTGTGTTCCACGGGCTCGCGCACGTCCAGCAGGAACGGGCGGTCGCCACGATCCCACCGCGCCTTCAATTCGCTGGCTGTGATGTTGAAGTCCAGCGCCGTCGCTTGCGCAGGCGTTCCGCTGCCCGGTGACTCGGCTGGCGCCAGGCCGCAGAACCGTTCGTAGTTGATGGGCTTCCGGATCGTCGGGTTCACGCCGCACACCGGACAGGCGGGGTCGCGCGGAATCCTCAGTTCGTCGAACCGCAGCCGCAACGCGTCGTACGTCAGCAGGCGCCCGACGAGACTCTCGCCGATGCCGAGCACGAGTTTGAGGACCTCGGTGGCCTGAATCGTGCCGATGACGCCCGGCAGCACGCCAAACACGCCCGCCTCCGCGCACGACGGCACCAGTCCCGGCGGCGGCGGCTCCGGAAACAGGCATCGGTAACACGGCCCGCCCGGCGACGCGAACACGGATGCCTGGCCCTCGAACCGGAAGATCGCCCCATAGACGTTTGGCCTGCCCACGAGCACGCATACGTCGTTGACGAGGTACCGCGCCGGAAAGTTGTCGGTCCCGTCGACGACGATGTCGTAGTCCTGCACGATACCAACGGCGTTTCCGGACGCCAGCGCGCCCGTGTGCAACACGACCTCAACGTCAGGATTCAGGTCAAGCAGGCGACGTTTCGCCGAGTCGAGTTTCGACTGGCCCAGATCCGCCGTCCCGTGCACAATCTGCCGCTGCAGATTGCTCACGTGTACCACGTCGAAATCGACGATGCCAATCGTGCCGACACCGGCAGCCGCCAGGTACATCAGCACCGGCGATCCAAGCCCTCCGGCACCCACGCACAGGACCTTCGCGGCCTTGATCTTCTTCTGCCCCTCCGGGCCCACCTCGGGAAGGATGAGGTGGCGTCCGTAGCGGGAGAGGTCGTTCGGGCTCAAGTCGGGCAGGTTCGTCATCTAGTCCTGATCCGGGCTGACGACCCGGAAGCCAACGCTGTAAGAGTACGTGTCGGGCGGCACGGGATGGCGGTACGCGCAGCGCAGGTACCCCACGTCCACGTTGGTCCAGGCCCCGCCCCGCAGGACGCGGAGCGTGCCGCTGCCCGGCCCGGTTGGATTCCGCACGTTGCTCGCGCCGTAATAGTCGGGTTTGTACCAGTCCGACGTCCAGTCCCACACGTTGCCCGCCATGCCGTACACACCCAGGGCGTTGGGCGGATGCGCACGGACGGACGTCGTGCCGCGGCCGGCGGGATGGTGGGCCTGGGGCATGAAGTTGGCCATGGCCAGGTCAATGTCGTCGCCCCACGGGTATCGCATCCGTTCGAGCCCCCCACGCGCGGCTTTCTCCCACTCGGCCTCGGTGGGCAGCCTGAAGGGGCGGCCGAACGTGTCGGTCAGCCACCGGCAATACGCGCAGGCATCGTCGAACGACACCAGCACGACCGGGTGGTCCTCGAGACCCGCCGGCGGGCGATCCCCGGGCCACACATAGGGGCCGGCCCTGCGTCTGAACTCATCCGCCCGGTCTGGCCTGACGATGGCGGGAAGGTCGAACACGCCGGGCGGACGCCACCCGGCCGCCCGCACGAACGCCGCGTATTCGACTTGCGTGATCGGGCACGCCGACATGCGGAATCCGTCGACGGTGACCACATATTCGGGCCGCTCGTCTTCACCGCCGGCAGCGGAACCCATCAGGAAGGGTCCGGCGGGGATATGCACCAGTTCGGGCACCAGGGCAGGCATGCACGGTGAAGTATATGCGAGGGTCGCGCCTGTTCGGGTACACTCGGGTGTTCCGTATTGGTCGGTATCAGCGGCGCAGGAGGCCCGTCATGCGTATTCCCCGGTTTGCCATGGAGCGGATGCAGTCCACGTACGAAAACCTCGTGGACTACAACCTGTCGGAAAGCGGCGTCCACCCGATGCAGGTCGGCGAACTGCTGGCCGATGCCCCGGGCCGCGAGGCGCTGCTCGCCCAGGAACTGATCTATCCGCAGTCGAATGGCACGATTCCCCTGCGAGAGCGTATCGCCGCCCTGTACCCCGGCGCCACTGTGGACCACATCGAGGTCACCAACGGGGGGGCCGAGGCCAACTTCGTGACCATGTGGCACCTGGTGGAACCCGGCGACGACGTCATCATCATGGTGCCGAACTACGGGCAGACCCTGGGACTGGCTGAAGCGTTTGGCGGCCGGCTGGTGCCCTGGCCGCTGCGTTTCGACGAGCGCGCGCGACGCTGGACGGTGGACCTCGATCATCTGCGCAGCCTGGTCACCCCCCGGACACGCATGATCGTCATCACCAACCCCAACAACCCGACGGGGGCCCGCATCGGCGCGGACGACCTGGAAGGCGTCTGCCGCATCGCCGCTTCGGTGGGCGCGTGGGTGCTCTCCGACGAGATCTACCGCGGGGCCGAAGTGGACGGCGTCGAAACCCCCTCGGCGTGGGGACGTTACGACCGGGTGATCATCACCAGCGGCCTGTCGAAAGCGTACGGCCTGCCCGGCCTTCGTATCGGCTGGGTGGTCTCCACGCCCGAACTCGTCGCCAATACGTGGTCGTACCACGACTACGTGACGATCGGACCCGGCGCGATGAGCGATCTCCTGGCGCGCACCGCCCTCGAACCGGCCGTGCGGGCACGCATCCTCGCCCGGACACGCGGGATTCTCCGGGCCAACCTGCCCATCACGCAGGAGTGGCTCGACGCGCACGGCGATCGGTTCTCGTACGTGCCACCGGACGCGGGTGCCATCGTCTATGCGCGGTACCACGACCCGATCAACTCCACGGAGCTGGTGGAGCGCCTTCGGATCGAGAAGAGCGTCCTGCTGGTCCCGGGAGACCATTTCGGTATGGACGGCTACCTGCGGATCGGGTTCGGCTGCGAAATGCGGCTGCTGCGCGACGGTCTCGACCGGGTGGCCGACCTCCTGCGTTCCCTTCCCGCCGCACCGGGCGGCAGGCGCTGAGACCGGAGGATTCGTGGTTTATCTGGATCTGCTGCTTGTCGGCTTCGGCAACGTCGGGCGCCAGTTTGCGCGGATGCTGATCGATCGCTCGGTGCACCTGCGCGGCGACTACGGCATCAGTTGGCGCGTGGCGGGCATTGCCACGCGCCGCCACGGCGCCGCCTTCGACGCCCGTGGCCTGGATCTCACGCACGCGCTGAGACTGGCCGAAGCGGGCGCGCCCCTGGGCGAGTTGTCGCAGCCCGACGGCGGCCGGGCCCTCGCGCCGGAAGCGTCCGGGCTCGATCTCATCCGGCATGCCACCGGGGAGTCGCGCCTCCGGCGCCTGCAGCATCTGGTCGTCGTCGAGACGACCGTCCTCGACATCGAGCGGGGGCAACCTGCGGTCGATCACGTGGTGGCCGCCTTGCGGGGCGGCGCCCACGTCGTGACGGCCAACAAGGGGCCTGTCGCCTTCGCCTGTCGCGAGATCGAAGCCGTCGCGTCGAGCGCCCGCAGGTCTTTCCTGTTCGAAGGCGCGGTGATGGATGGCATTCCCGTGTTCAACCTCGTGCGCGAGACCTTACCAGGCATCACGATCAAGGGGTTCCGCGGTGTGGTCAATTCCACGACGAACTACATCCTCACGGCCATGGAGGCCGGGCGCACGTTCGAGGCCGCGCTGGCCGAGATGCAGGCAGCGGGCATTGCCGAAGCCGACCCGTCATTCGACGTCGACGGCTGGGATGCCGCGGCCAAGACTGCTGCTCTGCTCAACGTGCTGATGCGGGGTTCGACCACGCCGCACTCGGTTGAACGATCAGGCATTCGTGAGGTCACGCACCACCACGTCCAGGACGCCATGCGGCGGGGCACGCGTCTTCGCCTCGTGGCCCGGGGCGAACGACGCGCGGGAACCGCCGTCGGGCGTGTGGGCGTCGAGGAACTCGACGCCGCCGATCCGATGGCCGGACTGCAGGGGCTGCAGAACATGCTCGTGCTGTCCACGGACGTGCTCGGCGACGTCGCGATTCACCAACTCGACGGCGGTCTGGACCAGACGGCGTACGCGCTGTTCAGCGACCTGGTGACCGTGGCCAGGCGAATCGGGGGGGATACGGATTCTTAGGCCATCGGCGATCGGTCATCGGCTATCGGCTATCGGCTATCGGCCATCGGCCATCGGCCATCGGCCATCGGCCATCGGCCCCCTACTGCCTACTGACTACTGACTACTGATAACCACCACTCATGCCCCTGCCCCTCGACGGACTCACCGTACTCGACCTCACCCGCGTGCTGTCGGGCCCGTACTGCACGATGATGCTGGCCGACATGGGCGCACGCGTCATCAAGATCGAGCGTCCGGGCTCGGGCGACGATACGCGCGCGTGGGGACCGCCGTTTGTCGGCGGCGAGAGTTCGTATTTCCTCAGCATCAACCGCAACAAAGAAAGCGTCGCCCTCGACTTCAAGCATCCGGAGGGGCGCCGCATCCTCGACACCCTCATCGGGCGCGCCGACATCCTGGTGGAGAACTTCGCGCCAGGCACGCTCGATCGGATGGGGCTCGGGTACGAGGCGGTCGCCGCGACACACCCGGGACTGGTGTATGCCTCGATCACGGGGTTCGGCAGCACGGGTCCACTCCGCGATCGGCCGGGTTACGACGCTGTCGTGCAGGCCGAAGGTGGCCTCATGAGCCTCACCGGGCCCGGCGACGGCGAACCGTACCGTCTCGGCGTCGCTATCGCGGATATCGTCGCCGGGTTGTTCGCGACCCAGGGGATTCTGCTCGCCATGCTCGTCCGCGAACGGACGGGCTGCGGGCAGCACGTGGACGTCGGCATGCTCGACTCCGTCGTCTCCCTCCTGACGTACCAGGCCGGTATCTACTTCACGACCGGCCGGACGCCGACGCGGTCCGGCAACCGGCACCCGAGCATCGCACCGTACGACACCTTCGAGGCCGCCGACGGCACGCTGGTGCTGGCCGTGGGCAACGATGCCCAATGGCGCACGTTCTGCCGCGTGAGTGACGAGCCCGCGCTGGAATCGCCCCGGTTCGAGACGAACGCGGATCGCGTGCGCCACGACGCCGAACTCCGCCCGCTCCTCGCCCGGGTGCTCGCGACGCGCACGCGGCAGGCCTGGATTGACGGCCTCGTGCCGGCGGGCGTGCCCTGCGCCTCGGTGCGCAGCCTGGATGACGTGTTGACCGATCCGCAGGTCCTCGCCCGTGAGATGATCGAGGTCCTGGAGCATCCGGCCGCCGGCGCCCTCCGCGTGCTCGGCGTCCCGGTCAAGCTGTCGCGGACGCCGGGGTCGGTGCGCACGCCCCCGCCGCGCCTGGGCGAGCACACGTCCCGCGTGCTGACGGCCGACCTGGGGCTGCCCCCGGCAGAGATAGAATGCCTGGCGCGGGACGGCATCATCGGCGTGCAGGAATCCTGAGAGACGGCGCCGCAGCGCCCAAGGAGATCGTGATGGCAGTCGAGGTATCGCACATCCGCAAGCTCGTGCAGGGCCGGTTGGCCGAGGTGAAACGTGTGGCCGCCGCGCGCCGCGAGCGGATCGCCCTCGCCGAACGCGAGTACGCCGTGTTCCTCCCGTCGATCGCCATCCCGGTCTTCAACGCCATCGCGCAGGCGTTGTCGGCTGAAGGGCACCCCTACCGCGTCACGACGCCTGGCGGCGGCGTTCGTATGGCTTCGGAACGATCGGCCCGGAACTTCGTGGACCTTCGCCTGGACACCTCGACGGCCGAACCGAATGTGGTCGTCGAGTTCTCGAGAGAACGTGGTCACCGGGTGCTGGTGGACGAACGCGTGCTCGGATCTGGCAAACCCGTCAGCGCCCTGACCGACGAAGACGTCGTGGAGTTTCTGGTTGGCGCAGTGGGCGAACTGGTGGAGCGGTAGGCGCAGGGACAGGAAGCAAGAAGTAGGAAGTAGGAAGTAGGAAGTAGGGGGCCGAACGCCGATGGCCGATGGCCGATAGCCGATCAAGCAAGCCGTTCAACGAACGACGTGTCGACGCCATCCCGCTTGAGCTGCTCGAGGAACGCCACCCGGTCGTACGCCTTCCGATACGCCTCCCGCGCGTCCACGGCGCCGCTCTGGACGAACGCCCCGAGCGCGTCGTTCATCGGCACCATGCCGTACTTGCGGCCCGAGTCGATCGCCAGCGACAGCTGTCCGACCTTGCCTTCGGCCAGGAGCGCTGCCACCGACGGCGTATTGAGCAGCAGTTCCCGCGCCGCGACGCGGCCGCCGCCGGTTTTCCGCAGCAACACCTGCGCCACCGCGCCGCGGAGTGTTTCCGACAACCCCAGGGCCAGGTGCGTCTGCCGCTCGAGGGGCGCGCTCTCGATCAGGCGGGCGATGGCCGTCATGGTGGTATGCGCGGTGATCGACCCGATCACCAGGTGCCCGGAGTCGGCGGCCTCCAGGGCGAGAGCCACCACTTCCGCATTCCGCAGATCATCGATCACGAGCACATCGGGGTTTTCGCGCAGGGCGGAGCGTACGCTTGCGGCCATGGCTTCGACGTCGCCGCGCACCTCCCGCTGGCTGACCATGGCTTTCCGGTTCTCGTGGACGAACTTGATTTCCGTCTCGAGGGCAATCACGTAGTCCGACCGGTTGCGGTTGATCAGGTCCACGAACGCCGATACGAGGGTGGACTTGCCGCTGAGCCGGGGGCCCGCCACGAGGATGAGCCCGTCACGTTCGCCGCACAGGGCCTGGATGTCGCGCGACAGACCGAGCTGGTCGGCCGACACCAGCCGCGTCGGGATCAGGCGGAAGACGGCACCCGGGCCGCGCTGGTCGCGGAAACTGAGGCACCGCACCCGGCCAACGTCCGGCAGTTCGCACACCCACTCGGCCGTGCTGCCGCCTGCCAGCGCCTCGCGCGATCCGCTGGGCGCCAACTCGAGCACCAGTGCCTCGACTTCCGGCGTCGAGAGCGGCGGTTCGGTTTCGAGGACCAGCATCTCGTCGTCGATACGGATCGACGGCCGGGCTTCGGCCATCAGGTAGAGCGATGAGGCCCCGCGGGCGGCGGCGGTTCGAAGAAGACGGCCCACACCCAGGTGGCGGGGCGGAGCCGCCGGGGTGACACGAACCGAGTCCGTTCGAATCGGGCTTCGGGCCAGCGGCAGTACGACGCCGGGCTGCAGGTCGCGCGTCGCCGGCACGGGCCTGACGATCGGCGTGGCAGCGCCCTCCGGGGCTCTCGCAGCGACGGGCGTTGGCCTGACGGGTGGCGGCGCCACCGGAGTTGCGGGCGGTCCGGCTACGGGCTCTTTGGGCGCAACGGGAGGCGTCGCGGGAGCGGGAGGCGGTGCTACGGCGGGTGGCGGGGCTACGGCCGGTGGCGGCACCATCGTGACGGCCGTCTGTGGTTCCGTCAGGCCGGCGGCCGTGGCGTGGCTGGTGGCCATCCGCGGCCGCGGTGCCGGACCGGCCGGCATCGCGACGGTCGCGGTCGCGGTCGAGCCGGCGGCTGTCCGCGCGGCGGATCTCAACCGCTGGAACTCAACCCAGATGTCGTCGCCGCCACGCGCCGCAACCAGCCGAAACAGTTCCCCGGGCGCCGAATCCACGGTGACGTCCCGCTCGAGCGCCCCCGTCTCGCGCAACGCGAAGCCGTCTTCGACGCTCAGGAGGTCGGCAAGCACGTTGTTCATCGCCTCGACGCCCATGGGCCGGTCAGACAGGTTCGCGGGTCCAGTCGGGGTGAGCACGTAGGGGCGCTCCCCGACGTGCATGACGAGCCCGTCTCCATTGGCCTTCAGAACGGCGGCGATGAGTGAGTCAAGAAGTGGCAAGACAGTTCAGCCTGAGTAGCACGCTCCATCCAGTTGTCGGCTGCAACCGCCTCGGGCATTAGCCCGGACTATGAGCGACCGGCTTCGTACACCCGTATCATTTCCACCACTTTGACGCCTTTCGTCTGGTAGGGCGGAATGATGCGCTCGGTCCTGAGGTACTGGAGCATGCCCTCGTCTGCGTAGTCCGGTTCGCCGACACCGTCGACAGCCCCCAACACCGACGCCAGGGCGTCGAGCGTCATCACCTTCGCCGCCACCGTCCTGGTACCCGGCAGGAACCCCAGGCGCTTCGCAGGCTCGCGACGGAGCTCGGTGCGGAAGGTCACGAAGATCTCGTTGGCGATCAAGGCGTAACCGGCATCGGTCCGGCTCGACGGCGCGTCTTCGACCCGCAGGCCGACGATGGCGTCAACGTGCGTGAGTGCTTCCAGGAGCACCGGCGTGAAGGCCCCGTCTCCCGTCCAGCCCGTGGCGTCGATCTCCACGCTCAGCCTCCCGCCGCCCGGGCCGCAAGCCACGCCACGAGGTCCATGGGCCGGTCGATCACGACATCCTCGGGCCGGATGTGTTCGGCCGGCACCCGCACGAAGCCGAACCCGTAACGCGCCAGGCAGAGCCGCGTGCCCGCCGCGCGAGCGGCCTCCAGATCCATCACGGAATCGCCCACCATCATGGTGTCGGCGGGATCGGCACCGGCCCGTGCCATCAGCCATCGCAACCCGGCGGGGTCGGGCTTGCGCGCCAGGTCGCCGTCGCCGAACACGCAGTCCTCGAACCAGGTGTCGAGGCCGGTGTGGCGCATCAACGCCCGCGTCGAGGCTTCGGGCTTGTTCGTGAGCAGTGCCAGGCGGTATCGAGGTGCCAACGCACGAAGCATGTCAGCGACGCCGTCGTACGGCGCGGTGTGATCGAAGACGCGCCGCTCGTAGAAGTCGAGGTATCGGGTCACGGCCTCGGGCGGCGGCGGCGCATCGATGCCGGTCGTCGCCAGGATACGCTGGACGAACAGCGGCGCGCCGTCGCCGATCATGGCGGCGGTCTGGGCCTCGCTGAGGCGCGCGCCGCCGTAGGATTCGGCCAGGTCGCCGGCGGCCTCCGCGAGGTCGCGCAGCGTATCCATCAGAGTTCCGTCGAAATCGAAGACGAGCAGCACGGGGCGCCCGCTACTTCGCGTCGAACGTCGCGAACGACGTCGGCGTTTCCCATACCCGCACCGCCTGGACGGGCAGGCCCTGGGACACGGCGTATTCGAAGATGATCTTCGCGATGTTCTCGACGGTCGGGTTGCTGTCGATCAGGAAGATGGGCTCTCCCAGGTCCTGAAGCGGCTTGACCAGCGGGTCGTCCCGGCGGAGGATCATCTTGTGGTCGATGGTCTCGTCGATCCAGCCCTTGACGATACGTTTGATGTCGCTGAAGTCGCAGACCATACAGCGGTAGTCGAGTTCGCCGCTGCGGACCTCGATCTCGGCCACCGCGTTGTGGCCGTGGGGGTGCTTGCACACGCCATCGTAATCGAGCAGCCGATGGCCGTAGCAGAAGTCGATCCGTTTGGTGACTGAGTACATGCTCCTATTCTACCGCCGATGACAACGATGCCTGCCACCGTCGCCGTGCTCTGTTCCGGGGGGCTCGACAGTGTCGTGCTGACCGCACACCTCGCGCGTGAGTGCGACGTGCAGCCCGTCTACGTCAGCGTGGGTCTGGCCTGGGAGACCGCCGAGCGTCAGGCGCTGGCGCGCCTGGCGGCGGCGCCGGGCTTCGCGGGGCATATCCGGCCCCTCGTGTCGCTGGACGTCACCATGCGCGACGTGTACGGCGGCGCGCACTGGGCCGTGACGGGCACGCCGCCCGCGTACGACACGCCCGACGAAGACGTCTACCTCGCCGGGCGGAACATCATTCTGCTGGCGAAAGCAGGCGTGTATTGCGCGTCCGCCGGCATCCACCGCGTGGCCATCGGCCCGCTGGCGGGCAACCCGTTCCCCGACGCGACGCCGGCGTTTTTCGCGGCGATGGCCCAGGCGCTGGCCCTTGGCCTCGGACACACGATTGACGTCGAGGCGCCATTCGTCACCTTCGAGAAGTCGGACGTCATCAGGCTGGGACAGTCGCTGGGCGTGCCGATGGAGATATCGATGTCGTGCATGAACCCGCAGGGCGATCGGCACTGCGGGCTCTGCAGCAAGTGCCGCGAACGGCGTGACGCGTTCGACGAAGCCGGCGTCCCGGACCTGACGGCCTACGCGTCCCCGGCACCCAGCCGGGACTATTCATGAATCGGTCGAATAGTCCGCCCTGCGGGCTTCGACTCGGCCGATGGTCGGCTTTCGCTCACGGCTGGCCCTGAGCAAGGTGCGAAGCACCGCGTCGAAGCCGGCGGCCGCGGGAGCCGTGATGCGCGGCGCATTGTTCACGAACGCGCGGCGTTCATGAATAATGCGGGCCAGGGTGGCGCAGCGCCCTTGACAGCGGCCGATCCTGCAGGCAAGGTAACACTCATGCCGCCGAGCGGTCTGGAACAAGGGAACTGGGAAACCGTCCTGGCGCTGGCCGTCGGGGTCGCTCTGGTGCTCACGTTGGCAGCGATCACCATCGTCTGGCGCAAGGGGCGTCCGTTCGCCCCGGGCGACGTGTTTCGGGCGAGCCGGCTCAGCGCGGGCAACCGACTGCTGCCGACCCAGGTCCTGATTTCCCCCACCAGTGTCGTCCACTACACGCCGCAGTGGTTCGGACGGTACGAACACTCCATCCACATGGCCCACGTGGCGTCGGTCGGCATCGATACGCACCTGGTGTTCTCGGACGTGCGGATCGAGACGACGGGTGGCGCGTCCCCCATCGAGTGCAAGGGGCACTACAAGGCGGACGCCGTGCGGATGAAATCGCTGATCGAGAAACACCAGACAGCGTATTATGCCGCGCAGACGGCTGCGCACTGACCGGCCACCGTGGTAGCTAAACGCGAGCAGGAGCCGGGGTCGCAGTCGTGGATGATTGCGCTGGGTGCGGCGCTTGCCTGCGTCGCCGCCGTGGTCTATGTGCCGTCGGACTGGCCGCTGCGGGCCCTGGCGACCCCCTTCCTGGCTCTGGCGTGTACGGCCCTCGTGCTGGCCATCCGCGCCGAGCGCCGGGCGGCCCGGACCATCAGGGATCAGCAGCGCCAGATCGAAGGCGCCGCCCGCCTGCGACTCCAGATCATCGAGGCGCTGTCGCTGGCGATTGACGCGCGCCACCGGACCACCCAGTCCATCCGCCGCGAGCAGCGCTACGCCATGGCCCTGGCGCGTTCGTTCGGTATGACCGATGACGAAGTCGAAGGCGTGCGGACGGCGGCCCTGCTGCACGACGTCGGCAAACTCGCCGTCCCTGACCATATCCTCACGAAACCCGGCCCCCTCGACTCCGATGAACTCCGGAAGGTCCGGATCCATCCCCAGGTGGGTGCCGGCATCATCGCCGGCGTGCCCTTCAGTTACCCGGTGGCCTCCATCGTGCTGTGCCACCACGAACGTTGGGATGGCACCGGATATCCCGCCGGACTCCGCGGCAACGAGATTCCCCTGGGCGCCCGCATCCTCGCCTGCGTCGACCAGTACGACGCACTGACGTCGGACCGGCCGTTCCATCGGGCCATCTCCGACGATGACGCCGTGCGCGTACTCTGGGATGAAGCCGGCAAAGCCCTCGACCCCATCGTCGTGGCCCGCTTCGCGGAGTTGCTGCCGGCACTGCGGCAGAGCGGCGAAGAACCGGCGGGCGGCGACCGCGGCTACGGCCGGGATACGCCGGCCGCGAGCGACGCCGGTGTCGAAGCCCTGCGGGACATCTCGATCGCCAACACCGAGATCCAGAACCTCTACGACATGTCGAGGGCCATTGGCACGACGCTCGGCATTTCGGACTCGATGGCGGTGATTGCCGCCAAACTCCAGGGCCTGGTGCCGTTCGGTGCGTGCGCGCTGTTCCTGCACGAACCGTCCGAGCAGACGTTCCGGTGCCGCTTCGCCGCCGGCCCGTCGGCCGAGACCCTCCGGCGCCTGGCCATTCCCGTGGGCCGGGGAATTGTGGGACTGGTGGGATCGAGCCGCGCGTGCGCCTTGAACTCGGACCCCGCTGGCGACTGGTCTGCCGCGGGCCTCGAGACCGGCGCGCTGCCCTTTGCGTCGATTCTGGCATCCCCGCTCGTCGTGTCGGATTCTGTTGTCGGGGTGCTGGCGCTGTATCACGAAGACCCGCTCGCCTTCACGGACGACCACCAGCGTCTGGTGCACGTCGTGTCCGATCAGGCCGCTGCGGTGATCCTGAATTCCATGGTGTTCGAGCAGACACAGGTCGATTCCGTCACCGACGCCCTGACCGGTCTGCCGAACATCAGGCTGCTCTTCGTCCACCTCAGCCGCGAACTGGCCCGTGCGAGCCGCCACGAGAGCCCGGTCTCTCTGCTGTTGCTCGACCTCGACAACCTGAAGTACATCAACGACACATTCGGACACTCGACCGGCGACCACGCCTTGTGCAAGGTGGCAACCGCGCTGGCGGGTTCGATCCGCCCGTACGACCTCTGCGTCCGCTACGGCGGCGACGAGTTCATCGTGGTCCTGTCGGGTTGCGGACGCGACGAGGCCGAGAGCAAGCGGCAGGAACTGCAGCAGGCCATCGACGCGATCGTCTTCGAGGTGTCGGGTGGCCACCGTGTCCGCCTGGCCGCCAGCGGAGGCGTCGCCGTCTTCCCCGCTGACGGGCGGTCGTACGAAGCACTGCTGGCGCTTGCCGACCGCCGGATGTACCAGGACAAGGCGGTCCGCAAGAAACGCCACGGCGTGCCCGGATCCGGGACGAGCACGGTCTCGGCGACAGAACTCGAACGGGCGGCCGCGGGGGTGCTCTAGCTAGAGGCTAGAGGCTAGAGGCTAGAGGCTAGGGGCTAGGCGTTTCGCAGAGTCGCCCCGGGTGATTGCCGCAGAATCCGCCGGGCGGGTGCGTAACTCGCGACGGCCGCCACGACCAGCACCACGAGCGCGGCGCTTCCGACCGTCGTCGCGTCGCCGGCGGTGACGCCGTACAGCAGGCCTTCGAGCAGGCCCGACGCGGCCCACGAGACGACGACTCCTGCAAGGGCCCCGACCGCGGCCAGCACGCTGCCGCGTTTGACGACGAGCCAGACCAGCGACGCCGGCCGCGCGCCCAGGGCCATCCGAATGCCCATCTCCCGGGTGCGCTGTGACACCAGGAACGCCATCAGTCCGTACACGCCGATGGTCGCCAGCGCCGGGGCAGCCACCCCGAACGCCGCGACGAGCCACAGCGCGAACCGCCGGCTTCCAAGCTGCGCGTCAAACGTCGTCGCCACGGTGCGGGTGCGCACAGGCACGTCGGGATCGATCTCGCGGACCAGCCGTCTGGCGGTGTCGGCCAGCGGCCCGGGCGCCGGCCCCCGCACGACGATCGACGTGCGGGAGGCGTGGCCCGGGCGCTGCCGGGCCGACACGTACACCATCGGGGCCGGCAAGGCCTCCGGCGAGATCTCCCGGACGTCGCCGACCACGCCCACAATCTGGATACCCCGCAGGTCACCGTCCATGTTGCCAAACTGAATCCAGCGGCCGATCGGGTCGCGCCCCGCCCACTGCGTGTCTGCCAGTGTCCGGCTGATCACGGCGACATGTGTCGCCGCTGGCGTATCACGTCCGTCGATCGTCCGGCCCTTCAGCAGGGGAATGGCCATCGCGGCGAAGTAGTCACCGCCCACGACGCGGAATTCGGCCGAGCCGGATCGCGCCTTGATGCCCGGGTCACTCAGGTTGAACTGGCTCGGGGTCGAGATCTCGTCGGACCGCGACATCTCGATGAACGTGCCGTTTGCACCGCCGCCGCCGCCCACCGGGAAGTCGCTGACGAGACCGACATGTGTCACGCCGGGCAGCGCCCGGAAACGCTCGATGACCGCATCGTGGAGCGCCACCTGGTGCCTGTAGCCCTCGGCGGTATCCTCCGTCGCAACCGTGAGATCGACAATCAGGGCATCATCGAGCGAGTAGCCGGGGGCGATGTCGAGCACGGCCTCGAGACTACGGCCGAGCAGGGCGGCGCCGGCCAGCAACACCAGGGTCAGCGCCACCTGAGTGATGAGGAGGCCCTCGCGGATACGCATGTGCCGGCCGCCGCTCACGCCGCTGCGGGTGTGGTCCGCGATCGCGTCGGCAATCCGCACCGAACGGAGACCGAAGGCGGTCACGGCACTGAGCAGCAGCGCGGCGAGCGTCGAGACCGCGACCGCCAGCGCCACCGCGGACCAGCTCACCGACACGCCGTCGAGCCGCGGCACGTGGGCCGGTGCCATGGCCACGAACAGCCGCACCGCGGCCGCCGAGATCGCCACGCCGAGCGCGCCCCCCGTCAGGCACACGATCAGTGATTCAGCCAGCAGTCGCCGGCCAATGCGTGCCGTCGTGGCGCCCAGTGACAGCTGCACGGCGAACTCGGCACGGCGCGCCGCTGCGCGCGCCACGAGCAGATTCGAGACGTTCGTCACGGAGACCACGAGCAGCACGAGCGACGCGGCGAAGAGCAGCTGGAGCGTCGATGACGAGGTGGCGGTCACGACTTCCAGCAACGGCACGGCCGCCGCGTCGTACATCCAGGTCTCGTCGCCGTAGCGGGCTTTCAGGGCGCGCGAGAGCGCGCTCAGTTCCTGCCGCGCACGTTCGAGGGTGACGCCATCGGCGAGGCGGGCGACGGGCTGGAAGTTGTGGGCGGTGCGGGACGTGTGCGGCGGATCCGCCTCCCGGGGCAGCCAGACCCCCGTGCCTGCGGGATAGTCGAAGCCGGGCGGCATGACGCCCACGACGACGAACGCCTCGTTCCCGATGCGGATGGTCTCGCCTCGCGGGCTGGCGTCCGCCTTCCAGCGCAACCAGAACGCGGCGCTCACGATGGCCGCGCGAAGGCCATCCGGCCGCAGCGACTCACGCGGAAACCCGCCTCCTCGTTCCGGCCTGACTCCCATCACCTCGAAGAACGGCTCCGACACCTGCGTGATACGGGCCAGTTGGGCTTCGCCGGCGCCGCTCACGGGTGTCAGGCCCCACTGGGCCGTCTCAGCCATCGCGGCGAAGACCCGTGTCCCATCCTTCCAGTCGTTGAAGTTCGGCTCGGAGACGCTGCCCCGGGCACCCGACTTGCCAATCTGGTAGAGGCGGACAATCCGGTCCGACTCGGGGTACGGAAGCGGTTGCCGCAAGACGCCGTCGTACACGCTGAACATCGCTGCCGCCGCGCCGATGCCGAGCGCGCAGGTGAGCACGGCCGTGATGGCGAAGGCGGGTGTCCGCAGGAACGATCGGATCCCGAGGCGGACGTCCCGGACGAAGTCGCTCGCCCACGCACCGCGGAACTCGTCGTGTGCGGCCTCGCGGGCCTGCTCCACGCCGCCGAAACGGCGCAGCGCGGCCTGGCGCGCCTCACGGCGCGTCATCCCGGCCTCCAGGTTCCTGGCGGTCTGCTGCTCGATGTGAAACGCGATCTCTTCTTTCAGGCGATCGTCGCGGCCGGCCATCGAAACCTCCTGCGGTCAGGCACCTGCCGCCTCGAGGACCAGGTTGATGGCGCGGCTCACGCGCTGCCAGTCTCTGATCTCCTGAGCGAGGTGCTTCCGGCCGGCCTTCGTGAGCGAGTAGTACCGTGCGCGCCTGTTGTTCTCCGTCGTCTGCCACGCCGAGGCAATCAACCCCTGGCGTTCGAGACGGTACAGCGCCGGATACAAGGTGCCCTGCCCGACGCAGAGCACCTCTTCCGACCACTGTTCGATGCGCTCGGTGATGCCCCATCCATGCATGGGCACGAGTTGCAGCGCCTGCAGCACGAGCATGTCGAGCGTGCCCTGGAGGATGGATGTCGCGTCCTTGTCGAGGCGTCCGGCCATGATGTACTCCTTATGACGTTCGAAAGAAGCGTACCGTTCACTTCTTTCGACGGTCAAGAGGAAACCGTGTCGGAGATGCGCATATTCTGGGGCCAGGGGCTGGGAGCAAGGGACGAGGATGTACAGGTGGAGTTAACGGGGCGAGTCCGCGCCATCAAACGTGTTTCACACCGGGCCACGCTGATTCGCATCGACCCCGGCAGGCCGTTTCCGTTCGTCGCCGGCCAGGCCGTCATGGCAGGGCTCGCGACCCAGCACGTCCGGCGTCCGTACTCGATTGCGTCTTCTCCCGGACAGGTCCGCGTCACAGGCCTGATCGACCTGCTGGCCGGGCATGACGACTCAGGGGCGCTCGGCCGTCATCTCGCGCCCCTGGGCCCCGGTTCGCTCCTTGGCATCGCAGGCCCGGTCGGCCGATTCGGGCTCCCGCCGCGACTCACCCGCCGCCACGTCGTGCTGATTGCCGGGGGGACGGGAATCGCTCCGCTGCGCTCCATGCTGTGGGCGGCTCTCGAGCGCACGCCGCCGCCACCCATTCACCTGGTCTTCAGCGCACGCACGCCGGCCGATCTGGCGTTCCACGCCGAGTTTCGAACGCTGCACGAACGGGATGCCATCCGCTATTGGCCCACCGTCACGCGACGTGCCGGCCCGTCGTGGACCCATCGCCGCGGACGCATCGATCGCGAGATGCTTGCGCAGGCACTCGGCCCGTCGCCGGTGTGTCTGGTGTGTGGATCGGCGTCGTTCACCAGCGACATGATCGCGCTGCTGCGCTCGCTCGGTGTGCGACAGACCAGCATCCGCAGGGAAGAGTACTGAGGGCACGCGGTTGAGCAACCCGTGCGCGCGAAGTACGCAGGTTAAGGAGACGCTCAGGGCACGCGGTTGAGCAACCCGTGCGCGCGAAGTACGCAGGTTAAGGAGACGCT
>CAYJPV010000031.1:0-14549 GCA_964372095.1 uncultured Vicinamibacterales bacterium | reverse complement strand
CAGGGCACGCGGTTGAGCAACCCGTGCGCGCGAAGTACGCAGGTTGCGAAACCGTCCCTTAGAAACCCATGGCGTGGAAGCCGGCGTCGACGAGGATGACTTCGCCGGTGATGGCGGAGCTTTCGGGACCGAGCAGAAACCGTCCGGTGGAGCCGACTTCTTCCAGTTCGACGTTGCGGCGCAGCGGCGAACGTTCGCGGTACACCTGCAGGATCTGGGAGAACCCCGAGATGCCAGAGGCGGCCAGCGTGCGGATGGGGCCTGCGGAGATGGCGTTGACGCGGATCGCCTGGGGACCGAGGTCTGCGGCGAGATAGCGGACGCTGGCTTCGAGGGCAGCTTTGGCCACACCCATCACGTTGTAGTTCGTGAAGACCCGTTCGCTGCCCAGGTACGTCAGCGTGACGATGCTGCCGCCGCCCCGTGCTGCCATCAGGGGCGCTGCGTGGCGGGCCAGTGCCACGAGAGAGTAGGCACTGACGTCGAGGGCGATGCGGAATCCTTCCCGGGACGTCTCGACGAAGGGGCGGGAGAGTTCTTCGCGCGGCGCGAACGCCGTGCCGTGCAGCACGAAGTCGAGCGCGCCGAACTCTTTGGCGATGGTGCCAAACGCGTCGGCCATCTGCTCGTCCGACGTCACATCCATCGGCAGCAGCAGCGGGTTGTCGAGTTCCGCAGCCAGTTCCCGGACATTCTCACCCAGGCGGTCGCCCTGGTACGACAGGGCCAGGCGTGCGCCATCCCTGGCCATGGCCTGAGCAATGGCCCACGCGATCGAGCGGCGATTGGCGACACCGGTGATGAGACCGAACCGTCCTGCTAGCAGACTCATGGGGATGCTCAGTGTTGTTTCTTTCGTGGGCCCTGGCCGCCGTGCTGCGGCCGGCCGTGTCGGGCCCCGTTCTGGTTGGGCTGACCCGCGTGACCGCCGTGGCCGCCCCGACTGCCTCGCGCGCCGGCGGAAGGAGGGCCGCCGGCCGTGCGCGCTCCCGGGTGACGCGAATGGCCGCCGGCGCCGGCGGAGCCGTGGCGCGGTTGGCCGCCGTGGCCCTGTCGCGGCGGACGGCCGGGCGATGCGGGTCGCTGGCCAAGAGGGCGGTGCATCGTGAATTCGGGAGCCTGCCGCGTGGGCGTTTCCCCTTCAATCCGAGGCAGGACCGCGCGGATGAGCCGCCGGTGTACGTGGCCTTCCTGGACCGGCGGAGGCGTGTTGGCCGTCGCCCCCGGTCCCGATGCCGGTTCGGCGGCATCTGCCTCCGCGGCCAGTGTGCCGTCATCCCCCTCGGGAGCCGGCGCCGGTTCGGGAGGTCGTGGCGCGGCGATGGACGAAACGGCCGCGGGCGGTTTCGGCGGGAGCGCCGCGGCCGTTTTCTTCCGGCCCGGAGGCACCTTGGCCTGTTTGTACTCGTGCTCCGTGTCGCACGTCGTGCAGCGGGTCAGACGGATGCCGTCGCCCACCATGGCCACCACCGCGTGATCACTCACGCGACGTTCCCGTGGACAGTAGTCGTCGACGATGTCACCAACCCGTGGCTGGCGCTGCAGCATGAAGAGTCCCCCGGCAAAGCCTGTTTCAAAAAGGTGGGATAGTCGTGCAGTAGGACACCCGATTCTAACAAAGCCGCGAACGGGAGAGCAATACGGAAAGACGAGAAGCAGGAAGCAGGAAGCAAGAAGCAGGAAGAGTAGACAGTAGACAGTAGTCAGTAGAAAGGAGGATGCTCCGGCCTGCCTGTCTGCTGTTCCCTGGCCTCTAGCCTCTAGCCTCCAGCCTCTAGCCCCTAGCCCCTCGCAGCCACGCCGTGAGTTCGTCGAGCGCCGCCTGCACGGCAGCCGGGTTCGTGGACTGGGGCGTTCGTTTGGCCCTCACCGAGGCCTGGGGCGAAATGGCTTCAGCAACGTCCGCGCCGAACACGGGCGAGTGGGCCTGCCACTCGGCGGCACTGAGCGTCGAGAACTCGCGCCCCTGCTCGACGAGGCTGCGGACCAGGCCGCCGACGATGGCGTGGGCCTCGCGGAACGGCACGCCCCGGGCAACGAGGTAGTCGGCCACGTCGGTGGCCAGGAGGAGGCCTGACGCCGCGGCCACCGAGGTGCCGAGGTTGATCGAGAGGCCGGCCACGACCGGCGCCATCACATCGAGGCACGCGGCGGTCACGTCTTCGGATTCAAAGACCGCCTCCTTGTCCTCCTGGAGATCGCGGTTGTACCCTCCCGGCAATCCTTTCATCGTCGTGAGCCATCCCGCGTGGCGGCCCAGGACACGCCCGGCTTTGCCTCGGACCAGTTCGAGCGGGTCCGGGTTTTTCTTCTGGGGCATGAGGCTGCTGCCGGTGGCGAAACGGTCGGGCAGGCCGAAGAACCCGAACTCTTCCGCGGTGAACAGGATGAGATCTTCGGACAGGCGGCTCAGGTGCACCATCGTGAGCGCGCAGGCGTGGAGGAAGCCGGCCACGAAATCGCGGTCCGACGTGGCGTCGAGACTGTTGGCGACCACGCGCGAGAACCCGAGCGCACGCGCCAGCGCCGCGGTGTCGACCTCGTACCGTGCGCCGGCAATCGCTCCGGATCCAAGCGGCATCTCGTCGGCTTCGTCCATCGCCCGCTCGAAGCGGAGGTGGTCGCGACGCAACGCCGCGGCATGCGCCAGGAAGTAGTGCGCGATCAGGATCGGCTGCGCGCGGCGCAGGTGCGTGTACGAGGGCATGACACCCAAACCGGCCGTTTCTGCCTGGGACGCCAGCGCCGCGATGAGGCGGCGCAGCCGTGCCTGGAGGAGAGGGATGTGCCCCTTCAGGTAGAGCCGGAGGTCGAGGGACACCTGTTCGTTACGCGAGCGGCCCGTGTGGAGACGTTTACCCGGCTCGCCAATCCGCGCGATCAGGTGGCGCTCGACGAACGCGTGAATGTCCTCGTCCGGCCCGGTGAGCATCGACGGATCCTGCTGAAAGTCGGCGCGGAGGGCGAGGAGGCCGTCCCGGATTGCCGCGGCGTCATCGGTGGGGAGCGCCCCGGCGCGGGCCAGCGCATCGGCCCAGGCCAGGCTGCCTGTGATGTCTTCTTCGACGAGCCGCTTGTCGACGGCCAACGAGACGCCAAACTCGAACACCGACGAATCGGGCTCGGATTCGAAACGACCGGACCACAAGTGCGCCATCATGCCCTGCCTCAGACCGTTCCTGCCGGGGTGCCGCCGTTGTGCCGCCGCCGGGACAGCGTCTCGGCAAACAGCCCCCGGACTTTGATAAAACCCTCGGCCGACTCGCGATCGATCCCATCCGTGCCGTTGCCGGCCTGCGGCGTGTCCTCGCTGAGGGCAAAGGGAGACGTGCGGCCGACGACGGTCGACGTGCCGGCGAACAGCCTGACGCGAACCGTGCCGGTGATGTGTGTCTGGGTCTTCGTCACGAAGGTATCGATCGCGTCGCGGAGCGGCGAATACCAGAGGCCGTTGTAGACCAGGTCGGCGTACTCCCGTGCGAGGTCGTGTTTCACGCGGGCGAGGTCCCGGGGCAGCACGACCGATTCGAGCGCGCCGTGGGCCTGGTGCAGGACCACGGCGGCGGGCGCTTCGTAGATCTCCCGCGACTTGGTCCCGACAAGCTGATCTTCGACCATGTCGATACGGCCGACGCCGTGATTGCCGGCGATGGTGCCGAGGCTGCCGATGATGTCGATGAACGGCATCGGCACGCCGTTGATCGCCGTCGGCACCCCGCGTTCAAAGGTCACGTCGACATAGGCGGCGCGCGGCGGGCAGGCTGCCGGGTCGGCCGTGATCGCGTACACGTCAGCGGGTGCCTCGACCCACGGGTCGTCGAGCACCCCGCCCCGGACGGCCCGGCCCCAGAGGTTGACGTCCGTGTTGAGCTCGGTCCGGCGCGTGAGGCCCATGGCGCGGGCGGCGGCGATCACGCGGAATGACGGCTCGAGCGCACGGACCGACAGGTCGAGGCGCACCCGGTCGTTGTCGTGGCCGGGACAGCCGTGGGCGATGAGGGTCGCACCTTCGATGCGGGCAATCTCGACGAGTTTGCTGGCGATGAGCGGGCGGCTGAGGGCGGTGCCCAGAGGATACGCCCCTTCGTAGATCGCGCCCGCCTGGAGGGCGGGCAGGATGTAGCGGTCGGCGAACTCGGCGCGGACGTCCATGACGTGCGCGCGCACGCAGCCGGCGACGAGGGCACGTTCGCGAACCGATGCCAGGTCGCGGCCCTGCCCGAGGTCCAGCGTGACGGCGATCACCTCGGCGTGGCAGGTCTCGGCCAGCCAGGGCACCGCCGCGTCGACGAGCCCGCCTGCGTATGCCAGAACAACTCTGTCCATGAATTCGGCCATCGGTTATCGGCTATCGGCTATCGGCGATCGGCGATTACGACTGCCGTGTCAGCGTTTCGAGTTGACGGGCGACGCGCGTCGCCTGCGCGGCATCCCGG
Source organism: uncultured Vicinamibacterales bacterium (assembly GCA_964372095.1). Lineage (GTDB taxonomy): Bacteria > Acidobacteriota > Vicinamibacteria > Vicinamibacterales > JAKQTR01 > CAYJPV01. The sequence continues at coordinate 10,113 of CAYJPV010000031.1, read as the reverse complement.
CAGACCACCAGCACGGTGTCATCGCCGGCGATGGTCCCGACGACGCCGTCGAGAGAGGTGGCGTCGATGGCGATGGCCAGCGGTTGGGCCTGGCCGACGCCGGTCTTGAGGACGACGAGCTGCAGAGCCCGGTCGATACCGGCGAGGTATTCGGTGACCGCGTGCTGCAGGCGGGCGGCGGCCAGTACGGGGCTGGCCACGTCGCCGCCGGGACGATGGTAGGCGCCATCGGCGGAGTGTTTGACCAGCGCCAGGTCCCGGATGTCGCGAGACAGGGTGGCCTGGGTGACGGTGAATCCCAGCGTCCGGAGACGCTGGCGCAGGTCTTCCTGGCTGTTGATGGCGTGGCGGTCGACGAGGCCGAGGATGGCAGCCTGTCTGCGTTTTTTCATCATGGTGTCATCGCCTGCATAAATATACACGTCCGTGTGGTTTGCGCGCAAGCCAGCCCGGGCAATCTGGGCAAATCAAGTGACTTCGGCGTTGACCGTGGACACCAGTTGAATGCATACTTATTCACATAGCAGAATGAACTTGCATCCCACCAACGCCCGCACCGCCCCCCGTGTCGCCCTCGCCGGCGCCACCGGCTACGCCGGCCAGGAACTGCTGCGCCTCCTCGCCGGCCACCCCGCCATCCGCGTCACCGCCGCCATGTCCTCCAGCAGCGAGGCGCGCCGCCTGCCGGCCCTGACCCGCATCTGGGACGGCGACATTCAGCCCCTCGACGCCAGCCGCCTGGCCGAGGCCGACATCGTGTGCCTCGCGCTCCCGGAACACGCGTCCGCCGCCCTCGGCCCCGCGCTGGCCGCCGCCGGCACGCGTGTCATCGACCTGTCCGGCGCCTTCAGGCTCCGCAACGAGACGGCGCGCCACACATGGTACCCGGATGCCCCGCCACTGCCGCCGGGCACGGTCTACGGACTCACGGAACATCAGCGCGACACCATCGCCACCGCCGCGTTCGTGGCGAACCCGGGCTGCTATCCGACAGCCGCGCTCCTGGCCCTGGCGCCCCTCGCCGCCGCTGGCCTGATCGAGGGGGACATTATCATCGACGCCAAGTCCGGCGTTTCGGGCGCGGGCAAGAAACCCACCGAGCGGACCCACTTCTCGGAAGTGCACGGCAGCGTGTCCGCCTACGGCGTCTTCAATCACCGCCACGCCGCCGAGATGGAACAGGGCATCGGCCGGCCTGTCACGTTCGTGCCCCACCTGATCCCTATCCACCGGGGCATCCTCGAAACGATCTACGTGCGCCTGGCGCCCGGCGTCGGGGCCGCCGCCCTCGCCCAGGCCTTCGACGCCGCGTACCACGACGCCCCGTTCGTCCGCCTCGTCGGCGACGAACTCCCGGACATCAAGCAGGTGAGCGACACCAACTTCTGCGACATCGGCTGGCGCGTGGACGCCCCGACAGGCCGCGCCGTTCTCGTATCGTGTCTCGACAACCTGCTCAAAGGCGCCGCCGGCCAGGCCGTGCAGAACCTCAATCTCATGTGCGGTCTCGACGAACGGACGGGGCTCTCGCGATGAACATCGCGCCGACGGTCCTGAAACTCGGCGGCGAGTTGCTCGAGAACGCCGCGCGGCTGGATGCCGTCGCCCGCGTCATCGCCCGGGCGGCCGCGCAACTGCCGCTGATCGTCGTCCATGGCGGCGGCAAAGAGATCGACGCGGCCCTGGTGGCCGCGGGGATTCAGAAGCGGCAGGTCGACGGCGTGCGCGTGACGGATGCCGCCACGCTCGCCGTCGTCGTTCCCGTCCTGGCCGGCGCCATCAACACCCGGCTGGTTGCGGCCGTCGCGGCCCACGGCGGCCAGGCGGTCGGACTCACCGGTGCGGACGCCACCGTGGCGCCCGCGGAACCGATGGCGCCGCTGGTTGCCGTGGACGGCCTGACGGTGTCGCTGGGTTTCGTTGGCCAGCCGCTCACGAGCGGGCAGGCCTCGCTGCTGACCCATCTGGTGTCTGGCGGCTACATCCCGGTCATCGCCAGCGTCAGCGCAGACCGTTCCGGCACGCTCTTCAACGTCAATGCCGACACGATGGCCGCGGCGGTGGCGGTCAGGGCCGGCGCAGGGCGCCTCGTGATCGCCGGCACCACCCCCGGCGTCCTCGACTCGGCCGGCAACAACGTGCCGGAAGTCAACGCCGCCGCCGAAGCCCGCATGGTCGCGGCCGGCACCGTCAACACGGGCATGGTGGCCAAACTCGCCGCCTGCCGGCAGGCGCTGGCCGGCGGCGTGGCGACGGTCGTCATCGGCGACGGTCGCGACGCCGCCCAGTTGCTCGCCACGGTGCTCGCACGCGACACCCACCCGGCAGGCGCCACCATCGTCGCACGCTGACGGACCGACCGGAGAACACGCATGACCACCACCGCCACAGACGTCACCGCCCTCGAACAGCACTACGTGCTTCAGACGTACCGGAAAGCGCCGGTGGTCTTCACGCGCGGGGAAGGGTGTTACCTGTGGGACACCAACGGCACACGGTATCTCGACCTCATCTCCGGTGTCGGCGTCGCGTCGCTCGGTCATGCGAATCCCGCCCTGGCGCAGGCGCTGGCCGAGCAGGCGGCAACCCTGGTGCACACCTCGAACCTGTATTTCCATCCGCTGCAGGGACAGGTGGCCGGACGCCTGGCCGAGTTGTCGGGGCTCTCTCGTACGTTCTTCTGCAACAGCGGCACCGAGGCCAACGAAGCCTGCCTGAAGTTTGCGCGGCGGTACTGGCACACGCAGGGGGAACCCGGCCGGACGCAGTTCGTCGCGTTCGAGCACGCCTTTCATGGCCGCACCTTCGGCTCGCTCTCGGTCACGTGGGACGAACACTACCGGACCCCCTTCGCGCCGCTGCTCGATGGCGTCACGTGGGTCTCACCCGACGACCCGCAGGCACTCCTGGCCGCCGTCTCATCCTCGACGGCCGCCATCGTGATGGAAGCCATACAAGGCGAGGGAGGCGTGCGCCCCCTGAGCGCCGCCATGGCCGAGGCCATCCGCGACGCCCAGGCCCGGAGCGGGGCGTTGCTCATCGCCGACGAAGTACAGTGCGGTCTCGGCCGGACCGGCGTCGCGTTTGGCTACCAGCGTCTCGGCCTGACACCGGATCTCGCCGCGCTCGGCAAGGCCCTGGGCGCGGGCGTGCCGATCGGTGCGGCGCTGCTTCAGGAGCATGTCGCCAGGGCCGTCCACGCGGGCGATCACGGGAGCACGTACGGCGGCAATCTCCTCGCGTGCCGTGCGGCCCTTGTTTTCCTGCAGGCCCTCACCGATGGCGGGCTCATGGAACGCGTCGCCACCGTCGGCGCGGCGCTTGGCGCCGGCCTGCGCCGGCTCGCCGCCCGTCATCCGGTCATTCGCGAGGTCCGGGGCGCCGGCCTGATGTGGGGCATGGATCTCCACGTCGACGCCACGCCGTACGTCTCGGCCGCCCTCACGAGCGGCATGCTGATCAACCGCACGGCCACGACGGTTATCCGGCTGCTGCCGCCCTACATCCTCAGCCCGGCGCAGGTCGACGACACGATCAGTCGCCTTGACGCCGTCTTCACGTCCGTCGCACAGGAGACCACGGCATGACATCCACCCACGCGTACCTCTGGCCAGCCCCCGCGCCGAGCCCTGCCTCGCCTGCCGCCGCCCTGCAGGTGACGCGCCGTGCCCACGCAGGGGACGCGCCGGCCATCCACGCCCTGATCATGTCGAACCTTGCCGAGGGCCACCTGCTGCCGCGCACGCCTGCCAACGTCACGGCGCTGGCCGACCGCTTCACGATTGTGGAGCGCGGGGGCGTCGTGCTGGCGTGCGGTGAACTGGCGCCCCTCAGCACGGGCGTCGCTGAAGTCCGTTCGCTGGTGGTCCATCCTGACGCCCGCGGCCTGGGCCTGGGCCGCGTGGTCATCGACGATCTGCGACGGCGCGCCCGCGCCGGCCGCTTCCGTACGCTGTGCGCCTTCACGCACGGGCCCCGGTTCTTCGTGCGCCTCGGGTTCTCGATCGTGCCGCACGCCTGGCTGCCCGAGAAGGTGGCCAGCGATTGCTGGAGTTGCACCAAGTTCCCGCACTGCGGCCAGTACGCCATGGTGATCCCGGCGGCGGGCCCGGCCAGCCCATCGGTGCTCGCGAACGGACTGACGTCATGACGGGCTCGCGCGACATCACGGTTGAACCCATCAGCGGCGGCGTCACGGCGCCCGACGGATTCCGGGCCGCCGGAGTCGCCTGCGGAATCAAGAAGACCGACGCGCCCGACCTCGCGCTGGTGGTGGCGGACAATCTCGCGACCGCCGCCGGCGTGTTCACGACGAACAAGGCCGTGGCCGCCCCCGTCACGGTCTGCCGCGATCATCTCGCCGCCTCCGCCGGCCGTGTCGCCGCCATCGTCGTCAACAGCGGCTGCGCCAACGCCTGCACCGGTCCCGAAGGGCTGGCCGTCGCGCGCAGCACGGCGGGCTTCGTCGCGTCGACGGTCGGGTGCAGCCCCGAACACGTGCTCGTGGCGTCGACGGGCGTCATCGGCGTACAACTCGACGCGACCAAGGTCCGCCGCGGCGTGGCCACGGCGGCCCGTTCGTTGTCGCGGACGAACCACCTCGAGGCGGCGCAGGCCATCATGACGACAGATACGGCCCCGAAAGAAGCGGCCGTCCGGGTCACAACCCCCGCCGGCGTGTTCCACGTCGGCGGCATGGCCAAGGGCGCGGGCATGATCGAGCCCAATATGGCGACCATGCTGGGTTTCATCACCACGGATGCCATGGTGCACCCGCCGGTGCTGCAGCGGGCGCTGGCCGAGGTGGTGGCCGATACCTTCAACGCGATCACGATCGACGGCGATACCTCGACCAATGACGCCGTCATCCTCCTCGCGGGCGGGGCCAGCAAGGTACCCGTGGAGGAGGACCTGTACCCGGCCCTCGTGGCCGGCCTCCGCGCGGTATGCGGCACACTGGCTCGCGCCATCGTGCGGGGCGGCGAGGGCGTCACCAAGATCGTGCAGATCACGGTGTCGGGCGCCGCATCGATGCCGGATGCCCGACGCGCGGCAAAAGTCATCGCAAACTCGCTGCTGGTCAAGACGGCCATCCACGGCGGAGACCCGAACTGGGGACGTCTCGTGGCTGCCGCCGGACGCGCTGGTGTTCCGTTCGAACTGGAACATGCGTCCGTTCGTGTTGGTCAGGTCATGCTCTTCGTCGATGGCGTGCCCTTCGACGACCGCGCGCCGGACGCCGCCGCTCACCTCGCGGGCGAGGAACTGGAGATCGAAGTCGGCATGGGCACGGGCGGCAGCCACCGCGCCACGGTCTGGACCAGCGACCTCAGCGCGGAGTACGTGCGGATCAATGGGGAGTACCGCACCTAGGGACTAGGGGCTAGGGACAACGCAGAAGCAAGAAGCAAGAAGTGGGAAGTGGGAAGTAGGAAGTAGGAAGTAGGAAGTAGGAAGTAGGAAGTAGGAAGTAGGAAGTAGGGAGTAGGGGTGGCCGGTTCCCTGGCCTACTGCCTACTGCCTACTGACTACTGTGTGCTTCGCGAAGCGCCCCTTACCGCCGCTTCGCCTTGAGCAGCACAGCCACCTCATCGGGCCTGGGGTTGTCGTAGTCGAGCCGCACGCGCCCGTCCCTGGTCATCGTCACGACTGCCGGAATCGAACTGGCGGTGACGTACCAGCCCGAGGGGAGCACCACGGCGTTGCGCGAACGGCCGAGCCCGCGGTCCCAGACGAGTTCTTCACCGTCCAGGTAGTACCGGCCTTCATCCGTGTAGGTCTCCTGAATGCGCAGACGCGACGACTGCCCTGCCTGCACGGCGGGAAACCGGATCACGACGACTTCGGTTTCCGGACGAACCGGCTCGCCAATGTCCAGGGCAGCCTTCGTGATGGCATCGCCCTTGAGCGTCTCGACCTTCAGCGCCTCGCCCGTGTCCAGCAGCCGTGCCGAGGGGCTTGACGCGCGGCTGCCGGCCCGCACGACGTTGAGGTACTTGTCGACGCCCACGCGGCGCTCCGTGTAGTCGTGGTAGAGCGCGAAGGCATGCGTCTCGGGCTGCTGCAGGAAGTACACGATCTCGCGGTCCTGGCGGGCCCGCTCGTTCAGCCGGGCCGTCATCGACGGCGTCGATGCCGGCTGCGCCGGGGCCGTCCGCCGCTCCCGCGCGGCTGCCGGCGACCCGGGTGTCGGGCGAGGCCCGCCCGTCGGCAGGAGTCGGGCCTTGACCACGAGCGGCGCCGGGCCCGCACCTGTGTGCATGAAACTCACGCGGATTCGCCCGTCCGCCTCCTGCGCCACCTGTGACGGCACGTTGCACGCCACCAGTTCGTATCCCGGCGGCAGCACGACGGCATTTCGACGAATGCCGAGGGAGCGAGAGAACACGATGCCGGCGCCTTCGCGGAAGTAGGACTGCGGGTCCTTGTAGGTCTTGTCGATACGCAGGCGCGTCTCGCCGCCCACGGGCACGGGCCGGGGCAAGGTCACCTGGATGTAGTGCGTGCCCGCGTCGGCCGACGCCAGCCCCGCGGCTTTGGCCTCGGCTCCAGTCACGACCGCGAACGGCAGCTTCTGCCCGGTTGAGCGGTCGTACACCGCCTCGTCCGACGCGTCGCTGCCTTTGCGGATGGCGTTGAAGTAATAACGCGCGCCAGCCTGCGTCGCCGTGACTTCATACTCGATGCGGAACTGGGCGCTCGCGGGCTCCAGCAATTCGTACCGCGTATAGTCGTCCCCGTCGTAGGCATCGATGACGGGTTCGGTTTCCCGGGGTGGCTGCTGCAGGGCCGGATCCGGCGCACCTGCCGCAGGTTGCCGCGTGAACGTGACCGGGTCCTCCCACACGCCGGCCGTCGCCGCGTGCGCGCCGATCCACGCCCGGAGCTGGGCCGTGGAGGCGGCCAGCACGATGTTGCTGTCGCCGCCCAGCACGGGTCCGATCCCGGCAATCGCCTTGTCGTTCAGGCGGGACGAGAACCAGTCGTAATCCAGAGCCCGCAGCCGCAGCGTGTCAGCGTCCTGCTCGACCTGGAACGCCCAATGCGCCTGAACCGTCACCATCGGTTCCTCGACGCCGGTGGCCGTCGTGACATCCAGCACCAGTGCCGGCCCGATCTGCGTCAGGTGGCCGGTCACGCGGGTGATATCGTCGCCGTCCCGGAACGTCACGTCATAGGCGTTCCAGGCCCCCCGCTCAATGGTCAGGACGTCGTCGTCCTCCGCCGACTTCCACGAACCCACCAGCGGCTCCCGGAAGGTCACCGAACTCTTGTCGTAGACAGGGTGCAGGCTGACGACCAGGCACCCGGACAGCGGCACGAGAGACAGCGCGCACAACAGGCAGGGCAACACCCGACGAATGATCGCTGACACGGTCATATGGACGCCTCCCGGCGGCGCTAATGGTTTATCACGAAAGCTCACGGTTGGCACATGACAGGCGCCCCCTGGACGCGTATCTTCATGGAGACGGTTTCAAGACCTGCGTACGCCGGCCTGCATTCGCCCGGGGGAACGGGCCTTGAAACCGGGTGTCTTTAAGACCTGCCCTGGAGGGGCCCTACCATGGACGGACTGGCCGGCTGCATCGGCGCGATCATCGCCGCCGCCTTCGTGGCGTTGACCATCGTGCTGCCCATCTCCACCTTCCTGCGGATCCAGCGCCTCACCAAGTCGTTCGAACAGCTCCGAATCCGGGTTTCGGAGCTGGAGGCGGCGGATCGGCAGTCCCCGAAGGCAGCCGGCCCCGTCACGGTGCCCGGTGTCGTGCCGGCGCCGGCCACCAGCGCCGGGCCTCCGTCAGTCGCCTCGCAGCCGGAGCCAGCCACCGCGGCGGAGCCACCGGCCCCGCCTGCCGTCGCGGCGCGGGCGGCGGCGGCGTATCGAGCGGAGGCGGACGAGCGGACAAGCCATCCGCCGGTACCGGCGGCCAGTGCCCGCACTGCCGAGACGCCCGTCGAACCGCCGCCCGTGCCCCCGCGGCCGGCCCCGTCCGACGACACCCTCGAGACTCGAATCGGCAGCCAGTGGTTTCTGTACATCGGCATGGCGGCCATCGTGTTCAGCGTCGGCTACTTCGTGAAGTACGCCTTCGATAATTCGTGGATCAACGAGACCACCCGCGTCGTGCTCGGCGCACTGTTCGGCCTTGGGGCCATTGCCGCCGGCCTGCGTTTCACGCGCCGGGGTTATCAGCTCTACGGGCAGGTGGTGGCCGGCGGAGGTTTCGTCGCGCTCTACGTATCGGTCTGGGCAGCACTTAACCTGTACGGCCTCGTGTCGCGTCCGGCCGCCTTTGTGCTGATGGTGGTCATCACGGCCGGGGCAGCCCTGGCGGCTGACGGCCTCCGCTCGCAGGTCCTGGCCCTCATTGCGGTACTCGGCGGCTTCCTGACACCAGCGTTGGTGGGCGGACGGGAAGACGCCCAGGTCGTGCTGCTCACGTACGTCGCCGTGCTGACGGCGGGAACGATGGTCCTGTCGACGCGCCGCGGCTGGGGGTGGCTGAACCGCGTGAGCTACGGGCTGACGCTGCTCACGTTCCTTGGGTGGGCCAGCGTGCACTACACGGCAGCCAAGTACCCGACGACGCAGGTATTCATCCTGCTCTTCGCCGCGATGTTCGGCGCGGCATTCTGGCGCGAGCGGGGTCCGGCTGCCGGCAACGTGCAGTCGCTCGCGTCGTTCCTGCTGGGCTCGGTCATCGTGGTGTTCCACGGCGCCTCCGTGCTGAACCTCATCGACCACTCGTTGCCGCTGCTGCTCTACCTGACGGTGTTCACGCTTGCCGGTGTGGCGGCCAGCGTGAAGTGGGACCGCGCCTGGCTGCGGCTGGCGGTGTTCCTCACGACGGTTCCCGTCTTCCTGCTCTGGCTCGACACCCACAACACGCCGGGCTGGCGCGTGGCCGTCGTCGTGACGGCGATGGCGTTCTATGTGATGCACCTGGCCGCTCAGGCCGAACGTACGTCGCGCACGCCGGCAGACTGGCCGCAGGCGGATCTCGTGCTCTTCCATGGCAGCGCGCTTGCGCTCTTCGCGGCGTTGTATCGCGTCGTCGACGCTGGATGGCCGTATGCCACGTCGCAACTCGCCGCGGGCCTGAGTCTCTGGCAGGTTCTGCTCGCCTGGCAGATGCGGGGAGTATCTGCCGAAGGCGCGGTGAACGCGCTGGCGGCCGCGTTCGCGATGGCGGGGTTTGCCATCGGCCTCTACTTCGACGATTGGTGGGCGCTTGTCGGCTGGGCTGTCGAAGCGGGCGCCGTCTACTGGGCGGGACTCAGGACCGGGCGCGACTGGATGCGCTGGGGCGGCAGCGCGCTGCTCCTGGTCGTCGTGGCGCGTGTGCTGGACATGAACTTCTTCAGCACGCCTGCGGGTTTCGAGGCGATCTGGAACCCTCGTGCGGGCGCGACCCTGACAATCGTCGCGGCCACCTACACGATGTCGTACTTCCTCCGCCGGACGCTGGGCGCCGGACAGGCCCGCGCCAGCTACGAGTACGCCGGATTGCTCGTCGGCGCGAACGTGCTCACGTTGCTGCTCATCTCCGCGGAGATCAACTCCTACTGGCATCTCCGGACGATGGATGATGCGACAGCGTCGTTTTCGCTGATGGCGTCGTTGTCCGTGGCGTGGGCGGTGTACGGGACCGCGCTGGTCATTGTGGGTATCCAGCGGCGCTACGCGCCACTTCGCTACCTCGCGATTGCACTCCTGCTGCTGACCGTGGCCAAGGTGTTCCTGGTGGACCTCTCGGCACTCGGGGGCATCTATCGTATCGTCGGGTTCATGGGACTGGGCGTCTGCCTGCTGCTCGGCGCGTGGCTCTACCAGCGGTTCCGCGGGATCATTCTGGGGGACGGGGATTAGGGCTCGGGGCTCGGGGCTCGGGGCGCGGACACGCTGTAGCCCTGGACCTTCAGGTCCGGGGTCGCCGAAGGCACAGGAAGCAGGAATGTAGTCAGTAGGAAGTAGACAGTGGTTGTAGAAGCAGGAATCACGAAGCAAGAAGCAGAGGCGGTGCTTCCTGCTTCTTGCTTCCACTTCCTACTGTCTACTGACTACTGACCAGTAGTGTCCGGTTAAAAGTCTAACAGGCTCAATTGGTT